>DASRGU010000011.1:0-685665 GCA_035650875.1 Vulcanimicrobiaceae bacterium
GATCTGGTCGGGCCGGCGACGGAAATCTATGCCGCGATCGAACCCACCGATGATCTGGCCACCGTCAAGGCCAAGGTGTTCCAGGCCAACGCGCAGGCGCTGCGCGACACGATCGAAGTGCTCGACGACGAGGAGCTCGCCCGCGCCGTCGACGCGCTCTCCCGCGCGCGCCGGCTCGAGATCTACGGAGTGGGCGGAAGCGGCCCGCTCGCCGCCGACGCCTACCACAAGTTCCTGAAGCTCGGGCTTTCGACGATCGCGCTCTCGGACGGCGACCTGATGGCGATGTCGTCCTCGCTGCTGCAGCCGAACGACGTCGCGCTGGGAATCTCGCACACCGGCGCGAGCCGTGACGTCACGGACGCGCTCGGGCGCGCGAAGAAGAACGGCGCGACGACGATCTGCATCACGCATCGCTCGAGCTCGCCGATCACGAAGGTCTCCGACGTCGTCCTCGTCACCGCCGCGAAGCAGACCGCGTTTCGCAGCGACGCGAGCTCGAGCCGGATCGCGCAGCTCACGATCATCGACACCCTGTACGTCGGCGTCGCCCACAAGAACCACGCGCGCTCGCTGGCGATGATCGAGCGAACGCGCGAAGCGACCGCGTCGAAGCGGTACTGAAGCGCGAGCGCACCGCGGCATCGCGCGGCGTCCCCGCGAATCCGCGCTGGAAGCGAACGGTGAGCGGCAGGCGAGCGGGACAGCGCTTCGACGCCGCGCACGGCGTGACGACCGAAGCGCTCGTGTTTCTCGGCGAGCTGGATCCCGAGGCGATCGGGCCGGCGCTCGAGCACGCCACGCACTACGAGCCGACGCCCGTCGCCGACGCTGAGGCGCTGCTCGACGCGTCCCCGATCGCGCCGCACGGCGCGACGTTCGTCGACCTCGGCGCGGGGATGGGCCGCGTCGCGCTGCTCGCCGCGCGCCGGCCGTTCCGCGCGGTGATCGGCGTCGAGGTGTCGCCGGCCCTGGTCGAGATCGCGCGCGACAACCTGACGGCGTTGCGGGATCCCGACCGCCGCGTGCGGGACGTGAAGTTCGTCGTCCACGACGCGGCGACGTACGCCTTCCCGCGCGGCGACCTCGTGATCTACCTCTACAATCCGTTCCGCGCGCCGGTGCTGCGGGCGGTGCTCGCGAACCTGCGCGCGGCCGGCGAACCGCGCTCGGCGGCGCTGTTGTACCACACGCCGCTGGAGCGCGAGACGATCGACCGCGACGGCGGGTTCACGCTCGTCCGCGACCTCGGCTTCGGACTCGTCTACTGCGGGCGCACGCCGGAAACGGTTGCGCCGACGGGGGGATCGGTGAGTTCAGCGGCCCGAACGGTGCCGTTCGCGAATACGAGCGGGAGTCCCAAGAGGGCGCGGAACTCCTTGTATCCCGCCATGTCCGGGCGGAACGCGTGGAGCAAGAGCCAGGGACGTGCATTCGCGCCTTGCACGATCGACGGATGCCCGGGGGCCCACCACTCGCGCGTCGACCGCAGGAAGGGGAGCGGCTGTTTCACGTACGGACCCAGCGGCGAATCGGCGACGGCGACTCCGATCCCGTACTGCGCCGTCGAAAAGTCGTTGCCGGAATAGAACATGTAATATTTCCCCGCCTGCTTCGTGAGCCAATGTCCTTCGACGATATGGCCTTCCCACGGCAGGTCGTTTCGAAGAACCACCCGCGGTTCGCCACGCAGAGTCCAATCCCGCGGATCGACGGTTTGCGCGTAGACCACGGTGCGCGCGGCGCCGAGGATCCGTCGCAGGCGCGAGTGGACGCTTCGGTAGCGGTCGTCGCCGAGCAATTCTTCCAGCGCGGCATGGAACGCGGGAAATCGCGATGCGACCGACGTGATCAGCGGCTGCTGGACGAAAAAGCGCTCCATCGGTGAGAGACCTCTCGTCCACGGCGCGAGGATGGCGTTCAATCGCGCCGTCGCAGCGTCGCTGTGCGCAGGGAAGAGCCGCTCGACAACGTCAGGCTGTTCGTCGAGGAGCTCGCAGAGCACCCCGGGCCACACGGCGTTGTCGTCCGTTTTCCAGAGCAGGGTGATCGATCCATCGTCGTCCACGAACAGGTTCGGGTCGATCGCGCCTCCGCGAACGAGCGGCGACGGCGCGGGAGCGAACGGACCGCTCGCCGTGCGTGCGTGCGCGAGCCCGATCGCAAATTCGCCGTCCGCTTCGCGCGCGGCGAAACAGGCGACGAACTGCTCTCCGATGCGATGGATTTCAGGAGCCCAAAACTCGCCGCCGTGCGCGACGTCGCTCGCCCACTGCGGCCTCGTCCCGCGCGGGAACATGAATCCCGCTAATCGCCAGTCGCGGAGATCGCGCGAGCAGACGATGGGAAACGCGTCCGGTGCATCGTTGGATGTCACCGTAACGAAGTAGGTTCCCCCCGGCATTGCGAAGTCGTCGGGTACCCATATTCCGCCGGGATCGCCGTATCCGTAGAGGATCGACGGTGACAACGTCTCGTCGAGCAGCGTGCGGACCGCAGGCGCTTCGTTCGCCGAGATGTCCGGCTCGTCCGTAGGCGGCCGCGTTCCGAAGTCCTCCGCGAGCCGTTCGAACAATTTCCGATACGCTCTCTGCGAAGGTGCACCTAAGACATACGTACGCGTAACGATCGACGGCGAGCCGGGCGAACGGCCGCGGACCCGGAACGATCGAGTGGTCGCGTCGCGTTCCTTGCCCTCGATCTCGACGGAAAGAACGCGCTCCGAGGGGCTGGGCGTCAAACGAGCACCGGAGGGACCCGTTCGATCACCGCATCGACGCTCAATCCCTTCCCCGCTTCGTGAACGGTCGCGTATCGCGCCGGCCCGAGTCGTGCCCTCAGTCGCGTCGCGAGACGGTCCGCGAGAGCGATCTCGTCGGGAGTGCACACGAAATTGTACTTCGTGCGCTCGGTGCCCCAAACCGCCAGAAGCTCGGCCGCACTCTCGGCTCGCGTCTCGTTCAGCGGCGTCGCATTACAGACGGTGAGCTCGGCGAGACGCAGGAGGCAATCGGCGACGAGCTCACGACGGTTCACGGCGCGATGCAGACGGAGGCTCTCGCGATAGCACGCGTCGGCCTCGGCGTAGTCTTCGTCCTTCAGCGCGACCTCGGCCAAGTATTTCAACGACTCGGCGGCACCCCATTTGTCGCCCTCGGACAGATGGTCCCGGAGCGCATCGTCGTGCGCCGATCGCGCACCCTTCAAGTCGCCTTGCTGCGCCATGAGGTTCCCCAGATTGTTGAGGGTCAGGGGACGGCCCCACGGGTCGCGCAAGGTGTCCCACAGGGACAGGCTCTGCAGATACGCCGTGCGCGCCTCGTCGAATCTTTCCTGCAGCATGAGGACATAGCCCTTGTCATTGAGCGCGAGCGCGTGCCCCCACGGGTCCTTCGTATCGACGAACAGGTGCTCCGCTTCGGTCTCGCACTGCTGCGCTTTACTGAGATCGTGTTCGACGCGGCCCAATATCACGAGCGCGTACGCGAGCCAGCGGTTTCGCTCCACATCGTCGGCGCTCAAGCTCCTCCAGATGTCGACGCTCTCGCTCAGGAGCTCTTTTGCGAGATCGTAGGAACCCTCCAGAAACGCTAAGCCGCCCGCCGCGTAAAGTACTCTCGCCCTTTCCGCCGTGTAGCGATTATCGTCGCACGCATTTCTGACCTGCTCCGTCAGCGCGCGCCCGCGCGAGAAAGCAGCCGAAAAATTCCAGAACCAGAACAGGCCCGCGGCAAGGCGCAGCGCGCGTTCGTGCAGCGCGGGCCGCGTGGTGCACCAGTCGATCGCCGACAGGATGTTGGGCAACTCCGCTTCGATCTCGTGCATGCTTGCACGCCGGTCGGGCGCCATGAGCCGGCGTTCGTGAACTTCTACAAACGTGCGAACGAAATCGGCATGACGATCGCGAGCGTCTGCCTTTTCGCCGCAGACCTCGAGGCGTGCTGCGGCGGCACGTGCGGCCTCGTCGGTCAGCCGGTAGCGCGGGCGCTCACCGCGCTCTTCGACGATGAGACCCGCGTCGAGCAGGCGCTTCAGCTGCAGATCGACGTCCCGGGGACGCAGGTCGTGATTCACCATGGCGGCGGCACGGAAGGAGAACCCGCCCGCAAACGTTCCCAGGCGGCGGAAGAATTTGTCGGCGGAATCGTCCGTGCGGAAATCCTTCCTGATCGTCTCGGTCGGCGTGTTCAGCACCATCGTGGAAGGCGTCGCGATCGTCGGATCTTCACGACGAAGGTCTTCGAAGCGCGTGGCCAGCACGCGAGATACGCTCGACCAGTTCGGGGGCCACTTCGGCGGTGCGGTTTCCGCGAGCAGTAGACGCATCAGCTCGCGCGAGAAGAGCCCCGTCTTGCCCGCCGCGACGTTTCGAGCGTATTCACCCGGTGAGGCGGCGAAGAACGCGAACTGCTGCTGCTCCGGCATCCCGGCGCCGGCCGCGAACTGTCTCCGACTGACTCCTTCGGTCCCCGTGACCATATAGTTTGCGCATGCGTCGACGACGAGATCCACCCGGCGGACGCGCGGGCAAACGTCCGAACCCAGGCGTTGCAGCATCGATGCGACGTCGACGTTGCGCTTCAGATCGGTCTGCGCATCGGCCGTGAAGAGCAGGCGCTCTTGCTTCGTCGTCATGAATCCGTGCCCGGACCAGTACACGAAGAGCAGCTCGCAGTCTTCCTCCGGCAGCTGCCGTTCGATCAGGTCGTTCAGCGCCGCTTCGGTAGGGACCTCGACGGCGTTGCAGCTCGCGCGAATGGTTGCCAGGGCGGGTTCATTTTCGGCAAGCGGCGATACGTATGCGGAGATTCGGTTCTGGGGCACACCACACGATCGCAAAAAGCCCAGCATGGCTAGTACGTCGTTCAGCGGGCCGTTGAGGTTCCACGTGCTTCCGGCGTCGTACCGCTCGATGCCGACAAGGATTGCGGTCGTCTGCTCCGGCGTCGCCACGTCACGCGTCCTCGTTCACGAAGCCGATGACTGCATCCCACAAAGCGCGATTCGTCCAGTATGCGCCGTGTGATTCCGGGAACGGCTGGCGATTGTCGACTTTCACGTCTTTGACGAAGCCTGCGAAGATCGGCGAGGCGCAATAGCTGAGGAAGTCGCGGGGGTCGTAGACGTTCAGCCACCTGGCGGCGAAATGCTGCGGAAGCTGCGCAGGTGCGTCGCAGACGACACGTCCCGGTTGCCCGGCGCTGAGCGGCAGCGTTCCGAGGGCATCGAGCTCGTACAGAAACGGCGCCTGCGAGCCCACCGTGACGAGCCGCCTAAGCGCCGGCAAGGGGTCTTCGATCAACATCTCGACCGCCGCGATACCGCCCAGGCTGTGTGCGATGACCGTGACGTCACCGTCTTCTCCGCGTGCGAGCGCGGCGGCGCTCGCAGACTCGACGGCACGCCGGATGTATGCGCGAAAGGCGTTCGGCCGCGCCTGGTAGGCGAGCACGTCCGCGGCGACGACACCGAGCTGCTCGGAGAATCGGCCGCGCCGCCGTTCGAGGTATCGCGTTCCGGCAGTCGCTACGAACCGCCCGGCCTTACGTTTGACCCAGTCGATCGGACCCGCCATCTCGCGCTCGCCGAGCGCGTCGGCGAGCAACTGCACGATGCGGTCGCGTATCTCACCGTCGAACCACACCGAGTCCGCCGTTCCCCCGAGTGCCCTGCGTTGCCGGACGGCCTCCGCGACGAGCGCTCGAGCAACCGCAAGGCGGTCGTCTGCCGACGGTCCAACGGCACTCGTCATCACGGCCCGAAATGCCGGGTGACGAAGGATCGCGTCGCGCGCGCCCTCGAGATCTTCCAGGAGGCCGGCCGCGTCCAGATTCGTGCGCAACGGCTCTCGCAGATCGGCCGCGACGTGATCGAGTGACGCCGTGAGCGATCTGACGCGACGCTCGAGTCCGGCGGCCGCCGGAGGTGTCCCGGGCGGTGGCGCGGCCCCGGCCTGGCGAAACGCAAGGAGCTCGAGCTCGGCGCACGGATCGTCGTAGAGCATCGACCAGAGAGCGATCTCGTACTCCGCGTCGCTGGGCCGGACGCCATCGATCGCCTTCGTAGCGTCAAACTCGGGAATCGACGTTCCCCGACGAAACAGCTTCGTTCCGCAGGTCTCGCCCCAGTAGCACCGCTCGAGGCGGACTCGTGACGCACCGAGCCGCGATACCAACGCGTCCTGCACGATCCGAAAACACGCCGTATACGCAGGTTCGCGAACGCCCGTGCCGTGGACGAACATGAAGGTGTGCATCTCGATACCCCCGGAGCGTTCGTTCGCCGATCCGGCGTCTCGCGCCCCTTTGTGTCCGCCCCTCCCTCCGGGGGAGGAGGGAGGCGAAGCCCAGCGTATGTTCTCGCGAGCGACGCGCCGGTTGCAGCGCGCCCGTTCGTCCGGAGGTTTCGCTCGTGATTCGTCCCGGCTTCCGCGCGCCGCAGCGCACGTTTGCGCTCGCGACCGTCGTCGCGCTCCTCTCGCTGATCGCTCCGGCACGCGCCGACAACCTCTACGCCGCGATCGCCATCTCGCCCACGACCGGCAAGCACGCCGCGTCCTGGGACAAGAGCTCGCAGTCCGATGCGGACTCGGACGCGATCGCGAAGTGCAACGCGAAGGGAGCCGGCGACTGCATCTCGACGGTGCAAATCCATTCGGAAACGTGCGGCGCGCTTGCCGAAGACGTCAGCGCGGGACACTGGAAAGGCGCGGTCGCGAACACGCGGCAGGCCGCGAACTCGAACGCGCTCGCGGCCCTGGGCTCCTCGAGCGGAACCGTCGTCGAGTCGATCTGCAACGACAATCCGAGCGGGTTCGGGACGACGACGAACGGTTTCGGCGCGGGCACGCACCCGTTCGGCGCGATCGCGATGTCGCGCAGCACCGGGCAGCACTGGGGCGTCTGGGACAACACGAACTCGCAGGCGCAGGCGAACCGCAGAGCGATCGACGACTGCAACTCGCATCACGGTGTGAGCGACTGCTTCGTGGCCGTCGAGATTCACACGCATCTGTGCGGTTCGCTCGCCGAGGACGTGCAGGCCGGGCGCTGGGCGGCGGGCCACGCCGACACGCGCCAAGCGGCGAACTCCGCCGCGCTGTCGTCCCTCGGATCGTCCAACGGGACGATCGCGCAGTCCGTGTGCAACAAGGCGTCGGTGTCGTCGACCGCGAGCACGTCGAACAACTCCAGCAACGTCGCGGCGGGCGTGCTCGGCTTCTTGGTCGGCGCCGCGGCAATCGCAGCGCTGGCCCATCACAACGCAACGCCGACGCCGGTTCCGACGCCCGTTCCCACACCGGTGCCGACGCCCGTCTCGACACCGGTCCCGCAGCCCGTCGCGGTCGCGCCGGCCCCTCCTCCGGCCGCTCCGGCGGCTCCCGCGCCGGCTCCGCCGGTGGTCGGCTTCGGCACGTCGCGCTTCGGCTCGATCGCGGTGAACCCGAACGGGACGATGGCGGCGGTTGCGACCGACCGCAGCACCGACGGCAATGCGATGGCCGACGCGATCAACGACTGCAACGCCCGCACCCACAGCACGTCGTGCACCGCGCACGTGGAGTTCTCGTCCGCCAATCCCGACGAGCTGTGCGCCGCGGTGGCGGTGCGCCGCCAGCCCGTCGTCCTCATCGGCTCCGCGACCGCGGGGAACCAGCGTGACGCGGAGGCGCGTGCCTTGATGAAGGCGGGGACGGGGGCAACGATCCTCGCTTACGGCTGCAATACGCCGTGAACGGCCGCGGCGATGATTGGAGCGTGGTGAGCGTCGCGCCTTCGAGGTAAGGCGTGCGGCCGAAGCGGGCAAGTGAGCTGCGGAGGTCGTACCGAATGACGCTACACCGACTGAGTCGGCTTTTTCCCGCGGCCGCGCTGGCCGTCGTCCTCGCACTCTTCTCATCGTCCGCGCCGGCGGGCGCACAGATGGACCTCACCATCGGCGGCGCCGGTTTCGCGGTCTCGCTCTTCGTAGGCCAGCCTCCGCCGCCGCTGCCGTACTACGTGCCGCCGCCGGTTCCGGATCCGAACGACATCTGGATGCCGGGATATTGGGCCTGGGGCCCGGGCGGATATTACTGGGTCCCGGGAACCTGGGTTCCGGCGCCGCAGCCCGGCTATCTCTGGACTCCCGGATACTGGGGCTACAGCGGGACCTCGTACGGGTGGCACCCCGGCTACTGGGCGACGACCGTCGGCTTCTACGGCGGCGTGAACTACGGCGGCGGATATTACGGCAACGGGTACGCCGGAGGTCGCTGGCACGGCCGCACGTTCGAGTACAACACCGCGGTCGTCAACGTGAACCGAGGCCGAATCCGAAACGTGTACGTCGACCGCGCCGTCGTCCGCAACGCGTCCGGGCCGCGCGTCGCCTACAACGGCGGACGCGGCGGACTGACCGCGCGTCCCACCGCCGCGCAGCTCGCGCCGACGCGCGGACATCGCATCGCGATGACCTCGCAGCAGCGTCAGCACGTGCAGGTCGCATCGCAAGACCGGCGGTTCCTGGCGAGCGCGAACCACGGGCGTCCGCCGACGCTGGCCGCCGCGCGGCCCTACACGCCGTCGTCGCGTCCGGCGGGCTATCAGCCGCTTCGCGCCGCGGACCGCGCCGCTGCAAAGGCGGCGATGACCCGTCCGGCCACGCGCGCCGCCGCGCCGCGCGCGAACTCGCACCCGGCGATGAGCCGTCCGGCGACTGCGCCGCGCACGAAGTCGCATCCGGCGATGAGCCGTCCGGCGACCGCGCCGCACACGTACTCGCATCCGGCGACCGCGCCGCGAGCGAACGCGCATCCCGCGATGAGTCGTCCGGCGACTGCGCCGCGCACGAAGTCGCATCCGGCGATGAGCCGTCCGGCGACCGCGCCGCACACGTACTCGCGTCCCGCGACCGTGCCGCGCGCGAACACGCATCCGGCGATGAGCCGTCCGGCGGCTCCGCCGCGCACGTACTCGCGCCCGGCGATGAGCCGTCCCGCTCCCGTGAGCCGTCCGGCTGCACCCGTGAGCCGTCCCGCTCCCGTGAGCCGGCCGGCGCCGGCGAGCCGGCCGGTCCGGCAAGCGCCCGCGCAGTCGCGTCCGCAGAAGCCGCCCGCGCGTTGACGCGGTGAAACGATCTCCTCGCGCACCCCGATGCCGGGTGCGCGAGGAGATCGCCGAACGCGCGGGAGAACCGCGCGCTTCGATGGTGACGGCGCTCGTTTCGATCGGCACGAACTCGACGCGGCTCCTGGTGCAGGACGGCGAGCGTCGCTGCGCCGCGGAGTCCCGCGGGACGCGGCTGGGCGCCGGGATCGCCGACGCGGGCCCCATCGATGCCGAAGCACGCGAACGAACGCTGGCGGCGGTCGACGACTACGTGCAGATCGCGCGGCGCTGCGGTACCGAGCGGATCGACGCGATCGCGACGAGCGCGCTGCGGCGAGCGAGTGACGGCGCGGCGTTCGGCGAGGCGGTCGCGAAGCGCGTCGGGATCGCGCCGCGCGTGCTCGGCGGCGAAGAAGAAGCGACGTATTCGTTTCTGGGCGCGACCGCGAAGCGCCGGGACGGCGACGCGCCGGTCGCGGTCCTCGACGTCGGCGGCGGCAGCTCGGAGCTCGCAGTCGACGTTCCGTCGCGCGCGCGTGCCGCGGGGCACGTCGCGCGCGTCTTTTCGGTCGAGATCGGGGCGGTGCGGTTGTCCGAGCGGCATCGGGCGCTGCTCGGCGCGCGCGCCTTGGACGAAGCGGAACGCCGCGCGCTCGAAGCCGAAGCGCACGCCGACGCGGCAAGCGTCCTCGCGCCCTACGGCGACGTGCACGGGTTCGACCGGCTCATCGTCGTCGGCGGGACCGCCTTCACCGCCGCCGCGATGGTCGCCGGCGGCGTACGGGACGGCGCGCGGATGACGCGGGACGACTGCGCGCGGCTGATCGACGAGCTGCTCGCGCGGGATCTCGACGCGCGGCGCGCGCTGGCGCACATTCGCCCGCAGCGCGCCGACATTCTGCCGGCCGGACTGATCGTCGTCGACGAAGCGTGCCGGCTGCTCGGGGTCGACGCGTTCACGGTCAGCGAGGCGGATCTGCTCTCCGGATACCTCACCTCGTCCGCGTTCCGTGCGATCCCGTTCAGGTCCGTATCGTAGCGCGAGCGGTCATTCGCGCGGCCCGCGCGTGTGCATCACGTGCAGGCTCACCAGCCGAGCGAGCAGCGTCGCCGGAAACAGCTGTCCGAACAGCGCCTCCAGCGTCGCCGCGCTGCGTGCGAACGGGTGGACGGGCAGGATGTCGCCGTAGCCGGTCGTCGTCAGCGTCACGAAGCTGAAGTAGACGTAGCGTCCGCCGAAGAGCGACGAGCCGGCGTTCGCGATGTTGAACGCGTGCGGAACGACCGCGTCGATCGCGCGATACAGGAACGCGAAGGTGAGCGCGACGTTCAGGTAGATCGCGATCGCGCCGACGACCCGATGGTGCGTGATGTCGCCTTCCGCGAACACCGCGCGCCCGACCACGATGCTCACCGCGAGCAGGAACGTGAAGCGCGCCGCGAAGTCGATCCCGACCGTCACGTCCGAGGGCGCGACGTGCCGCAGCAGCGTTGCCGCGACGTCGACCGCGGTCGCGACGAGCACGGTCAGCTCCGCCGAGCGGTTCCCCGAGCAGACGACGAGCACGACCGCGATGACGAGCGCGTTTGCGATCGAGTTCACGGCATGCGGCATGGCGTCGAGCTGCTCGAGCGGCGCCAGCACGAACAGCCACGCCAACTCGAGGAGCACCAGAGCCGTCAGCGCCGGGTCGCGGTACCGCTGCAGGATGCGCATCGCGACTGGTGTCCTCGGAGCGGCGGAGGATGCCTTCCCGTGCCGTGCCGCGACCGTGTCGCTTGGGATGACCGGGGCTCGAACCCGGACGCCCTCGCGGGCTGCAGATTTTAAGTCTGCTGTGTCTGCCTATTCCACCATCATCCCGCGGCGGTCTTCGGCGCAGGGGACACGGGCTTCCGCTCGCCGGGACGCCGGGCCGGGGAGGGCGCGCCGTCGTCGGCGGCCGAACCTCGCTGGGCTGCCGCTCGACGGCCGCGCCTTCTTGGCGTCCTCAGGAGCGTTAGCCGCATGCCAACCGGAAACCGACTGCTCGACGCGCTTCCGCCGGTCGACGCCGCTGAGATCGCCGCTGCCGGACGCGTCGTGCGCCTGCGTCGCGACGACTGCACGAGCCTCCAGGACCGGCCGATGTCCTGCGTCGACTTCCCGATCAGCGCGTTGATGACGGTCCAGGGACAGCTCGAGGACGGGACGGTGTTCGAGGTGGCCAGCGTCGGACCCGAAGGGTTCGTCGAGGTCGATGCGGCGCTCCACGCCGAGGTCGCGCTGCGGAACGCGGCCTGTCAGTTCGAAGGCGAGGTGCTGCGCCTGTCGCTCGACGACTTCCGCCGATGGTTGCGCCGCAGCGAGCCGTTCGCCATGCTCGTCGCTCAAGCCGTTCGCGCGCGCATCCACGTCACCGAGCAGCTGACGATGTGCAATCTGCGCCACTCGATCGTGCAGCGGTTCGCGCGCTGGCTGCTCGTCGCGTGCGACCGCCTCAATCGCTCGGACTTCGACGTGACGCACGAGTTCGTCGCGACGATCCTCGGCGTGCGGCGTGCCGGCGTCACGTCGGCGGGCGGGCAGCTCGAACGCGACGGCGCGCTCGCGATGTCGCGCGGGCTCGTGACGATCGCCGACTCGGACCGTCTCAAAGCGGCCTCCTGCGAATGCTACGTGGTGTGCCGCGACGTGATCGAGGCGAGCGTCGTCCCGTCCTGGCGCTAGACCGGGCAAGGGGGCGACAGCTAAGACGAGTCGGAGGAACCAGGGCAGCGGCCGCGCTGGGCGCTGCCCGCGCGACCTGGACGATCTAACCGGTTATTTCGTACTGGTGGGAGGGTCCGAGGGCGCTCCTCCCCGAATCCACGCCCGTTCCCGCGACCCGGCGAGACCGCCGGGTTTCGTATGTCCGGAGGTTTCCTCGCTGAAGATTCTCGTCACCGTCAAACTCGTCCCCGACACGAACGCCGACAAGCGGATCGATCCGGCGACGAAGCGCCTCGTGCGGACCGGCGTCGAAACGGTGCTCAATCCGTTCGACGAGTACGCGCTCGAAGCGGCGCTGCAGCTCAAGGAAAAGCTCAACGACGGTTCCACGGTGACCGTCGTCTCCATGACGCCCGCATCGGGCAAGGACGTCGTCCGCAAAGCGCTCGCGATGGGTGCCGACGATGCGGTGATGCTCTCGGATGACGCGCTCGCGGGCTGCGATCTCTGGGGCACCGCGGTTGCGCTCGCCGCCGCGATCAAGGCGCAGAACGCCGATCTCGTCGTGACCGGCACGCAGTCGACCGACGCGATCAGCGGCGACTTGCCCGGGATGCTCGCCGAGAAGCTCGGCGTTCCCGGGCTCACGTACGCGCGCTCGCTCGAGGTCGCCGACGGCCGCGTCCGCGTGCAGCGCGAGACGGAGAACGGCTACATGACGCTCTCCGCGCCGCTGCCGGCGCTGGTGAGCGTGACGAAGTCCGCGAACGAACCGCGCTATCCGTCGCTCAAAGGCATCATGGGCGCAAAGAAAAAGACGATCGCGCAGGTCGGCGCCGGCGATCTCGGGATCTCGGTGACGCTCGGCCTCGACGGTGCCAAGGCGCAGCTCGTCGACATCACGACGCCGCTGGCGCGCGGCAAGGGCCGTGTCGCGCAAGCCGCCGACGGCGCCGACGGCGCGCAGCAGATCGTCGCCTTCTTGAAAGAACGGGCCCTTCTGTGATGAAGAACGTCATCGCGTACATCGAGCACCACCACGGTGCGATCCGCCGCAGCGCGCTCGAAGCGGCGACGCAGGCGCGCACGCTCGCCGATCAGCTCGGCGGCAAGGCGCATGCGGTCGTCGTCGGACCGGGCGCGCAGAGCGCGGTCGAGACGCTCAAGCGGTACCCGCTCGACGCCATCCACGTCTCGGACGAAGATCGATTCCTGGACGCCGCCGTCGACGCTCTCGAAGCCGTCGCGAAGAGCGCCGGACCGTCGTTGGTTCTCGTCGGCAACACGATGCTGGGCCGTGACGTCGGCTCGCGCTTCGCGGCGCGCCTCGACTGCGGGATCAACGCCGACGTCACCGGCTTCACCGTGGAGAACGGCACGGTGTCGTGCGTGATGCCGAAGCTCGGCGGCCTCGTCGTGACGACCTGCCGCCTGACCGGTTCGGACTACGGCGTCGCCGCGATCCGCCCGAACGTTTTCGCGGCGAAGGAAACTCCCGGGGCCGGCGAGATCGTTCAGATTGCGTCGAGCGGGAAGGCCTCCACGATTACCGTGGAGGACGAGGTGGAGGAAGCTGCTGCGGAGCTGGGCGTCGAAGAGGCGTCCGTCGTCGTCAGCGGCGGTCGCGGGTTGGGCGGTCCGGAACCGTTCACCACGATCCTGAAGGACCTTGCCGACGCGTTCGGCGGTGCCGTTGGAGCCTCTCGTGCGGCAGTCGATGCCGGATGGGTGCCCCACGGACATCAGGTCGGGCAGACCGGTAAGACGATCAGCCCTCAGCTCTACATCGCGGTCGGGATCTCCGGCGCGATCCAACACAAAGTCGGGATGCGCACGTCCGAGACGATCGTCGCGATCAACAAGGACGCCAACGCACCCATCGGCGAGTTCGCCGATCTCTTGGTCGTCGGGGATGCCTTCGCCATCGTTCCGGAGTTGACGAAGGCCGTCCGCGACGCGAAAGCCGTGCACGCCTAGAATGATCCGTCGTCTCTTCCCCGTCCTCGCCCTGTCGGCCGCCGCGTTCGTCGCGGCGGTCGCGGCACATCCGTCGGGCGCCTCGGCCGCGAAAGCGCCGAAAGCCGCCGCGACCGCGTCGCCCTCGCCCAGTCCCTCGCCGTCGGCCACGCCGGAGCCGCTCGACAAAGCGATCCCGCGGCTCGAGTCGGCGCTCAAGGCCAACCCGGGCGACAAGACGTCCATGAGCGAGCTGGCCGCGGACTACGTTCAGATCAACCGGCCCGATCTCGCGATCCAGCTCACGCAGAAGCTGCTGGCGGGCGGCGAGAAGAACGCGCAGGTCTACTTCTACGACGGCGTCTCGCAGGCGGCGCTCGGTCACCAGAAAGAAGCGCTCTCGGACCTCGAGAACGCGAGCAACCTCGAGCCGACGAACGCGGCGGTTCTCGGCGCGCTCACGAACATGTATTTGCAGCTCAAGCGTCCGCAGGACGCCGAGCGCGTCGCCAAGCGCGCCGTGACGTTCAACCCGAACGACGAAAACGCGCACGACGCGTACGGAACGGTGCTCGCCGCGGAGCAGAAGTACGACGAGGCGCGCCAGCAGTTCGACCTCGCGGCGAAGGCGAACCCGAAGGACCCGCATCCGCTCGTCCTCGAGGCGCAGACGTACGTGGCGCAGAACGCGATTGCGCTCGCCGAGCAGCTCTACGACCGCGCGACGCAAGTCGACCCGAACTCGATGGACGCGCTGGTCGGCAAGGGACAGCTCGAAGCCGCGCAACACAACGTCAAGGACGCGATCGCGACGTACGAGCACATCCTCGCACTTCAGACGGATCCCACCGACAAAGTCGCCGTGATCGACCGTGAAGCGCAAGTGTACGCCGAGGAGAAGATGGACTCCGACGCGGTCGGGCAATATCAGCGCGCGATCCAGCAGTATCCGAACGTGCTGAGCGCGCACACCGCCTACGGCGATTACCTGCAGGCGAAGGGCGACAAAGCCGGCGCCGAGCGCGAGTATCTCGCGGGCGCAGGGCCGAACCACGACCAGGTCGAGGCGATCGCGCGGCTCGGCCAGCTCTACGCGAGCGAGAACCAGATGCAGAAGGCGATCGACCAGTTCAAGCGGGTCACGGAGCTCGCGAAGAACGATCCGCGCTCGCATTTCATGCTGGCGGCCTCGTACGCGGCGAACAAGCAGTACGCGCAGGCAGCCGGCGAGTTCAAGGCGTCGTACCAGCTCGCGCACAGCCCGGACGCGCTCCTCGGGCTCGGCCAGGCCGACTACGAGGTGCACAACTACAACGAGTGCGTGCAGGTGTACGACGCGCTCGACCGCGGCGCGCCGCAGCTCTCCCGGCAGAATCCCGCGATCCTCTACGGCCTCGGGAAGTGCTACCAAGGTGCGCATCAGCCCGACAAGGCGAAGGTCGCGTATCAGAAGCTGCTGACCTACGTTCCGCGCGGCTCGCAGGCGGCGAACGAAGTGCAGTCGCTGATCAACCAGATCGATCGCGAGCAGAAGTCGCAGTCGAAGAAGACCACCGCGAAGAAGTCCTGAGCGGATGCTCGTCGCGTATGACGAGGGGCTGACCGCGCATCTCGAGGGCGTCGGCCACCCCGAGAGCCCCGACCGCGTTCGCGTCGCCGCAGAAGAGCTGCGGCGGCGCGGGATGCTCGAGCAGCGGCTCGACGCGCGCGTCGCGACGCCCGAAGAGCTGGGACGCGTGCACCCCGCCGCGTACGTCGAGCTCGTGCGCCGGACGTGCGCGTGGCTCGAGAACGGCGAGATCGCGCAGCTCGTCACCGGCGATACGCTCGTCGATGCCGGGTCCTACGAAGGTGCCGCGCGCGCCGCCGGCGCGGCGCTGGTCGCCCTCGAACGCGCCGTCGCGGAGAAGCGCGGCGCCTTCGCGCTCGTGCGCCCGCCCGGGCATCACGCCGAGCCGGCGCGCGGGATGGGGTTCTGCGTCTTCAACAACGTCGCGATCGCCGCGCATACCTACGCGCAGCAGACCGGCGGTCGCGCGCTCGTGTGGGACTTCGACTACCATCACGGAAACGGCACGCAAGCCGCGGTCGGCGGAGGCGTCTCGTTCTTCGGCACGCACGCCGATCCGGCGTATCCCGGAACCGGCGACCCGCGCGACAATCGCGTTGCGCCCGGGACCGCGCTGGTCAACGTGCCGATCGACGCGCGCGGGATCGCGACCGAAGGTTTCGTCGGCATCCACACGCGCGCGCTGCGCGTGCTCGCCGAGCGGGTGCGCCCCGGCATCATCGTCGTGAGCGCCGGCTACGACGTCGTCGCGGGCGATCCGGTCGGCGATCTCGGCGTCGATCCGTCGTTCGCGCGGCAGATGGGCCGGCTCGTGCGCGAGGTCGCCGACGAGTTCTGCGACGGCCGCGCCGTCTTCGTGCTCGAAGGCGGCTACGATCCGCACACGCTCGCGTCGTGCGTCGCCGAAACGATCCTCGGTTTCGAGGACGGCACCGAGGTCGAGGCGACCGACGTGCAGGCGATCCCGCCGCGCCAGCGCGCGCTCGTGCACGAAGTGGAACGGGCGGCGCTGGCGGCGACGTGAGCGCGCTCGCCGCGACGGCGCGCGGTGAGCGTGCCGTCGGAATCGTCGTGCTGCTGCTACGGGTGGCGATCGGGGCGATCTTCCTCGCCGCCGGCGCGCTGAAGATCGGGCACGCGATCGAGTTCGCCCAGGAGATCGCCGCGTTCGGCATCGTGCCGCGCGCGTTCGTTGCGCCGATGGCGCTCGCGCTGCCGTTCCTCGAAGTGCTGCTGGGCGGCTACCTCGTGCTCGGCCTGTTCACGCGCGCGGCCGCATGGGTCGCGACCGCGCTGTTCGTCCTGTTCGACGCCGCGATCGCGTCCGCGGTGATCCGCGGACTTCACCTCTCGTGCGGCTGCTTCGGGCCGAACGACAAGACCACCACCTCGTGGGCCGAGGTCGCGCGCGACGCCGTGCTGATCGTCCTCGCCCTCATCGTCGCGCTGCGCGCGCCCGGAGCGCTCGCGGTCGACGCCAAAATAGGAAACGCCTCATGAGCCGCACCGCCGTCAAACGCCCCGCCGATCGCCGCAAGCTGATCCTGTATGCGACCCTCGCGATCGTTCTCATCGCGATCGTCGTCGCGGTCGGATTGTCGTCCCGCAACGTCGTGCCGCAGAACGCGACCGAGTCACCGATCCAGTCGAACTTGAAGGTGGGCGACAAAGCGCCGGAGTTCGCCGTGCAGACCGACGCCGGACCGTTCGATCTCGACCAGACGAGCGGCCCCGTGCTGCTCGAGGTGTTCGCAACGTGGTGTCCGCACTGCCAGCGCGAGACGACCGTGATGAACGACATCGCGAAGAAGTATCAGGGCAAGATCGCGATCGTCGCGGTGAGCGGCGATGCGAAGGACATGAGCTACACGGGACCCGAGTCCCAAGTCGACGTCAACCGCTTCGCGCAGACGTTCAACGTCCGCTATCCCGTCGCGTTCGACCCCGACCTCAAGGTCGCGCACGAGTACTTGCGGGCCGGGTTCCCGACGCTGGTCCTCATCGACAAGAACAAGAAAGTGGCCTGGGAGACGGACGGCGAGACGCCGGAGTCCGCCATCGTCAAGGCGATCAACAGCCTGGGCTGACGCGCCGCGCGTCGAGGTCTAACGCCGCTTTCACGACTTCTGCCGGGACGCGCGCGTAGTACGTCACACGCACTACGTCACGCGTCCACGCGACGCAGGAGTTCTCATCCCGTGTTCATCCCTCGTTTCCTCACCTCCATCGCGCTCGCCGCGACGCTGGCCGTCCCCGTGGCGGCGTGCGCGCAGCAGGCGCCCCCGCCCGCCGCGTCCGCGCAAGACGCGGCGCCCGGCGCGCACCACCACCACCACCGCTTCAACCCGATGCGCGCCGCGCTGGCCAAGCTGAACCTCAGCGACGCCCAGAAGCACCAGATCCGCGACGCGATGAAGCAGTCGCGCGAAGCGAACCGCAACGCCGACGATGCGACGCGCAAGGCGAACCGCGAGAAGCTCCGCGGCGAGATCGACGCGATCCTAAGCCCGGACCAACGCACGCAGCTCCGCAGCGAGCTGCAGCAGATGCGCGCCCATCGCGCCGAGCACGCACAGCAGCAACGGCCGCCGGCTTCGAAGTAGCCGGCTCCGACGCGCCTCACGCCGCCGGCGATCCCGGCGGCGTGTTCATGCGGCGGCGTCGCGTGTCAGCGCGGCGCGCACCGCGTCGACGAGCTGCGGCTCTTGCGTGACGAGGCCCCAGTCGACTTGATCGCCCGTGGTGTGGCGGACGCCGTCCTTTCCGGTGTAGAAGGTGCTGGTGCCGTTCGCGGAACCGATCCAGGCCGCATCGCCCACGAGCGCGAGCTTCACGCCGGCGCCGTGCGTCAGCACGCGGACGCCGTCGCGCCGCAGCGACGCGATCGCCTTCCGCTCCGGCCGGCTGTGCGCGCCTTCGGCGACGATGAGCGTCGTCGGCCCCCCGGCTGCGGCATGCTCGCGCAGCGCGCGCGTGAGCGGGCCCGCGCCGACGTATTCCGTCTCGACGAGCGCCGGCGCGTGCGGCGCGCCGTCCAACAGCGCCGCCTCTTTGCGGAGCGCGGCGTCCTTGCGCGTCGCCAGCGTACCGTCGTCGCCGCCGCGGCCGTCGAGCCCGTCGCGCACGAGCGCCGCGTCACGCGGGTCGTCGTCGGCGACGACGACGTCCTTTCCGCCGCCGGTCCAGTTCCGCTCGTCGAGATAGGCGACGCCGTCGCACACGGCGGCCTTCAGATGAAAGCCGCGAGCCTCGCGCGGGAACAGCGTCACCGCCGCGCCCGCGTCGCGCAGCTCGCCCGCGATGCGCGCCGTGTCGCCGGCGCGCGGGTCGCCCGCGGCGCCGCCGTACGGATCGGCCTGCGCGCTCACGCGCACGTGCGCGCCCCGCTTCGCCGCCGCCAGGAGCGCGTCGCTCACGGCGCCGTCACGCAAGAAGTACGTTCCGAGCGCGACGTCGCGCGCCGTGCGGATCTTCGCCAGCACGCCGGGCACGGAAGAAACGGTCAGTCCCATGCCCGTGGATCACGCGCTCAGCCCTGACCGGCAAGCCGTGGATCGGACGCGCTACGTGCCTTTGTTGCCGCCGGCGTAGAAGATCACTTTGAGAAGCAACTGCGGGACCGTCGTCAGGGTGTTCGGATCGCCGTACGCGAGATAGAACTCCTCGCGCGCCAGCCGCAAATGGTACGCGACCGAGACGTTCGAGCATGCGCCCACGCAGTTACCGCCGCCGTTCGGGAACGGCGGAACGCCGGTCACGCGCCGCAGCCCGATCGCCAGCGACGAGTTGCTCGCGATCTGGTACGAATAGCTCAGCGAGTCGAACCACTGCACGTTGTCCGGCGATCGCCCGCCGAATCGCTGCGCGGTGTCGTCGATCGCGATCGTGAAGAAGCCCCGGTCGCCGACGCGCATGGTCGAGGTGCGATACCACGTGTCGAGCCGGCCCGTGCCGTACCGTCCGGTGTAATACTGGATCTCGGTCGGCGTCGCCGACGAGCCGTGCGAGGGAAAATTGTTGAGGTTGTTCTGCAGACCGCTGTGGTAGGTGAGCGCGACGCCGCCGTTCTGCGAGATCGGCTCGAGCAGCGGACCGAATCGCCAGTAGTCGGAACCGGAGAAGATTTGCAGGTCCCACGCGCTCTTCGTCAGCAGATCGATCGTCAGGCTGTTGTCGCTCTGCGCCTGTCCGAAGGTCGGCCCCGCATAGCGATCCACGAACACGCCGGCTCCCGCGGAGAGCAGCGGGCTGTTCGGGGAGAACGTCCAGACCCGCGCGGTATAGAGCGCGTATCCGGCGATCCCGGAATGCGAGCTGAAGCCGTCGACGGGATCGAACTGCGCGCCGATCTCCCGAACCGCACCGTACGCGGCGAACTTCTGATTCGACCATCCTCCGCCGAATTCGGCGAGCTTGGCTTGCGATGGATCGGTGATCAGCGTGCCCGACTCTTGCGCCGCGTTCGCGTACGCGCTCAGCTCCTTGCCGTTCGACCAGCTCACGCCGGCTTCGGTCGCGTCGTCCACGAGCCCGGGAAGGTCCGCCGACACGTGCTCGACCGACGCGTTCCAATGATTGTCCGACGAAGTATAGTCGAGCGCTGACGCGTTGTCGTCGCGGTTCACGCCGATCGCGTCGAACGCCGCGAACCCGAACGCTCCCTGCCGTCCCTCGAACGCGTAGCCCTGGCTCCGCGTCGGGATCGCCGGCGTATAGAGGATGGTGTGCGCCCCGCTGCAGACGTCGCAGTTGAACTGGTTGTAGAAGCCCGAGGCCTGCGTGAAGAACGGCCGCACTTCGGAGTAGTAGCGCTGATAGACCGTCGGCGAGATCGACTGCTGGTCCAGCTCGACGTTGGAATAGTCGGGGTGAAAGGTGCCGTAGAACGACGCCGTCTGCGAAACCGGGATCGAGAAATCCGCGCCGGCGCGCGAGGTCGATCCGCCCGCCGACGGCGCCGCCAGCGCGCCGAGACCGTACAGGTCGAGACGCGGCTGCGGCAGCGGCGGGCGCGCGAGCACCGGGAACGTCATCGTCCCGGCGATGGTCGCGGTGTCGGGATTCGTCTGCGACGGGTCCGACGACCACACGTCCAGCGCTCCGGTCGCGCGGACGTACCGGACGAACTGCATTCGCCACGTGCCCGCGTGCGCGCCGTGCACGACCGCGAGCGGGATCGCCATCGTCACCGTGTAGCCGTCGGGTCCGATGGTGCCGCGCGAGCTCCAGTGCGGCGCGAACGCCGCGTTCTCCGAGGACGCCTCGTTGTGCGCGCCGATCGGGTTGGACTCGAACTGGTACTCGAAGCCCGCCGGCCCGGTGGGCCACAGATCGACCCAGACCGCGTCGTCGGTCCAGGCGATCCCGCCGTTGACGTTGCTTCCGCCGACGACGGTGTCGTCGCTGCGCTGCGTCGCCGTCACGTGCTCGTGCTCGGTCGCCTGGAAGCGGACGTACAGGAAGCGCCCGTCCGTCGCGACCGTGACCGTCGTCGGCTCGTCCGCGGGCCGCGAATGCGAGGCGTCCCACGGAAGGGTCAGCGAGGCGGCGGCTCCCCACGCGGCGGCCGGCGCGGCGGGGTCGAGCGGCGGCGCCGGCTGCACGAGCGGAACTGCAACTGGAAGCATAGTTGCATGTAAGCACGTCCGCTCTCTTAAATCAATAGTTTTAGTGCGAGCCGAGCCTCGGGCGGGACGAACGCGGCCGGCCGCGCCGCAAGCTTCGATGCGGGCGCCTCTCGGGCGCCTCTACGGGACGACGCTGGTCGCGATGCTGACGAGCTGCTTCAGCTCGAGGTCGCCGATCAGGACGAAGCCGAGGCCGTGCTCCTTCCAGGAGAGCAGCGTCGTCGGTCCTTCGTGCACGTACGAGGCGGTATGGTTTTCAAAGGACGTCGTCTGCACGTGCATCCCGGTGAAGTCGGTCGTCCGGCCGGCGCCGTTCTCGAACAGCGAGATCGTGCGGATCCCGTCGCTGTAGATCAGATGCAGGTTGTGGACGCCGCCGCTCTCCGAGAGGTCGGCGCCGGTGAGAGCGAAGCCTTCGGGCAGATAGCGCGGCGTGATCGGCGCGAAGCCGGGGTTCGGCAGCGCGTTCGGCACGGTCGCGGGCTTCGCGTACGTGCGGCCGTGCGTCACGCTGAATCCCGCCGGCACCGTGGAGTCGAAGATGGCCGGCGGGATGTCGTCGGTGTAGCGGATGTCGTCGAAGCGCGTGCGCCACGCCAGCGAGCCGTCCCCGTGGTACGACTCGCGCGCGAGCACGACGTGGGTCTGGTCGTCGATCCAAAGCCGCATCGCCCGCTCGCCGGTGTACTTGCTCACCAGGTCGACGACGTCGACGCGGCGGTTCGCGATCGCGTCCGTCCCGCTGCGCTCGGCGCGGTAGTTCGCGTCGAGCAGCGCGACGTCGTCGACCGCCGCGACCGGATCGGCCGCGGCGTGGTTCTCGGTGACGACGACGCGCTTGGTCGCGGGATCGACGTCCCACGAGACCGCACCGCGGCTGATCACGTACTGTCCATACAGCACGCGCGGCGCCAGGTACGTGCGCCGGGTCTCGTCGGGCGCCCGGTGCTCGATCTTCGAGACGACGGCCGTCGCCTGGGTCGTCCCGCTCATGATGAGCGAGAGCTGCCCGACGTACGAGGTGTGCTTCCCGGCCGCGATCGCGGCGACGATCAGCGGGCGGCCGTCGTTCGGTGCGAGCGTCGGCACGGCGCGCTTCGGTGCGGCTGCCGCGGGGTGCGGCTGCGCCGCCGCCGGCACGCCGAGCGCGAGGACGGCGAGGCCGAGAAGCGCGCTAGCGGTACGCACCGACGGCGTCGTCGAGCGTGGCGGCGTCGGCGGTATCGATGTACGAGGCGGCGGACGTGCTGGTGCGGTCGGAAGCGACGCCGTACACGGCGGGGCTCACGCCGGGGCCGAGCGGATTCTGCTGCACCTCGGCGTTGTGCTCGTCGAGGAAGAACGCCGCGGCGATGCCCGGCGCCGGCTGCTGCGCGTGGAAGATCGGGACGCCGAAGTAGAGACCGGCCAGGACGAGCGCCGCGACCGGCACGGCGAAGCGCGGTGCGAGCCCCGCGCGCAGGCGTTCGAGCCACGAGGGACGCTCGCGGCGAACGGCGTCCCACACGCGTGCCTTCACCATCGAGGGCAGCTCGAGCTCCGCGCCGCGCGCAAGGGTGCGCAGCGTCTCGCCGAGCGCCGCCTCTTCGTCGTGCGCGGCGCGGCATGCGGTGCAGATCTCGAGGTGCTCGAAAACGGCCGCGTCGGCTTCCGGCGTCAGCTCGCCGTGAACGTAGTCGATGAGGATGTCGCGATCGTAGTGGGTGGTCATCGTTGTTCCTGTTGCGCCCGCGTCACCAGCCGACGGAGGAGGGCTCGCGCACGGTGCAGCCGCGAGCGGACCGTTCCGATCGAACATCCCATGATGTCCGCGATCTCCTGGTAGCTGTACTCCTCGATGTCGGCGAGAACCACGACCTGGCGCTGCTCGGGGGACAGCTGCGCCAGCGCCTTCGATAAGGGCTCGCCCAGCTGACCGGACACGTACTCCTCGATGGGGTCGACGGCGAGCGGGCGCTGGCCCCCGTACTCCTGCGGAGCGTTATCCTCGGGTATCTCCTCCTGGAAACGTCCTTTTCTCCTCCGAAGTTCATCTCGGTACAGATTCGTGACGATCCGGTAGATCCACGAGAGGAACGACGTCCCGGGCTGAAACGATCGCCAGGCCCGGTAGACGCGGATGAAGGCGTCCTGGGTCAGGTCGCGAGCGTCGGCCTCGTTCCCGGTGAGCCGGAAGGCGAAATTGTAGGTCGCCTTCCCGTACTGCTCGATCGCCGATTCGAGGAACGCCGAGGCTTCGGGCGTCGGCGCGTCGATCGGCTTGCGCGGGACCGCCATCGCGGTCAGACCCTTCGCGCCGCGCTCGGCCCGCGCCTCGGACGGCGCGCGGGCGTTACTTGCAGCGCTCGGCTGCCGGAACGATGACGCGCGTCGCCGCCTCTTCCGTGTGCTGGGTGAACGTCGCGATGTCGCGCAAGTCGTCGTCGAGGAGGTGGGCGTCGTGGAGCGACTTCGGCGTCTCGTGCTCCGGCAGGACGTTGATGTGCGAATCGTCGCGCAGGAAGCCCGAGATCGGCGGCGCGGTCGTCATCACGCCGTTGACCATCATGTTGGGCGTGGTGACGTTGATCATCTGCTGGTCGATCTCGCTCATCTTTCCCATGCTGCGCATGCGCTCCGTCTCGACGAAGCCGCTCATTGCGTTGAGCTGCACTTTCTGCGCGGCCAGCACGTTGCTGAGCGTGCTCTTCAAGTCGTGCATCGCCTTCACGTCTTCGGGCTTCGCGTTGGCGGGCGGGTCGAGCGCGGGATTCTTCAGCGCGTCTTCGAGCTGGTTCGTGCTCTTCACGAGCTCGTCGACCGTGTGATCCATCTGCATGAGGTGCATGTCGCGCTGCGTCTCGGTGTCCTTGGCGACGTAGTCGAAGACGCGGCCGCGCA
Source organism: Vulcanimicrobiaceae bacterium (assembly GCA_035650875.1). Classification (GTDB taxonomy): domain Bacteria; phylum Vulcanimicrobiota; class Vulcanimicrobiia; order Vulcanimicrobiales; family Vulcanimicrobiaceae; genus Vulcanimicrobium. Next base: position 23,815 of record DASRGU010000011.1, read on the forward strand.
GCACTTTGTAGGTGACGTCGTTCTTCATCGCGGCCTGGAGCGCCGGCGCGACCGCCCTGCGCAACGCCGTGCACAGCGGTTTGGCGCGCGTGGTCCCGATCACCGGCAGCGGGTACGGCGTGGCGGGCAGCGGATCGAGCGTGAACGGGTTGGTCGGCTGGGGCTTCGGCGTCGGCGTCGCGGTGGCGAGCGCCACCACCAGGGGCAGCAGGAGAAGCACCTCGCCTGCTTCGACGCAGGCCGGGGCGTTCCGTCCGCGGACGGGTATACGCCGATTGCCGAGGGAATTCGGCGCGCCTACGGCAACTGTTAGGCGTCCCTCACAGTTTCCGGAGTGTCGATGGCCGCGGTCCACGCTGAACCCCAAACGATCGTCCCGCCGCGCACGGGCAACCCGATTTGGCGCTACCTCGCCGTCGCGGGCCCGGGCCTCATCGTCGCCTTCGCCGACACCGAGGCCGGCAGCATCACCACCGCCGCCACGTCGGGCGCCCAGTTCGGCATGAAGCTGGTGCTGCTCCAGCTGCTGCTGATCGTGCCGTTGTTCGTGGTCCAGGAGATGACCGTCCGGCTCGGGACCGTCACCGGAAAAGGGCACGCGCAGCTGATCCGCGAGCACTACGGCCTCGGCTGGACGTGGATCTCGCTCGGGACGATGCTGCTGACCAACCTCGCCGCGCTGATCACCGAGTTCATCGGGATCGCCGGCGTCGCGCTGATCTTCGGGATCCCGCCTGCCCCGCTCGTCGCCGCGTCGGCCGCGTTGCTGATCGGAATCGCGCTGAGCGGCCGCTACAAGCGCGCCGAGATCATCGCGCTGATGCTGTGCCTGCTCGAGCTGCTGTTCATCCCGGCAGCGATCGCCGCGCATCCCAGCGGCACGGCGCTCGTGCGCGAGGGGCTGTTCGGCTCGCAGCCGCTCTACGACCGCGAGTACCTGCTGCTCGTCGCCGGAAACATCGGCGCCGTCATCATGCCGTGGATGATCTTCTACCAGCAGTCCGCGACGGTCGACAAGCAGCTGCGCGAGGCCGACATGCCGGCGGCGCGCGTCGACACCGCGCTCGGCGCGATCGCGACGCAGCTCATCATGATCGCCGTCGTGGTGACCTGCGCCGCGACGCTGTTCGTGCACCACATCAACGTCAGCGACGCCGCGCACGCGGCGCTCGCGCTGGTGCCGCTGACCGGCTCGAAATGGGCCGGGATCGCGTTCGGCGCCGGGCTCCTCGGCGCATCGCTGCTCGGCGCGCTCGTCGTCTCGCTCGCCACGGCGTGGGCGTTCGGCGAGGCGTTCGCGTGGCGCTGCTCGCTCAACGCCGGGTGCTTGGACGCGAAGCGCTTCTACGGCCTGTACGCCGCCATGGTCGTCGTCGCCGCAGCGGTCGTGTTGATCCCGCGGCTGCCGCTCATCCGTATTACGCTGTGGGTCGAGGCGTTCAACGCGTTCGTGCTGCCGATCGTGCTCGGCTTTCTGCTCGTGCTTTCGAACGACAAGAAGGTGCTCGGGAAGCGGGTGAACTCGCTTCTCGGGAACATCGTCGCCGGCGTCGTCGCGACGGTCTGCGTCGGGCTGGGTCTCTGGATGGGGACGCTCACGCTGCTGGGCCAGGCGGGCTAAGCCCCGGCCGGCAGTTTACCGACACTTTACGTGGGCTCCTTTACAAGGTTGCCTGCCGAGCGGGATAGTGTGACGAGACGCACACCGGCAAGCGCCCGCCGGACAGCGCAGCGGGTGAGGGCGCGTTTGACCCCATGTCGCACGCAGGACGCGTGCTCCCAGGGACGTCATGGATGAGCCTCTTCGCCTCGGCCGCGGCCGCTTGGACCTCCTGGCCCTGCTGGGCCTCCGCAGCGCGATCCCCCGTTCCCAGGGGAGAGTCCTCGACGCCGGCTCGGTACAACCGACGGTGAGAGAGGAGGTGGCGTCGGTGGCGGTCGTGTGGATGGTCAAGGACAAAGCAGAGCGGGTGCTCGGCAAGCGGCGCGCGTTCCGCGAGCTGCTGCGCAAGCCCGGCGTCCCCCCGGTCGACGTCGACGCTTCCGAGCTCATCTACGGCGAGCTCGTGGCCAACACCGTGCGCTACGCCGGCGGCAACGTCGTCGTCCGGCTCGAGCTCCACGGCGAGAAGCCGGTCCTGGTCGTCCGCGACCACGGTCCGGGGCTTCGCGTGAAGCCGTGGGCGCCGCATCGCGATCCGTACGCGGAGTCGGGCCGGGGGCTCGCGATCGTCGAGCGGCTGGCGCGCGACCTCGCGGTCGAGACTCCGGAGACCGGCGGGACGGAGATTCGCGCCGTGCTCCCGGCCGCCACGGCGGGCTAAGCGCTCTCTCCGCGACAGGCGCTCGCCCGAGGGTGATGCGGGGGCTCGCGCGAGGGCGAGCCCACTAGACGGCTCGGGCGTCTCGCGCAGACGAGCCCCGGGTCGGTGCGAGAGGTCCCGGGCCGAACCGGGTCCGAAGCATCGTCCCCCCATCCCACCCGTCACCCCGACGAGAGAGCCATGTACACCCCTCGCCCGCCCGCGTTCGAGTCCGCCGACACGGTCAACCGCGTCGTCGCGCTGCTGGTCCGCTTCCCGGAACTCCACAGCGTCCGCTCGAACCCGGCTGACGCGACGCTCACGCTGTCGTTCGCGGTGCGCGAGCGGCTCGACCGCGCGACGACGCGCGCGCTCGCCGATCGCATCGGCGAGCACGTTCGCGCGTTCCTCGAGCTGCGCGGCGAGACGCCCTCGAAGATCGCGGTGACGAGCGACCGCGACGCCTCGGTCGCGTTCGTCCACGTTACCCGCGACGCGGCGAGCTTCGCGCGCGAGGAGCTCGAGCTGCTGACCGCACTCTTCGCCGATGCGTTCGGCGAGCGGCTCGTGCGCGACCATACCGCGCAGCCGTTCGACGACGACGCCGCGGCGCGCGACGAGCTGGTCGAGGTCGCGCTCGACGCGCTGCGGGACCCGACGCAGAAGCAGCGCCTGGTGGGATTCCGGGAAGAACAACGCGTCCTCGTCTACTTCGTCCACGCCGGAAAACGCGCGAAAGCCAGGGCCAGATCCTAACCCAGACCACCATCACGATCCTCGTCGTCGGCGATGTCATGGGCTCGCCGGGACGCGACACCTTGAAGAAGCACCTCGCGCTCGCGCGCGAGCAGCACCACGCCGACGCCGTGATCGCCAACGGGGAGAACGCCGCCGGCGGGTTCGGTCTGACCACCCAGACCGCCGACGAGATGTTCGCGGCCGGGGTCGACTTCATCACGTCCGGCAACCACATCTGGGACAAGCGCGAGTTCCGCGCGCAGCTCGACGAGACCGACCGCATCCTGCGGCCTGCGAACTATCCGCCCGCGCTTCCGGGCCGCGGCGCGGGGACGTTCGAGGCGAGCGGCGTGACGGTCGGCGTCCTCAATCTGATGGGGCGCGTGTTCATGCCGCCGGTCGACGATCCGTTCCGCGTCGGGCGCGCGCTCGTCGACGAGCTGCGCGAGCGCACGAAGGTGATCGTCGTCGACGTCCACGCCGAGGCGACGTCGGAGAAGATGGCGCTGGGGCGGTTCTTCGACGGCTCCGTCTCGCTGCTGTTCGGGACGCACACCCACGTCCAGACCTCGGACGAGCAGATCTTCGCGGGCGGCACCGCCTATCTCACCGACGTCGGGATGACCGGACCGTCGGAGGGCGTCATCGGCATGGACGCCGGGCCGGTGCTGGAGCGCTTCACGAATGCCGTGTCCGAGCGCTTCGCCGTGCAAAAAACGGGTACACGACAGTTTTGCGCGGCTGTCGCGACGATCGACGTCGCTACCGGACGTGCGCTCGACATCAAACGCATTAATCTTCGAGGCTTAGCATGATCGAGCCACAGAGGACGCCGGCGTCGGGCGTTCTCAAGGTGTCTGCTCAATCGAATCCCAACTCGGTCGCCGGCGCCCTCGCCGGCGTGATTCGCGAAAAGCCGCGGGCGGAGCTGCAAGCGATCGGCGCGGGGGCGACCAACCAGGCGATCAAAGCGATCGCGATCGCGCGCTCCTACCTGGAGAGCAGCGAGTTCGACATCGCATGCGTGCCGGAGTTCACCGACGTCGAGATCGACGGCAACGTGCGCACCGCGATCCGTCTGCTCGTCGAGCGGCGGCCGCGCGCCGGCGGCGCACCGCGCGAAGCCGGCGCTTGATCGTCGACTTTCACTCGCACACGCGCGAGAGCGACGGCACGCTCGCGCCGCGCGAGCTCGTGGCGCGCATGCGCAAGCGCGGCGTCGCGTGGTTCTCGATCACCGATCACGACACGACCCGCGCCTACGCCGACGTCGACGCACCGGGCCAGCGCGTGGTGACGGGCGTCGAGATCAACACGACGTGGCACGGCGCCGACGTCCACGTGCTGGGGTTCCGCATCCCGACGGGTCCCTCGCCGATCGCCGACGTGCTGCAGCGCAATCGCGACTTCCGCCGGCGGCGCATCGACACGATGCTCGCCGGGCTCGGCTCGGCCGGCTACGCGCTGACCGTCGACGAAGTCCTCGCGGAGTCGCCGGACGGGCACGCGCTCGGGCGCCCGCACGTCGCGAAAGCGCTGGTCCGGCGCGGCGTCGTCCCCGACGTCCAAGCCGCGTTCGACCGGCTCCTCTCGCGCGGCAAGCCGGGTTACGCGCCCTCGAACCACATCACGCCGCTCGAGGCGATCGACGCCATCCGCGGGGTCGGCGGCGTCCCCGTCCTCGCGCACCCCGGCCGGCTGAAGGACGAGCGCGTCATCAACGCGCTCGCCGAGCACGGCCTGGCGGGGCTCGAGGTGTTCTATCCGACGCACTCCACGGCGCAGATCGCGCACTACCGCGCCTGCGCCGGGCGGCTCGGGCTGGTGATGACGGCGGGGTCCGACTTCCACGACGAGCGCTGGAACTCGGCCGAGGTCGGGATGGAAGTCGACGAAGCCGACATCCGCCCGTTCCTCGACCTCGTGGCCTGACACCGGCGCGGTTCGTATCAGCCATTTGACACAAAGCTGCGCTTTGTGTTAGCCTCTTGATACGAACGGGAGGCACGGCGTGGACGTTGCGGGACTGCGTTTGGCGATGGCGGCGTTCTTCGGCGCGATGAGCGTCTGGGCGTTCCTGAGCCGCGGCTGCATGGGCAGCGCGTGCGGGATGGTACCCCGCGTCGCGCGCGACGCCGAAGCCCAAGCACGGCTGCACGAGGTGTTGCTGCGCCGGTCCTGTCTCGAAGCGATGCCGGCCGCCGCCGGCGTCGCCGTCGCCACCGGCGATGCCGCGCTCGCCGTCCTCGCGCTGGCGACGACGATCTCCCTGGCGCTGCTGTACGCGGCGTGCACCGTGCTGCTCGCCGTCGGGCTCTTCGCAGGGTATCTGCGGCTCCGTCACCTCGGTGGGCGGCGCGTCGCGGCCCTGCAGGCGCGCACGCCCTTCGACGTCGTTCCGCCGTACGCGTACGCGATCGCGCTGGCGGTCGCGTTCGCGCCCTTCGTCGCGCTTCGCGTCGCGCCGCTCGCCGCCGTCGTCGTGACGCTGGCATCGTTGGCGATCCTCGCGATCGCGTGGCAAGTCGCATCGCTCCCGGCGCTGATCACCGGCGACGACGTCCCCGTCGAACGGTTCGCCGACGCACGGATCCGCGAAGTACGCACGACGAACTTGATCGGGGTGGCGGCGGCGCCGGTGTTCGTCTTCTTGGTGTTCACGCAGGGCGGCACCGCGGCACAAACGACGATCGCCGTCGCCACGTTCGCCGTGGTCCTGGCGACCGTCGTGCGCCAGAGCGTCCTCGTCTGCCGCCCGCCGGATGCGGCCGAGCTCGCGCGCTGGCGCGCGCTGCATGCCTGATGCGCTCGTAGCCGTCGATCCCGCGCTCGAGCAGCCGCCGTACGCGCAGATCGCGGCGCAGATCCGGGCGGCGATCGAGCGCACGGAGCTCGCGCCGGGTGCCCAGCTCCCGACGGTCCGCCAGCTCGCCGGCGACCTCGGCGTCGCGCCGAACACGGTCGCGCGCGCCTACGCGGAGTTGCGCGAGGCCGGTTGGATCGCGGGCGACGGGCGGCGCGGGACGCGCGTCGCCTCGGCGGTCCCGAGCGCCGATCGGCGCGGGCAGCGCCGCGCGCTGCGCGAGGCCGTGACGCAGCTCATCACCTCGCTCTCGCACCGGGGATTCTCGGCCGGCGAGATCGCCGACGAGCTGCGTCGCGCGGCGCACGACTTACCCTGAGAGGCCGGCGGGCCGGAGATTCGGCGCGCGCCGGTTCGGGGATGAAGCACTGTCGGGGCGGCGTGTCGTCCCGGTGTCTCATCTCGTGAGGAGCTGCGAACAGAACATGACCGACGACGAAGTGCGACCCTATGTCGGGAAGCCGGTCCGCGTCACGCTGGACGACGGGCGCGTCCTCGCCGGGACGCTCCACGAAGACCACGGCCACGGCCACGGCCACGGGCACTACGCCGTCGTCTCCGATCCCGTCCGCGAAGGCGGCGAAAAGGTCCGCGAGACGATCCACGGCGCGGAACGCATCACGACCATCGAGGACGCCTCGAACGATCCGGCGGCGGTGGAGTAGCGGATGATCGACGATCTCGGGCTGCTCGCCGCGCGCCTCGCGCTCGGGCTCAGCTACGCATCGCACGGGACGCAGAAGACGTTCGGCTGGTTCGGAGGACCGGGCCCGAAGGGCGCCGCCGGCTTCATGGAGAGCCTCGGCTTCAAGCCGGGCGAGACCTACGCCGCGATGGCCTCGTACGGCGAGGTGGTCGCGGGGCTGCTGATCGCGGCGGGCGCGGGCGGCCCGGTCGGCCCGGCGATGCTCCTCGCGAACATGCTCGTCGCGCAAACGACCGTGCACGCGAAGAACGGCTTTTACGCCTCGAACAACGGGATCGAGGTCGGCGTCCTCTACAGCACCGGCGCGCTCGCCCTGGCGTCCTCGGGCTACGGCGCGCTTTCCGTGGATCGCGCCCTCGGCGTGCACGAGAAGCTCTCGCACCCGGTGCTCAAGACGCTGCTCCTCGCCGGTGCGCTCGCCGCGGGCTACGCCGCGCTCGCGCAGCGCAAGGAGTCGCCCCCGCCCGGGACGCTCGCCGAACCGACGCTGAAGGGCGAGCGCAACGGACAGCCGGCGACGGCTCCGTCGGGCGCGTAGCGGCACGCCGGTACGCGAGGAAGGGCCGGGATCGCTCCCGGCCCTTCGCATGTGCCCTCGCCGTGCGGCGCGTCAGGGCGTGGTCGGCGCGGGCACCGCCGCGTCGTCGGCGCCTACGGTGCTGTGACTGCGCCCGTAGCCCAGGTAGACGATCATCCCGACCGCGAGCCAGATCACGAAGCCCAGCCACGGCAAGGGGATTCCCCAGGCTCGAACGCTGCCTTCCTTCAGATAGAAGATGAGGAACAGCGCCGCGATGGCGGAGAGTATCGGGACTACGTACGGCCCGAACGGCACCTCGAAGCCGCCGCGCAGCTCGGGATGCCGCTTGCGCAGCACCGGAAGCGCGAGGGAGACGAGGACGAAGGCCGCCAGCGTGCCCATGTTCGTCAGCGAGCCGACGAAGTTGATGTTGGTGAACGCCGCCGCGATCGCGATGAGAATCCCGAAGAAGATCGTCGAGAACGCCGGCGTGCGGAAGCGCGGATGGATCGCCGTGAACCAGCCGGGGAGCAGGTTGTCACGCCCCATCGAGAAGATGATCCGGCTCTGTCCGAACATCATCACGAGGAGCACCGTCGTCAGCCCCGCGATCGCGCCGAGCGAGATGATGAACGCGGCCCAGCCGAGCCCGGCGTGCGTCACCGCGAACGCCACGGGCGAAGCGACGTTCAGCTCGTTGAACGGCACCATCCCGTTCAGGACGATAACGACGATGATGTAGAGGACCGTGCAGATCAGCAGGCTGGCGATGATGCCGAAGGGCAGATCGCGCTTGGGGTTCTTCGCCTCCTCGGCGGTCGTCGACACCGCGTCGAAGCCGATGTAGGCGAAGAAGATGAACGCGGCGCCCCCGAAGACGCCTCCCCAGCCGAACGGGAAGTAGCCGCCCGCGCCGGTCTGCGGACCGGCCGGCAGATGGTAGTTCGCGGGGTCGATGTGTCCGACGCCGATGATGATGAAGAACACGACGACGCACAGCTTCACGGCGACGATCACCGCGTTGACCGTGCCCGACTCGCGCGTTCCTTTGACGAGCAGCGCCGTGATGATCAGAATGATGATCGCCGCCGGGACGTTCAGGATCCCGGGCGTCATCGGATCGAACGGCGAGTGCACGAGCGACTGGGGCAGCGTGATGCCCACGGTCTGCAGCAGGTTCACGAAGTAGCCGGACCAGCCGATGCTCACCGTGGCGGCGCCGAGCCCGTACTCGAGGATCAGGTCCCAGCCGATGATCCACGCGAGCACTTCGCCGAAGGTCGCGTACGCATAGCTGTACGCGCTTCCGGCAATGGGGATCTTGCTCGCGACTTCGGCGTAGCACAGGGCGGCGAGCGCGCTCACGATGCCGGCGACGACGAACGAGATCGTGATCGCCGGCCCCGCGCGCGTCGCCGATGCGACGCCGGTGAGGACGAAGATGCCGGTCCCGATGATGGCGCCGATCCCCATCGCGGTGAGCGACCAGGGACCGAGAGACCGTTTCAGCCCGTGCTGAGCGTCGCTGCCCTCGGCGAGAATTCGCGCGAGCGGCTTCACACGATTTGGCAAAACGCGTTCACCCTTTGGCGAGAGTGGTGAGGATCCGCTTCTCGGCGTCGGCGGCGGCCGTCGCGATCGCGGTCAATCGCTCGTTCTGTGCGGCCACGGTCGCCGGGTCCTTGAGGAAGCGGTGGTTGATGCGCACGTTCGCGACGCTCGCCGCGAAAGCCGCCCGAAAAAAATGCGCCGCGCATTCGACGTCGCTGGCGAGGTTGGCGTTGCCGAGCGCGAGCGCGTCCTCGGTGAGGGCGAAGCCTTCGGCGGCGAGGCCGGCCGCCGTGAGCGGCGCTTCGGCGGCCGCGGCGAGCGCCTGCTGAAGGGCCGTCGTCCGGAGCGCCTTCTGCTCGTCGGTCGCTTTGGGCAACGCCTGCGCCTCGACGACGCGCAGGAACGCCGCCTCGTCGAGCGGGCGGGCCGCTTCGAAGCGCTCGCGCAGCGCGTCGGCCGCCTCGGCGAGGGCGAGCGCCTCGGCGCGGCGCTCGGCGTGGCGTGGGCTGCCGGCGGTGATGCGGGCGACCATCGCGCACAACGCCGCGCCCATCGCGCCGACCAGCGTCGCGGCGCTCCCGCCGCCCGGAGCCGGCTCTGCCGAAGCGAGCCGGTCGAGATACGCATCGATTCCGTTCACGAGGCGGTCTACCAGGGATGAATCGCCGACGCCTCGCGGCGAATGAGATTCGGTTCGTCGCCGTTTGAGCTGGTTTCAACAAGCACGGTCGCCGATTTTTTCGACAACCTAGCCACCAAGGAGCTATACGTGCAAACTCTCGAGAAGGCGCGCGGGGACGTTCGCGACCTCGCGCTCGCCGACGCGGGCAAGGCCCGCATCGAGTGGGCGGCGACGTTCATGCCGGTCCTCGCGCAGATCCGCGACCGCTTCGCGGCCTCCAAGCCGCTCGCCGGCGTGCGCATCGGCGCCTGCCTCCACGTCACCACCGAGACGGCGAACCTGATGCTCGCCCTGCAGGCGGGCGGAGCCGAGATCGCGCTGTGCGCCTCGAACCCGCTCTCCACCCAGGACGACGTCGCGGCCGCGCTGTGCGCCCACTACGAGATCCCGACCTACGCGATCAAGGGCGAGGACGAGAAGACCTACTACGGCCACATCGAGTCGGTGATCGCGAGCCGCCCGCACATGTCGATGGACGACGGCTGCGACCTCGTCACCACGATCTACACGAAGCACCACGAGCTGCTGCGCGACATGATCGGCGGCTGCGAGGAGACGACGACGGGCGTCATCCGCCTCCACGCGATGGAGAAGGACGGCGTGCTGCCCTACCCCGTGATCGCCGTCAACGACGCGCTCACCAAGCACATGTTCGACAACCGCTACGGCACGGGCCAGTCGACGCTCGACGGGATCATCCGCGCGACGAACGCGCTGATCGCCGGCTCGACGGTCGTCGTCGTCGGCTACGGCTGGTGCGGCCGCGGCGTCGCCTCGCGCGCGAAAGGGCTCGGCGCGCACGTCGTCGTCACCGAGATCGACCCGCGCAAGGCGCTCGAAGCGAAGATGGACGGCTTCGAGGTGATGCCGATGGCCGAGGCCGCGAAGCTCGGGCACGTCTTCGTCACCGTCACCGGCAACTATCACGTGATCCGCAAGGAGCACTTCGAGACGATGCGCGACGGTGCGATCGTCTGCAACTCGGGGCACTTCAACGACGAGCTCGACCTCGACGCGCTCGAGGCGCTCTCGGTCGGCAAGACGCAGCCGCGTCCGTTCGTCGACGCCTACGAGCTGCGCAACGGACGCACCGTGCGCGTGCTCGGGGAAGGGCGTCTCATCAACCTCGCCGCCGGCGAAGGCCACCCCGCCGCCGTGATGGACATGTCGTTCGCCAACCAGGCGATGGCGGCCGCGCACCTCGCGCAGAACTACAAGACGCTCGAGAAGAAGGTCTACCCGGTCCCCGAGCACATCGACGAGGAAGTCGCGCAGCTCAAGCTCGCCGCGTTCGGCATTACGATCGACACGCCGACGCCGGAGCAAGTGAAGTACATGGCGTCGTGGAGCGAAGGAACCTAGACTGATGGCGTATCGTCGTCTGTTCACCTCGGAGTCGGTGACCGAGGGCCATCCCGACAAGGTCGCCGACCAAATCTCCGACGCCGTTCTCGACGCGATCCTCAAGGACGATCCGCAGGGCCGCGTCGCGTGCGAGACGTTCGCGATCACCGGACAGATCCACATCGCCGGCGAGATCACGACGTCCACCTACGTCGACATCCCGAAGATCGTCCGCGAGACGATCAAGGACATCGGCTACGACAAGTCCGCGGTCGGCTTCGACTACGAGACCTGCGGGGTCAGCGTCTCGGTCGACGAGCAGTCGCCCGACATCGCGATGGGCGTCGACCAGTCGCTCGAAGTGAAGGAGACCGGGAAGCACGATCCGTTCGAGCTGACCGGCGCCGGCGACCAGGGGATGATGTTCGGCTTCGCGTGCCGCGAGACGAAGCAGCTCATGCCGTTGCCGATCACCCTCGCGCACGACCTGACGCGGCTCCTCGCCGCCAAGCGCAAGAACGGCGACATCTCGTTCCTGCGCCCCGACGGCAAGTCGCAGGTCACCGTCGAGTACGACGGGCACAAGCCCGTGCGCGTCGACGCGGTCGTGATCTCGACGCAGCACGACCCCGACATCCCGCTCGATCTCATCCGCCGCCAGGTCACCGAGGAGATCATCGACGGCGTGATCCCGCGCGGGCTGCGCGACGCAAACCTGAAGGTCTACGTCAACCCGACGGGACGCTTCGTGATCGGCGGCCCGAAGGGTGACGCCGGACTGACCGGACGCAAGATCATCGCCGACACGTACGGCGGGATGGCGCGCCACGGCGGCGGCGCGTTCTCCGGAAAGGACCCGACCAAGGTCGACCGCTCCGCGGCGTACGCGGCGCGCTACGTCGCGAAAAACGTGGTCGCGGCCGGGCTCGCCGAGCGCTGCGAGATCCAGGTCGCCTACGCGATCGGCGTCGCGCACCCCGTCAGCGTCCTCGTCGAGACGTTCGGGACGAACGCGATCCCCGAGGAAAAGATCGCGCAGCTCGTGCAGGCGCACTTCGACCTGCGTCCGGCGGCGATCATCCACAACCTCGACCTGCGCCGGCCGATCTACAAGCAGACGGCGGCCTACGGCCACTTCGGCCGGCCGGAGCTCGACCTGCCGTGGGAACGGCTCGACAAGGCCGAGGCGCTGCGGGCGGACTCCGGGCTCCGCGGTGAGATCGACCGCGAGCTGATGCCGATCACGGCATAAGCCGCTCCCTTCGAGGAACGGACGAGCGAAGCGCCGGGAGACCGGCGCTTCGTTGCTTCCGAGGGAACGGACGGCGGCCTGGACGCGTTATGTCGGCAACCCTACCATGAGGTACCCGATGCTCCGCAAACCCCTTCTGGCGCTGGCCGCCGTGGTGCTGGGCGCGATGCCGCTCGCGGCGTCCGCGCAGTACGGCGGCGAGACGCTCATGCCGTCACAGGTCGTCGTCACCGGCCGGCTCGAGGCCACGATCGACAGCAAGATCGCGCAGGTCGGCGACCCCTTCGTCCTCGACGTCGTTCCGCCGTATCCGGCGGACGATCCGCGCTACCAGGGCGCGCGCGTCTACGGTCACGTCGCCAACGTGACCCGCGCCAACTCGACGCACAAGGGCGTGCTGGACCTCGCCTTCGATCGCATCACGCTCGCCGACGGGACGACCGCGTCGCTCACCGGGCGGACGCTCTCGTACGATGCAAAACAGGGCGGCAACTCGACGGCGCGCGGGATCGTGGGCGCGGTCGTCGGGCAGATCATCGGCAACTACATCGGCAAGCACATCGGCACCGACGTCGGCGGCGCGGTCGGTGCGATCGGCGGCGCGATCTACGCCGGCAGCCTCGGCACCAACGTCAGCATCGGCCAAGGCACGACCGTCGCGATGAAGACCACACAGCCCTCGACGATCCTCTCGCGGCGTCAGGGTTACGGCGGCGGCTATCCGGGCTACAACAGCCCGCAGGCTCCGGCTCCTTCGTACGCGCAGCCCGGTCAAGGCGGTCCGCCGCCCCCGACCCCGTACCCGACGCCGTACCACTAAGCTTTCGTCTCGGCGCAGACGAGCACCACGAGGCACCGCTCCGGCGGTGTCTCTTCCTTTTTCCGGCGGGTCAGCCGGCGTTCGCGCCTGCGTCGCGCCCGGTGCTGCGCAGCACCGGCAGCACGCCAGCGGCGGTGATGAGCGCGCCGGCGAACCACGCCGCTCCGGGGACGCCGTGCGCGATGCCGATGGCGAAGACCGTCGTGAAGAGCAGCGGGCCGATCATGGCGGCGACGCCGCGAATCGATCCGATCGCGCCCTGCAGCTCGCCCTGCTCTTGCGGCGTGACGCGCCGGCTCATCATCGCCTGCGCGGCCGCGTGCGCGAGGCCCCACAGACACAGCGGCACGATGCCGACGAAGAACAGCCACGTCCACGGCGCCAGACCGCAGATGACGAGCGCCCCCGCGCCGAACGCGAGCCCCGTGAAGAGCGCGGCGCGCTCGCCGAAGCGTTTGACGAACGGTGCGATGACGAGCATCTGCGAGGCCGCGGAACACACTCCGACCGCGGCGAGCGAGAGGCCCGTCATGCCGGGCTGCCAGCCGTAGCGGTACGTCACGTAGAGGACCCAGGTCGACTGCATCACGAGGCCCGCGGTCGTGCTGAGCAGCAGCATGACGGCGAGCGCGCTCAGCTCCGGATGCCGCCGCAGCAGCCGCAGCGAGCCGAGCGGGTTCGCCTTCGACCACGCGAAGCGGCTCGCGCGATGCTCGCGCGCGAGCGACTCCGGCAGGACGAAGGCTCCGTAGATGCCGTTCAGGACGCTGAGCGCCGCGGCGACCCAGAACGGCGCGCGCGGATCGAATTGCCCGCAGAGCCCGCCGATCGCCGGACCGACGACGAAGCCGAGTCCGAAGGCGGCGCCGATCATCCCGAACGCGCGAGCGCGCCGTTCCGGCGCGGTCACGTCGGCGACGTACGCGCCTGCCACCGTGGCCGTCGCCGAGGTGACGCCGGAGATGACGCGTCCGGCGAGCAGCCACCACAGCACCGGCGCGATCGCCATCACCATGTAGTCCACGCCCATGCCGAGATTCGACAGCACGATGACCGGCCGGCGCCCGAAGCGGTCGGAGAGAACGCCCAGCACCGGCTGCCAGACGAACTGCATCAGCGCGAACACCGTGCCGAAGACGCCCACGATGGCGGCCGCGCGCGCGACGTCGCCGTGCAAGAAGCGCTCGACGAGCGGGACGAACACCGGCGCCATCACGCCGAGCGCGATCACGTCGAGCGCGACGGTGACGAACACGAACACGACCGCCGCGCGGCTCGCGCTCGGCGCGGGGCCGGCACTCGCGAGCGGAACGTCGACGGTGCTCTCAGCGGCGTCGGAGGTGGTCATCGTGGTGTCTCCGGCTCGGGGACGGCGTCCAAGGCAGCGATCCAGATGTCGACCGCGCGGTCGAGCCGCGCGCGGTCGCCGGTCGTGAGCAGATCCAGCAAGAAGCCGCGGTATCCGGCGAGCAGGACCGTCGCGACCGCGCGCGCCTCGCGCTTCGGATACGCCTCGGAGATCCGGCCCGCGGCGATGTAGCCGATCCAGTCTTCGACGGCGCCGCGCAGGAAGTCGCCGTAGCGTTCCGGCGCCTGCAGCGCGAGCCCGTACACCTCGAAGAAGAGGCGGAAGATGCGCTCGTGCTGCGGCGCGCTCATGAGCTTCCACGCGGCGCGCACGGTGACGGCGTACGTCGCCGCGTCTCGCGGCAGCGCGTCGAACACCGTGCGCTGGCGCGCGCGCACCCGCGCGAGCACCTCGCCGATCAGGTTCTCCTTGGACGTGAAGTAATACAGCAGCACGCGAGGACTCGACTCGACCGCATCCGCCAACGGCCGCAGCGAAAGATCGGACAGGCCGTTCTCCGCGACGTAGTCGGTGATGCGTTCGAGAAGCTCAGCGCGGCGTCGGTCCGCGCCTCGTGCCATGCCCGCAGTCTAGCATACTTGAAACAGTCGTTTCAAGACGTTAGGCACGTTAGGCCGTCATGCGGTCTTGAGAAGACCTGGTAGGCGGATCGGCTCATGGCCGGCGCTTCCGTCGGGAGCTCGCCTCGCCGCCGGTAACGGACACGTTTGAGGTCGAGCATGCAGGTCTGGTGCAGCAGACGGTCGAGCAGCGCGCCGCAGAGAGTCATGCCGGGTGCGGCACGGCGACGCTGCGCTGTTGGTGCGCCGCGATATCGTTGGCGGGCAGCCGATCGCGAAATTGCGCGTGCGAGAGCTCGTGCTTAGCCGGCATGGAGCGCTCTTGCAATCGCGTGGACTCGGAAGCGCAGCGCAGCGAGGCTTGCGGCGACGCGCTGATTCGCGATGCTATGCTTGGCTTGCGACGCTCAAGTATCCGCACTCATATGCACGCGAAACGAGCTGCGCGCGCGATCGCGCCGACAACTTCTCATACAGCGCGCGCACATGGAACTCCACCGTCGCCGTGCTGCGTCCCAGCGAGCGCGCTAACTCCTTGCTCTGCAAGCCGCCCGCCAACCCTGAGAGAATTGCAGTCTCAATACCCGTCAATGGCTGCTGACCCATCGTCCTGTTGACCCACCCCCGCAAACCCGTCCAGAACACTCGATATGCGCCGCCTGTGTAAGGCGGACAGCAGATCCCGCTTCTTTGATACGACATAAACGATCACGGCGTCAAGTATCGTGCAGGCCGATGATCCTGGAGCTTTTCTTCCGATTGCGGAGCGCCTGGATGAATAAAGGGCTAGCACGAGCGTGAAGCTTTCGGCCCGCCGCAACGCTCGGATCGGATGGAAGGGAAACGAGCATGTCTTCCGCAGCGGACGATCCCCCAAGAATGTACGGTCGTGATGTACTCGTGCCGGCTGCGCAGCATTCAGCGGGTCGTTGAGCGCACGCACACCCAACGCTGGTGCGAGGCGAGAGTCCGACGGCCACGCGTCGCGCGTGGAATTCGTACGTGAAGCTCACGACGACGCGCGGATGTCTCGCCATCCGGTATGTCGGGGCGTCGATTCGAGTGGGAATCAGCAAACCGACCTCAGGGCGTACGACGTCGACGTGAGGAACAAGAGGCCGAAGGATATTTACAACCGCGGGACATCGTTGGGCAAGCAGCTCGAGACGACGGATATATCGACTCGACGTGCGTCGATTCGAAGTTTGAGCGACGAATTCGTGCGCCGCCGCACGAGAGAAGCGAAAGGCGCGCCTATCACTATTGTGAGTAGTCCGCCGCATGGCCGTATGCTAGGCTTTTCTCATCGAACGACGTCCGAGCGTCGGATTTCGTCAAGCTGCGGACGTTCATTGCGGTACGCTACGGCGTCGCGGACGTTTGCTTTACAGCGCGGTGTATCGAACTAGGCCACGGTGATTGACGCGTGGGCAACCAACCAGAGGAGATTCATTAGCGATGCACCGGATTCTGTCCCTTCAGAAACTCAGTCAAAACGTCGTGCCGGTCCCCGGCATGAACTTCAGTACGACGAGTAGCCAGAGCTACTGCTGCGCCAAGGGGCAGTAGTAAGGCTCTAAGCGTCGTCTGGCGACCAACTCGGGCGAAGAAAGGGGGTGTTAGCATGATACAACGGATTCTGTCGCTTCAGAAGCTCCAAAGCACCAGAGCTGCGGTCTTCAACACGGCCGTCAGTACCGGCAGCAGCAACGACCACTGCTGCAATCCGCCGCAGTAGGCCCGGCGGACGTCGTTCGTCGTGCAGCTGTGCGAGGACGACTCTCGTGTCGGCCGGGGGCGAGGCGCGGGCCTTTCCCCCGGCTTTTCCCTCATTGAACGAACGCGGAGTGGTGCAAGCGTGCGTGCGATTCCGAACGCGATTGCCGCGGCTCACGGATAACACCGTGCGATACCGGTCGCTCACGCGCCTGCGAGAACCGGATCACGCGCAATGTGCGTCATACGACAGCAACAAGCCAAGCTAGCACTTTTGCGAGTACCCGCGCGCAATGCGCGATGCTATACTGTCCCACGCGGCGACTATACGAGCCGAGTAGGAGTGTTTGTTTGGTGCAACCGGTTCTTTCGCATCGGAAGCTGCAGCGGGTCAGGAACGCTCAACCGCGGATCGGTCGTAACAGCTGGACGAGCAGCTACTTTGCTTGCTGTAATCCTGACGCTCAGTAAGAGCCTCGATGAGCCGTCGGTCTCATTCCACGTGCACGGGATGCCTCGACGCGCCACGCAGGCTAGACGCGGCTTTTCTCCGCTGCTCTCTTGCGAGCTCTGCTATTGTACGCAATCGCATGTTGCTTTCGCTCATCGCGAACGGTGGCATTCGGAGGGCGGACGCCGTCCACTCTGCTAAGGAACGAAACGCTTGAGAGATCTACGCCATATCGCGAAGTTCTTTTACTTGCTGGCGGACGACCGCTTTTACGTGCCTTTCGAACGCGCGTATAGGCCGTCGGAAGAATTCATGACGATCGTACGCGAGTTCGTGGCGCAATCCGACCGCCAATGGACGGCGGCGCCTGACGGCGTCTGGTTCCACGTTCATCCTGCCTCGTGCTCGTTGCCATCGCAAGGGTGGAAGATCCACGTATCTGCGACGGTTTCGACCTGCGAAGCCATCCTACGAAAGGCCGTACCGATCCTGATCGATGCCGGCGTGGCATTCAAATGCGCCGTCGACCGGAACGTCCTCTCGCTGATGGGTTCGAAAGGGTGGACGCGCGGAGGGTCCGGAAAGTTCATGACGGTCTATCCCTCGGACCTAGATTCGTTCAAGGCAACCATTGAGCGCCTCTACGTCGAGCTGCGCAACGAGGCCGGCCCGTACGTGCTTTCCGACAAGCGCTATAAAGATTGCCGCGTATTGTACTACCGCTATGGCGGCATTCGGGCGAACTCGATCACAGAGATTACGGGACTGAACACTATGGTGATCTTTTCGCCGAGCGGAGAACCGGTCGCCGACATACGGAACCCCTATTTCTCGTGTCCCGAATGGACGACGGACCCCTTTCCCGACGAAGCGAGCGTCGAGGATGAGTCCATCGAGCTCAAGAGCGGCCGCTACCTCGTCACGAAGGCGCTCACTTTTTCGAACACGGGTGGTGTGTATGTGGCGCTGGATCGAGAATCCGGCGCCGAAGTCGTCATCAAAGAAGCCAGAGCCGACACGGCCGTGGACGGCTTCGGCGTCGACGCAGTCGACAGGCTGAAGAAGGAGTATGCGATCCTCGAAGCCCTCGCGGACTCCGGTGTCGCTCCCAAACCCGTAGACGCATTCGATGAGTGGGAGCATTCCTTCATCGTCGAGGAGTTCATCGAAGGCTCGGACATCCGTGAGATCATGCTCACGAAGAGCCCGCTGCTGAAGGTCCGGCCGGAACCGGACGAGAGTCGCCGCTTCTACGATCTGTTCTTGAAGCTGTTTCGAAGCTTTATCTCCGCGGTGGATCAGGTGCATTCGCGCGGTATCGTTCTGGGAGACGTGTCCGCCGAAAACCTAAAGATCGATCCGGTAACGTACGAAGTTCGGCTCATCGACTTCGAGGCCGCCTGTCGAGTCGGAGTCGATCAGCCCAGTTTATTATTCACTCCCGGCTTCCGCAATCCCATAAGCGGACGCGATGTTCCGTCGAACTTCAAGGACGACTTCTACGCGGTTGCGGCGATCATGCTTTACACCATGTTCCCGATCGCCGCGATGTCGTCGATCAAGACTGACCTCTACGAGTCGGTCCTTGCCGCGATCATTGAAGACGTCGGATGGTCCGAGGGCAACGTGTTCTCGGTCATCAATGGCCTTTCGAAAGGAAGCCTGACGAGCGAACGCGCCATCGCGCTGCTCGAAGAAGGGCCTTCATGCTTCTCTCCCGGCTTCAAGGACGACGTCGATCTCGAGTGGTGCAGTCGTGCCGTCGATCGCTTCGCCAGTTTTCTATTGGCGAACATGAAGCCCGACGGGCGTGCCGTTCTCTTCCCGACCGATCCGTTCGCTTATCACACAAACGCGCTCGGGCTCGGCTTCGGGGCATGCGGTATCCTCTATTCTCTGAGAAAGTGCGGATTTGAAGTGCCGCGACCCGCGGTCGATTGGCTGGAGCGTCAGCTGGATCGGCTCGAGCCGAGTGCACTTGCCCCCGGGTTGCTTACGGGAACCTCCGGCATGGCGTGGTGCATGTGGGAGCTCGGAATGCGCGACAGCGCGATCGCCCTCATGGAGGCCGCGAATCGGAGCCCACTGGTCGAACGCAATCATTCGATGCTCTACGGGGCCGCCGGCATAGGGATGTCCAACCTATTCCTGTACTCGCAGACCGGCGATCATGGACATCTCGCGAAGGCGAATGAAATCGCCGATATGCTCTTGGCTAGCTCGCGGGTGGATGAGCGTGGAGTTCACTGGGTGCACGAGGGGAAAACCTGGCTTGGGTACGGATACGGCCAGAGCGGGGTCGCGCTCTTTCTATTGCGGCTTCACCAACTGAGCGGAAGGGCTGATGTTCTGGATGTCGGCCGCTCCGCTCTAGCATTCGATCTCTCGCATGCGGTAGACTCGGACGAGAGTACCAAGTCGTTCTTTGCTTCGCCGGATGGTACGACGTTAGAGCCGTATCTCGAAGCGGGAAGCGGCGGCATCGCGAAGGTTGCGATGCGGTACGGGAAGCTCGATGAAATCGAACCGATCTTGCGCGACGCCTGGCGTAAGTACGCCGTCTTTCCTGGTTTGCTCTTTGGACTCGGCGGATTCGTCGATGTATTCACCGACGCCTTCATGATTTCACACGACCCTGAGTTCGTCGAAATGAGCAAACGGCCACTCGCAGGGATTCGCGACCTGTACACGATCGACTCGCCGGACGGAGCCGCTTTGCCCGGCGACGGGCTCTTCCGCATTACCTGCGACTACGCGACAGGCGTCGCCGGCACGATGCGGGCGATTCATCGACTCGTCCACCTCGATGAAAGCGACTTCAGCCTGGACAAAGCTTTTCAAAGTGCACCGCTCGTAAACGGGCCGGTGCCGGCGATGACGTGAACGGCATCGCAGAGCTGCCGCTGGAAGACTCCGCGCGGGCGGCGAGTTGGGCGGACGTGGGACGGCTCTTGCGCGGCTTTCGGCTTGAGTACCTCGCGACCGTGGCCGCGTCGGCCGTCTTACGGGGCACCGAGGGCGTCGTGCACCCGCTTCTCTTGAAGTCGATCTTCGACCAAGCGGTGCTCCGTGGCAATTTCGGCAAGTTCGTCATTTTCGCGGCGGCGTATTTAGTCTTCGGCCTCACGGTCAACGCCCTGGGGACGCTGGCGAGCCTCTGGAGCGCATCCGTCGAAAACAGGATCGCGACGTCGACCTGCCGACGGCTGCTCGCCGCTTTCTACGAAAAGTCGTATGCGACGGTGTTGCGCCACGGGCCGGGGTACTTCGTCGCCCGCGTTCACGGCGACGTGCAAGAAGGCTTGATTCCGTTTCTTCAGGCGATCCAGGAAATGGTGTGCCAGGTCGTCGTTTGCATCGCCATGACGGTCGTCCTGTTCTATCTGTCCTGGCAGGCCACGGCGATACTCGCGGCTCTGGTGCCGTTCGCGACGATCGCAAGCGTCGTTCTTGGGAAGAAAATCCAGGCGCTGACAACGCAAGAACGCGAACAAGAAGGCGTCGTCGTCTCGTTCTTGACGAAGGCGCTGAGCGCCTCGCGAATTGTCGTCGGGTTCGGGCTCTCCGCGCAAACTGCCGCACTGTTCGTTCGGCGATACCGCGAGCTCCTTTCGACCGGCTTCCGCAGTTACCGCCTGGCTCGGACGTTTCAAGCGCTGAACAGCGCGACCATGAACGTTTCCGACTTCCTGTCCATGTTCGTCGGCGCCGGACTCGTCATCAAAGGCGCGATCACCTTTGGAACCTATCTCGCCTTCGTGAACACGTTCTGGCGGAACGTCACTACGTTGATGCAGATTGTAGGCAGCACCGCAACACTATCGAGGCTCGGTACCACGACGCGACGCGTCGCCGCGTTTGCCGCACCTCTGCCGATTACATCTCGCGTCATCGGCAACGCGACGACGGCGGACCGCGTCGCGTTCTCGTACGGCAGCGAGCGAATCCTGAGCGATCTTTCGTTACACGTGGCGGACGGGGAAAGGGTCGTGATCGTCGGGCCGAACGGCTCGGGGAAGACGACGCTCGCGAACGTCCTCTCCGGGCACTTGTTCCCGACGAGCGGACGGGTCGTGCTTCCGGAACGCATAAGCGCGATCACGCTTCCACTAGCGTTCCCGCCCCTGCTTGTGCGGGAGCTCGTGGACGACACGGGACTGCTGGGCGCGCTCAATCTGCTTCGAGAAGCCGACACGTACGCAGACGAGCTGTCGTCCGGCCAGCAGCAGAAACTCGCTCTCGCGCTGGCGCTTTCGCGCGAAGCTGATCTTTATCTCATCGACGAACCGCTCGCAAATCTCGATCCCGGCACGAGAAGCGTTGCGATGAACTTGCTTATCGAAAGGACCAAGGGGAAGTCCCTCGTGGTGATCATGCATGGATTCGAAGAGTACCACGCCCTCTTCGATCGGGTCGTGGATATCGCAGATCTGAGCGGTGCGTTGCATCCAATCGTCGATGTGCATGACGTACGAATCAAGTCGCTTGAGACACACGCTGCACTTTCAGGGTTCGTAACCGCAGAGTAGATCGCGTGCGAGAACCTAGGGCCTGAGAGTGCGTTCCAGGTCACACGTCAGCGGAATTGGAAAGTGTCCGACGAGGGGTAAGAAAGACGCGCTCCGGCTCATCTGCGCGATCCTGTTTGCTGCGCTGCTCTGTGTCCCGCAGAGGGCGGTCGCCGACCAGCCCGCGCCGTCCGTCGCGGTGCCGTTCCTCAAAGCCTCACCAACGATGAGCGAGGACGATCCGACGTGGAAAGACGCTGCGAGCGTCATGCTCGACACTGATTTCAATCTCCGTCGTCCTGCTGGAGAAATGACCAAGGTATATATCGGTCAGGAAGACGGCCATCTCGACGTCATGTTCGTTGCAACACAGAAGGAGCCGCTCTTTCAGGCGCAGGTGACGAACGGGTCCGGCGTCTTGAGCGACGACTACGTGCAAGTGGAACTTGCGCCGCAGGGAACTCAAGGCTTCGCGTATACCTTTTCTGCGAATCCGAGAGGAGCGCGGTTTCAGACGTCGAGCGAGAACTCCGCGTACGCGCCGCAGTGGAGCGCGGCGGGAACGCACACGGCGACCGGGTACGTCGTCACGATGAGGATCCCGCTGCAGGTCATGCGCGGCGGTGGATCGACGACGTGGCGCGCACAATTCGTGCGCTATACGCAGGCGACCAACGCGTTGGCTGTGTGGGCGTACTCGGCACGAGCGTCACAGGTTGCGGATGCGACGTTCTTCGGCTCGCTCGATGAAGTCGGCGTCCACCAGCAAGCAGCGACCCGGCCCAAGCCGCGCGTCCAACCGTATTTGCTCGGCGAACTCGGCGCGGTGACGGGAGCCAGGCTCGGACTCGACGCCTCGATCCCGATTTCGCCCACCGCGTCGTTCGTGACGTCCCTGCATCCGGACTATTCGAACGTCGAGGTCGACCAACAAACGATCGCCCCGACGGCATTTCCTCGCCAATATACCGAGGTTCGTCCATTCTTCACTCAGGTCGCCTCGTCGTTCGATAATTGGTTTAGCTGCGGAAACTGTCCGGTGCCGCTGTACACGCCCGCCATCCCTACGTTTTCACAGGGATACGCAGTGGAAGGGACTCAAGGGCCTCTCACGTTTGCGGCGTACGACGCGCTCGGCACGCAGCGCATTGACGAGGGGGAGGCGCTCGCATATTCGTTCTCGAACCCCGGACATGCAGTGTTGCTCGATGTGCAGGGCGTGGGCGTCGACACGACGGCCTGGACCGACCACACGACGACGCTCGACACCGGGTACCTCAATCAGATTTCGCATTTCGGCGCGTACGTCAATACCGGCCAGGACCGCGGGACGTTCGTGACGACTCCGCAGCTTGGAAACTACTTCGAGGGCGGCCCGTTCTACGCGGGGACCACGTTGCAAGGTGGGGTAACGTACCAGAAAATCGGGGCGCAGTTCGACCCGCAAGATGGTTACGTTCAGCAGACCAACGTCGCCGGATACGAAGCATACGCACGAAAAATCATTAATTTCGCCCCGCGATCGGCGGTTCAGGATGTCTTCCTCCTCGACTCTTACACGAGGCAGTGGAACGATCAGGGTGCGCTCGCCTTGACGGCGAATTATGGTCAGCTGAACGTGGATTTCAAGAATCTCGTCACCATTGGCCTGTCGCTGAATAATGAGGGTGTTCGGTCGTCGGAGAACGAGCTGTTGCCGTTCGACGGGAGCGGATTCTTGATCGGCTACCGTCTTGGAAAAAATCAAGCTAACGGCAGCAGCACGACGACGAGCGCACCGACGTACGTCCAGTACAGCGGCGGACCATATTATCACGGCAAGCTCGGCTCGTGGGTGTACCGCTCCACCGTCCCTGTTGCGAAGCATTTCTCCATTGCGTTCGAAGCGGACGAAGACCGCTATGAAACGTCCTTTCCCGGTGAAACGAGCACGACGCAGTGGTTGGAACGAGTCAGCCTCGACTGGCAGGTGAGCCGCTACGCGCAGTTCGATCTCGGAGCGCGTCGCATCGTGGGATCCAACCTTCCCAACTCGTTTCAGTCCCTTTCTCTGTTGTCGCCGGGCGTGTGCTTCGCCAACCCGTATTATGCCGGTTGCTTGCTGAGAGCAGGGAACGTCTCTGCGGCATTTCACTTCTTGGCCTTCAAGAACGAATTTTACGCTGTCTACGGCGACCCGGACGCGTTGACGACAAGCCCGACGTTTTTCCTCAAGTGGATTCGTTACATCGGCGCCGAGAAGGGCACCTGACCGTCAAGAGCCCGTTGCAACCTGACGTGCTGGCGACGGGCGTCTCTGGGACACCCTATCCACGCGTCAGACCGGCCACCCCCGGGCCCCTTGCGTCGGACCCTATGGTATGTTAGGGTGTATACGTGGTTCAGCCAAACGCCCCTAATGCACGGCCTGCCCAGATCTCGGTCACGGACGACGACCGCACCGCGCTCGAAGCGATTCAGCGCCGTGCCGCCCAGTACGACATCCGGGTCCAGGGACCGACGATCATTTTTCGCGCCGGACTGTCGTGGCTCGGCTCTTTGGACGACGAGGCGTTCGTCGCGGTGCTGGAGTCGTTCTCGGAAAAAGTGACCCCCGCGATGATTCAGGAACGCTTCGCTCTGTGGTGCACCGAAGTCAACAATCGCGTTTGCCGCACCGAAGTCGCGCTCCAACGCGCATGGAGCCTGCACGGGTTCTTCGATGTCGGCGTCCCGTTCGCGCAACGGTGGAACGTCGACGTCGGCGGCTTTCGTCATCTCCATCGGTTCGTCAATTTGTCGGCGATGCAGGACGGACGGGTTCTCATTTCCGGACTCGAGGGGAACCCGAAACCGGTCGCTGAGGGGCAGCCTTTACCCCGCTCGACGCAGCTGTTTCCGGGCGGCCTCGCAACCGTGCTGAGCATGAACGACGTCGGCGCCGACCTCGCCGCGCGCGCGATCGTCGCCTGGCTGATGCGTGACGATGAGGCGACGGAATCGATCCGCGCGGAGGTGCGTCGGCACGTCGCTCAGCCGCTGACGCCGACCGCCTTCGGTTCGCGCCGGAGCGTTCTCTAAACGCACAGAATCCGCGCTACGCGCCGACTTCGACGGCGCCGAGCCATTGCGCCATTGCGTGCAGCTCTTCGTGGAGCGGCGCTGCGATCTCGCGCTTGCGGACGCCCGGCTCCACGTGCGTCGCGATCGCGCGCAGGATTCCGCGCTGACGGTCGTGCTTCAGGTCGACGCGCGCGACGAGCCGGTCGCCGAGCAGAAACGGCAGCACGTAGTAGCCGTGGACGCGCTTGTGCTGCGGCGTGTAGATCTCGAGCCGGAAGTCGAAGCCGAACAGCTCGCGGGTGCGCGCGCGCTCCCAGATCAGCGAGTCGAACGGCGAGAGCAGCGCCTGCGCCTCGATCCGGCGCGGGACGCGCGCGTCGCGCGCGAGGTAGCGCGGCCCGCGCAGGCCTTCGACGCCGACCGCGACGAGATCGCCCGATTCGACCAGCTCGGCGATGCGCGGGCGCGCGTCCGCGGCGTCGAGACGGAAGTAGTCGCGCAGATCGCGCTCGCTCGCGATCCCGAGCGCACGCGACGAGATCCGCAGCAGCTCGCGCTGCGCGTCGGCCTCCGGCGGCGTCGGCAGTTCGAGGATCGCCGCCGGCAGCACGCGTTCCGTCAGATCGTAGACGCGCTCGAAACCTTTGCGGTACGCGGTCGTGAGTTCGCCTTGCCAGAACAGCGCTTCGAGGGCGTTCTTCGTGTCGCTCCAGCCCCACCACGAGCCGCTGCCGCGCGCGCCTTCGAACGCGCTCGCCGGGGTCGGGCCCCGGCGAGCGATCTCGCCCAGAACGCGCTTCGGCAGGTCTGGATCCTCGCGCAGCATGCGCGCGATCCGGCCCCACGTTCCCTCGGCCCGGCGCGCGCGCTCCATGCGCCAGCGCAGCAGCGGGTGCAGCTCGAGCGGAAGCAGCGACGCTTCGTGTCCCCAGTACTCGAAGAGGACGCGGTCCCGCGCGTACGCGGCGCGGTTCAGCACCTCGACGTCGTACGCACCGAGCCGCGAGAACAGCGGCAGATAGTGCGAGCGGACCAGCACGTTGACGCTGTCGATCTGCACGACGCCGACGCGCGCGAAGACCCGCCGCAGGAGCCGCCGGTCGACGGCGCCGCGCGGCTTCGCATCGGCGAAGCCTTGCGCGGCGAGCGCGATCCGGCGCGCCTCCGCGAGCGAGAGGTCCGACTTCACGCCCGCCGCTTTCGCAGCCCGCCCGGCGTTCGCCCGCATCGCTCGAACCCGCCGCCGGCGCCGGAGGGAACGCCGCCGCGGGAGACGGACTAGCCCGCCATGAGAGCCGTGCAGAGCGATCCCGTCGTCGAAAGATCGCTCGCGCTCTTGCGCGGGATCTTCGGCGCGCGGCTGGGCGCCGACATCGGCGTGTGGTTCTGGGACGGCACCGAGCTGGAGGCCGCCGAGCCCGCGTTCGTGCTGCGCGTGAACGAGCCGTTCGCGCTGCGGGCCGCGTTCACGCCGCCGCTCGATCTGAACCCCGGAAAGGCGTTCGTCGAAGGCTGGATCGACGTCGACGGCCCGCTCGAAGCCGCGCTCGGCACGATGGAGACGACCGTCGCGGCGCTGCCGAAGCTCGCGCTCGCGCGGCTCGCCCCGCTGCTCGCGCGCCTCCCGCGCCCACCGAAGAAGAGCGACGGGCGCGCCGCGCACCTCGCCGGACGCATCCATTCGAAGAAGCGCGATGCGGCCGCGATCGGCTTCCACTACGATCAATCGGTCGCGTTCTACCGCACGTTCCTCGGGCGCGATCTCGTGTATTCGTGCGGTTATTGGGACGAGGGCGTGACGAACGTCGACGACGCGCAGCGTGCCAAGCTCGACTACGTCCTCGACAAGGTGCGACTGAAGGCCGGGCAGACGTTCCTCGACATCGGCTGCGGCTGGGGTGCGCTCGTCGTTCGCGCCGCTCAGCGCGGCGCGCGCGCGCTCGGGATCACGCTCTCGCGGCGGCAGTACGAAGAAGCGCAGCGGCGCATCGCGGCGGCGAATCTCGAGGAGCGCGCACGCGTGGAGCTGCGTGACTACCGCGATCTCGGCGACGAGCGCTTCGACGCCATCGCCTCGGTCGGCATGGTGGAGCACGTCGGGCGCGAGCGGCTGCGCGAGTATTTCGGCTGCGCGTGGCGTGCGCTGCGCGACGGCGGCTTGTTCTTGAACCACGGCATCACGCAGCAAGGCCGCGACGGAAAGGGCTTTCGCGCGGGCAACGACTTCATCGGGCGCTACGTGTTTCCGGACGGCGATCTGACCCCGATCGACGTCACGCTGCGCGAAGCGCAAGCGGCCGGCTTCGAAGTCCGTGACGTGGAGAATCTCCGCGAGCACTACGCGAAGACGCTGCGCGCGTGGGTCGCGAACCTGATCGCGCACCGCGAGGAAGCGCTCGACGCAGCCGACGTGCGCACCGAACGCATTTGGCGCATCTACATGGCGGCAAGCGCGCGCGGCTTTGCGCTCGGTCGCATGGGGCTGATGCAGTCGCTGCTGGCGAAGGCTCGCCCGGACGGGACCGTGGACGTCCCGGCGACGCGGCGCGATCTCTACCGCAACGGAATTTTCGCTTAAAGCTTCGCGGCGCGCGAATAGCGGGCCGAGCCGTTCGGGTACACCGTGCGTATGCGTACGTTGAAAGTGCTTGCGGCGGCCGGGACGATCGCCGTGCTCGCAGGCGGAACCGCCCTCGCGCAGCAGAGAACGACCCCGCAAGGGACCAACGCGAACGGCCCGATCACGATCTTCAAGAACATGATGGCGGAGCCGGACGGCATCGTCGTCCGGATCAACGGCAAGGAGGTCGACCACCTGAAGAACGTCGGCTACGACGACATCACCGGAACGATCAAGCCCGGGACGAACACGATGACCGTCACGTGGAACGCGCCGGTGCAGCAGCTCCATTTCAAGATCGACTACGAGCCGACGCGGAACGACTTCCACAACATCGTGGTCGTGAACGAAAATCAGTCGAGCACCGCGGCGCTCAAGCAGGCGGGCTCGCAGAGCTGGACGTTCACGATCCCGGGCTGACGCCCGCGATCAGCCGCCGGCGCGCTTGACGCGCCGGCCGCGCGCCTCGAACCAGCCCACGATCCGGTCGCGGTGATCGCCCTGGATCTCGACCACACCGGCCTTCGCGGTGCCGCCGCTGCCGCAGAGACGTTTCAGCTCTTTGCCGACGGCTTCGAGCTCACCCGCGGCCAGACCGTGCACGACGGTCACCGCGCTGGCGCGGCGGCGTTCGCGCCCGACCCGCACGACGCCGTCGTCGGGCATCGCGGGCCCGGGCTGCGCGTGCGCCTTGTCGCGGCGCGGCGGCTTCGGGAGCGGCGTGGAGCCGTCGGTCGAGTAGACCAGGACGCGCTCGTCGCACACGCGGTCGTCCTTCACGGACGATGCAACCTCGGCGGCATCCCGCCGGGTTCGGCGTGAGGTGACGACGGTGCTTCCGGCCGTGCCTGGCGAGGCGGTCGAGGACATCGCGGCGTTCGGCCGCTTCGCCGCGGCGCGCGGCTGGGTGCCCGCGACGGCCGGAAACTTCTCGCGGCGGCTCGATGCACGGCATGTCGTCGTGACGCGAAGCGGGATCGACAAGGGCGCGATCGGTCCGGCGGACGTCGCGGTCGTCGCGCTCGACGGCCCGCTGCCGTCGGGGCTCTCGGCGGAGACGCCGCTGCACCTCGAGCGCTACCGCACCGATCCGGCGATCGGGGCCGTGTTCCACGTCCACACCGTCGCTTCGACCGTGCTCTCCCGGCTCGACGAGCGCGCCGGCGTCGTGCGCACCGAAGGGTTCGAGATCCACAAGGCCTTCGGGCTGCGGACCCACGAGAGCGTGGTCGAGATCCCGGTGCTGCCGAACGATCAGGACACCGAGCGGCTCGCGCGCGCGGTCGCCGCGCGGATCGGCGCGGAGGCTCCGGTGCCGGGATTTCTGCTTGCCGGCCACGGATTGTACGCCTGGGGCGCCACCGCGGCCGACGCCCGCCGGCACGTCGAAGGCTTGGAGTTTCTCCTGGCCTGCCACCTCGAAGAACGGAGACTGCGATGAACGCAACGCTGACCTCGACGCTCTGCGTCTACGACGAGAACGACGCTTCGAAGCCGGTCGTCGACACGACCGACCGCGACGAGATCGCGCGGATCCTCAACGCGAACGGCGTCGTTTTCGAGCGCTGGGAAGCGTCGGTTCCGCTCGCCGCCGACGCCGGAGCGGACGACGTGCTTGCGGCGTACGCGTCGGACATCGAGCGGCTGAAGAAGCAGTACGGCTACACGACGGTCGACGTGATCCGCGTGACGCCGCAGACGCCGAACATCCCGGCGATGCGGGAGAAATTTCTGAGCGAGCACACGCACTCGGAAGACGAGGTGCGGTTCTTCGTCGAGGGCAGCGGCGCGTTCTACCTGCGCATCGGCGGCAAGGTGCACCAGATGATCTGCACGCGCGGCGACCTGCTCTCGGTACCGGCCGGAACGACGCATTGGTTCGACATGGGCCCGGCGCCCGAGTTCGCGGCGATCCGCCTGTTCATCGATCCGTCGGGCTGGGTGGCGCAGTTCACGGGCGACGACATCGCCTCGCGCTTCCCGCGCTACGAGTAAGCACCGTCTCGTCCTCGCCGGACGCGCCGCTCGTCGCGCGCGCGGTGCTGCTCGACGTCGAAGGGACGACGAGCACGATCGCGTTCGTCCACGACGTCCTGTTTCCGTACGCCGACGAGCATCTCGACGCGTACGTCGCCGCGCATCGCGACGAGCCCGGTGTCGCGGACGCGATGCGCGACGCCGCATGCGAAGCGGGGCTGCCGCCGGGCGCGTCCGACGACGACGTGCTGACGCACCTGCACGCGTGGATCGCCGAAGACCGCAAGGTGACGCCGCTCAAGACGCTGCAGGGCTTGATCTGGAAAGAGGGGTACGAGCGCACCGGTCTGCGCGGGCACGTGTATCCCGATGCGGCCGCCGGCTTGAAACGCTGGCACGCCGCGGGATTGCGGCTGTACGTGTACTCGTCGGGCTCGGTCGAGGCGCAGCGCGTGCTCTTCAGGAACAGCAGCGCAGGCGATCTCTCCGCGCTCTTCAGCGGCAACTTCGACACGACGAGCGGGACGAAGCGCGAGCGCGCGTCGTACGAGCGGATCGCGCGCGAAATCGGCCTCCCGGCGAACGACATCGTCTTCGTGAGCGACGTCGACGCGGAGCTGGACGCCGCGCGCGATGCCGGGATGCAGACGGTGCGCATGCTGCGGCCCGCCGACACGCCGCCGGGTGCGACGACGACGCACCGCCCGGCGACGACGTTCGACGACATTTCGATCGCCGCGCCGCGCGGCTGACCGGTACGGTCAGCGGCGTTCGTTTCGCACCGCGGGCGAAACGGCGAGAAGCGCGCTGAGGAGCACGAGCCCGGTGACGGAGACGGCCATCGTCGGCCGGACGCCGATGTGGTCGGCGCACCAGCCGCCGAGCACCGACCCCGGCAGAATCCCGACCAACGCGATGAAGCGGATCGCGCCGAACACGCGGCCGGTGTAGTCGGCCGGGATCACGCGCAGCCGCCACGCGACGACGGTCGTGACGTAATAGCCGGCGGCGACGCTGGCGAACGCGATCCCGCCGATCGCGACGACGATGCTGTGCGTCCAGATCAGCGGCAGCCACAGCAGCGCGTCGAGCGCCCACGAGACGATGATCGCGGGACCCAGCGGCCAGTGCGTGCGGCCGGCGATCACCGAGCCGAGCGCCGCGCCGCCGGCGAAGAGGCCGAACGCGATCCCGACGACGTGATCGCCTGCGCCGAAGCCGCGCTTCAGATAGGGGATGATCGCGATGAAGCCGACGGAGGCGACGAAATTCGCGAAGCTGCTGAAGATCGTCAGCGTACGCATCGCCGTGTCGGCAAAGGCGAAGCGGCAGCCGGCGACGACATCCGCGACGACATCGCGCCACGACGGCATGCGCTGCGGCTCGTCGGGCCCGTAGCTCGGCACCGACTGAATCGCTGCCTGCGAGACGACGTACAGCACGGCGTTCGCCGCCAGCGCGGGGAGCGGCCCGACCCACGCGAGCAGCGCGCCGCCGATCGGCGGCGCGACGAGACCGACGCTCTGTTCCGTCGCCTGCAGCGCGGCGATGCCGCCCTTCGCGCGTTCGGATCCGACGAGGTACGGGATCGATGGCGTCTGCGCGCCGAGGAAGAGCGCTCCGCCGATCGCGAGCACGAACACGCCGCCGTACACTTCCGCCACGGTCAGCCGTCCGAACCACAGCAGCAGCGTCAGCGCCGCCATCACCGCGAAGCGCAGCGCGTCGCAGAGCAGCATCAATCGGCGGCGGTCGACGCGGTCCGCGAGCGATCCGGCGACGAGGCTCACGACCGCGTACGGCAGCAGCTCGAGGCCCCACGTCCAGCCCAGCGCCGTTCCGGAGCCCGTCAGACGGAACACGAGCAGCGGGATCGCGAGCGTGCGCAGCCCGTCGCCCAGATAGCTGAACGCTTGGCCGGTGTAGAAACGCGCGAACGCGGACGAGCGAAACACGCTCGCGGGCCGAGCGGTGGAGAGGGTAGCCATACGGGATTCCCATGACGTGCGGGGGAGAGAAGGGTCGGCACGTGCCGCGCCGGCGGACGGCGCGGGGAATCTACAGGCGCATGGTGACCGCTTGGGTTGGCGGCGCCGGCGGAAGCTTCCTTCCGCCGGCGCGCGCCGTCGCGCTCAGCAGTGCGAGACGATCACGTAGTAGTTCGGCGACGTCTCCTGGAGCGAGGTCGTGTAGTACACGTTGTCCAGACCCATGTTCTGGTTCGATCCGTCGGCGTACGCGTAGCCGACCGACTGATACGCGCGTCCCGCTTGGACTTGCGCGTAGTTCGACGCGGTCCAGCATCCGAGCGGCGCGGGCGTCGGAGTCGGCGTCGGCGTCGCGGTGGGTTTCGGCGTCGGCGTCGCAGTCGGCTTGGGCGTCGGCGTCGGGGTCGCGCCGCCGGTTGGCGTCGCGGTGGGCGCCGGCGTGGCCGTGGGCTTCGCCGTCGGCGTCGGAGACGGCGAGGGCGTCGGCGTGGACGTCGTGCCGCCCATCACCTTCTGCACCATCTTGTAGACGATCGAGATCTGCGTGCCGTTCTTGTTCGCGTAGTTCGCGTCGTCGTAGCCCCACCAGTCCCAGCAGCCGTTCGGATTCGTCGGATTGCTGTTCGATGCCGCCGCGTACGGATACAGGACCAGGATATTGTTGGTGTCGGCCCATTGGTCGATCCCGGCTTCGGTGACGAAGTCCGTGCCGATCGACGCCTGCGTCTGCACGCAGCCGTGGAACGCGACGACGAGACCGCACTGCGTCCCCGATGCGCAGCTCTTCGGGACGAACAGGTAGCCGTTCGTGTCCATCGAGTTGGTCGCGCTCGCGCCGAACGCGGTCTGGTCGAAGTTGACGAGCGTGCCGTTGAGCGTTCCGGTATTCTTCGCGCTCAGCGTGCCGAAGAACATTCCGAGCCAGACGCTCTCCGAGTCGTACACCCCGCTGCCGCTCGGGTTGTTGCACGAGATCATGTAGGGACTCGCCGTCGTGCCGCACGCGACCGTGCCGTACGGCGACTCCCAGCCGTGGCCCGCAGCGAAGCCGTTGTCGTAGTGGACCGTCGCGCCGTAGTGCTGGTACTCGCTCTGCAGATCGTTCATCGTTTTCTGCTCGACGGTGTAGTCGGACGTACCCGACCACAGATAGACGGGCTGTCCGCTGATGTTCGAAACGTTGTCGAGGCTGCCGCCCGAGTTGCTGCTCACGTAGCTTTCGGATTCGGAGAGCTGGCTCTGCGTCGCGTACTGGCACGCCGTCTGCGCGGTGGTCAGGCTGTCCGCGGCGCAGTATTCGGGGCCGCCGGCGTAGATCGCCGCGCCCTTGAACGTCGCGGAGTGCGCGAAGTGCATCTGTACCGCGAAGAAGGCGCCGGACGAGATACCGGCGACGAACACCTTGCTGGGATTGACGTTGTAGCTGGCCAGCGTCGTCACGCTCATCGCGTGGCGGTCGCGGCCGTGCGCGGCGGGTCCCGCAGGGACGCCGGACAGCGCATCGTGACCGCCGCATGAGGTGAGCGCGGCGGTCAATACGAGCGCCGCGACCAGGCTGCGCGCCTGTTGGTTCATGGAGAAGCCCCTTCCCGGTCGACCCGGTGACGACGGTGAGAAGTCTTTGGACCGACAAGCCCGTTAGTCGGAAATAGTGTTCATGCCTTCCCGAGCGAGGCGACCTCGCGCCGGAGAAAGGCTGCCCCGCGCAGTAGCCCGCACGGTGCGAAAAGCCGTCGCGTCGCGGGTCTCGATGATGCGCTGCCTTTCCGCCTTGTGGCTCGCCGGCGCGGTCGCGCTGAGCGCGGCCGGCTGCTCACGGACGACGGCGGGTCCGCCGCCCGGGCGGGCCGGTACGGTGATCCTCGGCGAGACGAGCGAACCGATCTCGCTCAACCCGCTGCTGCTCGAGGGCTTGTCCGCCGGGACGGTGGGGTCGCTGCTGTACTCGTACCTCGTGACCGTGGACGCGAGCGGGAGGCTCGTCCCCGACGCCGCGGCCGCGGTGCCGAGCGTGCGGAACGGCGGGATCTCGCGTGACGGGCTCACGATCACGTATCACCTGCGGCGCGGCATCCGCTGGCACGACGGCGCACCGCTGACCGCGCGCGACTGCGTGTACACGTTCCGCGCCATCATGGATCCGCACGTGCTCGTCCCGGACCGGCACGGCTACGATCGGATCGCGAGCGTCCGCGCGCCCGACCCGTACACGGTGGCCGTGCGGCTGAAACGACCCTTCAGCCCGCTCGTCGCGACGTTCCTCGAAGTCAACGCGAACTATCCGATCGTCCCGGAGCACCTGTTCCGACGCGCGCGCGATCTGAACCACCTCGATCCCGCGCGCTACACGGTCGGCAGCGGGCCGTACCGGCTGGTGCGCTGGGAGCGCGGCGACCGGCTCGTGCTGGACGCGAATCCGGCGTACTTTCTCGGGAAGCCGCGCGTGGCGCGGCTGATCCTGCGTTTCGTCCCGGATGCCGACACGATCGTCAACCAGCTCCGCACGCGCGAGTTGGACGGCGCGCTGAACCTGGAAGATCCCGCGCTGATCCGGCCGCTGAGCGCGATCCCGGGCGTCACGGTGACGAAGGCGCCCGCCTGGGGCGTCGCGATCGTGTACTTCAACGCGCAGCGCGGTGCGACGGCCGACCCGGCGCTGCGCCGGGCGCTCGCGCGCGCCGTCGACGCCGACGCCGTCGTGCGCCGCGCGACGCAAGGCGCGTACGGCGCGGCCCGTGCGTGGCGCGGGCTGTTCGGCGCGTACGACGCCGCACCGGAGCTGCCGCGCTACGATCCCGTCGCGGCGCGCGGGGCGCTGGACGCGCTCGGCTGGCGAACCGGCGCGAACCGCGTGCGAACGCGAAACGGCGTGCCGCTCGCGCTGACGCTCGTCTTTTCGAGCGCGCAGCCGCTGTACCGCATCGTCGCGACCGAGCTGCAGGCCGAGCTGCGCGCGGTCGGCGCCGACGTGTCGATTCGCGGCTATCCGCCGACGCAGTTCAAGGCGCCGGCCGGCGACGGCGGGCCGATGTTCGGCGGCCGGTTCGACCTCATCCTCGCCGACATCTACACGACCGGCGACGCCGACACGTCGTCGTACTTCACGTGCTCCGAACGTGCGCCGGCGGGCTTCAACATCTCGCGCTTGTGCGATCCCGTCTACGACCGCATCGCCGAGCGTGCGGAACGGGCCGCGGACCCCGCGGCGACGCGCGGCGACGTCGCGCGCATGGAGACGAGGCTCGTGCGCGACGGGCCGGCGATCGTGCTCGCCCAGCTGCGATTCGTCGGTGCGTTCGACGACCGGCTGCGCGGCTTCGCGGCGAGCCCGGTTACGCCGTACGCGGCGGCGTGGCGCTGGTCGCTCGCCGCGGCCGCGCACTGAGCGACGCGCGTCGCACGATGCGCGCGACGCCGTAGACGCCCGCCGCGATGACCAGCGTTCCGGCGATGCCGTACGCGAGGATCACGGAGAAGAAGCCGAGGATCGCAAGGTTCGTCCAGTCCAGGGAGAGCATGCCGATCGCGCATGCACCGGTGCCCGCGAGCGCGACGGCCCACGCGGCCGCGGGCACGGCAGGCA
Organism: Vulcanimicrobiaceae bacterium; assembly: GCA_035650875.1. Taxonomy (GTDB): domain Bacteria; phylum Vulcanimicrobiota; class Vulcanimicrobiia; order Vulcanimicrobiales; family Vulcanimicrobiaceae; genus Vulcanimicrobium. Next base: position 58,408 of record DASRGU010000011.1, read on the forward strand.
GCGCGGCCGCCGCTCCCGTCTCTAGGAGCCCGGTGGCGAGCGCCCAGAGCGAGACCGCCACGAGCGGCAGCGCGCCGGCGTGCGCGTGGCGCACGACGAGATATGCGACGGCGAGATCGGCGCTCGCGCTCGCGGCGGCGACGAACCGTGAGGCGCCGCGAACGTAGCCCGCGCGCGCGAACGCGACGGAGCACGCGGCATCGGCGACGAAGTACGTGGCCAACACCGCGGCGCCGGCGAGCGCCGATACGTGCATCACGATCCCCGCGATCGATGCCGCTGCGATCCCGCGAGCGACCAGCGCCGCTTCGCGGCGCCGCTTCCAGGAGGCGTCGAGCGGCGAACCGGCGGCGGACGCCCGATCCGGCATTCGCGGGTCCTTCACGCGGTCTTCGCGCGCCAGGCCGCCTCGCGCAGCGCGGCATGGCGGCAGATGCGCTCGAGCAGATCGGTCGCGGTCGCGCGCGCGATCCGGCGTCCGATCGCGGCGTCGAACAGCGCGCCGGCGAAGCCTCCCGGCGGCGTATACGCGCCCTCGAGGATGAAGCGCGTGCCGAGGTGCGCGATCCGAAACCGGATCGTTCCGTGAAACTGGGGCAGGAGCGGCGATGCCGCCGACCAGGTCAACGTGATCTCGTCGTGCCCGCGTCCGCGCTCGGTGCGGTCGTTCCGAATGCCGAACCCGACCCGGACACGCGCGCGCGCCGGTCCGGCACGCAGGACCGCGTTCGGACCGCCGCGCTCGCTCTCGAAGAGAAATTCTTCCACGTACTCCTGGGCGATCGCGAACGGGCAATCGGCGAGGCGCTCCACGCGGACCTTCGATGTCTTGGCCATGGCTACGACGATGCGCCGGCGGCGTGAAGAGCGTGTGAAGCGGCGGCGGCGAGATAGCGCGCCGGCGTGAACGGCCGCTCGCGCGAAGCCCCGGTTCCGTCCTCGGACGCAGGGTTCACGCCGCAATCACGAGCCCTTCACGAGCCTCCGAGAACGGGCGCCGGATCGGCCGGCGCGCGACGGTCCGGGACGGCGCTCTCGCGCCGGAAGAAGAGCGCTTTCGCGATTTCGATCAGGCCCAGATACGCGGCGACCAGCCCGCACAGGACCGCGAAGAACGCGCCCGGCAGCGGCACGAAGCCGATCCATCTCGCGAGCGGCGTGGACGGAAGCGCCACGGCGACCGCGACGACCGAAAGCGTCGATGCGAGGAGCTGCGGTGAGGGGCGGCTGGCGAAGAACGGCACGCGACGCGTGCGGATCAGAAAGATCACGAGCGATTGGGTCGCGAGCGACTCGACGAACCAGCCGGTCCGGAACAGCGCCTCGCCGGCGTGGAACAGCAGCAGCATCACGGCGAACGTGGCGAAGTCGAACACCGACGAAATGGGCCCGAACACCGCCATGAAGCGCTCGATGAAGCCCATGTCCCAATGCGCCGGACGGCGCAGCTGCGTGTCGTCGACGCGGTCGGTCGGGATCGCCATCTCGCTGATGTCGTAGAGCAGGTTGTTCAGCAAGATCTGCGACGGAAGCATCGGAAGGAACGGCAGGAACAGCGACGCGCCGGCGGCGCTCACCATGTTGCCGAAGTTCGACGACGTCGCCATCAGCACGTACTTCGTCGTGTTGGCGAAGATGCGGCGGCCCTCGACGATGCCGTCGGCCACGATGCCGAGGTCCTTCTCGAGCAGCACGATGTCGGCGGCGTCCTTCGCGACGTCGGCCGCCGTGTCGACGGAGATTCCGACGTCCGCATCGCGCAGCGCGACGCCGTCGTTCACGCCGTCGCCGAGAAAGCCGACGTCGGTCCCGCCCGATCGGGCCGCGCGCACGATCCGGGCCTTTTGCTCCGGCGTCGTGCGCGCGAAGAGCGTCGTACGGGGCAGCGCGGCGGCAAGCTCCGCGTCGCTCATCGTCGCGATCTGCGCGCCCGTCAGCGTCTCGCCCGCTCCCAGGCCGAGCGGCGCGCACGCCAGCTGCGCGGTGCGCGCGCTGTCGCCGGTGATGATCTTCACCGTGACGCCGAGCGCCTCCAGGCGCGCGACGCTCGAGGCGGCGTCGCTCTTCAGCGGGTCGCCGAAGGCCAGGACGCCTGCCGCGGTGAGGCCGCGCTCGTCGGCGGGATGGATCTCGGTCGCCCCGGGCGCATCGCGGCGCCCGACGCCCAGCGCGTGCACGCCGCTGTCGAGAATTCCATCGACGACCGCCGCGAACGCGTCGTCCTGCGCGGACAGCCGTGCGAGGATCGATTCGGGCGCGCCTTTCACGACGATGAAGCGCCGGCCGCTCGCGTCTTCCGCGAGCGCCGACGCGCACCGGCGCTCGTAGTCGAACGGCACGCGGTCCAGCACCCGATACGCCGCCGCCGCGGCGCGCTGCGCCGGCGAAGCGCCGTCCCAGAGCGCGCGGTCGAGCACCGATCCGCCCGACGTCCCCTCTCCGCTCGCCGCGACGTCCGAACAGAGAAGTCCCAACACCGTCGGATCGGCGGCGATCGTACCACGCGCGTCGGTCGCGTAGCGGAACTCGATCCGCCCTTCGGTGAGCGTCCCGGTCTTGTCGGTGAAGAGCAGCTCGACGTTTCCGAGATCTTCGATGCTGACGAGGCGCTTCACGATCACCGACCGGCGGGCGAGGCGCCGCGCTCCCACGGACAGGCTGACCGAGACGATCGCCGGCAGCAGTTGCGGCGTGATCCCGATCGCGACCGCGAGGGCGAAGAGCAGCGACTCGAGCCACGAGCGATGCAGCAGAGCGTTGCATGCGAAGATCCCGGCGCACATGGCGACGGTGATGCGCACGAGCAGGAGCGAGAAGCGTTCGAGCCCGCGCTGAAACGCGGTTTTCGGCGGGGCGTGGCCGAGCGCTCGCGCGACGGACCCGAGCACGGCGGAGGCCCCCGTCGCGACGACGACGCCCGTGCCCGCGCCGTTCTTCACGACCGTGCCGAGATACGCGCAGCATGGGATGCCGAGCGCCGCGGGCGGCGAGCCGACGGCTTGCGGCGATTTGTCGGCGGGCAGCGCCTCGCCGGTCAGCGCCGACTCGTCGCACGCGAGGTCGTGCGCGGCGATCAGGCGCAGGTCGGCCGGGACGATGTCGCCCGTCGAGAGGACGACGACGTCGCCCGGCACGACGTCGTGCACGTCGATCTCGCTCCGCGCGCCGTCGCGCACCACGAGCGCGCGACGGCGCACCCGGGCGCGCAGATCGTCGATGGCTTTCGCGGACGTGTACTCGTTCGCGAACGCGAGTCCGACCGACAGCGAGACGATGGCGAGGATGATGGCGGCGTCCGGGCGGTCGTGCAACGTGATCGAAAGGACGGCCGTGGCGATCAGCAGGATCAGGAACGGGTTCGCGAGCTGCCGCAGCAGGACGCCGAGCGCGCTCGCGCGCGACTCGCCGACGGCGTTCGCGCCGTGCTCGCGCAGGCGCTCCGCGGCTTCGGGAGCGCTCAGCCCGCGCTCGCTCGAGCCGAGCGCGCGCAGCGCTTCGGCCGGCGCCAGCGTCGCGGCCGTGCGAAGGTCGACCGCCGGCCCATCGTGTGACGTGATCGGCACCCGCTCAGCATGCATGTCCGGCGTGCGGGTGGCGGTGAAGGGCCGGTGAAGCGAGCGACGCCGCTCGTTCGCACGCCGTTCGCGGCTCGGGCCGCGAAGCGCTTAAGGCGAGGCCTGTTCGCGCACGCGTGCCGCGCGCACGGCGGGCCGCGCGCCGAGCGCGACGGCGGCGACCACGACCGGGATCGCCCATAGCACGACGGCGACGTTTCCGCCGCGTTCGTCGAGCCCGCCGACCGCGAGCGCGGCCGCCAGATACACGACCCACGTGACGCCGTTCAGCACCATCCCGCCGTTGAACCCGAAGCGCAGCGTGTCGGCGAAGAACTCCATCGTGCGGGCGAGCGTGCCGGACATGTACGTCGTCGAGGCGCCCGCGAGGTGGACATCGTGCGTGATCCCGCTCTGCACGCCCATCGCGGCGGAGCCGACGGCCAAGAGCAACGCGGGATCCGGCGCGGGCAGCAGCGTCCAGCACACGGCGAACGCGAGCAGCAGCGCGATCTCGACCACGAACGGCACCGCGACCTTCGCGGGCCACGGGTCCTTTTCGCTCGACTCGGCTCCGACGAGCGTTCCCACGAACGCTCCTGCGGCGAACGCCGCGATCGAGAGGCCGGCGTGCACGGTGTCGGCGAGGTGCCGTCCGCCGGCCGAGAGCCCCAGGATGACCGTGTTGCCGGTCATGTTGGCGGTGAAGGCGTGAAGCCGCAGGTAGGATGCCGCGTCCATCGCGCCGCCGCACGCCGCGAGCGCGACGAGAAACGCGTCCCGCACCGTGTCGGATCTCCGCTTCACCCGCTTCTCCGCTGCCGCTCGCCGGTTCACGCTCCGAGAGCTATACCCGGCGAGCGGCGCGCGCGGCTGGGCCTACGGCGAGGTGAGCGAGATCAGCGAGAGCGTCGCGAGATCGACCCCGTAGCTCCCCGGGCCGACGAGATCGTTCGGAGCGGCGCAGATGACGCTGTCGCCCGGTCCCCAGATGACGACCAGCCCCGGCGGTCCGCACGGCGTCTGCTGCAGGCCGTAGTTCTCGAGCAGTTGCGCGCCGGCGCTCGCGGGCTCGACCTCGTACGAGGGATAGACCTCTTCGGTCGTCGCGTCGACGATCGCGCCTTCGAGCACCGCTGCCGACAGCGCGCCGATCGCGAACGGGCCCCAGAAGCCGCCGCCCCAGTAGAGCGGCGCCGGATACCAGACGACCCCGTGATTCCAGCCCCAGCCGTTCCAGCCGTGCGGATTCCGCACGACGGGGCCGTACCGGCGGCGTGCCGGCGCACCCGGACGTCCGGGCGGCGTGCGCGGGCGCGCAGCCGGCGGGGCGTGCGGACCGACGTCGTTCGGCAGGTTGAACCCGCGCGCCGGCGCGACCGGGGCGCGGTTCGGCGCCGGCCGCGTCACCGGGGCCGGGCGCGGCGCCGGGGCCGGACGCGGGGCGGGCGCCGGGCGCGGAGGCGCGGGGCGTGCTTGCGCGGACGCCGCGGACGGCGTCGCCAGCGTGACCGCGACGACGAGCGCGGCGCGGCGCAGCGCGCTCATCGCGACACCTCGTCGAGCGTGCCCTTCACGGTGACGTACGTGCCGTGGACGGTGCGCAAGACGGCGAGCGTCGTTCGCGGCGCCAGCTCTTGCGACGAGCGCGGAAGGCGCTGCGCCGAATCGGTGAGGTTGAAGAAGAGCGCGCCGTGCGCGATCGGGATCGGACTGGTCGTGCCGTGCTGCCGCAGCGTCGCCGCGTACGGCAGGCAGCGTTCGAGCGCGCCGGAGAACGAGCATGCGCCCGCGCTCACAACCAGCGTACCGGCTCCGTCTCGAGTGAGGATGCGCAGCGTTTGTCGCGTGAAGCGCAAGTCGACGCCGGCGTACGTCTTCACGGAGCCGTTCGACTGCTGAACGAGCGCGACGCCCTTGGCCGACGCGGGCGCCCACGAAACGCAGGCGAGGACCGCGCTCGCCGCAGCGAGCGCTCGGACCGGGGACGGGTGGACGATTCCATGCATGCTGCGCAGCGTAGCGAGCGAATGGGCGGATCCGAAGAACGGCGCGTGAACGCTCAGCGCGCGCCGGCGAGGCGGCGCATCGTTTCGACGACGCTGTCCGGATCGAGCCCGAGCGAGTCGATGCCGTGACGGATGAGGAACGCGGCGACCTCGGGATAATCCGAGGGCGCCTGGCCACAGATGCCGATCGGGCGCGCGTTGCGCTTCGCGCCGGCGATCGCTTGGCGCAGCGTCTCCAGCACGCCCGGGTCGCGTTCGTCGAAATCGAACGCGACGAGCTCGGAGTCGCGGTCGACGCCGAGCACGAGCTGCGCGAGATCGTTCGATCCGATCGAGAAACCGTCGAAGACCCGTGAAAAGGCGTCGATCTGCACGACGTTGTTCGGGATCTCGCACATCACGTAGATCTGCAGACCGTTCTCGCCGCGGCGCAACCCGAGCTCGGCCATCCGCGCGACGACGCGCTCGCCTTCCTCGACCCGCCGGCAGAAGGGGATCATCAGCACGACGTTCCGCAACCCGACCGTGTCGCGGACGCGGCGCATCGCCGCGCATTCGAGCGCGAAGCCGTCGGCGTACGCGGGATGCGCGTAGCGGGCCGCGCCGCGAAAGCCCAGCATGGGGTTGTCTTCCGTGGGCTCGAACGGCGCGCCGCCGGCGAGCCGCGCATACTCGTTCGTTTTGAAGTCCGACATGCGGACGATCACCGGCTTCGGATAGAAGGCCGCCGCGATGCGGCCCACGCCGTCCGCCAGCGTTCGAACGAAGAATTCGGACGGCGAGCCGAACGCCGCCGTCCGGCCGGCGATCTGCGCGCGCACGGCCGGGTCGTCGACGCGTTCCGGGTGCGCGAGCGCCATGGGGTGGATGCCGATCGCGCTCGACACGATGAACTCGATGCGCACCAGCCCCACCCCGTCGTTGGGCAGCGCGCTGAGCTCGAAGGCCGCGTCGGGATCGGCGAGGATCAGCGTGATCTTCACGGGCGGACGGGGGATCGTCGCGGCGTCGAGCTCGGTGCGCTCGTACGGAATGCGCCCCGGATAGACGCGGCCGACGTCGCCTTCGGCGCACGACACCGTCGCGTCGTCGCCGTCGTGGAGCTTGGCGGTCGCGTTCCCCGCGCCCACGACGGCCGGGATCCCCAGCTCGCGGGCGACGATCGCGGCGTGGCAGGTGCGCCCGCCGCGGTCGGTGACGATCGCCGAGGCGATCTTCATCACCGGCTCCCAGTCCGGCGTCGTCGTCGGCGCGACGAGAATCTGCCCGGCGCGGAACGCAGCCAAGCCGGCGGCGTCGCGGACGACGCGCACGGAACCGGCGGCGACCGCCGTGCCGACGGCGCGCCCGGTCACCAGCGGAGCGGGCGGAGCGGCGATGCGGTACGTGACCGCTCGCACGGCGCGTCGCTGCGCGGCGCCGGTCTCAGGGCGTGCCTGGACGATGAAGATCGAACCGTCGACGCCGTCCTTCGCCCACTCGACGTCCATCGGAACGCCGTAGTGGCGCTCGATCGCGATGCACGCGCCGGCGAGCTCCAGCACGTCCTCGTCGCGCAGGCACGGCAGCCCACGGTCGCCGGGCGGGGTCGGCACGTTGCGCGTCGCCGCCTCCAGCGTGTCGTCGCCGCCGTACACCAGCTTCGACTGTTTCTCGCCGAGACGGCGGCTCAGGACCGCGCGAAAGCCTTGCTCGTAGGTCGGCTTGTGGACCATGAACTCGTCGGGATCGACGCTGCCCTGCACGACGCTCTCTCCCAGCCCGTACGAGCCGGTGATCAGCACGACGTCGGGAAACCCCGTCTCCGTATCGATCGTGAACGCGACGCCGCTCGCCGCGAGGTCGGAGCGGACCATCTTCATCACGCCGACCGACAGCGCGACCTTGAAATGGTCGAACCCGTTGTCGACGCGGTAGTGGATCGCGCGCTCGAGGAACAGGCTCGCCAAGCAGCGGCGGTACGCTTCGAGGACGTTTGCTTCGCCGCGAACGTTCAGAAACGTTTCGTGCTGCCCGGCGAAGCTCGCGCTCGGAAGGTCTTCGGCGGTCGCGGAGCTGCGCACGGCGACGGAGACGCCGGGTCCGTATTGCGCGCACAGCTCGGCGTATGCCGCGACGATCTCGCCGCGCAGCGCTTCCGGGACGGGAAGCGCGACGACGAGGGCGTGCGCGCGCGCGGCGCGATCGCCCAGGTCCGCGACGTCGGCGGCGTCGAGGCCGTCCAGGATCGCATGCAGCCGCTGCCATGCGCCCGCGGCGTCGAGCACGAAGCGGTAGGCGTCCGCCGTGACGGCAAAGCCGTTCGGAACGCGCACGCCGGAAGCCGCCAAGTCGCGATACATCTCGCCCAGCGAGGCGTTCTTGCCGCCGACGATTGCGACGTCGGCGTTCGCGATCGTGCGGAACGGGCGAATGAACCGGCGTTCGCTCAGCGCATCCGCATGCGGGGGGGCCGGCGTCCGCGCCTCCGCGCTCGCGCTCATTTGAAGCGGCGCTGCTGCGAGCGTGCAGTCGGTTTCGCCGCGTGCGAGGGCAGCTCGGCGCGCTTGCGCGCCGTCCGGGTCGTCTCGTGGTGCGGCGCGGCTTCGAGCGCGGCGACCGCGCGATTGTGCTGTTCGACCGCGGTCTCCGGCTCGCGCCAGGCCACGATCTCCGGGGGCTTGCGTTCCGGCGCACGCGGGATCTCCGCCGGGACGCCGAGCGCGATCGGAAACACGGGGATCGCGTGTCCGAACCCGAGCTCCGCGCGCGTGGCGGGCAAGGACAGCCATGCGCGGGCGGAGCCGATCGGGCACGTTCCCAAACCCATCGCGTGCGCGACGAGCATGAGGTTCTCGGCGGCGAGACAGCAGTCTTCGGCGGCTTGGCGCTCGTCCGACGTCGCGCAAACCACGATCAACGTCGAGGCCCCGTGGAAGAGCGACTCCTCCGGGCCGGCATGCGCGCGGCGCGCCTCCGGTGCGAGCGTCGCGCTCGCCTCGCGCAGATGCGCGATCGCGCGCCGCGAGAACGACTCGAGCAGCTCGCCGCCCTGAAAGACGGCGAACGCCCACGGCTGCAGGTCGAGGGCGCTCGGCGCCATGACCGCGGCGCGCAGCAGCTCCTCGACGAGAGTGCGGTCGACGACGTCGCTCGTGTACTTGCGCACGGCCCGCCGCTCGCGGATCGCGGACGCGACATCCACGGTCGCGGCGGAGCGAGGGTGAAACGCCGTCGTGTGAGGCGCGATCATGAGAAACCTCCGTAGGAGCAGCGGCCGGCCGCAGCGGCCGGCCGCGTACGCAGCGTACCGGCGCGCTGCGAACGCGCGGTGAGCGCGCTGCGCCGAACGCCTTCACGATCGCTTCACCCGCCGTTCTCAGCGCGCTGCGACGATGGGGGCGCGGGCCGAATCGCCGGCCCGGCTCCCTCGATCGAAAAAGGCACAACGAATGAAAACCGATCTAATGCTCCAAGAGGACGTGGCCGACGAGCTCGCGTTCGACCCGAGCGTCGACTCCTCGAACATCGGCGTCGCCGCGAAGGACGGGATCGTGACGCTCACCGGACGCGTCGACACGTACGCCGAGAAGATCGCTGCCGAAAAGGCTGCGAAGCGCGTCGCCGGCGTCAAAGCGATCGCTTCCGAGATCGACGTCGAGATCGCCGCCTTCCGGAAGCGTGACGACACCGAGATCGCCGCCGCCGCGGTGAACGTCCTCGACTGGGACACGATGATCCCGGCCGACAAGATCAAGGTCAAGGTCGAGCACGGCTGGCTCACCCTCGACGGTCAGGTGCCGTGGCAGTACCAGAAGGACGCCGCCGAGCGCGCGGTCTCCAATCTGGTCGGCGTCCGCGGCGTCAGCAACCTCATCCTCGTCGCCCCGACCGTTCGCAGCAGCGAGGTCGCGGAGAAGATCCGCAAGGCGTTCGAACGGACCGCGGATCTCGACGCGAACCGCCTAACGGTCGACGCCAGCGACGGTACGGTGACCCTGCGCGGGCACGTCCGCTCATGGGCCGAGCACGACGAAGCGGGCCGCGCCGCGTTCGCGGTCTCTGGGGTCTCGCGCGTCGACAACCTCACGACCGTCGGCGCGTAGAGCGTCGCCGTGGCGCGCGCGGTGTTTCGCTCGCTGCTGGTTCCGCTCGACGGATCGGCGTCGGCCGACGCCGCGTTGCGCTTGGCGTTGCGGCTCGTCGCACCCGACGGCGAGGTGCTGGTCGCGCATTCGATCGACCGCACCGCGATCGCCGTCGCGTGCGCCGAGCCGTACGGCGCTTCCCTCGGTCCGGCGCTGGACGCATTCGAGGCCGATCAACGGGCGATCTTCGCTACGGCGCTCTCGACGGCCGCCGCTGCGGGCGTTCGCTGCGCCACCGCGTCGCTCGACGGTTCGCCGGCTCGAGCCGTCGCGACGTGCGCGCGCGCCCACGGAGTCGAGGCGATCGCGATGGGAACGCACGGGCGGCGCGGACTCGCGCGGCTGATCTTGGGCAGTACGGCGGCCGGCGTGCTCGACGCGGCGGAGTTGCCGGTCTTCGTGGTCGACGAACACAGCGCCGCGCAGGTGCCGGCGGCGTTTCGCAGCGTGTTCGTCGGCGTCGACGCTTCGCCCGCATCGCGGCGCGCGGTCCGGTTCGCGATCGACTTGGCCGCACACGACGGCGGCGCCGTGTTCTTCGCGAACGTCGTGCAGGACGCGATGCCCGCCGACGAGGCGTCTCTGTCCGAGGCGTGCAGCGACGCGCGCGCCGCCGGCGTCTCCGCCGACTCCGCCGTCCTCCACGGCGACCCGGTCGAGGCGCTCTTGATCGCCGCGCAGGCGCGAAAGGCTGATCTCATCGCGATCGGCGCCCACGGCCGGGCCCGGCGGCCGTTCCGTCTCGGCAGCGTCGCCGAAGCGGTCGCCCGCACCAGCATGGTGCCTGTGCTCGTCACCCCGCCCGCCTCGACGGCCTCTTAAGCAAACGCGAAGCTGTTCTTCACCGAAGCTTCGCATCCGTCAGGTACCGTACGAGCATGGCCGGTTTGGAAGCGGTTCGCCCTCGCCGTGATGAGGCTCCGAGGTTCGACGTCTGGCTCGACGTGCGCGGCGCCGACGGCGGCGGGCTGTGCGGCGATGCCGTCGCGACGCGCGAGCTGAACCGCGAACGCATCGCGCTCGTCGTCGTCGACGTCCTGGGATGCGGGAGCGCCCGCGCGGCGCGCTCCGCTTCGATCGCCGCTCACCTCGTCGCCCTGCTCGCGCTCGAGCTGCCGCCGTGCGCGGCGCTGCGACGTGCCGATCGCGAGCTGCGGCTGGGCGGATGGGAGAACGATCTTCCGCCGCTCACGACCATCTTCGCGGGCGTTCTCGACGCGCGCGCCGGACGGCTGCGGTACGCGAGCGCCGCGCACGAAACCGCACTGCTGATCTCGGCCGGCGGCGCGCATCGGCACCTTCCCTGCACCGGCCCCGTCGCGGGACTGTTCTTCGACGCGGCGTTCGGCGAACGTGACGTGCCGGTGAGTCTCGGCGACACGCTGGTCGCGGTCACCGACGGGGTGGCGGACAGCCGCGCCGACGGCGCGTTCTTCGGCTCGGCCGGAACGTACCGCACCGCGGTTCGTGCGCTGACCTTCGGCGCCGATCCGGCTCGTGCGATCGTCGCGGCCGCGCGGCGTCACGCGACGGCGCGACGCGACGATGCGGCGGCGCTCGTCGCCCGCATCACGGCGTGAGGAGCGCGCCGAGGTCGACGCGCATGACGAGCACGCCTTCCTCGCAGCGCTCCACCGCGACGGGAAGCTTCGCGTCGCGCAACAGCGAGAGCATCGCCGCGTTCGACCACAGCAACTCCGCGACGGCATATCGGATCCCGCGGCGGCGCAACGCGGTGAAGAGCTCGCGGCGCAGCGCGGTCCCCACCCCGCGCCCTTGCCACCCGTCGGCGACGGCGAACGCGACCTCCGCACCGTCGCCGTCGAACAGCGCGGCGTACGCCTCTCCGACGATGCTGCCTCCGGCGTCGCAGGCCACAAACGCGATGCTGTCGTCGCCCGGCTCGATCTCGCGCCGGAGCTCGGCGATCGCTTCGCTTCGCGGGACGGTGCCCAGGAACCGGCGTTCGAGCGACCGCGCCGAGAGCGCGGCGACCATTGCGGCGATCCTCGGCGGATCGGCCGCCGTCGGGCGGCGTACCACGACCGGGGGAGCCGATACGGTCATGACGCTACGATCCGGCAAGGGCGTGCAATCGCGGTGAACGACGCTCGCGCCGCGCTTCCGACCGTCTTCACAGACAGCGAGCGAGCGGAGGGCGCGACCCGTACGTCCCCGAACCTCCGCTACACGGTGGAACCGAGCGCGCGAACGGTCCTCGTCGTCGACGACGAGCCCGCGCTGATCGAGGTGCTCAGCGGCTATCTGGAGGGCGAAGGCTTCGCGGTGGTCAGCGCCGCGGACGGTCCCGGCGCGGTGGCGGCGTTCGAAAAAGAGCAGCCGGATCTCGTGCTGCTCGACCTCACGCTTCCCGTCTTTCCGGGGACCGAAGTCCTGCGGCGGATCCGCGCGTTGCGCGACGTGCCGGTGATCATGCTGACCGCGCGCACCGACGAGATCGACCGCGTGCTCGGACTCGAGCTCGGTGCCGACGACTACATCGGCAAGCCGTTCAGTCCGCGCGAGGTGGTCGCCCGCGTGAAGACCGTGCTGCGGCGCAGCGAGCGCGCGAACGCGCCGTCCGGGCGGCAGCGCCGCATCGGCGACATCGTGATCGACGCGGCCGCGCACGAGGTTCGCGTCGCCGGCAAGCCGGTTTCGCTGACGCCGACGCAGTTCAAGCTGCTCTCCGTGCTCGCCGATCACGTGGGACAGACGCTCACCCGCGACCAGCTCCTCGATCGGCTGAGCAACGACTCCGAGGTCTTCGATCGCACGCTCGATCGCCACATCGCGAACCTCCGCGCCCGCATCGAGCACGATCCGGCGAATCCGCGCTACGTCGTGACGGTCTTCGGCGTCGGCTACAAGATGATGGAACCGCGATGAGCCGCCTGATCCACGACGTGCGCAACCACCTCGCCGTCGCCGTGGCGAACGTCGAAGCCTTCCGCGACCGCATCCTGGAACCCACGCCGGAGCGGCTCGAGACGGTGCTGCGCGCGCTCGCCGCCGCCGACCAGCTCCTCGCCGACGCGCGCGCACCCGAAGACCGCAGCACCGCCGAGGCGCCATGAATTCTCGCGACGCGCGGCTCGGACAGGCGATGGAGCGCGGCGAGCAGGAGCACTTGCAGGTTCTCCTGGAGGCCGCTCCGATCGCGATCGTGCTGATCGACGACGAAGACCGCATCGCGCTCGTGAACCGTCAGACGGAGCGGCTCTTCGGCAGTCCGCGCGCCGAGCTGCTGCGCCGGCCGTTCGATGCGATCGTGCGCAGCGAGGACGAGCGTCCGTGGCGTGACGTCGCGCGCGGAACCGAGAGCGCGGTTCCGCACGAGTTCGTCGCGATACGCGAAGGCGGCGCGACCGTGCCCGTCGACGTCGGGTTCAACGCGATCGCGACGGCGGAAGGCGAATACGTTCTCGCGGCGATCACCGACGTGAGCGAGCGGAAAGGCGCCGAGGAGCATCTGCGGATGATGCTCGAGGCGGCGCCGAACGCGCTGGTCGTGAGCGATGCCGGGGGCCGGATCACGCGGGTGAACGCCGAGCTCGAAGAGCTCTTGGGCTACTCCCGCAGCGAGCTGCTCGGGACGCCGATCGAGCGTCTCGTCCCGCAGCGCTTCCGCGGCGCGCATCCGGTGCTGCGCGAGCGCTACGTCGCGGCGCCGACCGCGCGCCCGATGGGAGCGGGGCGCGACCTGTTCGCGGTCCACAAGGACGGCAGCGAGATCCCGGTCGAGATCGGTCTCGCGCCGATCACCACGCCCCGCGGCGACTTCGTGCTGGCCTCCGTCATCGACATTCGCGAGCGCAAGCAGATGGAGGAGCTGCGTCTGCTCTCCGTCGGCGAGCATCGCCGGCGCGTCGACGCGGAGGCCGACCGCGACCGCGCGCGCGACGCCTCGCAGCTGAAATCGCAATTCGTCGCGACGATGAGCCACGAGCTGCGCACGCCGTTGAACGCGATCATCGGGATGACGGAGCTGCTGACCGCGACGGCGCTCGACGAACGCCAGCGCGGATACGTCCGGCGCATCAACGAGTCGGCCGAAGCGCTGCTCGGCATCATCAGCGGGATCCTGGAGTTTTCCAAGATCGAAGCGGGCAAGATCGAGCTCGCCGACGAGGAGTTCTCGATGGAGAGCGTCGTCGCGGGCGCCGCCGACGTGCTGGCCGGGCAGGCGCGCACGAAAGGCATCGGGCTGCACGTCTACGTCGACCCGCTGATCCCGGCCGTCCTGTGCGGGGACGCCGACCGGCTGCGGCAAGTGCTGCTGAACCTCGTCGCGAACGCCGTGAAGTTCACCGACCAAGGGCGCGTGGTGGTGCGCGCCTTGCCGGCCGAGATCGGCGCACGCAGCGCGATGGTGCGGTTCGAGGTCCAGGACAGCGGGATCGGGATCGGGGGCGACGTGCTGCCGAAGCTCTTCCAGCCTTTCGTGCAGGCCGACAGTTCGTCGTCGCGCTCGTACGGCGGTACCGGCCTGGGCCTTTCGATCGCGAAGCGCGTGGTCGAGGCGATGCACGGCGACATCGGCGTGACGAGCGAGATCGGCTCCGGCTCGCTGTTTTGGTTCGACGCCAAGTTCACGCGCCCGCGCGTCGTCGAGACGACGCCGCGCATCGTCGGCGCGGGCGCCCTCGTCGCGTCCGAGGACGACGCGTTCGCGGAGATCGTCGAACGGTACGTTGCAGCATGGGGCATGGTGTCGCGCCGAGTCTGCGCGCTCGACGATGCCGCCGACATCGTGCTCGACGCGCCGTCGGAGGACACGCCCGATTGGGTGGCGATCGTCGACGTCGACTCTCCGCACGGTCAAGCGATAGCGGCCGCGCTTCGCGAGCTGCCGCGGCTGGGGCCGGCGCGGGTCGTGACGATCGGGCCGGAGGAAGCGCTGGCCGAGCCGCTGCGGCCTTCGGATCTCTTCAACGCCGTCATCGACGCGCTCGCGAGCGCGAATGCGCGCCGCAAGGCCGGCTCCTCCGTGCCGGTGGCGGTGACGTCCGCGGCGGCCGGGACGACGGTGCTGGTCGCCGAGGACAACGCGAACATGCACGAGGTGCTCGTCCACCAGTTCGACGCGCTCGGCGTGAAGGTTCGCATCGTCTCCGACGGCGCGCAGGCGGTCGGCGCGGTGCGCCGCGAGCACTACGACGTCGTCTTCATGGACGTTCAGATGCCGAACGTGGACGGCTTCGAGGCGACGCGCAGAATCCGCGACGACGAACGCAAGACCGGCAAGCACGTCCCGATCGTCGCCATGACGGCGAACGCGTTCAAGGAGGATCGCGACGCCTGCCTGGCCGCCGGCATGGACGACTACCTCGCGAAGCCCGTCCGTCTCGAATCGCTGCGCGCGACGCTCGCGCGCTGGTCGCCGGCGCTGCGCTGACGCCGCAACACCGGATCACTCGAAGCGCAGCGCGTCGATCGGGTTCAGGTGCGCCGCCTTGGACGCGGGGTAGTAGCCGAAGAAGACGCCGGTGAGCGCCGAGAACGCGAAGGCCAGCACGATCGACTCGGGCGGCACGACCATCGGCCAGTGTCCGAACGCCGAGACGCCGGCCGCGCCGGCGATCCCGATCAGGATCCCGATTCCGCCGCCGGCGCTCGCGAGCACGACCGCTTCGATGAGGAACTGTTCGAGGATCGCCCGAGAGCGCGCCCCGACCGCGATGCGGAGGCCGATCTCGCGCGTCCGTTCGGTGACGGAGACCAGCATGATGTTCATGATGCCGATCCCGCCCACCACGAGCGAAACAGCCGCGACCCCGGCGAGAAGGTACTCCATGACCGATGCGGTCGCGGAGGCGGCGTTCGCGATGTCCTGCAGGCTGCGCACGCTGAAGTCGTCGTCTTCGCCTGCGACGATACGATGGCGCTGCTCGAGCAGCAGACCGATTTCGTTCTCCACCGGCACGATCGACGAGACGTCGTCGGCCGAGACGGCGATGGCGTTCACGAACGTATTTCCGGTGAGCCGCTCGAGCGCCGAGGTGTACGGGATCACGATCGCGTCGTCCTGATCCTGCCCCGCCGCGCTTTGTCCACGCGCTGCCAGCACGCCGATCACCGTGAACGGAACGTTCCGCACCAGCACGGTCTTGCCGAGCGGCGAAACGTTCGGGAAGAGGTTGTCGACGACGGTCTGACCGAGGACGCAGACCTTGGCCGAGCTCGCGACGTCCGCGTCGGTGAAGAATGTTCCCGACGACAAGCTCCACTCGCGGATGTACGTGAACGTCGGGGCGACGCCGGCGACGGCGGTGGACCAGTTGTTCCCGTTCGCGACGACTTGCGTGCGAACCGACACGGCAGGGGTGACGGCGGCGACGTGCGGCAGCGTGGCGATGGCGAGCCCGTCGCCCGGCGTGAGCGTCGAAGCGGCGCCGGTCCCCGTGCGCACGCCGTTCAGCGTCACGTTGCCGGGGATGACGATCACGAGGTTGCTCCCGATGCCGTTGATCTGCGCCGCGATGGACGCGCGCGCGCCCGCTCCGATCGCGACGGTGATCACGACCGCGGCGACGCCGATGATCACGCCGAGCATCGTCAGCAGCGAACGCACGCGATTGCGGACGAGCGCGCGCCACGCGATGCCGATCAGGGTCCGAAGGCTCATACCGGCACCGTCTGCAGCGCCGCCGAGCTCGCGGGCACGTCGCCGACGATGCGGCCGTCGCGAAAGGTCACGATGCGCTTCGCGCGGCGCGCGACGTCGGGCTCGTGCGTGACGAGCAGCACCGTGATGCCGCGCTCGGCGTTCAGCCGCGCGAAGAGACTCATGATCTCCTGAGACGACTTCGTGTCGAGCGCGCCCGTCGGCTCGTCGGCGAGGATCAGGCCCGGGTCGTTCACGAGCGCGCGCGCGATGGCCACGCGCTGCTGTTGCCCGCCGGACATCTGGTTCGAAGCGTGATCCGCCATATCTGCGACGCCCACGACGCGCAGGGCCTCCAGCGCGCGCGCGCGCCGCTCGCGCTCCGGGACGCCGGCGTAGATCATCGGCAGCTCGACGTTCTCGGCCGCGGTGGTGCGCGCCAGCAGATTGTAGGACTGAAACACGAACCCGAGCCGGCGCGAACGGAGATCGGCGAGATCGTCCGCGTCGAGCGCCGCGACGTCCTCGCCTTCGAACCAATAGCGGCCGGACGAAGGACGGTCGAGCAGGCCGATCATGTGCAGAAGCGTCGACTTGCCGGAGCCCGAGGCTCCGGTGACGGCGACGAACTCTCCGTGCTCCAGCGTGAGGTCGACGCCGTCGAGCGCGACCGTCGCTTGGCCGCCGTACGCGTAGAGCTTCGTGAGCTTCTCGAGCCGCACGACCGGCGCGGTCATCGGCCGCCGCGATTCATCGCGCCGGCTTGCCGCACGAGCGCCGCCGCCTGCTGCGCCGCGCCGGGCGGCGCCGTGTCGTCGGCGACGACGAGCCCGTCGCCGGGGCGCAGCGCCGCACGCTCGGGAACGACGGCCGCCTGCGTGCCGCTCACGAGCACGATCCGCACGCGCACGGCGTCGGGCGCACCCGCGCGCAGCACGAACAGCCCGCCCGCGCGTCCGGCGACGATCGTGCGCGTCGCGGACGCCGTCGTCATCCCCCATGCCGAACCGGGCGTGCCGCTCGTCGCGGCATGCGCGGCCCGCACGCCGGCGGGCGGTGCGTACTGCAGGGCGGCGAGCGGCACGATCAGGCCGTTCTGCGCTTTCGCGACGTGGATCGACGCGTTCGCCGTCATGCCCGGATACAGCGCGCCGTCGCGATTGTCGACGTAGACGACGGTGTCGTAGGTCACGACGTTGTTGAGCGTCGTCGGATTGCGCCGCACCTGATAGACCGTCCCGTGGAACGTCCGGTTCGGGTACGCCAGAACGGTGAAGTCCGTGACGTCGCCCGGCACGACGCCGCCGATGTCGGGCTCGCCGACCGAGATGTCGACCTGCATCTTCGAGAGATCTTGGGCGATCGTGAAGAGCGTCGGCGTCTGGAAGCTCGCCGCGACGGTCTGGCCGACCGAGACGTTGCGCGCGATCACGGTGCCGTTCACCGGCGAGGCGATGACGCTCTGCCGGAGGTTGTACGCCGCCTCATCGACTTGAGCCGACGCCCCGGTGGCCTGTGCGCGCGTCGCGGCGGCTTGCGCAGCGGCGCTTTGCGAGGTGGCGACGTCGGCGGCGAC
Organism: Vulcanimicrobiaceae bacterium; assembly: GCA_035650875.1. Lineage (GTDB taxonomy): Bacteria > Vulcanimicrobiota > Vulcanimicrobiia > Vulcanimicrobiales > Vulcanimicrobiaceae > Vulcanimicrobium. The sequence goes on from DASRGU010000011.1 coordinate 76,281, forward strand.
CGCCGCGTCCGCCGCCGCGAGCTGCGCGCGCGCCTGATCGACCGCCAGCTTCGCCGCGTCGTACGCCGCCGCGGCGGCCACTTGGTTCGACGCGTCGCCGTCGTATTGGCTCTGCGCGATGTAGCCTTCGTCGAGCAGGGCGCGATCGCGGCGGAGCGTCTCGTTCGCGAGCCCGAGCGCGGCCTTCGCTTTCGCGACTTGGGAGACCGCCGAGTCCAGCGCGGCGCGCGCAGCGGCCGCGTTGCGGCGCGCCGATTCGGCGGTCGCGCGAGCGCTGCGCGTGCTCGCGACGCCCGCGCCGTATTGGCTCTCGTACGTGGCCCGCGTCGCCCGCGCTTGGCTCAGCGCGTCGCGGAACGTCGTCGGGTCGATCTTCGCCATGACTTGGCCGGTGCGCACCGGAGCGTTGTAGTCGACGTCCAGCTCGGCGATCGTCCCGGAGACCTGCGTCCCCACGAGGATCAGGTTCTGGGGGTTGACGGTTCCCTCCGCGGTGACGGTCTGAATCAGCGTCCCGCGCTGCACGGGCACCGTCACGTAGTGCGGCGCGGGCACGCTGCGAAGCCGGAGCGCGAGCCCGGCGACGGCGGCGATCGCGAGCGCGGCCGCGATCAGCCACGGGAGCCGGCGGCGGCGCCGGTGGGCGGCGCGCGGCGGCGGGACCGCGCTGCGCGGCTCGGAAAGCGTGCCGTTCGGCGGCGGAAGAAGGGCGGCCATGCGAGGAACGTAGGGACGCGGCGTGTCGACGCGATGAACGGACGAGGAGCGGCCGTTCACGACCCGTTCTCGCGGCGCGGCGAGGATCGTCGGCATGTCCGACGATGCGATGCCGGCGGTCGCGCAGACCGGCGCGGCGACGCTCACGCCTACGCGGCGCGTCCCGTGGGCCGCGCTGCTCCTCGTGCTCCTCGCGCTGCTCGCGCTCGCGGGCGCGCTCGTCGCCGTCCGCGGGCTGTCGGCGCGCGGAGCCGCGCCGGCGACCGTCACCGCGTCGGGGACCATCGAGGCGACCGAGAGCGATCTCGCGCCGAAGGTGCAGGGCCGCGTGATCGCCTTGCGCGTCCGGGACGGCGATCGCATCCGCAAGGGTCAGGTCCTCGCGGTGCTGGAACGCACCGACCCCTCGATCGACGAACGTCAGGCCCGCGCGGCGCTCGACAGCGCGCGGGCGCAAGTCGATGCCGCACAGTCGGCGTACGACCTGCAGCGCGCGACGTACGCGACGACGCTCACCCAGGCCGGCGCCGGGGTCGGCGTCGCCAGCTCGCGCCTCGGTCAAGCCGGTGAGAACCTCGGCATCGAGCGCAGCGCGACGACGCTCGCCATCGATCAGGCCCGCGCGCAGCTGCTCTCGGCGCACGCCGCCGAGGCGCACGCGCGGACCGATCTCGCGCGCGCGAAAGCGCTCGTCGCGACGGGAGACGAAGCGCAGCAAGTGCTCGACGACGCGACGAACGCGTACGCCGCAGCCGAGGCGCAGCTCCGCGCGTCGGCCGATGCGCTGGCGCTCGCGCAGGCGCAGCGGCGCACCGTTCACGTCCGGGCCCTCGACGTGACCGCGTCGCGACGCGAGCAGACGCAGTCCGTCGCGACGCTCCGTTCCGCCGAGGCCGAAGCCGCGCTGATCGACGAGCGGCGCGCGCAGCTCGCTGCGGCGCAGCAGGAGCTCGCCCAAGCGCAGGCGGCGCTCGCGCGCACCCAGGACGCGGTGCGCGAGACGACGCTCGTCGCACCGTACGACGGCTATGTGGTCTCGCACGACGTCGAGGCGGGCGATCTCGTGCAGCCGGGCGGCGCGGTGATGACGGTGGGCGACCTCGACCATCCGTACGTCTACGTGTACGTGAGCGAGACGGATCTTCCGCGCGTGAAGACGGGCGCGCACGCCGGCGTCACGCTCGACGGCGTGCCGAGCCGGACGTTCGACGGCGTCGTCACCGAGATCGCGAACACCGCGGAGTTCACGCCCGAGAACGTCCAGACGAAGGAAGAGCGGATGGAGTATCTGGTGTTCCGCGTCAAGGTGCAGCTCACCGACCGGACCGGAACGCTCAAGCCCGGGCTGCCCGTCGACGCGGCGATCCGGATCTGACCGGTGAGCGGGACCGTCGACGACGCCACGGCGAAGGGCGTCGCCATCGCGATCTCCGGCGTGACGCGGCGCTTCGGCGCGTCGGCGGCGGTGGATCGCCTCTCGCTCGAGGTGACGCGCGGCGAGATCTTCGCGCTCGTGGGTCCCGACGGCGCCGGAAAGACGACGCTGATGCGGCTCGTGTGCGGCGCGCTTGCGCTCGACGCGGGAACGATCCGGGTCGACGGCGTCGACGTGGTGCGCCGCACCGCCGCCGTGCAGGCCGCGATCGGCTACATGCCGCAGCGTTTCAGCCTCTATCCCGACCTCTCGGTGCTGGAGAACCTGCGCTTCTACGGCGACATCTTCGGCGTGGGCGCGGCGTTCCCGGAGCGCGCGCGCTCGCTGCTCGACGAGTTCGCGCTCGCGCGGTTCGTCGGCCGTCGCGCCGACGCGCTCTCCGGCGGGATGAAGCAGAAGCTCGCGCTCGCGTGCACGCTGATCCACAGTCCGCCGACGATCCTGCTCGACGAGCCGACGGCCGGCGTCGATCCCGTCTCGCGCCGCGAGTTCTGGCGCATCCTGTACGGGATCAACCGGCGCGGCACGACGATCTTCGTGAGCACCCCGTACATGGACGAAGCCGAGCGAGCGCACCGCGTCGGGTTCATCACGGGGGGACGGATCCTCGATGTCGCGACGCCGCAAGCGCTGAAGGACGGCGTGCGCGGTGAGGTCGTCGAGATCGCGTGCGAAGCGCGTGGTGAAGCGCGGCGCGCGCTGCGCGGCGACCCGGCCGTGCGCAGCGTCGAGATCTTCGGCGAGACCCTGCACGCGCTCGTCGGGTCCGCGGCCGATGCGATCCCCGAGCTGACGCGCCGGCTCGCGGCTGCGAACGTCCCGAACGCGTCGCTGCGCCGGATCCCGGCCTCGCTCGAAGATGCGTTCGTCGCGAGGCTCGCCGCGTGAACGGCGCGCCGAGCGTGCACGTCCGCGACCTGACGCGGCGGTTCGGAGCGTTCGTCGCCGTCGACGGCATCTCGTTCGACGTCCGCGCGGGCGAGATCTGGGGCTTCCTCGGACCCAACGGCGCGGGGAAGTCGACCACGATCCGCATGCTCTGCGGCATCCTGGCGCCGACGTCGGGGACCGCGACGGTGCTGGGCTTCGACGTCGCGCGCGATCCCGAGGCGGTGAAGCTCCGCATCGGCTACATGTCGCAGGGCTCCAGCCTGTGGAACGACCTCACCGTCGAGGAGCACATGAGCTTCTACGCCGGGCTGTTCGGCTTGTGGGGCGCGCGCCGGCGTGCAGCGGTCGACGAGTGGACCGAGCGCGTCGGGCTCTCGGAACGGCGCGGCGAGCTCGCCGGCGAGCTGCCCGGCGGATATCGCAAGCGGCTCGCCCTGGGCTGCACGCTGATGCACCGGCCGCAGATGCTGTTTCTCGACGAGCCGACCGCGGGCGTCGACCCGCTCTCGCGCCGCGAGTTCTGGGATCTCATCGTCGGCTTCGCCGATGCCGGGACGACCGTCATGGTGACGACGCACTACATGGACGAGGCGGAGCACTGCAACCGGCTCGCGCTGATCTACGGGGGCGCGATCGTCGCGCGCGGCACGCCGAGCGAGCTGAAGCGCGCGCCCGGCGCCTGCGTCACCGTCGAGATCGTGTCGGAACGCAACGTCGCGATTCTCGACGCGCTCGACGGCGTGCCGTTCGTGCGGAGCGCCGCCCTCGCCGGCGCGTCGCTGCACGCGACGCTGGAAGCCGACGCGGACGTCGAGCGGCTTCGCGCGCTGCTGACGAAGCGCCGCTTCGATCCGGGCCCGCTGCCGCACGTCACGCCCTCGCTCGAGGACGTCTTCGCATCCGTCGTGAGGACCGCATGAACTGGCACCGGGTCCTCACGATCGCGATCAAGGAGTACCGGCAGTTCTTCCGCGATCATCGCACGGTCGCGGCGACGATGCTGATGCCGCTCATCCAGGTCGTGCTGTACGGCTACTTGTCGAGCGACGTGCGCTATCAGCCGACGATCGTCTGGGACCTCTCGCGCACCGCGGAGAGCCGGCACCTGCTCGACGCCTTCGCGAACTCGCAGTACTTTTCGTTCGTCGCTCGCGCGCACTCGATGCGTGACGTCGTTCGCGCGATTGACGCGGGCGACGCGCTCGCCGGGATCGTCATCCCGCCGGACTACGCGCAGCAGCTGCACGACAAGAAGAAGCCCGAGGTGATGGTCGCGGTCGACGCCTCGGACGCGACCGCCGCCCGCACGGCGCTCTCCGTCGCGGATGCCGTCGGAACCAGCGTCACGCAGGAGCTGGTCATCCGTCAGATGCGGCTCGCCGGCGTGCGGCCGCCGTCGGTGGGCGTCGACGTCCGAACGCGGGCCTGGTACAATCCGGGGCTGCGCCAGGAGGTCTTCATCGTCCCCGGTGTGCTCGCCCTCGTGATGCAGTTCACGATGACGTTCTTGAGCATGAGCACGATCGTGCGGGAGCGCGAGCTCGGCACGCTCGAGCAGCTCGTCGTGAGCCCGATCCGCTCGAGCGAGCTGATGCTCGGCAAGATGATCCCGCTGATCACGATCGGCTACATCAACCTCACGACGATCCTGCTGTTCGCCGTGTTCTGGTTCCGCGTCCCCGTGGCCGGCAGCGTGCTGCTCCTCTACGTCACGGTGTTCCTGTTCTTCTTCACGACCCTCGGGCTCGGGACGCTGGTGTCGACCGTCGCGAAAACGTACATCCAGGCGACGCAGCTCATCCAGTTCTTCCTGATGCCGAGCATGCTGCTTTCCGGGTTCATCTTCCCCGTCGACGCGATGCCGCCGGCGCTGCGCGTTGCGTCCTACTTCGTGCCGCTCACCTACTTCTTGACGATCGTGCGCGGCATCATCATCAAAGGCGTCGGCCTCGACTATCTCTGGCAGCAGATCGCGCTGCTGACGCTGTTCGGGCTCGCCGTGTTCGCCGTCGCCGTCCTCCGGTTCCGCAAGCGGATCGACTGAGACGGCGTTCACGCGGCGTTCATCGCGCCTTCAACGCGCCCGCGTTCAATGGCGCCATGACCTCCGCCATGACGTCCCCCGACCGGCGCACCGCGGCGCGGCTGCGCGCCTTCATCGCCGGCTGGGCCGGAACCGTCGCGCTCGCCGAGACGCTCGCCGTCGGCACTGCCGCGGTCGCCGCAACGACCTGGGAAGCGATCGCGGCGGCGACGCTCGCGGAGGCGCTGCTGCTCGCGGCCGGACAGCGCTTCTTGCTGCGCCGCACGCGCCCGGGCTTGGAAGCGCGCTGGTTCCTCGCGACGGTCGCCGGCACGCTCGCCGGCCGCGCGATCCACTACGCGCTCGATCCGAGCCTGCAATCCGCCGCCGGCCGCTCCGTCGCCGCGCAAGCCGCGCTCGGTGCCGCGCTCGGTGCGCTCAGCGGCGCCGTCATGGCGCTGCCCCAAGCGTACGTCCTCGCCGACCGCATCGCGCGCCGGGCGTGGTGGTGGATCGCCGGCCGCGCGGTCGCGTGGTGTCTGGGGTTCTCGCTCCTGATGCTCGCGGCCGCGCAGGTCGCAGTCGTCGCGCGTCTCCCGCTCGCGAGCATGCTCGCCGCGATGATCGCCGGCTTCGCCGCGATCATGGCGCTGGTCGGGCTGGTCGAAGGCGTGGTCCTCGCGCGGCTGCTCGGCGCGGTGGTCGCCGGACACGAAGCGCCGCCGCGCCGCCGCGGTCATCCGTCCGAACACGCGATCGTCGTCTCTCGCGTCATCGCGTGCCCGGCTGCGACGGTCGCCGCGATGGTCGGCGATTCGCGGGGCGCCGGCGACGCGGACGACCCGGCGCTCGCGTATCGGGCCGCGTACGGCGCGATCGAGCTGTCAATCGCATCCGATCCGCCGGATCCCCGTGCGCCGGAGTTCGACGGCCGTCTGCGCATCGACGAGGTGGATGCGGCTCATGCCCGGCTCGTGGTCGTCGGCCGCTTCGCGCACCGCGACGACGTCGCGGACGAGGCGCACCGCGGGATCGTCGAGCGGCGTCTCTGCCGCGCGCTCGAGCGTCTCGCCGAGCGCGTCCCGTCCGCGACCCCGGTCTAGGATTCCGTCCGTCGCTTCCGCGTCGGGCTCAGTGCGGGGCGGACGCCCGCTTCTCGCTCTTCGCTTGCTCGACGGCGCGGTATTCGGATTCCATCCAGGTGGCGATCCGTTCGAGCAGGTCGTTGCCGCACGCGACCGCGATCGTGTGGCCGATCGTGCGGTCGAACGCGACTCCCGTCGGGCCGAGCGGCGGACGGTACGTCCCGTCGAGCGCGATGTTGCAGCTCGTGTAGTCGTCGGCGTTGCGGATCGAGAGAATCCCGGTGAACTCGGGGAACGGCCCGCCGTTCGCGCTGTTCCACGTCACGCGATACTCGGGGATCATGCTGCCCGGCGGGCGGGCGGGCGTGATCTGCACGAGGCACTCGCGTGCCAGCTCGATCTTCGGCCAGCCCGCGAAGCCGACCGGCGCGCGCAGCGTGATCAGGATGTGCCCGTCGCGCGCCTGCTGGGCGAACCAGCTTTCGAGATGAAGGGGGCCTTGCGGCGCGGCGCAGGCGACGTGGCGTTGGAGGTTCAGTGCGGTCAGCATGCGTTCAGCCTACCGAAGCGCCGTCCGCAGCCGATGAAGGAGTTGCGAACGCCGGCTCGACATGCGCGTACGCCATGCGGGCGAGCTGCCAGTTCTCGCGCGCCGCGACGACGTAGACGCCGACCGGTGAAGCGGCGCGCGAGACGCAGCCTTCGCGTGCGATCCCGCCGTTGCGAGCCGGATCGATCCGTGCGCCGGCGGCCCAAGCGCCGTTCGCGCCCGCTTCGCGCACGCGGGGAACGTTCTCGCCGATCCCGCCGGTGAACACCAGCATGTCGACGTCACCCAGAACGCCGATCATCGCGCCGACCGCGGCGCGCAGCCGCCAGCACAGGACGTCGACGGCGAGCCTGGCGTCCGGGTCGCGTTCCCGCAGCAGCGTCCGCAGGTCGCCGCTTCGGCCGGAGACGCCGAGAAGACCCGAGCGCCGCTCGAGCGTCGCGTCCAGCTCGTCGACCGTCATTCCGCCGCGCAGCAGGTGCAGGAGCAAGCCGGGATCCACGCTTCCGCTCCGCGTCGCCATCGGCAGGCCTTCGAGCGGCGTGTAGCCCATCGTCGTGTCGACGCTCGCGCCGCGCGCGATCGCACACAGTGACGAGCCTCCGCCCAGGTGCGCCGTGACGACGCGCGCGCGCCGCACGTCGGCCCGCGCGAGCGCGCACGCGCGGTGCGCGGCGTACTGGTGGCTGAGGCCGTGGAACCCGAGGCGCCGAAGCCCGCGCCGCGTCAGCTCGCGCGGAATCGCGTACGTGCGCGCCGGTTCCGGCATCGTACGATGAAACGCCGAGTCGGAGACGGCGAGCTGGAGAACCCCGGGCGCCGCTCCCGCCACGACGTCCGCCGCCGCGAGCGCCGGCGCGTCATGGAGCGGCGCGTCGGATTCAACGCCCGCGAGCGCCGTGCGAAGCTTCGCGTCGATCGGCACGACCGCGGCGTCCGGATCGGGCAGCCGCACGAAACGATGCGCGACGACGTCGACGCCGCGTGCCGCTCGCGCGATCGCGGCGTCGGCGTCCGGCCCCGGCGTCCGGCGATCGGCCGCCAAAGGCGGCGCGTCGACGAGCGGCGGAAGCGCTCCGTCCAGGTCGAAACGCTCGATCTTCACACTCGTCGAGCCGGCGTTGATCGTCAGGATGCGCATCGCGAACGCGGCTCACGCCTGCGCCGGCCAGTGCCAGCCGGAGACCTCGGGCAGGTCGCGGTCCTCGGCGCGGATGTACGCCGCGTGCCGCGCGAGCTCGTCTTCGCAGAACGCGCGCGCCGCCTGCGGGATCGGCGTTCCGCGCCACTCGGCGGCTCGGCGCAGCGCGTCGAGCGCGAGATGATAGCGGCTCACGCGATTGAGCACGACCATGTCGAACGGCGTCGTCGTCGTGCCTTCCTCCACGTAGCCGTGGACGTGAAAGCGTTCCGGCTGCGAGCGCCGGTAGATCAGCTCGTGCACCGTCCGCGGATAGCCGTGGTAGGCGAAGACGACGGGGCGATCGGGCGTGAACAGCGCGTCGAAGCGCGCGTCGCCGATGCCGTGCGGGTGCAGATCGGGGGTCGTGAGCGCGAAGAGGTCGATCACGTTCACCACGCGGATGCGCAGCTGCGGTGCGTGCTCGCGCAGGATCGTCACCGCGGCGAGCGTCTCGAGCGCCATGACGTCGCCCGCGCAGCCGAAGACGACGTCCGGTTCGTCGTCGTCCGCGGCCCAGGTCCAGCGGCTCGCGCCCGCCGCGACCTGCGCGCGCGCCTCCTCGAGATCGCACCATTGCGGGGCGTCCTGCTTGGGCGCCACCACGACGTTGATGCGGTCGGTGCTCGCGAGCGCATGGCGCATCACGCACAGCAGCGTGTTCGCGTCCGGGGGGAAGAGGACGCGCACGAACTCCGGCTTCTTGTTGAGGATCGTGTTGACGAACCCCGGACCTTGATGCGAGTAGCCGTTGTGCTCCTGGCGCCAGACGTGCGAGGTCAGCAGGAAGTTCAGCGCGGAGAGCGGTGCGCGCCACGGCGTCTCCTTCGCCATCTTGAGCCACTTCGCGTACTGCGCGACCATCGAGTCGACGATCGGCACGAAGCCTTCGTACGACGCGAAGATGCCGTGGCGGCCGGACAGGACGTAGCCTTCCATCCAGCCCTCGCAGGTGTGCTCGCTGAGCATCTCCATCACGCGCCCGTCCGGCGCGAGCGCTTCGTCGGTGGCCGCGCACGGGAGCTGCCACGCACGCGACGTGACGTCGAACACCGCGTCGAGCTTGTTCGACGACGTCTCGTCCGGGGAGAACATCCGGAAGTTCGCGTTGCGCGCGTTCGCACGAAAGACGTTCGCGAGCCAGCGCCCCAGGGCGTGCGTCGCCGAGCAGCTCTGCGCGCCCGGTGCGGCGACCTGCTCGGCGAACGGCTCGAGCGGCGAAAGGGCGAGCTCGATGCGGCGCCGGCCCCCGTCGGCGCGGTCGCAGCGCCCGATCGCGCGTTCGCTCGGCGGGACGATCGCCAGCACGTCGGGCGCCGGGCGGCCGCCGGCGTCGAACAGCTCCTCGGGACGGTACGACCGCAGCCATGCCTCCACGGCCTCGCGGTGGGCGGGGATCGTCGCGGGATCGGCGATCGGGATCCCGTGCGCGCGCGGCGTGTCGAGGACCGGCAGACCGTCGATCGCGAGCGGGCCGGTCATGCCTTTCGGCGAGCGCAGCACGAGAACCGGCGGGGTGACGGGAGCGGCGCCGTGAACGGCCGCGGCGCGCCGGAGCGCGAGCCGGTCGTACGCGGCGTCGAAGGCGCGCCAAAGCCGTTCGTGCATGTCGGCGCGGTCGTCGTCCTCGCGCACGCTGACGAGCAGCGGCTCGTAGCCGAGCCCGCGCAGATACGCGCACACGCCGTCGTCGCCGATGCGCGCGAGCACGGCCGGACCGGACAGCTTGTAGCCGTTGAGATGCAGGATCGGGAGGACGAAGCCCGTCGTGGCCGGGTCGCAGAACGCGTGGCTCAGCCACGAGGCGGCCATGGGTCCCGTCTCCGCTTCGCCGTCGCCGATCACGCATGCGACAAGCAGGTCGGGATCGTCGAGCGCGGCGCCGTACGCGTGCGAGAGCGCGTAGCCCAGCTCGCCGCCCTCGTGCAGCGCGCCCGGCGTGTGCGCGGTGAGATGGCTGGGCATCCCGCCGGGCCACGAGAACGACCGCACCAGCGCGGTGACCCCGGCGGCGTCGCGCGCGTAGCGCGCGTCGTGCTCGGCCAGCGTTCCTTCCAGGAACAGGTTCGCGTAGATCGCCGGCGCGCCGTGGCCGGGACCGACGACGAGCAGCAAGGGGCAGTCGCGATCGGCGACGAGCCGGTTCAGGTGCGTGTAGACGAGGTTCAGCCCCGGCTGCGTGCCCCAGTGGCCGAGGATGCGCGGCTTGCAGTGCTGGGCGGCGAGCGGCTCGCGCAGCAGCGCGTTGTCGCGAAGGTAGAGCTGCGCCGCGCCGAGGTAATTCGCCGTACGCCAATAGCGGTCGAGCGCGGCGAGCCGCGGCGCGACGATCGGCAAGCTCGCCGAAGCGCTCATCTGCCCGATCCTAGGGTGCAGCGGCGGGAACGGGCGCTTCGGCCGCTGTGCTCGGCGCCGCCGAACGGAGCGGCGTGCGGACCGCGACGACCGGGACGCGTGCCTGCTCGACGAGCGCGTTCGCGACGCTGCCGAGGAAGAAGCGCGGAACGGCGGCGCGCCCGTGCGTGCCGGTCACGATCGCGCTGCAGCGCAGCGCGCCGGCGGCGGCGATGATCTCGGCCGCCGCGGCCGCCCCTTCGCGCGCGATCTCCGTGAACGCGATGCCCTCGGCGCGTGCCCGCTCGGCCGCGTCGTCGAGTCCCGGCGCTTTCTCGCCGGGGAACAGCGCCTCGGAGACGTGGATGAACGCGAGCTCCGCGTGGGAAGCGCGCGCGAGCGCGAGCGCGACGTCGACCGCATAGCGCGACGGCGGCGAGCCGTCGACCGCGACGGCGATCGGGCCGTCCTCGACGGCGTCGTCGTCGTGCACGACGATCACCGGGACGTCGGCGCCGCGCAGAAAGCCTTCGGCGATGCTGCCGAGCATCGCGCGCGCGAGCCCGGTGCGGCCGTGCGTGCCGACGACGATCGCGTCGGCGCCGATGCGCTCGGCGAACGCCGCGATGGCGGGTCCGGCGCCGCCCTGGAGGACCTCGGACGTCGCGCGGACGCCCGCCGCGCGCGCGACGGCGACCGCGCTGCCGCAGAAGAGCTCCGCGTTCTCCTCGAGCGCCTCGATCATCGGCCCCGGATCGATCGCCGCGCCTTGCGCGGCCGGAAGGCAGGCCGCCGTGATGTCGTAGGCGCTGCAAAAGGTGATCGTGCCGCCCGGGGCGAGCAGTTCGATCGCGAAGCGCACTCCGCGATCCGACGGAGCGGAGCCGTCGACCGGAACGACGATGTGGGAGAACGGCGATTTCATGCGCCGATCGTGCGGTCTGCGGAAGAACGGCGTACGAAGGCGTGCGGTCCGCGTTCGGCGCCGTGCGAACCGGCGCGGAAGCGGCGTTCACACCGCGTTCACAGCGGCTGCGCGCGGCATCCCTAGCATGCCGGGCATGGAACCTGTTCGCGACGAACCGCTGCCCGCGACGCTGGCGTTCGTCTTCACCCTCGGCGGGCTGATCGTGATCGGATGGTTCGCCATGTACGTCTTGCTCCGGGCGCGGTGGTGAGATGGCGATCCACGTCCACCGGCAGGAGCGGCTGTGGCTCACGGCCGGCCTCGCGATCCTGGTGATCTTCGCGGCCGTGATCACGACGTCGGCGATCGTCGACGGCTTCGTGCCGCCCAGCCGCGTGCAAAGCATCGATCCGACGAAAGTCTCGAGCACGCCGCCGTTCGACCGGCCCGGGGTGCGCCGAGTCGCAGCGCGCGCGTACGAAGCATACTACGTCGCGCGGATCTTCTCGTTCACGCCGTCCGAGATCCGCGTCCCGGCCGGGTCGCGCGTCACGTTCTACGTGACGAGCGCGGACGTCGAGCACGGCTTCAGCATCCCGGAGACCGGCGTCAACACGATGGTGACCCCGGGCTGGGTGAGCAGCGTCTCGCACACGTTCTCGAAACCCGGCACGTATCTGCTGATCTGCAACGAGTATTGCGGCGCCGGGCACCAGATGATGGCCGCGAAGGTCGAGGTGACGCGATGACGACCACGGTGCGCGAGGCAGCCGCCCGTCCTCCCGATCCCGTGCTCGAGCTGTCGCGCGCGAGCGGCGATCTGCTCGTGCTCACGCACGTCTACACGGCGACGCTCGTCCTCGGCGTCGGCGCGCTGTTCGGGATGCTGCAGGGCTTCTCGCGCGCGAACTTCATCGTGATGCCGCCCTGGTTCGACTACTACCGGATGCTGACCGCGCACGGCGTCCTGATGGCGCTCGTGTTCACGACGTTCTTCATCACGGGGCTCTTCACGTATTGCGTCTACCGCACGATCCCGCGCGTGCGCTCGGTCGCGCTCGGCTGGACCGGCTACTGCGTGATGCTCGTCGGGACGCTGATGGCCGCCGTCGCGATCCTCGACGGCAGCGCGACGGTGCTCTACACTTTCTACGCCCCGCTCAAGGCCAGCCCGCTGTTCTATTTCGGCGCGACCTTCCTCGTGCTCGGGACCTGGGTCGTGGCGCTGGATCTCTTCCTGAACGTCGCGTGGTTCAAGCGCGCGCATCCCGAAGAGCGGATCCCGCTGCCGGCCTTCATGGCGACGTGCACGATGATCATGTGGATCATCGCGACACTCGGCGTCGTCGCTGAGATGGGGCTCCTGATCCCGTGGTCGCTCGGCTGGACGAGCGGGATCGACGTCGGCCTGACGCGCATGTTCTTCTGGTACTTCGGACACCCGCTGGTCTATTTCTGGATCATGGGCGCGTACACGATCTGGTACGCGGTCGTCCCGGCGACGTTCAAGGGAACGATCTTCAGCGACGCGCTGACGCGGCTCGCGTTCGTCATGCTGCTCCTCCTCTCCACGCCCGTCGGTCTGCACCATCAGTACCTCGACCCCGGCGTCTCCGCGGGCTGGAAGCTGCTGCACACGATGACGACCTACGGCGTCGTGATCCCGTCGTTCATGACGGCGTTCGCGATCTTCGCGACGTTCGAGCTAGCGGCGCGCCGCGCCGGCGTGCGCGGCTTCGTCAACGTCGTGCGGTGGCTGCCGTGGGGCGACCCCGTCTTCGCGGGACCCGCGCTCGGGATGCTGCTCTTCGTGTTCGGCGGGTTCGGCGGGATCGTGAACAACTCGTACTCGATGGACGTCCTCGTGCACAACACGATGTGGATCGTCGGGCACTTCCACATCACGGTGGGCGGGCCGGTCGCGCTGACCTTCATCGGCGCGACGTACGGGCTGATCCCGGCGCTGTCGGGGCGCAAGCTGTTCGCACCGAAGCTCGCGCTGGTTCAAGTCTACACCTGGTTCGTCGGGATGGCGATCATGTCGACCGCCATGCATTGGGCGGGATTGCTCGGGTCGCCGCGGCGCACGTCGGACGTCAGCTATTTCGGCGCGCAGGGCGCTGCGACGTGGCACCCGGAGATGGTGTGGGCGGCGATCGGGGGCAGCATCATCGCGCTCTCGGTGCTCATGTTCATCGTCGTCGCGACCGGCACGTATTTCGCCGACCGCCGCGCGACCACGACGCAGACGTTCGCGTTCGCGCCGGCCGACCGCGCCGCGGGCGCGACGCCGGCCGTTCTGGACCGTTTGGGCCGCTGGGGGCTCGTCGCCGTCGTCCTGGCCGTCCTGGCCTATGCCGGTCCCGTGACGCAGCAGATCCAAGCGCACGCGTATCTGGCGCCCGGCATGAGAACGTGGTAGCGGCGCTCGCGGCGTCGCTTGCGCTCGCGGTGCAGCCGGTGCCTGCGCCGCAAGCGACGCCGCGAGCGTTCGTCCCGGTGCTCCGCGAAGGCGACACCGTCCCCGCCATGGCGCTCGTGGACCAGCGCGGGCGGCGGTTCGTCTTCGCGGCCGCACCGCAGCGGACGACGATCGTGTCGTTCGTCTACACGCGCTGCGCCGACGCAAGCATGTGTCCCGCGGTCGCCGGCAAGTTCGCCTGGATGCAGCACGCGATCCGGCGCGGCGAGCCGATCGCGCTGGTGACGCTGTCGATCGATCCGCGCTACGACCGGCCCCCTGTGCTCGCGCGATACGGCGCGGCGTTCGGCGCCGACCGCGCACGGTGGACGCTCGCGACCGGCGACGCCGCGACGGTGGGCGAGCTGCTCGCGCGATTCGGCATCGTCGCCGGCACGCCGCGCGCAGGGACGATCGCGCACACCGAAGCGGCGATCGTGCTCGACCGCGACGGTCGGATCGCGCGCATCGTCGAGGGCGCCTCGTGGCTTCCGCAAGATGTCCTCGCCGCCGCGCGCACGGTCGCCGGCGAGGGTGACGATCCGCTCGCGCGCGTGCAAGCCTGGCTGCTGAGCTCCGCGAGCGCGCTGTGCGCGGCCGGAGGCGGCGGGCTCACCGTCGCCGCCCAGCTCGCGCTCTTCGCCGTCGTGCTCGCCGCGCTCGGCGCGATCGCGCGGCGCGCCTTTCGTTAGTCGAGCGCCGCCGTCTGCTCGGGCGTCAGCGCGATCGCTGCGGCGGCGAGGTTCTCGTCGAAGTGCGCGATCGACGACGTGCCCGGGATCGGCAGCATCTGCGGGGAGCGGGCCAGCAGCCACGCGAGCGCGATCTGTGCCGGCGTTGCGCCGTGCTCGCGCGCGACGCGCGACAGGGCGGCATGCTTCGGCGACCCGCTTCCGGCGAGCGGGTACCACGGCAGGAACGCGACGCCGTCGCGCTCGCAGGCGCGGAGCACGTCTTCCGAACGCCGGTCCTCGACGTTGTAGAGGTTCTGCACCGAAACGATCGGCGCGGTGCACCGGCAGCGCTCGTACTCGTCGACGTCGGTCTCCGAGATGCCGATGTGCCGAATCTTCCCTTCGCGCTGCAGATCGGTGAGCGCGCCGAGCGTTTCTTCGACCGGCACCTTCGGATCGATCCGATGCAGCTGGTACAGGTCGATGCGCTCGAGCTTCAGCCGGCGCAGGCTTCCTTCGAGGCATTCGCGCAGCCGCTCGGGCCGCGCGTCGACGACCCACCTGTCCGGCCCCGGCCGCACGAAGCCGCCCTTCGTCGCGATCACGAGACCCTCGGGATACGGCGCGAGCGCTTCGGCGATGATGTCTTCGCTCACGTACGGGCCGTACGAGTCGGCCGTGTCGATGAAGTCGACGCCGCGCTCGACCACGTGCCGCAGCAGCCGCACCGCCTCGGAGCGGTCGCGCGGTTCGCCCCATACGCCGTTGCCGGTGATTCGCATGGCGCCGAAGCCCATGCGATGCACGGTGAGGTCACCGACGCGAATCTCGCCGCCCAGCGCGCGGTTCGTGGTCGTTCCGATGGTCATTCGCCCCTCGTACCCGCCGCAGATCGGCGCTCCGCCGGAGCAGCCGTGCGTCGTGCGCGACGGCGGTCGCTCGCGAGCGCAGCGTGTAAGCGAACGAGCCGATGGGTAGGGAATCGCCCGACCGCCGTACGGGAGAGATCGCCGTGAACCGTCGCTTCCTCGGGATGATCGTTGCGCTCACGTCGACCGCGCTCACGGCGTGCGGCGGCGGCTCGTCCGGCTCGAGCGGACCGAATCCGGCGGCGCAGCCGCCCGGCGTGGTCGCGGTGGGCGGAACGGCTCCCAGCCCCACGCCGACGCCCGCGCACGGCGCGACGCCGGCACCGACCGCGACGCCGACGCACGGCGCGACGCCCGCACCGACGGCGAGCCCGACGCACGGGGCCACGCCCGCTCCGACGCCGACGGCGACGCCGGGGCCGACGGACACGCCGCCGCCGACGATCACCCGGCTCGGGTCGTATCACGTCGCGCCGAGCAAGATCTTCGTCGCCGGCATCTCGTCCGGCGGCTTCTTCGCGGTGCAGATGCACTTCGCGCATTCCGCCGTGTTCAAGGGCGCGGCGATCTACGCCGGCGGCGTCGACCACTGCGCGCAGGACAGCGTCGAGCTGGCGCTCGCGGAGTGCGGCGGCGAGACGGTGAACGGCCAGGCGCTCTACGTCAGCACGCTGTCGCAGTCCGAGTCGTACGTGGAGCAGCAGTCGAACGCCGGAACGATCGATTCGACGTCGCACATGGCGGGACAGCCGGTGTACCTGTGGTCCGGCACGCACGACGAAGTGGTGAACCCGAAAGAGATGCGCGATCTGACGACCGAATACGAGCAGTTCGGCGCGCACGTCATGTTTCAGAACGCGTTCCCCGCGAACCACGGCTGGGAGTCGCCGGACGGCGAAGTCCCGTGCGGCACCGCCGCGAGCCCGTACATGATCGCGTGCGAGTACGAAGGCAAGCCGTACGACTCGGAAGCGGCGTGGCTCAAGGTGCTGCTCGGATCGCTGCAGCCCCGGAACAACGGCCCGCTGCAGGGCTCGCTGATGCGCTTCGACCAGACGGAGTTCGGCGCGGCCGCGAGCAACTCGATGGACACGAGCGGCACCGTCTTCGTGCCGAAGGCATGCGCCGCTGGCGCGCAGTGCGGATTCATCCTCGCGCTCCACGGCTGTCTGCAGACGCACGCCGTGATCGGGGACAAGTTCGTGACCGAAGCGGGTCTGGACGAATGGGCCGACACGAACGACCTGATCGTGCTCTATCCGTACGCGGTCGCCGCGCCCGGCCCGACGCCGTACAACCCCAACGGCTGCTGGGACTGGTGGGGCTACGACGACCCGAACTACGCGCTCAAGAGCGGAACGCAGATGACCATCGTCTACAAGATGGTGCAGCGCGTGACCGGCGCGCCGTAGCTCACAGCCAGCCGCGGTCGCGCGCGATGCGCGCGGCTTCGACGCGGTTCTCGGCGCCGATCTTGCCGATCGCCTCGCTGAGGTAGTTGCGCACGGTGCCTTCGGAGAGTCCGAGCTGCGCGCCGATCCCGGCGGAGCTCACGCCGTCCGCCGCGAGACGCAGCACGGCGCGTTCGCGATCGGTCAGCGGGTCGGGTTCCGACCATGCGTGCATCGCGAGCGACGGATCGAGCGCGCGTCCGCCGGCGTGGACCGTGCGCACGGCGGCGACGAGCTCCTCGACGGGACGGTCCTTGAGCAGATAGCCCGCCACGCCGGCCTCCATCGCGCGACGGAGGTAGCCGGGACGGGCGAACGTCGTGACGATGACGACGCGCGTGCGCGCTCCGCGGCGGCGCACCTCGGCCGCGACCTCCAGGCCGGTGAGCAGCGGCATCTCGATGTCGGCGAGCAGCACGTCGGGCTGCAGCTCCGCGATGAGACGGAGCGCGGCGACGCCGTCTTGCGCGTGCCCGACGACCTCGATGTCCGGCTCGAGGGCGAGCAGCGCACCGAGCGCGCCTGCGACGAGGCGCTGGTCTTCCGCGATGACGACGCGGATCAGCGCGCGCTCTCCGGCGCGAGCGGCAGCGTGACGACGAGCCGCGTCCCGCCATCGTTCCGGCGCTCGAGCGAGCCGCCGTGCGATTCGACGCGCTCGCGCATCCCGCTCAAACCGTTGCCTTCGCTCGACGACGCGCCGACGCCGTCGTCCTCGATCTCGAAGCGGCACGCGTCGCCGACCGCGGCGAGGCGCAGCCGGACGGCGTGGGCGCGGGCGTGCCGGACGACATTGGTCACCGCTTCGCGGATCGCGAGCGCGAGGACGCTTTCGTGCGCCGGCGCCAGGCGGACGTCGTCGGCTTCGCAGTCGACGCGCAGCCCGGCCGACGCGAGCACGTCGCGGGCGCGCGAGATCTCGTCGGAGATGCCCGCTCCGCGATAGCCCGAGATCGCTTCGCGCAGCTCGTCCAGCGTCGTGCGCGCGATCGCTTCGACGTCGCGAATCTCCGCGAGCGCTCGCTCCGGCTCGCGCTCGGACAGCTTCGAAGCGAGCTGCGTTTTCAGCGCGATGACCGACAGCGTGTGCCCGAGAACGTCGTGGAGGTCGCGCGCGATCCGTTCGCGCTCGGCGATCTTCGCGAGGCGCTCGATCTGATCGTGCGCCTGCCGGAGGCGCACGTTGGTGCGCCGCTGCTCGGCTGCCGCGATGCACGAGACGCCCGCGATGATGCTGAACAGCACGGTCATGGCGATCGAGATGCGCGGCACGTGCGTGAGCCAGGAGAGCGCCGTGACGAACGCGACGCCGACGCCGATGATGCGGTATGCCTGCGGAGCCCGCACGGCGTACGCCACGAAGGTCGCCGCGTACACGTAGTACGTGGCCGCCCAGCCGTCGCCGGGCGCCGTGAGCGCTGCGAGGAGCGCGATCGCCGCAGCGTACGCCAGCGCGGGGCGCCCCTCACGTCCGTAGCCGACGACGTACAGCGTGAGGAAGATCGCGAACCCCGCGAGCTCGTATGCGCGGACCGACGCGGGCGTGCCGCTGTCCCAGACCGACAGCGGCACGGCGACGGCGTACACCAGCCACAGATATGGAACGAGGCCGCACTCCAGGATCGGCAGATGGCGCCGCAGCTCACCCATACATGCGGCCTTCGTCGCGCCGCATCGCGTACGCTGCCGCGAGCGCGCCGGTGAGCGCCCATGCCGCCAGAATCGCCGCGTGCACCCACGCCGAGCCGTGCCCGGGCGAAACGATCCCGAGCGCGAGCTGCCCAAGGTGATACGTCGGCAGGAACGGCGCAAGGTGCGCGATCGGCGCGGGCAGGCCTTCGACCGGCACCCACAGCCCCGAGAGAAACGACATCGGAAGGTAGACGAGGTTCACGATCGCCGGCGCGGAGTTCGGCCCGGCGAGGAATCCGACCGCGAGGCCGATCGCCGCGAACGGTACCGACCCGGCGACGAGCGCGACGAGCAGCGCGATCCAGCGCTCCGGCGCGAGACGGACGCCGCCGAACGCCGCTCCGAACGCGCCGAGCAGCAGGACGACGGCCGCCGCGAACGCCATCGTCGCGAGCGCCTTGGCGAGGAAGTACGCCGCGGGCGGCATCGGGCTCGCGCGCTTCACGAGCAGCCAGCCTTGACCGCGTTCGGTCGCGACGCCGACGCCGAAGCCGAAGAGGGCACAGCCGACGACGCCGAACGCGCCGTACGTCGCGAGCAGGTACATCGCGGCGGTGGTTGCGCCGACCCCGTGTCCGGCGTTCAGTGCGATACCGAAGAACGCGTAGAATCCGAGCGGAAACGCGAGCGACGGAATGGCGTACGCGGGGAGCCGCACGAGCTTCGTGAGCTCCGCGCGCGTTTCGTTGACGGTGATCGATGCGATCATCAGCGTTCTCCGGCTGCGAGCGCGGGCTCGGTGCGGGTGATGGCGAGAAACGCCTCTTCGAGCGGCGTCTCGCCGACGTCGAGCAGCGTGAACGTCGGGTCGCCGACGTAGAGCGCGCGGACGACGGAGTCCGGCGCGTGCGTGGAGATGCGAATCGTCGCGCCGTCGCGGTGGATCGCGTCGACGCCCTCGACCGCGCGCAGGCGGGCGTCGTCGAACCCGCTGGAGCAGCGCACGATCCAGCCGCCCGCGCGAGCCTTGATCTGCGCCGCGGTGCCTTCCGCGACGATCCGCCCGTGCAGCAGCACCGCGACGCGGTCGGCGAGCGCGTCCGCTTCGGCGAGATCGTGGGTCGTGAGCAGGATGCTGCGGCCGCGCGCCACGTAGGCGCGAATGTGCTCCCACAGCGCGCGGCGCGAGTCGACGTCGAGGGCCGACGTCGGTTCGTCCAGGACGAGCGCGTCGGGATCGCCGCAGATCGCCAGCGCGAAGGAGACGCGCTGCTTCTGTCCGCCCGACAGATCGCCGTAGCGGCGATTCGCGAGCCCGCTCAGACCGGCGATCGCGAGGGTCTCCTCGAGCGCGAGCGGGCGCGGATAGTAGGAGGAGAAGAGGCGTATGTGCTCGGCGACCGTGAGCATCGCCGGGACACCCGCGACTTGCAGCATCGCGCCGACGCGGCGACGGTTCGCCGCGACGCGCGGATCGCGCCCGAACAGCGTCGCCGACCCGGCGTCGGGCGAGATCACGCCGAGCAGGGTGCGGATGGCGGTCGTCTTGCCGGCGCCGTTCGGTCCGAGCAGCGCGAGCGTCTCGCCGGGTCGCAGCGCGAGCTCGACGTCGCGCAGAGCTGTGATCGCGCCGTAGCGTTTGGTGACCCGCGACAGGCGGGCGGGGGCGGTATCATCCATGTCGGTCCTCCGCCCGTATGCTCGCATACGGTCGCCGGGCAGCCCAGGCACGCTCGTCACCGCCGAGGCGTGACGAATGTCAGACGCGTCGCGTTGGTTCGGACGGACCGTGCGGAGGGAGGGGCCGTGCCGTTCGGCGCGAACGGACGACGGTCGCTCCGGCGCCGCTTCGCTCGCCCATGAGAGAGCAAGACGAGCGTGCGTGCGGACGGCATACCGGCATTCCCGGATAGCTCAGTCGGTAGAGCAGCTGACTGTTAATCAGCGGGTCGTTGGTTCGAGTCCAACTCCGGGAGCTTCAGAAAACCGCGCTACGGCGCGGTTTTCGTCGTTCCGGCCGATGGCGTGACCCGCTCGCACGATGGGCGAGGACGCGCGCGCAGGCGCACGAACGAATGGTCGAAGTGACGATCGCGCGGCCGCCGAGAAGCTGATCGCGATTGCCGCACGGCGCGGGGATCGCGTAACCGGTCATTGCGGAGGCTCCGTACCGGGCGCCGAGACGGCCGTGCTCGCTTTGTCCGCGTCGGCGGCGAGTTGGTCGAGCTGCCCGATCGCCGCGGAGTATTCTTCCTCGGTCATGCGTCCGGCCGCATGTTGGTACTCGATTTGGGATCGATCACGGGCGATGCGCTGACGGATTTCCGCGAGCCGCACTTCGTCCGTCCGATGATCCGCGACGTCGCCGGCGATGAGCCTGCGCAACACGACGGCCTCTCGTTGCGAGCCAGTTCGAAATACCAGCGGCTTGCCTGAATCGGCACGAACGCGAAATCCGTCCGTGAACGGATCGACGGCAATGATTCTCTTGTAGCCGATATGCGTCGTGCCGTTATTCGTCAAGAAAAGCAGCCTAACGTTCGAAAGCACGAGCTGGCCCGCATCTACGACGCCGAACGTCTCATGATCGACGGAATGCCCACGCGAGCCGCCCGACCGCAGATATACCCCGCGCATGACGCGAATCGAAGCGCCGCCGTAACCGCTGACGTACTCGCGATGGTGGATTTCACCGAGGGCCTCGGCGTGCGTGCTCCAATAAAACTTCTCCCCGCTTTGACTGACGACATTGTTGAGCGCGATGGGGATAAGAGGACCATTGATGTACGCGGTGTCTTCGATGTTGATCGGCTCGTGCGCTGTACTTGCGAGAGCAGATTGCGTGATTTCGGAGGAGAGGGCGAGCAGCAAGGCGATGATCCAGCCGACGATGGTCCAGCCGAGGAGCACGTCCAGGAAAACGACCGATGTCGCACGCGTAGACCGGCGAAAGATCGCCACAATGGTTGGAAACATGTAAAGAAGCACCAGCAAGATCGGCCCGACGATGGAGCCCGCGGAAACGTCGTCCGCCGGCTCTCGCCTTTCGCGCAAGCGCTCCTGGCCGATTACCTGCCGAATCGTGTACGCTCCGACACGCCCGTGTCGACGTTCGATCTCCGATACGCCACGCTCGTAGAGCCCCTGCTGCGCGGCGGAAAATCCGCCGACCGCCCGCGCTGCGGAGCGCACGTCGACAGTTGCCTTTGCATTCCACTTCGTTCCCGCTGCGCCGATCAAGACGAATCCGAGTCCAGCGCACATCAAAGCGCGCATGCAAGGCGAGAGCCTACTCCAGTGGCCGCGCTTTGTTCCTGATAGCGCGCTAGGCTGGGTCATCCTGATACCGAGCCGTGATGGTGTTTGTCAGAACGCCGATCGTCAGGAGTCCCAGTATGAGGAGGCCCCCGCAGATCGCCATGCCGGCGGTCGTCGCGGGACGCACGTTTCCGAGACTGAGCGAAAAGGCGAAGCACATTTTCAGCGCGTCGAAGTAGTTGTGAATGGTCGTTCCGCTGGCGCGACGTTCGATTGCGAACAGGACGGCGGCCAGCACGGGAACCACGAACGGGAAGACGCCGGTGATGAACATCCCATTGTTTCGATCAGCAGCGAGACGATCGAGCAACAGCGTGAGGCGAATGGCAGCGTAGACCATGCGGACCAGACGTGCGAACGTGAACCACATCAGCGCCGGGAGAACAGTTAGAATCGAGATCACGTCGAAGAGCAGCAGCGTCCAAAAACGAGGCCCGCGTCGTTTCGTACAGATCAAGCGCGTCGCCACTTCAGCGGCAAGTGCGACGGCGGCGCCAATCTCTGCAATTCGAGAAGTGCCAGAGGGCGGGAATCCGAGAAGCCCGTCGTTCCATGCGCCGGCCAAAATGAAAGCATACGAAACACAGATCACGACTACTTCATGTTCGACGTCGCGCTCGTTCATGAGAGTTCCTGCGCGTTCGCCGAGTCCACGAAGCATCCGAGCAAAGCGCACCCCGGCAGCCTCCATCTCTTACCCGATGCCGCCTTGGCACGTGGCCGGCGCGGCGGCTCCGGACAGCGCCCTGGCGAGACAGACCTGTTGCACCCCGAAACCTCCTCTGGCGCCCCCGCGCCGGTCGTTGCGTCCCTTCGAGCCTACACCGAACCAGCCGCGTGCACACGGACGGCACCGACAATGTTCACCGTGCCGAACCGCCGCGCCTCGACGTCCCGCGCGTCGCTTAGCCCGTGCTTACGCAAACGCGCGGTCATGGACGGATCCTATCGGCCGCGGCGAATCCGCGCCGCCATGCTCGCCGCGCGGCGTCTCGTCCCTGCGGACGGCGGGACGTGCGTGGTCGATCGAACGTCGCCCACTGGGCGCCCGGCGACCGCGGCGAGCGATGTCGTCACCAGCGCGTTGAGGCTGACGCCCTCGGCATTGGCGCGCCGCGCAAGGTCGCGATGCAGCGACTTCGGAACGCGAACCATGAACTTGCCGCTGTAGCTTGCGGCGTTGGCCGGCTCCGGGATAGCTTCCCCGTCCTCAATCGCCGTCGAGAGCCAAGCCGTCATTGCATCCTCGAGGTTGTCGAGCGCCTCGGCCCGCGAGGAGCCCTCCGTCATGCAGCCCGGCAACTCTACGATCCGCGCGAACCACGTCCCATCGCTGTTCGGCAGCAGCTCGCGTGTGTACGGGCGCTTTAGGTAGTCGGCCAGGACGGCCTTCGTCGCGGTGCTCATCATGCTCCCTCGATCATCTCGATCAGTGCGTTGACGTAGTGCTTCTTGACGGGACGGTGCTTCGGAACAGTGATGCGAAGCGTCCGGCCGTCGGGCAGGCGCAATGTGTACGTGTGGTGCGAGCCGCCGGTTTTCCGTTCGGAGAACCCGAGCGCGAGCAGCAGCCGCTGGATCGACTCGAAGTCGCAGTCTTTCCGGTGCGCGAGGACTGCGTCGTAGAGGCGCTTCGTCCGCTTCGAATCGACCAGCCCCATGCCTACAGTGATACCACATACGATACCATAACGCAAGAGCCCAGCACACGATCCGGCGCAGCACTTTCGGGCGCCGATCGGAGGCCGCGACAGCGGACCCTCCACGATCGCCGCGGCCGTCTACCAAGCGAGGAGTACCGCGCGGCCTGGAAGTCGCGAAGCGCGATAGTGAAAGTCCGTCTTCGTCGTGCCCGTCGCGTGGGCCCAGTGCTCGGCGCGTCGCCGGCGAGCGTCGGGACTCGAAGCCGGTTGCGTTGAGCGCCGAGTCGATCGCCGTGAGTGTTGTCTTACCGAAAGTCTTGCCGTCGCGCAGGACGGCGGCGGTCGCGCAAGTCGTCACGTGATGGGAGCCCTCCTGCGAGGCGCTCTGGCCGGCGATGGCGCCCCGTGGTGACGGCGGCTCCGGTGACCCCTTTTTTGCACCCGTCTGAGCCCGACGAGGCGACGACTGTTACAGCGGGTCGTTGGTTCGAGTCCGACTCCGGGAGCTTCAGCGAACGTCGCGTCAGGGCGCGGTTTTCGTTGTTCGCCGGCTTGAGACCGGTTCGTCGTCATTCACGTCGAAGCGCCGTCGGATTCGAACGCGCCGGCGTCGCACGCTTGTCGCGCATGTTGCGGAGCGACGCCGCGTGCCGCGCGAAAGCCGCCGGGATTGAGCGATCGGGAAACTTCGGCGGCGCCCTTGACAGCGACGCCGTCGCGCGCGTAGGATCAGCGAGCATGTTCACGCACACCACGGAACAAGCCAGGCACAAAGGCTGCTCGCGAAGCGAGTGGTCCGCGCTGTCACATTCGATCGTCGCCGCGACGTTCGACGGGATCGTTTTGAGCCAGCGGGGCAATCGGATGCGTGGTCTACCCGGCTAAGTCGTAGTTCCTTTCAGCGCGAGAGCGCACAACGAAGGGTCTCCGGCGAACGCCGGGGGCCCTTCTGCATTGAGGTGCGTCGTAATGATCACGGCTCTCGCTCCAAACGAGAGTGTCCGCCGTTCGATTCGTCGCGGACCTGCCATGGTGGGCGAAGCCCAAACGGTTCGGCAGCAGCTTGTGGTTCTTTGAAAACTGAAACCCGGTCGGCGCGCGCGAGCGCGGAGTAGCCGGATTGTCGTGGAGCGCGCGGCGCAAGGCGCGCAAGCGGGGTGCTAACCCGTCGTCACCGCAAGGTGAGTGGTTCGAATCCTCCGCGCTCCGCCGCGAGGGAAAGCTTAGTAGGTGCAGCGTCCGGTTGAAGCCCGGAAGATCGTCGGTTCGATTCCGACTCCCTCGGCCATTCTTTGAAGCGATCGTCACGCAGCTCCGCGGATCTGCGATGACGTGTATGCCGGCGCGCTCGTCGTCGGCGATCGCGAAAGCGCTCGGCGCATCGAGCGTACACGCCCGTAGCCAAGCGGAAAGGCGCCGGTCTACGAAACCGGTAAGCGCGAGTTCGATTCTCGCCGGGCGTATGACGGGGAACTAGCTCAACGGCAGAGCGCCGGTCCTGCAAACCGGACATCGGGGTTCGATCCCCCGGTTCTCCACCATTCCGAGATAGCACAGTGGTAGTGCGGCGCGCTGTTAACGCGACGGTCGCTGGTTCGAATCCAGCTCTCGGAGCCACGGCGACTGGGGGAATCTGGTAGACCCAGCACGTTCAGACCGTGCCGTCGAAAAGACGTGAGCGTTCGAATCGCTCGTCGCCGACCATCATCCGCTCGTGGGGAATCGGTAGACCCGCCGTAAGGCGGAACGGCGGCGGTTCCCAATCCGCCTCCCGCAACATCTTCGCGACATAGCGTGCTCCATCGAGAAGTGGCGTCGTGGACACGCACGACCACACCTGCCCGCGCAGCACGGCGGACGTGCGTCGCTCTCCGAAGGCGAAGGCTGCGAGTTCGATTCTCGCCGTGGGCTCCATGATCCGCGATCGGCTAACGGCAAGCCGCCTGTGTTTGGAACAGGTCATCCTCGTTCGAGTCGAGGTCGCGGAGCCGGCCGGCGATGCTCATGCGGACGAGTACCCGACGTTTCATCGGGTGGTAGCGGGTTCGAAGCCCGCCGCCGGCACCAAACGATCCCGGGAAGTTCGACGGGTTGAACGCCGCGCTCTGGACGCGGAGGTGCGTGGTTCGAGTCCACGACCGGGAGCCATGCGCGCGAAGCAAACGTGGAATTGCACCGGACTCTTCATCCGGACACGGTCGGTTCGAATCCGACCGCGCGCACCAACGTCGACGTAGCCAAGTGGGAAGGCGCGGGTCCGCAACACCTTCAATCGCCGGTTCGATTCCGGCCGTCGACTCCACGCTGGTGGTGCTCGTTGGGACGAGCGCCGCATTCGTAACGCGGATCAAGTCGGTTCGAATCCGATCACCAGCTCCACCGCCTTCGCCGCACGGCCCGCAGCCCGTCCTGTAAACGCGCGATGCCGGTTCGACTCCGGCCGGAGGATCGTTCTGGAAGGTGCCGCTGAACGGTCGGCAATCGGTCTCGAAAACCGTGGTCGCGTGAAGAGCGCGAGACGTTCGATTCGTCCACCTTCCGCCAGGTCCCGTAGCTCAACGGTAGAGCACCGGATTGTCGATCCGGTGACGAGGGTTCAACCCCCTTCGGGATCGCCATGCCGTAGAATGCAAAGGGTCGCGCGACCGCGTTTTCGGCGCGGGTCTCGTGGGTTCGAGCCCCACCTACGGTAGACGCTCTCGTCAGCTAGTGGTCAGGCTGTGACCTTTTCAGCGCCGTCAGGCGCGTTCGAATCGCGTCGCGACCACATGTTGTCGTAGCTCAGCTGGTAGAGCACCGCACCGATAATGCGGAGGTCGCGCGTTCGAGCCGCGTCGGCAACACCACGCCCGAGAGCCCCTCCGGTTGGGGCCTCGCCTACACGAACCGTCGCGCGAAAGGAGGCTTCGATGAGCGACGTGCTCCTGCTCAACTTCACGTACGAGCCGCTCGGCATCGTGGATCTCCAACGCGCGGTGCGGCTCGTGTTCCAACGCAAGGCCGAGATCGTGCACGACGACGGTCGCGTGTTGCGCACCGTGTCGGCGGCGTTCCCGCTGCCCTCGATCGTTCGGCTGCTCTACTTCGTCGCGCGCAAGCGGAAGAAGGTCGCGTTGACGAAGAAGAACGTCCTGTTGCGCGACGACTACCGCTGCGGCTACTGCGCGGCGAAGGGCACGCCGGCGACCATGACCGTGGACCACATCGTGCCGCGATCGCGCGGCGGGCGCTCGAGCTGGCAGAACCTGGTCGCCTGCTGCAGCGCGTGCAACGGCCGGAAGCGCGATCGCTCGCCGGAAGAGGCGCGGATGCCGCTCCGGATCCGGCCCCGCGAGCCGCGGTTCATCCCCTGGATCGTCGTCCGGCGGAACACCTGTCCGGACGAATGGTGGAAGTACCTCGGCCTGTACTCGGTCGGCATCGAGGAGCGCGTGGGATAGCGCGTCGTCCTCGCCGGCTCGGACGCTCTGCGTGGATCAGCCGCGGGAAAAGGAAACTGCGGTTGGTCTTGGGTACCGCGGTGAACGGGGGCGGCGACGCAGCTCGTCCGTAAGGGCGGGACACACCCTGCGTCGTCGTTCTCGCCCGTTTCAATTTCAGAGCGGTGGAACGCGAAGTACGCGACGCCGAGACGGGCGACGAACCGCGTCTTGTCGACGAACGTGCGGCCGCGGGCGTCGAGTGCTCTTTCAGTAGCACCGGGAACGCGCGGCTCGACCAAGGGCACGTGTTCGGACGCCGCTAAGCGGGCGGTGTGACCAGGAGGGCGCGTCTCCTCGTTTTGGCACGATGCTTGGCGTGGGTCGTGTGGATGACGGCGGCAGCTCCCGCCGCCGGCGGCGAGTCGCAGATGGCGGTCAGCTGGCTGACCGGAAGGCTGTACCTCGTCGAGGACGAGCACTTCGTCGGCACCAACTCGCTGGTCTATATCGGCAAATCGTCGGTCACCGTCGTCGGAGCGACCTGGACGCCTGAAACGGCGAAGGACTTAGCCGCGAGCATCCGGTCCTTCACGACCCTGCCGGTACGGGACGTCGTGGACACCTCCCCCGATCCGGAATGGTCCGGAGGGAATGCCTACTGGAAAAGCATCGGAGCCGAGATCGTCGCTGCGGAGCCGACGTGTCATGCGCTCTCGCGCACGTGGAGCGCGACGGTCGAGGACTTTCGCAAGCTTCATCCGGCGTATCCGAAACTGCCGTTGGTCGCGCCGACGAAATGTTTGCCGAACCGCTTCGAACTGCAGAACGGAGACGTGCGAGCGTTCTATCTCGGACCGTCTCACACGGCCGCGGACATCTTCGTCTACTTCCCGAGCGAAAAGGTGCTCGATGCCGGATCGATCCTCAAACCGTTCCTCGGGAACATGGCGAAAGCGAACGTCAGCGACTACGCAGCCACGCTTCACAAGCTCGAGAAGCTCCGTCTCGACATGCGAATGATCATTTCGGGGCACTGGTCCGCCGTCCACGGCCCCGATCTGATCGATCGCTATCTGAGACTGCTCGCGGGGGCGAAGCCGCTCGTCGACTGACGAACGCTCGCACAGCGGGATCAGCCTTTGACGCAGACGACGGCGCGCAGCGTGTGCACGACGTCGACGAGGTCGCGCTCGGCTTCGATGACGCGGTCGATGTCCTTGTACGCGGCGGGCGACTCGTCCAGGACGTCCTCGTCCTTGCGGCATTCGACCCCCGCCGTCGCGGCGGCATGGTCGTCGAGCGTGATGCGCTTGCGCGCCTCGTGGCGCGACATGCGGCGCCCCGCACCGTGCGAGCAGCTCTCGAACGAGTCGGGGTGCCCCTTGCCGCGAACGATGTACGAGCGCGTGCCCATCGAGCCGGGGATGATGCCGAGCTCGCCCTCACGCGCGCGCACGGCGCCCTTCCGCGTCACCAGCACGTTTTCGCCGAAGTGCTTCTCCCGCGCGACGTAGTTGTGGTGGCAGTTCACCGCCGTCTCCGAATCCATCGTGAACGGCTTCGCTACCGTGCTTTGGACGGCGCGGACGACGGCGTCGAGCATCAGCCCGCGATTCGCCTTCGCGAACTCCTGTGCCCAGCCGACCGCCTCGACGTAGGCGTCGAAGTCCGGCGTGTGCTCCGGAAGGTACGCGAGATGCGGATCGGGCAGCTCGATGAAGTACTGCTCCGCCAGCTTCCGCGCGCGCTCGATGAACGTCGTGCCGATGGCGTTGCCCACGCCGCGCGATCCGCTGTGCAGCATCACCCACACGTCGCCCCGTTCGTCGAGGCACAGTTCCACGAAGTGGTTGCCGCCGCCGAGCGTGCCGAGATGGCGGAACACGCGCTCGTCGGTCCAGCGCGCGGCGAACTGCTTGCCGGCGTGGCTGCGCACGCGCGCAAGTCCGTCCGCGAACGACGCCGCCACGCCGGCGACGTGCTCCGGAAGGTCGTGCCACGAGCCGCGATCGTTGCGGCCGCCGTGATCCGTACGCCCGTGCGGGACCGCCGCTTCGATCGCCACGCGCACGGCGTGGAGGTCGTCGGGCAGGTCCTCCGCGCGCAGCGTCGTTCGCTGCGCGATCATACCGCAGCCGATGTCCACGCCGACCGCCGCGGGCACGACCGCGCCGCGCGTCGCGATCACCGAGCCGACCGTCGCGCCCATCCCCCAATGGACGTCGGGCATCACCGCGACGTGCTTGTGCACGAACGGCAGCGACGCGACGTTCACGAGCTGCTTGCGCGCCGACTCCTCGAGCTCGA
Source organism: Vulcanimicrobiaceae bacterium (assembly GCA_035650875.1). Lineage (GTDB taxonomy): Bacteria > Vulcanimicrobiota > Vulcanimicrobiia > Vulcanimicrobiales > Vulcanimicrobiaceae > Vulcanimicrobium. The sequence continues at coordinate 105,180 of DASRGU010000011.1, forward strand.
CGCCGTCGATCCACGCTTTGATCGGGACGTGCTGCCCCGCATCCATGAAGACTTCCATCGGTTTTCCTCTCACCCCGTGTTGTGCAGACGACCGTGCGCATCGCGCGCGGAATTCGACCGGCGGGCGCCCGTTGCGCCCCGATCCCGGAAAAAAAAGGCCCCGGCGTCGCCGAGGCCTTTCACATCGCGCTGCTGCGCTTCGAAAGAGGTCGACTCAGCCGAACGAACGCCGCATCGGCGCGGATTGTCCCAATGCGAAACGCTCCGGTACCGCGGCCAGGATGACGCCCGCGTGCGGAATACCGGACCGCTCGCGGTGCGAGCGGTTGGGAACCTCCGGACGTAGCCGATGCGTGAACATGCGTCGTCATCCTACGAGACCGTCGCCGCCGTGTCAAGTGCTGCGGCGAACGTGCGTCGCGATCGCGCTTAGACTCCGAGGTACACGGCGTGTTCGGTGGTGTAGAACGACGCCGCCGACGGGCCGACCGACGGCGCGCCGACGCCCGAGGCCTTGATCCCCCCGAAGGGCATGTGATCGTCGGGAACGGTGCCGTGGTTCACGTGCAGCATGCCGGTCTCGCATTCGTCCACGAAGCGCGCGATCGCGCGCTGCTCGTGCGAGAACAGGGCCGCGGTCAGCCCGTACTCCACGCCGTTCAGCAGCGTGAACGCTTCGTCGAGATCGTCGTACGGGAGCACCGCGACGACGGGGCCGAAGATCTCTTCGCGTGCCGCGACGTTCTCGGGGGAAACGTCGACGAGGATCGTCGGCTCGTAGAAGAAGCCGTCATCCAAGCCGGCGACCGTGCCGCGTCGTCCGCCGGTCGCGGCGCGTGCGCCCTCGGCGATCGCGCGCTCGACCATCGCTTCGACGCGGTCGCGCTGGCGCGAGGTCACGAGCGGCCCGAGGGTGGTCCCCTCCGTCGTGCCGTCGCCGAGCACGAACGCCTGTGCCCGCCGCACGAGTCCTTCGACGACGGCGTCGTGCAGCTCGCGGCGGACGAGCACGCGGCTGATCGCGGTGCAGCGCTGACCGCTGCACAGCATCGCCGCGCCGGTGATGTGGTCCAGCGCCGCGTCGAGCGAGTCGACGTCGTGCACGATCGCGGCGTTCTTCCCGCCCAGCTCGAGGGAGACTTCGGCCAGTCGCAGCGCGGCAGCCGCGTACACCGCGCGGCCGACCTCGACCGAGCCGGTGAACGTCACGCCCGACGCGACGGGAAGGTCGACCAGGGCGCGGCCGACGTCGCCGCCGCCGTTGACGATCTGCAGCAGGCCGTCCGGAACGATGCCCCGGCTCGCGTCCGCGACGAGACACGCCGCGGCCGGTGCGACCTCGGACGGCTTGAGCACGATCGCGTTCCCGAAGACCAGCGCCGGAACGATCTTGCGCATCGGGGTGAGGATCGGAAAGTTCCACGGCGTGATCGCGGCGATCACGCCGCGCGGCCGGCGCGTGACGACGTTTCGCACGCCGGGGCGTCCCGAGCCGGCGGCGGCGGTTCCGACGCGCAGCGCTTCGCCGAGCATCGTGCGCGCTTCGCGCAGCGATTTGCCGATCTCGCCGCGCGACTCGGCCAGCGGCTTTCCTTGCTCCCGTGTGATCGCGAGCGCGATCTCGCCGGTCCGTGCTTCGACGGCGTCGAGAAACAGACCGACGACGCGGGCGCGCTCGGCCGCCGGGACGCGCGCCCACGCGCGCTGAGCGCTGAGCGCGGCATCGGCGGCTTTGGTGAGGTCGCGTTCGCTCGCCGTTTGGTACGTGCCGACGCGCTCCGACGGCCGCGCGGGATTCGCCGTGACGAACTCCTGGCCGGCATAGCGCCAGCCGCCGCCGAGCAAGCTTCCAAATTCGTACGCGCGATGCGTCGTCGCGACCGTCATACCGCCTCCTTCACCAGCGCGTCGCGCGCCGCCGCGTACAGCGCAGTCCAATCCTGCCGGCCGCGGCCGTCGCGTTGCGCGCGAACGTACGCGCCGCGCGCGGCGCGGCCGGTCGCGAGCTCGAGTCCCAGCGACTCGCCGAGCTCCAGCGCGAGGCCGAGGTCCTTCTCGGCGAGGTCGACCGCGAAGCCGGGCGCAAGGTCGCCGCGCAGCACCTTCGCGGGATACGTCGTGCCGAGATGACCCTGACCGGCAACCGTTCCGAGCATCACCGAGCGCGCCAGCTCGGGATCCAGACCGCTCGCCTCCGCGAGGCTCAGCGCTTCCGACGTCGTCGCGTTGAGGGTGATCGACATGAAGTTGTTCACGATCTTCATGCGCGCGCCGCTTCCCACCGGCCCGCAGTGCACGATCGTGTCGCCCAGCTTCTCCAGGACGGGACGCGCGCGCTCGACGTCTTCGTCGCCGCCGCCCGCCATGATGAGCAGCTTCCCTTCGACGGCGTGCTGCGACGAGCGCCCGACCGGCGCGTCGACCATCGCGATCCCGCGCTCGCTCATCGCCCGCGCGAGACGGTCGGTGACGCCGGGCGCGATCGTGCTCATCTCGATGAGCAGCGCACCCGCAGCGAGCGCGCTCGCGGCGCCGTCCGGACCGAGGAGCGCATCTTCCACGTGCGAGCCGTTCGGCAGCATCGTCACGAGCGCGTCGACGCCGTTCGCGGCGTCGGCCGCGGAGCGCGCCGGCGTCGCGCCGGCTTCCGCCAGCGCGGCGAGGGCGCTCGAAGCAACGTCGAACGCGCGGAGGGCGAAGCCGGCTTTGAGAAGGTTGCGGGCCATCGGCCCGCCCATCGTGCCGAGACCGACGAACCCGATCGTGCGGATCGCGGCGCTCATCAGCGAACGACGCCGAGATAGAGCGAAGGATCGAAATACTGCGAGGCCTTCACGGGGTTCTCCATCGCGCCCAGCTTCACGTACACGTCGGTGACCTGCTGCAGCCAGCGCGCGACCGTGCCGTCACGGTAATAGCGCGCCCAGGTCTTCGAGTCGAACGCCTTCTCGGCGCGGTACATCGCGAGCACCTGCGGTTCCGGGATTCCCTCGTATTTTGCCGCGACGATCGGCATCGCGCGGGACGTCTCGTGAACGAGCATGTCGTTCGCCTCGATCCAGCCCTCGATCAGGCGGCGCAGCGCGTCCTTGCGGTTCTGGAACACGTCGTCGCTGGCCGCCCATCCGTCGAGGATCGCCGCGCCCGGATAATACTTCGAGGCGTCGACGAGCATCTTCGCGCCGGGGACCTTCTCACGAACCTGCACGTCGAAGGGGATCCACAGGGCGACCGCGGGGACGGCGCCGGCGATGAACGCGGTGACCGCGTCGTTCATTGGCTGGTTCACGATCTCCACGTCCTTGGAGATGTCGAGCCCCGCGTGCTGCAGCGCGTTGTAGAGGAAGACGTTCGCCGTCGTCCCGGCCGTGGTCGCGATCCGCTTCCCGCGCAAGTCGGCGACCGTGTTGATGCCGCTGCCGGGCCGCACCCACAACTGGGCCGTCGCGAACTCGATGTCGTTCGCGAGAAAGACCTTGCCCTGTCCGCGTGCGGGGAAGTTCGAGAGCACCGCGCCGGTGGAGAGCACGTCGAGGCTTCCGCCGACGAGCGCCTGGAACATCGAGATCCCGGTCTGGAACTGCGTCAGCTCGATGTCGAGGCCTTGCTTCTTCCACGAGCCGATGCTCTGCGCGATCCAGATCTGTGCGTCGACCGCGACGGTGTGCAGGTAGCCGACGCGCAGACGCTGCGTGCCTTGCGCGCGAAGCGGCGTCGCGAAGCCCAGCGCGGCGCCCGTGGCGGCGAGCGCGGCGAGCGCTTCGCGCCGTGTGTGTCGATGCATGCGGTTCTCCTTGGTCAGCGGGCGGCGCCCGAGGTGAGCTGGAGCTGCTGCGCGGCGTATTCGGCCATGACGAGGTCCGAAAGCTCGGCCACCAGCGCCTGGAACTCCGGCGTCCGGCGCAGCGCGCCGGTGCGCGGATACGGGAAGGGAACGTCGACGGTCCGGCGCACGCGCGTCGGCCGCGCGCTCACGGCGACCACCCGAGTCGACAAGTACAACGCCTCCTCCACGGAATGCGTCACGAACAGCACGGTCTTCGCGTCCTCGGCTTGCAGCTCGAGAAGCGCGTCCTGCATCGCCGTGCGCGTCTGCGCGTCGAGCGCGCCGAACGGTTCGTCCATGAGCAGAAAGCGCGGGCGCACGGCGTACGCACGCGCAAGCGCGAGCCGCTGTCGCATGCCCCCCGAGAGCACGCGCGGGTACGCGTCCGCGAACTCCTCGAGCCGCATCACGCGCAGGTAGTGCTCGCACGTCCGGGCGATCTCCGCCGGCGAGCGGCGGTTCGCGCGCAGCCGAAGTCCGAAGGCGATGTTGTCGCGCACGGAGAGCCACGGGAAGACCCCGTATTCTTGGAACACCATCCCGCGGTCGGGGCCCGGCGGCCCCAGAGGCGCACCGTCGAGCGTGACCGTCCCCGACTCGGGCGCGACGAATCCGGCCACGATGTTGAGCAGCGTCGTCTTGCCGCATCCGGAGGGCCCGATGACCGAGACGAACTCGCCGTCGGCGACCGAAAGCGAGAAGTCCTCGAGCACGCGCACGTCGCGGGCGCCCTCGCGATACGCGTGGCCCACGCGATCGAACACCAGACGATGCGCGGCGTTCATCGCGTGACGCGCTCCTGCCACGACACGAGCCGTGCCGAAGCGGCGCGTACGGTTGCGTCCATCAGGAGCGCGATCGCGCCGATGCAGACGATTCCGGCATAGATCGTCGAGATCTGAAAGTAGTTCGACGCGTTCTGGATCACCGCGCCCAGGCCGCGCTGCGCCGCGACCAGCTCCGCCGCGACGAGGGTGGCCCACGTGACGCCGAGCGCGACGCGCAGCGCCGTCAGCACGTGCGGCAGCGAAAGCGGAACGATGACGCGAAGGAATATCTCGCTGTCGGTTGCGCCGAGGGTCCGCGCGACCCGCACGTACAGCGGACTCGTCTGGCGGATCCCTTCGTACATCACGATCACGCCCGCGAAGAACGCCGCGTAGAAAAGGATCGCGATCTTCGCGACCTCGCCGATCCCGAAGTAGACGATCACGAGCGGGATCAGCGCGATCGGCGGCAGCGCGCGGAAGAAGTTGACCAGCGGGTCGAGGAAGCGCCCGAGCCCGCGGTACCAGCCGAGGACGAAGCCGACCGGGACGGCCAGCACGATGCCGCATGCGAGCCCGGCCAGAACGCGCATCGTCGACTCCCATGCGTCGAAGAGCAAACCTTGCGCGACGATCAGGTGCCACAGCTTCGTCAGGACGTCGGCCGGCGTCGGCACGAGCGACGGCTTGACCAAGCCGGATAAGCGCACGAGGTACCACAGCACGACGAGCGCGATCCACGGTGCCACCGCGGCGGCGGCGCGGACGAGCAGCGGGGGAAGCGCGGCGCGACGCTGCGGCTGCGGCGCGGAGCGTTTGGCCGTGTCCTCGGACGTTGCGACGAGGTTGGGCGTCATGCCGGTCTCCGAAGGTGCTGGCGGATCCCCGGGAAGGTGTATAGTCCCATTATTAGAACTTTACGGCTCACCTCCTTTGCTGAAATCGTTGAAGCGGTCCTCCATTCCGTTGTACGTCGAAGTGGCATCGCTTCTGCGGCAGCGCATCGCGCGAGGCGTGTGGCCTCCCGGGCGGCAAGCGCCGACGATCGACGAGCTCGTCGACGAGTTTCGCGTCGCTCGCGTCACCGTGCGTCAAGCGATGGACATCCTCGCCGGCGAAGGGCTGATCGAGCGTCATCGCGGCCGCGGAACGTTCGTCGCTCGCGTGCCCGACGATACGCGGCACTTGCAGCTCGGGACGTCGCTCGCCGCGCTCTCGACGATGTACGAAGGCAGCGATCCCAAGCTCCTCACGATCGCCGATACGATCGCCGCGCCGCCGCTCGCCCCGAGCGACGGGATCCCGGCTGCGCGCTACCGCTACATGCGCCGCGTGCACAGCCGCGGCGAGACGCCGTACGTGCTCATCGACATCTACCTCGCGGCCGACGTATTCCGCCGCGCCCCGAAGCGTTTCCGGAGCGAGATCGTCATCCCGTTGCTGCGCTCCCTTCCCGGCGTCGAGATCGCGCGCGCGTGGCAGCGGCTGCGCATCGACGCGGCGGACGTCGAGACGGCGCGCCATCTCGAGATCCCGGTGAACTCGCCGGTCGCCGAGGTGCGGCGCGTGTTCTGCGACCCGGCCGGACGCGTGATCTACTTCGCCGAGGCGATCTACCGCGGCGACTACATCCACCTCGAGATCGACCTGTTGCCGTGAGCGCGATCGCCGAGGTTCGCAGCTATGCGTTCCGCGCGCCGGTGCAGCACCCAGTACGCACCTCCTTCGGAACGATGCGCGAGCGCCCGATGGTCCTCGTGCGGGTCGCGACGGACGACGGCGCGTTCGGATGGGGCGAGATCTGGTGCAACTATCCGAGCTGCGCCGCGGAGCACCGCGCGCGCCTCCTCGTCGAACTCGTCGCGCCGCTGCTGCTGGGCCGCTCGCCCGACGACCCGGCCGCGACGTGGAACGAGCTGACGCAGCGCACCGCGGTCCTCGCGATCCAGTGCGGGGAGCCCGGGCCCATCGCGCAGACGCTCGCGGGCGTCGAGATCGCGCTGTGGGACCTCCTCGCGCGGCGCGCCGGCGCGCCGCTGTGGCGTTTCCTCGGCGGGGACGGCGACGAGATCGGCGTCTACGCGAGCGGGCTCAACCCGGACGAGCCGGAGCGGCAGGCCGAACGCGCCCTCGAAACCGGGTTTCGCGCGGTGAAGCTGAAGGTCGGCTTCGGGATCGAGCGAGACGTGCGCAACGCACGCGCGCTGCGAGCGCTGTGCGGCCGCGACGTCGCCGTCATGGTCGACGCGAACCAGGCGTGGGACGTCGACACCGCGATACGCGCCGCATGTGCGCTCGACGAGTGCGCGCTCGCGTGGCTCGAGGAGCCGCTGCGCGCCGATCGGCCGTCGTCGGATTGGCGCGCGATCGCGGATGCGACCGCCATCCCGCTGGCGGCCGGCGAGAACATCACGTCGGCGGAGGCCTTCGTGGCCGCGTACACCGACGGCGCTGTCGCCGTGGTGCAGCCGGACGTGGCGAAGTGGGGCGGACTCGGCGCATGCCGCACGATCGCGCGTGCCGCGCGCGCGGCAGGCCGGCGGTACTGCCCGCACTATCTGGGCGGCGGCGTCGGGCTGCTGGCCTCCGCGCACCTGCTCGCCGCCGTCGGCGGCGACGGGCTGCTCGAAATCGACGTGAACGAGAACGCGCTGCGCACGCTGCTCGCGGGCCCGGTGAACGAGGTGCGCGAGGGCCGCGTGCACGTCGGCGACGCGCCCGGACTCGGCGTCGTCCCCGATCTCGCGCAGCTCGAACCGTATCTCGTGGAGCAGCACGCCGCTGCGTGAGCGGTCCGATCGTCGCGACGAACGAAGACGGGCCCGGCGTCGTGCCGGGCCCGTCGGCGACCCTTACGGTGTCGTGAGGGTCATGTCGTTGAACTTCACCGTGATCCCGGCGCTGTTCCACCCGCTCGGTTCTTGCGAGCTGTTGTAGTAGTACGTGTACGCTCCGAAGTTCCAGAAGCACTCGGTCGTGCTGCCGTCGCACACGTGGTTGGGTTTGTTGTAAACCAGCGTGCCGTTGCGCCACACCGCGACCGAGCCGCCGGCCGTCCCTTGGATCTCCGGCGTGATCTTGATCTGCCAGTTGTCGACTTCGCCGTCGTGCAGCGTGTCCGGCGACCAGTACTCCGTCGCGTCGCTGTCGTCGCACGTGGCGAAGTTCCAGACCGGCTGCCCGCCCGGTGAAACGGTGCCGTATTGCGTGATGCCGTTGACGTAGCCCACGTAGGTGTTGTCCAAGACGAGCCGGTCGCACGGATTGCCGTCGCCCCCGAAGCTATGCGTCTGCCAGACGATCGCCGGGATGTCGACCGCGAGCTTTCCGCCGGAAGGATACGTGTACACGTAGTTTCCGTTGAACGTGACGACCGTCTGGAACGTGAACGTGTACGGCGTGCCCAACGTGAAGAGCCAGTTCTCGCCGGTGTTGGGATCCTCCGGGTTCAGCTGATTGCGATAGCACGTGCTCGCGCCCGGGAACGTGTTGCCGTCGTAGGTGTAGTTCGTCAACGTGTTCCGCGTCGAGGTGAACGACGCGTTGTTGCCGCTGATGACCGGCCCTTCGCCCGAGCATTGGCCGTCGTCGGTGGTCGGCAGGGTGTACTCGCCGGTGGTTCCGCTCCCCGTCTGCCACACCACCGTGCCTTGCGACGTCTTCCCCGCGTTGTAATGCGCCTGCACGCGCGCCGCCGAGAGCGCGGTGTTGTAGAGCGCGAACTCTCCGGCCGATCCGGCGTAGCCCGTGTGCGCGTCGGTCGGGCCTCCGACCGTGAAGCCGGAGAACGTGCTCGGGTAGTTCGTGATCGTCCCGCTGCCGGTCGCCGTGTCGCTCGCGACGCCGTTCACGTACACCGTGAGCGTCGTCCCGGTCCACGTCAAGACCACGTGGTTCTTGGCGCCCATCACCGCGTTCGCGTACACCGCGACCGTTCCGCCGGTCGTGTTGATCTGCAGCTCCCAGAACGGCGGCGAGCCCGCGACGAGCGAGATGTAGATGGGAAGCGGATTCGATCCCGACGCGAACGGCTCGGAGAACACGAACTGGCTTCCGGAGACGCTCGACGGCACGTTGACCCAAAGCTCGGCGCTGAACGCGCCCGTCGGCGCGAGCGCACTGTTCGTGCCGGATCGCAGCACTGTCGCGGACGACGCGGTGCCGCCGGGGAACGTCGGCGCCGCGTCGCCGGGGACGAGACCCGTCCCGCCGAGCGTGACGCTCGAACCGTACGTCCCGCTGTAGCCGTGCCCCGACGAATCGACCGCCGTCGTTCCGGACGTTTCGTTCGTGCGGTAGTAGACCACGGGATGATCCGCCTGCACCGTGCCGGCGTAGCCGGTCGCCGGGGCCGGCGTCGGGTCGGCGCTGATCGCCGCGTTGTAGTGCGCCTGTACCCGCGTCGCGGACAGCGCGGTGGTGTAGACGACGACGTCGCCGATCGCGCCGGCGAAACCGGTTTGTCCGTTGCTCGGTCCGCCGACCGTGAACCCGGTGTACGGGCTCGCATAATTCGTGAGCGGCGCCGTCCCCGTCCCGCCGCTCGTCGCGACGCCGTTGACGTAGGCCGTGAGCGTCGTGCCGCTCCATGTGAGCACGACGTGATTCTCCGCGTTGAGCACGGCGCTGGGATGCGCCGCGATCGATCCGCTGCTCGTCGTGACCTGGACCGTGAACGTCGCCGGCGAGCCGGCGACCAGCGCGATCGAAACCGGGAACGTCGACGCGCCTGACTTGATCGGCTCGGTGAAGAGATATTGCGTCCCCGATACCGACGAGGGGACGGTGACCCAGAGCTCCACGCTCATCGCGCCCGTCGGTCCGAGCGCCGAGTTCGCCGGAGACGTCATCACCGTCGGCGCCGATTCCGAGCCGCCCGGGAAGATCGGTGCCGGATCGCCGCTGACCGACGTGCCGCCGCCGAGCGTGAGGCCCGAGCCGTACGTTCCGGTATAGCCGTGACCGGAGCTGTCGTATGCCGCGCTGCCGCCTTGCTCGCTCATGCGGTAATACACGAGCGGCGAGTCGGCCATGACCGCCGAGACGTAAGCCCCGATGTATTTCGCCGAGCGGTGGCCACCCGACTGATTTTCCGTTCCGCGCTGCGGTATGGACGACGTCCCGCGTCCTCCGCAAGCGATAAGCGCGGCAAGGGCGATAACGCCCGCCGCGATGCTGAAGCGCACCCGCAATCTCGCACCCTCTTCTGCGACGCACCCCGTCGCAACCACACGCTCCGGCGGTGCATCCCGCCGGGCTGCGCACGTTCGTCTTCCGCCGCAAGGCCGCCTTCCCGGTGCATCGCGCCGTGCCCGCCGTCACAGAGCGCGCAGAAGCCCGCCGGAGCGACGATGCTCCGGCGGGCTTCTCGACTCGCGCGTGCGAGGCGCTACGCCGTGACGAGCGCGCTCTTCGGGTTGAGGTTCTGGATGTGGCCGCTCTCGGTTCCGGCGGTCGGGTCGATGACCGCGTTGATCAGCGCCGGCTTGCCGGACGCGATCGCTTCGCTCACCGCGTTCTGCAGGCTCTTCGTGTCGTTGACGTGGTAGCCGGCGCCGCCGAACGCTTCGATGATCTTGTCGTACCGCGCGTCCGCGAGGAAGCCGGTCGGCGACGGCTCGGCGCCGGGTTTGTCGCCGCGGTAGATACCGTTGTTGTTGAAGATCACCGTGACGACGGGCAGCTTGTAGCGGCAGATCGTCTCGATCTCCATCCCGCTGAAGCCGAACGCGCTGTCGCCTTCGAGCGCGACGACGGGCTTGCCCGATTCGACGGCCGCGCCGATCGCGTAGCCCATCCCGATCCCCATGACGCCCCACGTCCCGCTGTCGAGGCGGTGGCGCGGCAGCGCCATGTCGATGATGTTGCGGCCGAAGTCGAGCGTGTTCGCGCCTTCGTTGACGATGTACACGTCGGGCTTGCCGGCGATCGCGTCGCGCACGGCGCGCAGCGCGTTCGAGAAGTTCATCGGCGTCGTGTCGCTGCTCAGACGCTTCGCCATCTTTTCGACGTTCGTCTGCTTGCGCGAGGCGATGTCGTCGGTCCAGCTCTGCGCGGGCTTGACCTGTCCGGGCTTCAGCGCGGCGTTGAACGCGGCGAAGGCCGACTTGATGTCGCCGACGACGGGCGCGGCGATCGCGCGGTTGCTGTCCATCTCGGTCGGCGAGATGTCGACTTGGATGATCTTCGTGTCGGGCGACCACAGCGGCGCCTTGCCGTGCGAGAGCAGCCAGTTGAGGCGCGCGCCGGCGACGAGGATCACGTCGGCGTTGCCGATCGCGAACGAGCGCGCCGCGGCGGCCGACTGCGGGTGGTTGTCGGGCAGCAAGCCCTTTGCCATCGACATCGGGAGGAACGGGACGCCGGTCGTTTCGATGAACGAGCGAATCTCGTCGTCCGCCTGCGCGTACGCCGCCCCTTTCCCGAGGAGCACGAGCGGACGCTGCGCCGACGCCAGAAGGTCGAGCGCGCGCGACACCGACTCCGGCGCCGGCGGCTGCGCCGGAGCGGGATCGACCACTTTGATGAGCGACTTGCGCGCTGCGTCGACGTCGATCACGGAGCCGAGGACCTCGGCCGTGAGGTCGAGGTAGACGCCGCCCGGACGGCCCGACACCGCGGCGCGAATCGCCCGCGCGACGCCGAGCCCGATGTCCTGCGGGCGGTTCACGCGATACGCCGCCTTCGCGTACGGGCGCGACGCAGCGAGCTGATCCATCTCTTCGTAGTCGCCCTGCTCGAGGTCGACGATGTTGCGATCGCTCGACCCGCTGATGAGGACCATCGGGAAGCAGTTCGTGGTCGCATTCGCGAGGCCGACGAGCCCGTTGAGGAAGCCCGGCGCGGAAACCGTCATGCAGATCCCCGGCTTGCCCGTGATGAAGCCTGCGATCGCCGCCGCGTTCGCCGCCGACTGCTCGTGGCGGAAACCGATGTAGCGGAAGCCCTCCGCCTGCGCGAGGCGCAGCAGGTCGGTGATCGGGATGCCGGCGACCCCGTACAGGTTTTCGACGCCGTTCAGCTTGAGCGCGTCGAGCACCAGGTGGAAGCCGTCGGTCATGGTCTGTCCGTTGCTTTGTCCGTTCATAGCCCTTTCGATGGTCCTTTTCTCGCCCTCGATACGACGTCGGGGGACGGAGTACCGCTCTGGTATACGGTCGACCAGGAACCGAAGTGCTCGCTCTGTCCGGTAAGGGTGCTCCAAGGGGCGCGGGCGCGTAGGGGCGGGAGAAGCGGGCCGTTTCCTGGCATGACTGGCCGGGTGATCGTATGGGCGCTCGTCGCGATGATGGTCGACATCGGCATCGCGCGGCTCGGGTACGGACTTCTCTTGCCCGCCATGCGCGCCGATCTCCACGGGGACTATCGATCGTTCGGAGCGGTCGCGACGCTGCACTTCGCGGGTTACCTCGCCGGCAATCTCGCGGGGCCGTTCGTGCTCCGTCGCGATCCCGCGGCGCGTGCGACCTCGGCGTGGTCGCACGCGGCGGTCGCCGCGACGCTCGCCGCGTCCGCGGCGACGACGAGCGTGCTTGCGCTCGGCATCACGCGCGTGCTGCTGGGTCTCGCCACCGGCGTGGGCGTCGTATCGGTGTTCAGCGCCACGATCGAGCGCGTCGCGCCGGAACGCCGCGGCGCCGTGAGCGGCGTGATCTGGTCGGGGCTCGCGATCGGTCTGATCGTCTCGGCTCTCCCCGCGCCGTGGCTGCTCGGGGTCCCCGGCGGCTGGCGTGCCGGGACGCTCGGCGCCGCCGCGATCGCGGGCGTCGCGGCGATCGGCTTGGCGGTCTCGATGCGCGCGAGGCCGGTCGCGCGCGACGTCGCGGGCGGCGCGACCGCCGCGTTGTCGGCCGCACCGGACGCGGAAACCCCGTTCGTGCTGCGCGACCTGCTGCGCCCGCATCGCTTCATGCTGCTCGCGCTCGCCTACGGCGGCGGAGGGGCGGCGTACACGGCGTACGCCACGTTCGCCGTGGCGGCGCTGCGCGATGCCGGCGCCGGCGCGGGCGCGATCAGCGCGGTGTGGATCGCGCTCGGCGCGACCGGGATCGCAGGAGCCTTGACCGTCGGCGCATTGATGCGCGGTCCGCTGCGTCGCTGGGCCTTCGCGCTGTGTCTGGGCGCCGGCGCCGTCGGCTGCGCGCTGAGCGCGTTTTCCGGGATGGCGTTCGCGATCGCCGGCGCGCTTGCGGTCGGCCTCAGCTTCGCGACGCTCCCCGCGATCGCGACCGCGCTCGCGCGCATGCGCGCATCGGCGAGGACCGGACCGGCCGCGTTCACCGCGGTGACGTGCGTCTTCGGCGCGGGTCAGATCGTCGGGCCGTACAGCGCCGGAGTCCTCGCCGATTGTGCCGGGCCGCTCGCCGTCGGCTGGCTCGCCGCCGCCTATTATGCCGCCGGCGCGCTCTTCGCGGTCGGCGACGGCATCGCGCAGCGCAAACCGTAGCGACGCATCAGCGCGCGATCGCCCCGGCGTCGCGCCGAAGTTCGACGCCGAGCGCCGATGCGGGAGTCCGATGGAGCCGCACGCCTTCCGTCGAAGCGCCCGCGGCCGGCCCGGAGCCGGAGAAGCTCAGGAGGCGTTCGTCATTCCTCGCGTTGTCGTCGCTGCACCGCCGCGCACGCACTGGATCCCGCCGGGCGGACTGCTCGCCGGACAGCTGTCGCTCGGGTTCGCGTGGCTGATGCTGATCGCGCTGGGGACGCGACACGGCGGTGCGCTCGCGCCGCTCGCATGGGTGCATCTCGTCGCGCTGGGCGGCGTCACCACAATCGCGCTCTCGGTCCTCATCCACGTCGTACCGGCGTTCACCGATGCGACGTGGCGCCGCGAGCGCATGGCGCGCGTCGCGATCGCGCCGTTCTGGATCGGCGCGGTCGCGCTTTCCGCCGGCTTCTGGTTCGACGCGACCGGAGTGGTCGCGTGGGCCGCTCGACTCGCCGTCATCGCGCTCGTGTTCTATTTCGTGCCGGCGCTGATCACGCTGCGCACCGCGATTCCGGCCGGCGGCACCGAGGCGGCCGTCGCGCGCGCGCTGGGCGGGACGCTGCTGGCGCTCGCGGTGACCGCGGCGCTCGGCTTGGCGATGAGCCTCGCGCTCGGCGGCATGCTGCCGCCCGCCGTGCTGAACGGAACGCCGCCGATCCATGCGGCATTCGGAGTCCTCGGCTGGCTCACGCTGCTCGTCATGGGCGTCTCGGCGCGCACGCTGCGCCCGATCGCCGGCGTGCGGACGCGCTCTCCGCTGCTGCACGTGTTCGGCGGCTCCGCCGTCCTGGTCGGGACGTTGCTGCTCGCGGCGGGCTTCGCGTTCGCCGTCGCGGGGATCGTCGCGAGCGGCTTCGTCCTGTGTTCGGCCGGGGCGGGCGCATACGTCTTCGACGTCGCCGACGTGCTGGGCCGCGCCACCGTCCCGCACCGGCCGCCGCAAGCGTTCGTCGGCGCCGCGCTGCTGTGGCTCTGTACCGGCGTCGTGCTCGCGGCGGGGGCGCTGCGCGGCGCGCCGACGGGCGCGGCGGCGATCTACGTGCTCCTCGCCGGCTGGGTGGGGCAGATGGTGAACGCGCACCTGTACCACATCGGGATTCGCCTCGTGTCGACGATGGCGCGCGGCGAGGATGACGAGACGCGACCAGCGGAGCTGCTGTCGCTGCCGCTGACGTGGGCGACGTTCGCCGCATTTCAGCTTGCAGTCGCACTCGGCGTGGCGGGGATTCTCGCGCACGACGACGCGCTCGTCGCCGCCGCCGGCGCGTGCGGCTTCGCGGCGTGGCTGGCGATGTGTGCGAACGTCCTGCTCGCGCGGCAACGTGCCGCCCTGCCGCCGCCCGCGACGCTGATCTCGCTGCTGGGCTGATCTTCGATATCAGGCGCGCGCCGCGCGCGAGCGGACGACATCGTCGACGAGGCCCGCGTCGAGCGCGTCGAGCCCGTGGAGGACGCGGTCGGCGAGGGCGAGCGCGTCGGCCGGCGGCGGGAACGCGCGATTCGGTATCGCGACGACCGCCATGCCGGCGGCGTGCGCCGAGCGCACCCCGTTCGCGGAGTCTTCGACCGCGACGCTGCGGCGTGCGTCCGCGTCGAGCAGCGCGAGCGCGCGCAGATAGACGTCGGGGAACGGCTTTCCGCGGCTCACCTCGTCGGCCGAGACGACGGCCCGGAAGTACCGATGCCAGCCGGTCGTCGCGAGGACCGCATCGACCACGGCGCGCGTGGCCGCGGTCGCGAGCGCGAGCGGGTAGGCGGGCGCGAGCCGCGCGAGCGCCTCGTCCGCGCCCGGCAAGACGGGCACCGAGACGCTCATGCGCCGCACCAGCTCGTCGACCACGCCGCGCGCGATCGCGTCGGGCGGAAGCGGGACGCCGAGCTCGTCGCGCATGAAGCGCGACCACTCTGCGGTGTTGAGTCCGATCATCGCGGCCTGCGCGCCGGCGTGCCAGCGCCCGCCGTGCGAGAGCGCGAACTCGCGGCGCACGTCGCCCCACAGCTCCTCGGTCTCGATCAGCGTGCCGTCGAGATCGAAGACGACAGGCGCGCTCATTCCGCGCGGTCGCGGCGCGGGCGCATCGGCTTGCCGCGAATCGTCGCGTGGCGCAGTGCGGCGACGACGCGCCCGAGCGCGTCGGACGGGACCTCGACGAGGGAGAAGCGGTCGGCGATCTGAATCGCGCCGATCGCGCGCGGATCGAGCCGCCCTTCGTTCGCCAGCGCGCCGACGAGATCGCCCGGTCGCACGCCGGCGAGCCGCCCGACGCCCACGTAGATGCGTGCGACGCCGCCGTTCGCCGGCGCTTGCGTGCGCCGGCCGCGCGGCGCCGCTCCGCTCTCGCTCCGCTCGCGCGGACGCGGAGACGGCGCGACGATCGGGATGTCGTCTTCCTCGTCCGGGTCGCCGTCGCGCGCTTCCTGCGCGAGCTTCAGCGCCGCCGCGGCGACGTCGCGCGGGTCGGCATGCGCCGCGAGGTCGTCGACCAGCGCCCGATAGCGCTCCAGCTCGTCGCCGGCGAGCGCGGCGCGAACGGCGGCGCGCGTGACCTCGAGACGCCGCGCGCGCACGTCGTGGAGCGTCGGGACGCTTTCGACCGCGATGCGCCGCTTGGTGATGCGCTCGATGTTCTGCAGCAGCCGCTGTTCGCGCGGCTCGACGAGCGTCACCGCGACGCCTTCGCGGCCGGCGCGTCCGGTGCGCCCGATACGGTGCACGTACGCTTCCGCCGACGAGGGCAGATCGAAGTTCACGACGTGCGAGAGGTTCTCGATGTCGAGCCCGCGCGCGGCGACGTCGGTCGCGACGAGCACGTCGCTCGTTCCTTCGCGGAAGCGGCGCAGGACGCGGTCGCGCTGCTCCTGCGTGAAGCCGCCGTGCAGCGCTTCGGCGTCGTAGCCGCGCGCGCCGAGCGTCTCGGTCAGCTCGTCGACCTCCGTGCGCGTGCGGCAGAAGACGAGCGCCGCGGTCGGCGACTCCATGTCGAGGACGCGGCCGAGCGCGGCCGGCTTGTGCTCGCGGCGCACGACGTAGGCGACCTCGCGCACGCGCGGCGCTTCGCCGCGCTGCGGCGCTTCGGCCGCGATCGTGATGCGCACCGGATCGCGCAGATGGCGTTCCGCGATCGCGACGATACGGCGCGCGATGGTGGCCGAGAAGAGCGCCGTCTGCCGCTCGGCGGGGATCGCCGCCAGCAGCGCCTCCAGCTCGTCGGCGAAGCCCATGTCGAGCATCTCGTCCGCTTCGTCGAGCACGACGATCTCGACCGCGTCGAACGACAGCGTTCCGCGGCGCAGGTGATCGAGCGCGCGTCCCGGCGTCGCGACGACGACGTCGACGCCGCGCTCGAGCGCGCGCCGCTGCTGGAACAGCGCCTGTCCGCCGTAGATGGGCAGCACCGCCGCGCCCAGCTCCTTGCCGTAGCGATGCACCGCCTGCGCCACCTGCATCGCGAGCTCGCGCGTCGGCACGAGGACCAGCGCGCGCACCGCGCGCCGCTCGCGCGGCCGCGTGAACACGCGCTGCAGCAGCGGCAGCGCGAACGCCGCGGTCTTCCCCGTCCCGGTCGCGGCCTGCCCGAGCACGTCGCGCCCGGCGAGCAGCGGCGGGATCGCCTCACGCTGGATCGGCGTGGGCTCTTCGTAGCCGAGGGCGCCGAGCGCGCGCACCAGCCGTGCGTCGAGCCCCAGCTCGGCGAAGGCGGCGGGTTGGCCGGCGTCGCGTGCCGCGTCGGTCGCGTCCGGGATCACGGATTCGTCCAGAGCGGGTCGCCGACGAGCCGGTCCGGCGTGATCGGCAGCTCGCGCGCGCGCACGCCCGTCGCGTTGAAGACCGCGTTTGCGATCGCCGCCGCCACGCCCACGAGCCCGATCTCGCCGATCCCTTTGATGCCGATCGGGTTGACGTGCGGATCCTCCTCGTCGATCCAAGCGACGTCGATCTCGCCGACGTCGGCGTTCGTCGCGACGTGGTACTCGGCGAGATCGTGGTTGAGGAAGTCGCCGCTCCGCTCGTCGAGCACGCTGATCTCGTGCAGCGCCATCCCGATCCCCCACGACATCCCGCCGATCATCTGCGAGCGCGCGGTCTTCGCGTTCACGATGCGCCCCACGGCGAAGACGCCGCACAGCCGCGGGACGCGCACTTCGCCGGTGTCCATGTCGACGCTCACCTCGGCGAACTGCGCGCCGAAGGCGTGCATCGAAAAGCGCTCGCGCTCCGCACCGGGAGCGCTCTCGGCCGACGCTTCGTCCTCGGCGCTCGCGCGCAGCTTCCGGCACGCCTCCGCGACCGCGCTGCCCCACGACGAGAGGCCCATCGAGCCCACGCCGATGAACGCTTTGGGCAGCGCCGAGTCGCCGATGTCGACGGTCACGCGCTCGACCGGGACGTCGAGCGCCTCCGCGGCGATCTGGGTGAGCGCGGTCCACGTGCCCGTGCCGATGTCGGACGCGCCGATCGCGACGCGGAAGCGGCCGCCGGGCTCGCGCCGCACGTGCGCGCTCGACGGCATCCTGCGCGCGGGGTACGTCGCCGCGGCGACGCCGGTTCCGACGAGCCGGCGTCCTTCGCGTCGCGCGCGCGGACGCGGCGAGCGCGCATCCCAGCCGAAACGCCGCGCGCCTTCGCGCAGGCACGCCACGAGGTTGCGGCTGCTGAACGGCCGTCCGTCCTCGGGATCGTTCTCCGGCTCGTTGCGGACGCGCAATTCGATTGGATCGAGATCGAGCAGCTGCGCGAGCTCGTCCAGCGCCGACTCGAGCGCGAACATCCCCGGCGCTTCGCCCGGCGCGCGCATGTACGAAGGCGAGGGAAGATCGAGCCGCGTCACCCGATGCGACGTGCGCCGGTTCCGCGCCGCGTACATGACGCGCGCCGCGACGCCGGTCGGCTCGGCGAACTCTTCGTCGGCGCCGGTCTGCTCGATCACGTCGTGCGCGAGCGCGACGAGGCGGCCGTCGCGCTCGGCGCCGAGGCGCACGCGCTGGATCGTCGGCGTGCGATAGCCGGCGAGCGCGTACGTCTGCTGCCGGGTGAACGCGAGCTTCACCGGCCGCGCGACGTGGCGCGCCGCCATCGCGGCGAGGATGACGTGCGGCCGCGTCCCGCCCTTCGAGCCGAATCCGCCGCCGACGTACGGCGCGATCACGCGCACGCGCTCGGGCGGCACACCGAACGCCTTCGCGACGGCGTCGCGCACGCCGTGCGGGCCTTGGTTCGTGTCGTGCAGCGTCAGCGCGTCGCCGTCCCAGAGCGCGACGACGGCGTGCGGCTCCAGCGCGTTGTTGTGCTCGTGCGGCGTGCGATACGTGCGCTCCAGCCGAACCGGCGCGCCGGCGAACGCGGCGTCGGCGTCGCCTTTCGCCGTGTCGGGCGGCGAGAAGTTCGCCAGCACGCGCGGCTTGGCGAGGTCGTCGCGATCTTCGGCGAGCACGACGTCGTGCGGCTCCTCGGCGTAGGTGACGCGCAGCTTGCGCGCCGCCTCGCGCACGGTCTCGAGCGTCTCGGCGACGACGAGCGCGACGACTTGGCCGTGGAACGTCACGCGATCCGACTGCAGCACCTTGAGCTTGCCGTCGATCTCCGGATCGAGCCGCGGCGCGTTCTCGTGGGTGATGATCGCGAGCATGCCGGGGACCGCGCGTGCCGCGGCGTCGTCGAAGCCCGCGATGCGGCCCTTCGCGATCGTGCTCTGCACGACGAACGCGTACGCCTGTCGCGCGAAGCGGTTCTCGAAGGCGTAGCGCGCCGCGCCGCGCACTTTCGGTTCGCCGTCGACGCGGTCGAGCGCCGCGCCGACCGGCGAGACTGCGGTCGTCACGCCGCGCTTCGTACCCGGCGCGCGCCGACTTTCCCCCGCCGCCGCGCCGCGTCCGGCGACGACGAAGGCCTCGCTGGCTGAAGGGACACGTCGGCGAGCCGTCCTAATCGGCAAGACCGGCGCGCGCAGCCGCAGACCGGGGTCGAAGTCAGGAGGCAGCCATGGATCGTCCATCGCTCAGTCGCCGCTCGTTCGTCACCCTCGCCGGCGGCGCGGCCGCGGCCTTCGGAGCCCCCGCGTTTCTGCCGCGGATCGGCGAGGCGGCCGATACGCTGAAGCTCGGCTTGCTCGAGCCGTACACCGGCGTGTACGCCGCCGAGGCCGAATACGAGACCGCCGGCTTCACGATGGCGGTCGACGCGTGGAACGCGCGCGGCGGCGTCCTCGGCCGAAAGATCGAGCTCGTGAAAGAAGACGAGCAGAACGATCCGGGCGTCGCGGCGCAAAAGACCCGCAAGCTCGTCAACCAGGACAAGGTCGTCGCGCTGATGGGCAGCGTCTCCAGCGGCGTCTCCCTTTCGATCGCCGGCGCGTCGAACGCGCTCGGGACGATCTTCATGGATTCGGGCGGCCACAGCGACGACGTCACCGGAAAGAACTGTCACTGGAACGTCTTCCGTACGTGCCACAGCACGTGGATGGAGACGCACGCGACCGGCTACGCGCTCGCCAAGCGCTTCGGGAAGAAATGGTTCCTGATCACGCCGGACTACGCGTACGGACACTCGCTCGAGACCGGGTTCAAGGACGTGCTCTCGCACATCGGCGGAACGATCGTCGGCGACGAGCTGACGCCGCTCGGCACGACCGACTTCAGCTCGTACCTGACGAAGGTCGACGCGGCGAAGCCGGACGTCGTCATGGTGCTCGTGCAGGGCGACGACTACACGAACTGCCTCAAGCAGATGAACCAGTTCGGCATGCTCAAGAAGTACCCGGTCGCCGGGCCGCAGGTGGAGCTCGAAGCGCTCTACGGTCTCCCGCCCGAGGCGCGCGGCGGCTACTGGGGCATCGAGTGGTACTACAACAGCGACAAGACGCTCGGAAAGAACAACGCGGTCGCGCACAAGTTCGTCCGCGACTACACGGCGCGCTTCAAGAAGCCGCCCACGGCGCGCAGCTGCTTCGGCTACGTGACCGTCGACCGGCTTCTCGCGGGGATGGCTGCGGCGAAATCGACCGACCCGGTGAAGGTCGCGCGCGCGATCGAGAACGTGCGCTTCACCTCGATCTTCAACGGCAGCGCGTACTACCGGAAGGAAGACCACCAGCTCATGTGGCCGATGTGGGTCGCGAAGATCCGTCCGAACGGTACGCCGGGCGACAAGTACGATCTGTTCGACGTCACGGACATCGAGGCTCCGGAGGCCGTCGAGCAGACGGTCGCGCAGAAAGAAGCGGTCTGCAAGCTGGGGTACCCGTAGCCCGGTAGCCGCTCGGAGCCGGCGATGGAACACCTCGGGCCGCAGCTCTTCAACGGCCTCGTCCTCGGGGCGTTCTACGCGATCGTCGCGATCGGGCTTTCGTTGATCATGAACCTCACCGGCACCATCAACATGGCGCACGGGAGCTTCATGACGCTCGCCGGGTATCTCGCCTACACGATGGTGCTGCGCGGCACGTCGTTCTGGTTCGCGCTCATCGCGGCGCCGCTGATCGCCGTGATCGTCGGGATCGCGGTGGAGCGAACGCTCGTGCGCCCGCTCTACCGGCGCGAGCCGTTCTACAGCTTGCTGATGACGTTCGGCCTCTCGCTGATCGCCGAGGAGGCGTACCGGCTCATCTGGGGCGCGAACGGTGTCCCGTTCGCGCCGCCGCCCGCGCTCAACGGCGCGCTCGGCCTCGGCTTCATGGTGTTCCCGACGTTCCGCATCTTCATCGTGCTCGTGCTGATCGTCGCGCTGATCGCGCTCGCGCTCGTCCTCACGCGGACGCGCTTCGGGCTGCGGCTGCGCGCCGCCGTGCAGGACACCGAGATGATCGCCGCGCTCGGAACGAACACGCAAGTGCTCTACGCGGTGAACTTCGGGCTGGGGATCTTTCTGGCCGGGATCGCCGGCGTGCTCGCGGCCGGGATGCTGGGGCTGTCGCCGACCAGCGGCAACGCGCTGCTCATGCCGGCCTTCGTCACGGTGATCATCGGCGGGATGGGCAGCCTGTTCGGCAGCATCGTCGGCGGGCTGCTCATCGGCGTCGCGATCTCGATGACGACGCTCTTCGTCCCCGCGGCGAGCGAGGTGTCGATGTACGTCCTCATGGCGGTCGTCCTGCTCGTCCGTCCGCGTGGCCTCTTCGGCGAGGAGGGCATCTTCGGGTGAGCGGGCGTGCCGCGCTCGCCGCCGGGGCGGCCGTGCTCGTGGTCCTGCTCTTCGCGCCGCTGCTCGCGCCCCTGGTGAAGCTCGACATCTCGATCGTCAGCGAGGTGCTGCTGATGGCGATCGCCGCGATGGGCGTCAACCTGCTGCTCGGCTACACGGGACTTCCGGCGTTCGGCAACGCGGCGTATTTCGGGCTCGGCTCGTACGGCGCCGCGCTTTCCGTCACCTACGCGCACGTCGGGTTCGCCGGCGCGGTGGCGATCGGAACGGTCGCCGGACTGCTCGGCGGGCTCGTGCTCGGGCCGTTCCTGCTGCGCCGCCGCGGGATCTACTTCGGCCTGCTCTCGATCGCGTTCGGGCAAGTGTTCTACTTCGTCGCCTATCGCTACACCGACGTGACGGGCGGCGAAGACGGGATGAACATCGTGCGCCCCGCGGTGGAAGGCGCGCACGCCGTCGTCTCCGATTCGGCGTTCTACTACGTCGCCTTCGCCGCGTTCGTCGTCTGCCTCGCCGCGTTCCGCACCGTCGTCGGCTCGCCGTTCGGCCGCACGCTCGTCGGGATCCGTCAGAACGAGCCGCGCGTGCGGTATCTCGGCCTGAACAGCGATCGCTTCATTTTCGTCGCATTGCTGCTCGCGGCGACCATGACGGGGCTCGCCGGCGCGCTGTTCGGTCTGCTGATCGACTTCGCGTATCCGCTGGAGCTCGACTGGCACCAGTCGGGCGACTTCGTCCTGATGATGATCCTCGGCGGCGGCGGGACGGTCTGGGGCCCGCTGCTCGGCGCGTGCGTCTACGTGATCGGGAAGGACATCATCTCGACGATCACGCCGCTGTGGCAAATCTTCCTCGGCGCGCTGTTCGTCGCGTGCGTCCTCGGCTTCCCGCGCGGCATCCTCGGAACGCTCGAAGCGGCGGTGCGCCGCCGCGACGCGGGGCGCTTCACCGACGACGACGTCAACGCGGCGTTCGATCCGAACGCTCCCGTCGAGGTCGGCCGCGGTGCGTGACGCCGGCGCCGTGCTGCTCGAGGCGACCGGCGTCTCGAAGGGCTTCGGCGGCGTGCGCGCCGTCGACGACGTCTCGCTCGCCGTGCGCGAAGGCACGATCCACGCGCTCATCGGGCCCAACGGCGCGGGGAAGACCACGTTCTTCAACGCGATCTCGGGCTACGCGTTCCCGGACCGCGGGCGCGTGACGTTTCGCGGCGCGGACGTCACGCGCGTCCCGAACTGGCGGCGCGTCGCGGTGGGGATGGGACGCACGTTCCAGACGCCGAGCGTGTTCCCGGAGCTGAGCGTCGAGGAGAACGTGCGGCTCGGCGTGCGCGCGCACGCCGGGCAAGCGTTCCGGCTGCGCGCCTCGCGCGGCGAGGCGCACGCGGCGGTGGAGCGGCGCGTCGACGAGCTGCTCGGGTTCGTGAACCTGACGGCGCGGCGCACGCGTCCGCTCGCGGAGCTCGCGCACGGCTCGCAGCGGCTGTGCGAGATCGCGATGAGCCTGTCCACCGAACCGGTCATGGTCCTGCTCGACGAGCCGATGGCGGGGCTCGCCGAAGCCGAGAGCGAGCGCATCATCACCGTCATCCGCGATCTCCGCGAACGTCTCGGCCTCACCGTGCTGTTCGTCGAGCACAACATGCGCGTCGTGCTGAGCCTCGCCGATCGCATCACCGTGCTCGACCGCGGGCGCGTCCTCGCCGAGGGGACGCCCGCCGAGATCGCGGCGAACCGGGCGGTGCGCGACGCGTACCTCGGCGAAGGGGTGCTCGACCATGTCTGAGCCGCTCCTCGCGCTCGAGCGCGTCTGCACGGACTACGGCAAGATCCGCATCCTGCGCGACGTCTCGCTCGCGGTCGGCGAAGGCGAGGTCGTCGCGCTGCTCGGTCTGAACGGCGCCGGGAAAACCACGACGCTGCGCACGATCCTGGGCCTCACGCCGGCGCGCTCCGGAAGCGTCCGTTTCGCGGGGCGCGACGTGACGCGCTGGCCGTCCTACAAGATCGCGCGGCTCGGCGTCGGGTACGTCCCCGAAGGGCGCCGGATGTTCAAGGACCTGAGCACGCTCGAGAACCTGCAGCTCGGCGAAAGCCGGCGCGACGGAGGCTGGACCATCGCGCGGGTGTTCGACCAGCTGCCGAAGCTCGCCGAGCTGCGCGCGCGCCGCGCGGGTCGGCTGTCAGGCGGCGAGCAGGAGATGCTGGCCATCGGACGCGCGCTGGTCGCGAACCCGCGGCTGCTGCTCGTCGACGAGCCCTCGCAGGGGCTCGCACCGCTCGTCGTCGAGGAGGTCTACCGCATCCTCGCCGAGCTGAAGCAGACCGGCGTGGCGATCGTGCTCGTCGAGCAGAACGCGCTGCTCGCGCTGCGCCTCGCCGACCGTGCGTACGTGCTGGACGGGGGACGCGTCGTGCACGCCGGACCGGCGGCCGAGCTCGCGGCCGACCGGGCGCGGATCCGCACGCTCATGGGCCTCGACGTCGCTTCCGCCTGACGCGCCGTTGCGCTGAACCAGCTCGAGCCGCGCTCCGGCGAGTCCCGGTCGGCGTCGATCCCGTCCCGCTCGCCGAAGGCGCGCGCGCCGGTTGCGGATCGGAGGACGACGCCGCGCACCGCGTCACCCTGCGCTGCGCGCCTCGGACGGACGAATCGGCCGAATCCGAAGCGGCCGCTGGACCGCGGTCCGCTGCGCGCGGCGAACGAAACGCGGCGCTGAACGGCTCCGTTCACGGCCGTTGATGCGTCGACACGCGTGTTTCCGCGTACATTTCCGACAAGATCAGGTAAATCCCAGTTTCGCTTGCCTGCGTCCGAGGCAAGCTTCCCAAGCCGGTATTCACCCGCCGGCAGGTCCAGGTCTGTGGTGTACAACCCACGGTACGTCCGCGTGTCCTTTTCGAAGGCCACGCGGCGGGTCCGCCGGAGTGCGGACTCTCGGCGGTTCGCTTTTGAACCGTCGCCGTTTCCTTAGGGACTCACGGATGAAGAAACTCGCCACGGCCGCGCTCGCCACGATTCTCCTCGCCGCGTGCGCCGGTCCCAGCGGAACGGGCTCAGTGCCCGCTCCCAAGACGCCGTCGAGCTCGAAACACGTTCGAGTTCGGCACGTCAAAGTCAACGGACGTCTCCCGATGGACGTGCTCGGCGGCATCCCGCTGATCCACGTCGTCCTCTCGCTGTTCGACGCTCCGCTGCTCAACAGCGGCGCGGGGACGCAGTTCAACGCCGGGATCCTCGGCGTCGACGCGATCGACTCGAACGGCGACTCCTGGCAGCTCACGGGCAGCTCGACGCCGCAAGTCGTCAACCTCCTGGCGCTGCAATCGACCTCGATGGACCTGGGATCCGGCGATCTCCCCGCCGGCACGTATCCGCAGCTCCAGTTCCTGCTCGATCCGTCGACGACGACGGTCGTGCAGAACGGCCAGACCTACCCCGTTCAGATCCTCGATCCGAACCATCCGTGGTGGGATCCGACGGACTCGATCGAGGCGGTCACCGTTCCGTTCAACATCAGCAGCAGCACCGCTGAATCGGTGACGGCTTCGCTCGACTTCAACGTCTTCCAGTCGGCGAATCTCGTCAACGGCATCGTCTACCTCACGCCCACCGTGGCGGCGGGGCTCGGCGATCCGGCGATCCTCGGCACCGTCGTGAACAACGCCGGCGCTCCGGTCGCGAACGCGACGATCGTCGCCACCGACGCGAACGGCAACGTCGCGAACACCTCGGTGACGGCGGCCGACGGGACCTTCCGCGTGCACGGAATCAGCCCCGGCGGCTACACGATCAGCGTGCTGAACTCCTACACGACCGCCGCGGGCGCGGCCGTGACGGCATCGGGCAACGATGCCGGCGCGTCGCCGTCCACGTACATCGTGGTCGGACCGAGCAGTCAAGTCAACACCGGCAGCCTGACCGACTGACGGGGGCGTCTCATGCACAAGACGACGGGCGGTGTGTTCGTCGCTGATGCGTTACGCGACGCTCGCGTCGCCGTACGCTCCGCGTGGTACGACGCCGCGCTCGAGCTGCTCGACGGCTGTGAAGACTGGCCGGTAGAGTTCGCCGAATCCGCGATCGTGCTCAAGGCCGAAGTCCTCGGCCGGCGCGACGCGGTGGAAGCGTCCCGCTATCTCGCCAGCGTCGAGGACGTTCCGTCCTCGGTCCAAGGCCGTTTCGACTTCGCGCTGCAGTCCGGTAAGGCCCACTCGGCCGTGCGAGCGTTCTCGCAGGCTGAAGCGCGATACGCCGAGGCCCGTGCTCTCGCGAGCGCGGTTCCCGACGGCGTACACTCCATGGCGTATCACGATCTTCGGATGCGCTGGTTCCGGCGCGAGTGCGATCCCGACGCGGAAGACGTCAGGCTCGCGATCGCGCATCCCGATCCCTCCATCGCGTGCGCTGCCTACAACGTACGGGCATTCCTGCACGCCGGACGCGGTGATTACGCCGCGCACGTCGCCGATCTGTGCCGCTCGGTGGAATACGCCACCCTGCCGGTTCCGGAGCAGGTCGACGTCGCGACGCTCGCCGTGTCGATCCACGCGCTCGCCCAAGTCGCGTTCGAAACCGCGAACTCCGAGGCGATCGCCGCCGCGCGAACGGCCGTCGATGCGCTGCCCTGGACCGATGACGTCAAGGTGCATCGCTTCCTCACCGTGCGCGCGCTGGGCTGGGACGCGTTCATGCGAGGACGCGTCGCGGAAGCGCAGTGGAGCTTCAAAGAGGCCCGCGGCCTCGCGCCCACGACGCCCTGGCGCGTCATGGCGCACCTCGATCGCGCGTACGTCGCCCGGCTCTCGCACAACGAGTCCTGGGCGGCGGAAGAGCTGGCGCAGGCGGACGCGCTCGCGTACGACGTCCGCTGGGAAGCGACGCATGGCGAGGAACGGCAAGTCCTCATCCTGCTCGCGTACCTGAACGCCCCCACCGACGCTCCTCGCGCCCAGTCGTACGCGTCGACGTACGCGCGGCTGGGGACGGAGAACGTCGATCCGGGGCTCGCGATCCACAACGATCCGCGAGCGCTCGCGCACGCGAAGTATGCCTCGGCCCGCATCGAGCAGATGCAGGGTCGGCGAGCGGCGGCGGAGACGCTGCTGCGCGAGGCGTACGCGATCTTCGAAACGGTCGGCTTCCACTATCGGGCGACGGTCGCCGCGATGGCGTTGGCCGAAGTGACCGGCGAGGAGGCATGGCGGTCCGCCGCGATGCGTCAAGCCGCGAACTACCCCGACTGTCCGCTGGCGCGGGCGGCCGAGGACGTGATCCGCACGGAACAGGCGATGCCCTCGCAGCTCTCGCCGCTGCAACGGCAGATCGCCCGGGCGACGTGGTCCGGTGCCGAGCCCCGCGAGCTGTCGCGGCGCTTCAGCCGGAGCGTCTACCGCATCGAACGGCAGATCGAGGCCGTGTTCAACGCCTTCGGCGTGAGCTCGCGCACCGCGCTGCTCGACGAGGCACGGAGGCGCGGTCTCGCATGACCGCCCTCGCCCTTGCGGCGCTGTCGACCGCCGGCACCGCCACCGGTGTGTTCGGTTGGCTCGTCGCCGCCGCACGGGCCCGCGCGCTCGCCGCCGTCCACGAGACGGCGGCGGCGCGCGAAGCCGCGCAACAAGCGCAAGTCGCGCTCGACGAAGCGCTGGAAAAACAGTACAACGTCCTCGAAGCGGTGCACGAAGGCCTGTACGTCGTCGACAACGGCCTCATCGTCACGCGCATCAACGAAGAAGCGGAGCGGCTGCTGCGCGTCGGCGCGGGCGACGCGATCGGCACCCCGCTCGAGACGCTCGTCGATCCGCTCGCCTCCGAGCTGATCCCCGACATCCACGCCGCGCGCCGCAGCGGCATCCCGATTCAGCGCCTTCACGCGGCGCCCTCGCAGCGCCGCTGGGTGGAGATCCGCATCCTGCCCGCCGCGAACGAGACCGTGATCTCGCTGCAGGACGTCAGCGCGCTCTCGCTCGCCGAGGCGCAGCTCCACGAAAGCGTCCACAGCCTCCAGCTCGTCGCGAACAACGTCGACGCCGTGCTGTGGACGGTCTCCCGCGACGCGCGCTTCACCGGCATCTCCGGCGGCGGGCTGCAGGACCTCGGCCTGAGCGTCGACGACCTGGTCCACCGTCCGTGCTCGGTCCTCATCGACGAGGCGGTCATCCGCGACGTGTTCGCCGGGACGCCGGCGCGGGTCGAACAGGCGCACGGCGAGCGCTGGCTGCGGCATCACGTCGAGCCGCTCGTCGACGGCGGCGGCGCGATCATCGGCGCGGTCGGCGTCTCGCTCGACATCACCGAGCTGAAGCGCACGCAGCGCCAGCTCTTCCAAGCCGCGCATCACGACCAGCTCACGGGTCTTCCCAACCGCTCCTCGCTCGAGCGCTGCTTGAAGGACGCGGTCGACGAGGCGCGCGAGCGCGGCCGGCGCTTCGGCCTGCTCTTCCTCGATCTCGACCGCTTCAAGGCGATCAACGACACGCTGGGGCACGGCGCGGGCGACGAAGTGCTGCGCGAGGTCGGCGCGCGGCTGCAGCAGTCGCTGCGCCAGGGCGACTTCATCGCGCGGATGGGCGGCGACGAGTTCGTCATCCTGCTGCGCCGCATCAACGCGGTCGACGAGATCGAGCACATCGTGGCGCGGCTGATCCGCACGGTCAGCGCGCCGATCACCGTGCGCGACCGCGAAGTGTGCGTGGGGGTCAGCGTCGGCTGCGCGGTCTTCCCCGAGCACGGCACGGATCCGGAGGCGCTCACCGCGCACGCCGACGCGGCGATGTACCGCGCGAAGGAAGACGGCGGCGCGCTCGCGGTCTACGACGAGAAGATGCACGCCGACGTCGTCGCGCGCTTCGCGCTCGAGGTCGGACTGCGCCAAGCCGCGTCGCGCGGCGAGCTGCGGCTCGAGTTCCAGCCGCTCGTCGACGCCGCCGCGACGCGCATCATCGGCTGCGAAGCGCTGGTGCGCTGGCAGCATCCGGAGCTGGGGCTGCTCACGCCCGCGACCTTCATCCCGGTCGCCGAAGAGACCGGCGACATCGTCCTGATCGACCGCTGGGTGATCGAGACGGCATGCGAGGCGGCGGCGCGGCTGCGCCGCGTCGCGCCGGACTTCCGCATCGCGGTCAACCTCTCGCCGCGCGACATGCGCGAGGACGGGCTCCCCGAGCTGATCGGCGCGACCCTCGCGCGGCACGGGCTCTCGCCGGACGCGCTGATCGTCGAAATCACCGAAACGGCGGCGCTCGACGAGGCCGTGCTGCCGGCGCTGCATCGCCTGCGCAAGCTCGGCGTACACGTCGCGATGGACGACTTCGGGGTCGGCCACAGCTCGCTGGCGCGTCTGAAGAAGCTTCCGATCACCTGCCTGAAGATCGACCGCAGCTTCATCGTCGACCTCGCGCGCGACGTGGCCGATCAGGCGATCGTCGCGTCGATCGTCGGCGTCGCGCGCGCGATCGGGATCGACGTCATCGCCGAAGGCGTCGAGACCGAGGAGCAGGCGTCGTTCGTGCGCGCCGCAGGCTGCAACGGGGCGCAGGGCTACATCTTCGGGCGGCCGCAGTCGCTGGCCGCGATGGAGACCCTTCTGCGCGACAGCCGCGCGCTGCGGTCGATCGCGTAGGACCGAACGGAGGGGGCGCCGCCCCGGCGCCCCGCTCGGTCAGTGCGCGAAACCGTCGTTCGAGACGACCCCCGAGCGCGTCTTCGCGCTGACGTGGACCGTGCTGTCGACGTAGACCGGGATCGCGGTCTTCGGATCGATCGTCGCGTTGCGGCCCTTCACGAAGTTGTGCGCGAAGAGGCCCAGCGGCCCGAGGACCGCGTAGCTCGCGATCGTCGCGGTGGACGACGCGCCCTTCGAGCCTTCGCCGACGCTGCGGTGGGCCTGATCGGAGAGCTTGATCTTGAGCCCGTCGGTGGCGTAGATCCAGTCGAACTTCAGCGCGAGCTTCCCGGCATGGCCGTTGCCGCCGGCTTCTTCGGCGTCGGCGACTTCCGCCTGGCCGGGAGCGCCCTTCGCCACGACGATCCAGCCGTTCACGACGAGATCGTCGTCGGCGTGGATCGGGACGACGTCGCCGGCCTTCACGTTGCCGGAGGAGACCGGATCGTTCACGCTGACGGTGAGCGTCGTCCCGCCCGGGACGGCGACCGTCGCGGCGAGACACGGGACGCAGAGGGACGCCGCGAGCGCGAGCGCGCCGCCGGCGACGGAGAGGGGACGCATCGAGACACCTCCTGGGACGGAGAACCAGTGTTCCGAGAAGCGTAGGCGCCGAAGCGTCCCAGAAGCGTCCTAAGCGGCGCGCCCCGTCGCGGGACGCGCCGCTTTCGGCGCGCCGGGCTAGGGCGCGAACGTCAGCCCGTAGGGGCCGTTGAAGAACGAGCCGGAGATCGAGTAGAGCGGGCTCGGCACCGATCCGGAGGGCGGACCGTAGACGTCGATCCGGTTCGCACGGTCGTCCGAGACGAACAGGTTGCCCGCGGGGTCGAACGCGATCGCCTCCGGGTCGGGGACGGTGAACGTCGCGCTCGGCGCGCTCGTCACGCCGATCGGCAGCGTGTAGGCGTAGATCTCCTGGTTCGCGACGTCGGAGACCCACAGGACGCCGTTGTGGATCGCGAGACCGCTCAGCGAGGCGCCGGGCGGAGCGGCCACGACCGTCTGCGAGTTGTTCGCGTACGGCGGCTTCACGACGTCGATGTTGCCGCTGGTGTTCGCCACGTACATCGTGCCGTCCGCGTCGATCGCGATGCCCACGCCGTGGTCGTCGACGTAGAGCAGCGATGCGCTTTCGCCGTTCGTCAGGGGAGCGGCGAACTTGAGCACGCCTTGGGCGAACGTCGTCGCGTACAGGTTGCCGGCCGAGTCGAAGGCGGCGAAGCCGGGCGAGCCGTCGGGCAGCGTGGCGAACGCCTTCGCCGCCGCGGTGAGCGGGGCGTGATACAGGAAGATCTGCGATGCGACGACGGCGATCGTGCCGTGCCCGTCGGTCGCGACGTCGTTCGGCGCGGCGGAATACGCGATCGTCTGCGCGGGCTTCGACGACGCGCTTTGCGGTGAGGCGAAGGCGAGGACCTGGCTCGCGTAGCCGTTCGCGACGTACAAGGTCGTGTTCGACGCCGCCCCGGACGACGGTGTCGCGGTGGGCGTGGGCGTGGCGGTCGGCTTCGGCGTGGCGGTCGGCTTCGCGGTCGGCGATGCGGACGGCGATGCGGACGGTGCGGTGCTGGGCTTCGCGGACGGCGACGGCGACGTGACGGGCGCGATCGTCGGGACGGTCTTCGGCGTCGTGGTCGTGTCGTCGCATCCGTTCGTCGAGCAGCCCGTGACGGCGAGCGCTCCGGCGAGCGCGAACGCCGAGCGCGACAGGCGAGGAAGTTTCAAGGGAACGGCTCCTGCTGCGCGACGTGGGTCGCGCGGACGAAGTGAACGGCGTCCATCGTACGAAGCGCGGCGTCCCGCGTTCGTCCCGCGGGCCGCGGCACACGCGGCGAACCGGCCGCGAAAATTCGCTTTCGCACGTTCCGAGCGGCCACGCAAAGGATCGGTACGCGT
This sequence comes from Vulcanimicrobiaceae bacterium, assembly GCA_035650875.1. GTDB lineage: Bacteria > Vulcanimicrobiota > Vulcanimicrobiia > Vulcanimicrobiales > Vulcanimicrobiaceae > Vulcanimicrobium. The sequence goes on from DASRGU010000011.1 coordinate 135,960, forward strand.
CGCCGCCGGAAAGGGCGGCCGTTCCCGCCCGCATGGAGGTTACGATCCCGGTCCTTCACCTCTTCGGTTTGACGCGTATCACCGAAGGCGGTTTCTCGCGTCCCCTCGAGTGCCGTCCAGGGGTGCGCGCGCTCATCGCGCTGCTTGCGGCGCATCACGACACGCCGCTGCCGCGCGCGTGGGTCGCCGCGACGCTCTGGCCGGACACCACCGAAGAGGAAGCGCGTGCGAACCTGCGCCGGCATCTGCACTTGCTGGCGAAGGCGCTGCCCGGCTCCGACGAAGCGTACGTGCACGTGACGAAAGAGACGGTGCGCTGGTCGCCCGCCGCGCCGATCGACGTGGATGCGATTCTGTTCGACCGCGCGCTTGCCGAAGGACGCTGGGCCGACGCGGCGGCGCACTACGCCGGACCGTTCCTCTCCGACGCGTACGAGGAATGGGTCGAGCCGGTTCGCGAGCGCTACGCGGCCGAGGCGATCCGCGCGCTGACGCACGCCGTCGACGAAGCACGCGCGCGGGGCGAGCGCGATCTCGCCCTCGCGCACGCGGAGCGTCTGCTGGCGATCGATCCGTGGCGCGAGGAAGCAGTTCGCGACGTGATCGCCTTACGGGCCGCGTGCGGCGATCGCGCCGGCGCCTCGCACGCCTTCCACTCCTTCGCCGAGCGCGTACGCGCGCAGCTCGGCGCCGAGCCGGACGGCGCGACGGTCGCGGCGTATCGCGCCGCCCTCTACGATCCGTCGCACGCGGATCCGCACGACCGCGCGCTCCCGGTGCCGCGGCACGAGCTTCTCGGGCGAACGAACGAGCTCGCCGCACTGCGCGCGGCGCTCGGCGCCCACCGCTGCGTCTCGGTCGTCGGCGGCGCGGGCGTCGGGAAGACGCGGCTGGCGCTGCAGCTCGCGCGCCGCGACGCCGGCGTGGTGCGCTGGGTCGAGCTGGCCGATGTGGGCGAGGGTGACGATCTGACGCTCGCGATCGCGCGCTCGGCCGGGCACGCCGGACGCGCCGGTCTCGCCACGGCGATCGCCGTGCTGCGCGACGTCGGGCTGCTCGTGCTGGACAACGCCGAGCACGTCGCCGACGCGACGTGCCGGCTCGTCGACGCGCTCGGCGAAGCGCTGCCGGCGCTGCGCATCGTCGTCACGACGCGCCGCGCGCTCGGCGCGCACGGCGAGCACGTGCTGCGTCTCGGCGCGCTCCCGGTTCCGCCCGACGATCCCGCGGCGGCGCTCGACGAGATCCGCCGGAGCCCGGCGGTCCAGCTCTTCGTCGAGCGCGCCGCGGCCGCGCATCCCGACGTCCGGCTTCACGCGGGGAACGCGCGGCTGATCGCCGGCATCGTGCGGCGGCTCGACGGCGTTCCGCTCGCGCTGGAGCTCGCGGCCGCGCGCGCGACGATGCTGACGCTGGACGGCATCGCGAAGCGCCTCGAGGACGAGTTCCGGCTCGTGCGGGCGGGCGGCCGGGGGACGCGGCAGTCGACGATCGACGCCGCGATCGACTGGAGCACGCAGCTGCTCTCCGCCGACGAGCGCGCGCTCCTCGCACAGCTCTCGGTGTTCGCCTCCGCACCCGCGTTCACGGACATCGAAGCGGTGTGCACCCTCGCCGCGACCGACGTCTTCGACGCGCTCTCGGAGCTGGTGGAGGCGTCGCTCGTCGAGCCGCAGCGCGGCGCCGGCGAAGCGGTGCGCTATCGGCTCCTCGAAGCGACGCGCGCGCACGCGCGCGAGCGCCTGCGCGACGCGCCCGACCGCGCGGCGACGGAGCTCGCGCACGCGCGCTGGTGCGCCGCGCGCTGCGATGAGCTGCGCGAGGCGTACGGCGCGTACGCGACCCCGGCGTACCGCGCCGCGGCGGCGGCGCTCGACGCCGACGCGCGCGAGGTGCTGCGGCGCTGCGCGACGAGCGGCGACGTCGCGCTCGGCGCGCACATCGTCGCCGCCATGCGCGCCTACTGGACGTCGAGCGCGGTCGATCAGCGCCACGTCGACGACATCGAGGCGCTGCTTCGTGCCGGCGGCGACGACACCGTGCGCGCGTGGCTGCACGACGCCATCGCGGGGATCGTCGCCTCGCGCGACTGGCGGCGTTCCGAACGGCACGCGGCGCGCGCGCTCGAGCTGTACCGCGCGGCCGGCGACGAGCGCGGTGCGGCGCGCGCGCTCTACACGACCGCGCACGGCCCGTTCGCACGGGGCGAGCAGGAGAAGGCCGCCGCCGTGCTGCGCGATGCCGCGGCCGCGTTCGAGCGCGCCGGCGACGACCACGGGCTCATGCTCGCCCTCACCAACCTCGCCGCGCCGCTGATCGCGCTCGGCCGCTGCGACGAAGCCGAGCCGCTCGCCCGCCGCGCGCTCGCGTTCTTCGAGCCGCGCGATCCGTATCCGACCGGGACGAATCTCAACAACCTCTCGCTCATCGCCTGGCTGCGCGGCGAGTTCGCCGCGGCGCTGCAGCTCGCCGAGCGCGCCGCAGCGGCGTATCGGGCCTCGGGCGCGCCTTTCCTCGAAGCCGACGTCACGGTCAAGTCCTCGATGATCCTGCGTTCGCTCGGACGTTTCGACGACGCGCTGGACGCCGCGCTCGCGGCGCTGCAGCTCGCGCTGAGCGACAAGCGGAACACCGCGAACGCCGACGCGCTCGATGAGATCGTGCAGTGCTTCGAGGCTTCGGGGCGGCACGCCGACGCGGCGCTGCTGAGCGGCACCGCGGAGACGCACCGCTTGCAGTGCGGGCGCGCGCGGCAGCAGGGACCGCAGCAGAAAGTGCTCCAGACCGAGCAGCGGCTGCGCTTCGCGCTCGGCGCGCGCTTCGAGGAGCTGCGCGCGCGCGGGACGCTGCTGCGGCTCGAAGAGGCGCGCGAGCTCGCGCGCCGGGACGCCGGCGGGACGGCGCTCGAGCTAGGCTGAGGTGTGGACCACCTCGGAGAGCCTCTGACGGCGCGCGAGCGGGAGATCGTCGCGCTGAGCGACGGCGGATGGTCGAGCCGCGCGATCGCCGTGCGGCTGGGCGTGAGCGTGCGGACCGTCCGGAACGATCTCGCCTCGGCGCAGGGAAAGCTCGCCGCCTGCGCACGCAGCGGCGACGCGCAGCCGTAGGGGCCGTCCGGGCGCCCGGCGCCGGGCTCGGCGTGATTTTTCCGCTGTTTTCGGCGGGATTCGCCGAATTGCGCCGTATTACAGGCGGCGATCCGGCTCGCAAGCCGACCGTCTCCGAAAGGACAGCATGACAAAGAACGAGCTCGTGCGTGAACTCGCCGAGGACTTTGAAGTTCCCCGCCGCCAGGTCGCCGATCTGGTCGAGGCGATGTTCGAGAAGATCGTCGAGGTTCTGAAATCCGGCGACAAGGTGCAGCTCACACCGTTCGGCCAGTTCCGCATCCGCGACCGCGCCGCGCGCCTGGGGCGGAATCCCGCGACCGGCGAGCAGATTCAGATCCCGGCGAAGCGCGTGCTGAAATTCACCGCCGGCCGCACGCTGAAGGATGCCGTCGGCGCACCCACGCGCCGCGGCGCCGGCGGCGCGAAGAAGGGCGCTGCGAAGAAAGCCGGCGCGAAGAAGGCGGGCGGCGCGAAGAAGGCCGCTTCGAAGGCGGGCGCGCGGAAAGCCGCCGCGACGCCGGCGCGCAAGGGCGCGGCGGGCGCACGGAAGGCGACGGCGGGCCGGAAGAAGGGCCGCTGACCGGACGCGCGGCCGGACGCGCTCCGGCCGCGCGATCCTGAGGAGTCGACGCACCGGCGCGGAACGTCCCGTCATGATCGCCGAGCCGTCCGTCGCCGTCCACCTGCGCGCGCTCGATCCGTTCGACTTCCTCGAGCGCGCCGCGTTCGTGTACCCGGAGCGCGTCGCCGTCGTCGACGGCACGGCGCGCCGCACCTATCCGGAGTTTCTCGCCCGCGTTCGGCTCCTCGCGGCGGCGCTGCAGCGGCGCGGCGTCCGTGACGGCGAGCGCGTCGCCGTGCTCGCTCCGAACGCGTCGATGCCGCTCGAGGCGACGTTCGCCGTGCCGCTCGCCGGCGGGATCCTGTGCGCGCTGAACACGCGCCTCGCGCCCGAGGAGATCGACTACATCCTCGGCCATTGCGGCGCGTCGCTGCTGCTGCACGACCACGAGCTGGACGGGCTCGTCGCACGGCTGGAAAGCGCGATCCCGCGCGTGCGCGTCGCGCCCGACGCGCCGGCGCCGAACGGCAAGCCGCCCGCCGCCGACGGACCGCGGAGCGAGGACTACGAAGCGGTCCTCGCCGGCGCCGATGCCGGCGCGCTCGTCGCCGCGACGCACGGCGAGGACGACACGATCTCGATCAACTACACGAGCGGGACGACGGGCAAGCCGAAGGGCGTGATGTACACCTTCCGCGGCGCCTACCAGAACGCGCTCGCCGAGGTCTTCCACGCGAACGTGCGGCCGGAAAGCGTCTATCTGTGGACGCTGCCGATGTTCCATTGCAACGGCTGGTGCTTTCCGTGGGCCGTCACCGCCGCCGGCGCGACGCACGTCTGCCTGCGCAAGGTCGACGCGCCGAGCATCAACCACGCGATCGCGCACGAGGGCGTGACGCACTTCTGCGCCGCCCCGACGGTGCTGATCGGGCTCGCGAACCACCCCGGCACCGTGCCGTTCCCGCGGCGCGTCGTCGTCACCACGGCGGGCGCGCCGCCCTCACCGACGACGATCGCGCAGATCGAGGCGCTCGGCGCGGAGTTGCACCACGTCTACGGTCTCACCGAGACCTACGGGCCGATCACCGAGTGCGCGTGGCGCAGCCCGCACTGGGACGCGCTGCCGGCCGAGGAGCGTGCCCGGCTGCGCAGCCGTCAAGGCGTGCCGATGATCACGCTGGGCGCCGGCGACGTCCGCGTCGTCGACTCGGAGCTGAACGACGTCCCGGACGACGCGCGCACGCAAGGCGAGATCGTCATGCGCGGCAACAACGTGATGAAAGGCTACTACGCCGACCCGGAGGCGACGGAGCGCGCGTTCGCGGGCGGCTGGTTCCACTCCGGCGACGTCGCCGTGCGGCATCCCGACGGCCACATCGAGATCGTCGACCGCGCGAAGGACGTCATCATCAGCGGCGGCGAGAACATCTCGACGCAGCAAGTGGAGAAGACGCTGCTCGAGCACGAGGCGGTCCTGGAGTGCGCCGTCGTCGCCGTGCCCGACGAAAAGTGGGGCGAGGTGCCGAAGGCGTTCGTCACGCTCAAGCCCGGACGCAGCATCGAGGCCGAGGAGCTGCGGCTGTTCATGCGCGCCCGGATCGCCGCGTTCAAGGTGCCGAAGGCGTTCGAGTTCTGCGAGCTTCCGAAGACGTCGACCGGGAAGATCCAGAAGTTCGTGCTGCGCGAGCGCGAGTGGAAGGGCCGCGAGAAGCGCGTCCACTAGCGTCCGCCGGCGACGAGCTGCTCGACGCGCTGCGCGCGCTGGCCGAACGGCGCGCGCTCCCGGCGCTCGACGCCGCACGCCGCGCACGCGAGGCGCTTCGCGCGTCCGGAGCGCCGCCCGAGCGCATCGGCGCGGCGGAGTGGATCGCGGAAGCCGCGGCGCTGCGCGACGACCGCGCCGCCGACCGCGCCCGGGAGCTGCTCGCCGCGGACGACGCCGTGGCCGCGCTCGCGAGCGCGGCGATCGCAGCTCGCGACGTTGTGCCTCCGCGCTTCGCACGCTACGTCGCGATGCTGGCGCGCAACCGTCGCGCCACGGCGCTGCCGTTCTACCCGGGGCTCACGTCGCGCGCGTGGCACGATGCGAGCGCGTTCCCGATCGCGCGCGAGCTCGAAGCGAAGGCGACGTCGATCGCGCGCGAGTTTCGCGCGCTCGATCCGGCGCTCTTCCACCGCGAGAGCGAAGCGATCGCGCGCGAGGGCGACTGGGACGTCGGCCTGCTGCTCGAGCGCGGGCGGCGCAACGAGCCGCTGTGCGAGCGCTGTCCCGAGACGCTCGCGGTGCTCTCGGCTCACCGGGTCGTGCGCGGGCTCGCCGGGCTCGCCTACTTCTCGCGCCTCGGACCCGGCGCACGCGTCGCGCCGCATCGCGGCCCGACGAACCTGCGCCTGCGCTGCCATCTGGGGATCGCCGTCCCGGAGGGCTGCGGGCTGAGCGTGGACGGGATCGCGGGCGGCTGGCGCGAGGGCCGCTGCGTCGTCTTCGACGACTCGTTCGAGCACGCCGCGTGGAACGCGAGCGCGCGCGAGCGCATCGTTCTCATCGTCGACGTCTGGCATCCCGAGCTGAGCGACGCGGAGATCGCGCTGCTGCAAGGGATGGAGCGCTACGCGCTGGCGCTCGGCGCCAACGCGGCAGGCTACTGGGCGGCGAACGCGCGGGAGCGCAGCGCGGCGCGCGCGGCGCGCTCGCCCGAGATGAGCGCGCCGGCGACGGTCCCCGCCTCGCTCGCCGAAACGACGGCTTCGCCGGCGAAGAACAGCACGCCGTCGACCGGCTCGGCGAGCGCCGCGCGGGCCCCGCGTCCGCCGACCGCGACGTAGCTGTACGCGCCGCGCGCGTACGGATCGCGGTCCCAGTCGTGGGCGTAGGACGCTTCCAGCTCGCCGTGCGGATCGGCCTCGTCGCCGAACAGCGCGCGCAAATCGTCGAGCGCGAGCGCGAGCCGGGACGCCGCGTCCCGCTCGCGCAGCGCGTCGGCGCGCGGCCCGCCGGCCCACGCGACGAGGATCGGAACGCGCAGCGGCAACAGCGTCCAGAACGTCGGGAACGCGCCCTCGGCGCGAAAGAAGAAGGCGCCGTCACGGTAGCGTTCGCTCGCGGCGCGCTCCCAGAACGCGGTGCGGAAGCGCAGGATTAGCTTCACCACCGGACCCATGAGCAGCGCGTCGATCGCATCGCGCGTCGCGCGCGGCAGCGCCGGCTCGAAGCGGAGCGCGTCCTCGTCGCGCAGCACGCCGACCGGGACGGTGACGATCGCCGCGCGCGCGTCGACGTGCAGCGGAACGCCGCCGGGACGCCTCGCTGCGACGTGCACGCCGTCGCCGTCGCGCCGCAGCGAACGCGCGGCGGTCTCGAGGAGCACCTGCGCGCGCGCGGGATCGAGCGCGGCCAGCAGCGCGCGCAGCAGCGGCGCGTACCCGCCGAGCGGACGAAATTGCCGCGACGTCTGACCGCTCTGGTCGTCGCTCCACTCGTCGGCGATCGCCAGGACGCTCGCGCGCTCCGGATCGGCGGCGTCGAACCCTTCGACGAGCATGCGCGCGTAGCGGCGCTCGCGCTCCACGCGATCCGGGTCGCCGCGCAGCGAAGCGAGGAACTCGGCGACGCTCGTATCCTGCTCGAGCCGCGCGGCGCGCTCCATCACCCGCGCGACGATCTCGAACGGATCTTCTCGCTCGCGCAGCGCGCCGTTCTCGAACGCGAACGCGTGCTCGGCGGTGTCGATCGCCACCGTGCCTGCCGCGCGCAGCAGCGCGAAGCTCGCCTCGGCCGTGCCGTGGACGAACTCGGCGCCGACGTCGACCGGAACGGGAAGGCCGGGATCCTCGCGCGTGAAGATGCGCCCGCCGGCGCGGTCGCGCGCTTCGAGCACGACGACCGAGCGCCCGGCGTCGGACAGCGCGCGCGCCGCGGCGAGCCCCGCCGCACCCGCACCGATCACCACGACGTCGGCTCGCATCGTGCGTACGCCCGAACGTTCAGCTCGCCGAGCGGACGAGCGATGCGGTACAGTACTTGCAGCGCCGCGCGTCCTGCGGTATCTCGCTCAAGCACTCGGGGCAGCTCTTCAGCGCGAGCACCGGCGCGGCCGGTTTCTCCAGGCGCGCGTGGATCGCGCGGAACGGCACGATGACGACGTAGTAGATCACTGCGGCGTCGATCAGAAACGTGAGCAGGGCGTTGAAGAAGTCGCCGACCGGGAAGTGCGTGCGGTGCAGGTTGAACCCGAGAGCGGCGAAGCTCGGCTTTCCGACGAGCGCCGCGATCAGCGGCGTGATCAGATCCTTCACGAAGGCGTTCACCACCGCGGTGAACGCGGCGCCGACGACGACCGCGACGGCGAGGTCGACGACGTTCCCGCGCGCGATGAACTGTGCGAAGCCTTTGAGCACGCGTGCCTCTTTTCGAAAAGCGGAACCGCGCGACGCCGCGCGAGCGTTGTAGCTGACGCGGCGCGATACGCGCGCCGCGTGCGTCTTGCATACCCGCCGGGCGGCCGAGCGACCTCCGGCTCGTCGCGTTCGCGGGCGGACGGTCTTCACCGGACCTTGACCCTCGGGCTTCACATTTTCAGCGTTCGGCCGATATCCCAATCAAGACGCTCGTACCAAGACGAGGCAGTTTTCGAATATCATGATGGACGTCCCGGACAACCTCGACACGTTTCTGCGCGACCTCCTCAAAGAGGAGGACGGCGGAGCCGTCCAGCTCGACGACGAGGACAAAGCGTTTATCGACCGGATCCTCAAGTCGATCACGCAAGGCAGCAAGGGCGTGTTCGTCGTCCTGCACCCGAACGACCGGATGCAATACATGCTGCTGAACACCAACCGGGCCGGCGCCATCGCGCTGCTCGCGAAAGTCATGCAGCGAACCGCCGAGGCACTCGAGGCGGACCTGGACTGAAGGCAAACGAGAAGGGGCGCCCGGCGGGCGCCCCTTCTGCGTTCGGCGAGGCCGCGCTCGGCTAGAGAGCGGCCAGCCCGTTCGGCGAGCCGTTGCCCGTCGGGCCCGCGTAGCCGGAGTTCTGCGCGCTGCAGAGATACGGCATGGAGCAGCTGCCGTTCGAGCCGATCGAGATGTGGTTCAGCGTCGAGCTCATCGCCCAGAGCTGCTGCGGCGCGTTGACCGTCTTCCCGTTGCCGGCCAGGGCGTACATCGCGGCGACCACGGGGGCGCCGACGCTCGTTCCGCCGCCGACGATCCAGCCGGTGGGCGATCCGGGCGGCGCGATCGAGGTGTACATTGCGACCCCGGTGCGGGGGTCGCCGTCGACCGCGACGTCGGCGACCGTGCGGTTCCGGCAGCCGGTGTCGTGCTGCCACGACGGTTTGCTCATGTACTGGCTGCAGCCGCTGCCCGTCCCCGACCACACGCCCTCGCTCCAGGTGCGCGGGCTGTCGTCCGGGATCAGGCTCGTTCCGGCGACGGCGACGACGTTCGGAACCGAGGCGGGAAACGTCGGGCCGTAGCCGGCGTCGCCTGCGGAGACGGTGACGACCGACCCGCTGACCTGCCAGTGCTGTTCGAGGCCCTGCTCCGACGGATCTTCCGGTGCATAGTAGCTGTTGCTGATCGCGTCGGGATGGTAGCTCGCAGCGACGTCCTCGGCCGCGGCGAGGTCCTTCATGTCGGACGAGGCGGCCTCGACCAGGACGATCTTGCACAGCGGGCAGATCGCGGAGACCATCTCGGTGTCGAGCGCGATCTCGGCGGCCCAGCCGGAGTTCGCCTGCGGCAGCGTGCTCGGCGCGACGGGCTGCGACACGGCCGGCGGCGCGGCGGGGCCGCCGGGCGCGGCCGGGCTTCCCGGCGGCGGCGGCGGAGGCGGCGGAGGCGGAGGCGGACCGCCCGGGCCGTGGGGGCTGGAAGGGGGCGGGGTCGCGGTCCCCGTGCCGACGGCGCCGATCTTCGTGAAGCAGCCGTTCGCCGCGGTGCAGGGCGGCAGGCCCATCGCGGTGCGGTACACGGCGAGGTCCGCTTCGACGTTCGGATCGTCGTAGGCGTCGACGACCGCGACCATGCGGCCGGTCCCCGGCACCGGCGTCGGCGGGGGAGGCGGCGTGGGCCGGGGCGGCGGCCCGAATCCCGGCTTCGGCGGCGGAGCCGGCGTCGGCGGCGCTCCCGGCGCGGGGTTCGGACCGGCCGTGTGCGGCAAGCCGTACGCGGTGATCAGATCGTTCGGCTTGTAACCCCAGATGGATGTGTACGCGGTCGCCGGACCCTTCGGCGGCAACGCGGCGTTTTTCTGAACCTGGCAGGCGACGACGCCCGCACCGCGCGCGGCGCCGTTGCAGAGCTGCGCCCCCTGGCCGGGCAGCGCGCTGAGCCGTTCGGCCGTCGTTCCGTACGTCGGGAGCCCCGGCAGCGCGCTGAGGCGCTCGCCGGTGCTCGCCGTCATGCCGTTCGACTGCGCGGCGCGGCGCGCCGTGCCGTCGACCGTCCGGGGAAGGGTGGAGTCGCCTCCCGCGTGTGCGCAGGCCGCGACCAGCAGCGCCGCGTCGAACGCGATGAAAAGCTTCAGCAGGCGAGTCAAGGCACGCTCCTCCGTGAACGTGGTTACGAGGTGTTCAACCGCGCCGAGCCCCGCCCGAGCTCAGACGTCCGGAACGTACCCGGTCGTCCTAGGGACCTATGTCCCGAACGTGTACGAATTCTGTCATTTCAGCGGGACGTGATCCGGGTCACGCGTGCTGCTCGACGACCGCGATCATCGCGTCGACGACGTCGGGGTCGAACTGCGTCCCGCGGCCGCGGTGCAGCTCGAGCAGCGCCTCGGACGGCGGACGCGGCGGCCGGTACGGCCGGCGGTCGATCATCGCGTTGAACGAGTCGGCGACGCTGACGATGCGCGTCGTGAGCGGAATGCGCGCGCCGGGCAGCCCGTCCGGATAGCCGCGGCCGTCGAAGCGCTCGTGATGGCTGCGCACGGACGGCGCGAACGGGTGGAGCACGGGATGCTCCAGCACGTACTGCTCGCCGTACAGCACGTGCGCTTCCATGATGGCGCGCTCGTCGGCGTCGAGCCGGCGCGGCGCGGTCAGGATCCCGATCGGCACCGAGGACTTTCCGATGTCGTGGATCAGCCCGCTGCGCGAGGCGTGCAGCGCTTCGTCGCGCGAGAGCCCCAGCCGTTCGGCGATGCGCCGGCACCACGAACCGACCGCGCGCGAATGGTCGCCGGTGAGCGGGTCGACGAGGTCGAGCTGCGCGATCCGTTCCGCGATCACGACGTCGCATTCGTCGAGCGGCGTCTCGGACGCGGTCGCCAGCTCGGCGTCCCACGGAATCTCGGCGAGAACCGCGCGGACCGCTTCGTTCAGCTCGCGCGCCGCGAGCGGATCGAGGCGCCGGACGTGCCGCGCAAGCTCGGCGCCCAGGCGGTTCGGGACGTCCGCGGCGCTGACGCGCACCGGAGCGAGCCGCGAGAGACTCTCGCCGCGGGCCCGGCGCGCCACGCCGTCCACGAGGTACGCGGCGACGACCTCGTCGCCGACGGTCGCGTTCGCGATCGGCGCGACCATCGCGTCGACCAGCGCCGCGCGATGCCGCTCGACGGTCGCGGCGAAGCCGTTCATGCTGCGCCTTCCTTCTCGGCCACGAACGCGCCGGCCGGATCGCGCGGAAGCGCTTCGATCAGCCGCGCGAAGCCGCCGAAGCCTTGCCGCCGCGCCCGCTCGAGCGTGTCGACGAGCACGAGCGCGCCGACCTCGCCGCGGGTCCGCTCGCGATAGCGCGCGACCGCCTCGAGCAGAACCCCGCTGCGGCGCGCCGCGCCGGGCGCGAACGCCGTCGCCAGATAGCGCTCCGCGGCGACGTCGTCGCGCAGCACCGTCGCCGCGAGCGCGAGCGACGCGACGATGCGATCGTGCCGCGCTCCGTCGCGCACGTCGTCCAGCTCGTTCTCCGCGGCCGCGATCGCTTCGCGTGCCTCGGCGCATGCGCCGGCCGCGGCGGCGTACTGCGCGATCTCCGCGTACCGCGTCGCGCGCAGCTCCGCTTCGAACTCGGTCGCCGCGCTGCCGGCGAGCAGCCGGTGCGCGCGCTCGAACGCGCCGTGCCACGCGAGCGCGAGCGCGCGTCCCGGAAGCAGCGCCCGCATCCCGCCTTCGGGCGCTTCGAGGATGTCGAAGTCGGCCAGCGCGCTCTCGGTGCGGCGCATCGCGGCTTCGTCGCCGTCGGCGGCCTGCAGATCGTACGCGCCCAGGAGCGCGAAGGTGCGCAGCCCCGTCTCGCCGGCGAGCGCGGCGTAGTGCGCGACGCCCTCGAGCGCGGCGAGCGCGAGATACGGCTCGTCGGCGTCGTAGCCCAGCTCGTAGAGGATGGTGTGCGCGCGCGCCGCCACGTCGTACGACGAGCTTTCGTCGGCGAGCGCGATGGCGCCGCGCGCTGCGGCCTCCGCTTCCGCCCGGTCGCCGCGGCGCAGCGCGACGAACGCGCGCTGGTGCGCGATGCGCGCGCGCACCGCCGCGTCGGGGACCGCGTGCGCCGCGCTCGCCGCGCGCTCGGCGCTCGCGCGCGCCTCGGGATGGCGGTCGGCGATCGCGTACGCGGTTGCGAGCGTCGCGCGAAGCGGTGCGAGCGCGACGTCGTCGTCCGAGGTGACCGCCAAATGCTCTTCGATGAGCGGGATCAGATCGAGGCGGCTGCGCCGCATCAGCTCGAGCGCGTAGCGGTGGACGATCGTCGTGCGCAGCGAGCCTTCCGCGCGCGTCAGCGCGGCGCGGAAGTACGCCTCCGCGGTGTCGTTGCGGTTTTGCTGCGTCTCGGCCGTGGCGCGCAGCGCGAGCACCGCGGGATCGTCGATCGACGCGTCCAGATGCCCGAGCGCGGCGGCGACCGCGTGCGGCGTTCCCGCTTCGAGGAAGCGCCGGGCGTGGCGCGTGACGATCCCGGCGAGCGCTTCGGGGGCGCCCGCGCCGAGCGCGAGGCGCAGCGCGTCGAGCGGGCGTTCCGCGTGCTCGTACGTCGCGATCGCGTCGCCCACGGCGGACGCCGAGCTCGCGCGCCGGCCGCGGTCCAGCGACGAGCGCAGCCACGAAGCGAGCCGTGCGCCTTCGAAGATCGACGGAACGCGCGCGCGCAGGCCCGCGAGCGTCTCGCGCGCGGACGGGGCCGGGATCGCGTCGACGAGCGCATCGTCGAGGGTGTCCAGCTCGGCGGCGATCGACAGCACCCGGCGCTGCTCCTCGCTCGCCGCGCGGTGCGCGAGGGCGACGAGGTCGGCGAGCGTCCCGGCGTGCGTGACGACGTCGCGGCGCGGCACGCCGGCGAGCAGCAGATCGGACGCGAGGGCGACGGTCGCGGGGCGCGGCTCGACGCCGGCGAGGGCGCCGCGCGGGACCCCGCGGGCGTCGAGATAGGCGCGCAGCTCTTCGGGACGAAGCGCGAGCGCGGCCGCGTCGAGCGGGACCGCCGCGATGCCGGCCGCCAGCCAGCGCGCGACGGGAAGCCGCTGGGCGTCCCGCACGACGAGCACCCAGCGCGTCGTCTCGTGGGTGCGGTCGATCAAGGCCCCCAGAAACGCCGGGACGCCGTCGACGCCGAGCGCGTCGTCGAGATCGTCGAGCGCGACCGTGCGCGAACCGCCGCGGGCGTACTCCGCGAGCCAGGCGGCGTAGGCGCTCCACGGCTCGCTCGAGGAGAGCGCGCGCCGCGCGCACGCCGCGAAGGCGAGATGCAGGCCGGCCGCGCCCGGCGCGACCGCCTCGGCGATGGCGAGCACGACGTCGGCCAGGGAGGCCGCCCCCCCCGGAACGCGGTGGACGGACTCGTCGCCGAGCGCCTCGCGCAGCGCGCGGCTCTTCCCGTAACCGATCGGTGCCGCGACGAGCGCGACGGGCCGCTGTGCCGCGCGGACGAGGGCCGCCGCGACGCGCGGACGGGCGACGGTGAAATCAATCACCGCCGCGTCGGGCTTCCTAGGTCGCGCGAGCGCGCCTGCCGCGGATCCGTCCGTCATCTCCCGTCCCGGGGACTCCGTCCCAAGTAGGTCTTTCGTCCCCCTATTTTGGGGGCTTCAAACCAGAACGCGCCGGCGGCTTCGTCAAGTGTGAGCCCCGAGCGCGCCCACGCGCCGTCGCCCAGGTGCGGCACGACCTGCGTGCGCTGGACGACCGCCCGCACGCGCCCGAGGTCGCGCGCACCGGCGCGAACGTCCGGGATGTCGACCAAGAACGCATCCTCGGCCCCGACCACGCCGCGCGCGGCGACGCGCCCGGCCGGCGGCCACTGCGGGCCTTCGCGGTACATCGCGTAGCCCAGCGAGAACGTCGCCTCGTCTCCGGTGTCGAGCAGCGCCGTCACCGGGGCGCCGTCGAGCGCGACGCCCACGAGCGGGACGCCTTGACCCAAGTCGAGCGGGATCGCACCGGGCGGCGCGGGGCCGGGGGCGGAGACGCGGGCGCGCCGGCGCGCTCCGTCGAGCGCCAGCTCGACGCGTCCGAGGAGATCGGCGCCGACGACGACGTCGAAGCGCGCCGCGCGCTCCGCCGGGACGACGGCGAAGCGCGCGCGGGCGAAGCTCGCCCCGCCCGCGACGAGCGGTCCCGCCTCGACGAAGCCGGTGGCGAAGCTTCCCAGCGACTCGATCTGCAGCTCGCCGCGCGGTTCGAGGCCGAGCCGCTCCGCGAGCGCGAGCGTCACCGAGCTGGGCGTCGAGCCGCTGTCGAGGAGGCAACGCGCCGCGACGCCTCCGAGGCTGCACGCGATCACGGGCAGCGCGGGGTCGGCGAGCGGCGTCCATGCATCGTCGCCGAACGCGGCGGCCGCGCCGTTCGGCGGTTCGAGCGGACCTGCGAGGACCGACACGGCGTCGAGCGGGCCGCTCTCTTCCGGCCCGTCGCGCCGCAAGGCGAACGACGCTCCGCCCGCGCGAACCGGCGGGCCGTACTCCGCGAGCGTCTCGCCGCGCGGCGTTTCGACCCGGCGCAGCGCGAGCGTCGCGGGGTCGAGCACGGCGATCAGCTCGTCGCCGCCGGAAGCGCGCACGCGCCAGCGCGCCGGGCCCTGCGGCGACACCACACCTCCGGCCGCGACGAAGTCCGGCTCGGCGAACGCGAGCGACGCGATGGCCGCGAACGTCCGCATCCGCCGGGTCGCGGCGTCGACCGCTTCGGGCAACGGGACCTCGTTCAGCCCGAAACGCCACAGCCGCCGGCCGTCGAACCAGATGCCGCCGCACACCTCGGCGACGCAGCGCCGGAAGAGCCGCGCGGTCCCCAGCTGCTCCAGCGTCGTCACGACCGTCCGCCCTTCGACCGTGCGCGTCGCGCTCGCCCGGAGGTGCACCGCGGCGAGGTGGCCGTTCGCACGCGCGATCGCGGCGAGCGGATCGGACGGCGCGGCGCCCATGGCGGCCACGACGGTAAGGAGCCCGAGCGCCCGCATCGCGAAACGCATCGCGTGGGAGTGCACCCTCTCGACGGCTACCTCCTCGACGGCGTCCCGGGAAAGGCGGACGCGATCGCCGCCGCGCTGCGCGCGCGCTCCGACGCGCCGCGCGCGCAGCCGTTCTACCGTGCGCTCGAGCGGGTCGGCGCACGCGCCGCCGACGAGGCGCTGCTCGCGCTGCGCATCGCGCTCGGCGGAAAGGAACCCGACGACGCGACCGTCCGGGCCGCGCGCGACGCGCGCGCGCGGGTGCAGAGCGGCGACTCGTCGGGCCGCGAAGCCTACGTCCGCGCCGTCGGAGAACTCCCCGAATGAGGCGAAACGAACGGCGACCGTGCGCGCGTTATCACGGCGTCATGCCCCGCTTTCTCGTGGTGCTTGCCGTTCTGGCGTACGGGACGGTGCCGGTCGTCGTGTCGGCTGCTCCGAGCCCGCCGCCGAGTGCGAAGGCGACCGCCGTCGCCGACGCGAGCGCCCGCGACGCCGGCGTGATCGAAGGGCGCGTGACGCACGTCGACTACGCGCGCAACGTCATCAGCGTCGACTCGCCCGCGCAAGGCAAGGTCGACCTCTCCGTGATGCCGACGACCAGCATCCAAGGCGCGGATCCCGGCTATCACGCGATCACCGACGTATCGAAGGGCTCGAAGGTCCGGATCTTCGCGGCGCGCATCGCCGGCAAGCTGGTCGCACAGATCATTCACCTCGTGAAGCGCTGACCTCCGATGGCGGCCCCTGAGCTGGTCGCGGCGGCGCGCGGCGCGATCGCCGTCGGCTTCGAGGGCGCGACCGCGGAGGAGACGCAGCTCGACGCGCTGCGCGGCTTCGGCGGCGTGGTGCTGTTCGCGCGCAACGCCGGGGCTCCGGAGGAGCTGCGGGCGCTCGTCGCGGCGCTTCGCGCGCTCGGAACGCCGCCGCCGCTGATCGCGATCGACCAGGAGGGCGGGCGCGTCGCGCGGCTCGGCAGCGAGCTCGTTCCGCCCTTGCCTTCCGCGATGGCGCTCGGCGCCGCCGGCGATCCCGCGCTGACCGAGCGCGTCGCGGCGAGCGCCGGCGCCGCGCTCGCCGGGCTCGGAATCTCGGTCGACTTCGCGCCGGTCGCCGACCTCGCGCTGCGGCCGCGGAATGCCGCGGTCGGGACGCGCGCGTTCGGCGACGATCCGGCGCGCGTCGCTGCGCACGCCGCCGCGTTCGCGCGCGGGCTCGAAAGCTCGGGCGTCGCCGCGAGCCTGAAGCATTTCCCCGGGCACGGCGCGACGGACGACGACTCGCACGTGACCCTGCCGCGCGTCACGGCGACCGCCGAGACGCTGCGCGCGCGCGACCTCGTCCCGTTCGCGCGTGCGATCGCGGCGCGGGATGCTTCGCTCGTCATGGTCGCGCACGTGGTCGCCGAGGCGTTCGATGCTCGCCGTCCCGCGACGCTGTCGCCGGCGATCGTCACCGGACTGCTGCGCGAGGAGCTGGGCTTCGAGGGAGTCGTCGTGACGGATTGCCTCGAGATGGATGCGATCGCGCGCGGCGTGGGAACGGTGCGCGGCGCCGTCGAGGCGCTCGCCGCGGGCGCCGATTTGCTGCTTATCGGCCACCACGTCGACTTGGCCGACGCTGCGGCGCGCGCGATCGCCGGGGCGGTCGACGCGGGAACGATCCCGCGCGCGCGGCTGTTCGAGGCGACCGCGCGCGTCGCGGCGCTGCGCGCGCGGTACGCCCGGAACCCGCCGGCGCGCGCCGTCGACGCGAGCGCGCCCGCGGAGGCCGCGCTCCGCGCGATCACCGCGGTACGCGGGGAGCCGCGGCTGCGCGACGGGAAGGCGGTGACGGTGGTCTCGTTCGAAGGGTCGCTCGCCGACCGCGCGGCACGCTCGGGCGCCGGCGGTGCCGCTGCGGAGCCGCCTTCGCTCAGCGCGGCGCTGCGGCGGCGGCGCTGGAAGAGCGAGATCATGCGCGTGCCGCTCGCCCCGGACGCGGAGGATCTCGAGTTGCTGCTCGAGCACCTGCCGCGGCTCGGCGACCGTGAGTTCGTAGTCGTCACCCGCGACGCGCACGCGGTGAGCGAGCAGCGCGACGCGGTCGCGCGAATCGTCGACGCCGTGCCGGACGCGCTCGTGGTCGTCGCGCGCGGACCGTGGGACGCCGCGCTCTGGCCGCGCGCGCGGCGTGTCGTCTGTACCTACGGCGACGGTCTGCCGGCGTTCGACGCGTGCGCCGAGGTCCTCGCGGGCCGCGCGCCCGCGCGCGGCGCTCTTCCGGTTCGTCTCGGCGAGGCCGCCGCTGTTCGCTGACGTCGACGACGCGGTGCGCGAGGCGCTCGGCGTTCGGTACAGCGCCGCCGTCGTGCGGATCGAGCATCGCGGACGCGTCGTGCACGAGCGCGCGTTCGGCCGTACGCGCGACGACGGACCCGCGCTGCCGTGCGCGGTCGACACGCGTTTCGATCTCGCGTCGCTCACGAAGGTGTTCGTCGCGACCGTCGCGCTGTGCGCGGTCGCGCGGAAGACGCTCGCGCTCGACGCGCCCCTGACCGCGCTGATCCCGGAATGGTGCGACGACGAGCATGCACCGATCGCGCTGCGGGGGATCCTCGCGCACGACGCCGGGTTCAAGAGCGGTGCGGACTATCGCACGTTGCTCGACCGGGACGTCGAGGACTTCGCGCTGCGCGAACCGCTCGCTGCGCCGCCCGGCGAGCGCGTGATCTACAGCGATCTCGGCTTCATCGCGCTGGGCGTCGTCCTGGCGCGGGCGCATCGGATCGCGCCGGCGACGCACGTCGAAGGCACGCTGCGCGCGCTCGGCGCTCGCTCGACGGCGTACCGGCCGCGGGGCGCGGAGCGCGCCGCGATCCCCGCGACCGAGACGGACGCCTGGCGCGGGAGCGTGCAGGGCGAAGTGCACGACGAGAAAGCTTGGCTCGCCGGCGGCGTCGCAGGACACGCGGGACTGTTCGGCGACGCGCGCGACGCCGCGCTGCTCGCGGAATGGCATCTCGCCGCGCTGCACGGCCGCGCGACGCCGCTCGATCCGCATCTCGCGCGCGAAGCGGTGCGCGAGCACGCCGATGACCCGGTGCTGCGCCGCGGCCTCGGCTGGGCGCTGAAGACGAACGACGACAACTCCTGCGGTGCGCTGATGTCGCGCGCGTCGTTCGGCCACACCGGATTCACCGGAACCTCCGTATGGGCCGACCCGGAGCGCGATCTGAGCGTCGTGCTGCTCACCAACGCCGTGCACCACGGACGCGTCGATCTCCGGCCGATCCGCGCGGCGGTCGCGGACGCCGCGGTCCGCGCGATCGACGGCGCGTGAAGATCGCGGGCGTCCTCTCCGGCACGTCGCTCGACGGAATCGACGTCGCGCTCTGCGACGTGCGCCCGCGGGGCGAGGGCGTGCAGGCGCGCTGCGAGCGGTTCGAGATCGTGCCGTTGGACGACGCGCTGCGCGCGCGGATCCTCGCGGCGATGCCGCCCGCGCCGGTCGGGACGCTCGAGGTCTCGGCGCTGCACGCGGCGATCGGCGAAGCGTTCGGCGAGGCCGTCGCGCGCGTCGCGCACGGCGTCCGTCTCGACGCGGTCGCCTCGCACGGGATCACGCTCGCCCACGACGGCGACGCGCACCACACGCTGCAGCTCGGCGACCCGTTTCGCATCCGCGAGCGCGCCGGCGCGACCGTCGTCTACGATTTCCGTTCCGCCGACACGGCCGCCGGCGGCACCGGCGCGCCGCTCGTGCCATTCGTCGACGCGCTGCTCTTCGGCGCGCACGCGCCTTGCGTTGCCGTGAACCTGGGCGGCATCGCGAACGTCACCGTCCTTCCGGACGGCGTCGCGTTCGACTCGGGCCCCGCGAACCTCCCGATCGACGCGTACGTCGCGCTGCGCAGCGGCGGCGTGCAGCGGTTCGACGCGGACGGTGCGCTGGCGCGCGCGGGAACGCCGGACGACGCGCTGCTGCGCCGGTTGCTCGACGATCCGTACTTCGCGCGGCGGCCGCCCAAGAGCACCGGACGCGAAGCGTTCGGCGCACCGTATGTCGCGGCGCGGCGCGAGCTGCTCGACGCGCTGCGGTTCGAGGACGCCGTGGCGACGCTCACCGCGCTCGCGGCGCGCAGCCTGGCCGCGGCGATCCGCGCCGCCGCGCCGCGCGCGCGGCGAGCGATCGTGAGCGGCGGCGGTGCGCGCAACCCGGCGCTGCTCGACGCCGTGCGCGAGGCGCTTCCGGGGGTCGCGGTGGAGCGGTCCGACGCCTACGGGATCGATCCCGACGCGAAGGAGGCGCTCGCCTTCGCGGTGCTGGGGTTCATGGCGTTACGGGAGCGACCGGCCGGGATGCCCGCGGCGACGGGCGCGCGCGGCCCGCGCGTGCTCGGCGCGATTGCGCCGCACGGACTGCGCGCGTTCCTCGCCGCGGCCGAATGATCGCGGCGCAGCGCCGAGAACCCGGTGCGTGGTGATTTGCGTGGGAGTCGACGCCGGCGGGTCGTCCACCGCCGCCGCCGTGTCGCGGGACGGCGCGCTCGCGGCTGAGGCGCGCGGGCCCGCCGCGAACCCGAGCGTGCTGGGCGTCGACGACGCGGCGGACGCGATCGTCTCCACGATCCGGGAAGCCCTGAAGGGCGAGCACCCGGACGCGATCCACGCCGGCGTAGCGGGCGCCGGGCGAGCGCGCGTCGCCGGCGAGCTTCGCGAGCTGATCGAGAGCGCGTTCCCGCGGGCGCACGTCGCGGTCGGCGACGATGCGGCGATCGCGCTGCGCGCGGCGATCCCGGACGGCGACGGCGCCGTGCTGATCGCCGGAACCGGCTCGACCGCGCTCGCGCAGCGCGGCGAGACGACGGCGCGCATCGGCGGCCTCGGATTCCTCGCCGGCGACGAAGGGTCGGCCTACTGGATCGGGATGCAGGCGGTGATGCTGTACGGCCGCGTGCTCGACGGGCGCGCCCGGCGCGACGAGACGTCGGATCTCGCGGCACGCGCCCTCGACGCGCCGGACCGCGAGCGCTATCTCGGCGCGCTCTACGACGCGCCGCTGCGCCCGGCGTCGATCGCGGCGCTCGCGCCGAGCGTCGTCGCGTTCGCCGGCAAGGGGAACCGCGCGTCGACGAAGATCGTGCAGCAGGCGGCGCAAGAGCTGGGCGAGCTGGTGAAGGCGGCGCTGCGCGCGACCGATCTGCTGCAAGCCTCGCCGCGCGTCGCGCTCGCCGGCGGGCTCCTGCGCGAGAACAGCCTGCTCACGTTCTTGCTGGAGACGCGTCTGCAGGGCGACGTCCCGGGGATCGCCATCGTGAAGGGCGGCGACGAGCCCGTGGCCGGCGCGCTGCGTCTGGCCGAACGCGCCGCGCACGCGCTGCGATGAGCGCGCTTCCGCCGACCGAGTCGCGCGATCCGGCGACCGACGGCATCGACGCGCTCGACGATCTCGCGCTCGCGCGAACCCTCGTCGAGACGCACCGCTCCGCGGTCGACGCGGCGCTCGCAGCGGCGGACGGCATCGCGGACGCGATCGCGCTGGTCGCCCGTGCGATCGAACGCGGCGGGCGCGTCGTGCTCGTCGGCGCGGGGACCAGCGGACGGCTCGCGGTGCTCGACGCGTCCGAGCTTCCGCCCACCTTCGGTGCGCCGGAGACGCTGTTCGACGCGCGGATCGCGGGCGGCGACGCCGCGCTCCGGCGTGCGATCGAGGGCGCTGAGGACGACGGCGAAGCGGGCGCGCGCGCCGTCGCCGACGTGCGCGCCGGCGACGTCGTGATCGGCGTGTCGGCGAGCGGCGGTGCGCCGTTCGCGATCGCCGCGCTGCGGGCCGCGCGCACGCGCGGCGCGCGCACGGTCGCGATCGTGAACGGCGATGCGAGCGCGCCGCTCGCGCACGAGGCCGACGTGCGGATCGTCGCGCCCACCGGCGCGGAGCCGATCCAAGGCTCGACCCGCATGCGGGCCGGCACGGCGCAGAAGATCGTGCTCAACGCCGTCTCGTCCGGCGCGATGATCCGCCTGGGCAAGACCTACGGCAATCGGATGGTCGACCTCGTCGCGACGAACGCGAAGCTGCGGGCGCGCGCCGAGCGGCTCGTCCGCGAGCTGACCGGCGCGGAAGACCCGGCCGCGCTGCTCGCGGCGGCGGGCGGCTCGGTGAAGACCGCGATCGTCATGGCGCGGCGCGGCGTCGCGCGCGATCAGGCGGAAGACCTGCTGCGCGAGGCGCACGGGCGCCTCGCCGGGATCATCGGCGTTCCAGGCTGACGATGCTGCCGGTCTCCTCGGCATAGCCGCGCGCGCGGAAGAACGCGCGCAGCGCTTCGTTCGCGCCGAACGCCGTTTCGACGCGCACGACGCCGAGCTGGTCGAGCCTTCCGTGCAGGGTGAGCAGCAGCGCGGTTCCGACGCCGCGGCGGCGCCGCTCTTCGAGCACCCACAGATCGCGCAGCGCGGCGACGAGCCCGCCCGCCTCGGTGGAGACCGCAAAGGCGACCGACACGCACGCGACCGCGACGTCGTCCTCGTACGCGAGCCACACGAACCCGTAGTCGGGACGTTCGACGAACGTCGCGAGCGCGTCGCCCAGCGCGGCTTCGTCGCGACGGAACGGCTTCATCAGCAGGAAGGCGTCGTAGCGCTCCGCGCTCGCCATGGTGCGGCACTCGATCACCGCGCGATCGTCCTCATGCGTCGCTCTTCGCCGGTCCGGGAGCCTCCTCCCGAGCCCGCGAACTCGACGCGGCGGTGCAGCTCACGACGCTCGTCTCGTCCCTCCTCGCGCTGACGATCGTCGTCGTTCCGCTGGACGATCGGCCGGTCACGGCGCAGCTCCCGCGGCTGCTCGGGGCGATCGCCGGCGCGCGCGTCGTCGAGCCGCCGCGCCCGCTCCTCGGACACGACATCGTCCCCGGCGATCCGGACGCGATCCTGCGCTGGCTGCACGACGACGCGCCGCGCGCGCGCGACGTCGTCGTGTCCGCCGACATGGCGATGTACGGCGGGCTCGTCGCTTCGCGCATCCCGGGCGTCTCGCGCGACGACGCCTTCGCGCGGCTCCAGGAGCTCGCCGCGATTCGCGCGCTGCGCGGCGATGCGTCGTTCGGCGTTTTCGGCACGGTGATGCGGCTGGCCCCGACCGGCGTGCCGGCGATCGGGCGTGCGGCGTCGTTCCCGTTCGCGGGCGACGTGTGGCCGCTGCTGCAGCGGTACGCGAACCTGCCCGACCCGCCGCGCAGCGACGCGCAGCGGCGCGAGGCGGCCGATTTGCGCGCGCGGCTCGGTCCGAACCTCGATGCGTACCTCGCGGCGCGCGCGCGCGATCGCGAGGCCGATCTCGAAGCGCTGCAGATCGCGGCGACCGGCGGCTTCGACCGCGTCGTGCTCGGACAGGACGACGCGGGGCCGGTCGGCCTGCACGTGCGCGATCTCGCCGCATTGCGCGCCTTCGCCGCTCGCTGGGTGCCGCCGGGGCGCGCGACGATCGAACCGGGCGCCGACGAGCTGGGCATGGTGCTCGTCGGCGCCGCGCTCGCACGCGATGCGGGGATCGTCCCGCGCGTGCGCGTCGTCTACTCGCGCCCCGACGGCGCGACGGTGCAGGACCCGATCGAGTTCGCGCCCATCGCGACGACGATCGGCGACCTGATCGCGACGTGCGGCGCCGCGCCGACCGCCGACGGCGACGCACAGATCGACCTCTTCGTGCGCGTGCCGCAGACGACGGACGCCCAGGAAGCCGCGTTCGCCGACGCGATCGGCGCCGACGTCGCGCACGGACGTCTCGCCGCGGTCGCGGACCTCTCGTTCCTCGGCGATCAGCCGTACGCCGTGCAGAAGCAGCTCACCGAGGATCTGATCGCGCGCGGGATCGCCGCACGGGTCGCCTCCTTCGCATCCTGGAACACGACCGCGAACACGGTCGGCACCGCGCTCCCCGAAGCGATCGCCGTCCTCGCGGGCCGCGCGCTCGGCACGTACGACGCCCGCGCGCACGCGCGCTTCACGCTGATGCGCTACGTCGACGACATCGCTTTCCACGACGACGTCCGCCCGCGCTTGAACGCCGGCCTCTCGGCATCGGGGATCACCGACCACACGTACCTGCTGCCGGAAGTCGCGCAGCAGACGGCCTCGGAGAACCGCGCGTTGCTCTGGCCGGAGGGGCTCGCGCTGCTGCACCGCATCGAGCCGCAGTTCCGCGACGCCGGATTCACGATCACGCTCCCCTGGAACCGCACCTTCGAGACCGAGCTCAACCTCCGCCTAGCCCCCGCCGCCCCCTGACCGCCGCAGGCAGCCGCGCCCCTTCAACGTTTCCTCTGGGCGGACCGCAGCGCAGCGAGGACCGCGACGGGTTCGCGCGCAGCGCGAACCCACTATGGGTCGGCGAGGCCGATCGAGCTCGCGATCCCGAGCGCTTCCTCGGGGGTGAGGATGTTCTTCGCCTTCAGCTCCGAGAACGCGATCGTCACGTTGCTGAGCGTCCCCTCGTCACCGAAGTCGAGCGGCTCCAGCGCGCTCTCGCGCGCGATGTAGATGCCGCCTTGATACTGCGTGAACTCGACGTGCCAGCGCGCGTCGTCGAACGGCGAGCGGTTTCCGATGCCGGCGACGATCGCCCGCACGGGCAGCGACGTCTTCGCGTCGATCCACAGCTCGCGCAAGCGATAGCGTTTGGGGTCGCGGATCGGGCGCAGCGAGAGATGCTGCAGCTGCTCGCCCTTCTCGACGACCGGATCGTCGACCGTGACGTCGTAGACGCGTGCGATCGTGCCGGTCCGTCCGATGCGCGGCAGAAACTTCACGTCCGCCGAGACGTCGTTCGCGTCGGACGTCTGGCCGATGTGCTGCGGATCGATCGCGAGCCCGAAGTCCTGATCGACGGCGAGCGTGACCTGTCCGATCGGGTCGTCGGGGTGCGGTGCGTTCACGGTCAGCCCGCCGGCGTTTCCCGCCGGCGGCGGCGCGCCGGCGCCCAGCGTGTCGCTGCCGCTCGAAAGGCCGGTCACGCCGACCCCGAAGTTGATGCCGTGCGGCGTCGTCGGATGCGCCTGCTCTTCACGGCTGATCGCGTGCGAGAACACCAGCCGGCGCCGCAGGTCCTCGACCGTGTCCCACGTGTCGGTGCCGGCGACGCCGTTTCGCACGAAGCTGACGACGGCCGCGTACACCGCGTAGTGCGGAAAGCCGGCATCGGTGCGCGCCTTGCGCGCCGCGTCGAAGAGCGCGTCGCCGTCGAGCGCGGCGGCGAGGACGAGCGCAGCGATCACGGTTCGGTCTGCGGGTCGTCGTCGTCGAGGCCGAGCAGCGACCATACCGGGCGGCGCGCGCCGAGCTGCAGCTCGCTGAACGAGACGACGGTCCACTTCAGCATCCCGCGGCTGCCGTAGTCGAGGTCGGCGAGCGCGCTCTCGCGGCTGATGTACGTCGCGCCTTCCACCTGCGCGTACTCGATCCGCCAGCGCACCTTCGTGAGCGGCGGGCGGCTGCCGATCCCGTCGACGACCGCCGCTTCGGGAAGGAACGACGCGCCGTCGACGTACAGCTCGCGCAAGCGGTGCTTCGCCGGATCGCGCAACGGCGTCAGTCCGAGATGGTATTCCGTCCCGCGCTCGTCGTGCAGCGTCTCGAGCAGCTTCACGTCGTAGTCGCGCTCGATCGTGCCGGTGCGGCCGATCAGCGGGAGCTTCGTCCCCGCCTCGTCGAGCGCGCGGTCCGACGTGGCGAGCGTGATGTGCCGGCCGGAGGGAGACATGCCGTCGTCTTGGTCGATCGCGAAGGCGACGTGGCCGATCGGGTCGGGCACCGGCGCGGGGTTGAGGTTGCCGAGAAACGGGATGGCGATGTTGATTCCGTGCGGGACGTTGGGGTTGGACATGTCCTCGCGGCTGAACTTCCGAGAGAAGACGACGCCGTGGCGCAGGTCCTCCGTCGTGTCCCAGGTCCGCCGGACGAGGTGTCCGTCCTTGTGGAACTCGACGACGGTCGCATATTCCGCCCAGCGCGGGTACGCGCCCTCGCCCCAGGCCTTGCGGACGCGCGAGAAGATGGCGCCGCCGTCGAGCGGCACGCTCGCCGGCTCGGGCGCAGGAGCGGCCGCGCAGAGGCACACCCCGGCCGTCACCGCCGCCGCGGCTCGCATCGTTCCGCCCGCTCGCATCACCATCGGAACGGTCCACGCCGGCGCCCCGTTCCCTCCCGGGTAGAGTTGAACGTGGTCCTTGCCTTTCGTCCGAGCGCTCGCGGTTACGAGTTGCGCGTCGGCCGGCTGCGTTTCGCGCAGAGCACGTACTTGCTCGTGTGCGCGATCGTGGTCGGTCTGGGGGGCGGCTGGGGCGCCGTCGTCTTTCGCGCGCTCATCGGGTACGAGACGACGCTCGCCGGACTCCTCACCGCGGCGATTCGCCCGGTGACCGGTCCGCTCGCGCTGACGATCTCGGTCGGCGCGGGGGGAGCGCTCGCGGCCTGGATCGCGGCGCGCTTCGCGCCGGAGGCGCGCGGTCACGGCGTGCCGGAGGTGATGGCGGCCGTCGCCCTGCGCGGCGGCATCATGCGGCCCAGGACGATCGTCATCAAGGCGCTCGCCTCCGCCACGACGATCGGCTTCGGCGGCGCCGCGGGACGCGAGGGCCCGATCGTGCAGATCGGCAGCGCGATCGGGTCGGTGCTCGGGCAGCTCTTCCACGCGCCCGCTCCCATCATCCGCACGCTGGTCGCCTGCGGCGCGGCGGCCGGCATCTCGGCGACCTTCAACGCGCCGATCGGCGGCGTGTTCTTCGCCAGCGAAGTCATTCTCGGCGACTTCGCGCCGCGTTCGTTCGCGACGATCGTCGTCGCGAGCGTCGTCGCCGCCGTCGTGGGCCGCGCCGTGCTCGGCAACCGTCCCTCCTTCGACGCCTCCGCGTTCGCGCTCGTCTCGCCGCGCGAGCTGGCGCTCTATGCGCTTCTCGGCGTGATCTGCGCGGTGTGGGCGTGGGGCTTCGTGCGCCTGCTGTACGCGCTCGAGGATGCCGCGGATCGCGTGCGCCTTCCCGCCACGGTGAAAGGGTTCGCGGGATTCGCGGTCGTCGGCGCGCTCGGAACGTTCGTCCCGCAGATCCTCGGCGTCGGGTACGTGGCGATGCAGCACGTCCTCGACGGCCACGTCGCTTTCGGCCGCGCCCTCTCGCTCGCTGCGCTCAAGCCGCTCGCGACGTCGATGACGCTCGCGGCGGGCGGCAGCGGCGGCGTGTTCGCGCCGTCGCTGTTCACCGGAGCGATGCTCGGCGACGCGTTCGGCCGCGTGGTCCACGAGGCGTTCCCGGCGTGGACCGCGACGCCGGCGGCGTACGGCCTCGTCGCGATGGCCGCGATCTTCGGCGCGGCCGCGGAAGCGCCGATCACCGCGATCGTCATCGTCTTCGAGATGTCCGGCGACTACACGATCATCTTGCCGCTCATGATCGCGACGGTCATCGCGACGATCCTCGGCCGGCGCCTCCTCGGCAGCACGGTCTACGAGATGAAGCTCGAGCGGCGCGGCATCGATTGGCAGCGCGTGCGCCGGCCTCCCGCGCTCACCGACTCGACGATCGTCGCGCGCGGCGACGAGTCCCTGCGCGAGGTCGTCGCGCGCCTGCCGGACGACGCGAACGCCATCGCGGTCGTCGACGGCGACCGTATCAGCCGGGTCGTGGCCGCGGCTCAGGTGCAGGCCGCCGCCGCGCGCGCGCCCGGCACGCCGCTCCGCGACATCTGAGGCGCCCGGGTCGCTGCACGCGGAGAGCGCGCGGGCTGCGTCCGTGCGTCAGCCGGCGGCGCGCTGGCAGAGCTCGATCAGAACCCCGCCGGTCGACTTCGGGTGCAGGAACGCGATCAGGTTCCCGTGCGCGCCTCTCCGCGGCGCTTCGTCGATGAGCCGGATTCCGGCCGCTTTCAGGCGCGCCAGCTCGGCGGGGATGTCCGCCACGCGATACGCCGTGTGATGCAGCTTCGACTCCGCGTCGCCGCGGTAGCGCGCGATCGGCGAGTCCTCGCTGAGCGGCCGGAGCAGCTCGATCACCGCGTCGCCGGTTCGTAACCCCACCGCTTCGATGCCCTGATCGCGCACGACCTCGCGATAGATCTCCGAGAACCCGAGCGTCTCCGTATACAGCCGCAGCGTCGCATCGAGGTCCTTCACGACGATCGCGACATGGTCGATCGGCGCGTCGATCATGCGATGCGCTCGCTTTGGACATGCGTGCCGAACACGTCGCGCAGCACGGCGCAGATCTCGCCGAGCGTCGCGCCCGCGTCGACGGCTTCGACGAACGCGGGCATCAGGTTTTCGGCGGTTTCGGCGATGCGGCGCACCTCGGCGAGCGCGGCGGCTGTGCGCGCGGCGTCGCGGCGCTCGCGGAAGGCGCGCGTGCGTGCGATTTGGTCCCGCTCGATGTGCGGGTCGATGCGCAGGATGGGCATCGTCACGGCCGCGTTCGAGTCGGCGAAGCGATTGACGCCGACGACGACTTGACGCCCGGACTCGATCGCCTGTTGCGCGCGGTAGGCGGACTCGCCGATCTGGTCCTGCATCCAGCCTCGCTCGATCGCGGCGACGGCCCCTCCCATCGCGTCGACCTCGGCGATGAGCTCCCGCGCGCCCGCCGCGAGCGCGTCGGTGAGGGACTCGACGTAGTACGAGCCGGCGAGCGGATCGACGACGTCGGTCACGCCGCTCTCGTAAGCGATGATTTGCTGGGTCCGCAGCGCGACGCGCGCGCTCTGCTCCGTCGGAAGTCCGAGCGCCTCGTCCTGTCCGTTCGTGTGCAGCGACTGCGTGCCGCCCAGCACCGCGGCGAGCGCCTGCAGCGCCACGCGAACGACGTTGTTCTCGGGCTCCTGCGCCGTCAGCGTCGAGCCGCCGGTCTGCGTGTGAAAGCGCAGCATCATCGACTTCGCATCGCGCGCGCCGAACTCGTCCCGCACGATCTCGGCCCACAGCGCGCGCGCGGCGCGGAATTTCGCGACCTCTTCGAAGAAGTCGTTGTGCGCGTTCCAGAAGAACGAGACGCGCGGCGCGACCTCGTCCACGCCGAGCCCCGCGCGCTGCGCGGCGCGCACGTAGGCCTTCGCGTTGGCCAGCGTGAACGCGATCTCCTGAAGCGCGGTCGAGCCCGCCTCGCGGATGTGGTAGCCCGAGACGGAGATCGTGTTCCATTGCGGGACGTGCTTCGCGCAGTAGGCCATCACGTCGGTGACGAGCCGCATCGACGGCGCCGGCGGATAGATGTACGTTCCCCGCGCGACGTACTCTTTGAGAACGTCGTTCTGAATCGTGCCGCCGAGCTTCTCGAACGGGATCCCGCGACGGCGTGCGACGGCAAGGACGAACGCGAGCAGGATCGAGGCCGGCGCGTTGATCGTCATCGAGACGGTGACCCGGTCGAGCGGGATCTGGTCGAAGAGCGTCTCGACGTCCTCGATCGTGTCGATCGCGACGCCGACCTTCCCCACCTCGCCGCGCGCCTGCGGCGCGTCGGAGTCGTAGCCGAGCTGGGTCGGCAGGTCGAACGCGACGGACAGTCCGGTCACGCCGTTCGCGAGGAGATAGCGGTAGCGCTCGTTCGACGCGGCGGCGGTGGCGAAGCCGGCGTACTGGCGCATCGTCCAGTGCCGCCCGCGGTACATGTCGCGCCGAATCCCGCGCGTGTACGGGAACGTGCCGGGCGGCGCGCGGCGCACCGGCGTCTCCGGCGCCTCGTAGAACGGCTGGAGGGGGATCCCGCTGGCGTTGACGTCGCGCGCGCTCATCCCGGGAGCCTTGCGCGCGTGACACGGGGCGCCCTATCGCGCCGCCCGCTCAGTCGCCGCGGACGAACACCCGCCACGTGAACCAGACGCCGACGACGATGGCGCCCAGGATGCTGATTCCGATCGCGGTCAGCTCGGTCATCACGCCGGCGACGGAGTAGCCGCCGCACAGCGACGCGATGCCGGCGACCGCGGCGAGCATCAGCCGCTGGAACGGGTTCGAGGCCCGCCCGTCCAGCGCGCTCACTTCGGCGAGCACGCTCCCCGGATCCCAGCCGGCGGTCGGGATGATCTCGGCGATCCGGCCGTCCGGCTTCACGAGCACGAGGTCGTCGTCGTGGACGTAGTGTCCCGGACCGTCCTGCAGCGACGACATGTCGAACGCGTCGAGCAGCGCCTTCACCTCCGATCCTTCGCCGGTGAGCAGCGACCAGCGCGACGCGTCGGCGCCGAAGGTGCGGCCGTAGCGGCGCAGCACCGCCGGCGAGTCGAACGGCGGGTCGAGCGAGACGAGCGCGAGATGCGTCGTCTTCGGATCGATGTGGTGCTGGAGATACGCGAACTTTCCGCTGATCGCCGGACAGACGAGCTGGTCGGGGCAGCGCGTGTAGATGAAGCTGAGCACCAGCGACTTGCCGCGCCAGTCCGCGAGCCGGCGCACCGTCCCGGTCTGGTCGACGAGGGTGCGGTCCGCGAGAAGGTCGCCCGGCTGGACCTTCTTCACGACGAGCGCACCGGGGATCCCGGCGACGAACGGCGTCGCTCCGCGCACGTCGTCGAGCCGATCACCGTCGAGCAGCGCGTCGACCTCGGTCCCGGGCTTCATCGCGACGACGTCCGGTCGTGCCGCCCAGCGGTACGTTCCGGCGGCGAGCTCTCCGGTCGCGCCCGCGGTCCGCATGACGACGTGGCCCGGCCCGCCGGCGCCGACGATCACGCCGTGCAGCGGGACCGTCGCGAGCGCCCGTGCGGGGAGCGCCGCGAGAAAGCCGGCGCCCAAGGCAACGGCGAGGAGCACGCGCATCGTTCTCCGACCGTACCCATTCGCGAGTGCTCCCGGGTACGACAACGGCGGCACCCGCGGCAAGCCGTCGTCGCGTATCCTGCGACGAGAGGAGAAGATCTGTTGCCGAACTGGTTCCGCGGCGTCGTCACGGCGCTCGCCGCCGCCGCGGCGCTCGCGGGCTGCGCGCACTCCGCGCAGCACTTCACCGGCACCGCGCTGCCCGCGCGGCCGGCGCCCGATTTCACGCTGACCGATCAGAACGGGCGGCCGTTTCACCTTGCCGGTCAGCACGGGCGCGAGGTCGTGCTGTTCTTCGGTTACACGCACTGCCCCGACGTGTGTCCCGCGACGATGGCGGCGCTCGCCAAGGTGTACCACGCGCTGAAACCCGCGCAGCGAGCCGACGTGCGCGTCGCGTTCGTGACCGTCGACCCGCAGCGCGACGACCCGCGCACGCTGAAGCGCTACGTCGCGCTGTTCGATCCCGCGTTCGTCGGTTTGACGGGCAGCGACGACGCGCTGGAGCCGGTGTACCGCGCGTACCACATCTATCACCAGCGGCTGCCCGGCACGCGCGCGAGCGGCTATCTGGTGGCACACTCGGGATCGGTCTATCTCATCGACCCGCAAGGCGATCTGCGCGTGCTGCACGACTGGACCGATTCGGTGCCGTCGATCGCCTCAGACGTCAAGGAGCTGCTCGGATGATCGGTTTGGCCCTCGCTCTCGTGAGCGTCACCGGCGCGTGGTCGCGCCCCGCCTTCGACACGGCCGTCGTGTACGCCACCCTGCACGACGCCGGGCGGCGATCCGTCGCCCTGGTCGGCGCATCGAGCCCCGTCGCTCGCACGGTCGAGCTGCACCGCTCGATCGCGATGCGCGGCGGTGCGATGACCGGCGGCACGATGAACGGCATGCAGATGCCGGTGATGGCGATGCACCCGGTGTCGCGCATCGTCGTTCCGCCGCACGGCACGACGGCGCTGCGGCCCGGCGGCTACCACATCATGCTGCTCGGGCTGCGGCGGCCGCTGCGCGCCGGAGAGCACTTTCCGATCACCCTCCGATTCTCCGACGGCGAGCGCGTGACGGTCTCCGTCCCGGTCGAGAACCGGGCGATGTGAGCCGCCGGGCGGGCCGTAAGCTCGCTTACGGACATCCCGCGCGCGATGCGCTACGTTAGGCCAGCGATGCGTCGTTCAATCATGCTCGCCGGCGTGGCCGGACTCGTCGCCCTCTGCGCCGCGGGGCGCGCGAACGCGGCGCTCACGCCGGTCGTGCGCAGCGACGCCGAGTGGCGGAAGATGCTGTCACCCGAGGCGTACGACGTGCTGCGTCACGAGGGGACCGAGGCGCCGTTCTCCAGCGCGCTCGACCACGAGACGCGGGACGGCACGTACGCGTGCGCGGGCTGCGATCTGCCGCTGTTCTCTTCGAAGACGAAGTACGACAGCGGAACCGGCTGGCCGAGCTTCTGGGCGCCTCTTCCCGGAGCGATCGCGACGAGACGGGACACGTCGTTCATGATGGTCCGCACCGAGGTGCACTGCGCACGCTGCGCCGGACACCTCGGGCACGTGTTCGACGACGGGCCCAAGCCGACGGGGCTGCGCTACTGCATGAACGGCGTGGCGCTGCGCTTCGAGCCCGGGCGCGCGGCGTAGCGCGCGACCGCCTCGGGCGACGCTGCGGCGGGTTCTGCGCTGCGGCTTCAGCTCGCCGGTTCCAGCGTGACGAGCGGGCTGCGCGCCTCGACGGTCGTGCCGGCCGACACGTGCACGGCGCCGACCGTCCCGGCTCGGTGGGCGCGGATCTCGTTCATCATCTTCATCGCCTCGATCACCGCGACGACGTCGCCTTCGTGAACGTTCGCGCCGGGCACGACCGGGATCTCGACCACGACGCCGTGCATCGGCGCGACGACGTCGTTTCCGGCCGCCGACGCCGCGGGACGCGCGGTGCCGCCTTTTTTCGGCGCGGGCGCCTTCGCGCTCGCACCGCCTGCCCCGGTTCCGCGCGGCAGCGGCAGATCGACGAAGCGGACGCGGAAGAGCCGGTCGTTCACTTCGACGCGGATGCTCTCGCCGTCGCCGGCACCGCTTCCGGCGGCCGCGCCGGAGCTCGCGGCGACGCCGTGCGTCGCGCCGTTGGAGGCGGCGGAGCCGAGCGACGCGGCGAACGGCTCGAGCGTCGCGGTGCCGTACGACGCGTCGCGCACCGGGCCGAAATCGCACAGGGCGCGGAGGAGCGGCAAGGTGGTGGGGACGCCGGCGATCGCGTACTCGTCGATCGCGCGCGCGAGCCGCGCCAGCGTCTCGGCGCGGTCGCGCCCGCGCACGATCAGCTTCGCGATCATCGAGTCGTAGTCGGGCGTGATCGTGAAGCCGGGAAACGCCGCCGAATCGACGCGCACGCCGAACCCGCCCGGCTCGCGGTAGCGTTCGACCGTCCCGGGCGCGGGACGAAACCCTTGCGCCGGATCTTCGGCGTTCACGCGAACTTCGATCGCGTGGCCGCGGAAGCGCACGTCGTCCTGCGCGAACGCGAGCGGCCGCCCCGCGGCGACGAGGATCTGCTCGCGCACGAGATCGATCCCGCTGATCTCCTCGGAGACGGTGTGCTCCACCTGGATCCGCGTGTTCATCTCGAGGAAGTAGAACGCGTCGCCGCTGACGAGGCACTCGATCGTCCCGACGGAGTCGTACGCGATCGCGCGCGCAGCCTGCACCCCGGCGGCGCGCAAGCCTTCGCGCACGCGCTCGGGGATGTGCGCGGGCGCCTCTTCCCAGAGCTTCTGGTGGCGGCGCTGCAGCGAGCAGTCGCGCTCGCCGACGTGCAGCACGGTGCCGTGCTTGTCGGCGAGGATTTGCAGCTCGACGTGTTTCGGGTTCTCGAGATAGCGCTCGGCGTAGATCGTGCCGTTGCCGAAGTACGCCGTCGCCTCGCGCTGCGCCGTGGAGAACGCCGACTCGATCTCGTCGGGCGTGCGCGCGACCTTCAGGCCCTTGCCGCCGCCGCCGCCCGACGCCTTGAGCGCGAGCGGCATCCCGTAGCGTTCGGCGGCGAGTCGCGCGCCTGCCGCGTCCGGGATCGGCTCGGTCCCGCCGGGCACGACCGGGACGCCCGCCGCCACCATCGCCTGTCGCGCGCGCACCTTGTCGCCCATCGCGTCGATCGCGTCGGGGTGCGGTCCGATCCACGTCATGCCCGCGGCGATCACGCGTCGCGCGAACCCGGCATTCTCCGCGAAGAACCCATAGCCCGGATGCACCGCGTCGGCGCCGGCGCGCGCGCAGACGTCGAGGATCGCGTCGGCGTTCAGATACGACTGCGACGGCGACGCCGGCCCGAGCCGGTACGCTTCGTCGGCGTACGCGACGTGGAGGGCGTCGCGGTCGGCGTCCGAGTACACCGCGATCGTGCCGCAGCCCAGCTCCTTCGCGCTGCGCATGACGCGGATCGCGATCTCGCCGCGGTTCGCGATCAGAATCTTCCGAAACGGCGCGTCAGCCATCGAGCCGCCCGGCGGCGCTCCAGCGCGAGACCGCCCGCGCGGCGAAGCGCGCGCGCGTCACGTCGAGCCGGGCGAACCGGCCCGCGAGCCGCCAGCGCGGCGCTTCGATGCGCGGACGGGCGTCGTCATGCGGCGCGACGGCGAGGTAGGCCGCGGCGATCGCGGCGAGCTCTTCGGCGGACGGAACGCGCATCACACGCCGGCGGAGTCCGGATACATGCCCATCGCGTGATACCCCGCGTCGACGTAGAGCACGTCGGCGGTCACCTGCGAGGACAAGTCCGACGCCAGGAACACCGCGCAGTCGCCGACGTCGTCGGCGCTCACGTTGCGCTTCAGCGGTGCGGCGGCCGAGACTTTGTCGCCCATCTTCGAGAAGCCGGCGACCTGGCGCGCCGACGCGGTCTTGATCGGTCCCGCGGAGATCGCGTTGACGCGGATGCCGCGCTCGCCCAGGTCGTACGCCAGATAGCGAACGATCGCTTCGAGCGCCGCCTTGGAGATGCCGGCGATGTTGTAGTTCGGCACGATGCGCGTTCCGCCGAGATAGGTGATCGCCATGACCGACGCGCCGTCGTTGAGGTTGGCGTTCAGATGCTGGACGAGCGCGATCAGCGAGTACGCGCTGATGTCGAGGGCGGTCGCGAAGCCGTCGCGCGAGGTGTCGTACACCTTCCCCGAGAGGTCTTCTTTCTTGACGAACGCGATGGAGTGCACGAGCCCGTCGATCTTCCCGCACGCCGCGGCGAGCGCGCGCAGCGAGTCGTCGTTCGTCACGTCGCACTCGAAGACGGCCGCGCCGCCGTACTCCCCCGCGTGCTGCCGGACGGCGTCCTCGACGCGGTCGCCCTGATACGTCAAGACGAGCTTCGCGCCGTGGCCGTGCAGACGCCGGACGATCCCGCTGGCGATCGACCAGCGGTTCGCGACGCCGGTTACGAGGATGGTCTTCCCGTCGAGCAATCCCACGGAGACCCGTCATCGGCCGCCGCGGTCCGACAACCCTCCCGCAATCGTGAGCGAGCAGTCCGTTAGCGGGCCTTGTTGGGCTTCGTGGCGATGTGAAAGGTTTCAGCGAAGCTGCGGAGAACTACCATAGGGCGCGCTGGACCGGGTGGAGCATCGTTAGGCGGCGCGCCGAAGCCGCTTTGCCGTTGTGAACGTACCGCACCGCTCGCTTCTTGAAGCACGAGCGGTTCCAATCTCGCTCATTCACAACGGGGTGCCATACAATGCTCAATTTTCGGGCTTCCGGCCTCGCAGCGCCGGCGGTTCTCGTCGTCGCGGGCAGCGCATGCTCGTCGACTGGGCCCGCGTCTCAGGTGTCACCAAGTGTCGCGAACGCGTCCGGCAAGCGATCGCCAAGGATCGTCGAGGCGAATCCGTGCGGTAGCCAGCCCGGGACGACGTTTGATCCTGATACCGGGCAATGTGTTCCGAACGAAGACGGAGGTAGCGGCGGCTCGAGTTATGGCGGTAGCCCGGGGGGTGGGGTCGGTTCGGGTACGAGCACGCCCGCACCTACACCGACGCCTTACGACATCGCATGCGTCGGCACGCCATCCCAATGCCGGGGTGTTCCATGCAGCGGCTCGCCGGAAACCATTGGAGACTTATTCCCTATTCCGTCCTCCACGGTTGGAGCAACGCAGACGGTAACGGACATCAACGCGTTGTGGTCCGGGACGCCGTCGACTCAAGGCGGCGGTGCCCCGATAGGTTGGATGTATCAAGGCAACGGCCCGCCAAACGTCTACGGAACGAACTTGTACGTGCAATTCAACTACGCGAATCAGACCGCGTGGAGCGGCGCTGCAGGTATTTCCTTGTTCAAGATCTTCAACGTCTCGGGGCAGGTAGCGCCACCGAGCGGGTATAGCACGATCTATCCTTGGGATGGCAAGCTGCCTCCGGGGAGTTCGCCTTACAAGTGCGAAACGGGGGGTGCGACGTTCCTTGCTTAGTGTCTGGTTCAACGTTTCACTCACTTTCTTGACCGCTGCGGCGCCGACGTCCGGGCTGGTTGGACGGTGTGACGCGCCCGAGGCGGTCGGCGATCTGCTCCCCGGCGCAACGAAGACATCGGCGTACGTCATTGCGAAGGTCGAACGCGTCGAGGACGCGCGCGGAAATCTTGTCGGCTGGCGATATGACTCCAGGGAGGGACCTGCGTTCATACAGCCCAGCTCGGGGCTCTCCATCGCGGATGCCAGCGTCCTTAGGGTCTCCGTGCCGAGAGCCGGCATCGGCCAAATCTACCTGCGGAACACGCTGCCTCTGGGACTCAAGCTCATACAGTGTCGCTGAGATCCGCACGCGTCGCTCGCTTCGTCCCACGCTTCGCCGCAACTCATGGCCGAGTTCGGTTCATTTCCTGACTGGCGCGGGCGGAACAGCGAGGTGGTGCGGGCGAATCGAGTCGCCATGCGCTTCATCGCCGCGTCGCTCGCCTCAGCTCTCGTCGTGCTTCGCGCGCTTCCGACCGGTGCCGCCGGCGGCCCGACGGCGGACGATCTCGCGGTGCCGCGGTACAGCCACATCTTCGTGATCGTCGACGAGAACCGCGACTACGGCGACATCATCGGGAACAGCGTCGCACCTGCGCTGAACGGCTTCGCGCACCGGTACGGCAACGCGACGAGCTTCTTCGGCGAAATGCACCCGAGCGAGCCGAACTACGTCGCGCTCGTCGGCGGCTCGACGTTCGGCCTGCGCGACGACGATGCGTACTATTGCGTGCCGAACGCGACGAATCCGGACTGCCCGGCCGCGAAGCTGCCCGGGTACGTTGCGCACACGGTCGACGCGAAGCACCTCGGCGATCAGCTCGACGCCGCGCTGCTCACGTGGAAGGCGTACTACGAGAGCATCCCCACCCCGGGTTCGCTCGCGGTGACCGGGACGAATCAGCCCGGCACGCCGCCGTGGTACGCCGCGAAGCACGACGGCTTCATCAACTTTCGCGACGTGCAGACCGATCAGGAGCGCGCCGAGCACCTCGTCGGGCTCGACCAGCTCACGCACGATTTGGACGGCGACAAAGCGCCGAACTTCGGCTTGATCATCGGCAACCTGTGCAACGACATGCACGGCATGCGGGGGGCGGGCATCCCCGACGACTGCGCGTACGAGCCGGCCGCCCCGCTGATCCGGCGCGGCGACAACTGGGTCTCGAACGTGGTGATCTCGATCGTGGGCTCCAATCTGTGGCAGGCGAAGGAAAACGCCGCGATCGTGATCACGTGGGACGAGAGCGCGTCAGGCGGACGCGAGGGCTGCTGCGGCGTGACGCCCAACGCGCCGTCGAACTTCGGCGGCGGCCACATCCCGACGATCGTCATCACGAACCACGGTCCGCGCGGCGTGGAAGACCCCACGCCCTACAACCACTACTCGCTCCTGCGCACGATCGAAGACGCCTTCGGCATCCACGACTACCTCGGTCTCGCAGGCGCGAGCAGCCAAGGCGTCAAGCCGATGCTCCCGCTGTTCCGGACGCAGTAACGGCGAGGCCGCGCTCGCTCAGAGGCGCAGCAATTCCACGCGGCGGTTTTGCGCCTTCCCTTCAGGCGTGGAGTTCGACGCGACGGGCTTCGTGAGGCCGTAGCCCTTCGCGACGAGGCGCGCGCGCGCGACGTGGTACCGCGCCACGAGGTCGTCGACCACGGCTTGCGCGCGACGCTGTGAGAGGCCCAGGTTGTACGGGCCGCCGCCGTCGGAGTCGGTGTGGCCTTCGACTTGAAAGCGGACTCCGGGGTTCTGCTGCATCGTCTGCGCGATGTCGGCGATGACCGGCTCGGAACGCGGCTGGATGTGCGCGCTGTCGACGTCGAAGTGGATGCCGTAGATGCGGATGCGCTTCTGCGTGACGAACGCCTTCTTGATGGAGGCGGTGCCGGTCAGCGTGATCGTCGCTTGCGCTTTCCGCCCGCTCCCGCTGTCCGCGCTCACGACGACGGTGTAGGCGCCGGGCTTCTGCGAGGCCGGGACGTTGATGTTCACGGCGAGGTCTTGCGTCCCGCCCGCGATGTCGAACGCCGCCGGCTTCACCGTCGCGGGGATCCCGCCGCTCGCCTTGACGGTCGCGTGGCCGTTCCAGCCTTGGTTCGCGAGCACGCGCATCGGCGCGCGGATCGTCTGCGCCTTGCCGGCGGAGAACGTCGCCTCCTGACTCGGCTCGAGCACGAACGCGTCGGTGACGAGCTCGGTGCACGGCAAGCCGGCCTGCGCCGGAAGCGCGAACTCCAGCTCGCGAATGCGATGCAGCGGTAGCGCGCCTTGATCGCCCGTGAACCCGTCGTACACGAGGAGCCCCGCGCCGTCGACCGCGTACGCCTGCACGAAGCCGTTGAGGTTGGTGGTCTTCGCGACGAAGAAGTGCCCGCACCAGCGCGAGTCCTTGGTGGTCATGACGTTCGCGCCTTCGAGGTCGTTCTGATTCGTCACGAACGGCTGCGGGTCGAAGAAATGCGCCGCGTCGTTCTTGTCGCTGGTCCCGAGCGCGTCGTTCTCCACTTGAATGAGGCTCGCGTTCGAGGATTCGGGGCCCGGCCCGGCCGACGTGAACGGCACGGGAAGCCACGAGTAGTCGGCGCCGTTGGAACACGAGCCGCGCGTGACGAGCAGCTTGTGGCCGGCCGCGGTCCAGCGCAGCAGCAGCGCGATCTGCTGCGGGCTGAGCCAGTCGGAGGCTTTGCACAGACCGTGCGCGACCACCATCTCCTGTCCGTTCAGCGACGCCGGCTCGAGCATTCCGGCCCCGATCGACACGATCGAGTACTGCCCGAGCGGCGCCTCCGCGTCGACGGGATAGAACGGCTCGATGGGGTCGGGATCGAGCACGAGCACGTGATGCGTGCCGACGCCGTTCTGCCGCGGCGCGCAGAATTTCGGCGCGGTCTCGCTCGTGCGCATGAACACCTCCGGGCCGCCGCCGCCTTCGTCGCCGCCGGCGATCAGCGTTCCTTCGTCGTTGACCGCCATGCGCAGCACGCGCGGATTCCCGTCCTTGTCTCCGGCGAACACGCCGCGCCAGTCGCGGCCCTGCAGCTGCCCGATGATGCTGCTGTACAAACCGCGGCTGTCGCACTCGGTGGCGACGAGATCGTTGCCGACCATCACGAACCGGGCGCGGCCGTCGGATTCCTTCGTTCCGGCCATTTGCAGGCTGCCGGCCTTCTCCGGCCGCGCCTCTTCGATGAACAGCCCCGTCGCGCTCAACGGATGAGACGGCGCGTCGACGCTTCCCGTCGCGCCGAGGCGACGGAAGATCGCGTTGTTCGCGACGACGCGGACCCAGCGCGCCCGAACGTTGTTCACCGGCGCCGGTGTCGCGGCGCCGCTCTCCGGGCGCGCGATCGTCGCGGCGTCGGTGAAGCCCGCCGTGGCGCTGGTCGTCGACACCGCGAACACCACGTTCGCCGCCGG
The DNA here is from genome assembly GCA_035650875.1 of Vulcanimicrobiaceae bacterium. Classification (GTDB taxonomy): domain Bacteria; phylum Vulcanimicrobiota; class Vulcanimicrobiia; order Vulcanimicrobiales; family Vulcanimicrobiaceae; genus Vulcanimicrobium. The sequence continues at coordinate 174,722 of DASRGU010000011.1, forward strand.
CGTCCCCTGCTTGACGTCGCCCGGCTCGGCGGAGAACGACGTGATCGTCGCGACGGTCGGAAGCTCGAAGACGAGCGTGTACGGAGGCTTCGCGGCGTCGGAGAGCTCGTCGGGCGGAGACTCCGCCATGTCGCCGAGATTGCCGTCGTTGGAGTCGTCGAGCTGCGCCGGCGAATAACTGCGCAGCACCGTCCCGCGGATCGCGGCGAGCAAGTTCGGATTCGGGCTGGGCGGCGGAACCGTCGGCTGCGCGCCTCCGCTCGCCGCCTCGGGAGCCGTCGAGGCGTTCGCCGCCGGCGTTCCCGCGTTCGCGACGCTCTCGGGCGTCGACGAAGCGGCCGCGACGGGCGGAAGCCCGGACGGCGCCGCGCTCGGGGATTCGCTCGCCGTCGACGAGCTTTCCGTGTGCCCGCTGCACGCCGCCATGGCGAGCGCGAACGCGAACACCGCACCGATTCGAAGCCAGCGCATCCGAGGGCACCTCCGATTACCGAGAGGCGCCGATGCTACTTGCGAAGAGGCGGGTGCCCCTGCTCAACCGTACAGGCAAGCGATGGACGAAATGTCTCACCGCGAACCGCTACGCGGGCGCCGGGCCGGCGCCCGTGCAGCACCGAATTCAGCCGTGCAGGACCACGCGGTTGGCGATGAACGTCCCGTTCGACCAGTAGCCGAACACGGCCACGCGTTGGCCCGCGTGGGGCGTCGATCCGGTCGGTTCGATCACCGTGCCCTCTTTCAGATCGACGGTCGTCGTGTCGCCGGCGCCGTTCGCGATGGTCAGGCGGCCGATCTTGTACTGTCCGACGGTGCCGAGCATGACGTGATTGCGGTCGTACGCACCGGTGTCCCAGGCGGACTGCCAGGTCGTCACGTTGTTGTACGCGGGATCGAACGACGACCAGGTCGCGGGTCCGGGCGCGCACGGGGCGCCGGCTTGCGCCGCGCCGATCGCGGCCGTCGCGCCGAAGATGCCGGCGCCGATCGCGAGCGGCCGGAAGATGTCAAGAACGATTCGGTTCGTGCTCATAGCGCCAGAAGTATACCCGCCCGCCGGAACTCGCGGATGCCGAGCGCGGGAGGGTGCGGCGTGCGCTCGGCGCGTACGACAAAGCGAGCCCGTCGACCCTCGTCTCTGATCGCTACAGCGGGATGTTGCCGTGCTTGCGATGCGGGCGCTCGACGCGCTTGTTCGCCAGCGCGTCGAGTGCGCGAGACACCGCGCGGCGCGTCTCCGCGGCGTTGATGACGTCGTCGACGTAGCCGCGCTGCGCCGCGATGAACGGGTTCGCGAAGTGCTCGGTGTATTCGGCCGCGAAGCGCGCCGCGGTCGCTTCCGGATCGCTCGCTTCCGCGATCTCGCGCCGGTTCAGGATTCGCACCGCGCCCGACGCGCCCATGACGGCGATCTCGGCGGTGGGCCAGGCGAAGTTGAAGTCGGCGCGGATGTGCTTCGACGCCATGACGTCGTAGGCGCCGCCGTAGGCCTTGCGCGTGATCACGGTGATCTTCGGCACCGTCGCCTCGGCGAATGCGTAGAGCAGCTTGGCGCCGTGCTTGATGATCCCGCCCCACTCCTGACTCGTCCCCGGGAGGAACCCCGGCACGTCGACGAACGTGAGCAGCGGAACGTTGAACGCGTCGCAGAACCGCACGAACCGCGCGGCTTTGATCGACGCCGCGATGTCGAGCACGCCCGCGAGCACCTTCGGCTGGTTCGCGACGACGCCGACGCTGCGCCCGCCGACGCGTCCGAACCCGATCACGACATTTTGTGCCCAGAGCGGCAGGATCTCGAAGAAATCGTCGTCGTCGAGCACCGGCACGATCGCGTCGACGATGTCGTACGGCTTGTTCGGCGAATCCGGAACCAGGCCGTCGAGGTCGGGCGCGAGCCGCAGCGGATCATCGTCGCTCGGCACGACGGGCGGATCGTCGAGGTTGTTCGACGGGATGAACGAGAGCAGCCGCCGGCAGTGCTCGTTCATCTGATCTTCGTCGACGGCGGTGAGGTGCGCGACGCCGCTCTTCGTCGCGTGCGTCATCGCGCCGCCCAGCTCCTCGAACCCGACGTCCTCGCCGGTGACCGACTTGATGATCTCCGGTCCGGTGATGAACATCTGCGAGATGCCCTCGACCATGACGGTGAAATCGGTGATCGCCGGCGAGTACACCGCTCCGCCGGCGCACGGCCCGGCGATCAAGCTGATCTGCGGCACGACGCCCGACGCCTGCACGTTGCGCCAGAAGATCTCCGCGTAACCGCCGAGGCTGACGACGCCTTCCTGGATGCGCGCGCCGCCCGAATCGTTGATGCCGATCATCGGCGAGCCGGTCCGCACCGCGAGGTCCATCACCTTGCAGATCTTCTCGGCCATGACTTCGCCGAGCGATCCGCCGAGCACCGTGAAGTCCTGCGAGAACAGAAAGACTTGGCGCCCGTCGATCGTGGCGTGCCCGGTGACGACGCCGTCGCCCAAGAACTGCCGCTCGTCGAGCCCGAACGCGGTCGTGCGATGGACCGCGAACCGGTCCAGCTCGACGAACGATCCTTCGTCGACGAGCGCCTCGACGCGCTCGCGCGCCGTGCGCTTGCCGCGTCCGCGCTGCCGCTCGTTCGCGGCCTCGCCCGCCGGCGCGAGCGATTCCGCGCGCATGCGCTCGAGCCGCCCGTAGGCGCGGTCGTGCGAAGATTCCGTCGTCGACATCGCCGTGCCGTTCTCCACCGGCACCGCGGACCCCGGCGCGCTTAGTGCGGCAGCATCGAGGGCGCGGGATGCGGCGACGGCGCCACCTCCGGCGTCATCGGCGTCGCGCTCGGGTTCGGCGACATCCGTGCGTTCGCGGGCGGCAGCGTCGGCAAGCTCGTCGGCGAGGACGTCACTTGCACCGCCGGACTCGGCGGCGGCGCATACGGCTGCACCGATCCGCCCGCGCGGCTGACGTCGATGTACTCCGCGGAGGACTTCTCGCGAAAATACACACCGCTCACGAGCACCGACTGGCCGACCGACACCGGCGTCCCCGTGTTCCCGCGCACGTCGATCGGAACGGGATCCGTTCCGTCCGTGTCGAGCACGAACGCCGTCGACTCGACACGCCCGCCGCCCGCCGCGCCTTGCGTGGACACGACGGTTCCGCACGCCGAAACCGGCAGATCGATCGGCGTCGGCACCGCCCGATACGACTGGAGCGCCGCGTTGTTGCACGCGTCGACCACCGTGGCCGCGAGCACCGTCCGCGGGGGCGATCCCAGCGCGAACGGCTGCGTCTCGATCATGACGGGAATGGTGTCGATCGGCGCCATCGACGGCGGATCGGGAAGCCGCTTCGCCCCGGCAGGCCCGACGGCCACCGCGACCGAGGCCCCGAGCGCGCAAAGCGCGAGCGCGGCACGAAACGCGTTCGAGTTCACGGTCGACTCCTTACCCTTCGAGCGCTACCAGATACCGAGCGCGAGCTTGACGTCCTCGCTCGCCATCGTTTTCGGGTCCCACGGCGGGTTGAACGTGATCTCCACGTTGGCGTTCTTCACGCCTTCGACGCTCTCGACTTTGCTCATGACCGCCTGCTTGAACATCGGACCGACCGGGCACATCGGCGAGGTCAGCGTCATCGTTACGGTGACGTCCTCGCCTTGCGGCCCCTCGCACGCGACGTCGTACACCAGCCCCAAATCCAGAATCCCGAGCCCCAGCTCCGGATCCTCGACGTCCTTCAGCGCGTCCCGAACCGTCTCCGCAGTGACCATACGTCGCCTACAATACGACACCGGCTAGCGAAAGTTCCGCCGATGCAGCGCGCGATCGGTCGGATGGTGCGGTGGCGGCACGGCGTGCGGCACATGCCCGCGGCGGGGACGCTCCCTGCGGCGCATCGTGCGCCTCCGGTCGCTCGGTGCGGATTTCGCTCTCGCCATCCTGGCTCCGCGAAATCCGCAACGCCCCGCCGCGGGCACGTGCCGCCCGCCGTGCAGGCACGATCAGGGCACTCCGAAGCTCGCGATGTCGCGTGTCGTCGGTCACCGGGTGCATCGCATCAACACGGCGGGCTGACGACCTCGGGGACCCATCGCGCCGGGGATCGGGCAGGGCACGCCCCCGCGGCGGGGGCTCGTCGCGTCGCGGGAGCGCAGGATGCGCGGAGCGACGCGGCGCGCAGCGACCGGAGCGCAGGATTGCGCGCAGGGAGCGTCCCCGCCGCGGGGGTGTGCCCTGACCGAGCCCAACCCCGCAGCGTTCAGCGCACGAAGCGCCTGCTACACCGCCAGATAGCGCTGCATCATCGCCTCGTCGGCGCGCAGCTGCTCGATGCTCCCCTCGCCGACCACGCGCCCGTTCGACAGCACGTATCCGCGGTCGGAAAGCGACATCGCCACCTGCGCGTTCTGCTCGACGAGCAAGATCGTGTTTCCCTCGGCGCGGATGTTGCGCACGACTTCTTCGACGTTGCGCGCGATCAGCGGCGCGAGCCCTTCCATCGGCTCGTCGAGCAGAATGATGTCGGGATTGGCGACGAGAGCGCGCGCGATCGCGAGCATCTGCTGTTCGCCGCCGGAGAGCTTCGCCGGCTTGTCGCGCCGTTCGCCGAGGACCGCGAAGTAGTCGTAGATGCGCTTCTCGGTCCACGCGCCTTTGCGTCCCGCGAGCGCCGCGAGACGGAGGTTCTCGCCGACCGTGAGGTTCGGGAAGATGCGGCGGTCTTCCGGGACGAAGGCGATCCCGAGCTGCGCGAGCGCGAACGGCGTCTTGTTGGTGATGGGCTTGCCTTTGAAGCGGATCTGCCCGCTGCGCGCGGCGACGAGCCCCATCACCGTCTTGCACGTGGTCGAACGGCCGGAGCCGTTGCGGCCGAGAAGGGCGACGACTTCGCCCGAGTCGACGGACAGCGACACGTCTTGGAGCACGTGCGACTTGTCGTAGTATGCGTTGACGTGCTCCAGCTCGAGCAGCGGCATCAGACGAGCTCTCCGAGATAGGCGCGTTGCACGGCTTCGTTGGCGCGGATCTCCTGCGGCGTGCCGCTCGCCAGGACGCCGCCGGTCTGGAAGACGGTGATGGTCGTCGAAATCGCCATCACGACGTCGATGTCGTGCTCGACGAGGAGAATGGTGCGTCCGGGCGCGATGCGCGTGATCAAGTCGACGGTTTCGTGCGTCTCGGTCGGCGACATCCCGGCGAGCGGCTCGTCGAGCAGCAGCACCGGCGGGTCGCCGGCGATCACGAGACCGATCTCCAGCCGGCGCTGGTCGCCGTGCGAGAGGTTCTCCGCGCGGGCTTCGCGCGCTTCCCACAAGCCGATGTCGTGCAGCACGCGCTCGGTGGCCGTTCGCAGATCGCCGAGCCGGCCGGGGAGGAAGAAGCTCGCTTTTCCGTCGTGCACCGCTTGCACGGCGAGACGCACGTTCTCGTAGACGCTGAGATGGCCGAAGATGTTCGTGATCTGGAACGAGCGCGCGATGCCCAGGCGCGCGCGCTGGTACGGCGGGAGCGCGGTGATCTCGCGGTCTTTGAACCAGATCCGTCCTTCGCTCGGCGGCAACAGCCCGCTCAAAAGGTTGAAGAACGTCGTCTTGCCCGCGCCGTTCGGTCCGATGATCGTGCGCACGCCGCCTTCGGGGATCTCGAGCGTGACGTGGTTGACGGCGGTGAAGCCGGAGAAGCGCCGCGTGAGCCCTTCGGTGCGAAAAATGGCGGCCATCAGACGGTCTCCCGCGCGGCGGTTTCGGGGGCGCCTGGTCCAGGCGCAAGCTCGTCGACCGGCGGCAGCTCTTCTTTGACGTCGGTCGCGTAACGGGCGCGGCGCGAGAAGAGGCGGGCGATCGCGGCGCCGATACCGTAGTGGCGGATGTCGTCGAAGAGGCCCATGATGCCGCGCGGTCCGACGAGGACGAAGACGACGAAGACCAGGCCGATCCAGCCTTCCCAGAACTTGGTGGCCTGCGAGATGTTGTTCTGCAGCTCCCAATAGATCAGGGCGCCGATGATGGGCCCCATGAACGTCTGCATGCCGCCCAGCAGCGACATCATGACCACGTTCCCCGAGTACTCGACCGAGCCGGCGTCCGGATTGATCGCTTGCTGATAGTACGCCAGCAGCCAGCCCGCGATCAGCGGGAAGAGCGCCGACAGGACGAACGCGTTCACGCGGTACTTGTTCACGTCGTAGCCGAGAAAACGCGCGCGCTGCTTGTTCTCACGGATGGCGTGGAGCACGCTGCCGAACGGCGAGCGGATGATCCAGTAGAGCAGGCACAGTGACAGAAAGACGACGACCGCGGTGAACCAGTAGAAGTTGTACGAATGCAGCCAATCGCTGCCGACGAACGGCAGCGACGGCCGCGCGATCGCCTGGATCCCGTCCTCGCCCCCCGTCAGGTCGCTCCACTTGAAGGTGATGAAGAACACGACCTGAGCGAACGCGAGCGTGATCATCGAGAAGTAGATTCCGCTCGAGCGCGGGATGATGATCCGAGCCAGGAACCACGCCCACAGCAGGCCGATGACGAGCGAGAGCGCGAGCGCGGCGAGCGCGTTGTCCGCGCCTGCCCAGACCCACGTGTTGCCGAACAGCGGGACGCTGTAGCCCTTCGTGAAGAGCGCCGTCGTGTAGGCGCCGATCGTGAAGAACATCGCGTGGCCGAACGACAGCTCGCCCACGTGCCCGAACAGCAGGTTGAAACCGCTCGCGAACAGCGCGAAGATCAGCATCGTGGTCGCGATGTCGACGAAGCCGCTCTGGTGCGTGAACGGGTTCGCGCCGGCGACGAGCGGCAGGACGAGGAAGATGATCGCCGTCCAGAGCAGCGGGCTCGTGAGCGGGTTGCGTTTCGTCACTCGAAGAGCCCTTCGACGCCGAACAGCCCGCGCGGCCGGATGAGCAGGATGACGCCCATGATGACGTAGCCGGTGAGCTCGACGGCCGGCGGCCAGACCAGCGACATCAGGCTCGAGATCACGCCGATCAGCAGACCGCCGACGATCGCGCCCCAGAACGAGCCGATCCCGCCCACGATGACGATGACGAACGTCAGCACGATCCATTGCGAGGCGAGCTGCGGCTGGATGGCGTAGATCGGCGCGGCCAGCGCGCCGGCCAGCCCGGCCATCAGCGAGCCGATCCCGAACACGAGCGTGAACATCAGCGGCATGTTGATGCCGAGGATCTTCACCATCTCGGCGTCGCGCGTGCCGGCGCGAATGATCATGCCGATGTTGGTCTTGTTCAGCAGCAGCCAGACGAGCGCGAGGATGACGACGGTGAGGCCGACCAGCAGCACGTCCTTGTAGAAGGGGAGCTGATAGGAGCCGAGCGCGACGGTGTCGGGCATGTAGGACGGCGTCGAGACGCGCACCGAGTCGTCGCCCCACACCCGGCGGACGATCTGCGCGAAGATGAGCGCCGTGCCGAAGGTGAGCAGTAACGTATATTCCGGGATCCGCCGGTACAGCGGCCGGATGAGCGACGACTCGAACGCCATACCGAGCAGTCCGACGATGATCGCCGCGCAGAGGATCGCCGGCCAGAACCCGAGCGGGCCGTCGAGCTGATACATCAGATAGGCGCCCAGCATGAAGAAGGCGCCGTGCGAGAAGTTGATCACCCCCATGAGCCCGAGGATGATGTTCAGTCCGAGGGCGACGAGGATGTAGAGCATGCCGAGCGTGAGGCCGTTGACGAGCTGATCGGCGATCTCGGCGATAGGAACGTGGATTGCAGCGGCCTCCGGGAGAGGGCGATGGAAAGACCCTCCGTTCGCCTCGCGGGGTGCGGCTTCCATGCTGCAAACGGCCAAGGGTTTGAAACTGCCGTGCCCGGCAAGGAGTTATACGTTCACCAACGCCGATGCTGGGGGCTCAGGCTCCCGCCGCGGCGGTGGCGCAGCAGGAGCGGTCGATCCGCTCGGGGAGTTTCGTAGCAGCATGTCAATGTGGGAACCGTTCACCGAACGCGCGCGGCGCAGCATCGTGCTCGCTCAGGAAGAGGCGCAGCGGCTCGGGAACAACTACATCGGGACCGAGCACATCCTGCTCGGGATCATCTCCGAGGGAGAGAGCCTGGCGGCGAAAGTCCTCGAGACGCTCGGTGTGAACTTGGCGAAGGTTCGCCAAGAGGTCGAGGCGATCGTCGGCCGGGGCGGGCAGACCGTCCAGCAGGAGATGGTGTTCACGCCGCGCGCCAAGCGCGTGATCGAGCTCGCCTTCGAAGAGGCGCGCCAGCTCAACCACAACTACATCGGGACGGAACACCTGCTGCTCGGCCTCATCCGTGAGGGCGAGGGCGTCGCTGCGCGCGTGCTCACCAACCTGGGCGTCGACCCGGCGAAGGTGCGCGTCCAGACCACGTCGCTGCTCGGCGCCGAGGGCCAGCCCCCCGCGCCGAAGGGCAAGTCGAAGACCCCGACGCTCGACGCGTACGGGCGCGACCTGACCGCCCTGGCCCGCGAGAACAAGCTCGACCCGGTCATCGGCCGGGCCAACGAGATCGAGCGCGTCATCCAGATCCTCAGCCGCCGCACGAAGAACAACCCGGCGCTCATCGGCGAGCCCGGCGTCGGCAAGACGGCGATCGCCGAGGGCCTCGCGCAGCGCGTCATCAAGACCGAAGTCCCCGAGCCGCTCCGCGACAAGCGCGTGATCACGCTCGATCTGGCCGGCCTCGTCGCCGGGACGAAGTACCGCGGCGAGTTCGAGGAGCGGATGAAGCGCGTCATGGACGAGATCCGCGGCGCCGCCGGCGAGATCATCCTCTTCATCGACGAGCTGCACACGCTGGTCGGTGCGGGCGCCGCGGAGGGTGCGATCGACGCCTCGAACATCATCAAGCCGGCGCTCGCCCGCGGCGAGCTGCAGTGCATCGGCGCGACGACGCTCAACGAGTTCCGCAAGCACATCGAGAAGGACTCGGCGCTCGAGCGCCGCTTCCAGCCGGTCATGGTCGGGGAGCCCACGGTCGAGGAGACCGTCGAGATTCTCAAGGGCCTGCGCGACCGCTACGAGGCGCACCACAAGGTCACGATCACCGACGAAGCCCTCGTCGCCGCCGCGAAGCTGGGCGACCGCTACATCAGCGACCGCTTTCTCCCCGACAAGGCCGTCGACCTCATCGACGAGGCGGCCTCGCGGGTCCGGCTGCAGGCCACCTTGCCCCCGCCGGAAGTCCGCGAGATCGAGAACCAGATCCGTCAGGTCAAGCAGGAGAAAGAGTCGGTCGTCAAGTCCCAGGAGTTCGAGAAGGCGGCCGCCATCCGCGACCGCGAGGAGAAGCTGCGGCTCGAGAAGCAGCGCCTCGAGGCCGAGTGGGCCGAGCGCCGCGCGCTCCAGGACAAGACCATCAAGGTCACCGAGCACGACGTCGCCTTCATCGTGTCGTCGTGGACGAAGATCCCGGTCTCGAAGCTGGCGCAGGCCGAGACGGCCAAGCTGCTCGGGATGGAGGACCAGCTCCACAAGCGCGTCATCGGTCAGAACCAGGCGATCTCGACGGTCACCCGGGCGATCCGGCGCTCGCGCGCCGGACTGAAGAACCCCAAGCGCCCGATCGGCTCGTTCATCTTCCTGGGCCCGACCGGCGTCGGGAAGACCGAGGTCGCGCGCTCGCTGGCCGAGTTCATGTTCGACGACGCCGAGTCGATGATCCGCATCGACATGTCGGAGTACATGGAGAAGTACGCCGTCTCGCGGCTCGTCGGGGCGCCTCCCGGCTACGTGGGATACGAAGAGGGCGGGCAGCTCACCGAAGCGGTGCGGCGCCGCCCCTACTCCGTGGTGCTCCTCGACGAGATCGAGAAGGCCCATCCCGACGTCTTCAACCTGCTGCTGCAGGTGCTCGACGACGGGCGGCTGACCGACTCTCAGGGCCGGGTCGTGGACTTCAAGAACACGGTCATCATCATGACCTCGAACGTCGGGGCCACGGGGATGACGACCTCGACCGAGATCGGCTTCCGGCCGGCCCGCGGCACCGAGGCCAGCGAAGACCAAGCCTACGAGCGGATGAAGAACCGCGTGCTCGACGAGGTGAAGCACTCGTTCCGGCCCGAGTTCCTCAACCGCGTCGACGAGATCGTCGTGTTCCACTCGCTGAACCGCGAGCAGATCGCGCAGATCGTCGGGCTCGAGCTCGAAAAGGTCATCCGCGAGGTGCGCGCTCAGGAGATGGAGCTCGAGGTCACCGAAGACGCGAAGCAGCTCCTCGCCAAGAAGGGCTGGGACCCCCAGTTCGGGGCGCGTCCGCTGCGCCGCGCGATCCAGCGCGAAGTCGAGGACGAGCTGGCCGAGGAGATGCTCCGCGGCGCGTTCGGCCCCGGCGACCGCATCCTGGCCGAAGTCGATCCCGACCATCCCGAGAAGCTGCGCTTCTCGAAGATCCCGCGGATCGAGCCGCCCGCGCCGCAGCAGCCGGAGGTTCAGTCGGCGTAGCCGAACCGTCCGCAGGTTGACGCCCTACACCCTCTGGCGCTCGCGCCTCCCGGCGCAGATCGGAACCTGGTTCGCCCGAGACCTGACCCGCGCCGCGCTCGCCCTCGTCGAGGGCGGGCGCGTTGCGTTGCGCTCGGTGGAGCCGAACCGGGTCGAGGCGACCGTGAAGGACCGGGCCCCCTGCGCGACCGCCGTCGAGTGGGCGTCGGGGACCGGGCCGCAAGCGCTGCGCGCGGTGTGTACCTGCGGCGGCGCGGGCGTGTGCGAGCACGTCGTCGCCACGCTCGAGGTCGTGCGCACCGCGGAGGACGCGGCACCGGTGCTCGAAGCGCACGCCGACGAGCCTGACCTCACGTGGCTTCCGGAGCCCGAAGCCGAGGCGGCGCGCCCGCGCGCGCGGGCGGTGTGGCCGGTGATCGCGATCGCGCCCGGCGGCGTTCCGTCCGGGTCGCTCTACCTCGACACGCCGCGGCTGCGCGGGGTCATCCGCGACGCCGACGCGATCCAGGCGATGATGGACCAGACGCCGGCCGACGACTGGGACGAGATCGATCGCGGGCTGCTGCGCGACGACGCGGTCCAGGAGGCGTTCGGGCAGCGCTCGTCGCCGAAGGCGTTGGCCCGGGCGCTGTTCCGGCTGGCGCGCCACCCGCGGCTGCGCGCGGACGAGGCGCCCGGCGAGAATCGCCATCCCTCGGAGCTCGCGCCGTTCGCCGTGGACAACCGCGGGCTGCGTCTGCGCGCCGTCCGCGCCGGCGAAGGCTTCGCGCCGGCGCTGGAGACGGCCGACGGCGTCCGGGTCGACCTCTCGCGCGCGATCGTGCTCGATGGGCCGCCGCCGTGGCTCATCGCCGACCGGACCGCCTTTCTCCTCGACGGCTCGTTCGACGGGCGCAAGGTGATCGCCGCGGCACAGGCGTCCTCCGCCGACGCGCCGGACGCGCGGAACGGCGTGCCGTCCGTTCGCGCGATCGCGCGCGTGGCGCCGTTCCTGAGCGACGCGGAGCGCGGATCGCTCGGCGTCGTCGACGTCGCGCGGCCGGGGCTGCTCATCCGCGCCGGCTGGCGTGACGGTGCGCTGCTCGCGCGGCTGACGTTCGTCGACCGCGAGTCGGGGGCGAGCGCGCCGTTCAGCGCGCAGGGCGCCGTGAGCGACAGCCTCGGGCACTTCGTGCGCTGGCCGCCCGAGGTCGCGCGCGCGTTCGCGCGGCGCTTCCTCGAGATCGGTTTCGTTCCGCGCGGAGCCGACGGCTTCGCGCTGCACGACGCCGATCGCGCCGCCGAGACCGTTCGCACGCTGTGGCCGGCGTGGGACGACGCCGAGGTGCGCCTCGACGAGTCCCTCGCGACGCTCGCCGGAAATGCGCGCCTGGACGTCACGGTGAGCGCGACCGCGGCCGAGGGCGCGGACTGGTTCGAGCTGGACGTCTCGGTGTTCGTCGCCGGCGGGCAGCCGCTCACGCGGGAAGAGCTGCGCGCGCTGCTCGGCGCGCGCGGGCGATACGCCGAGGTCCGCGGGAAGCTCGTCGACGTCGCCGATCTTCGCTCGCGCCAAAACCTGCTCTCGGAGCTGGCCGACCGCCGCCGCACCGGGCTCGCGACGCTGGTCGCGATCCGCGACGAGCTGCACGAAGCGTTCGGGGACGTCGCGCTGCCCGAAGAGGTCGAGCGGATCCGCGAGCGCCTGCGCGAGTTTCGCGGGATCCAGGAGGTCGAGCCGCCGCGCGCGCTCGTGCTTCCGCTGCGCGACTACCAGCGCCGCGGACTCGACTTCTTGTCGTATCTCGCCTCGTTCCGCTTCGGCGGGATTCTCGCCGACGACATGGGGACCGGGAAGACGTCGCAGCTCATCGCGCACGTCGCGAAGCGCAAGGAGGCCGAAGGCCCGACCCCCGTGCTCGTCATCGCGCCGACGTCGGTGACGCACACGTGGGAGAACGAGATCAAGAAGTTCGCGCCCTCGCTGACGACGCTGCGGCTGCAATCGGGGAGCGACCGCGCCGCGAAGTACGAGACGATCCACGGCTACGACGTCGTCGTCACGTCGTACGCGCTGGCGCGGCTCGACGCGCACCATCTCGAGCGCTTTCGCTTCCGCACGCTCGTGCTCGACGAAGCGCAGAACGCGAAGAACCCGGCCTCGCAGATCGCCAAGGTCGTGCGCGGGCTGCAGGCCGACCATCGGCTCGCGCTCACCGGAACGCCGGTCGAGAACTCGCTGCGCGACCTCTGGGCGATCTTCGGCTTCGTCGAACCCGGGCTGCTCGGTTCCGAAGCGTCGTTCCGTCGGCGCTTCGAACTGCCGATCGCCGAGGGCGACGAGGCCGCGGCGAGCGCGCTCCGCTCGCGGCTCGAGCCCTTCGTGCTCCGCCGCACCAAGGAGGACGTCGCCCGCGAGCTGCCCGAGCGGACCGAGGCGCTGATCGAGTGCGAGCTGTCCCCGCTCCAGCGCCGGCTCTACCGCGGCATCGCGGAGGCGGCTCGCCGCGACGTGCTCGCTCGCTACGACGAGGAGGGCGCCGAGGCGACGACCGTCCACGTGCTCGCCGCGCTCACCCGCCTCCGTCAAGTGTGTGCGCACCCCGGGCTGCTCTTTCCGGAGCACGTCGACGACCCGGAAGCGAGCGGCAAGTTCGACGCTTTCCTCGAGACGGTCGACGAGGTGCTCGACGGCGGCCACAAAGTGCTCGTCTTCAGCGCCTTCGCCTCGATGCTCCGCATCATGCGCGGCGCGCTGGAGCGGCGCGGGATCGCGTTCGGGTACCTCGACGGCTCGACGAAAGATCGCGACCGGCAGATCGAGGTTGACCGATTCATGACGGAGGGCGGTCCCCCGGTGTTCCTCTGCTCTTTGAAGGCGGGCGGCGTCGGGCTGACGCTCACCGCGGCGGACTACGTGATCCTTTACGATCCGTGGTGGAACCCGGCGGTCGAGCGCCAGGCGATCGATCGTACGCATCGCATCGGCCAAACGCGTCCGGTGACGGCGTATCGCATGATCGCGGCCGGCTCGGTCGAGGAGAAGATCCGCGCACTCGCCGAGCGCAAGAGCGCGCTCTCGCGCGCCGTCGTCAAGGCCGACAGCGCGGTGGCGAAGACACTGACGCGCGACGACCTCGCGTTTCTGTTCGGCGACCCGGAATGACGGTCGTCACAATGCGTCTCAGAGTGGTGCGAGCGGCTTCAACAACGTCCTGACGGTGCCGATGAAAGTGGATACGCGGAGCGCCCCGGTATGCGCGCCGCGCAGCTTTCATCGAAAAACCGAACAGCACAAAGGACGTCGTCATGAAACGCGTAGTCGTGGCGCTGGTGTTGGCGTTGTCGTTCGCCGCGCCCGCGTCGGCCCAATCCACTTCGAATCTCGCGCCCGCCGATCACTACTTCGGCCGCCTCAAGATGAGCATCTTGGGCGTGCGCAACCAGTTGCGCGATCTGTCGCTGCGTGCCGACGAGCACCCCGAAGACGCCGACCACATCTTCGACAAGGCGGTCCTGGTCGAAGACGCGCTGCGCGACTGGCAGGCGCACTATCCCCGCGATCCGTGGATCCCGAAGTACGCGTACTCGCTGGCGCAGCTCTACGGCAAGCTCGATCTCGACGACGCGCGCACGCGTCGCAGCGACACGCTGGACTGGCTCGAAGCGACGTATCCCGAATCCGAGTACGCCGGGCTTCCTCGCAACTGAGGCCGCGAGCGCGCGTCAGCGCGCGCCCCGCAGCGTCGAGGCGGGTTCCGCCAGCAGCGCGACGCGCTCCGCGATGAGCCGCAGATCGTGCGCCGCCTCCGCGACGTCGGGCGGCGCACGACGCTGCGCGGCAGCGGCTTCCGCCGCGTTCGCCGGCGCGACCTCGTCCGCGACGATCTCCGGACGCCCGTCCAGCACCGTCGCAAAGGCGTGCAGCGCCGCCTCGACCGCATTCGCCGCGCGCTGCAGCGGTTCCAACGCGCCGTCCGCAGCTCCCGACGACCGCAGGGCGCGATCGCACAGGTCGCGCGCGCGATACGCGCTTTCGATCAGCGCGTCGAGCGTGGCGCACGCGGCGTTGCGGGCCGGGCCGTGCGCGTGCTCGACGAGCGGCTCGAGCCGCGCGATCACTTCGTGCAGCGAGGCGTCGGCGGCGCGCGTCGCGTCGAGCGGATCGTCGCCCTCGCGCGCGCCCAGCCGCGCAGCCGAGGCGTGGACCGCCGCAGCGAGCTTTTCCACGTAGTCCTTCGCCGTGGCGGCGACGACGTCGCGCGTGCGCAGCGGCAGGACGAGCGTCGCGGCGACCGTCCCGCAGAGGGAGCCGACGATCGTCTCGACGAGCCGTGCGAACAGCAGCGGCTGCGGCGGACGTCCGACCAGCTCGTACATCATCGCGACGAGCGCGGTGATGAAGAACGTGAACGCGGCGTACGAGACGCGGAACGTGTACATCGACAAGAAGAACGACACGACGGCGAGCGCGCCTTCGACGACGGGCCGGCCGTGCACGAGCGCGACGAGCGCGAAGGCGAGCGCGACGCCGATCGTCGTGCCGACCGCGCGGCCCCACGCGCGGCGGCGCGCCTCCGCCGCCGAGGCCGTCCCCGTGAAGACGAGAAACGCCGTCAGCACGGCCCAGAAGAAAAGATGCGGCGGCACGAGCGTCCCGAACGTCATCGCGAGCACCGACGTGGCCGCGGCCTGGATCGCCAGACGCGTCGTCGGCGAGGGTCTGCCGATCGCCGGCGGGCTCGGCATCGCCGAGATCGGCGCGTCCGCGCCCGGAGCGACCGGTGCGCGCAGCACCGCGTGCAGCGCGTCGCGCGCGCGTACGACGGCGCGGTCGAGAACGTCGCGTCGCTCGGCGACCGCTTCGGTACGGCTGCGCGGGTCGTCCGCGCGATGTGCGAGCGCGCCGCGCACGAAGGCGTCGGCTGCGAGCTCGGCCTCGAGCAGCGCCACGCGCGCGTCACGACGAGCCGCGTCGCCCGGCAGAAAGACGTGCCCGGCGACGAGCCGGTCGAGCGCGATCGCCGCGTCGTTCAGCGGCGCGAGGGCCCGGCGCAGCGCGCGCTCCGTCCGCTCGTCGTTCGCCGCGACGAAGTCCGCGCCGGCGCGCTGCACGAGCCGCATTCGCGCCGCGAAGCCGGCGAGCGCGCCGCGCATCACGACGCGCGCGTCGTCGGTCACGATCGCGTAGCGCACGACGAACGCCGCAGCCGCGCCGATCAGCATCGCGAGATAGGTCATCGGGAGCTGCGCCGGCGCGATGCGGAGAAACAACGAGAACAGCATCACGAAGACCGCCGCCTGACCGAGCGCGAAGCCGCGCCGGCCGTAGCGCCGGATCCAAACGCCGGCGAACGTGACGGCCACGAAGAGAACGGCGCCCAGGAGCTGGCTGCGCACGTCGAAGGACGCCGCTAAGCTCACCGACACCGCCGCCGACACGGGCACGAGCGCCGAGGTGACGCGGCGCGCGCGCAGCTCGGCGTCGTTGACGATCAGCGTCGCCCACATCCCCGTCATCACGCCGAGGAGCGCGCTCGGGCCGGGGACGATCCCGGCGCGCAGGAGCGGTACGACCAGTCCCGCGGCGAGCAGCACCGTGGCCGTCGCCCGGAGCGCGAGGCGGAGGCGTTCGAGCGGCGGGTCCGAGGCGATCAGGCGATCGACGATCGTCACCGTCGTCGTCTACCCGTGCGCGGCGCGGCTGCGTTTCCGGCGCGCCGCGTCCGCCGGCGCGCAGAGCCGTCTCAGGCGGCCGGGGCCAGCGCTCCGGTGAGATCCGCGTGCGCGAAGTCGACGAGCTCGGCGCGCGTCACGGGCCGGCAATCACGCTGCGGTACCAGCTCGTGGTCGTCGTCGCGCGCCGAGCACCACCGAGCGCGTCGCAGGTCGACGCCGCGCAGATCGACGCCGCGCAGGTCGGCGCACGACGTGCGGTGCGCGTACGAGCCGTTCTCGTTCTCCGCGCACAGCTCCGCATCGCCGAACGACGCGCCGGCGACCTTCGCGTCGACCAGGTTCGTCGCCACCAGCGTCGCACCGTCGAGCTTCGCGTTCGAGAGATCGGCATTACGCGCATTCGCGCCGACCAGGTCGGCGCCGCGCAGGTCGGCGCCGGCGAACCGCGCGTCGCGCATGTTCGCTCCGACGACCTTGATCGCGCGGAGGTCCATCGCCCGCAGGTCGATCCCGCGCAGATTGCAGCCGGTGCACTCGTGCAGGACGATCGCCAGCGTCGCGCGATCCAGCGTCGAGCCGGCGACGTCGACGCCGACGAACGAGATGCCGCCGATCTTCGCGTGCGCGAGCGAGACGTCGCGCAGGTGAACGCCGATGAAGCGCGCGCCGGTCAGATCGGCCCCGTCGAAGCGCGTCCCGTCCAGGCTCGAGCCGGTGAACTCGACGTCACGCAAGTCGGCCCGTGAGAAGTTGACGCCGTCGAGATCGTCGCCGACGAAGCGCAAGCCGTGCAGGTCCTGACCCTGCAAGTCTTTCGGAAGGCGGCATCCGACGCAGCTCCCGATCAGCCGGCGGGCGAGATCGTCACTCCGCGCGCCGGCCGCGAGCGGAGCGACGCCGATGAGCAGCACGCAGAGCGCGGCGAGAAACTTCAGCATGGCGTGGCCTTTCGTTTGCAACTAGAGAACTAAGACTCGAAGCGAAAAAAAGGGGCGCGGGGGGTCACGCGCCGTCGAGGTCGGTGCCGTGCAGCACGATGCCGGTCGTCTTCGCGCCGCTCATGCGCGCGCCGCTGAGATCGCAGCCGTCCAGGTGCGCGCCGCTCAGGTTCGCGTTCGTCAGATTGGCTCCGGACAGGTCGACGCCGACGAAGCGGACGTCGGTCAAGTCCGCGCCGCTGAGGTCGACGTGGCTCAGATCGGCGCCGTTGAGCGAGATCCCGTGCAGGTCTTGCCCGTGCAGGTCGAGCCCGGTGAGATCGCAGCCGATGCAGTGCGCGAGCGCGGTGCGCAGGCGCGTGCCGTGGAGCGAGGTGCCGCGCAGCGACGTGCCGATCAGCTTGACGTCGTCGAGGATCGCTCCGTCGAGTCCCGCGCCGCGCAGCTCGACGCCGCTCAGCGTGGCCCCGCGCAGGTTCGTGCCGGTCAGGTCCGCGTTCCGAAGGTCGACGCCCGTCAGCGTCGCCCCCGCGAGATTCGCGTCCCGCAGGTTCGCGGCGCTCAGGTCGAGGCCGGTCACCTTGATGCCGTGGAGGTCGACGCCGTGCAGGTCCGCGTTCCGCAGCGAGCATCCGGTGCACGACGCGAGCAGCTCGCGCGTCAGCTTCTGATTCTTCGGGTCGATCTGCGCGACGCGGCGCGGCGAGGCGTCGTAGCGCGGGATCGCGTGCATCGTCTCGCGGAGCACTTCGGCCACCGACGACGAGACCGACGTCCCGATGGACGTTCCGATCGACGTTCCGATCGCGCTGCCGGCCGCGGCGGCCGACGCGGCGGCCGCCTCGATGTCGCGGCGCGTCTTCGCGTCGATCGCGTGCGTCGCACGCACGTCCGGTGTGCGCGGCGTACGCGGCGTGGTCGGCGTAGCCGGAACGCCCGGCACCGGCGGCGGCGTCGGCTCGCCCGGCGCCCAGCCGTTCGTGTCGGCGTGCCGCACGGCGTAGAACTCGGGCGTTTGCCCCTCGCGGACCACGATCCGGATGTTCTTGCCGCGAAGCACGTCGCTCGCCGGCGGTGCGTGCGCTGCGCGCGAGGCCTGCGGCGCTGGGCTCGCGACGGCCGTCACGCCGTTCGAAGCGTCGCCCACGTCGGCGATCCTCGCCGGCGGCGCGACGCGCGCGGCACGGGCCGAGACGATCGCGGTCGTTGAACTCGTCGCGTGATCCTGCGCAAGGTGCGCTCGCGGCGGCGCGGCGATCCGATGCGGTACGGTCGCGGACGGGGCCGACGCGCCGGACGGCGGCGCGGCTGCGAGCGCTTGCGGCGGCGGCAGCTCAACCGCCGGCGCGCTCGTGGCGACGGCCGCGACGGCTACCAGCGCCGCGCATGCGACGGCGAACGCGGCCGCGGGCGAGCGGTGCAGGCGCGCACGGCGCTTGTCGAGGAGCTGCTCGATGCGGACGCTGATCTGCTTGCGCGTCAGCAGCGCGCCCGGCGCGACGACGGCGTGCTCCGGCATGCGCATCTCGCGCGCGAGCCGCCACAGCGACGTCGCGTATGCGTGCGGCTCGCCGGTCTTCTCGACGACGGCGTCGTCGGAGGCGATCTCGCGCTCGAGCGCGACGCGGCGCCCGACGAGCCAGACGATCGGGTTGAACCAGAAGATCCGCTCGATCGTGCGCTGCACGAGGTTCGTCCAGTCGTCGTAGCGCCGCAGGTGCGCGTGCTCGTGCAGGACGAGCGACTCGATGGCCGCGAGCCCGTCCGCGGTCGCCAGCTCGGTCGGGATCAGGATGACCGGGCGGTTGAAGCCGATCGCCACCGGCGTCTCGATCTCGTACGAGAGGCGCAGATAGATCTCGCGCCCGGCGCCGACCGCCGTGAGCCACGGCAGCTCGTCGGAAAGCGCCGCGTCGAGCGGGCTCGAGCGCTTCTTGAGCCCGCGCACGCGCACGACCGATAGCGCGAGGCCGATGAGCCCGGCGATCGCGCCGAGCGCCCAAAGCGCGACGAACCCGACCGCGATGCCGCGCGAAACGCGCGGCGCGGCGGAGACGAGCGCGCCGAACCGGCCCTGCAGCGCAGCGATCGGCGACGCACCGCGCTCCGCGGACGTCGTGAACGACGCCGGCAGCCTCGAGCTTTCGGCGGCCCGGGAACCGGCAGCCGCGCCGGTGCTCGCGAGGGGCAATGACGACCGGGAAGCGCGGGCCGGGCGCGCCGCTGCCCGAGCGGGTGCCGGCCCCGCGCGACGGAGCGGCAGCACGACTTCGTTCGCGTGCGCGGAGCGCACGCCGGCGATCTGAGCGGCCGGCGCCGCAGGGACGCCTTTCACGACGCTCACGGCGATGCCGGCGAGCGGCATCGCGCCCATCGCGACCAGCGCCGTGATCCACAGCGCGTGACGGGTCGTCGCGCTGAGCGAGAGCGTGCGGGTGGCGAGAAGAACCAATGCGGCGAGGACGCCGCCCAGCAGCACGCTGGCGACGATCGCGCGGAGCGCGACCGCGACGACCGCCTCGATCACGACGTCCGGCCCTTGCTCTTGTCGAGCAGCTCGCGCAGCCGTTGCAGCTCGGTGTCGTCGACCTCTTCGGCCTCCAGCAGGTTCAGCACCAGCTCGCGCGGCGAGCCGTCGAAGAAGCGCGAGAGGACGTGCTTGACGACGTTCCGCTGCGCCTCGTCACGGGCGACGACCGCGCGATAGATGAAGGCGCGCCCGACCGCCTTGTGCCGGACGTAGCCTTTCTGCTCGAGGATGCGCATCGTCGTGAGGACCGTGTTGTAGGCGAGCGGCGGATCACCGATCGCGTCGACGACATCGGCCACGCTCGCCTCGTCGCGGTCCCAGAGGACCTGCATGAGGCGGTACTCCGCCTCCGTGAGCGTGGGAGACTTCTTGCGCGGCATACGAGGACGCTAGCACGCCGCGCGGGGCGTGTCAACTATTGTTTTAAGAAAGAGGCGGCGCCGCCCCGCGAAGGGACGGCGCCGTACGCTCGCTCGGCGGTCGGGCGGTCAGACCTTGACCGGCGTATAGTTCTCGCGGGTCGGGATCTTTTCCGAGGTGATGATCTTGGTGGCCGCCGCGCTGTCCGGGTTGGAGCACGCCTCGGCCGCGAACTCGCCGCCGACGCGCGAGGCGATCGTGAAGTACTCGTTCGGAGTGCGGCGCTTGTTCTTCGGGACGATGACGCCCGCGTACGTCTCCTGGATCGCCTGGTGGTCGCACTTGCGGAAGTACGCCGCGCCCGCCTTCGCCGGGTCGTAGTGGTAGTTCTCGAACGCTTCGACCAGCTTCTCCGCGTCGGTGGTGCCGGCGTGCTCGATGCGGTTGATGATGTTCTTCACCGCTTCGTAGCCGACGTACTGGCGCCAGTCGACCTCGTTGTTCACCCCCGGCTTGAGATAGTTGTACAGACGCATCGCATCGCCGCCCGCCTCGGGACCCCACACGTATCCCCAGAGCGAACCGACGAGGTCGTCGACCGGCAGGCCCACCGCGACGTCGTTGCCGCACAGGATTCCGCCGAAGGTCATCTTCTTGTTCAGGCCGAGGCCGATCGCCGCTTTCGTCGCGTTAATCGTGTCCGGGCCGTAGTTGCAGAAGACCAGGACGTCGGCGTCGGTGTTGCGGGCCTTCGTCATGTAGGACGAGTAGTCGGTCTGGCCGAGCTGGTGCCGGTCGTTCGCGATCTCGACGCCGCCGTGCGCCTTGAGGATCTTCGCGAGCCGGTCGTGGGCGTCGTTGCCGAACGCGTAGTCCGCGGTGATGAAGTACCACCGCTTCCCGTGCTTGAGCAGCTCGGGGCCGACGGCGTTCGCCAGCATCGCGTTCGAGCACGTCTGGCGGAACGTCACCCGGTTGGCTTTCGGACCGGTGATGTTCGTGTCGTGCGTTCCGACCGCTACGAAGAGGACGCCCTGCTCTTCGCAAAGCGCCGAGACGGCGAGGCCGACCGCCGAGCTCAACCCGCCGGTGATGACGTCGCACTTCTCCTGCGTGATCAGTCGCTTCGTCTCGGTCGATCCCGTTCCGGGGACCGAGGCGTCGTCGCCCTTGATCAGCTCCCACTTGATGCGATTGTTCTTTTTCTCGGCCTCGGCGACCGCGCGTTCCATGCCCCAGTGCTGGGAGGCCGCCGCGGCGGCGTAGACGCCGGAGAAGCTGTCGATGTGACCGATCTTCACGGTCACACCGCCGCCGGCGGCGATCACGTCGCGGGGCGGAAGGAGGGGGGCCGCGCCGGCGGCGCGGGTCTCGAGCAGGGGGAATCCGAGGGCGGCCGCGCCGGCGATGCCGAGCGCGCCCGTCCGGCGCAAGAATTCTTTCCGGTCGACGGACGTGTCCACGGGATGATCGGACATGGTGCTCCTTGCCGGGATAAAGGCTGAGTGGTCGCATGCATTCTTCGCTCTTTCCGGCCGCCCTACGAATCGGAGCACGAATTCGTTCGCCCGCGCCGAAGAGCGGTGCGTGGCGGAGGAACGGGCCGAACCCAAAGTCGTGCTCCTCGTACGGCTGCTCAGCGCGATCGACGAGGGCCGCTTCACGTTCGAGCAGCTGAAGGACCAGATCGCCGAGGACAAGCCGCCCAGCACGCGCACCCTGCGGCGCTACCTCAGCGTCCTCGCCGACGCCGGCTTTCCGTGGTTCTTCGACCGCGCCAGCGGCACGTACCGGTTCGCCGAAGGCTACAGCCTGCGCCGCTTCAACCTCTCGCACCGCGAGCTGCTCGGGCTCGTCACGCTCAAGCGGCTCGGGTCCTCGCTCGGCGGGACGTTCGCGACCGCCATCGAGGAGACGACGCAGAAGCTGCTGCGCAGCAGCGACCGCCGCGCCGAGGTCGCCGTCGAGAGCGCCTCGTTCGCGATCCGCATGGAGCCCGTGGCGATGGACGAGGCGCTGGAGCGGGTGTTCGAGCAGCTCCAGAGCGCCCAGCGCGACCGCCGCCGCGTCCAGTTCGGCTACACGGACAAGAACGGAAATCGCACGCAGCGGCGCGCCGATCCGTACGGGTTCATCGTCTCGGCCGGGCGCGTCTATCTCGTCGCCTTCGACCACAACCGCAACGACATGCGGGTCTTCGCCGTCGACAACGTCTCCGACGTCGTCGTGACGCCGCAGACGTTCGAGAAGCCGGCGGACTTCAACCTCGACGCCTACGGCGCCAACTCGATGAGCGGGGTCTTTCACGCCGACACCGTCACCGAGGTGACGGTGCTGTTCTCGCCGGTCGTCGCGAAGCCGGCGGCCTCGAAGGCTCCGGCCAGCGCCCGCGCGGTCCGCCGCGCCGACGGCAGCGTCGAGATCACGTACCGCGTCGCCGATCCGCTCGAGATCGTGCGCTTCGCCATGGGCTGGGGCGCCGAAGCCGAGGTGCTCGCGCCCGACACGATGCGCCGCGCGGCCGCCGCGATCGCGCGCGACCTGGCGGCGCGCTACGCGCAGCAGGAACGGGCGGCCGGTCAGGCGCGTTAGTGCAAGGATGACGCGAACGATGCGACCGCTGGCCCTCGTCGCGGCGGCCTGCGCCGCGATGCTCCTCGGCGGGCGCGCCGCGACGGCCGCGATCCCGACGGGGCAGACGATCGACGGGATCCGCTGCGACCAGATGGAGGGCTCGGTGCTGCACATCCACCAGCACCTCGCCGTGCTCGATCACGGCAAGCCGGTCGGCGTCCCGGAGGACGTCGGCCGGCCGCTGATCGCCGGATGCTTCTACTGGCTGCACACGCATACGCCGGACGGGATCATCCACGTCGAGTCGCCCAGCTTCCGGACGTTCACCCTCGGGAATTTCTTCGACATCTGGGGCCAGCCGCTGAGCCGGACCGACGTCGCCGGCGCGAAGCCGCGCAAGGGCGAGCACGTGCAGGTCTGGGTCGACGGCTCGCGCTACACGGGCGACCCGCGGAAGATCGAGCTGACGCAGCACCTCGACGTGACGATCGAGGTGGGCCCGCCGTACACGAAGCCCGCGCCGTTCACCGCCTGGAACGGCAACTGACCGCGACCCGCTGATCCGCGGGACGCGGCGAAGCCGCGCGGCGTCGGCTGCGCGGCTTCGATGCACGAGAACCCGATCTGCGCGTATCCTCGCCGATCGGCTCGGCCAAGACGGCGTCGTACTTCGTCTCGGCGGCTTCGTCTCCGTCGGGCTTGCGCCGTTCGTGATCCGGTGCCCGCCGGCGAGCTTCTCGCTGCTCGCCCGCCGACCTCGGTCGGCGTGGACGAATACTACTGCGGCGCCCGGAGCGATGCAAGTCCCGGCCCGCTGATTTTACAGACCCCGCCGCGACCCGGGACGAACGGCCCCCGAGGCGCGACGAAGCCGTGCGGGTGGCCGCACGGCTTCATTCTGCACGAGAATCGATTCGCGCGGGCCCTCGCCGATCTCTCGGCCAGAACTGCGTCGCATCTCCGTTCGGCGCCGCGTCGGGTCTTCACGACTTGCGTCGATCGTCACCCGCGCTTCACGCCTGCGAGCTTCTCGTCGCTCGCCCGCCGGCGTTGCCTCCGGCGTGCACGCATCATACGAAACGAAAAAATCGCGCGCAAGAGGGCGAAACGCGAATTCGCCGGTCATCCACAAGAAAGTTTCGTTGTCCACGATGACTCACATGCGTTCCTCGCTATTCACAGCGCGGTTGGGGTTGGGCGATTCCGTGGCGTCGCGCGGCAATCGTGGCGATGCGCGCCGCGGCTCGGGAGCGATGCGCTGCGCCATTGTGCCGGTGCGCGGGGCGAACGATGGCGGTGTGAGCACGTATCGTGTTGCCCGCGCGTTCTTCGATGCTTCCTCGTGCCGCGTGGGGTCGGTTGGCGTTCTTCGCGTGGGGGGCGCGAGCTTGGAGTTCTTGGCGTGAAAATGCGACGCGGCCCCGAAACTTTCGCTCCGGAGCCACGGTCAGCACGAGAGTCGATCTGCGCTCGCCCTCGCCGGTTGTTCACCAGCCATGACGGCGTCGTACTTCGTCGGTTTGCCGTTCTCGACGCTTCCCGCCTTGCGGCGTTCTTCGCGGTCTCGGCATCTCGCGAGCCTCTCATCGCTCGCACGTCGTCGTTGCCTTCGACGTGTTCGCAGCATACGCGAACGTCGTGCGAAGCGCAAGAGGCCGAACGCGCGCTCAGCCGCTTGTCCACAAGAAAGTTGCGTTGTCCACGGCGTTTCGCAGCATTCCACCGCTTTCGCGAGTGTTTCTCAGCCGCCGAGATACGCCGCGACGACGTCGCGATGGGTCAGCAGCTCCGATCCGGGGCCGCTGAGGGTGATCCGTCCGCGTTCCATCACGTACGCGTGATCGGCGAGGGCGAGCGCGCGGCGTGCGTTTTGCTCGACGAGCAGGATCGACGTCCCCCGCGCGCGCTCGTCGGCGACGATCGTGAAGATCTCGTCGACGAGCTTCGGCGCGAGTCCCATCGACGGTTCGTCCAGGAGCAGCGCGCGCGGGCCGATCGCGAGCGCGCGCGCCAGGGCGAGCATCTGCTGCTCGCCGCCGGAGAGCGCGCCCGCGGCGACGTTGCGGCGCGTGCGGAGGATCGGGAAGCGGTCCAGCAGCGCGGGGATGCGCGCGTAGCCCTCGGCGCCGACCGCGCTCGCGGCGACTTGGAGGTTCTCTTCGACCGTCATTCCGGGGAGCATGCGGCGCCCTTCGGGCACGAGGACCAGGCCGCGCGTCACGCGGCGGTGCGAGGGCACCCGCGTCACGTCGGAGCCGTCGAAGCGCACCGTTCCCGCGCGCGCGCTCACGATTCCGGCGATCGTCATCAGCAGCGTCGTCTTGCCGGCGCCGTTCGCGCCGACGATCGCGCACAGCGTTCCTTCGGCGAGCTGCAGCGAGACGTCGTGCAGGATCTCGACGGTGCCGTAGCCCGCACGCACGCCTTCGACGGCGAGGATCACGCGAGCGCCTCGGCGCCGGTTCCGAGATAGGCTTCGACGACGAGCGGATCGCGCGCGACCTCGGCCGGCGTGCCGTGCGCGATCGCCTCGCCGAAGTTGAGCACGAGCACGGCGTCGCACGCCGCGCGCACGAGGGTCATGTCGTGCTCGATCAGCAGCACCGCGATGCCGGACGCGGCGATCGCGCGGATCGTCTCGACCAGCCGCGTCGTCTCGCTCGGATTCATCCCGGCCGCCGGCTCGTCGAGCATCAGGACGGACGGCGCGGACGCGAGCGCGCGCGCGACCTCGAGGCGCCGCTGATCGCCGTACGGCAGGGAGCTGGCCTGCGCGCGAGGATCCACGTGCGGGATCCCGGCGCGCTCCAGCAGCGAGCGGATCTCGTCGGGCGCGATGCGTCCGTGCCGTGCGAACGCGCCGGCGGCGAGGTTGCCGCGCACGTCGAGGGCGCCGAACAGCCGGATGTTCTGATACGTGCGCGCGATCCCGGCGCGCGCGATGCGATGCGCGGGAAGGCCGTCGATCCGCCGGCGGTCGAGCACGATCCTGCCGGCGGCGAGGGGCGCGAGCCCGGTCGTCGCGTTGACGAGCGTCGTCTTGCCGGCGCCGTTCGGCCCGATGAGGCCGAGGATGCGCCCGCGCTCGACGGTGAGCGAGACGGCGTCGAGCGCGGTGACGCCGCCGTAGCGAACGGTGACGCGTTCGAGCGAGAGCATCAGGCGACGCGCACGGCGCCGCGCCGCCACAGCGAGCCCAGGCCGCCGGGTGCGAAGAGGATCACGGCGAGGAGGATGACGCCGTTCGTGATCTCGCGGTAGTCCGCGAGGAAGCGGATCGCTTCGGGGAGGATCGAGAGCGCCGTCGCGCCGGCGACCGCGCCGAGCGGGCTCGTCACGCCGCCGACGACGCACCACACGAGGATCTGCTCCATCCGCGCGAACCCGAAGTCACCCGGCGTGATGAAGAAGGACGAGTGCGCGTACAGCGCGCCCGCGAGGCCGGCGATCGCGCCGCCGAGCGCGAGCGAGAGCGT
Source organism: Vulcanimicrobiaceae bacterium (assembly GCA_035650875.1). Taxonomy (GTDB): domain Bacteria; phylum Vulcanimicrobiota; class Vulcanimicrobiia; order Vulcanimicrobiales; family Vulcanimicrobiaceae; genus Vulcanimicrobium. The sequence goes on from DASRGU010000011.1 coordinate 200,679, forward strand.
TCGTACGGCGCCGACGTCGACGCCGACGCCGCGCGCGGCGTGCTCGTCCTCGCGCACGAGGGTCACCGCGAGCGCGTACTTCGTGCGCGTGAGCGCGAGCAGCACCAGCGCGACGAGGACGAGCGACCCGTAGATCGCCGGCGTCCCGACGTCGGCCGGGATCCCGCTCATCCCCTCGGCGCCGCCGGTGATCGAAAGATTGTTCGCGAACACGCGCACGATCTCGCCGAAGCCGATCGTCGCGATCGCGAGAAACACGCCGCGCAGCCGGCGCACGGGGAGCGCGAGGAGCGCGGCGACGACGGTCGACGCCGCGACCGCGGCGACGATCGCGGCGAACAGCGGCCAGTGATACGTCAGCGCGAGGATCGCCGACACGTACGCGGCGATGCCCATGAAGGCCGCCTGCGCGAGCGCGAGCTGTCCCGCCTGCAGCGAGACCGACAGCGAGAGCGCCAGCATCGCGTTGATGCCGATCTGGTTCAGCAGCTGCGAATGCTTGGAGTAGAAGTCCGCGAGCGCGTTCATCACGCTTGGCGCAGCGCGCGCTTCCCGAAGAGTCCGCCGGGCCGCGCGACCAGGATCACGAACATCACGCCGAACGTGATCGCGTCGCGCCATTCGGAGAGCCCGTACGCGATCGAGAGCGTCTCGACCGCGCCGATCACGAAGCCGCCGATCACGGCGCCGGTGATGCTTCCCATCCCGCCGAGGATGATGATCGCGAGCCCCTTCAGCTCGATCGGACTTCCCATGTCGAGCGTGACGCTGTTGTACTCGAGGCCGGTCAGCACGCCCGCCGCTCCGCCTAGCGCCGACGCGATGAAGAACGTGGCCGCGATCGTGCGCTCGAGGTCGACGCCGAGCAGCGTCGCGGCGATGCGGTCCTCGGCCACCGCGCGGATGCGCCGCCCCAGCGGCGTCGCGCGCAGGATCCAGCTCAGGAGCACCATCAGCACGAGCGCCGCGAGGAAGATCGTCAGCTCGACCGACGTGAAGGTCACGCCGCCGAGGCGGATCGCGGGCGCCGTGTCGAGTCCGCCGGTCGTGAAATGCCGCTCGTCGACGCCGTACACGCCGCGCAGCACCGCGCCGATGATGATCGCGACGCCGATCGACGAGATCAGCGGCACGAGCGTGCCCGCGTTGCGCCGCCGCAGCGGCGCGAACGCGACGCGATCGAGCAGGATGCCGATGATCCCGGCGACGAGGGCGGCGCCGAGGAACGCGAGCGGCAGCGGCACGCCGTCCATCGCCAGCGAGAACGCGACGAACGCCGCCGCGGTGAAGATCGCCGCGTGCGCGAGGTTCAGGATGTCGAGCACGCCGAACACGAGCGTGTACCCCACCGCGAACAGCGCGTAGACGGCGCCCAGGAACAGCGCGTTCAGCACCTGCTGCGCGATCACGACGGCCTAACGCTCTGCGCCGTCACGACCGCAGCCTCGGTCGTGGAGCGAGCGCAGCCCGGTTCCGGGGCGGAGCGCCATGTCAGTGGAAGTACGTGAATCCGTTCTTCACGATCTCGAGGATCACGGGGGACGACTTCACGTCGCGGTTGGCGTCGAATCCGATCGGGCCGAGGACCGTCTGGATCACCCGCACGCCCTGCAGTCCTTTGAGCATCTCGTCTTTCGTCGTCGCGCCGTGGGCGACGAGGTACGCGACGACCTGCGCGGCGGCGTACGACTGCGCGGCGAACTGGTCCGGATCTTTGCCGAACTTGGCCTTGTACTCGCGGACGAACTGCGTGTTCGTGCTGTAGCGGCCGTTCAGGTACCACGCCGCGCCCACGACCACGCCTTGCGCGGCGGGTCCCGCGACGCTGTACATGTCGGGCGAGTTGAGACCGTTCCCGCCGAACATGTGCGTCTTGATCCCGAGCTTGCCGGCCTGCTGGATGATCTTCGTCGCTTCGGGGAACAGCGCACCGATCGCGATCACGTCGGGGTGCTTCGAGGCGATGCGCGTCAGCGCGGGCTGGAAGTCCGTGTCCTTCTGATGGAACGTCTCGGTGTCGACGACGTCGACCCCCGCCGCCTTCAGGTCCTTGGCGAACAGATCGCCGTCCGTCTTCGTGAAGGCGTTGTCGTCGCCGTACATGATCGCGGCGGTCTTGTAGTGCCACTTGTTCTTCGTGCGCTGCACGGTCGTCGGGATGACCTGCGATTCGGCGAGCGAGTCGCGGTAGACCGTCGCGCCGAGGGCGGTGACGCCTTCCGCGGTCGTCGACGTGCCCATCACCGGGAAGTTCGCGCGCACCGCGAGCGGGAAGGCCTTGAAGGCTTCGCCCGAGAGCGTCGGGCCGAGGACGATCGCCGTCTGGCCGTCGGTCGTGAACTTCTGCATGAGGTTGACGACCTGCGCGCCGTCGGTGGCCGCGTCTTGGACGTCGAAGACGAGGTTCGCACCGCCCGCGTCGAGCCGCCCGGCCTTGACGTCGTCGTTGGCCAGCTCGTAGGCGTTCTTCTGCGGCGTGCCGTACACGCCGGCCGCGCCGGTGACGTCGGCGATCACGCCGACGTGCACCGTCTTGCCGGCGGCGGGGCCTTTCGACGCCGCGCCCGCGGGTGCGACGAGTGCGGCGGCCGCGATCAGCGCGAGGGCCGACACCGTGATTCGAGTCATTCCGTTCTCCTGGAGCGGTTGGTTCACGGGCGCGGTTCGCACGTTCGCACAGCGCTCCTTCGCCCCGTGAGGTGCGGACGAAGCGCCCGCATGAACGCGCCGAAGCGCTCTTCGGTCTCCTCGGTGCTCGGCATCTCGGTGTGCACCGCGATCGCCCAGCGCGAGCCGTCGCCCAGCTCGAGGATCCCGGCGTCGTGCGAGACGGCGCTCGTGTCGCCGGTCTTGTGCGCGAACCGGTCACCCTCCGCCAGCCCGCGTGAGAGCTTCACGTTCCACCACGACACCGCGAGGATCCGGCGCAGCGCCGCGGCCTCGGGGACGCGGTCTTCGGCGATCGCGCGGAAGAGCGCGGCCGCGTCGGCGGCGGAGCACGCATTCCGGCCCGTCGCCTCCGGATCGTCGATCAGCGGATCCGCGCCCGAGAGCTTGCGGCGGAAGGCGACGTTCGGGAACCCCAGCGCGGCGAGGTCCGCGGTCGCGCGGGATCGGCCCAGGAGGTCGTAGAGCTGGTTGGTCGCGACGTTGTCGGACCGCTGGAGCATGTACGTGACCAGCTCCTCGACGGTCGCTTCGTACCCCGGCACGAACGGCGAAGGCGCGTCGTTCGGCGTCAGGTTCGCCCGGTCGATCCGCACCCGCGTCTCCCACGTGAGCCGGCCGGCGACGAGCGCGGCGGCGGCCGCGACCGCCAGCGGCACCTTGATGATCGAGGCGGGATAGATGTAGCGGCCGTCGTCCGACGACCAGCGCTCGGGACCGTCCAGGCTCTCGATCCGGATCGCCGCGTTCCGCAAGCCGGCGGCCGCGGCGAGATCGGCCGCAAACGAATCGCTCACGAAGGTCTTGTGCGTGTAGGTGCTTGCATGAATCCCTCCGAAGAGGCCGAGTGTTCGTGCAAGTGCACACACGCATGGGTAGAGAGATGAGCCGTACCGACCATCACGTCGTTTTCCTTTTGCATGCCGAGGACCCGGCCGCCCGCCGAGAGGTCGAAGGCGCCGTCGCGCAGGCGCTCGCCGCCTCAGCGCAGGCGCCGCGGCTGCGGATCCGCCTCGACGGCACCGAGCTTCCGGCGGCGGCGATCGCCGCGCTGGTCGCCGGACTGCGAACGCTGCGCGAGCGCGGCGGCGCGATCGCGGTCGAGCCGGTGACGCCCGAGATCCGCGCGGCTCTCGTGCTGACGGGGCTCGACCGCGTGTTCGCCTTCCCGCTCGACCCGGAGACCGCCGCGCGCCCGCGGCGCCCGGGCGGCAAGCGCGGGATCGCGGCCGCGAAGGCCGCCGCGGCCGTGCTGGCGCTGGTCTTCGCGCTCGTGCGGCCGCCCGCGCCGTCGTCGGCGGCGGCCGGGCATCCGACCGACCCGGCGATCATCATGCAGCGCCTCGTCGACCGCAATCCCGAGCTGACGTCCTATGAAGGCCGGATGCACGTCGACCTCAAGCTCACGTCGTTTCCGTTCATCAGCCAGCACTTCGAGGCGTCGACGTACTTCAAGCGCCCGGCGAACTACGAGGTCGTGTTCGACCGCGTGCCGTCGTACGCGCACGGCTTCACCAAGCTGTTCACGGACGTCGGCGATCCGACGAACTGGGAGCGCCGCTTCAAGATCACTTACGAAGGCGAGCAGCAAGTGCGCGGTCACGACGACGTCGTTCTGCGGCTCGTGCAGCGCGTTCGCGGGATGATCGATCACGAGACCGTGCTCGTCGACCCGGCGGCGTGGACGATCGACTCGATCCGCTACGACTACTACAACGGCGGCCACATCACGATGACGCAGACGTTTCGGCAGATCGGGCCGTACTCGCTGCTGGCCGAGCAAGACGCGCAGATCGCGATCCCGCACGTCACCGCGGTCGCGCACGGGACGTACACCGACTACAAGACGAACGTCGCGCTCGACGACGCGCTCTTCAGCAAGAAGAACTGACGTGCTGGCGACGACGCACCGCAACCACCCGGGCGTCGAGGAGACGCGCGCGCGCATCCTCGCGGCCGCGCGCGAGCTCTTCGAGCGGCACGGGACGCGCGGGACGACGACGCGCGAAGTGGCGGATCGCGCGGGCGTCAACGAGGCGACCCTGTTCCGGCACTTCGGCTCGAAGCGCGCGCTGCTCGACGCGATGCGCGAGCAGTCGTGCGGCGTGCAGCAGTTTCGCGCCGTGCTCGCGGGTTTGCGCGGCGACGATCTCGCCGCCGATCTGCGCGCGATCGCGCAGCAAGCGATCGAGCACATGCGCGAGAAGCGCGCGATGATGTGCGTCTCGCTCGCCGAAGATGCGGCGGGGACCGACGACGCGCCGGAATGGCGCGGCCCCTCGCAGATCCTGTTGGACCTGTCCGCATATTTCGCGCAGCAGACCGGCGCCCGCCTGCTGCGCGGCGAGCCGGACTTCTTGGCCCGCCTTTTCTTGGGCATTCTCTTTTCGTACGTGGTGGGACGCAAGCTGTGGAGCAGTGCGGTCCCCGATCCGCACGTCATCGACGACGTAGTGGACTTCTTTCTGAACGGAGCCAGAGCGTAGTGGAAACGCGGACCGAAACAGCGCCGCAGCAACGAACCGCACCGGGCGGCGCCCGCGAGGCGGCACCGCCGCCGAGCGGCGAGGCGGACGCGCCGAAAAGCGCACGCCGGCGTCCGCCGCTGTGGCTGCTGATCGTCGGAGCCGTCGTCGTGATCGCGATCCTCATTTGGGGCGCGCGCTTCTTGTCGTACGCGCTGAGCCATCAGAGCACCGACGACGCGCGCGTCGACGCGGACACCGTCACGGTCACCAGCAAGATTCAGGAGCGCGTCGACCAGATTCTCGTCGACACGAACCAGCCCGTGAAGCGCGGGCAGGTCATCATCCGGCTCGACGACACCGACGAGCGCGCCGCCGTCCAGCAGGCGCAGGCGGCGCTCGCCGCGCAGCAAGCGCAGGCGCGCGCGGCGCAGGAGAACGTCTCGCTCACGCGCGCCGACGTCGCGGCGCAGTCGCAGCAGGGAACGGGCGGCGTCAGCGCCGCGCACGCCGCCGTGCAGAACGCGCAGGCGCAGGCGCAGGCGGCCGAGCAGCAGGCCGACGCGGCGCGCTCGGCGATCGCGCAGGCGCAGGCGCAGCTTCGCGCGGCGCAGTCGAACGTGCCGGCCGCACGCGCCGCGCTGCAGCGCGCGACCGCCGACTACAACCGCTACGCCGCGCTGGTGCGCACGGGCGACATCGCCCGCCAGCAGCTCGACGCGCAGCGCTCGGCGCTCGCGGAGGCGCAGTCGCAGTACACCGGCGCGCTCGATCAGGTGACGGCCGCGCAAACGGCTGTGGCGCAGGCGCAGGCCCGCTACACCTCGGCGCTCGCATCGGCGAACGCCGCGGCGGCCGGGATCGGCGCGCAGCAAGGGCAGCTTCAGACCGCTCAAGGCAAGCTCACCGAGAGCGACAACCCGTATCGTGTTTCGACGTCGCAAGCACAGGCGAGCGCGGCGTCGGCGCAGGCGGGCTCGCTGCGGGCGCAGCTGAAGACGGCCGAAGACCGGCTCGGCTACACGGTGATCCGCTCGCCGATCGACGGGATCGTCGGCGAGAAAGACGTCGAGATCGGGGCCTCGGTGTCGCCGGGGCAATCGCTCATGGCGATCGTGCCGATCACCGGCACGTACATCACCGCGAACTACAAAGAGACGCAGCTCGGCAACGTGCGCATCGGACAGCCCGTCGACATCTCGGTCGACGCCTACAAGGGCACCGCGTTCCACGGGCACGTGGCCGCGATCGCGCCGGCGTCGCAGAACACGTTCAGCCTCGTCCCGCCGCAGAACGCGACGGGCAACTTCGTGAAGGTGACGCAGCGCATCCCGGTGCGCATCCTCGTCGACGATCCGCCCGCGGACAAGCCGTTGCGCGTCGGGATGTCGGTCGAGACGTCGATCAAGGTCAAGTAGGACGGTGTTGTTCTCTCGCTCCCTCGCGCTCGCGCTGAGCGCGACGCTCGCCGCCGCGCCGTTCGTCACGGCGACGGCGTCGGCGCAGACTCCGGCCACGCAGCCCAGCCCCGCCCCCGCGGCACAGCCCACCGCGGGACCGATGACGCAGCCCACCGCGCCGCCCCCGCCCGGGACCGCGCAGCCGGGCAGCACGCAGCCGTCGAGCACGCAGCCCGGGAGCGCGCAGCCGTCGAGCGCGCAGCCGACGACGGCGCAGCCCGGGACGCCGGGGACGCCGGGACAGCTTCAGGGCCAGCCGCAGCCCGTGACCACGCCGGGCGCCGCGCCGCAGTCAACCACGGTCGGGTCGCCGCCGCAAACCGCTCCGACGACGACGCGGCCCGGCACGACGACGCCGGCGACGACGCAGCAGCAGCCCGGCACGACCGTCCCTGGAACGAGCGGGACCGCAACGACCGGTACGGGACCCGCCGGCGGCACGGCGGGCGGAAGCGCGCCGAACGGCGTCGCCGCGCCCGGTGCGCAGGCGCCCGGATCCAACATCCGCGGCGCGGGGCTTCCGCCGCCGCCGCTGCCGCCGGTGCTTCCGGCGGTGCCGAATCTCGGGATGCAGCTTTCGGCGCCGGTCTCCGCCGCGCCGAACCCCGATCTCGTCGGCGTCAACCAGCAGCCGTTCGTCGGGCTCACGCTGCAGGACGCGATCGTGATGGCGCTGCAGCGCAACACGCAGCTCGCCGTCTCGCAGTCGAACCGGCGCATCGCCAACTATCAGATCATCGCCGACAAGGGCGCGTACGACGTGAACTTTCAGCTCGTGCCGTCCTACGAGCACACGGTCCAGCCGGTGATCAGCCCGTTCAACACCACCGCATCGGGCGGCCCGGTCACGCAGGACACCGCCGGCGCGACCGCGTCGCTGCGCGGGCTCACGCAGCAAGGCGGGCAGTACACCGTCGGCGTGACGGCGACGCGCGTCACGAACGACAGCGCGTACAACAGCTACAATCCGTTCTACGAGACCGCGTTCCAGCTGGCGTTCACGCAGCCGCTCGGCCGCGGCCGCTCGATCGACCAGACGCGTCTGCAGATTCAGCTCGCGGGCGTCAACTCGACGCTCACGTCGGCGAACGCGCTGCAGCAGGCGTCGGGGACGATCGTGCAGCTCGAGGACGCGTACTACGATCTCGTCTCGGCGTGGCAGAACGTCGGGATCCAAGAGGAAGGGCTGCGTCAGGCGAGCGCGCAGGCGGCGTCGAACGCGCGGCTCGCCGCACACGGCGCGATCGCGCCGACCGACATCGTCGAAGCGAACACGCAGGTCGACGTCTTTCAAGACAACGTGTACGCCGCGATTCAGAACGTGCAGCGCGTGCAGCAAGAGATCAAGCAGCTGATCCTCTCGAACCCTGCCGATCCGGTGTGGATGGCGAACCTCGTCCCGACGACGCCGGTCGCGCAGATACCGCAGGAGCCGTCGTTGGACGCGCTCGTGAATCAGGCGATCCGGAACCGTCCCGAGATCGTGCAAGTCCGCGCCCAGCGGCAGCAGGCCGATTTCAATCTCGCGTTCGCGAAGGACCAGCTCAAGCCGCAGATCGATCTCGGACTCGGCTACACGTCGAACGGCTTCGCCGGCAACCCGCTCAGCTTCGCGTCGAACCCGCTGTTCTCGCTGCTCGGCGAAGTGCTGCCGCCCGGCGCGCTCTCGGCATTTCCGCCGCCGCCGTCGTACCAGACGGGGAAGCTCGGGCAGTCGTTCTTGAACGCGCTCGACAACCGCTTCCCCGACTACCGCGCGCAGCTGACGTTCTCGTTCCCGATCGGGCAGCACACGGCGAAAGCGGACTACGCGATCGCGCAGGAGCAGCAGCGCCAAGTACAGCTCGACGAGACCGCGGTCGTGCAGCGCATACGCAGTGAGGCGGTCAACGCGATCCAAGGTCTGCGCGAAGCGCAGTACCGCGTGCTGGCCGCGCGCTCGGCGCGCGAGGCCGCGGAGCGCGTGCTGCTCGGCGAGCAGCGCCGCTTCGCCGCCGGAACGTCGACGACGTTTCTCGTGCTGCAGCGGCAGCTCGACGTCGCGAACCAGCGCGGCCGGGAGCTGCAGGCGCAGACCGATCTCGACAAGGCGATCGTCGAGCTGAACCGCGTCAGCGGCGCGATCTTCGCGCAGAACGGGATCGACGTGCAAAGCGTCGGCCTGCAGACGCTGAACGCGGCCGGCACGTCGAGCATCCTTCCGCCGGTGCAGAATCAGCCGGCCGCGCTGCCCAGCTCCGCGCCCGTCGCGAACCCGCTCCCGCGCCCGCCGCGCTGAGCGGAGCTCGCGGCGCGCGGCTGCGCGTCGACAACGGCTCGAACGACGCTCGCGCGCCGAACGACGTCTCCCGCTCGAGGTAGGGAGGCCCCCCATGGCCGGCCTGCGCGGGCGTCGTGTACGCTCACGCAGCCGGGCAGCGGAGGAGACGTCATGCGCAAGCGGATCCTGGAGTCGTGCGATGTTCGAGGCGTCGGCCGCGTCGCGCCGGCCGCGCTGCTGCTTGCGGCCGCATTTGCGGCGTGCAGCGGTTCCGGAGGCACCGGCAGCACGACGCCGCGCGCGCCGGCGATGACCCCGAGCCCGAGCCCTGCTGCGACGGGGACGCCGGCTCCGTCGTCGAGCCCCACGCGCTCACCGAGCCCCACCGCGACGCCGACGGCCACGCCGGCGCCGAGCGCGAGCCCGACGCCGACGCCGACCGCGAGCCCGACCCGGACGCCCACGCCCGCCCCGACGGCGAGCCCGACCCCGACGCCCAGACCGGCTGCGACGCCCACGCCGACCGCGACTCCGACGCCGACTCCGGCGCCGTCCGGTTCCCCGGCGGGCGATCTGTTCAGCGCGGGCTGTCAGCTGGGCTCCAACTACCTGGACTTCGAGCTCGCGTCGACGTACGTGCCCGCGCCGGGCTACGGGCAGCTCACCGTCGGGACGAACCTCGGCCAGTTCTCGGGCTTGGGTATCACGCCGGGCGAGACCGGGCAGATCGAGAGCCTCAACGCGTCCGCGGGGAACGTCAGCCTTCCGATGCCGTTCATCACGTTCAACGGCGGCGGAGCGCAAGACACCCTCGTCGCGACGTACATCCCGCCCGGTCAGATCGGGCCGTTCACGATCGTCGACAACGGCAACGGCACGTCCACCGCGCAGTTCGAGGTCGACGGCGTGATCGACGACGACGGCGTGTCGACCGGAACGGGATTCCGGCTGTTCTTCTCGGCGACGTTCCCGTACTCGTCGGGGCAGCTGTTCGCGCATCTGCCGCTCGACAGCACGTGCATCGTGACGTCCGGAACCGTCGAGCCGACCTCGCGCCTACGCCGGAGCGCCGTGCGTTAGCCGCGTCGCGGCGAGCGCGTCGCGAAAACCGCCGCGAAACTTCAGAGCTTCGCGGCGGCTGCGGCGTCGACGAACCAGCGCAGCTCGCCGTCGCGCGGACGGATCGCTTGCGCGGGGTACACGTCGGGCTGCTTCGGGCCGTCGAGTACCGCGTGCAGCGCGTCCGCTTTCGCCGCGCCGCCGGCGGTGATCGCAATGTTTCGCGCGCCGTTGATCGCGCGCGGCGTCAGCGTCATGCGCCAACGGTCGAGCTGCGGGATGTCGTGCGCGATCGCGAGCGCCTTCTTGTCGATGGCTGCGAGCGTGCCGGGGAACAGTGACGCGGTGTGCCCTTCGGGGCCCATCCCGAGCAGCACGAGATCCAGATGCGGATCGTCGCCCAGCTCGCGGCGCAGGGTCGCGTCGTAGTCGGCGGCCGCTGCGCCGGGATCGTCTTCGCCGCGCATGCGGTGGACGCGCGTGGGCGGGATCCCGAGCGGGTCGAGCAGCGTCTCGCGGTTCATCTTGTAGTTCGACTCGTCGTCGCCGGGCGGCACGCAGCGCTCGTCGCCGAACCAGAACACCACGTTCTGCCAGCGCACGCGCTCGCGTCGCGGCGTCGCGACGAGCAGCGCGTTGATCGCGCGCGGCGTCGAGCCGCCCGCCAGGGCCACGTGCGCCACGTCGCGCCGCTCGAGCGTGCGCCCGAGGACGTCGACGATGTGGTCGGCGGCGGCTGCGGCGAGCGCGTTCGCGTCGGGAAGGACGCTGACGGTCGAGCGATCGGGCATGCAAGAAAGAAGCGCCTCGCAAGCGAGACGCTCCTTCCGGGCGAGGCGCCGTTCGCGCCGAGCGCCGTGGGCGGCGTTCAGTGCGGAGGACGCTGTCCGCGTTGAGCCGGCGCGGGGCGCGCCGGTGCGGCGCGCGGGGCCGGCGCGGCCCGCGGTGCGGCGTACGTCCGGGCCGGTGCGGCGCGCGGCGCCGAGTACGTGCGAGCCGGTGCGGCTCGCGGCGCGGTGTACGTCCGCGCCGGGGCGCTGTAGGCGCGCGGTGCGGAGTACGTGCGAGCGGGTGCGCTGTAGGTCCGGCGCGGCGCCGCGTAGGTCCGAGCCGGTGCGCTGTACGTGCGCCGCGGCGCGGTATACGTGTGCGCGGTCGTGCGCGGGGCACTGTAGGTCCGAGCCGTCGTGCGCGGAGCCGTGTACGCATGCGCCGCCGTCGCCGGGCGACGGGACGCCGCGTAGTTCCGTGTCGCGGTCGCATGACGGGTCGTCGCATACGTGCGAGCCGCGTTGTGCGCGGTCGTCACGTGCGCGGTGCGCGCGGTGTTGTGCGCCGTCGTCACGTGCGCGGTGCGAGCGGCGTTGTGCGCCGTCGTCACGTGCGCGGTGCGACCGGCGTGCGCCGTTGCAACGTGTGCCGTGCGTCCCGCGTTGTGCGCAGTGCGCGCGCCGTTGTGCGTCGCGACGTGCGCGGTGCGAGCCGCGTTGTGCGCCGTTGCGACGTGCGCGGTGCGGGCGGCGTTGTGCGCCGTCGTGCCGCGGGCGTTGCCGTACCGGCGCCACGCCGGGTTGGCGGCGACGCCGCGCGCGGCCGGGTGCGCCGCGCGGTTCGCCGTGCGCGGTGCGGCGGCCCGATGGTTCGCCGTCGTGCGCGGTGCGGCGCGATGGTTCGCGGTCGTGCGCGGCGCGTTGCGATTCGCGGTGCGTGCCCCGGCGCGGTTCGCAGGGCGTGCGGCCGTACGCGCGCCGGCGTTGCGCGGCGCGACGGTGGCGAAGTGCGCCGGCCGGCGCGCGAACGCGGCGCGCTGCGCCACCTCACGCGATTGGGCCGCGCGGACCTGCGCCGCGGTGCGCGGCGTCGTGAAGTGCACCGCCGTGCGTGTCACCCGCGCGTGACGGATGCTGTTCGCGAGCGTCGTGCGCTGCTGCGTGAACGCCACGCGGCGCGCGACCGCCGGACGCCCGGCGAACTGCGCGCGCGTGAACGTCGACGTCGGGCGCAGCCGTGCCGGAACCGGACGCGAGGAGTATCGCAGGTTCGCCGCTGTGGGAACCACCGGCACCGCGCCGCGGAAGCCGCGCGGGTCGCGCCACGACGACGAGTACCGCATCGGGTGCCCGAATTGGCCCGCGACGAACGCGCGTCCGGGCACCGCCATCGCGTAGCGATAGTTGCGGTACGCCGAGATGTTGCTGATGTACGTGATGCTCGCGTACGAAGGCGCGCCGTACCCGTAGCCGTAGTTCGTGTACCACGGGTAGTACGGCTCGAACGGCGCGAGCGGGACCCAGCCGACGTCCCAGCTCGGCGTGCCGAGACCGATGCCGACCGAGACATTGCCGATGTTGAAGCCGAGGAAGGCGACCATCGCGGGCTGCCATACCGGCGCGTACGCGGCCGGACGCGGCGGATACCACGCCCACCCGTACATGCTGCGATACCAGCGCCCGTAATGATACGGGGCCCAGCCCCACGGCTCGTCGCCGACCCACGTCCAGCCGTAGCCGTCTTCCCACACCCACTGGCCGTCGCTGTACGGCGACCACGACGCGGGCTCGTTCGGGACCCAGACTTCCCCGTACGTGGGATCGTCGTCCCAGCGCCCGTACGGCTGCAGGTCGTCCACGCCCTCGACGGACGGATCGACGTAGGCATACGACGGCTGCGCGGCCTGATAGTACTGGTCGCGTTGTCCGTCCCAGGTGTCGAACGAGTCGTCGGCGAGCGCAGGCTGTTCGCTGATCCGCGGATCCGACGCGCTGCCGCTCGCGACGATCGTCGTTCCCGGCCCGACGGAACGATTGCCTTGCGGCGTCTCGATCTGCGCGGACCCCGAGCGCACGACGACTTGCGTCGTGCCGTCGGGAAGGACGTTGACGCGATAGCTTCCGGGCTGCTGCGGGCGCACCGAGATCGACGGCGTGTCGATCTGATCGTTCAGATCGTTGCCCCGGAAGACGCGCAGGTCGACCGGGCCCTGGGCGACCTGGATCTCGCGGTTCGCGGGATCGAGATTCGCGAAACGCACCTGCGTGTCGGCGCCGAGCCGCACCGACGACCAGCCGTCGAGGTCGACCTCGGCGCGCGAGCCGTCGCCCGTCGTGACGTAGTCGGCGCCGAGGACGGGCGCGTTGACCGCGGCGGCGGTCGGCTGGTCGGAGTCGCCGCGCTGCACCGCGACGGACCCTTGAATGTAGCCGATCCGTGCGACCCCCGCGGTGTCGGCCGACGCCGCTCGGGCGAGCGCGAACGGAAGAAGGACGGCGGCCGCGGCGGCCAGCAGCGCCGGCGGTCTCCGAAAGGCGGATGAGAACACGCTGGTCTGATCCCCAATTGTCCGGTTTGCGTCCCGCGGCTGGATTAGGCTCTGATTGCAAACCGCTGCGAATCAGCCGAGGAGCGTCCCCACGGTTGCCAGCGTCGTCTCGTACAGCGTGTCGCGCCCCGGCTCCAGCACGGCCCGCTCGAGCAGGCTCGCGTTGTCGAGCGCACGCAGCGGATACAGGCGCGGCTCGAGCGCGTTCGCGCCTTCGGACGCGACGCGCACGACCTGCGGGTTGTCGGTGACCTCCGCACAATACGACGTCGTCTCGGTCTCGACGCACACGCGCTGCACGCGCCGGATCTCACCGCGCTCCTCGCGCGAGAACGTGACGCGGTTGCCGTCCATGTCCGAGAAGGTGTCCGGCCCCGCGGCCTTCCAGTTCAGCGAGCTGGCCAGCCATGCGGCGAGATAGAGCGCTTCGGCGGCGGATCCGCTCGCGATCGTGAGCCGCCGGATCGTGAACGCTTCGCGCGTCGACTGCCGGTCGTCGAAGAAGTTCGCGATCATGTCGAGCCAGGGCCGCAGCCGCAGCCAGGCGAGATCGCGCAGCACGATCTCGGGATGATCGCGGCGGAACCCGACGAGGCTGCGCAATCCGCGCTCGTCGGTGACGCTCCCCGCCGAATCGACGAGCAGCGTGTCGGCGTGCGGAAGCAGTGCGTCGAAGACGGGGCGGCTTCCGACCTTCATCCCGCTCCACCACAGCAGCGTCGGGACGCCGGAGCGCGACAGCGTCTCGACGTATTCCGCAACCTTCGGCGCGTCGTAACACGAGACGTCCAGCTCGACGCGTTCACCCTGCGAGGCGCTGAGCGTTCCGCCGCCTGCGCGCGCCCGGGTCGTGACGGTCGCGGCTTCGCCGCACTCGCCGGTGTTGTCGAGGATCAGGGTGAACGACGGATGCTTCTCGGCGAGCATCGTCGCGCGCTCGACGATCCAGTCACGGCGCTTCGGATCGTCGATCCAGACGATGAGGTTGAGCGTCGTGGTCGACGCCGGATTTCGCGCGAGCTCGGTGCGAATCGATTCGAGCGAGGCGTCGACTTTGGACTCGGCGCTCATATCCTTTGCCACTCGCGCCCGTCGCGCGCGAGGAGGCGGTCGGAGGCCGGCGGTCCTTGGCTTCCCGCGCTGTAGTTCGGGAAGCTCTCGTCGGCGTTGTTCTCCCAGTTCTCGAGGACCGGCATGACGATCTGCCAGGCCGTCTCGACGGCGTCCCAGCGCGTGAAGAGCGTCGCGTCGCCGCGCATCGCGTCGCCGATGAGCCGTTCGTACGCGGGCGCCGAGACGACGCCGAAGCCGGTGCCGTAGTTGAAATCCATCGAGACGGACCGGATGTGCATCCGCGGGCCGGGGACCTTCGCGTTGAAGCGCAGCGAGATCCCTTCCTCGGGCTGGATCTTCATGACGAGCACGTTGTTGTCGAGCATGTCGCCGGCTTCGCCGAACAGGCGGTGCGGGAGCGAGCGGAAGCGGATCGCGATCTCGGAGTTCTTGTGGGCGAGCCGCTTCCCGGAGCGCATGTAGAACGGGACGTCGGCCCAGCGCCAGTTGTCGATCCACAGCTTCACCGCGGCGTAGGTCTCGGTGTTCGAGTCGGGACGCACGTCCGGCTCTTCACGGTAGGCGGGCACCGGCTTACCGTTGATCGAGCCCGCGTCGTACTGCCCGCGCGCGCTGTCGAGGATCACGCGCCCCGGCTCGATCGGCCGGATCGCGCGCAGCACCTTGAACTTCTCGTCGCGGATCGAGTCGGCGTCGGACGAGACGGGCGGCTCCATCGCGACGAGGGCGACCAGGTTCATCACGTGATTCTGGATCATGTCGCGCAGCGCGCCGGCGTTGTCGTAGTAGCCGCCGCGGCCTTCGACCCCGACGGTCTCCGCCGCGGTGATCTGCACCGAGTCGACGTAGCGGCGGTTCCAGACCGGCTCGAAGATGACGTTCGCGAAGCGCAGCGCCATGATGTCCTGGACCGGCTCTTTCCCGAGGTAGTGGTCGATGCGGTAGACCTGCTTCTCGGGGAACACCTTTTCGACTTCGGCCTGCAGCGCGCGCGCGGAGTCGAGATCGGTTCCGAAGGGCTTCTCGATGATGATCCGCGACCAGCCGGCCTTGTTGTCGCGCGGTCCGAGTCCGGCTTTGTCGAGCTGCTCGATGATCGAGGAGAACACCGACGGCGGCGTGCTGAGATAGAAGAGGCGGTTGCCGCCCGTCCCGAGCTCCTTGTCGTTCTTCTCGAGGTGCTCGCGGAGCTTGTGGAAGCAGTTGACGTCGTCGAAGTCGCCGGAGATGTACGAGAGGTGCTGCGCGAAGTCGCTCCAGAGCGGCTCCTTCGCGGGACCGCTGCGCGAGAACTCGTCGACCGATTTGCGCATCGCACCGCGGAACTCGTCGTCGCTGAACTCCGAGCGTGAGAATCCGACGATCCCGAAGTTCGAAGGCAGGATGTCGTCGAGCCGCAGATTCCACATCGCGGGCATCAGCATGCGCTTCATCAGGTCGCCGCTGGCGCCGAAGAACACGATGTTGCACGGGTCGGGGATGCGATTCGTCGACAGCCCGCGACGCAGCGGGTTGACCGCGACGCCGTCGGACGTTTGGGTGCGGGTCGCGGTCACGAGCGCGCGCCGTCGGCCGCCGCGGCGGCCGGCTCTTCGGCTTTCACGGCGTGACCGCCGAACTGGTTGCGCAGCGCCGCGATCACCTTCGCGCTGAACGACTCGTCCTGCCGCGAGACGAAGCGCGAGAGCAGCGAGAGCGTGATGACGGGCGCCGGCACGTCCTCGTCGATCGCGGCCTGCACCGTCCAGCGGCCTTCGCCCGAGTCGGCGACCCAGCCGCGGATCTTCTCGAGGTCGGGGTCTTCTTTGAGCGCGAGCTCGAGCAGCTCCAGGAGCCACGAGCGCACCACCGAGCCGTAGCGCCAGATCGACGCCAGCTGGTGGAGGTCGTAGTCGTACTCGGACTTCTCGAGGATCTCGAAGCCCTCGCCGTACGCGGCGAGCATCCCGTACTCGATCCCGTTGTGGACCATCTTGGAGAAGTGTCCCGCGCCGCTGGGGCCGACGTGCGCGTAGCCGCCTTCGGGCGCGAGCGTTGTGAACGCCGGCTCGACCTTCGCCACCGCGTCGTCGTCGCCGCCGACCATCAGGCAGTAGCCGTTCTGCAGCCCCCACACCCCGCCCGACGTTCCGGCGTCGACGAACGCGACGCCCTTGTCCTTGCAGCGCAGGTAGCGCTGCTTCGAGTCGGTCCAGCGGGAGTTGCCGCCGTCGACGATCACGTCGCCCGGCTCGAGCAGATTCAGCAAGTCGGAGATCGTCGAGTCGGTCGGATCGCCGGCCGGCACCATGATCCACACCGCCCGCGGCGCGCGCAGCTTCGAGACGAGGTCCTGCAGCGAGCTCGCGCCGATGACGTTCTGCGCGCCCGCCGTGCGCTGCACGGCGCCCGCGTCGCGGTCGTAGACGACGACCTCGTGGCCGGCGCGCGAGAGCCGCGTCGTCATGTTCGCGCCCATGCGCCCGAGCCCGATCATCGCGAGTTGCATTCTAACGGCGCTCCGCCCCAGGCTGCGCGCCCCCCGCGCGTCGCGCGGGGCCCCCGGTCCGAGCTCGCAGCGACGTGCTGCGGTAGTGGACATGCATCTGCGCTCGCTCCATCACCATGCTGCTTTTACGCTCTCGCCGTGACGGCGGCTTCGAGCGCGCTCGCCAGCGCGGCGAGGCCCTTGCGGACGTCGCCCGGGAAGTGGATGCGAACGCCGCGCCGCTTGCGGCTGTCGAGCGACTCGAAGTCGCCGAGCGCCTGCGCCCGCTGCAGCGTCCGGAAGCCCACCATCCCCGGGATCGGGAGATCGAACGGCGCGTCGTAGGTGATCTGGAAGAACACGCCTTCGTTCGAGCCGCCTTTGTGGAGCTGGCCGGTGGAATGCAGGAATCGCGGCCCGAAGCCGACCGTCGTCGCCACCTTCAGCGCGTCGCGCACGGTGGTGCGCACGCGCTGCAGCGCGGCGCGGTCGTCCTCGTCCATCGGCACGTACGCGTTGAACGCGACGTAGTCGCCCTTGCCGATCTGCTGCGCGATCGCCGCGACGGCGCTCTGCAGGTCGGCCCCGAGCGCGGCGCTCTCCGAGCCGGCGAGCGGGTAGACGAACGCGTCGCCGGTGCGCACGCGCGGCTCCGGTTCCTTGAACGAGCCCTGCGTGCCGAAGTCGGCCAGGAGCCGCTTCGTGTTGTCCTTCGACTCCTGCACGTTCGGCTGATCGAACGCGTCGATCCCGAGCACCGCGCCGGCCGCGGCGGTCGCGATCTCCCACAGGAAGAACTGTTCGCCGATGTCGGCGACGTCGCTCATCGCGAGCCGTACGACGGGATGGCCCTCGCTCTCGAGCTCGCCGAGACGCGCCGCGGCGTCGTCCTCGCCCGGCAGACCGCAGCCGACGTAGACGAAGACGCGATCGTCTCCGTAGGCGCTCGGCGCGCCGAGCGCCTCGCCCTCCACGGGAACGATCCCGGTCCCGCTCTTCCCGGTCGACTCGGCGATGAGCTGCTCGGCCCACGTCCCGAACGCGTGCACCGTCGGATGGCACACGATGGTCAGCTTGTCGCGGCCTTTTTTCGCGAGCGCGCCGAGCGCGGCGCCGAAGCGCACGCCGGGCGCGTCCTGCACCGCCAGGTTCGCCGCGTTCGCGTGCATCGCGTTGATCGCGCGGTCGAGGATCGCGCCGGCGTCGTAGCCGGCGATGGCCGCGGGCACCATCCCGAAATACGAGAGCGCGGAGTAGCGGCCGCCGATGTCGGGATCGTTGGTGAAGACGCGCAGGAACTTCGTGTCGCGCGCTTCTTTTTCGAGCTTCGTCCCGGGATCGGTGATCGCGACGAAGTGGTCGGCGGCGTTCGCCGCGCCGACCGTCTGCTGGACGCGCTGGAAGAAGTAGCGGAAGAACGCGTCGGGCTCGGTCGTCGTCCCCGACTTCGAGGCGACGATGAAGAGCGAGCGCGCGATGTCGAGCGCGTCGTCGAGGGCCTTCACCTGCTGCGGATCCGTCGAGTCGAGCACGTGCAGCTGCGGGTAGCCGCCGCGCTTCCCGAACGTCTCGCGCAGCACGTCGGGTGCGAGCGAGCTGCCGCCCATCCCGAGGACGACGACGTGATCGAAGCGCTTCGCGCACGACTCCGCGAACTCGCGCAGATCGCCGGCCTGCGCGTGCGTCTGCTGCGCGATCGTCAGCCACCCCAGCGCGTGCTTGATGATCTCCGCGTGCGCGGAGTCCTTCGACCACGGCGACGGGTCGTGCCCGTACAGCTTGCGCAGGAAGTCCTCGCCGGCGAGCCGGTCGAGCGCGTCCTCCGCGTCTTTCGCGTACTCGCCCAGCGCGAGCGCGACGCGCGGCGCCGCGCCGCTGCGCAGCTTGTCGAGCTTCCCTTGGATCGCTTTGAGCATCGCGTCGAACGAGTCGGAGAACGACTTCACGCCTTCGGTGACCAGCTCTTCGGTGACGTCGTAGAGCGAGATGTGCGCCTGCGCGAGGTCGGTGATCACCTTGCGCGCGCCTTCGAGGTCCTCGAGCACCGTGTCGGGACGCACCCGCGCGTGATCGAGGATCGCGTCCAGCGTCGCGGGCGGCACCGTGTTGACCGTGTCGCGCCCGACGAGGCTGTCGACGTAGAGCAGGTCGGGATAGGCCGGATTCTTCGTCGACGTCGAGGCCCACAGCGGGCGCTGCACGTGCGCGCCCTTGGCCTTCAGCGCGGCGAAGCGGGCGTCGCCGAAGAGCTTCTGGAAGCGCTGGTAGGCGAGCTTCGTGTTCGCGATCGCCGCTTTTCCGAGCAGCCCCTGAAGCTGGGTCTCGCCCTTGTCGATCTTCGCCTGCAGCCGCTTGTCGACCGCGGTGTCGATGCGCGAGACGAAGAACGAGGCAACCGACGCGATGCGGTCGATCGGCTCGCCGCGCGCGGCGCGCTCTTCGAGCCCGGAGATGTAGGCGTTCGCGGCGTCCTCGTAGCGGTCGACCGAGAAGAGCAGCGTGACGTTGACGTTGATGCCGGCCGCGATCGCCGCGGCGATCGCGGGGATCCCCGCCTGCGTTCCCGGGATCTTGATCATCACGTTCGGGCGGTCGACGGCGGCCCACAGGCGTTTCGCGGCGTCGATCGTGCCCTGCGTGTCGTCGGCGAGGTTCGGCGGTACCTCGAGCGAGACGTAGCCGTCGAGGCCGTTCGTCTCTTCCCACACCGGCCGGAACGCATCGCACGCGCTGCGGATGTCGCGGATCGCGATCGCCTCGAACACGCTCACCGGATCGCGCTCGTCGACGAGCGTGCGCAGCTGCTCGTCGTAGTCGGTCCCCGCGCCGGTCGCTTTCTCGAAGATCGTCGGGTTCGACGTCATCCCGCGCAGGCCCTCATCGATCAGCTTCTGCAGATCGCCCGAGGCGAACATGGCGCGCCGGATGTTGTCGAGCCAGATCGACTGGCCCGCGGCGGCTAATTCTTTGAGCTGGTCGCCCATGTCGTGTCTCTTCTCTTTCCTTCTGTGTACGAGCGCGGGAATACGGTCAGACGTTCGCGAGCAGGCTCGCCGCGGTGTCGGCGACGTGCTGCGCGGTGAATCCGTAGTCGTTCTGGATCGCGGCGGCCGGAGCCGACGTCCCGAAGTGGTCGAGGCCGAACGCGATTCCGCGTTCGCCGACGTATCTGCTCCAGCCGATCGTCGCTGCCGCTTCGATCGACATTCGCGCGCGGACGTCGGGCGGCAGCACGCTCGCGCGGTACGCCTCGTCCTGCATGTCGAAGAGCTTCCACGACGGCATCGACACGACGCGCGCGCGCGTCCCGCGCTGCTCGAGCAGCTTCGCCGCCTCGACCGCGAGCGAAACTTCCGATCCGGTCGCGATGAGGATCAGGTCGATCGCGCCGTCGGGATCGCGGAGCACGTACGCGCCCCGCGCGACGTCGGCGTTCCGCGCGCCGAGAAACGGCAGCTTCTGCCGCGAGAGGACGAGCGCGGTCGGTCCGACGCCGGGCTGGATCGCGTACTTCCACGCTTCGAGCGTCTCGAGCGCGTCGGCGGGCCGGATGTCGATGACGTTCGGCGTCGCGCGCAGCATCGAGAGCTGCTCGATCGGCTGGTGCGTCGGTCCGTCTTCGCCCAGAAACACCGAGTCGTGCGTGAAGACGAAGATCTCGCGGATCCGGTTGAGCGCGGCGAGCCGCACCGCCGGCTTGCAGTAATCGAGGAAGTTGAAGAACGTGGAGCCGAAGGGCAGCAATCCGCCGTGGATCGCGATCCCGTTGCAGGCGGCGATCATCGCGTGCTCGCGCACGCCGAACTGGATGTTGCGCCCGGCGTAGCTGCCCGGCTGGAAGTCGCCGAAGCCTTTCAGGTACGTCTTTGTCGACGGGTCGAGATCGGCCGAGCCGCCGACGAGTTCCGGAAGCGCGCCGGCGATCGCGTTCATCACCGTCCCGCCCGCTTCGCGCGTCGCGACGCCGCCGTTCTCGGCGGTGAACGTCGGCCACGGCAGATCCGCGGGCAGCTTACCGTCGCGGGCGCGCTCGAACTGCGCGGCGAGCTGCGGCTCGGCGGCCTTCCACTGATCGAAGCGCGCGTTCCACTCGCCCTGCAGCGCCGCGCCTTTGGTGCGCGCTTCGAGGAAGAACGCGCGCGGCTCGTCGGGGACGGTGAACGGCGGATGGTCCCAGTGCAGCGCCTTGCGCGTCGCCTCCATGTTCTTGCCGAGCGGCTCGCCGTGCGTCTTGTACGTGCCGGCTTCCGGCGAACCGTAGCCGATCGTCGAGCGGACCGCGATCAGCGTGGGCTGCGTCGTCTCGGCTTTCGCGAGCGTGATCGCGCGGTCGAGCGCCTCGACGTCGTTCGCCTCTTCCGGCCCCACCTCGAGCGTCTGCCAGCCGTAGGCCTCGAAGCGTTCGCGAATGTCTTCGGTGAACGTGACCGAGGTCGGTCCGGCGAGCGAGACCTTGTTGTCGTCGTAGAGCACGATCAGCTTGCCGAGCCGCAAGTGTCCCGCCAGCGAGGCGGCCTCGCTCGCGACGCCTTCCATCATGTCGCCGTCGCCGGCGATGACGTAGGTCCGGTGGTCGACGATCGTCTGCTCGCGGTTGTAGATCGCCGCCAGGTGCGCTTCGGCGATCGCCATCCCGACCGCGTTGGCGAAGCCTTGCCCGAGCGGGCCGGTCGTCACCTCGACCCCCGGCGTGTGATGGTACTCCGGGTGCCCCGGCGTCTTGCTGCCGAGCTGCCGGAACGCCTTGAGGTCGTCGAGGCTGAGGTCGTAGCCGGTGAGGTGCAGGAGGGCGTAGAGCAGTGCCGAGCCGTGCCCTGCGCTCAAGATGAAGCGGTCGCGGTCGAACCAGGCCGGGTCGGACGGGTCGAAGCGCAGGTGCCGGGTCCACAGCGTGTACGCGGCGGCCGCGGCGCCGAGCGGGAGCCCCGGGTGCCCGGAATTCGCCTGCTGCACGGCGTCGACCGCGAGAAAACGGATGGTGTTGATGCGAAGCTCGTCGGCAGCGGTGTTCACGTCGTCTCCTGATCCAAGCGGCCGCGGCGGCAACCGGGCCCGGCGTCCTTCATTACCCTATGAACGGGAGGCCGGTTTGCGGCGCGGAAGGCAGGTGCGATGGAGAGCCTGGAAGCGCAATTCGGGGAGCTGGAGGAGCGGCTCGCCGACGACCCTGCGGCGATCAAGAAGAAGCCCGGGAAGGTGGTCGAGGACGTTCTCGACGCGCTCGACGACGGGATGCTGCGCGTCTGCGAGCCCGCCGGCGACGACTGGGTCGTCCACGCCTGGGTGAAGCGCGCGATCCTGCTCGCCTTCGCCCGCTACGAGAACGTGCACGTCCGCGAGATCCACTTCCCGTCGGCGTCGGCCCACAACGCGGCCTTCCTCCCCTCGTACTACGACAAGCTCCCTACCAAACGAAACTGGAAAAAGCTCGGGGCGCGCTGTGTCCCGCCGGGCGTCGCGCGCTACGGCTCGTACCTGGGCAAGGGCGCGATCCTCATGCCGGGCTACGTGAACGTCGGGGCGTACGTCGACGACGGGACGATGGTCGACACGTGGGCGACGGTGGGGTCGTGCGCCCAGATCGGCAAGGGCGTCCATCTCTCGGGGGGCGTCGGGATCGGCGGCGTGCTCGAGCCGCCGCAGGCGATGCCGGTGATCGTCGAGGACGGCGCGTTCGTCGGCTCGCGCTGCATCGTCGTCGAAGGCGTCCGCGTGGGCCGCGAAGCGGTGCTGGGCGCGGGCGTCGTGCTGACCGCGTCGACGCCCATCGTCGACGTGCGCGGCGCGGAACCGGCGATCGCGCGCGGGGCGGTGCCGCCGCGCGCGGTCGTCATCCCGGGCACGTTGCCGAAGCGCTTTCCGGCCGGCGAGTTCGGGACGCCGTGCGCGCTGATCATCGGCGAGCGCTCGGAGTCGACCGACACGAAGACGTCGCTGAACGCGGCGCTGCGCGAGTTCGAGGTCGCGGTCTAGTGGGCGGAACGGCCTTCCGCGAACCGCTCGCGCTCGCCGCGGCGGGCGTGAACCCGCGCGTCGCCTCGCTCGAGCCGAGCCTCATCCGCGCGATCGCGGCGCGCAAGAAGCCCGGGACGATCGACCTCGGGCTCGGAGAGCCGACGCTGCTGCCGCAGCGCCGGTTCATCGACGCGGCCGCCGCGTGGGCCGCAGCGTCCGGCGTCCGGTACACCGTGAACGCCGGCGACCTCGCGCTGCGCGAGCGGATCGCCGCACGCTACGCGTATCCGGGGATGGACGCGCCGCGCAACGTGTGCGTGACGACCGGCTCGCAAGAGGCCGTGTACGTGGCGATCAAGTCGCTGCTCGACCCCGCCTCGGACGAGCTGCTCGTCGTCGACCCCGCGTTTCCGGCGTACGCGAAGATGGCGCAGCTCGAAGGCATCGCGTGCCGGCACGTCGGGATGCGCGCCGCCGACGCATTCCGGTACGACGTCGACGCGATCGTCGAGGCGGTCGGCCCCGCGACGCGCATGATCGTCGTCGGCTCGCCGGCGAATCCGACCGGTCGCGTGCTCCACGACGGCGACGCGCGCCGGCTCGCCGGCACGCTGCTCGCCCGCGGCGGCGCGCCCGTGTGGGTGTTGCACGACGAGATCTACCGCGAGCTGACCTACGTCGACGATGCCGGGTACGTCGCGCGCTACTACCCGTACACCGTCGTCGCGAACTCGCTCTCGAAGTCGAACGCGCTGACCGGGATGCGGATCGGCTGGCTGATCGCCCCGGACCCCGCGATCGACGCCTGCGTGCGCACGCACAGCTACGTGACGTCGACCGCGAGCGCGTTCGGGCAGCGCGTGGCGTACGAGATCTTCGGCGAGCCCGGGGCGCTCGAAGAACAGTCGGGGTGGTATCGCGCGCAGCGCGAGCGCGTGATCGCGGCGCTCGACGCGAGCGGTTTGCGCTACGTGCCGATCGACGGCGCCTTCTACGTCTGCGTGCGCCTGCCGAACGGCGGCGACTCCTACGAAGCGGCGATCGAGCTGGTGGAGCGTCGCGGCGTCGCCGCGATCCCCGGCCGCATCTTCGGTGACGGTCTGGAAGGCTGGCTGCGCTTGAGCTGGGTCGCGCCGATCGGGGACGTCGAGGAAGGTCTGCGCCGCATCGCCGCCCTGCGATAGGCAACCGGGCGCACCGGGCTTCGCGGGGTAGAGGAGCGGCACTCGCACTTTCTCTGCTGCACCGGAGACGTTCCATGTCGCTGTCCGGCCGTACGCTGGCCGCTCTGCTGCTTTCCGTTTGCTTCGCCACGGCGTGCACGTCGAATCAGAGCAGCACGAATCAAACTTCCGTCGGCGCGTCGGCGGAGCCGCAAGCCGTCGCCACCGGCGGAGAGGCATACGCGTCCGGCGCACCGGCCGCCGAAGGCAGCGGCGGCGCCGCACCCGACGACGTCGCGCTCGAAAACGCCGCGAGCGACGACGACGACTGGATCCTCCCCGGCAAGACCTACGGAAACGTTCGATACACCGGGCTCGATCAGATCACGCCGCAGAACGTCAACACGCTGGCGAAGGCGTGGGTCACCGACCTCGCCGACGACGGCGAGCAGGAAGCCTCGCCGATCGTGTATCACGGCACGGTCTACGTCGCGACGCCGCACGACAGCGTTCTCGCGCTCGACGGGACGACGGGCGAGCTGAAATGGCAGTACCCGTACAACCCGAAGTACGTTCTCGCGTTCGCCGTGAACCGCGGCGTCGGGATCGAACACGGCCGCATCTACGAGGGCACGCAGGACTGCCGCGTCATCGCGCTCGACGCGAACGACGGGCACCAGATCTTCAACGTCAACGGCTGCCCGAACACGCCGGAGGCGTCGACGCAGAACTCGTGGTTCTCGATGGCATCGTACCTCTACAACGGCGACGTGATCCTCGGCACCGCGGGCGGCGATTTCGGAAACGTCGGGCACGTCACCGCGTTCAGCGCGCAGGACGGCCACCAAGTCTGGGACTGGCAGACGATCCCCGGGCCGGGCCAGCCGGGGCACGACACGTGGCCCGGCAATTCGTGGGTGCACGGCGGCGGCGCCGTGTGGGGCGGACTGGCAGTCGATCCCGCCACGCAGGCGGTGTACGTCGCGCCCGGGAATCCCGGTCCCGACCTCACCGACGTTCCGCGCAAGGGACAGAACCTCTACACGAACTCGGTCGTCGCGCTCGACGTCTCGAGCGGCTCGCCGAAGATCAAGTGGTACTACCAGATCCTTCGCAACGATACGCACGACGCCGACCCCGCGATGCCGGCGGTGCTGTTCGACGCGACGGTCGACGGGCAGCCGCGCCACCTGCTCGCGATCGGAGACAAGGCGGCGGACTTCGTCGTGCTCGACCGCACGAACGGAAAGCAGATCTACCGCATGGCGATCGACGACCAGAGCGGCGTGCTGACGACGGTGCCGACGAAGCAAGGCACGCGCGCGTGTCCGAATCACGGCGGCGGCATCGAGTGGAACGGCGGAACGTACGACGCCGCCGACAACCTCTTTCTGATCCCGAGCACCGAGGAGTGCGCGGTCTGGAAGCTGCAGACCGACCATCCGAAGTACGTCCCCGGCCAGCCGTACGAAGGCGGCGCGCTGCCGAAGCGCGACGACCCCACCGGCAAGCTGACCGCGATCGACATGGGCACCGGAAAGATCGCGTGGGTCGACCGGCTCCCGTATCCCGGGCAAGGCGGCGTCCTGGTGACGAAGACCGGCCTCGCGTTCACGACCGACCTCGGCGGACATTTCTACGCGTTCGACGCGAAGACCGGAAAGCAGCTGTTCGTCACCGACCTCGGCTCGTCGATCGTGGCTTCGCCGAGCGCGTACCGCGCGAACGGCGACGAGTACATCGCGCTCCTGATCGGCGAAGGCGGCAACCAGCAGACGAAAAACATCCCGAAGACGCACGGCAGCATGGTCGTCGCGTTCAAGCTCGGACCCGTGGCCTCGCCGCGCGTCAACAGCGCCGCCGCGCAGAACGTCGCCGGCGCGAACGTGAAGAACGCGAACCAGCCGCCGTCGGTCGGCTCGGCCCCGTACACGCCGCAGCAGGCGAGTCAGGGCGCGCAGCTCTACGCGCAGAACTGCTCGTCGTGCCACGGCGCGCAGCTGCAGGGCGTCTCGGCCCCAGCGCTGACCGGCCCGCAGATGGCGCGCAACAAGCTCAACCTTTCGCAGCTCCGTACCATCGTGACGACGCAGATGCCGCTCACCGCGCCGGGCTCGCTGAAACCCGAGCAGTACGCGGCGATCATCGCCTACCTGCTCTCGTACGACTGCGTCTCGCACAGCCAGGTCGGCAGCGAGCCGTTCCCGACGCAGGACCGGCCGGAATTCACGAAGGTCGTCTTCGGTGGCCGCTCGTGCCCCGCGAGCGGAAACGGCGGTCACGAATGACCGCCCACGCCGATGCGTCCACGGCATCCGGGCGAGACGCCGTCCCGACGGTGACGGAGGCTCGGTCTTCGGTTACGGCCTGACCCCGCGATAGGCTCGCGCGGTCCGCGCGATCGCGCGGTACGGCGCGAGCCCGATCAGCTCGCTGCGCGCGACGTCGACGCCGTCGCGCGCGGCGGCCCGGCGGACCAGCTCGGTGATGCGGTAGAGCGGCACCGCTTCGACGTCGGTGACGTTGCACGACACCTGCGTGCGATCGGGCGCAAGCCGCAGTCCGAGGCACTTCAGCGTCTTCAGCCCGCCGCTCGACGCGCGCAGCATCCGCGCGATGCGCTTCGCGAGCGCGAGATCGCCGCTCGCCAGCTCGACGTTGTACGCGATGAGAAACGGCCGCGCGCCGATCGCGATCGCACCGGCGCGCGCGTGCGCCGCGTCGCCGTAGTCGAACGACCACGCCCGATCGCGCGACGCGCGTTCCGCGAGCCCTTCGAACTCGCCGCGCCGGACGTCGGCGAGGTGCACGCGATGCGGCGCGCTCGCCGCCGCGCCGTAGAGATACGACGGTATCCCGAGCTCGCGCCAGATGCGTGCTGCCGCGCGGTGCGCCAGCGTCACCGCATCGTCGAGGGTCGCATCGCCCAGCGGCACGAACGGCAGCACGTCGAGCGCGCCGATCCGCGGATGCGCGCCGCGGTGCACGCGCAGATCGATCCGCTCGTGCGCGACGCGCGCGAGCGCCACCGCCGCCGCGACGACCTGCGAGGCGCGCCCGACCGCCGTGATCACGCTGCGATGATGCACGGGATCGCTGGTGCGATGGACGACCCGCGCCCCGGCGCCCTCCATCGCCGCGACGCACGCGTCGATCACCGCCGGATCGCGCCCTTCGCTGACGTTCGGAACGATCTCGAACTCGCCGTGCATCGTATCGGTCGCGAACGAACGCGGCGCGCTAGTCGAACGCGAGACGGACGGCGGCGGCGACGTCGCGGGCGGCTTCCGGCGCGACGATGCGCGTGAACCCGAGCTTCGTCGCTTCGGCGGCTCGGCGCAGCGGCTGCGCGACGGCGCGGATCTCGCCGGAGAGGCCCAGCTCGCCGAAGGCGACCGTTCCGGCGGCCAGCGGCACGTCGCGGAACGCGGACGCGATGGCGAGGGCGATGCCGAGGTCGGCGCCCGTCTCGGAGACGCGCAGGCCGCCGGCGACCGAGCAGTAGACGTCGTGCGCGCCGAGGTGCATGCCGGCGCGGCGTTCCAGGATCGCGATGATCATCGCGAGGCGGGCGTTGTCGACGTTGGCGGCGAGGCGGCGCGGCGTTCCGTACGCGGCTTCGCCGACGAGGGCTTGCACTTCCACGAGCACGGGGCGCTGGCCGACGAGCGTCGGGACGACGCACGAGCCGCTCGGCCGCGGCCCGCGGCCGTGCAGGAACAGCGCCGACGGATCGGCGACCTCGTGCAGCCCGCCGTCGTCCATGGAGAAGACGCAGATCTCGTCGATCCCGCCGAAGCGGTTCTTATAGGCGCGCACGATGCGGTACTCGCCCGACGGATCGCCTTCGAAGTAGAGCACGGTGTCGACGAGGTGCTCGAGCAGCCGCGGTCCCGCGATCGCGCCGTCCTTCGTGACGTGCCCCACGACGAACGTCGCGCAGCCGGTGCGCTTCGCGAACTCCATCAGCACCTGCGTGCAGTCGCGAATCTGAGAGACGCTCCCGGCGAACGACTCGACGTCGGGCAGCCACATGGTCTGGATCGAGTCGACGACCAGCACGTCGGGGACGTTGCGCTCGAGCGCGTCGAGGATCGCACGCAGGTTCGTCTCGGGGAACACGAGCAGCGACTCCGCGGCGCCGACGCGCTGCGCGCGCAGCTTCGTCTGCGCCGCCGACTCTTCGCCGCACACGTACACCGCGTGCGCGTCGCGGCGCGCCAGCGCGGTCGCGAGCTGCAACAGCAGCGTGGATTTTCCGGCGCCCGGCGGTCCGCCGAGAAGCACCAAGCTCCCCGGCACGATGCCGCCGCCGAGGAGCGCGTCGAACTCCGCCATCCCGGTGCGGCGCCGCGCGATGCGCGTGTCCTCGATCGCGGCAAGGGGCACCGGCGCAGCAGGCCGCAGCGGCGCGACCGTGCGCGCCGCCGGCGCTTTCGCCGGCTTCACGACCGGGGCGTCTTCGAAGGTGTTCCAGGCCTCGCAGGCGGGACAGCGCCCCAGCCAGCGCGCCGATTCGAATCCGCAGCCCGTGCAGGAGTAGACCGACTTGGCCTTCGCCACGGTTCACATCGTTGCGCGGGGCCGTGCCAGGTGCCTGGCAGTCAGCTCCAGCGCGGTTCTTCCTCGCCGAGCCCGGGCCGCAGGGTGATGTATTGGACGATGCGCGGGCGGGCCGCGCGATTGGGGCTGCTTCCGTGCGGCAGCGCGTGGTGCCAGATCACGAGATCGCCCGCGTTCGCCGAGACGGGCGCGCGGCCGAGCGCGTCGAGGTCCTGCTTCTGCGGATCGGCACCCGGCGGGAGCGCCGCGAGCCACGCGTCGATGCGCCGGTGAAATCCCGGAACGCACGTGAACGCGCCCTGGTCGGGCGCGACGTCGACGAGATACAGGATCCCCTGGAGCCCGAACGGCACCGGCGGCACGAGCCCGGTGTCCCAATGAAGGTTCGGCCCCGGAAAGCGCCAGCCGGCGTGCTGGGGCGGGTTGAAGCCGCCTTGATCGGTCGTCGCCCACAGATCGCTGCGGCCCCAGAGCTGCGCGAAGGCGCCGCGGATCCTCGGCGAGCGCCGGTTCAGCTCGAAGGCGGGATGGCGCAGCAGCGGGACCCAGATGCTGTGCCCCTGCGGGCCGCGGTACCACGTCGCCGGGTCGTCACGGTCGGCGCCGATGAACTCCCAGATCGCGTCTTCGGCGGCCGCGGCTTGCGCGCGCATGACCGCCTCGCGCACGATCACGTAGCCGTGCTCCGCGAAGAACGCAAGGTCGGCGGCGCTCAGCACCGCGTCGGGGGGCTCGTCGTTGCCGGACGTGCCGAGCAGCGCCGCATCGAGCCGCGCAAGGAGGTCGTCGTCGAGCGCGCCGCCGTTGCGTTCCAGCACCCAGCGCTCGAGCTGCTCGAACGTCGGCGCGGTCCGATACACGAACGACAGGGTCTCGTGGAACCCCAGGCCGAGGCCTAGCATCACCGTTCGCTCTCGCGGCCACTCCTCGCTGCGCCGACCGGCGTCGCCGTGCGTCGTGCCGGCGCGGTCGGCGAGACAGCGCGCCCACAGGCTGCGCAACACCGCTCGCCACGGACGTTCGGCGGCGCGATCGGCCGTGTCCATGCCGTTCCGTACGACGGGCCTCCGGGCGGGACCCGGCGAACGTGCGGGTCCGGCATGGCGAACGACCACGTCGCGATCGACGGACCCGTCGCGAGCGGGAAGACACTCACGGCGAAGACGCTCGCGAGCGAGATCGGCCATCTCTATCTCGACACCGGCGCGATGTACCGCGCCGTCGCCTACCTGGCGCTGAAGAACGCGGTGGACCTCGACAACGAGTCCGGGCTGCTCGCGATGCTGGCGCACCATACGATCGCGATCGAGCCGGACCCGGCCCGGGTCGCCGGCTACCGCGTGCTCATCGACGCGCATGACGTCGGCGACCGGCTCTTCGACCCGGACGTCGCGGCGGCCGTCTCGTCGGTCGCGGCGCTGCCCGGTATCCGAGCCGAGCTCGTCGACCGGCAGCGGGCGATCGCCGACAAAGGGCCGGTCGTGATGGCCGGGCGTGACATCGGCACGGTGGTGCTGCCCGCCGCCCGGCACAAGTTCTATCTCACCGCGTCGGTCGACGAGCGGGCGCGCCGCCGTCGGGCGGAGTTTCGCGCGCGCGGCCTCGACGTGCCCTACGACGAGGTCCGGGCGCAGATCGTCGAGCGCGACCGGCTCGACACGAACCGCGCCGCCTCCCCGCTGCGCGCCGCGCCGGACGCGGTGACGATCGACTCGACCGACCTCGAGCCGGCCGCGGTCGTCGCCCGCATGCGCGAGGCGATGGCCGCCGCGCGCGCGTGACGCTCTACGGCATGGCCTACGTGGTCGTCAGCGGCCTGGCGCGGGTCGTCTGGCGCCTGCGGGTGGTGGGCCGGGAGAACGTCCCGCGCACCGGGCCGCTGATCGTCGCCTCGAACCACGTCTCGAACTTCGATCCGCCGCTCGTCGGCGTCGCGCTGACGCGGCCCATCTCGTACATGGCGAAGAAGGAGCTGTTCGCCGTCCCGCTCCTCGGGCCGCTGATCGCCCGGCTGAACGCCTACCCGGTCGACCGGCAGGCCGGCGGCACCGCCGCGCTCCGCGCGTCGCTCCGCATGCTGAAGGAAGGGCGGTGCATCGGGGTCTTCCCGGAGGGCGGCCGCAACGTCCACGGAGACAAGGAGGCGAAAGCCGGGGCCGCGTTTCTCGCCGCGGCCTCCGGAGCGCCCGTCGTCCCGGCGGCGATCGTCGGCTCGCGCGAGCTTCGCCCGTTCAAGCGCGTGACGGTCGCGTTCGGCGCGCCGATGCATCTCGCGCGGAACCGGCAGTCGGAGGGGGACGATCTGGAGAAGGGAGCGGCGGAGATCATGCAGCGCATCCGCACGCTCGAGGAGAGCAACCGGTGATCATCAAGCGGGCGAAGACCCAGGGATTTTGCTTCGGCGTCGCCATCACGGTCAAGAAAGCCGAGGAGGCGGTCGAGCGCCTCGGCGGCGACGTGACGACGCTCGGCCACGTCGTGCACAACCCGCAGATGGTCGCGCAGCTCGAAGAGAAGGGGCTCAAGAACGCGACGAGCGTCGACGAGGTGACGACCGGGACGATGTTCGTGCGGGCGCACGGGCTGCCCGTCGAGACGTTCGACAAGGCGAAAGAGCGCGGGCTCACCGTCATCGACGCCACGTGTCCGATGGTCACGAAGATCCACGTCCAGGCCGAGAAGCTCCGCAACGACGGCTACAAGATCGTCGTCGTCGGCGATGCGAACCACCCGGAGGTGAAGGGCACGCTCTCGCACGTCCCGGGCGCGTGGTGCATCCAGACGGTCGAGGACGTCGAGAAGCTGCCGCGCGCGAGCCGGGTCGGCGTCGTCGTGCAGTCGACGTGGAACGGACCGGGCTTCGCCGACATCGTGCGCAAGCTCAGCGAGAAGTACTACGAAGTGCGGGCCGTCAACACGATCTGCACCGACACGAAGAACCGCCAGAGCGAAGTCGAGGTGCTCGCGCGCGAGGTCGAGGTGATGGTGGTCGTCGGCGGCAAGACCTCGGCGAACACGAAACACCTGGCCGAGCTGGCGGCGATGAACGGCGCGCGCGCGTACCATATCGAAGGTCCGGACGAGCTGGACTCGTCGTGGTTCGAGGGCGTGCGGATCGCCGGCCTGATGTCCGGCGCGTCGACGCCGGGATGGCTCGTCGATCGGGTCGCGGACCGAATGGATGCTCTCGCCGGCAGCCTGCGGTAGTCTCGAAGCCGCCCTCGAGCGGGCGGTCACGCGCTTCGACGACGGCTCGCCGACGAGCGCGCAGATTCGCTATCATTTCGGGTTCGGCGAGCCGTCGCGTCGCGGCAAGCGCCTGCGCTCGCGGCTCGTCCTCGAGGTCTGCGCGGAGGAGGGCGGCGTCGACGAGGACGCGCTCGACGCGGCGTGCGCGATCGAGATCGTCCACGAGTTCTCGCTGATCCACGACGACATCGAGGACGGCGACCGGCTGCGGCGCGGCCGCGAGACGCTCTGGTCGCGTTTCGGGCTCGCGCACGGCATCAACGCAGGCGACGCGCTGTGCGCGGTCGCCTACCTGAGCCTGCTCGACGGAAGCGCGCCGCGCCCGGCGGAGCGCACCGTGGCGATGACGCGCGTGCTGCAGGAAGCGCACCTCGCGATGTGCGCCGGGCAGGGACGGGACATCGCGTTCGAAACCGAAGCGCGAGTGACGATGGACGACTATCGCGCGATGATCGGCGGAAAGACCGCCGCGCTCTTCGCCGCTGCCTGCGAGCTGGGCGCGCTCTCGGCCGGGACGACCGAGCGGCGCGCGGCGGCGTACGGCACGCTGGGCCGCGCCTACGGGATCGCGTTCCAGATCGAGGACGACCTCCTCGGCACGTGGGGCGACTCCGCGACGACCGGCAAGCCGAGCGGCGCCGACCTCGCGAAGCGGAAGTGGGTGTTCCCCGTCGTCTGGGCGCTGGCCGGCCCGCCGTCCGCCGCGCGCGATCGCGTCGCGTCGGCCTACGCCGGCGGAACCGAGCTCGACGCCCGGACCGTCGCGGCGACGATCGACGCGCTCGACCGGCTCGGCGCGCGCGAAGCGGCGCTGCGCGCGGTCCGGACCGCCCTCGCCGACGCCGACGCGATCGCGGATCGCGAGGCGATCGATCGCAGCGGGCGCGTGCGAGCGTTCTTCGGCGGCGCGGTCCGGCGCATCGCATGAACGCCTCGGCACAAGCGCGCGTGGCGACGTCGGTCGACGAGCGCAACGCGCTCGCGCCGCTCGCCGCGATCCTCGGCGCCGGGCTCGTCCTGCGGCTGCTCTTCATCGGCAGCGAAGGATTCCACAACGACATCGGCGCGTTCGAGTCGTGGGCCGGGACGCTGCGCGACAACCCGCCCTGGCTGTTCTACAAGAACGCCGGCTTCGCGGACTACCCGCCGGGCTATTTCCTCGTGCTGTGGATCGTCGGCCACGTCTACGCGCTGCTGCCGGGCGCCGCGGCGGACCAGTCGCACGGCTACGCGCTGCTGCGCACGCTGGTGAAGCTTCCGGCGATCGCGATGGACCTCGTCGATGCGGGGCTCGTGTTCGCGATCGCCCGGCGTTACGCGAGCCGCGGCATCGCGCTGCTCGCGGCCGCGCTGCTCGCGCTGAATCCGGCCGCGATCTACGTCTCGGCGTACTGGGGGCAAGTCGACTCGGTCTCGTGGGGGCTGGTCCTCGTCGCCGTTTGGTGCGTGCTGCGTTCGGGCGACGAGCCGTCGAAGACGGTCCCGCGGCTCGTGTGGGCGTGGCTCGCCTTCGCGCTCTCGCTGCTGATGAAGCCGCAGGCCGCGACGGTCGGCGTGATGCTGCTCGCCTACCCGTTCGCGGCGAGCGACGCGGCGACGCGCGCGCGCCGCCTCGCCGGCACCGGCGCCGGAATCGTCGCCGGCTTCGCGCTCGCGGTGCTCACCGGTCTGCTGTTCCACCCGCAGGCCGACGTCCTCGGCTGGCTCCTCGCGCGCTACACGTACGGCAGCGGCGTGTACGCGTACAACACCGTGAACGCGTTCACGCTGTACGCGGTGCGCGGGCCGTTCTGGCAGCCCGACACCGCGCCGCTGACGTTCTTCGGCGTCGCCGCCGGACCGCTGTGGGCGTGGGGGATCGGGCTCGTGGTCGCGGCGACGGCGTTGATCGTCGGGCGCTACCTCCAGCGGCGCGACGAGCGCGCGTTCCTCGAGGGAGCGATGCTGTGCGCGCTCGCGTTCTTCGTGCTCGCCACGCGCATGCACGAGCGATACGTGTTCGGCGCGTTCCTGCTGGTGATGCCGCTGGTGGCGTTCGGGCGCACCTGGTTATGGTCGGCGCTCGCGCTCAGCGTGACGATGTACCTCAACTGCGCGTATTCGTTCGCCTATCAGGCCGTGATGGAGGCGAAGCTGCCCAACGGGCCGGATCCGATGAATCTCTGGCCCGGGATCTCGCATCCCGCCGCGCTGCTCAACGTCGCGCTGCTGTTCTTCCTGACGTTCCGCTATCTGGGCAATGCGGATGAAGCCGCCGCTGTTCCGGCGCGCTCCGGCGCGGGTCCGTTCCTGCTCGAGACCACGGGTATCGGCGGGCTGCTCGCGCGCGGCCGCGCGTGGTTCGACCCGCGCGAAGGGATCGCCGCGATGACGCGGGTCGACTGGCTGATCGCCGGCGGGATGACGCTCGCGTCGTTCGTCGTCATGGTCGCCTGGGTGTGGTATCCGCCGGACAAGATCTTCGACGAGATCTACTACGCGCGCGCGGGCGAGGAATATCTCAAGCACATCGACGTGAGCGGCTGGGGGCCGTTCGAGTTCACGCACCCGCCGCTCACCAAGCTCGTCATCACGCTCTCGATGATGCTCTTCGGAGGGCTGCACGGGCTGGGCGACACCGCGCTCGGGTGGCGCTTCCTCAACGTCGTCGTCGGCGCGCTCACCGTCGGCGTGCTCTACTGCTTCGCGAAGCGGCTGTGCGGCTCGACGCTCTTCGCGTCGCTCGCTGCGCTCATGCTCGCGTGCGACGGCTTCCACTACGTGCAGTCGCGCATCGCGACGCCCGAGATCACCGTCGCGTTCTTCTCGCTGCTCACGCTCTACGCGTTCTACCGGCTGTGGCTCTCGGCGCAGATCGCACGCCGCACGCCGCTCGTTCAGCCGGGCGCCGTCGCGCTCGCCGTCACCGCAACCGCGGCGCTGGTCCTCGGGCTCTTCGTCGCGCTCTGGGTCGTGCCGCACTGGTCCGGGCCGATCACCGTGCGCGGCGTCGACTACGTCGGCTCGGCGCAGCAGATCGCGTTCGTCTGGACGGTGCTGCTCGTCTGGCTGATCGGGCGCGTGTTCGCCGTCCCGCGCGTCACGCCGGAACGTAGCGAGACCTCGTATGCCGACGGGACGCGGGTGATCCTGGGCGAGTCGAGCGGTCCGCGGCTCGCGACGCCCGAAGGCGCGGGACTCGCGCTCGGCGCCGCGCGCAAGGACCGTCCCGCAATGGAATCGAGATACGGGGAGCTGCGCCGCACCGTGGATGCGGAGGGGACGCTCACCTACGAGACGCCCGACGCGACCGCGACGTACCGCGCCGACGGCACGGCGAGCGTCGACGGGACGACCGCGCGGGCGGGGGACGCGCGCATCTGGTGGGTCGCGACCGCGCTCTTCGCGGCGCTCGTCGCCGACTCGAAGTGGAACGGGCTGTTCGACTTCGTCGTCGTCTTCTTCGTCGCCGCCGTCGTCATGGCGCAGCGCTGGCTGCGCCGGCCGGCGTTGTTCGGCAACCCGTTCGGGATGCCGTTCGACCTGGTCTTCGCCGCGGTCATCGTCGTCGGCGGCTTCGTCTACATGCTCTCCTACATCCCGTACTTCACGCTCGGCCACGGCTACGTCGACGTGATCGCGATGCAGCACGACATGTTTCGCTACCACGACACGCTCGTCGCGACGCACCCGTACTCGTCGGTGTGGTGGCAGTGGCCGCTCGACCTGCGTCCCATCCTGTACTACGCGCAGTACACGCACGTGGCTCCGAAGGGGATGCCGGACTGCTGCGTCGCGTCGATCCGCGCGCTCCCGAACCCGTTCGTGTGGTGGGCGGGGCTCGCGAGCGTCCCGATCGTCGCGTGGCTGGCGTGGCGCGAGCGCAACAAAGGCTACGCGCTCCTCGTCGTCGCCTATCTGTTCCAGTGGCTCCCGTGGGCGCGCTCGCCGCGGCTCGCGTTCGAGTACCACTTCTTCCCGAACCTCGCGCTGATCTGTCTCGCCAACGCGATCGTGCTCCAGCGGGTGTGGGCGTGGGGCGGTTCGCATCCCGAGCGCGCGTGGGCGCGCTGGTGCGTGGGCGGGTACACGGCGATCGTCGTGGGCGCGTTCGTCTACTTTTTCCCCGTACTCTCCGGGACGCCGATACCGTGGGACGCGTACACCGCGCGCATGTGGCTCCCGAGCTGGATCTGAGAAACGATGTCCGGACATTCGAAGTGGCACAACATCAAGCTGCGCAAGGGAAAAGTCGACGCGCAGCGCGGCGCGCTGTTCACGAAGCTTTCCAAAGAGATCATCCTCGCGGCGAAGAACGGCTCGCCCGACCCCGAGGCCAACTATCGCTTGAAGATGGCCGTCGACAAAGCGCGCGCCAACAACATGCCGATGGACAACATCAAGCGCGCGATCGTGCGCGCGACCGGCGGCGCGGGCGAGAAGGAGATCGAGGAGATCCGCTACGAGGGCTACGGCCCGGCGGGCGTGGCGGTGATCGTCGACGCCGCGACCGACAACCGCAACCGCACCGCCTCGGAGCTGCGCTTCCTGTTCAGCCGCAACGGCGGGAATCTCGGTGAGACCGGCGCGGTCGGCTGGATGTTCGCGTCGCACGGGATCGTCGAAGCGGACAAGTCGGGGCTCTCCGAGGACGAGCTCACCGAACGCGCGCTCATCGACGGCGTGATCGACGTGCGCTACGGCGGCGAGGACGATGCAGCCGAGATCGTGACCGAGCCCCAGGCGCTGATGGCGGTGAAGGACGCGCTCGAGAAGGCCGGCGTGCGCGTGCGCTCGGCGCAGCTCGCCATGGAGCCGACGCAGACGACGCGGCCGGGGAACGGCGACGCCGAAGCGGTGCTGAGCTTCCTCGACGCGCTCGAAGAGCACGAGGACGTCCAGCGCGTGTACAGCAACGCGGACTTCGACGAAGCGCAGCTCGAGGCGCTCGCCTGATGCTCCACTCGGGCGGCGCGGACGCCGTCCCGGTCGCGCGCCGCCGCCGCGGACGCGTGCTGGATCTGCTCGACCGCGACTGGGTCTTCGCGCTCTCGCTCGCCTTCGCGGTCGGCGTCACGGTCTGGTTCGGTCGGGCGATCAAGGACTTTTTCGCGCCGAGCGCCGTCGCCGTGTACGTGCCGTCCGTGGTCGGGCAGACGCAGCAGGACGCCACCGCGCAGTGCGCCCGCCTGCACCTGCGCTGCACCGTCGTCGCTTCGCAATCCAGCGACCGTTTTCCGAAAGGCGTCGTTTCGAGCCAGCAGCCCTCGGCGGGGACGCAGGTCCGCGAAGGCCGCCAAGTCTCGCTGATCGTGAGCACCGGCGTGACGATCTTTCCGATGCCGGACCTGCGCTACGAGTCGCTGCGGAACGCGGGGCTGGACCTCAACCGGCTGAAGCTGCAGCTCGACAAGACGACGTACGTGACGAACGACGAGATCCCGCGCGATCACATCGCGACGCAGGATCCGGCCCCGCTCACGAGCGTCCGTCCGGGCTCGAAGGTCGCGCTGACGCTCAGCCGCGGGCCGCGCGGCGACGTGAAGGTGCCGAACTTCACCGGGATGACGATCGACGAGGCGCGCGACGAGGCCGCACGCGACAACATCATCCTGGGCCAAGTCGTGTGGACGCCGTTCGGGACGTCCGGTCCGCCGCGCGGCACGATCGTGCGCCAGAAGCCCGGGCCGGGATCGTCGATCGATCCGTTCGAGTCGGTCTCGCTGCAGATCAGCGCCGGACCCGGGGAGTACGGCTACCTCGTGCGCCAAGTGCACGTCTCGGCGACGGTTCCCGCGAACGACCAGACCGCGGACGTGCGGATGCAGGTTCGCGACGACACCGGGACGTGGAACGTGTACGACGGCTACGCGCAGGGCGGGCAGAAGCTCGACTTCAACTTGACGGTGGTGGGCAGCGCGACGCTCGAGACCTACGTCAACAACGAGCTGCTGAACCAGACGCAGGTGGGCGAAGAGCCGGCGCGCTGGATCCCCACGCCCTCGCCGCGGAACGCGAAGAACGGCGCCGCCGCGCCCGGCGATGCGAACGGGCCCGCGACGCCGCGCTGACGACGACGTGACGCCCAAGATCGCCCCTTCGCTGCTCTCGGCCGACTTCGCCGCGATCGCCGAGCAGATTCGCGCCGTCGAGGCGGGCGGCGCGGACGAGCTCCATCTCGACTCGATGGACGGACGCTTCGTCCCCAACTTCACGTGGGGGATGAAGATCGTCAAGGACTTGCGCCGGCTCACCGCGCTTCCGTTCGACTGCCATCTGATGATCGTCGAGCCCGAGCGCTACGTCGACGCGTTCCGCGAGGCTGGCGCGGACGTCATCACCTTCCACTACGAGGCGACGCCGCACCAGCACCGGCTCCTGCGCCATGTGCGCGAGATCGGCGCGAAGGCCGGGATCGCGATCAATCCGGGGACGCCGGTCTCGATGCTGGTCGATCTGGTCGAGGAGATCGATCGCGTGCTCGTCATGAGCGTGAATCCCGGCTTCGGCGGGCAGTCGTTCATCGAGCATGCGCTGGCGAAGATCGCCGAGGTGCGCGCGCTGCTCGACGCGCGCAATCCGGGCTGCGAAATCGAGGTCGACGGCGGGATCGGGCTCGAGAACGTCGAGCGTGCGGTGATCGCCGGGGCCGACGTCCTCGTCGCCGGCAACTCGGTGTTCGCGGGCGCCGACCCGGCCGAAGCGGTGCGCGCGATGCGCCGGCGCGTCGAAGGCGCGCGCGGCGCGCGCAGGTGAACGAAGACGCGCTGATCGGCCGGATCGCGCACGCGCTGCGCGCCGTCGCGCCGGGGAAGGTGCTGCTCGGGATCGGCGACGACGCCGCGGTGTGGCAGCCGTCGCGCAGCAACCGCAGCGTCGTGACGACCGACGCGCTCGTCGAGGACGTGCACTTCGCGCGCGCGCTGATGAGCGCCGAGGACGTCGGGCACCGCGCGCTCGCGGCGAACCTCTCCGACCTCGCCGCGATGGGCGCGCGTCCGGTGCTCGCCACGGTCGCGCTCGGCTTTCCGCCGGAAACGGACCCCGAGTGGGTCGTCGCGATGTACGACGGCATCGCGGCGCTCGCGCGCCGCGCGCGCTGCGCGATCGCCGGCGGCGACCTCACGCGGGCGCCCGCGATCACCGTCGCGATCACCGCGATCGGCGAGGTGCGCGCCTCGAACCTGAAGACGCGCGCCGGCGCGCGCCCCGGGGACGTCGTCGCCGTGACCGGACCGCTCGGCGCGAGCGCCGCCGGGCTCGCCGCGGCGCGCGCCGGCGCGCACGTCGCCGCCGCGCCGGACGTCTCGCCGGCCGTGGCGGCGTTCCGGCGGCCGGAGCCGCGGCTGCGCGAAGGGCGCTGGCTCGCCGCGTCCCGCAGCGTGCGCGCGATGATGGACCTCTCGGACGGCCTCTCGACCGATCTCGCGCGGCTCTGCGCCGCTTCCGCAGCCGGCGCGGTGCTGGACGGGATCCCGGTGCACGACGCGGCCGTCGCGGTCGCGGCCCGCACGGGCGGCGACCCGCAGGCCTGGGCGCTCGGCGGCGGCGAGGACTTCGAGCTGCTCGTCGCGGTCCGCCGGCACGCGTTCGGCCACCTCGCCGCGCGCTTCCGGGCGCATACCGGACGCGCGCTCCTGCCGGTCGGACGGATCGTGGGCGAGCCGGGCGTACGGCGTGCCGACGGGTCGCCGGTCGGCCCGTCGGGCTGGGATCACCTGCGCTCGAGCGCTACGGAATGAGGTACATCGGGTTGGGCAGCTTCGTCGTTCGTTCGGCGTGCCCGCCGCGCAGGTCGCTCCACTGATCGCCGACCGATTCGAGGACCGTGTAACCGAGATGCTGGATCTCGGCCCGCGCGTGCGACTTGAACGGGATCACCGACCGCGCGTGGTCGGAGACCGGCCGTAAGAAGAGCCCGGCGTACGGCGGGTAGCCGGCGCGCCGGAGGTTGCCTTCCGTGTCGCTCAGCTCGGGCGCGCGCCGCCCGGTCACGAAGAACACCGCGACGTGCTCGGCCTCGACGTGGCGCACGAACGCGAGCGTCGGCGCGATCGCCGGGAAGCGCTCGGCGCGCACGTCGGCGTCGTACGAGCGTGCGTCGTAGCCGAAGTCATGCGCCTTCTCGTAGCCGTAGTCGGAGAGCGCGGTGTCGTCGATGTCGAGGACGACGGCCGGCTTGCGAACGCCGGCGCGCACCCGGGCGTCGACGTACGCACGGGCCGTCGTGAGGCGCGCGCGCACGTCGCGATCCCATGCGCCCGACGTGTAGTACGCGGCGACTTGGGCCTTCGCCAGCGCAAGGTTGGACGGCTCAGCGGCGCTCGCCATCGCGGGAAGGAGCACTGCGAATGCCGGCGCGAGGAGCCGGAACGCGATCGAGCGGATCATCGGCGCCTCCTTCGGCGCGCACCGCCGCACGCCGGGCAGAGCGAGCCGCCGCCGGTCAGGCAACGCAGAAAGGGCGCGAACCTCGTTCGCGCCCCGAATTCGGAGTCTCGTTCACGGCCGGCGCGGCGCGCCGGCAGGGATCAGGCGGTGCCGACCCGCTTGACGCGCTTGGCGCGCAGGCAGCTGGTGCACACGCGCGCGGTGCGATGCGTGCCGCGGTCGTCGACCCGAACGGACTGGAGGTTGGGGAGCCACCGGCGCTTCGTCTTGTTCATCGCGTGGCTGACGTTGTTGCCCGACATGGGCCCCTTGCCGCACACGTCGCATCGCTTGGCCATAACGGAGGGACTGTATCACATTCCGGCTCCGCCCTCAAGCGCGGGAAAGGTCGCAGGGCCACGGCCGCCCTCCCAGGAACGCGAGTTGCGCTCCATGGCAGTCACCGAGCTCGACGGGCGCGCGTTCGAGAAGTTCGTCGCGGCCGGCACGTACTTCTTACGGAAGTATCGGGGCGTCCTCAACGACTTGAACGTGTTTCCGGTCCCGGACGGGGACACGGGATCGAACATGTTCCTCACCGCCAAGGCCGCCATGCGCGAAGCCCGGACCGTCCGCGGGGAGACGCTCGCCGTCGTCGCCGCCGCCGCCGCGAACGGCTCGCTGCTCGGGGCGCGCGGCAACAGCGGGGTGATCCTCTCGCAGATGCTGCGCGGCTTCGCCCACAGCGTCCGGCACCGCGACCGCATCGACACCTTCCAGCTCTCGCTGGCGATGAAGGAGGCGGTCGGCGCGGCCCGCGCCGCGCTCACGAAGCCGGTCGAGGGGACGATCCTCTCGGTCGCCAACGCCGCCGCCGAGGAGGCGTACCGGATCTCGGTCCGGGAGCCCGACTTCTACCGGCTCGCGAATGCCGCTTTGCGCGCCGCGAACGACGCGCTCGACCGGACCCCCGAGCAATTGCCCGCGCTGAAGGAGGCGGGCGTGGTCGACTCGGGCGGGGCCGGGTTCTGCTACTTCCTGGAAGGCGCGCTGCGGTTTCTGCCCGAGGAAACCGTCCGAGGGACGGCCTTCCCGCGCCGTCCGGTCCGCACGGGGGTCTTCACGCGGCGGCAGGTCGTGGGCGAGAACCGCTGGTGCACCGAGTTCGTGCTGGAGGACGCGACGGTCGAGGCGCACCCGCTGCGCGACGAGCTGAGCCGCCACGGCGACTCGCTGCTCGTGATCGGAGCGAAGCCGACGATCAAGGTGCACCTGCACACGGCCGAGCCCGACGCCGTCAAGGCGATCGCCGCGCGGCACGGGTCGGTGACCCGCTGGAAGCGCGAGGACATGGCCCGGCAGCACCATCTGCTGGTCGTCGACCCGCCGGCGAAGGCGGTCGGGATCGCCGCGGTCGTTCCCGGCGCCGGGTTCGACCGGATCGTCCGCGAGCTGGGCGCCGACGTCGCGATCGCGGGCGACGCCAACCCGTCGGTCGAGGAGCTGCTGATCGGCGTCAACGCCTCGCTCGCCGACACGGTCTATCTCCTCCCGAACGACCCGAACGTCGCGCTCGCGGCGCGCGAGGTCCAGCCGCTCACCGAGAAGCGCGTCGTCGTCGTCCCGACCGCCGATCCGGTCGCCGGTCTCGCCGCGCTGCTGCGGCTCGGCGGGCTCGACGAGCCGCTGCCCCTCGACGAGCTGCTTCCGGCGGTGAGCTCGGTGCGCAGCGCGTCGGCGTTCTTCGCCGGAAAGGACGCGCGCGTCGACGGCGTCGCGGTGAAGAAGGGCGCGCCCAGCGCGGCGATCGGGAAGCGGCTCCTGAGCGCGGATTCCCTCGAGGACGTCGTCGCCGACGCGGCGCGCGAGCTGGGCGCGGCCGGCGCGGCGCTGCTCACGCTGTATTACGGCGGCGCGCAGCGCGAGCGCGACGCGCAGAACCTCGCCGCCGCGCTGCGCGAGCGCTTTCCGGGCGTCGAGGTCGAGTACTACTTCGGCGGTCAGCCGAGCATCGAATACTGGATCGCCGTTGAGTAGCGCCTCGGCGGACCGCGTCCCGGTGATCGCGGTCGACGCGATGGGCGGGGACGACGCGCCCGGTGAGATCGTCGCCGGCGCGCTGCTCGCGCACCGCGACGGGCTCGGGAAGATCGTCCTCGTCGGCGACACGCCGCGGCTGACGCCGCTGCTCGGCGGAGAGCCGCTCGAGATCGTGCACGCGGAGCGCGAGATCGCGATGGACGCCCACGCGTCGCAAGCCGTGCGCGCGTCGTCGGGCACGTCGCTCGGCGTCGCGGTCGATCTCGTGCGCGAGGGGCGCGCCGACGCCGTCGTCTCGGCGGGGAACAGCGGCGCGTTCCTCGCCGTGGCGCTGATTCGCTTGCGCACGATCGCCGGTATCGCGCGCCCCGCGATCGGCGCGGTGCTTCCCGGGAAGAGCGGGCCGGTCGTGCTGTGCGACGCGGGCGCGAACGTCGACTGCAAGCCGGAGTGGCTCATGCAGTTCGGATTGATGGGCGCCGCATACGCGCGCGCCGGGCTCGGCGTCGCCGATCCGAAGGTCGCCGTCATCTCGGTCGGCGAGGAACGCTCGAAGGGCAACGCGCAGTCGATGGAGGCCGCGGCGCTGCTCGAGCGCGCGCCGGTGAACTTCATCGGCAACATCGAGGGAAAAGACATCTTCCTGAACCACGCCGACGTCGTGGTCGCCGACGGATTCGTCGGGAACGTCATCCTGAAGACCGCCGAAGGCAGCGGCGCGTACTTCCGCGACATCATGCGCGACTCGTACGAGCGCGGCGGCCCGATCGGAAAGATCGGCGGCCTGCTGAGCCGAGGCGTCTTCGACCGCGTCCGCGTGCGCCTCGACTACTCGACGTACGGAGGCGCGCCGCTCCTCGGCGTGCGCGGCAACTGCGTCGTCGCGCACGGGCGTTCCGACCGCGTCGCGATGCGGAACGCGATCCGCCAGGCCGCGCAGGTCGCGCGCGCGGATCTCGTCGGCTCGATCGGCGCGGCGCTCGCCGCATGAACGTCGCCGTCGTCACCGACTCGACCTCGGACATCACCCCGGAGACGGCCCGCGCCGAGGGCATCGACGTCGTGCCGCTCTTCGTGAACTTCGGCGACGCGCGCTATCGCGACAAGGTCGAAATTGCGAACGATGAGTTCTACCGCAAGCTCGCGTCGCTCGCGGTCCTTCCGACGACCGCGCAGCCCACGCCGGCCATGTTCGAAGACGCGTTCCGTCCGCACGTCGAGGCCGGGCGCCCGATCGTCTGCGTGACGATCATGGCGAGCCTCTCGGGAACGATCAACGCCGCGACCGCCGCACGCCGGGCGTTCCCGAACGCGGAGATCCACGTCGTCGACTCCGGAACGGTCGCGGGCGGGCTCGCGCTGCTCGCGCAGCACGCCGCCGAGGTCGCGCGCGACGGCGACGCCGCGAGCGTTCTTGCGACGATCGAACGCGACAAGGCGCGGCTGCGCGGCTTCGCGACCGTCCCGGATCTCACTCACGCCGTGCGCACGGGGCGCATCTCGCGCGCGCAAGCCTTCATCGGCTCGCTCGTGAAGATTCTTCCGGTGCTGCGCATCGACTCCGGCGCGATCGCCGAGCACGCGCGCGTGCGCACCTACCAGCGGGCGCTCGACACGATCGTCGACGCCGCCGCGGCCGAGGCGAACCGCGCCGACGGCGCGCGGATCGCCGTCATCCACTCCGGCGCGGCCGCCGAAGCCGAGCGCGTCGCCTCGAGCCTGCGCGCGAAGCTGACCACGACGCCGGCGCGCTTCGAGCTGCTCGAAGCGGGCCCGGTGATCGGCACGCACGCCGGCCAGGGCGCGGTCGGCGCCTTCGTCATCCCCGGTTAGCGCGAAACCGTCGGGGCTCCGCGAACGATTCCGGCAGCGGGCATGTCCGCCGCCGGCATCTACGTTCACCTCCCGTTCTGTCCGTACGTGTGTCCCTATTGCGACTTCGCGAAGGAGGCCTGGGACGACGCGCGCGCGGCGCGGTACCTCGACGCGCTGCGCGCCGAGCTGGACGGGGCGCCGGCGGTGCAGGCTCGGACGCTGTTCTTCGGCGGCGGGACGCCGACGGCGTATCCGCCGGACGTGATCGGCGCGCTCGTCGCGCGCGTGCGCGAGCGGTTCGCGCTTCCCGCCGGCGCGGAGATCACCGCGGAGGCGAACCCCGATCGGTCGCTGGCCGGACGGCTGCC
Source organism: Vulcanimicrobiaceae bacterium (assembly GCA_035650875.1). Classification (GTDB taxonomy): domain Bacteria; phylum Vulcanimicrobiota; class Vulcanimicrobiia; order Vulcanimicrobiales; family Vulcanimicrobiaceae; genus Vulcanimicrobium. The sequence continues at coordinate 244,952 of DASRGU010000011.1, forward strand.
GGCTCTGGCGGCGGCCGGGGTGAACCGGGTTTCGATCGGGGTGCAGTCGTTCGAGCCGCGCGAGCTGCGCGTGCTCGGCCGGCGTCATGCCGCCGCCGACGTCGAACGGGCCGTCGCCGCCGCGCGCGCCGCCGGCTTCGCGAACGTCTCGATCGATCTGATCTACGGCGTCCCCGGACAGACGCCGGACACGTGGGCGCGCTCGCTGGACGCGGCGCTCGCCTTGGGCGTGGAGCACGTCTCGTGCTACGGGCTGACGATCGAGGAGGGAACGCCGTACGCGACCTGGTTCGCGCGCGAGCCCGCGGCCTTTGCCGCGGACGCGCTCGAGGCAGCGTTGTACGCGCTCGCCATCGAGAAGCTGGGTGCGGCCGGGTTCCGGCAGTACGAGATCTCGAACTGGGCGCGGCCCGGATGGGAATGCCAGCACAATCGGCTCTACTGGGCGAATGAACCGTATCTCGGCCTCGGCGTTGGAGCGGCCTCGTACCTCGACGGCGTCCGTTCCGTGCACGTGCGCGAGCTGGACGCCTACTGCGAAGCGGCGCTCGCGGGGCGGCCGATCCCCGGCGAGAGCGAGCGGCTCGAGGGCGAGGCGCGGGCCGGCGAGGCGATCATGCTCGCGCTGCGCACCGCCGAAGGGGTCGACACCGGGCGCTTCCGCGAACGATACGGGATCGATGTGGCGGAACGGTACGGCGGCGTGGTGCGCAAGATGGTCGAGGCGGGGATGCTCGCCGACGACGGCGCGAGCCTGCGCCTCACCGAGCGAGGCCGCTTCCTAGCGAACGATGTCTGCGGCGCGTTTCTCTCCGTCTGACCCCGGCGGTCTTGCGACCGTGCTGCTGCGGCTCGTCTTCGCCGCGATCTTCGGGACGACGGGCTTCCTGCTCGGGCGGGAAGCCTATCTGCACCTGATCTCGCTGCACGTCGCGAGCCAGTTCTGGCAGCTGGCGCTCCTGATCGTCGCGCCGGTCGTCGGAGCGGTGATCGGCGTGCTGCTCGTCCCCGCCGCGCAGGCGCTCTTCGAGACGCAGCTCGCGCAGGTCGAGCGTGCGATCGACCGCCTCGCGCCGGGCGAGCTGGTCGGCGGCGCGATCGGGCTCGTCACCGGGCTCGTGATCGCGTTCCTCGTGAAGAGCGTGCTGTTCGAGTTCGTCGCGTTCGCGGGGCCGACGGGCGGATACATCGCGATCGCGCTCTACCTCGTGCTCAGCGTGTTCGCCGCGTTACTCGGCGCACGCGTCGGCGCCAAGCAGCGCGTCGCGATCTCGCGCATCGCCGCGTCCGGAGCCACGATCGCGGGCGGCGAGCCGAAGCTGCTCGACACGTCCGTGATCATCGACGGAAGGGTCCTCGACATCGTGCGCAGCGGCTTCCTCGAGGGACCGGTGCTTCTGCCGCGCTTCGTGCTGCGCGAGCTGCAGCTCATCGCCGACAGCAGCGATCCGCTCAAGCGCAGCCGCGGACGGCGTGGGCTCGAGGTGCTCACCGCGCTGCAGGCCGCGACGCCGATCGAGATCGTCGAGCGCGATCCCGACGACGTCGTCCCGGTCGATGCGAAGCTCGTCCGGCTTGCGCAGGAGCGGGGCGCGAAGCTCGTCACCAACGACTACAACCTGAACCGCGTCGCGCACGTCGAAGGCGTCCCGGTGCTCAACATCAACGAGCTCGCCAACGCGGTGAAGCCGGTCCTGCTGCCGGGCGAGGAGCTGCGCGTCGCGGTGATCCGCGAGGGGCGTGAGTCGCACCAAGGCGTCGGGTACCTCGACGACGGAACGATGATCGTGATCGAAAACGGACGCCGCCTCATCGGCGAAACGGTCGAGGTGGCCGTGACGAGCGCCCTTCAGACGAACGCGGGGCGCATGATCTTCGCCCGCCCGAAGCAGCGCGCGTGATCTGGGGCGCGGTCATCGTCGCGGCCGGGCGCGGAACTCGCTTCGGGCGCCCGAAGCAGCTCGTCGAGCTGGCCGGAAAACCGATGCTCGCGTGGTCGATCGAGGCGTTCGCGACGATGCCGGAGATCGCGGACATCGCCGTCGTGACCGAGCCGGAGCTCGTCGAGCGCGTCGAGACGCTGGCGCGCTCGCTCGGCGGCGACGCGCCGATCCGAGTCGTGCGCGGCGGACCGGAGCGGCAGGACAGCGTCGCGCGCGGTCTCGACGCGCTGAGCGCCGGCCTCGCCGCGATCCTCGTCCACGACGGCGCGCGCCCGCTGATCCGCCCGAGCGACGTGCGCGCCGGGATGCGGCCGGTGCGCCCCGGCATCGCCTCGCTCCTCGCCGCGCGCGTGGTCGACACGATCAAGGTCGCCGACGAGAACGGAAAGGTCACGCGCACGCTCGACCGCGCGACGCTGTGGGCGGCGCAGACGCCGCAGTTCGCGACCGCGCGCGACCTGCGCCGCGCGCACGCCGAAGCGGCGCGGCTCGGCCATCCGCCGGCCACCGACGACGCCGCCCTGCTCGAACGCGCCGGACTGGACGTGCAGCTCGTCGAGTCGCAGGGCGAGAACTTCAAGGTGACGCTGCCCGGCGATCTCGCGCGCGCCGACGCGGTGCTGCGCGAGCGCGACGCCGTCGACGGCGGTGAAGAAGAAGTGCTCGTGGTGGAGTGCTTCGTCGATCCGCGCGCGGTCGATGCGGTGCTCGGCGAGCTGGAGACGCGGCAGGCGCGCGTCGACGAGATCGACCGCGACCTGCCGAGCGCGACGGTGATTCGCGCCTACGCGACGCGCGCCGCGCTGCGTGGGCTCGGCACGCGTCTCCACGCGCTCGCCGGCGAGGACGCGCTCTTCACGACGCACCTCTCGCACTTCGCGCCGCGACCCGCGTGAGCACCGGTCCGCACTTCCGCGTCGGACACGGCTTCGACGCGCACCGGCTCGTCGAGGGACGGCCGTTCGTGCTCGGCGGCGTGCGCATCCCGTTCGAGCGAGGGCCGCTGGGACACAGCGACGCCGACGCGCTCGCGCACGCGATCAGCGACGCGCTCCTCGGAGCGTGCGCGCTCGGCGATCTGGGGGCGCACTTTCCCGACACCGACGCGCAGTGGAAAGACGCCGACTCGCTGCGGCTGCTCGCCGCGTGTCACGAGCTGGCGGTGCGCCACGGCTGGACGATCGCGAACGTCGACGCGACCGTCGTCGTGCAGGCGCCGCGCCTAGCGCCGCACGTCGCGCTGATGCGCGACGCGCTCGCCGACGCGCTCGCGCTCGAGGTGGCGCGGATCAGCGTGAAAGCGAAGACCAGCGAAGGCATGGGCTACACGGGCGACGGCAGCGGGATCGCGGCGTACGCGGTCGTCCTGGTCGAGCGCCTCGAGCGGAGCGACCCAGAGCATCACAACGCCTCGAGCTGAGGCGCGGCGGGCGTTTCGGCGGCGGCTGGGCGCACCTGCTCGCGGCGCCGGCGGCGCGCGCTCAGCTCGTCCGTTCGCGCCAGCTGCTCGGCGCACTCGCCGGCGGCGGCCGAGAGCCGGCCCAGGAAGCGCAGCGCCCCGCGGAGCGAAGCGGCGTCGGAGAGTCCGTCCATGGTGCGAGCGTAGCGCCCGGCGACCTGCGCCGACATCCGGGCGAGTACGGATGTTGGGCGGTCGTGGTACGGAGGTTCAGCGGCGCTCGGCCGTCGTTTCTCCGAGCAGCCCGGCGAGCTGAGCGCGGCTCGTGATCCCGAGCTTGCGATACACCGCTGCGATGTGCGTCTCGACCGTGCGTTCCGAGATGACGAGCGCCTCGGCGATCGCGCGCGCCGGGCGCCCGGCGGCGACGAGCAGCGCGATCTCGCGCTCGCGGGCCGTCAGCGTCGCGTCGCCGCGCCGCCGCGACCCGCCGGCCGCGGCGGTCAAGCGCCGCACCTCGGCCCCGGCGCCGCAGGCGCGGAACAGCGCCACGGCCTCGGCGGTGCGCCCGGCCGCTTCGAGCGCGAACGCTTCGTCGATGCGCCAGCCGGCGGCACGAAACGCGGCCGCGGCCTCTTCGGCGAGCTGCACCGCCTCGGCTCGCCGGCGGTGCCGCTGCGCCTCGCGCGCCCGGGCGAGCGCGAGCACGCCGCGCGCGGACGAGGCGCCTTCGAGCTCCGCCGCCGCGACGATGACGCCGATCGCGGTCGCCCGCAGCTCCGGGTCGCCGCAGCGGGCCACCGCGTCGACGAGCCAAAACGGCGGCTCGGGCGCCGGAAGCAGGCGCGCGGCGCGGGCGACGACGCGGCGCGCGCCCTCCTCGTCGCCGGCGCGCAGCAGCGAGAGCGCGAGCGCGCCGGCGAGCGTGCTGGTCGCGGGCGGGTCCCACTCGCCGGCGGCAGCGTCCAGCTCCGCGACCGCCTCGTCGCGTGCCGCCGCTTCGCCGTCGCCGGTCAGCGTGGCGATCCGGAGCGTGGTCGCGAGCGGCCAACGCCGGAGCCCGCCGAGATGCCGCATCGGAGCGACGGCGAGCTCCCAGCGCGCCGCCGCCGGGATGTCGCCGCTGAGCAGCGCCGCGAGCGCGGCGTTCTGCGAGCCCCATGCGACGAAGCGCGAGGTGTTCGTCGCGCTCGCGACGGCGACGCACTCGTCGTACAGGCGTCGCGCCTCGTCGACCGTCCCGTGGCGCAGCTCGACGGTGCCGTGGTTGTTCAGGGCGCGCATCAGCACGTCGCTGTCGCCCGCCTCGCGCGCCGCGCGCTCGGCGACCGCGAACCGCACCCGCGCCTCGGCGGCGCGGCCGACGAGCCCGAGCGCGTACGCGTAGATCCCCTCGAAGCGCTGCGCCGCACCCGCGGCGCGCCGCGCGGCGAGCGTCTCGGCGCGCTGCAGATGCTCGAGCGCCTCGCCCGGGCGTCCGTGGACCGTGAGGAGCCCTGCCGCCATGGTCTCGGCGTTGAAGCGCAGCGCCGAATCCTCGTCGCCGAGCTGCTCCACGACGGCCAGCGCCTCGCGCACGCCTTCGTCGGTGCGGCCCTGGTCGAAGAGCAGGTACGAACGCCGCAGCGCGAGCCGATGCCGCTCGGGACCGTCGCCGAGCGCCTCCATCGCGGCCGCGAAGCGCTCGATCGCCGCCGCGACGTCGCCGGTGGCGTAGAACGCCTCGGCGGCCTTCTCGGCGAGCATCGCGCGCTGGGCGCGTTCGCTCGCGATCTCGGACGCCCGCGTGTAATGCCGCGCCGCATCGGCGTGCGCGAAGAGCGCCGCCGCGGCGTCGCCGGCGCGCTCGTTCCACGCGATCCCGTGCTCGACGTCGCCCGCGCGCCACGCGTGCTCGGCGATGGCGGGAACGTCGAGCACCGGCTCGTGCGCGAGCGCTTCCGCGACGCGCGCGTGCAGCGCGCGCGTCTCGGCGCGCAGCAATTGGTCGTAGATCGCTTCGCGCGTGAGCGCGTGGCGAAACGCGAACCGGTCGCCGCGCTCGTCGTCCTCCTCGACGACGAGCTGCAGATCGCGCGCCCTCCGCAGCGCGGCCAGCGTGCGCGCCTGCGGCGAGTCGGCGAGCCGGCCGACGAAGCTCGCCGAGAAGCGCCGGCCGACCACGGCGGCGTACAGCAGCACGTCGCGGTCGGACGGCTCGAGCGCGCCGAAGCGCTCCCGTACGGTGACGAGAAAGCCGGGCGGAACGGCGACGAGGGTCCCTTCGCGGTCGCGCCGCTCCAGCGCGCCGCGCAGCAGCTCCTCGGCGAAGAGCGGTCGTCCCTCGGCCAGCTCGCGGATCCGCGCGAGCGCCGGCGCCGGAAACGTGTGCCCCGATTCGGCGAGCGCGCGGCGCAGCATCGCATCGATCTCGTCGTCGCGCAGCGGCGCGAGGGTGAGAACGTCGGCCGCTTCGCGTTCCAGCGCGGCGAGCGCGCGCAGACGGGCCGGCTCGACGTCCGGGTCCTCGATGCGATAGGTGACGAGCAGCGTCAGCGGCTCGCTCGCGAGGCGTCCCGCGAGGAAGCGCAGCAGCTCCACCGTCCCCGCGTCGGCCCAGTGCAGATCTTCGACGACGACGACGAGGGGAGCCCCTTCGCGCGCCGCGGCGCCGAACGCGGCGGCGACTTCCTCGAAGCGCCGGAGCTTCTCGCCGCCGTCGGCGTCCGCCCCCGATTCCCGCGCCAGCGCGACGTCGCGTCCGAGAAGCCGCAGCAGGTGCAGCACCGTCGCGTACGGCGCGTTCGCGAACTCGTGCACCGGCGCGGCGATCGTGCGCAGCCCGCCCTCGGCGACGACGGCCGCGAGCTCGTGGGCGATGCGGCTCTTGCCGACTCCCGCCTCGCCGCGCACGACCACGACCGCGGAAGAGCGCGCGTCGCGCGCGACGGCGGCGCGCAAGCGTGCCAAGTCGGCGGCGCGTCCGATGAAGTCGCGACAAAAGACACCAGAGGTGAGCACGGTGCGCGGAGCGGCGTTCGACGTGCGAGCGTGCATTGCATGGTTTCCGTGCGTCGCGATAGAACGGTCGCGTCATGCTCGATTTGCTGAACCAGACAACCGTCGTATACCGCACGTTCTTCTCCGGCGTGCCGGGCAAGCCGGGCGATCCGGGCGGCGGCGGCGATACACCCGACGAGCAGGGCGACGACGAGGAGACCTCGGGGAAGTAGCCCGCGAGCGGGTCGCGGCGGAGGACAACGGCGCCGCCGGACCTGATCTCTCGGGACGCATGGAGCCTTCGTCCCGCGATCGTCCGCTGCGCGTTCGCTTCGCGCCCTCGCCGGCGCGATCGCTGCACGTCGGCGCGGCGCGGACGGCGCTGTTCAACTGGCTCGTTGCGCGCGCCGGCGGCGGCGCGTTCGTCGTGCGGATCGAGGACACCGCGGGCGCCGATCCCGCGGGCGAGGCCGCGATCCTCGACGACGTGCGCTGGCTCGGCATCGACTGGGACGAAGGCCCGGACGCCGGCGGTGCGTTCGGGCCGTATCGCTTCTCCGAGCGCGGCGCGGTGTACGACGAGCACCTGCGCGCGCTCGTCGAGCGCGGCGCGGCGTACGAGCGCGAAGGAGCGCTGTGGTTCCGCGTGCCGCCGGGGAAAACCGTCGTTCACGACGCGATCAAGGGCGACGTCACGTTCGAGAACGACGGGATCGGCGACTTCGTCGTGCGCAAGTCGAACGGAGCCGCGTCGTACCATTTCGCCGCGGCGGTCGACGACGCGACGATGCGGATCGAGCTGGTCCTTCGCGGCGACGAGCATCTCGACAACACGCCGCGGCAGATCATGGTCGCGCGCGCGCTCGGCTTCGCGCCGCCGCGCTACGCGCACACCGGGCTCGTCGTCAACGCGCGCAAGGAGAAGCTCGAGCACGACGAGGAGGGCGCGTGCATCGCGGACCTGCGCGCCGAAGGCTACCTCGCCGGCGCCGTGCGCGCGCACCTCGCGCAGCTCGGCTGGGCGCCGCCCGAGCCGCTCGAAGCGCCCGCGTCCGACGACCTGGTGCGCGCGTTCTCGCTCGCGCGCGTCGGCGGATCGCCGGCGGTGTTCGACGTCGAACGGCTGCGCGCGCGGAACGCGCACGCGCTCCGCGCGCTGCCGCACGAGGAGCTGCAGGCGCTGCTCGCGTCCGCGATGCAGCGCGCGGGGCTGCTCGAAGACCCTGCGCCCGATGCGGCGCGGCGCTGGATCGACACGTTCCTCGAGGCGTTCGGCGGCGAGGTGCGCACGCTGCGCGAGGCGCTGCTCGAGGTCGCCGCGCTGCGCTCGGAATCGGTGATCGTGCCGGCGCTCGAGCTGGAGCGGCTGCGCAATCGCCAGGTGCTGTTCTTCCTCGACGCGGTCTCGCAGTACGTCGACGATCAGCCGGAGCTGCGCGGCTTGCCGCTCCGCGAGGACCTCGCCGCGATCGCGAGCGAGTTCGGGCTGACGAAGGCGGACGCGCTCGCCGCGGTGCGCATGGCGCTGACCGGGCGGCACGACGGACCGCCGCTGGCGCTGCTCTTCCCGCTGCTCGGGCACGACCGGATCATGATTCGGATCGGTGCGATCAGCTCGCACATCCTCCACGGCCGGGGACTCGAGCCGATCCGGTACGGGCCGGGGGGCGTGCCGTTCGAGACGATCGCCGCGACGCCGCCCGGCGCAACCGCCGAGGACGAGGGCGGGTAGGAAGGACGTCGTGACGGAGAACGATGGCGCTTCGGCTCTATAACACGCGGACGCGCGAGGTCCGGCCGCTCGAGCCGCTGGAGCCCGGACACGTTCGCGTGTACGTGTGCGGGCTCACGCCCTCGGCGGAAGCGCACCTCGGCCACGCGCGCTCGTTCCTGTTCTTCGACGTGCTGCGGCGCTACCTCGAACACCCGCGCAACGGCTGGCGCGTCACCTACGTGCAGAACGTCACCGACGTCGACGACCGCTCCATCGCGACGGCACGGCGCGAGGGGACGACGTTCGATCGCGTCGTCGCGCGGCACTACGGCGCGTTCAAAGCGTCGATGCGTGCGCTCGGCGTGCGCGAGCCGGACCGCGAGCCGTACGCGACCGCGTACGTTCCGCAGATCGTGGAGATGATCGGCGAGCTTCTGGAGCGCGGCTTCGCGTACGTCACCGACGACGGCGTCTACTACGCGGTCGAGCGGTTTCCGCGCTACGGCGCCCTGTCGGGCAAGAACGTCGACGAGCTTCTCGTCGGCGCGCGGATCGCGGAGAACGAGCACAAGCGCGACCCGCTCGACTTCGCGCTGTGGAAATTCTCGAAGCCGGACGAGCCGTCGTGGGCCTCGCCGTGGGGCACGGGGCGGCCGGGCTGGCACATCGAGTGCAGCGCGATGTCGCGCGCGCTGCTCGGGGTGCCGTTCGATCTGCACGGCGGCGGCTACGACCTGGTCTTTCCGCATCACGAGAACGAGATCGCGCAGAGCGAAGCGCTCATGGATCGTCCGCCGATGGCGGAGAGCTGGGTGCACGGCGGCCTGCTGAACTTCGAGGGCCGCAAGATGTCGAAGTCGCTCGGCAACTTCGAGCCGCTCACCGCCCTGCTCGAGCGGCACGATCCGCTCGCCATCCGGCTGCTGTTCCTGCAGACCGGCTATCGCAAGCCGATGAACTTCACCGAGGCCTCGATCGGTGCGGCGAAGCGCGCGCTGCAGCGCATGCAGCGCGGGATCGCGCGGCTCGTCGAGCAGAGCGCGGGCACGGCGATGAACGCCGGCGAGGCGACGGCGGTGCTCGACGCTGCCGGCGACGCGAACGGCGTCGATGCGTTCGAGTCCGCGTTCGCGGCGCTCGACGACGACATGGACACGGCGCGCGCCGTCGGACTGCTCATGGGCGTCGTGCGCACCCCGATCGACGCAAGCGGCGGCGAACGCGTCGCGCGGCTCGCCGCGGCGACCCTGGCGCGCGCGCGCGATCTCGCGGACGTGCTCGGGATCGGACCGGCGCTGACCGACGACGCGGTCCGCGCCGCGCTGCACGTCGGCACGGTTCCCGCCGCCGAGACGTCCGGCGCTCAGACACCGGCGGCCGGTACGGCGACCGGCGCCGGATCGGATCTCCCGCCGGGCGCGCAGCGGCTGTTCGACGATCCCGGCTTCGTGGAACGGCTGCGCGCCGGCCTCGCCGGCGTCGTCTCGCTCAACGGCGCGACGCCGCTGCAGGCGGTGCAGACGATCATCGCCGCGCGCGAGAAGGCGCGTCGCGAGCGTGACTTCGCGCTCGGCGACCGGCTGCGCCGGGCGCTGCTCGCCGAAGGGATCGAGCTGCACGACACCAAGGGCGGCACCGGATGGACCGTCGCCGCCACGTAAGCGCGCAGCGGCCGCTGCCGCCGAGCCGGCGGCACGGCCCGCGGATCGATCTCGACGACGTCGTCTACGGCGTCCACGCCGTCGACGAGATGCTCGCCGCCGGCGAGCCGGTCCGCCGCATCCACGTCGGCGACGACCGCAAGCGCGATCCGGCCCTGAAGAACCTCCTCGAGCGCGCCCGGGCGGCGAACGTTCCGGTGCGCTTCGAGAGCCGTGCGTTCTTCGCGTCGTTCCCGTACAAGGCGCATCAAGGCGTCGTCGCGTTCGGCGAACCCTTCGAGTACGCGTCGCTCGACGACGTGCTCGCGAGCCGGCGGCGCGAGCGCGCGGCGCTGCTCGTCGTGCTCGATCACGTCACCGACCCGCACAACGTCGGTGCGATCGTGCGCAGCGCCGAGTGCGCCGGCGCGACCGCGGTCGTGCTGCCGGAGCGGCGGAGCGCCGGGATCAACGCGACGGTCCGCAAGTCGTCGGCGGGCGCGACGGCCTACGTCCCGATCGTGCGCGTCGCGAACGTCGCGCAGACCTTGCGGACGCTGAAGAAGGCCGGAATCTGGGTCTACGGGGCCGCGCTCGGCGAGGGCGCCCAGCCGTACACCGCGGCCGACCTGCGCGGCGACGCAGCGCTCGTCATCGGGGCCGAAGGGAGCGGCATCGCCCCGCTCGTGCAGCGCGAGTGCGACGCGCTCGTGGAGATCCCGCTGCTCGGCCGGGTCGCTTCGCTCAACGCCTCGGTCGCCGCCGGGATCCTCCTCTACGAGGCCGTTCGGCAGCGTGGAGAAGCGAGCGAGCGTGGCTCGGAAAACGGCGATTCTCGTCCTTGACCCGCAAGAAGGACCCTCCTATACTGAGACGGTCGTTCGCGGCCCTGACGGGCTCCGGCCCGCGTTTTCGTGAGCGACGGTTCCCCGCAAGGTAGGTTTCATGGCGCTCACCCAGCCCGTCGCTGAGGCCCTCGACTATCACGAGCGGCCGGACGAAGACCTCGTCTCAGCGGCGAAATCCGGCGACAACCTCGCCATGGAGTTCTTGCTCAACAAGTACAAGAACTTCGTCCGGATCAAGGCCAAGAGCTATTTCCTCATCGGCGCCGATCGCGAGGACATCATCCAAGAGGGGATGATCGGCCTCTACAAGGCGGTCCGGGATTTCAAGGCGGACAAGCTTTCGAGCTTCCGCGCGTTCGCCGAGCTGTGCATCACGCGGCAGATCATCACCGCGATCAAGACGGCGACGCGGCAGAAGCACATCCCGCTCAACCAGTACATCTCGCTGAACAAGCCGATCTACGACGAGGACAGCGAGCGCACGCTGCTCGACGTGATGCCCTCGCAGAAGACCTCGGATCCCGAAGAGCTCGTGATCAATCAGGAGGTCTCCGAAGACATCAAGGCGCGCATCCAGGAGAACCTCTCCGATCTCGAGTCGCAGGTGCTGCTCTCGTACCTCGAAGGGAAGTCCTACCAGGAGATGGCGCGCGATCTGAACCGGCACGTCAAGTCGATCGACAACGCGCTGCAGCGCGTGAAGCGCAAGATCGAGAAGAACCTGGCGGAGATCGAGCTGCCTTGAAAGGACATAGGGACGCGTAGCTGATCCGTCAGCCGACGTCTTCGAGGAGTCCGACGGAGAACGAAGAGGCCCCGCTAGCGCGGGGCCTCTCCGCGTTCCGGCTCGGCGAGCGCGGCCCGCGGCGGCGCCAGCTCGCGCACGATCGTCTCGTAGATCTGCTCGCGGTCGTCGAGCGGGTCGAAGACGAGCACCTTCTGCTCGCCGCCGCGGCCGACCGGATCGATGAGGACGGTGACGCGGCCCGGCGCGCAGACGTCGAGGCACGTCGTGCCGGTCGCGCGCACCGCGCCCCAGTGGCCGTCGTTCTTGAGCCGGTCCTTCAGCCACGCGCGCAGATGCAGCCGCGGGTCGCCCGCATGCTCGGGGAAGTCCTCCGGAAAACGGACGTTCAGGCATTTTTCGCACACCAGCGCGAGACCGCCGTCGCGGCGCCACAGCGGCCGGACTTCGAGCGGGCCGCTCATCGCGCGTCCCGGGCGCGCATGCCGTCCAGCGCGATCGCGGCGTAGGTCCGCCGGCCTCGCTCGTCGGCGCCGGCCAGGTGGCGGTTGAAGCAGAGATTGAGGACGTCGTCGACGCGCAGCTCGGGGCGCGCGTCGCCGTCGGCGATGGCGCGGGCGATGAGCGCTTCGAGGCGGCTGCGCAGCGCGGCCCGCAGCTCGGCGAACTCCGGGCGCGTCGCAGCGACCTCGCAGGTCGGCGCGTCCGCGAGCGCACGGTCGCAGCTCTGCGCGCGGATCATCTCGGCGACGACGGCGGCCAGCCGCTCCCACGCGCGCGTCTCGGGCGCCTCCTCGACGAGCTCGACGAACCGGGCCAGCCGCTCGGCGAACAGCGCGTGGACGAGGTCGGTCTTGGTCGGAAAGTGCCGGTAGAGCGTGCCGACGCCGACGCCCGCCGCGGCGGCGACGCTGTCCATCTGCGTCGCCGCGCCGTCGCGGGCGAAGCAGGTGCGCGCGGCTTCCAGCAGGGCCTGGCGGTTGCGGGCGGCGTCGGCGCGGAGCACGCGAGTCGTGGTCGTCATCCGTTAGGTGGAACCTCGGTTCCGGTCTGAGGGTTCAAACGGAACACAGAGTCCGAATTCGATCGGCTCGTTTCCGCCGAAGGAGATTTTCCCGCCCATGTCCGTCGCGGCCCCCTCCCGCCCCGTCGACCAAGCCGCCGCCGCCAAGTCCTCGCGGCGTCTCGACGAGCGCGCGCTGCGCACGCTCTTCGCCGACGCCCGAACCGCGAACGGCTTTCTCGACGCGCCCGTCCCGCGCGAGGTCCTGCGCGAGCTCGTCGAGCTCACCGAGCTCGGGCCGACCGCGGCGAACTCGCTTCCGCTCCGGCTGGTCTTCGTGGAGAGCCCCGAGGCGAAGGCGCGGCTGCGACCGGCGCTGTCCGAGGGCAACGTGCAGAAGACGCTCTCCGCGCCCGTCACCGCGATCGTCGCGGCCGACCTGCGCTTCTACGAGCACCTCCCGCGGCTGTTCCCGCACGTGGACGTCAGCGGCAGTTTCCGCGGCGAGGACAAGGTCGCGGCGGCGCGCGAGTTCGCGCTCATGAACGCGACGCTGCAAGGCGGCTACTTCATCGTCGCGGCGCGCGCACTGGGGCTCGACGCCGGCCCGATGGGCGGCTTCGACAAGGCGATGGTCGACGCGGAGTTCTTTCCGGACGGCGGCGCGGCGACGATCATGCTCGTCAACCTCGGCTACGGTGACGACGCGAAGCTGTTCCCGCGCAATCCGCGACTCGACGTCGACCAGGTCGCGCGCTTCGTCTGAGGCGCGGCGAGCCGACGGTGGGATTCGAACCCACGACGTGCTTTCGCAGCCGCATTACAAGTGCGGTCCCTTCAACCACTTGGGTACGTCGGCGCGCCGATGAGTGTTGTCGTCGCGCCGGCGAAGCCCCTGGCTGCGCGACCAGGAGTCGCACGCGGACCCCGCGTATGACAGCGGGTCACCGCCGTGGGTAGGTGGTCGAGTGGTTAAAGGCACCGGACTGTAAATTCGGCGCGCGAAAGCGCTACGCTGGTTCGAATCCAGCCCTGCCCACCAGTGCGAAGACGGCGCGGCCCCGTGAAGGAGCCGCGCCGTCGCTTCGCGGACGACGAGAGACGAGCGCGGGCGTTGCATAGTGGTAATGCCCTTGCCTTCCAAGCAAGAGTCGCGGGTTCGATTCCCGCCGCCCGCTCCAGTACGAACGCCTTCATGAAGGGGGTGTTTTTTTGCATCCGGCGGGAGACGCGCCGGCTACGTGCGCTGCCGGGCTACAGGACTTCTCGTCGTACGTCGAATACAGGACCTAGGCTGTCTCGGGGTGGTGTGTCGGCAAGCTTCGCGAACCCGAGCAGATGCACAGCATCCTGTGTGGAGGACGGCGCATGGCATCGTGGGACATCGTGATCAAGAAGGGCGCGAACGGGGGCATCACGTTCGATCCGAACCCGCTCGAGGGCGACGTCAAGCCCGGCGACCTGGTCGTCTTCCGCAATCGCGACGACGTCGCGCACCTGCTGGGGCTGCCTGACACGGCCGTCGCGAATCACGCGACGTACTACATGCCGGGCCCGATCGCCCCGGGCAGCTCGTCGCCGAACTTCGTCGTCGGCAAGAACCAGGCGGGCGCGACGTTCGTCTTCGTCGACTACGACATCGCGACGAACCAGCCGAAGCCCGGCGGCGCGACGGGGACGATCAAGGTTGCGGCCTGGTTCCAGATCGCGATCAACAAGAAGAGCCTCGGATCCGCGGTGTACGTGTACGCGCCGCCGGCGTTGACCGTTCCGGTCGGCGCCACCGTCTCGTGGATGAACAACGACGACGTTCCGCATTGGCCGGGAATCAGCGGGTATCCGAATTTCTTCATGCCGGCGGCGATCCCACCGGGCACGTCCTCACTCGACCAAGGGCCGTGGAAGCCCGATCCCAACGTCGTCGATCAGACGCTGACCTACGTCGACACGCAGGACGGCAGCGCGTCACCGCCCTCGGGAACCATCGCCGTGGTGCCGGCGCCGGGGACCCCGTGATGCCGCGGCTCACGAAGTCTCGTCTCGCCGCGCTCGCCGGCGCGGCCGCGCTGCCCGCCGCCGTCGCGGCGGCGTTCGCGTTCCAGACCGGGACGCCGGCCGTTGCGCAAACGCCCGCGAGCCCGGCCGCTTCGGCGGCGCCGATGCAGCCGCCGCCCGCCACCGGAGCAGGCGGAATGCACGGCAAGCGCGTGCACAAAGCACAGCAGCCCTCGCACATGCTGCCGCCGGCCCTCGGACAGGTGCCGTGTGCGCCGCAGCAGCTGCCGCTGATCGAGATGCCGGAGATTCGAACGCATCCCGGCCAGCCGTTCCGGGCGACGATGAAGGTCGTCGACGGCGTGAAGACGGTGTGGCGGAACACGAACGATCCCGCTTGCGACCGCCAGCGGCTGCGCTACTACATCGGCTTCGATCCCGCACACCCGTCGGCATGGCCGAACGGTCCGGAGCCGATCCCCGGCCCGACGCTTCGCGCTCGCGTCGGCGATCTCGTCGAGGTCACGTTCTTCAACGAAGTCGATCCCAGCCTGTTCGCCGGAAGTCTCGACCGCGGCGCGGTCGGCACGACCGAGGCCTGCGACACGTACACCACGAGCGGAACCCAGAGCACCGGCGGCGAGACGATGCCCGATTGTCTGCACGGGTCCAGCACGACGAACATCCATTTTCACGGCACGCACACGACGCCGAGCACGACGGGCGACAACGTCCTGCTGTTCGTTCGTCCGCGCGTTCGCGACGCCGCTGGGACGCTGCGTCCCACGGAGGCCGAGACGCACGCCGATCTGCGCGACTGGTACGCGCAGCATTGCGAAAAGAGCGGTCCACCGAGCCGCTGGACCCAGCTTCCGTCTTCATGGCAAAAGCTGCAAGCGCAGCTCGTGCAGCGCACCGACGACACGACGCCGTACCAAGGGAAGATCGGTACGTTGCCCGCCAGCATGCGCTTGAGCACGGTCGACCAGGAAGACATCAAGCTCGGGATGTGGCCGCAGTATCAGATCGGCGCGAGCCCGTACTGCTTCCGGCTGCCGAAAACCGCCGTGCTGCATCCCGGCCGTGCGCCCGGGATGGCGCAATCGCCGGGGACGCATTGGTATCACGCGCACAAGCACGGTTCGACGGCGCTCAACGTGGCGAACGGCATGGAAGGTGTGTTCATCATCGAAGGCCCGTACGACGACGCGCTGCATGCGTACTACAAGCGCGACGGATTGCGTGAACGCGTCCTCATGCTGCAGCAGATCTCGAGCGATCCGTTCCCCGACATGAACGGGATGGGCGGCCCGCCGGGCGCGCCGCGTCCGCGCATCTCGGTGAACGGCCGGCTCGATCCGCTCGTCGCGATGCGGCCGGGTGAGGTGCAGATGTGGCGCATCGTGAACGGCGCGTATCGCGACGCGGTGCAGCTCGCGTACTTCAAGGCGCAGCCGGCTCCGGCCGCCGGCGCTTCGCCCGCACCGGCGCAGTGCAATCTGCCGAACGCCACGCCGCCGCCGAGCACGGTGCGGTGGCGGCAGATCGCGCAGGACGGCGTGCAGTTCAAGCGCGACAACTACGATCGGGTCGGGGCGGTGGACGCCGCGCTCAATCTCGCGCCGGCGAACCGCGCGGATCTCCTCGTGAAAGCGCCGTCGGAGCCCGGGCTCTACGCGCTTTGCGCGGTCGCGAACCAGGCGCTGCTCCTCGACGACGGGCCGCTGAACGCGGCGGCCCCGGGAACCGCACCGAAGCCGCCTCGCCCGCTGCTCACGGTAGCGGTGACCGGCAGCCCGGTGAGCCCCGCGATGGACTTCGTGTCCGACGCGGCGTTTCCGCAGCAACCGGCGTTCCTGTCCGACATCTCGGCGGGCGAGATCAAGCGCCACCGCACGCTGACGTTCTCCAGCCCGGAACAGATCGACGGGCACAAGTTCATCGACGGCCACATCGATCAGGAGATCACCGTCAACACCGCCGAGGAATGGATCGTCGCGAACGCCGACAACGACAAGTCGCATCCGTTCCACATCCACGTCAACCCGTTCCAGATCCTCGACGTGTTCCAGCCGAACGATCCCGCCGCTCGGAATCCGACCAACCCGGACGGGACACGGAATCCGTGCTACATCGATCCGACGAATCCCGACACGTGGGATCCGGCGCGCCCGGGCTTCAAGGACACGTGCAGCCGGCGGGTGCAGCCGGCGCCGTGGGTGTGGTGGGACACCTTCGCGATCCCGACGTCCCGCACGATCGCGCTGCCCGCGAGCTTCTGCGGCGACAAGGCGACGTGCTCGACGAAGCTCCCGAAGTACACCATCACCTGCGACAGCACCGGCAAGAACTGCGGCGTGCTCGTGAACGGCTGGTTCCGGATGCGTTCACGGTTCGTCGACTTCACCGGGCTCTACGTCCTGCATTGCCACATCCTCATCCACGAGGACCGCGGCATGATGCAGCTCGTCGAAGTCACGGCGACGCCCACGTCCAAGCACACCATCTACATGCACCACTGAAGCTCGGGGAGCGTGCGACGGTCACCGGCCGGCCGTCGCACGCTTTCGGCGCGTTTCGCGCGCGGGCCGGGCCGGCGCGTCCCGCTCAGGCGTGAACGATCGTCCCGACGTGTTCGCCGCGGAGCGCGGCGGCGAGCAGCTCGGGCTTGTGCCCGTTCACGACCTGGAAACGGTCGACGAGCCGCGCCGTGCCGAGCAGCCGCAGCAGAACGCGGTCGAAGGGCAGCGTCGGCAGCGCGCGGCGCTCCAGCTCCGCGGCGCCGATCTCGTCGATGAACCGTGCGTTCGGTTCGGATTTCGGATCGCGGTCGTAGAGGCCGTCGACATCCTTGACGAGCGTGAGCGCGCGGCATCCGAAGCATTCGGCGAGCAGGAAGCATCCGGCGTCGGTGCGGTGCGGCGGGATGCGTCCGAGGGCGGGCGGGTGCTCCCACAGCGAGTACGGCGGCACGCCGTTGAAGATGACGCCGGGAACGGCGTGCACGAAGAGCGGCAGCAGGTGGCCGAACATGTCGGGCGGGATGGCGACGACGCCGTAGCGCGCGAGCAGCGTACCGAGGATGTGCGCGTTCCCCAGCGCATCGGCCGCCGCGAGCTGCGCCAGCACGCCGGTCGGCATCCCGAGATCGAGGCCGATCGAGAACACGTGCCGGGTGCGCGCGCCGCCGCCGGTGCCGAGGATCAGCTTGTGCTCGCGGAGCAGATTCCCGAGGACGTCCACCAGCGGGTAGACGACGGAACGGCCCGCGTCCAGGATCGAGCGTCCGCCGATCTTGACGACGTGCGCTTCGGGCAGCATGCGAACCACCGCGGTCTCGGTCGACCGCAGCACCGCCTTGTCGACGAGGCTCTCCCGCATCAGGAAGGAGCTGACGTGATGGCGGCCGTCGGACGCGCCGTTCATGCTGCGGAATCCGCGGTGATGATCGTGCCGACGTGCTCGCCGTCCAGAGCGCGCGTGAGCAGCCCCGGCTTGAGCCCGTTGATCACTTGGACGGAACGGCGATGCTCCGCGTGGGACAGCAGCTCCAGGACGGCGCGCTCGACGACGACGTCGTCGAGGTCCATCGCCTCGATCTCCGCGACGGTCGCGTGCGGAATCAATTTCGCGCTCGGGTCTTTTTTCGGATCGGCGGTGTAGAGCCCGTCCTCGTCCTTGACGAAGATCATCGAGCGCGCGGCGAACACCTCGCTCACCAAGTACGCGCCGGTGTCGGTGCGGTGCGGCGGAATCCGCCCCAGGACGGGGTTCTGCTGCCAGAACGTGTACGGCGGCATGCCGAAGAACACCGCCGCGCGGCGCTCCGAGAGATAGAGGGGAAGCTGCGCGAACTGCGCGGGCTCGATGAACGGGATGCCGTGCTTCGCCAGCAGGTAGTGGATCATACGCGCGTTCTGCATGCTGACGAACGTGCCGAGCACGCTCAGCACCCCGGTCGGCATGCCGAGATCGAGCCCGACGCTGTACGCATGCCGCGCTCGCGTCCCGGCCCCGGTTCCGATGATCATCTTGTGCCGGGCGAGGTTGGCCACGATCTCGTCGATCAGCGGAAAGACGGCGGAGCGGCCGCGGTCGATGAAGCTTTGTCCGCCCACCTTCACGACGTTCGCGTCCGGCAGCAGCCGGACAGGACGGGTCGTTTCGGTTTGCGCCATCAGCTGCTCGTCGGTGAGCGATCCGGCGACCATCGCGGCGCCGAGCTCGGTCAACAAGTCCGTGTTCACGTCGTTCCACCGTTCGGCGTATCCGGGCGATGTGCGGGGATGCGGACGCCTTCGAGCACGTAGCGTTCCGCGGCGGCTTCCGGCCGGTCGAGCGAACCGAAACGCGTGCGCGCCCACGCTTCGAGCTCCTCGAGGATCGCGCCCTTGAGAGCCTCGGGCGGCTCGCAGCCTCCGAGTCCCGGCTTCTGCCGCCAGGCCCGCAGAACGCTCGCAGGGTCGCTCTCGACGGTCCAGCGCGCGGCCGTCACGGGTGCGAGCGGGAGCGCTCCGCGGCGCCGCCACGCATCGAGCACGCCGCGGTGAGACCGCTCTCCGTCGGGCGCTTCGAAGCCGTGGGCGAGCAGCAGGTCCCGCATGCGGCGGCGCAGCACGCTGCGGACGCCGTCGCCGTCGCGCTCGACGCGTCCCAGCACGAAGGACGCGCGCGCGCCGCGCGCTACGCGCGACGTCTCGGCGATGACATGCTCCGGATCGAAGAGATGGATCGACCGCGACGCGAACACGACGCGAACCGCCGCGCCCGGCACGGGCCATGCGGCGTTCACGTCCGCCTGGACCAGCCGGACCGCCTCGTCGCCCCGCGCACGCCGCCGCTCGAACAGCGCGAGCATCGGCGAGGAAAGGTCGAGGCCGATGTAGCGGACGCCGAGGCCGGGAAGGCACGCGCCGAGCTGCCCCGTTCCCGCACCGAGCTCGACCACGAGGTCGCCGGGCTCGAGCCGCGTCAACGCGGCGAACGAACGCACGACCTCCGCGCGCACCGCCGGCGGTATCCCGGCTCGCGCGTCGTAGGTCGCGGCTCCCTCGTCGAACCTACGCATGCGCAGGCCGAGGTTTCGCCGCATCGCGGACCGCGAACCGCCGTTGCGGCATCGTTGCACCCACCCCGATTGAGCGTGCCCGACGGTTGAACGACCGCGTCGCCGTTCGCCTTCCATACCGACGGAGCCGAGGAAAGCCTACACTTTTCAATCGGTCCGGAAGGCTCCTGTCCCAGCGCATGGTATGCTGGAAAACGTGAAGGTGCGCGGCGTGGTGTTCGCCGCGGCGCTCGTCGTTGCGCCGCTGGCCGGGTGCGGCGGATCGGGCGCCGTGCTGCCGCCGCTGCCCGCGAATCGCAGCGCCGTCATCGACACCGCCGCGCAAGCCTGCGTCGTGACGGTCGACGGCTTCATCGCGTACGCGCTTCCGGCGGGCAGCTTCGGGCCGATCGACACGAACGGCCGCGCGGCGTGCGGCGGAACGCTCGCCGCGACGCCGCCGATCCCGGCCTGGGCGCATCCGGCAGGCCCGACGAAGACCGTGTTCGTCGCGACGTCGCTGCAGGAAGCGTACTCCGTCGACGGCATGCAGTCGATCGAGAGCACGGCGTCGGCGCATCGGCTCCCCGTGACGTGGATGATCGGCAACGGCGCGTACCTCGCCAACGCCGGCCTCTACCAAAGCTTCCACGCCGCGAACGGCGATACGGTCCAGGCCGAGCCGGACGACTCGCTGATCGCGGCGATGCAGGCGGCGTTTCCGTGGTACGCGCAGACCGTGTCGGTCGACGGCGCGGGACACGAGCGCGACGTCGCAGCGGACCTCGCGCGCGGCGACACCGGGTTCTGGGGGATCACCTGGAACAGCCACGGCACCGACGGGACCTACGATCTCGGCGCGCCGTGGGGCACGTATTGCGCGGATCCGTCGTCGTACAAGCGGCCGCAGCCCGACGGCGGCTGCACGCTGCTGGCCTTCGAATGGACGGCCCGCGATCTGACGCGCGCGTATCTCTCGGACACCGCGCGCGAGCCGTACGGCGCCGAGGCGGCGTTCTCCACCGACCCCGACGATTTGCTGCAGCGTGCCGGGTTCGACGTCGCCGGCGCGCAGAGCTACGTCGCCGCGCTCGCGGACGCGTACGCGGCGGCCGGTGAGACGCAAACGATCGTCATGATGTCGCAGCAGGAAAGCGCGAACGACACGGCGTCCGGCGATCCGCAGGTCCTCGATGCGCTGTACGCCCGCGCCGTCGCCGACGGCATGACCGTCGAAACGCTGCCGCAAGCCGACGCGGCGGTGCGCGCCGCGTCCGCCGCGCCGCGCGCCGTCGCGTTTCCGTACATCGCGGGCGGGCCGACGTTTCCGAGCATCGTCGACGGCGGCACGGTGTACCCGGCGACCATCGACTTCCACGACACGAAGATCGGCGCGACGTTCCTCGCCGGGCACACGCTGCCGACGCGCGCGTTCCGGTACGCCGACGACCCGCTTTCGTCGTACGCGGCGCCTCTCGCACCGCTGCCCCCGCAGCAGTATCCGACGCTGCAGAGCGCCGCGGTGCACGGCGGCAGCCTGCTGCTCACGCTGCAGGCTCCCGCGGCGCTGCACTTCGCGCTCGCGCTGTGGACGAATCCCGCGCAGAGCGGGATCGCAGGAACCAACGTCACGCCGGCCGGCCGCGCCGGCGCCGTGATCGTGGTCGACCTGCTGCCCGGCGTCAATCAGGTCGTCGTCCCGTGCGCGCGGTGCACGTCGACGACGTTCCCCTACTCGACCTGAGCGGAGCACGCATCGAAGACGACGCGCGGCGCAGGATCAGCGGCGGGCCAGCTTGTTGATCGTTCCGCGGCAGTTCGGGGCCTTGCACGTGCAGCGTTTTCGGTCGGAGTGCATCGTCGCGACGTAGTCGACCGTGATCTCCTCGCCGGGCGCGATGTCGCGCAGCGCGAGCACGAGGAGGTGGCCGCGGACCGTCTGCATGTACGCGCTCGGGCTGCAGGAGTGGTTGATGTAGTGCGTGCCGTTGCCGCCGATCCCGCCGTCGATGCTGTAGGCCTCGTCGAGCCCGCTGATGCGCAGGACGCGCCGACGCGCGCCGCGCCGCTCGGCCTCCGCGTTGGTGATCTTCTTGCCGGCGTACTCGGCGATCTTCGTCCGCTTGCGGAAACGGACGGTCGCGAAGCACCCGCGCCCGTGGATCGGCGACGGAGCGATCGTGAGTCCCGGCGCGAGCTTGATCCGCATCGGCGCCGTGTTTCCACGCCCGGCGCGGCGCCCACTTCGTCGTCGCGACGGACGAGACGGCCACGCGCAGCGCGCTTGCGATGCGCGAACGGCCGGCCGGTGTGCCGCACGTCTGGCACGCTGGGCATGTATCGTCGAGGCATGAGGGTGCATGAAACGGCGTCGTCGCTGTTCGAGGCGCCGGCGTTCGCGGACGCTGCGTCGTCCGTCACTCCGCGCGATACCAAGGCGGTCGGTGACCGCTCCGAGGCGATGGTGCTGGCCGCGCTGATCCGAAACGGTTACCGCGTGTCGATCCCGTTCGGCGAGAACAACCGCTACGACTTGCTGGCGGACGACGGTGCACGCATCGCGCGAGTTCAAGTCAAGACCGGACGAGTGCGACGAGGCGCGATCGCATACAACTGCTGCAGCACGCACGGACACCGTCGCAGCGGCCCGCTTTCGACGCGTTCGTATCGGGGCGAGGTCGATTTCATCGGCGTGTTCTGCGAGGAACTCGGCAAAGTGTATCTCGTGCCCGAGGAGGAGTTCGCGCGGACCAGAGCGCATCTGAGGCTCGTCGCGCCGGTCAACGGACAACGCCGCAAGCTCCGCTGGGCGCACCGATTCGAGCTGCCGTAGCTTAGTGGTAAAGCACCGCTTTGGTAAAGCGGAGAGCGCGAGTTCAATCCTCGCCGGCAGCTCCATTTCTTGGGGACTGCTCGATTCGGAGGGTCTCGCGCGTTTCCTGAGTAGTCGTCCGGCGAGATGACGACCGCGGTTGCCACGGACAGCGCCAAGCGCGCGCTCCTCGACCACCTGATCGACGACGCGAGCCTCTTCCCGCCGCGGGGCCTGCCGATGCGAGCCGCGCTGCGGCACCACGCGCGCCATTCCGAGAGCGCGTATCCGTGGATCGGCGGCCGCTTCGTCCTGCCCGCCTCACGGGCCGACGAGTTCGCGACGACGCGCGCCGACGGCGACCCGATCGCATTGTCGGTCATCCTCGACGCCGCGACGCGCGGCGCGAAAGGCGACGTCGTTCGCGCGGACCTCCATCGCGTCGAACGTCTGCGCGTCCTGCCGGGAGTCTCGGTGGAAAGCCTGGAGCTGCGCCTTCCGGGCGGCCTGGACGCGGCCGGGCTCGAGCGCGCCGTCGCCGCGGTGACGACCAGCTTCGGCGGCTCCGAGATCGCGCTGTGGATCGAAGGCGACTACGACGCCGGCTGGCGGCTCGCGCCCGACGAGACGATGTCGCTGCTGGCGCAGACGCGGAGTGCGGCGCCGGCGCAGCTGACGCTCGGTGCAAAGGTTCGCTGCGGAGGAGCGCGGCCGGGCAGCACGCCGCCGGCGGAGGACCTCGCCTCGTTCGTCGTCGCCGCGCAGGCGGCCGGCGTTCCGTGGAAGGCCACCGCCGGACTGCACCATCCGGTTCGCACCGTGCGCGGCGGCACGCCGATGCACGGCTTCCTGAACCTGTTCGTCGCCGGGACGCTGCTGCACGCGGGAGCGCTCGAACCCGCGCGCGTCGCGGCGGTTCTCGCCGAAACGGATGCGCGCGCATTCGTCGTCGATCCGATGCACGTCGGTTGGCGTGACGCGCGCGTCGACGCGGAAGCGATCGCGGCGGCCCGCGCGCACTGCGTTTCGTACGGGAGCTGCAGCTTCGACGAGCCGGTGAACGATCTGCGCGAGCTCGGCATCCTGCTGTGAGGGCGGCGAACGCCGCGCAGGCCGAAGCGGCCGACGCCGCCGTCGATCCGCGCGACTACGGCGCGGAGAATCTCCCGTTCGGGATCGCGGCGCTCGCCGGCGGCGACCCGCGGCCGGTCGTCGCGTTTCGCGACGGCGTGCTCGATCTCGGCGCGCTGGTCGGCGCGAAGCTCCTCGACGAAGAGACGCTGCGCGGCACGGCGACGCTGAACGCGTTTCTGGCGCGCGGGCTCGGCGCGTGGCGCGCGGTTCGCGCGCGCCTCCAGCACCTGCTCTCCGACGCGGCGTCGCCGGAAGCGCGCGCCGCTGTCGCGCGCGCGACGCACCCGCGCGGCTCGGCGGCGATGCTCCTGCCCGTCGCGATCGGCGACTACGTCGACTTCTACTCCTCGCTCGAGCACGCGACGAACCTCGGGCGGATCTTGCGGCCCAACACCGAGCCGCTGCTGCCGAACTACCGGCACGTCCCGATTGGGTACCACGGCCGCTCCGGCACCGTCGTCGTGAGCGGGACGCCGGTGCGCCGGCCGCACGGGCAGCTCAAGGCTCCGGAGACCGCTGCGCCGTCGTTCGGGCCGTCCCGGCAGCTCGACGTCGAGCTCGAGATGGGATGGGTCGCCGGCCCCGGAAACGCGCACGGTAGGCCGGTCGCCGTCGACGACGCACGCGCGCACGCGTTCGGCTACGTGCTGCTGAACGACTGGAGCGCGCGCGACATCCAGGCCTGGGAGTACCAGCCGCTCGGGCCGTTCCTCGGCAAGTCCTTCGCGACGTCGATCTCGCCGTGGATCGTCACGCTGGACGCGCTCGAGCCGTTCCGCGTCGACGAGCCGGCGCGCGATCCCGAGCCCCTGCCGTACTTGCGCGCGCGCGAGCCGTGGTCGTACGACGTCGAGCTCGAAATGTTTCTGCAGAGCGCGGCGATGCGGGAGAAGAAGTTCGCGCCGCTCCGCGTCTCGCGTACGAACCTGCGCGGGATGTATTGGACGCTCGCGCAGCAGCTCGCGCACGCGACCTCGAACGGCGCGACGCTGCGTCCCGGCGACCTGTTCGGCACCGGGACGATCTCCGGCAGCGGGCCGGGGACGCAAGGCTCGTTCATCGAGCTGACGTGGCGCGGCACCCAGCCGCTAGCGCTGCCGACGGGCGAGAAGCGCGGGTTTCTCGAGGACGGCGACACCGTCGTCATCCGCGGGCGCGCGCAGCGCGGCGAGCACCGCGTCGGCTTCGGCGAGGTCGTCGGAACGATCGTCGGCTCGGACTGAGGCCCGCCGCGCCGCGTCTCAGCCGGCGAGCAGCTCGGCGCGGGCGCGCGTGCCGCGCTCGGGGCGGCGCAGCAGCTCGAACCCGCGCGTCAGGTGCGTCACGAGGAAGAGCCCGCGACCCGATTCGGCATCGTGTCCGGGCAGGACGGCGGCGTATTCCGGGACGATCCCGGGCCCGTCGTCGTCGACCTGCAGCACGGGGTTGCCGCCGTCGTCCCAGGTGAGCTCGACGTCGATCGCGCCGGGCGCGTGGCGCAGCGCGTTCGCGGTGAGCTCGCCGAAGACGAGCGTCGCGGCGCCGGCGTCGGCGCCGGGCGTGCGCGCGGTCAGCGCTTCGAGCAGCATCTCTCGAACGTCACGCGTGCGCGCGACATCACGCGGATCGAAGCGCCAGCGCATCGTCCACGGCCGTTCGCCGGCGCGATCCGCATCGAGCTGCAGCGCGAGCACAGCGACGTCGTCGCGCACCGCGCCGTCGATCACGCCGGCGACGAGCGCCGCCGCGACGTCGTGCCGGCCGGCGATCGCCGGATCGGCGAGCGCCCGGATCGTGCGGCGTTCGCCTTCCTCGAGGTCGCGCGTCGCTTCCACGAGACCGTCGGTGTAGAGCACCAGCAGTGCGCCGGGCGGCAGCGCGACGGTGGTCGTCGGCGCTTGCGCGCCGTCGCGGAGACCGAGCGGCAGCCCGCGTGCGGGAAGCTGCACGATCGTGCCGTCCGGCGCACGGAGAAGCGGCGTCGGGTGGCCCGCCGCCGCGTAGGCGAACGTGCCGGCGGCCGGGTCGACGACACCGACGAGCGCGGTGACGATCGCGTCCGGATACGCGCGGCGCAGCACGCGATCCGCCGCGTCCAGCAGACGCATCGGATCCGACTCGTACGTCGCGAGCGACTCGATCGCTTGGCGCATGCGCCCCATGATCACGGCGGCCGTGAGTCCGCGCCCCGTCACGTCGCCGATCGAGACGACGACGCGGCCGGCGCCGACCGCGATCGCGTCGTACCAGTCACCGCCGATCTCCGCTTCCGTCGCACCAGGAAAATAGACGGCGTCGAACCGGACGCCCTCGACGGCCGGCAGAACCGCCGGGAGCATCGCCCGCTGGAGCGTCATCGCGACGCGGTGCTCGCGCGCATACATCTGCGCCGTGTCGATCGCCGCCGCGGCGCGCACGGCCAGCTCGTCGAGCAGCGCCTGATCGTCCGGATCGAAGCACCGCGTCCCGCGCACCAGGATCCGCCCGAGCTCGGCGTCGCGGAACCGCAGCGTCGAGCGAATCTGCTGGCCGCCTTGCGGCGCGACGCCGCGCCGCACGACGAGGCCGTCCTGCAGCCGGATCGTCGCTTCCTCGCCGAGCTCGCGCACGAGGAGCTCGGCGAAGCGTCCCAACAGCGCGTCCAACTCGAGCGTCGTCGTGAGCGCTTCGGATGCGCGGTTGACGATCTCGCGCGTGCGAGCGTGCCGCGCCATCGCGTCCGCGGCGCGACGCGTCGCATCGACGTCGGCGACCGTGCCGAGCCACTCGGCGATCGCGCCGTCCGGTCCGCGCCGCGGTCGCGCGCGCGTGAGATGCCAGCGATACGCGCCGTCGGCGCCGCGCCGTACCCGGCACTCGACCTCGAACTCCGCGGCCCGCTCCGCGGCGACGGCCCACGCCGCGAGCAGCTCGCCGAGATCTTCCGGATGGACGGCCTGCGTCCAGCCGTCGCGCACGCCGGCGTCGCGCGCGATCCCGGTGTACGCGATCCAGCGCTCGTTGACGTAGGTCGTCGCGCGCGACGCATCGGCGCTCCAGACGATCTGCGGCGACGATTCCGCGAGCATCCGGTACTGCTCTTCGATCGCGTGACGTTCCGTGACGTCGGTGATCATCCCGAGCGCGCCGGTGATCGAGCCCTCGTGGTCGCGCACCGGGCCGCTCGCGATGAGGACCGTCGCCGTCGAACCGTCCTTGCGCAGCAGCCGCGTCTCCTCGCGCGCCGGGATCCCGGCCGCGACTCGCGCGAGGCGCGCGCGTGCCAGGCGAGCCGACTCCTCGTCCATGAAGTCGTAGGGCTGGCGCCCGTACATCTCGTCGGCGGTGTAGCCGAGGATCTCGGTGACGCGCGCGTTGACGTAGCGCGTGCGCGCGTCGCGATCGACGATCCACACGCCCTCCTGCGCCGTGTCGATCAAGCCCCGGTAGAGCGCCTCGCTCGAGGCGAGGTCGCGATAGAGGCGCGCGTTCGCAAGCGCCACGGCGGCGCGCCGCGCGATCTCCTCCACGTCGCCGACGTCGGCGACGGAGAAGCTGCGCTCGCCGCCGGCGACGGTGCCGAACGTCAGCACGCCGACGTGCTCGCCGCCCGCGATCATCGGAACGTACGCGATCGAGCCGATCGGCAGGCCACGCACGAACGCGAGGTGCTCGTCGCTCCACGTCGTCGCGCGCTTCCACGCGTCGTCGACGGCGTGCTCGATCACCGCGCGTCCCGAGCGCAGCACCCGCACGATCGGGTGCGGCGCGTGCGGGGGCGGGACGAAGCGGAAGAAGGGCTCGGGGTCGGGGCACAGCCGGCCGGCGTCGACGGCGACGCGCTGCAGGCGCCCCGTCGTCGAGTCGGCGACGTCGACGAACGCGAAGTCGGCGAGCTCCGCGCACATCGCGCCGACCACCGTCTTGGCCGTGCGCTCGAAGTCGATCGACTCGGTGAACGCGGCGCCGAGACGGTCGAGGATCGCCCGGCGCTGTGCGCCGCGGCGCCGCTCGTCGACGTCGAGCAGCGTTCCGTACCATGCCGTCACCTCGCCGTGCGGACCGAACGACGGCTGTGCGTGCGCGACGACCCAGCGGTAGCGGCCCTCGGCGTCGCGCATCCGAAACTCTTCGCGGAACGGACGCGCGTCGGCCAGCGCCTGCAGCCAGCGCGCGTCGACGGCCGCCGCGTCGCCGGGATGCACGACGCCGGCCCAGCCGGCGTCGAGCGCGAACTCGGCCGGCTGCCCGCTGAAGCGCGTCCAGGCCGCGTTCGCGTAGGCGATCGTGCCGTCGGGACGCGCGGCGTAGAGAATCGCCGGCGCTCCGTCGACGAGGTCCTTGAACGCGGGTCCGAGCGCGCTCTCCACGCTACGTCAGCGCGCCGACGCTTTTCTCGAGCAGCGTCCACGCCTCGGGCCCGAACTCCGCGCGCTCCTGCACGTAGAACGGCCGCAGCTTCTCGCGGAACGGCGCCGTGTCGACGACGTTGATCTGCATCTTGTAGACGCGCCCCATCTTCTCCGCGAGGCTGTCGTTCGAGATCTGCATCTCGCGCCGGTTCGTGAGCGCGAAGCGGTCGACCGAGTCGCGCAGGATGCGCTGCAGATCGGGCGGGAGCTTGGTAAACGCGTCCGCGTTCGCGACGACCCAGAAGTTCGACCACATGTGGTTCGTCACCGAGATGTACTTCTGGACTTCGTACAGGCGATAGGTCTCGAGGATCGTGAACGGGTTCTCCTGGGCGTCGACGACGTGGGTCTGCAGCGCCGTGTACATCTCGCTCGCCGCGATCGGCGTCGGCGCCGCCCCGAGCGTCTTGAACATGTCGACCCAGATCTTCGAGGGCGGCGTGCGGATCTTCAGCCCCGCCATGTCGGCGACGACGCGGATCGGGTGCGTCGACGTGGTGATCTGCCGGAAGCCGTTGACCCACGGACGCTCGAAGGTGACGAACGGGCCGCGTTCGTCCATCTGCTTGCGCACCAGCACACCGAGCGGTCCGTCGAAGGCGGCGAGCGCCTGCGCCTGGTTCTTGAACGCGAAGCCGACGCCTTCGATCCCCGCCAGCGGCGCCACGCTCTGGTAGATGCCGCCGTAGCCGGAATACAGCTGGATCGCGCCGCTGCGGACCTGCGTCAGCATCGCCGGATCGCCGCCGAGGACGTTGTTCGGGTAGATCTCGATCGCCAGCCGGCCGTGCGAGCGCTGCAGCACGTCGTTCTTCACCCGCACCGCGTTGACGTGCAGCGGGTGGTTCAGCTGCGTCGCGTGCGCCCACTTGAAGGTGAACTCCGCCGCGCGCGCCGGGCGGCGCACGAACGCGATCGAGGCGAACGCGGCGGCCGAGCCGGCGAGGAAGCGCCGGCGGTCAGATCGGATCATGAAAACCTTCGGTGATCATCGCCTCGCTCTGGCGGCGTGCTTCACGGTAGAGCTGCTGCTGCGCCGCATCGTCTCGCGCGAAGTCCGCCAGCACGCGTTCCAGCTCCTCGTCGAAGAAGCGGGTGACCTCGGCGGCGTCGTGCATCCCGTGCGCGATGCGCTGCGCGATCATGAGACGGTAGATGCGGTCGGTCGCCAAGTCCTCCATGTAGCCGTCGAGCAGCGAGGCGCCGAGTCCGTTCAAGTAGCCGTGCCGATACCGAATCACGGTGCGTACGGCCGCCCGGGTCCCGGTTTCGGTACGTCGGCCGACGCCTTCCACCGACGGCAGGAGGTCCGGCTCGGCGTTCGCGTTCCGCTTGCGCGCGAAACTTTGGTTGGGAGCGGGAAACTGGGCGACCGCGATCGCGTTCTGGTCGGGGTGCCCGGTCCACGCGCCGTCGAAGAGCGAGTTCGCCTCGTTGCGCTTGTCCTCTTCGAGCACCGCGAGCGCGCGCGCGTTGAGCTCGGGGTTCGCGCGGTCGGGGAACAGCGCGGTCATCCCGCCGATCGCCAGCATCCCGTGCCGATGACACACCTCGGGAATCCGCTCGCGCAGATTCTGAAAGAACGCGACATCGTGCGGGATCGTGTTGCGGTCCGGGAGGATCCAGTTCGGATCGTCGAGGTTGAAGTGGATGAGCGAAGCCATGTAGTCCCAGCGTCCGAGGTCGAGCGCGAGCAGATGGTCGCGCAGCTCGTAGGCGAAGTTCTCGCACTCGTACGCCATCGGAAACGCTTCGACGAGCGCCATCGCCTTGATCGCGTGCGCGTCCTGCCCCTTTGCGAGCGCGACGGCCTGGAAGACCTCGCGCCACCACAGCGCCTCGCTCGCCGACTCGGACTTCGGGATGTAGATCGCGAGCGGGTGCTTCAGCCGCGCGAAGTCCAGCTTGTAGACGAGCAGCGCGAGATCGAACAGCGACGCCGAGGTGGGTTCCTCGTAGATCCCCGCCTGCGAGAGGTGCAGCCCCCGCACCCGCGTCCACAGCACCGTGTCCGACGCTTTGATCGGCACCGTCGCGCCGCCGCGCTTCGCGTCCACGTAGGTCAGCTCGCCGTAGTACATCGCGACGATGTTGTCGATCCCGGCGAGCGTGCGCTCGAACTCGTTCGCCATCGAGTCTTCGAGGTCGATCATCACGCCCGGCGCGCCGGAGTTGAGCAGCTTGACGCAGAGCTCGGCGTCGTCGGCCGGACCGGTCATCTGATTCCGCTGGTCGGCGCACCAGGCCGGAAGCTCGATGCGCCAGTCGCCCTGCGCCGGGCCGCGCGGCGGGTACTGCGGCTTGCGTCCGGCGAGCGACGCGTCCAGCACGCGCTTGCGCGCTGCGATCGCCGACTGCTGCCGCGGCGTGAACCGTTCGTGCAGCGGGCGGTAGAAGGACGCGAAGCCGGCGGGCAGGTCGCGCTCGGCGGAGAACCCCGCCGGTGCGGTGCTCATCGGCGGAATATGGCGAGTCCCCGACGTGCGGGGACCGGTCTGCGTCTGCATGAGCGTTCCCTTCGCTGCGGGAAGGGACGATTCGTGCGCCCGTAGCTCAACAGGATAGAGCGAGGCACTCCTAAGGCCGAGGTTGGCGGTTCGAGTCCGCCCGGGCGCAAGAACGTTGCCGCGAAAACTCCCCGGTCGGGCGGGTGAACGGCGCGGTCGACGACGGAACGGTGAGAATGCTGCCGAAGGACGGCGGCGGTACGGAGTGGTGAGGAAGGGAGTCCGGGGATGCATCGTCGCACAGCGACCGTTCGCGCGGGTTACGCGATCGCCGCAGTCGCGTTGTTCACCGCGTGCGGGGGCGGAGGCGGCGGGTCCGGCTCACCGGTTCCCGCACGCGGTTTGAGCGGAGCCGACACGCCGGCGCCCGTCTCCGCGACGACGCCTTCCGCATCCGCGACGCCGCCGTCGTCGTCGGTGACGGCGACACCCGCACCCGGCTCGACGGCGGCTCCGACGCGCACGCCGTCTCCGGCTCCGACGGGGACGCCATCGGCCGCGCCGACGCCGACGTCCGCGCCGAGCGCGCCCCCCACCGCCGCGCCGAGCCCCGTGCCGACCGCGTCGCCGACGCCCGTACCGACCGCCACGCCCACGCCCGTCCCGACCGCCACGCCGACACCGAAACCGACCGCGACGCCGACGCCCACCGCCACGCCGGCGCCCAAGCCGACCGCGACGCCGACACCGAAGCCCACCGCGACGCCCACGCCCACTGCGACGCCGACGTCCGGTGCCGCGCCGGTCGTCAACAGCACCGCATCGCCGTTTCCGCTCAACGAGAACTCGAACACCGTCGTGGGAGACACGAGTGCCTACGGCGCGATCGTCGGCGCACCGAGCGACACGCCGATCGACGGTCTTCCGTGCGGCTCGATGGGCAGCGCGACGCACTACCACGTCCACTTCAGCCTCTTCGTGAACGGTCATCGCTACGCGCTGCCCGCGGGCACGGGCATCTACGAGCCCGGCGTCTACGTGCCGCAGTATCTCGTGATGGCGACCGGCGGCCCCGACGGCTGCTACTACTCGATCCACGTCCACGCGCTCGAAGGCATGGTGCACATCGAGGACGACACGCCGAACGTCGTGCGTACCCTCGGCCAGTTCCTCGACATCTGGGGTCAGCAGCTGTCGACGGCGGGCTTCGGAAAGTTCATGGGGATGACGCGCTGGTTCGACACGGATCTGACGACGGGTGCGCCGGGCTCCCATCCCGTCGTCGAGCAGACGGGCACCGATCCGCACCTGATTCCGATGCTCGACCATCATGAGTACACGGTCGAGATCGGCCCGACGTGGGTGAACACGCCGAACTACACGTTCGGAGAATACCCGTGACCGCGCGCTCGCCCGTGCGGCACGCGGCGGACCGGCTCAGCCGGCGTTGCGCCGGCGAGCGCGTGCGGCCGCGAGGGCGAGCGCGTCTTTGAGCCGGTCGGGACCTTCGAGCACGCGCTCTCGGCTGCGCCGGCAATAGCACTTCTTCAAGACGCCGGACGCGTCGCGCGTCGGCACGTGACAGCCGTCTGCGTGATGCGAATCCACGGAGTGCAGACAGTCGCAGAACACCGCTATCCCTCGCGATGGGCGCACGGACACCGCGTCCGTGATGACGCGGGAACGCGAACGCCGAATCGACGTCCTTGTCCCGGCCTCCCTGGACTTGGCCGCGCCGCTCGCCCGGCCCTGCTGCCGGGAGGGCCGGCGGCGTTTCCCGAGTCACGGTACGCGCAGCGCTCGCCGCTGTTATCCGACGGTTAAGAGGCCGAACATCTTCGGCAAAACCGGCCGCGAGCGTCTTGCGGCTGCCGTCGTGCGCGTGCTACGGTCGCCTCCCGGCCATGCGAACGACTCGTGCCACGCTCAGCGATCAGGACGCCTTCGACGACTTCGTCTTCTTCCAAGACGAACTCGAGGACGTGATGGCCGTTCTCATGCCGGACGTCCGCGTCGAGCGCGAAGGAACCATTCTCGTCCTCAGCCGCGACCGCGCGGTCGTCGTTCTCGAGCCGGCCACGTCGTCGCACTGCCAGGTCGTGATGCGCTTCCGCGGCGTGGTCGTGCTGCGCGAGCATTGCCCGCTCGTCCCCGACCGCCTCGCCGAGCTGCGCGCGGACATCATCGGCTTTTTCTGCGGCGCCCCCCTCCAGACGTTCTCCGTGTGGCCGCGCAAGGGCCCCGAGCCGGTGCTTCCCCCGCGCCGCCGCCGCAGCGACTCCCGCCGGGTCTCGTGGTGGTCGAATCGCATGTGGGTGAAGGGCCCGCACGAGTAGCGGTCCTCCGGAAAGCGGCCGAGCGGGCGGCCGGCGTCGGCCCGTTGCCAGGCCTCGCGGGCTATGGTACACTGGGCCTCGGAACGGACCCCGCGTCCGTTTTCTTCATGTTTCCGGCCGGCCGGCCCCACTTTCCGAGAACCTGAGCGATGGCGAAAAAAGAGAACCGTGTGATGGTAACCATGGCCTGCACCGAGTGCAAGCGCCGCAACTACAACACGTTCAAGAACCGGCAGCACACGAGCCAGCGTCTCGAGCTGAGCAAGTACTGCCGCTTCTGCCGTTGTCACCGGGCCCACCGGGAGACGAAGTAATCGACGTTCGCTGTGCGCGAGGCGGATCGGCCCGAACGGCCGGACGCGACGGCGGATCGGCCGAAGGCCGGCCGCTACGGGCTCGCGCAAGCGAGCTTTCTAGGGCGGTGGCGCAATTGGTAGCGCAGCGGTCTCCAAAACCGCGGGTTGCAGGTTCGAGTCCTGTCCGCCCTGCCAATCTTCTGCGGTACAAGGCATCATGAAATCGAATCCCAGCCGGCCCGGCGCGCCCGCGCGTCAGGCCGCGAGGGGCCCCGCGCCGAGCCGTCCCGCGACGGCCCGCTCGGCGTCCCCCGCGCAGCGCGCCGCGCGCGCGCAGCGCTCGCAAGAGTTCGTCCAAGGCGTGATCTCCGAGATGCGCCGCGTCACCTGGCCGTCCCGCGAGGAATGGATCGCGGCGACGCTGCTCACGCTGGCGCTCGTCATCGGCGTCGGGCTCTTCACGTTCGCCGCCGACTGGGTGTTCGGCTGGATCTTCGGACTTCTCACGGGACAGGCTCGGTAATGGATCAGGACACGACGACGACCACCATCGCGCCGGAGGGCGAGAAGCGTCCGGCCGGGGCGAAGAAGCAGGACGATCGCAAGCGCTGGTACGTCATCCACACCTACTCCGGCTACGAGAACAAGGTCAAGGCGAACCTCGAGCGCCGCATCCACTCGATGAACATGCAGGACAAGATCTTCCGCGTGCTCGTCCCGATGGAAGACGAGGTCGAGTTCAAGGACGGCAAGCGCAAGATCACGCCGAAGAAGGTCTTTCCGGGCTACGTGCTCGTCGAGATGGACATGGACGACGCGTCCTGGTACGTCGTGCGCAACACGTCGGGCGTCACCGGATTCGTCGGGTCGCCGGGGTCGGGTGAGAAGCCGGTTCCGCTGCAGGACAAAGAGGTGAAGACGATCCTCAAGCAGATGGGGATCGAGACGCCGAAGCTCAAGATCGACTTCGCCAAGGGCGATCGCATCAAGGTCACCTCGGGGCCGTTCTTCGACTTCACGGGGATCGTCGACGACATCCAGCCGGAGAAAGAGAAAGTCCGCGCGCTCATCTCGATCTTCGGGCGCGAGACGCCGGTGGAGCTGGAGTTCTACCAGATCGAGAAGGTCTGAGTCGGCGGCGGCGCTTCGGGCGCTGCAAGGAAACGATGGTAGCGGGCCGAGCGGCTCCGCGGTGTCCGTCGCGGACACGAAGGCTCGCACATCCTGTGCGAGCCTTCTCTGTCTTCGCATCGCTTCCGCGCATCCTGCGCACGCTCGCTCACACGGTCCGCGACGGACACCGCGGAGCCGCTCGCCCAGGCACGGTGCGGGTCGCAGCGTTCGCGGGTGTTGAGGTGTTCGGCGCGAAGCAGGCTCGCGTGAGCCGGAGCGATCGCGATTTCGTCATTCGAGTTCCTCGATGGCAGGTTGACGAGGACCCCACCCTCCTCGTCGGTGATCGTCTCGAAGTCTCGTTGAGGGATTTTGACGGCGAGCTGCATGATGCGGCGGGCGCCGCATTGGACGTGCGCGACGTTCGGAATCTTCGTTTCTCGTCAGGTGCGGGCGTTGAGGGGCGGTCGTACCGCGTGCGAGTCGTCGCGATCGATGAGGTCGACGACGGTGTGGAGCTGACTGTCGTGCCCGAGGATCGTGAGCGGCTCGACGTGCAGGCGATTCCGCTGCCCGGCGAGTCGTAACGCGCGCGCGGCGCGGTCGCTCGGTGCGACCGAGCGGGGAGGGACGACGTCGGGGGCGAGCGGATACGGGCGGGATGGGCGCGTTCGAGAGCCGTCGTTCGTTTCTGGGCGGGGCGGTCGCGGTTGGGCTTTCGGCCGGTGTTCCGGTGCGGGCGCGGGCGGCTGCGCCGGTCGTGAAGCTCGGGTATGTCGATTCGCTGTCCGGGCCGTTTGCGGTGGGCGGGATTCCGCAGCTCAACGGTGCTCGACTGGCGGTCGAGGAGGCGAATCGGCGCGGGCGCGTGCGGTACGAGCTCGTCGTCGCCGATGATGCGACGAAGCCGGCGGTCGGGACGACGGCGGCTCGGCGGCTCGTCGAGAACGAGAAAGTCGACGTGCTGTTGGGCGGGGCGTCCTCGGCGGTCGGGAACGCGATCTCCGCGTATGCAGAGAACGCCGGGGTGCTGTATCTCGCCGTCGGAACGCACGATACGGCGATGACGGGCGACAAGGCGAATCGCGTGTGCTTTCGGCAGACGTGCTCCCTCGCGATGCTCACGAACGCGCTCGGGGCGGAGCTCGTGCGGCGCGCGAAGCGGTGGTACTTCCTCGTCGCCGATTACGCGTTCGGGACGGACGCGCGCGACCGGCTGCTGCCGATTCTGCAGGCGCACGGCGGGCGCGTGGCCGGGATGGATCTGCACGCGATCGGGACGAACGACTTTTCGCCGTTCATGGTCAAGGCGCGCGCGACCGACGCGGACGCGTTCCTGCTGTTGAACGGCGGGACCGACACGCAGAACGCCGCGACCGCGTTCGTGCAGTTCGGACTGCAGAAGCGCATGCTCGCGGCCGGAGTGACGGGTGAGAACGAGCTCGCCGCGGGGTTTCCGGCCGAGGAGCTCGCGGGGTCGCTGTGGGGCTACGTGTGGGGACCCGACGCGGGCGGGCGCGCACCGCAGCTGCACGAGAAATTCGTGCGCGCGGCGAACGGCTTTCCGCCGAATTGGCGCCAGTATCTCGGCTACATGGCGGTCGCGAACATCGTCGATCGCATGGAGTCCGCGGGGACGACCGACACGGCGACCCTCGTGCGTGCGTTCGAGAATCACCGCTACGACGCGGCGAAGGCCCAGCCGGGCGTGTTCCGCGCGTGCGACCATCAGGCGATGCAGGAGACGTATTGCGCGGAGATGCTGCCGCGCGCGAAGCGCCGCGACCCGAACGAGTACTTTCGCATCGTCTCGGCGGTCGGCGGCGAGTTCGCCGCGGGATCGTGCTCGAATCCGGACAGCGCGAAGGCCGCCGCGATCATCGGCGGCGAGAAAATTCCGGCACGGGAAGGCTATTCGCCGGTGCTCGTGCGCGCGTAGTCAGCCTTTGCCCGTGAGCGTCTGAACGAGGTAGGTCAGCGTCGCGGCGCCGACGACCGCGGTGACGCACCAGCCGGCGACGGCGAGCGGGATCGAGATGCGGCGCTGGTGCATCACCTTGCGGTTCCGCCCGATCAGCAGCATCAGCGCCATCGTGAGCGGCGTGGCGATGCCGCCGGCGATCCCGCTGAAGAAGAGCAACGTGATGGGTCGAACGCCGGCGAAGCCGATCAGCACGGCGACGGCGACGCACGCGGTCAGCGTCAGGTAGAAGGCGCGCGCGTGGTCGAAGGTCTCGTCGAGGCTGCGGCGCCAGCCGAACATCTCCGCGGCGACGTACGCCGACGTTCCGGCGATCACGGGGATCGCGATGAGCGCCGAGCCCAGCAGTCCGATGCCGAAGACGAGCGCGGCGTACTTTCCGGCGACGGGCGCGAGCGCTTGCGCCGCCTCTTCGGCGGTCTGCACGTGGCGGTGGTGCACGCCCAAGGTCGCGCCGGTCGCGATGAGGATGAACCAGAACGTCAATCCCGCGACGACGATGCCGAGCGCGGCGTCGACCTGCACCAGACCCAGCCGCGCGAGGCGCGGCTTTTCCTCGGATTGCTCGATGGTCTCCCACACGTAGGCGTACGCGGTGAGCGTCGTGCCGAGCAGCGCGAGCGCCCCGGAGACCATGTCCTTTTGAAAGGAGAAGTGCGGCGCGAACGAGCCCGCGAGCACCGCGCGCCAGTCGGGGTGCGCGAGGAACGCCGCGCCCACGTACGTCAGGAACAGAAGAGGTACGTAGCGCAGCACGCGCTCGACCGAGCGGTAGTTGCCGAAGACGAGCATGAGCACCGTCAGCGCGCCGAGCGGCACGAGCCACCACAGATAGTGCACGTGGGTGAGCATCCCGAGCGCGGCGCCGCCGCCTTCGAGATCGGCGGCGAGGGTGAGCAGGTTCACGACGAGGAGGGCGAGCAGCGCGACGAACGCCCAGCCGCGCCCGTACTGCGCGCGCACGCAGTCCTCGAGCCCCTTCTTCGAAACCGCGCCGACCTGCGCGGCGATGGACTGGATCACCGCCAGCATCGGTATGACGAGCAGCGTCAGCCAGCCGAGCGCGTACGTGGTGGTCGAGCCGACGACCGCGAGCGTCGCGACGGTGGTCGGATCGTTGTCCGAGGCGCCCGCGACGAGCCCGGCGCCGAACACGAACTTCGTCTCTTTGACCGCTTCGCGCTCGTGCGGCGTTCTCGGGCCGCGGCCACGATGCGTTCTCACGTCCTCGGGATTACCCGCTGACGTGCGACGGTCCGCCCGCGGCTCTCGTCAGTGGACCAGCACGGCAACCATGACGGCGACGACGATCGCGAAGATCGACGCGATCATGACCGTCGTCGTCAGTCGCGGCCCTCCGCGCGGAGGCTGTCGCCGTCTGCGCGCCGCAGGGGCGCGCGCGCTCACGAGCGGCCGTACTGCAGCGTTTCCGCCACCCGCTGTTCGAACATGAGGCGCTTCAGCATCGCGTGCTGCTCGCAGGGAAACGCCGTGCATCCGTCGCCGTCTTCGCGCGCGCTGCAGCCGCAGCGCCAGACGTGGTCGATCGCGCTCGGAACGCCGCTCGCTTCGTGCCGGTACGTTCGGCTCGGCGCACCGAGGATTCCGCGGAGAACAGAAAACGACAGGAGGTACATTGCGGCCTTCCGTGGTGACGGCGTCCCCGGGGGACGCCTCCATGACGACACCCACGACGATGGTAGCGCTTGCCCGCCCGGCGATCAAGCCGGATCGGCAAACCGGAACGCAATCTGTGGACGGCCTTGACCGTCCGTGAACACTACGTGCGGCGGCCCAGCTCGACGCCGAGCGGCGCGAATCCGGAGCTGGTCGGCTGCGCGGGCGCCGCGGCTGCGCCGTGCATCGTGGTCAGGGTGATGCGGCGCGTGCGGCGATCGGCGAAACGCACCGCCACTTCGACGTTTTCGCCGATCTCGTAGTCGGCCGGGTTCGCGTCGCTTTCGCGAATCGTGCCGACGACGCCGGGTGCGATCTCGACCTGCAGGCGCGGCTCTTTCGAGACCACCTTGCCTTCGATAACCGTTCCTTGACGAAGCAGGTCGGCATGATCCCGCCACGGATCCGCGAGCGCGTTCCGCCGTGAGAGCGAAATTTTTTTGCCGTTGTCGTCGATGCGCAGCACCTCGACCCGCACTTGTTCGCCGATGCGCACGACGTCGGCGGCGGTTTCGACGCGCTCGAACGCCAGCTCGCGCATGGGGATGAGGCCATCGACGCCGCCGAGATCGACGAACGCGCCGAAATCGGTGAGACGCACGACCGTCCCTTCGCGGACTTGACCCACCTGCAGCGAGCCGATCAGCTCGCGGCGTCGCGTGCGGCGCTCGTCCTCGAGCGCCCGGCGATGCGACACGACGATGCGCCGGCGCGACTGATCGATGTCGATGACGCGCAGAGGCAGCTTCGCCTTCACCAGCGCCTCGATCGACGTCCCCTGCGGCGGACGAACTTGCGAGGCGGGCAGAAAGCCCCGGATTCCGCCGACGTCGACGAGGAGCCCGCCCTTCACGGCCGCGGTGACGATGCCGGAGAGCGTCTCGTTCGACTCGCGCGCGCCCACGACGCGCTCCCACGCCTGCTGCGCCCGCCGGCGGCGCTCCTCGTTCTTCGCCGCGTTCGCGGCCTGCCTCGCCTGCGCCGCGGCCGCCGCATCCGCTTCGCTCGGCTGCGCCTCAGGCGCGCCGTCCCCTGCGGGTTGCTGCTCCCCTTCGGCTTGCGGCGCCGACGGGGCTTGCGGCTCCGCCGCGGCTTGCGGCGTGGGCGCGGTCTGCGGCTCCGCCGCGGCTTGCGGCTCCGCCGGCGTGTGCGGTTCGGGCGCGGTCTGTTCGAATGCGGCGTGCGGCTGCGATTCGTCGACGGCGACGGATGCGGTCTGCGCCTCGGGAGCGGCTTCGGGTTCGTGGCCGGCTTGCGCGACGGTCTCGGATTCCGCGTCGCTCGCGCTGTGCGGCTCGGACACGGTTTGCGCGTCCGGTTCGACCGGGCTCGCGGCTTCCGCCGCGGCGCCCGGATCGGCGTTCGCCGCGGGCTCGAGCGGCGGCACGACCGCGCCCGCTTCGGCGGCGTCGGCAGCGGCGGGGAAGGCGTCGACCGGCGTCGCGCTCGGTTCGGGCGTCGGCACGGCTGAGGGGTCCGGCTCGGACGGCGCGGCGGCGTTCGAAGCCGCGACGGTCTCGGCGCCTTCCGCGGCGGCCGGCTCGGCGGGCCGGTCGTCGTCTCGGCGCGTTTCGTTGACGGGCTGATCCATGGTCGGTTCCGCCGCTTTCGCCGTCAGCGCCCCGATGACTGTCTGATCAAGCGAGGTCTTTCGCCGCCGTCAGAGACGGCGGACGAACGGCGTCGCGCCGAGCCCGTTCAGCACGAACTGGACGGCGAGGGCGGCGAGGATGATCCCGAGGAGCCGCGTCACGACGTGGATCCCCGTCGTCCCGATGATGCGTCGCAAGTACGGTGCGGCGCTCATGCACAGCCACGTCACCGCGAGCGCCGACGCGTATGCGAGCGCGACCGTGAAGATGCGCAGCCGGTCGCCGTGCGTCTCGCCCGCGAGCAGCAGCACCGTCGCGATCGTCCCCGGCCCCGCGATCATCGGAACGGCCAGCGGGAAGACCGCCGGATTGACCGCGGCGCTCGCCGCTTCCGTTTCCGCGGCGGTCTGCTTTGCGCCGGTCGGACGCGCGAACAGCATGTCGATCGCGATGAGGAAGAGCAGGATACCGCCGGCGATGGTGAACGCGGGCAGGGTGATCCCGAGATAGCCCAGCAGCGCCCGGCCCACGAAACCCATGACGAGGAT
This sequence comes from Vulcanimicrobiaceae bacterium, assembly GCA_035650875.1. Lineage (GTDB taxonomy): Bacteria > Vulcanimicrobiota > Vulcanimicrobiia > Vulcanimicrobiales > Vulcanimicrobiaceae > Vulcanimicrobium. The sequence goes on from DASRGU010000011.1 coordinate 284,571, forward strand.
GACGCCCGCCGCGACGAGCGCGGCCTCGTTCACGATTCGTTGGCGGCGCGCGGGAACGGCCGCCGTCGCGACGAGCGTCAGCGGGATCATCCCCAGCGGGTCGATGATGGTGAACGCCGTCGCGAACGCGGTGGCGGCGAACCGGAGATCCACGTGGACGTCCAACCCGCCGATCGGCGGAAGAGTTTTCGCCTCAGCGCAACCGAAGGATCGCTCCGGCGAGCGCCCCGGATGCGATCCGGGCGAGGGTCGACGCCGCCCTCACCCGGCGCACCGCGCGCTCAGCGCGGAACGAGCGGGAGCACGACGTACGGCGTCCGATCCGCGTCGGCGTGCAGCGTCGTGGTCCCGCCGAAGATGGCGGCCGGGCGGTCGTGCGGATCGTCGTGCAGGAACGGGCCGCAGCCGCGCAGCTCGTTCTTGAAGTTCGACAGCCGGCCGCCGCTCGGGCCCGGGTACTCGTAGTCCTTGCCGCGTACGGTGAAGGCGAGACGATAGCCGGCCGGGAGAACGGCGCACGTCGGCCAAATCTCGATGTCGAGGCGAACCGTTTCACCCGGCTCGAGCGGCACGATCTCGTCGTGCGCGTGATACGGCCGGTAGTCGAGCGAGAGCGCGGCGTCGAGCTTGCGATGCGAAGCGCGCAGCCATCCCTGTGCGAGGGGCGTGTGCGGATCGATCGCGCCTTGGAAGACGACCTCCTCACCGTCCGGCGCGAACGCGCGCAGCACGACGAAGAGGTCGGCGTCCGCGGTCGACGACGAGACGTACAGCACCGCGGCGAGCGGTCCGGTGATCTCCGTTTCCTCGTCGAGCGGCTCGGAGGTGAACGACACGCCCTCACCGAGCGCCTCGAACGCGAGCCGTTGCGAACGCGCGGGCGGACGCGCGCCGAACGTGCGCGCGTCGAGGTCGAGGTGCCAGCGCGTCCAGCGCGTACGCGCGAGCGGCCACTCGCCCTCGCCGCGCTGCTCGAAGCGGTCGAGATGCCGCACCTGCAGCTGCACGCGCGGCTGCGCGGACCACGCCCAGCGACGACCTTTCAGAAACGCCGCGAAGAAGCGCTTCTGCAGCGCGACGCCGTAGTCGGTGTAGAACTCGGTCCAGTGCTCGAGGCCGTGGATTTCGAGCCACTTTTCGGCGGATGCGGCGCGCGCGAAGGCTTCGACGTTCCCGCGCAGGTGCAGGCCCTGACCGCCCCAGTTCCCCGCGGAGAGCAGCGGCACGATCACCCGCGACCAGTCCGGCGAGCGCGAGCGGTGATAAGCATCGTCGAGCGCGTGCGCGCGAACGTCGGCACCGAGGTCGACGCGGTTCCGTGCGAGCGCGTCGTCGCTCAAGGTCGCGGCGCCGCAGACCGGCGCTCCGCTGAGGCGGCTGCGCGGCCCGCGCCGGCCGAGTCCGTGCTGCACCGTCTTCACCTGCATGTCGTACCAGTTCGCGACGAACGTGCAGAGAATGCCGCCGTGATGCGTCACGTCGCGATAGAAGTCGGCCGCGCCTTCCCACGCGCAGATCGCCTTGAGCGCCGGCGGATTCCGGGCGGCGGCCGTCCACTGGTTCATCGCGTAGTACGAGACGCCGTTCAGCCCGACGTTGCCGTCGCACCACGGCTGCGCGGCGCACCACGCGATGCACGCTTCGAGGTCTTGCGTCTCGCGCGGCGACCAGCAGTCCACGACGCCTTCCGACGCGCCGGCGCCGCGCGAGTCGACGCGCACGCACGCGTAGCCGTCGGGCACCCACTTCTCCGGATCGACGACCTCCCAGTTCTGGTAGCGGTTCGTCGAGCCGGCCGTGACGTCGGGATGCGCGCGCGCCATGCGATCCCACGCGCTCGAATAGCCGTCCTGAAACGCGAGCCCTTTGGCGTACGGGCCGTAGCTCAGGATCGCGGGGACGGGCTCGCCGTCCGGCGGACGAAAGACGTCGGCGCGCAGCACGACGCCGTCCTCCATCGCGACCGCCACGTCGAAGTCGACGCGCATCGCCGGCGGTGCGGCGTCCGCGGCGCTAGGCGTCGGAAAGCTCCTGCGCGGTGACGTACTTGCCGTGGCAGAACAGGAGCGTCGGCTTCACCACGTAGTCGAAACGCTCGACGCGCCCGACGAAGATGACGTGATCGCCGCCTTCGTAGCGGTGCTCGACGCGGCACTCGAAGTGCGCGGCGGCGCCGCCGATCAGCGGGACGCCGTGCTCGCCGAGCGTGTAGGCGATCCCGGCGAACTTGTCGGGGTGCGGCCGTGCGAAGCGCGCCGACAGCTCGCGGTGCTCGCCGCCCAATACGCTGACCCCGAACGCGGTCGCCTCGCGGAACGCCGGATAGCTGCCCGCGCGGCGCGCCAGGCTCCAGAGCACGAGCGGCGGGTCGAGCGACACCGAGCTGAACGAGTTCGCCGTGAGACCGTACAGCCGGCCCTGCGCGTCGCGCGTGGTGATGATCGTGACCCCCGTCGCGAAGGTGCCGAAGGCGCGGCGCAGCTCCTCGACGCCGAGCGCTCCGCGCCCGCGCGCGATCTGGACCGGTTCAGCGTGCTCGCGAGCCGGCACGGCCTCACCCCTCTCCGACAGGGTTATTTATCTTTCGATAAAAACACCGCGGCGAACCGCTGTCAAGGGCCGGGCCCGCGGCCGCGGAAACGGGAGGGCCGAATGCCGCTCTGCATCGACTGCCACGCCCATTTTCTTCCCGACGCCTTCGTGGGGACGCTGCGCGCGCGGGGTCTGATCGACGCCCGCAAGGACGAGGGTGTGATGGACGTCGCGCGCGACGTCTGCGGGTACGCCGACGAGCGCTCGCGGCTCCCGTACTTCCCGCTGCAGTGGGATCTGCAGCGGCGCGAAGAGCTGGCGGAACGGCAAGGGATCGACCGGCAGATTCTCTGCATGCCGCCGTTCTTTTTCGCGTACCACGCGCGCCCCGACGTCGCGGCGGCGCTGTGCCGGGCCGCCAACGACGCGCTCGCGGCCGAGATCGCGCGCGCGCCGCGGCGCTTCGCCGCCTTCGCGACCGTGCCGCTGCAAGACCCGGAAGCCGCGGTCGCCGAGCTGCGCCGCGCGGTGCTCGAGCTGGGCTTCTGGGGGGTCGAGGTCGGCTCGAGCGTCGACGGCGCGCCGCTCGACGACCGCGCGCTCGATCCGTTCTGGGCGGCGTGCTGCGAGCTGGGCGTCCCCGTCTTCATGCACCCGCATCACGAGCTGGGCGGCGAGCGAGCGCGGCCGTACTACCTCTCGAACGTGTTCGGCAATCCGTCGGAGACGGCGCTCATCGCGGCGCGGTTGATCTTCGCGGGCGTCTTCGAGCGCTTCCCGGAGCTGCGCATGATCCTCGCGCACGCCGGCGGGACCCTGATCGCGATCGCGGGCCGGCTCGACCACGGCTACGCCGTGCGCAAGGAGACGAAGACGATCCCTCGGCCGCCGAGCAGCTACGTGAAGCAGCTCTACTTCGACATCGTCGCGCACGACGACGAGCAGCTCGCCTATCTGGTGCGCCGCGTCGGCGCCTCGCACGTGGTGGTCGGCACGGACCGGCCGTACGACATGGGCGTCGACGACCCGCGGGGCGTCGTGGCGCGCATCCCCGGGCTCGACGAGCGCGAGCGGGCCGCGATTCTCGGCGAGAACGCGCGCGGCTTTCTGACGCGCGCGCACGACGTGTTCGAGGCGGCGCGATGAGACGCCGCGCGAGCTACGTCTCCGCGCCCGCGCGCCCGCGGCTGCGCCTTCCCGACGGCGCCCGCATGGCGCTGCACGTGATCGTCAACGTCGAGACGTGGCTGCTCGAGGAGCGGCTGCCGCGTCAGGTGCTGACCGCGCCGGGCGGCGTGCAGCCGCTCCCCGACGTTCCGAACTTCGCCTGGTACGAGTACGGCATGCGCGTGGGGATTTGGCGCGTCCTCGACGTGCTGCGGGAGCACGGCGTGCGCGCCACGCTGAGCGTCAACGCGAGCGTGTGCGACGCGTATCCCGACATCGTACGGGCGGCCGTCGACGCCGGCTGGGAGATGATGGCGCACGGCTACCATCAGAAGGCGATGCCGGCCGTCGACGACGAGCGCGACGTCGTGCGCCGCGCCGTCGAGCGGCTGGCCGAAGCGACCGGGAAGCGCCCGCGCGGCTGGCTCGGACCGGGGCTCGTCGAGACGTGGGAGACCCCGGAGATCCTCGTCGCCGAAGGGATCGACTACTGCTGCGACTGGGGCCCGGCCGACGATCTGCCGTACGAGCTGGACGTCGCGAACGGCGCGCTGCTCGCGGTGCCGTATCCGATCGAGATGAACGACATCGTGATCTACGGGCTGGAGAAGCGGCCCGACGACACGCTGCTGGAGCGCGGCCGGCGATACTTCGAACGGCTGTATCGCGAGTCGGAGACGCAGGCGAAGATCATGCCGGTCGCGCTGCACCCGTGGATCGCGGGCGCGCCGCACCGCATCGACTACCTCGACGCGCTGCTGCGCTTCGCGCGCGGCCACGACGGCGTGCGCTTCATGCGCGGCGGCGAGATCGCCGACTGGTATCGTGCGGCGACGGCCGCGCCGTCAGTGTCCGCATGACGCTCGGGACGCCGTCGAGGAACGCCGTCGCGAGTGCCGCGACGACGGCCTCGACGTCGTCCGGGATCGCGAGCCCGTAGATCCATTTCCGAATGCCGATGTAGAAGATGCTCGCGTGGAGGGCCCACACGAGCTCGAACTCGCGCTCCCCGATCGGCACGTCGTCGATCGAGGGGAGGCCGTGCTCGCGGCGCACCTCGCGGATGACGCGGGTGTAGATGCGGTCGCGCAGGATCGTGAGGTAGCGCGCGTTCAGGTCCATCCCGCGCAATCCGGAGAACATCCACACGCGAATCCACTCGTACGTGAGGATCGCCTTCGCGTAATCCTGGTAGAACGCGATGATGCGCTCGCGCAGCGGCCGTGCGCGGTCGTCGAGGATCTCTTCCCAGTGCGGATTCCAGCGGTTGAGATAGACTTCTTGATAGACGCGCTCGATCAGCGCGTCCTTGCTCGGGAAATAGCGGTACAGCAGCGGCTGGGTGATCCCCAGCCGCTTCGCCAGCTCGCGCGTCGTCGCGCCGAAGCCGGCCTCGCAGAAGAAGAGGACGGCTTCGCGGACGATGAGCCGCTTGCGCTGGTCGGGCGGAAGGCGTTTGCGCGTACCGCTCACGCTGGCGGTGTACGCGCCGGAAAGATTCTTCGCCTCCGTTGCTAATGATCAGGCGATAGACGAAGGAGGTTCACCCGTGCGGCTCGGTTGCTTCATGATGCCCCTCCATCCGCCGGCGCGGAACTACACCGAGGTCCTGCGCGAGGACCGCGAGGCGATCGTGCTCGCGGACCGTCTCGGCTTCGAAGAGGCCTTCGTCGGCGAGCACGTCACCGACGTCGCCGAGCCCGTGACGTCCTCGCTGATGTTCCTCGCCTCGCTGAAGGACCTCACGCGCCGCATCGCGCTCGGCTCGGGGACCGTGAACCTTCCCAACAACCACCCGGCGCAGGTCGCCGCGCAGGTGGCGATGATCGACCATCTTCTGGAGGGCCGGTTCCTCTTCGGGATCAGCCCCGGCGGGCTGCTCAGCGACGCCGAGATCTTCGGCAACTTCGACAAGGACCGCACCGAGATGTTCGTCGAGGCGATCGACCACGTGCTCGCGATCTGGAGCGGCGAACCGCCGTACGACCGGCGCGGCAAGCACTGGTCGTTCTCGACGGCGCGCACGATGCGCGTCGAGCTGGGACAGGGCGCGATCGTCAAGCCGTATCAGCGGCCGCACCCGCCGATCGTCGTCACGGCGGTCGCGCCGTTCTCGAAGGGCGTCGTCGCCGCGGCGCAGCGCGGCTGGACGCCGATCTCCGCGAACTTCCTGCAGCCCGCGTGGGTCGCCTCGCACTGGCCGAAGTACGTCGAGGGCTGCGGGCTCGCCGGACGCACGCCGTCGCCCGGCGACTGGCGCGTCGCGAAGAGCATCTTCGTCGCCGACGATGCGGCGACCGCGGAGCGTTACGGAAAGGGTCACGACGGGCCCTACGCCTACTACTTCCACTCGCTGATGACGAAGCTGATCGGCAACGGCCGGCCGGAGCTGTTCAAGGGCGATCTCGCGATGCGCGACGAGGACGTGACGCTCGACTACGTGCTCGACTCGCTCGTGATCGCCGGCACCGTCGACTCGGTCGTCGAGCAGCTGCTCGCGTTCCGGCGCCGCATCGGCGACTTCGGGACGCTGCTCTACGCGCTGCACGACTGGGTCGATCCGGCGCTCGGCAAACGCTCGATGGAGCTGATGGCGAACGAGGTGATGCCGCGCGTGAACGCCGCGATCGCCGCCGAGACGCCGGTCGCGGCGCGGGGCTGACGTGCGCGCCGGGGTCGTCGGTCTGGGGATCATGGGCTCCGCGTACGCGCGGCACTTGCTCGACGCCGGCTTCGCGGTGAGCGGCTACGACGTCGACCCCGCGGCGCTCGCGCGCTTCGCCGCGCTCGGCGGCCGTGCGGCGCCGGGCGCCGCGAGCGTCGCCCGCGCGAGCGACGTCGTCGTCACCGCGCTGCCGAGCGAAGCGGCCCTCGAAGCGGCCTACTTCGGCGCGGACGGGATCGCCGCCGGCGCGAACCAGGACCTCGTGGTCGCGGATCACGGAACGTTCGCGCTCGAGGTGAAGGAGCGCGCGCGCGAGCGGCTGGCGGAGTGCGGCGTCGAGCTGCTCGACGCGCCGGTGAGCGGGACCGGCGCGCAGGCGGAGCACCGCGATCTCACCGTGTTCGCCGGCGGCGATCGCGACGCGTACGAAAGCGCGCGGCCCGTCATGGAGGCGTACGCGCGCGACGTGCGGTACGTCGGCGAGTTCGGCACCGCCTCGAAGCTGAAGTACATCGCCAACCTGCTCGTGACGATCCACAATCTCTCGACCGCCGAGGCGGTCGTCCTCGCCGAGCGCGCGGGGATCGATCCGTCGCTGATGCTCGACTGTCTCGGCGAGAGCGCCGGGACGTCGCGGATGCTGCAAGTGCGCGGACCGCTGATGGCGTCCTCGCAGTACCGTCCCGCGACGATGAAGATGGAGGTCTACGACAAGGACATCCGCATCATCGAGCAGTTCGCCCGCGCGGTCGGCGCGCCGACGCCGCTGTTCTCGCGCAGCGTCCCGATCTACGCGGAAGCGCTCGCGAGCGGGCACGCCAAGGACGACACCGCGGCGATCGCCGAGGTCTTGCGCGCGATGGCGGAAGCACCGGCGGGCGCGTAGGCGTGGGCGTCGCGTTCTACGCGCAAAACGTCCTCGGCGGCCTCGCCTACGGCAGCCTCCTGTTCCTCATCGCGGCCGGACTGACGCTCGTCTTCGGGCTGATGCGCATCCTGAACTTGGCGCAGACGGCGTTCTACCTGCTCGGCGCGTACGTCGGGCTCGCGCTCCTCACGCACGGCTGGAACTTCTGGCTCTCGAGCGCGGTCGCGGGCGTGCTCACCATGGCGCTCGGGATCGCGGTGTACAGTCTGTTCCTGCACCGCTTTCACAGCGATCCGCTCACCTCGCTGCTGCTCACGCTCGGCTTCGCGCTGATGCTGGACGACGCGATGCTCGCGGTGTGGGGCGGCGACCCGCAGTCGATCTCGCCGCCCGGGTTCTTGAGCGGCTCGGTGCAGCTCGGCTCGCTGGTGTTCCCCGAGTACTGGCTGGCGGTGATCGTGATCAGCCTCGCGACCGCGGCGCTGCTCTTCGTCGCGCTGCAGCGCACGATGCTCGGCGTGATCATCCGCGCCAGCGTCGACGACGAGGAGATGGCGCGCGGGCTCGGCGTCAACGTGAACCGAGCGTTCTACCTCGTGTTCGCGCTCGGCGCGTTGCTCGCCGGCGCGGGCGGGCTGCTCGGCGGCCCGATCACGAGCGCGTATCCGGGGCTCGACGGGGAGCTGCTGCCGCTCGCGTTCGCCGTCGTCATCGTCGGCGGGATGGGGAGCCTCACCGGGGCGCTCGTCGGCAGCCTGCTGATCGGGCTCGTCAACGCGTTCGGCAAAGCGCTCTTCCCGGAGTTCTCGTACTTCACGATCTTCGTCCCGGTCGCGCTGATCATGGCGTTGCGGCCGCAGGGACTGTTCGGCCGCACGCCGTGACGACGCGCCGGCGCTGGATCGCCGTCCTCGCGGGGCTCGCGATCGCCGCGGCGCTGCCGAAGCTCGGGGTTCCGACGTTCTACGTCTCGCTGCTCACGCAGACGTTCGTGTACGCGATCGTCGCGATGAGCCTCGACATGCTGGTCGGCTTCACCGGGCTCGTCAACTTCAGCCAAGCGGCGTTCTTCGGCGTCGGCGCGTACGGCGCCGCGCTCGCGGCGACGCGGCTCCACATCCTCGGCTTCGGGGGCGGGATGGCGTTCGGCGTCGCGTGCGCCGTGCTGACCGCGGCGATCTTCGGACTCGTCGCGCTGCGCGCCGAAGGCACCGGCTTCATCATCATCACGATCGCGCTGAACCAGATCGCGTGGGGGCTCGCCTACCAGTGGGTCTCCTTGAGCAACGGCGACAACGGCATCACGGGGCTGACGCGTCCGCCCCTCTTCGGCATCGACCTCAGCGGAAACACCAGCTACTACTACGTCTGCCTCGCCGGGCTGCTGATCGCGCTGGCGGTGCTGACGCTGGTCGTGCGCTCGCCGTTCGGGCTGGTGCTGCAAGGGCTGCGCGAGACGCCGCGCCGGATGCGCGCGCTCGGCTACGACGTGTGGCTGTACCGCTACGTGGCGATCCTGATCTCGGCGGCGATCGCCGGCTTCGCCGGCGTGCTGTTCGCGTGGTACAACCAGTTCGTCGGTCCGGTCGACCTCGCGCTCGACCTTTCGACGCAGTTCCTGATCATCGTCATCCTGGGCGGGATCGGGACGCTGTACGGGCAGCTGCTCGGCGCGCTCATCGTCGTGTTCCTGAGCAACGGGCTCTCCGCGATCACGCAGCGCTGGGAGCTGATCCTCGGCGCGGTCTATTTCGCGATCGTGCTGTACGCGCCGGACGGGCTGGTCGGGCTCGGGCGGCGCATCGCGCAGCGCGTGCAGGGCCGGCGCTCGTCGCTCGCACCGCACGAGCCGCTGCTCGCCGCCTCGGGCGTCGCGCTGACCGCCGCGGAGATCGACGAGCCGTGAGCGACACGTGCCTCGCGCTGCGCAACGTCGCGAAGCGCTTCGGCAGCCTGAGCGTCCTCGAGGACGTCAGCTTCAGCGTCCGGCCCGGCGAGCGGCGCGGGATTCTCGGGCCGAACGGCGCGGGAAAGACGACGCTGTTCAACATCATCGCCGGCGAGATCCGCTGCAGCGCCGGCTCGGTGGAGGTGCTGGGCCGTGACGTGACCGGCATGCGCGCGCACCGGCGCGCGCGGCTCGGCGTGGCGCGCACCTTCCAGACCACGACGCTGTTCCCGAAGCTCACGGTGGCCGAAAATCTCGTGCTCGCGCTGCAAGCCGCGTCGCGCGACCGGTTCCAGTGCTTCGTCCCCAGGACGCGTTACGCCGCGCGCTACGACGAGGCGCTCGCGCTGCTGGACCGCGTCGGGCTGCGCGCCCGCGCCGGCGTCGTCGTCGACGCGCTCGGCTACGGCGAGAAGCGGCAGGTCGAGATTCTCCTCGCGATCGCGCAGAAGCCCAAGCTCCTGCTCCTCGACGAGCCGACGGCCGGGCTGGCGCCCGGCGACACCGCGCTCGTCACCGAGATGCTCAAGCGCGAGCAGCGCTCGACGACGATGGTGCTGATCGAGCACGACATGAGCGTGATGTTCGACGTCGTCGACACGCTGACGGTGCTGCATCACGGGCGCATCGTCGCCGACGGGCCGCTCGGGGCCGTGCGCGCCGACCAGAACGTCCAGGACGTGTACCTCGGAGGGACGCTGTGAGCGCGATGCTCGAGGTCGAGAACGTCCACACCTACTACGAGCACAGCCACGTGCTGCAGGGCGTGACGCTGCAGGCGCCGGCCGGCGGCGTCACGGCGGTGCTCGGGCGCAACGGGGTCGGAAAGACGACGCTGATCCGCTCGATCATCGGCTTCACGCCGCCGCGCACGGGCACGATCCGCTTCGCCGGCGAGCCGATCGAGCGGCTCCCGTCCTACGACATCGCGCGTCGCGGCGTCGGCCTCGTCCCGCAAGGACGCCGCATCTTTCCGTCCTTGACGGTGCAGGAAAATTTGTCCGTGGGCGGCGTCGGGCGCGCGCCGGGCTCGTGGAACCTGGAGCGCGTCTACGCGACCTTCCCGCGGCTGCGCGAGCGCGCGCGCAATTTCGGCGGCCGGCTCAGCGGGGGCGAGCAGCAGATGCTCGCCATCGGACGCGCGCTGATGTCCAATCCGACGCTGCTGCTGATGGACGAGCCGTCGGAAGGGCTCGCTCCGATCGTCGTGCGCGAGCTGGGCGAGACGCTGCGCGCGCTCAAGGCGACGGGGCTCGCGATCGTGCTCGTCGAGCAGAACCTTCCCCTGGCGCTCGCCGTGGCCGACACGGCGTACGTCATCAGCAAAGGCCGCGTCGTCTTCTCGGGAGACCCCGACATCATCCGCAACGACGCCGCGGTGCGCACGCAGCATCTCGGCGTGTGACGCTCGCATCATCCGCAATCCGTACGGAGGCTCGACTGCCGTGAGGCATCTTCCAATGAAGGCTCTCATCCCCGGACTGGCCCTCGCCGCGCTTTGCGCATGGCTGGGACGGCCCGCGCTCTCGGCGCCGCCGGCGCCGATCAAGATCGCGCTTCTCGCGCCGACCTCCGGCACGGCGGCCGCCGCGGGACACGACATGATCAACGCCTGGAACCTGTACTGGTCGCAGCACGACCAGACGATCGACGGGCACAAGATCCAGACGACGGTGTACGACACCGGCTCGAATCCCGCGCATGCGCTCGACCAGGCCCGGCACGCGGTCGAGCAGGACGGCGCGCAGATGATCGTCGGACCGTATCTCGCGAACGAGGGACTCGCCGTCGCGCCGTACGGCGAGCAGCACCGCATCCCGATGATCGAGCCGACCGTCTCGGCCGACGATCTCTCCCAGCGGATGGCGAACTCGTTCGTCGTGAAGGTCGCCGGCTGGAGCTCGAGCCAGCCGACGCACGTCGCGGGCGACTGGGCGGCGGCGCAGGGCTACAAGACCGTCGCGACCATCGCGAACGCGTACGCGTTCGGCTACGAGAACGCCGGCGGCTTCGCGCAGACGTTCACCGACAAGGGCGGGAAGATCGTCGCGCAGGTGTGGGCGCCGCTCGGCACGACCGACTACCAGCCGTACATCTCGCGCATCCAGGCCGCCCATCCGGACGCGGTGTTCGTCGAGATGGTCGGCGCCGACGACCTGCACTTCCTCGAACAGTGGAGCTCGTTCGGACTGAAGAACAAGATCCCGCTGATCGCCAACGAGACGACGACCGATCAGTCCAACATCCGCTCGCTGCGGCCCGATCTCGTCGACGGCATCGTCAGCTTCGGGCACTACGCCGAGGGCCGCGACGACGCCGCGACGCGCGGCTTCATCATGAAGTACGGGGCCGCCGAAGGCGTCCTTCCCTCGTACATGGCGGCTGCGTTCTACACCGCCGCGCAATGGGTCGACACGGCGCTCCACCGCGTGCACGGCGACGTCGTCGACTCGAGCCAGTTCCTCGCCGCGGTGCGCGCCGTGAAGCTTCCCGACTCGCCGCTCGGCCCGCTGCAGCTCGACGCCTACGGCGACCCGATCGAGAACATCTACCTGCGCAAGGTCGTCGCGACGTCGGGACCGGCCGAGAAGTACGCGAAGACCTGGAACGTCGTGCAGCACGTGTGGCCGCACGTCTCGCAGTTCTGGACCTGGAGCCCGAAGGAGTACCTGAAGCAGCCCGTCTACTCGACGACGTTCCAGGGGATCAAGCAATGACCGCGGCGCGGCTTGCGCGGCGATCCGTCGCGCTCGCCGCCGCGTGCGCGATGTTCGGCGCGCTCGCCGGCGGCGTACCGGCGCGCGCGCAGGAGCGCGCGCCGTTCAAGATCGGGCTGCTGATCCCGGTCACCGGCGTCTTCGCCGCGCCGGGGAGCTACATGCGCGAAGGGCTCGAGCTGTACCTCAGCCAGCACGAGAACGAGCTCGGCGGTCGAAAGGTCGAGCTCGACGTCGGCGACAGCCAAGGGAACCCGTCCGTGGGGCTGACGCAGGCGCGCAAGCTCGTGGAGCAGGACCACGTCGACGTGCTGTTCGGCCCGCTCTCCGCAGCCGTCGGCGCCGCGCTGATCCCGTACATCGATCAGCACAAGGTTCCGACCGTGTATCCGATCGTCTCCAGCGACGATCTCACGCAGCGCACGCTCTCGCCGTACGTGGCGCGGACGGAATGGACGAGCAGTCAGACGACGCACGTCCTCGGCGACTACGCGTACAAGAAGCTGCACGTGCGCAAGGTCGCGACGATCGCCTACGACTTCAGCTTCGGCTGGGAGAGCATCGGCGGCTTCGTCGACGTCTTCCAGAGCGAAGGCGGAAAGGTCGTCAAGCAAATCTGGACGCCGCTCGTGACGCCGGACTACTCGCCGTATCTTTCGGCGCTGCCGCGCGACGTCGACGCGGTGGTGTGCAGCTTCTCGGGCGTCGCGGCGGTGAACTTCATCAAGCAGTACCGCCAATTCGGTCTGAAGATGCCGCTGCTGTGCCAAGGCAACACCACCGACGAGAGCACGCTCGCCGAGACCGGTCCCGCGGCCGTGGGCGTCGTCGGCGCGCTGCAGTACAGCGCGGCGCTCGACACGCCGGCGAACCACGCGTTCGTCGCCGCGTACACGAAAGCGTACGGCCACGAGCCGTCGTACTACGCCGAAGGAACGTACTCCGGCGCGCAGCTGCTCGACCACGCGCTGGCGGCCGTCCGCGGCAACAGCTCGGACGCCGAGGCGTTCGCTCGCGCGCTGAAGCACGCGACGCTCGGCACCGTCCCGCGCGGTCCGGTGACCTTCGACGCGTACGGGAACCCGATCGAGAACGTCTACGTCCGGCGCGCCGAAAGCCGCGACGGCAAGCTGCAGAACACGGTGGTCGAGACGTATCCGCACGTCTCGCAGTTCTGGACCTGGAGTCCCAAGGAGTACCTCGCGAAGCCCGTCTACGATCGCACGCATCCGGCCTGCAACGCGTGCGGCTGACCGCGACGCGGACGCCGTGACGGAACGCACGATGCGCGCCGCCGTGTACCACGGTCCGCGCGACGTGCGGATCGAGCGCGTCCCGCGCCCGCGCGCGCGCGCGGGCGAGCTGCTCGTGCGCGTGCACGCGAACGGCATCTGCGGAACGGACGCGAGCGAGTTCGTCGCCGGACCGCAGATGTATCCGGTGCACGCGCGCCACCCGCTGACCGAGCACGAGGGGCCGATCGTGCCCGGACACGAGTTCGCCGGACGCGTCGAGGAGCTGGGCGAAGGCGTCGAGGGATTCCGCCCGGGCGAGCTGGTCGTGACCGGTGCGGCGCTGTGGTGCGGAACGTGCCGCCAGTGCCGTGCCGGACGAACCAGCATCTGCGCGCAGTACGCGACCGTCGGACTGCACCGTGACGGCGGGCTCGCGGAGTTCGTCCGCGTCCCCGCGCACATCGCCTTCCGCGCCGACGCGCTCGCGCTGCGCGACGACGTCGCGGTGCTGGCGCAGCCGATGGCGATCGCGGTGCATGCGCTGCGGCGCGGGCGTCCCGCTCCGGGCGAGCACGTGCTCGTCATCGGCGCCGGCGGGATCGGCGCGTTTCTGACGTTCGCCCTCGCGCACGGCGGCGCGCGGGTCGCGGTCGCCGACGTGCGCACGGAGCGGTTGGCGATCGCGAGGCGGCTCGGCGCGCAGGCGACGGTGTTCGCCGGAGACGAGCTCGTGCTGCGTGCCGCGCTCACCGAGCACGGCGTCGTTCCCACGCTCGCGTTCGAAGTGACCGGCACGCAGAGCGGTCTCGACGCGGCGGTCGGGGCGACCGACGCCGGCGGCCGCGTCGTCAGCGTCGGCATCGCGAAGGGCGCGCTGAGCTACGACGCGCGCCGGCTGACGACCAAAGAGTTAGAATTGATCGGCACGAACGCGCTGATCGGGAAAGACGACGTGCCGGAAGCGGCGCGGCTTCTGAGCGTGGACCAAGGCGCGTGGCGCGACGTCGCGCCGGTGGCGATCCCGCTGGAGCGGCTGGTCGAGGACGGCCTCGTCCCGCTCGCCGAAGGACGCGCGCCGAACATCAAGCTCCTCGTCGACCCGTGGACGACCGCGACGCGCGCGACCGTGATGGGCTGAGCGCGCGCGTCAGCCGTTGTCGGTGGTCGTTCGCCCGATCGAGCGGCGCAGCACCATGCGAAACGTGCGCGGGGCGGGCGCCCAGGCGTTGCGAACGATCGGCAGCGGGAGGAGCGGCGACGGGACGGCGAGCCGCGCGTCGTTGAGGTTCTCGACGTCGAACTGGATCTTGCCGCGACGGCCGATCTGGATCTCGAGATTGCTGTTCAGCAGCACCGCCGACGTCTGCCCGATCGCCGGATCGGCGGCGTAGTACGTCGCTCCGACGGAGAAGCGCGAGCCGTTCGCCCAGTGGTACGACGCTTCGGCGTAACCTTGCGTGCTCGCCGCGGCGACGTCACCGGCCGTGAGGTCGAGATTCGACGAGTCGTTCGCGGTCCACGCCTGCAGCAGATAGCCGAACCCCGCGGGGACGAAGCGCGCCAGTGAAAGCTCCACGCCGTGACGCGTGAACGGACCTTCGCTCGTCCACGGATCCGGCGCCAACGTCTCCACGAGCCGGTGGTCGCCGTTCGTGGTGAAGTAGTCGGCGGAAAGCGTCGTGTGCGGGTCGATGACGTGCGCCTGCAGGCCGACGTCGGTCGTCGACGAGGCTTCGGGGCCGCCGAGCGCGCCGCGCAGCCCGGCGAGCGCGACCAGCGACGGCGGCGTGAACCCGACGCCGGTCGACGCGCGCAGCGTCAGCGCGTCGGTCGCGCGGTAGGAGACGCCGCCGCGCAGCCCGATCCCGCTCTCGCCCAGCCACCGCGAACCGGCCACGGTATGCGCCGCGACGTCGTACGCCGCGGCCTGCAGCTGCCAGCGCGGCGACGCGGCGACGATCGCGCGCAGAAAGGCGGTGTCGACATTTTGATACGATCCGTTCGGCACGTCGACGACGCCGGACGCGGCCCCGTCGTCGTGCGTCGCGGTGAAGCCCGCGGAGACGAACGCTTTCCCCGCCGTGCGGTCGAGCTCGAGCGATCCGCCGCTGAGGCTGTCCGTCGTCGCGAACTCGAGCGGATCGCCCGCAGCGGTTCCTTCGCGCGCCGCGTCGACGTGCCAGACGCGCGCGAGCAGCCCGGCCTGCGCGCCGTCGATGCGATACTCCGCGCCGGTGAACGCGAAATGCTGATCCGAAAAGAAGTCCTCGTCGGCTTCGTCGTACGCCGTCACCGTCAGGCCGCTCGCCGGCGAGAGCGGGCTGCGCGCCTTGACCGCGAGCGCGTGCTGGATCGCGTTGGTGAACGTGAGGTCGCCGGGCTCACCGTTGGCGGTCCCGGCGACGGCGAAGGCGAGCGCGCCGCTCGCGCCGCCGCCCGTCACGTCGGTGAAGCTGCCGCCGCGGGAGTCGAAACCCTGTTCCGGGAGCGCGCGCCACACCGGCGTCGGCTCGGCGAAGCGCAGGTTGAGCGTCCCGTTCATCGCGCCGTCGATCGTCGGGACGAGCGCCGAGGCGCCGGGCGACACTTCCAGCTCCTGCGTGACGAACGACGGGATCGCGGTGAGCGGAAACGCGCGCGTCGTGGCCGGCGTGACCGGGACGCCTTCGAGCAGCACCTGCGTCTCCATCGGCGTGCCGCCCCGCACGAGCGCGACGGGCGGCGCGTCGAAGCCGATCCCGCGCGATGCGCGGTCGGCGATGATCCCCGGCTTCTCGGTCAGGACGTCCGCCAGCCCCGGCTGGCTCATGTCGCGATAGGCTTCGCGCGGAACGGTCGTCTCTTCGACGGGGGTCGTGTTGAACGCGCCGCGCTCGGCCGCGGCGACCTCGCCGATGGTCCGCAGGGCGGACGCAGGCGAAGCGTGCAGTGCGATCCGCACCACGTGCGTGCTCGGGCCGACGACGAGCTGGGCGTGGGCCGGGGCGAATCCGGGTTTCGTCACGGTGACGGTGTAGCGGCCGCGCGGCAGACGAAGCACGGCCCGTCCGTCGCGCGCGGCGCGTACGGTGACGTGCGTCGCGGAGCCGGCCGCGCGTGCGTCGACGAGCGCGTCGGAGGCCGACGTCCCCGGGTCGGATGCGACGACGACGACGACGCGCGCTTCGTCGGGCGGCGCGTCTTGCGACGGGTCCGGGGCGCTCGCGGCGACGGTGCGCACGCGCGCCGCCGCCGGCGCGCTGAGATGGAGCGCCGGACACGCCGGAGCGGCCGGGATCATCGCGTCCCGCCGAAACGCAGCTCGAGCCGGAACGTGCGCGCACCGACCGGCAGCGCGTTCACGAGACCGACCTTTCCGTTGACCAGCGCGACCGGAATGCCTTGATCGGTGAGGATCGTGTTCCGGCCGTCGTAGTCGAAAAGATCGTCGACCGAAAGCTGCAGCGCCGCGCCGCCGCGCGCATCGGGCAGGGGGATCCGGAGCGAGGCGTTCGCGATCGCGAATGCGTGCACGTCGTACGAGTTGCCGTTCCCGTAGTAGGTCAGTCCGACGAGCGCGAGCACGCCGCGTCCGGTGCGGTAGTGCAGCTCGCCGTAGCCCTGCGCGTACGGGATGCCTTTGTTCGAGATGCCGTTGAAGCCCGTTCCGGTCGACGTGTAGTTCACGCCCGGCACGACGGCGAGGTTCGTGCCGTACGGCGCGGCCGCCGTCACGTACAACGAAGGCGACACGTCGTACGCGAACGCGCGCGTCAGCGCGCCTTGCGCGATGTAGCCGAGTCCGACGCGCGGGTCGGAGCGCAGCGAGAGCTCGAGGCCGTAGAAGCGCGAGTTCCCCGCGTTCGCGGAGCCGCTCACGTACAGCGGGATCGGGCTGCCGCCCGCCGGCGTGTACGTGCCGTCCGGCGCGATCGTCGAGACGAGCTGGTTGAAGACGTTCGTGAAGTAGACGTCGCCGGAGAACACCGTGCTCGCGCTCGGCTTGTAGTCTGCTCCGAGGTCGTAGCCGAACGACGTCTCGGGCTTCAGGTAGCCGGTGTTCTGCGTGATCGTCACCGACGTGGCACCGGGCCGGTAGACCGCGACCGGCGTCTGGTTCACGCCGGAGAGGACGTTGAACGCCGGCGGCGTCACCGAACCGCCCGCGTCGAACCGCACGATCGTGTCGCCGTTTCCGAGACGATGCGTGATCCCGAGCCGCGGGTCGACCTCCTCGTGCGTCGCGTCGCCGAAGTTCCAGCCCAGCCCGTTGGGGCCCGTCGAGAAGCGGCTGCTGTACGTCGTCGCGTAGCCGGCGAGCACGATCGTGTCGAACGCGTCCGGGCGGAACGTCCCGCGCGCCATGATCGACGTGATCGTTTGCCGCGATCCCGCGGGGACCGACGCGCTGAAGGTCGCGCTGCCGTTCGCGGCGCCTTCGGAATACGCGTTTGTCAGCGAGACGACGCGGTCGACCGCGAGCTCGTAGTCGTTGTTCCCGGCCGGATGGTCGTAGGCGAACGACCCGCCGTGCACGCGGTCCTCTTCGACGGTGCGGGCGAAGACGTTCGCGATGCTGACCACCTCCGGCGTCCCGTTGAACGTCGCGGAGCCGCCGGCCGTCAGCGGCGCGGTCCCGGTCAGCGTCAGGATCCCGGTGTACGGCGTCGCCGCGTTGGGCGTCGCGTTGCCGGTGAAGCGGTCGAGCGCGAGATCGTACCAGCGCGCGATGAAGGTGTCGTCGTGCAGCGCGGTGCGCACCTCGGCCTCGAAGAGCGGCTCGTTCTCGATCTCGGTCTGATTCCCCGGAAGGTGCGTCGTCGGATTGAGCACTACCGGCGTTCCGCTCGGCGCCAGCGTGGCGTCGAAGGCCTGCAGCTGCGCGCCGTCGAGGTCGAAGCTCGCCTGATTTCCGAGGTACGCCGCCGTCAGCGACGTCGTCGAGCTGAAATCGTAGCGCAGCTTCGCGAGCTCGCTGTGGCCCTGGAACCACGACGACACGTTCTCGCAGCACGCGGTGGTCTTCACGTACGCGTTCGACGGGTTGTTCTGCGCGCCGGGCACCGGGAACGCGCCGGGCGGCGTCCCGGACGGCGGCGTCGCCGACGTCGTCCCGCCGATCGCGCCGATCCCGGCGATCACGGTCCCCGACGGCAGCGCGACCGTCGTCGGCATCTGCGTGAACGCACCCGGCGTTCCGTAGTCCGCGGCGCTGACCACGAAGCCGAGCTTGCCGATGGTGTCGGAGGCCATCGCGTGCACGAGCGTCCCGCCCGAGGAGTCCTGCGCCACGCCGAAGTCGTGCGCGGGACGTCGCGTGGGATCGAGCGTGCGGAAGTTCACCGTCCCGCCGATCCCGTTGACGACCAGCGGCGCGAACGCGCTCGGTCCTTTCGCGATCTCGACGTCCTGCAGCACGTACGTGCTGAGGAAGGTCGTCACGTAGTCGCCGAAGCGCCCCGTCGCGACGGGATGGCCGTCGACCAGCGTCGTCTTCTCGTAGTCCAGCGTCCCGCGGAGATTCGGCGACGTCTGCACGCCGGGCGAGGCAGGGTTCGACGACGACGTGTGGTTCGAGATCACCCCCGGCGTCTCGTCGAACAGCGGCGCGAGCTGCGGCTCGTCGCGGTCGTCGATCTGTTCGCGCCCGATGACGCTGAACGCACCCGGCTGCGTGTTCATCGCCGCCTCGCCGGCTTGCGTGCTCGTGAAGCCGATTGTGGTGAGCGTCGCCGGCTGCAGGACGATGACGTAGCGCGGAATGCCGGAACGTTCGCCGGCCGCCGCGGGAAGCGGCGCACGGAGCGCAACGTCGCTGACGGTCGCGGGCAGAAAACCGGGCGCGGTCACCGTGAGCGAGACGGATCGCGCGCTCGTCGCCGCAACGACCTCGAAATCGCCGCTCGCGTCGGTCGTCACCGTGACGCCCGCGCCCGAGACACGCGCACCTGCGATGCCGTGCGCGTCCGGCGCGCGAACGACCCCCGCGAGGAAGCCGCGCTGTGCCGAAGACCGCGTGTCTTGAGCGCGCGCGGACGAAGCGGAAAGGATCGCGATCAGACAACACACCGTCACGGCGAGGCCCGGTAGGAGCCGCGTCGACCTGCTCATCCCATTGCCCTTCGTTCAGGATGGCGGGCATGCCCGCTCCTGCGTGCATGCTCCATGACGCACGGCAAGCCGCGGTTGTTGCACGCGTCCGCACGACGACGTTCGATCGCCACCGCGCGGGCACGTTCCAGCTACGCTCTCGCCCTTTCATGTCCGGCGACGAAGCGTCGCGCGCACACCGCAGCGCCCTTCTGCGGCGAAGCGACTGCGTCGCGCGGTCGGGTTCGCTCGAGAGGCGCTCGACACTCGCCACGTCCGTCCCGGGCCGCAGCCCCATTGCGAAGCTCGGCAGTTGGACGTACCGGCGCTCGGCCGGTCGCTTCACGGCCAATCCGGCGCAGCGTGTCGTTCACACCTCGCGGAAGGAGCGTCCGCTCGCTCGCGTCTCCGCCCGGCGCTGTGAGGCGACGTCGTCGTCGACGGTCAGTGTGGCGCGCACATCACGATGTTGCACCGAGCGGCCATGCACGTCAAAGCGGCCGAGGTGGCTGCAGATTGTCGCCTGAAGCGCTCCGTGGTAGACTGAAGCGTTGCGCCCGGTCCGTGCCACCCCGGCGGCCGGCGCGTTCACCAGCGGGGGAGACGGTCCGGTTCGCCGGACGCGTCGAGGAAACACATGGCAAAAAGAGTCGTCGGGAAGATCGGTCTCGCTCTTCCCGCCGGGAAGGCGACGCCCGCCCCTCCCGTCGGTCCGGCGTTGGGCCCCTACTCGCTCAACATCATGGACTTCTGCAAGCAGTACAACGACCGGACGAAGGCCCAGGAAGGCTTCATCATCCCGGTCGAGATCACGGTCTTCGAGGATCGGACGTTCACGTTCATCACGAAGACGCCGCCGGCGTCATTCCTGATCAAGCGGGCGCTCGGGCTCGAGTCGGGCTCGAAGGAGCCGAACCGCAACAAGGTCGGCACGCTGACCGCTGCTCAAGTCCGCGACATCGCGCAGACGAAGATGCCCGATCTCAACGCCAACGACGTGCAGGCCGCGATGAAGATCGTCGCCGGCACGGCGCGCTCGATGGGCGTCAACGTCGAGGAGGGCGTCCTCTGATGCGCAAGCACGGCAAGCGTTTCCGCGCGCTCGCGCAGTCGTACGATCCCGCACGGCTGTACGATCCCGCCGAGGCGACCGCGGTCGTGAAGCGCAACGCGACGGCGAAGTTCGACGAGACCGTCGAGATCCACATCCGGCTCGGCGTCGATCCGAAGAAGGCCGACCAGAACGTCCGCGGCACCGTCAACCTCCCGCACGGCACCGGCCGCACCGTTCGCGTGATCGTGTTCGCGCGCGGCGACGCCGCACGCGCCGCGGAAGCGGCGGGCGCGGACGTCGTGGGCGAGCAAGACCTGATCGATCGCGTCAAGGGCGGCTTCGCCGACTTCGACGTCGCGGTCGCGACGCCCGACATGATGCCGTCGATCGGGCGCGAGCTGGGCCGCATCCTGGCGCAGAAGATGCCGAACCCGAAGTCGGGCACGGTCTCGCCGAACCCGGCGGCCGCGGTGCGTGACATCAAGGCCGGCAAGGTCGAGTACCGTCTGGACAAGACGGGGATCGTGCACACGATCGTCGGCAAGGCGTCGTTCGGCGAGAACCAGCTCGCCGAGAACGTCTCGACGCTGCTCGACGCGATCGTGCGCGCGAAGCCGTCGGCCGCGAAGGGCACGTACCTGCGCTCGATCACGCTGACGTCTTCGATGGGACCCGGCGTGAAAGTCGACCCGGCCCGCATCCGTCCGACCGCCACGACCGCATAGTCTCGCTCGAAGCGGCGCGACCACGACGACGGCCCTCGCTCGCTGCGAGGGCCGTCCGCTTTTCAGCCGCTCTGAAGCAGCGCCACGGCGTCGCGCTCCGTGTCGACGATCGGCACGGAGGCCGTGAGGCCGGCGATGCTGAGCAGGCGCACCAGCCGCTGGTTGCGTGCGACGATGACGACGCGGCCGTCGGGGACGTGCGACGTGTGCTCCACCGCGCGGGCGATCTCGCCGATCGCGGTCGAGTCGAGGTAGTCGACGCCGATCAGATCGACGATCACGCGCGGATTCTCGCGAGATGCCTGAAAGGCGAGTCGCAGCTCGTCGCGCGTGCTGATGTCGTGTTCGCCGGAAAGACGAATCACGGCCGGTCCGGAGTCGGTCACTACCCCCACCCACCGAGAGCAGAATGCCCCGCACCGGGTGATTCCGCCGCGGCCGGTGCGGCTCCCGTCCGGCCGGCGCGGTCAGGCGGCGTGCAGCCGCCGAAGCGTCGCGACCGGCGTGAAGCCCGCCCGCAGCGCGGACCGCTCGGACGGCGAGCCCGCGAGCGCCTTGAGGGCGACGCGTCCCGCGCCGCGCGACGCCGCGAAGGCGACGCGCGCGCGCAGCAGCGCCGCGTGGACGCCACGCCCGCGGTACGCCGGCACGACGCACCCCGAATAGAGGAAGGCCGTGTCGCCCGAGATGCCGACCGCGCCGCCGCCGGCCGGCACGCCGTCGACCTCCGCGACGAAGAGCGCCGCCGCGGCCGCCGCCCCGACTTGCGCCGAGCGCACGTGAACGGCCGCGGGCTCGTCGGCGAAGCAGCCGCTCGTCAGCGCGACCCAGCCGGGAACGTCGCTCGTCGCCCGTACGCGCACGGTGCCGTTCGCGTGCACCGGCGCCGCAGGCGCCTCCAACAGCGTGATTCGCGCTTCGTCGCGCAGGTATCCGGCCGCGTCCAGGAGCGCGGCGTCCCGCGCCAGCGCGTCTTCGCGCAGCTCGATCCGCACCGGCGCACCGCGTTCGCCGTAGAACGCCGCGAGCACGGCGAGGTCCTCCGCCGTCAGCGCGCGCGTCGAACCGACCGCGAGCGCCATCTGGTACAGCGAGCCCGCGACGCTGATCGCGAAGCCGCCGGCGACCGGGACGGCGCCGTCGTCCGCCGTACCGGCCTCCACGTTTCGGTTGCGCAGGAAGCCGGCCCAGAAGGCCGCCTCGGCGCGATCGGCATTCATCCTTGACGCGGCCCCCGGCCGCGTAGTACAACAGGCGTTGGCTCCAATGACCGCAGGTCGACCTCCGGGTCGATAATGTGCCTCCTCACGGACGCACGCCTGCCGAGGATGCGGAATCGAGCGGAAACCCCGCGGCCGGTCGCGTGCGATCGGTCGATTCGTGCGCCTCGCCGGTCGGCGGAGGCGTTTTTCATTTCCCTCGGAGAGCACTACGATGCCGACCGCGAAAAAAGAAGCGACGATCGAAGAGCTCCGCGAGCGGATCGCCGGTACGAAGAACCTGTTCTTCACGAACTACGCCGGGCTGACCGTCGAAGAGATCACGAAGCTCCGCAACGAGCTTCGCAAGGACGGCAGCACCTACGGCGTCGTGAAGAACACGCTCTTCAAGCGGGCGGCGAGCGACGAGCTCGCCTCCCAGCTCGACGCGATCCTCGCGGGGCCCACGGGCGTCGTCTTCGCCGGCGACGATCCCGTCGCGCCGGCCAAAGCCCTCAAGACGTTTTCCGATCAGACCAAGCCGGTCGGCGTCAAAGCTGCGTACATCGACGGCAAGCTCGTCGACGCCGCGCAAGTTCAAGCGCTCGCCGCGCTTCCACCGAAACAAGAGCTGCTCGCGCGCCTCGTCGGGTCGCTCAGCTCGCCGATCTCCGGACTCGTTCGCGTCCTGTCCGGCAATCAGAGCGGCCTCGTCCGCGTCCTCAACGCGATCGCCGAGAAGAAGTCCGGCGATCAGCCCGCAGCGTCATAGCAGGAGCCCACACGAATCATGGCACTCGCCGACATCATCACCCAGATCGACAACCTCACCGTCCTCGAGCTGAGCGACCTCGTCAAGCAGCTCGAAGAGAAGTACGGCGTCAGCGCCGCGGCGCCGGTCGCCGTGGCGGCCGCGCCGGCCGCCGGCGCGGCCGCGCCGGCCGCCGAGAAGACCGAGTTCGACGTCGTCCTCCAAGAGGCTGGCGCCGAGAAGATCAAGGTCATCAAGGCCGTCCGCGAGATCACCTCGCTCGGACTCACCGAGGCGAAGGCGTTCGTCGAGAGCGCTCCCAAGCCGGTGAAGCAGGGGATCCCCAAAGACGAAGCCGAGGCGATCGCCAAGAAGCTGCAGGACGCCGGAGCGAAGGTCGCCGTCCAGTAAGCTCGCGAAGCGCGAACGTCGCGAACGGGCGCCGGAGACTCCGGCGCCCGTTCGCTTTCTCGTCTTCACGCGCGCTGACGACGTCGCGTACGGCCGGATCATGAACAATCATTGCGCCCGATCGGAGCGGCGCCGCACGGGCGCGTGATGAACGCGCGGAGCTGCAAACAACGGTACCGACCGCATGTGCCGTTCCACGACATCACGATGCTCGGCCGGCATGGGCAAGTCGCGCTTGAGTGCCGCCCAATGGTGGTGCATCGCTTCGACCGTCTCGTGCGCAGCGGTCAGAACGGGCTTCGTGGGCAACGCAGCGCGCCTCGCGAGCGCCGTGATTCGCGCATCGTCCACGTCGGTAAAGGACTTCGAGCCGAGGAAGTTCATTCCGAGGTCGTCCGAGGGAACGTACACGACGGTCGAAAGGTAATCGTAGGCCGGCGTCAATGCGGGTGTTCGGCCGTCTCGATAGATGAACGACCAATTCTTCGCGTGCATATCGCCGTTCCCGATGCCGATGTTGAACACGAGCCGGCGCACGAACTCGAGAGCCCCCTCGACGCCGGTCTGCTGTGCGATCTGCTCTGCCAGCAGATCGAAGTTGAAGCGGCGATACTTGTCATCCGGGTACAGCTGATTTGCTTGAGCGAAGTCCTCGGTGTGGATGCGTTCGCCGGAAGGACCACGATCGAAGCGTTTGATGTAATACGCCTTTCCGCTGACGTGGCGCACGTCGGACGGCATTCCGGCGATCGAGCCGGGATCAACCAGTCCCATCGGCGGAACGTCGATCCCGACGGCACGTGCAAACGTCATCATGGAATATTCGTTTTCCGGAACGGCCTGAAAACGCTGGTCGGACATCTTCACGATCCAGTGTCCCCCCATTCCTTGCACCGGAATGGTGAGGCCACGGCTCGGATCGCCGGTGGCGCTGAACTTGAGCTGAACACCCGCGAGTGAGAATCTCAGAAGCGCGTCGCCTGTCGCGGTTTTCGGCGGCTCGTCGTTCACGTCGTCTCGAGGCGGCATGGCCCGCGCTTCCGGGTCGGTTACGACCAACGCGCCGGGTAGATCTTGACCCAGCACCCAGAGAAGCGGAAAGTCTCGAATCGGTTTGACGCCGGCGTGTTCCGCCAAATAGCGGCGGAGATGACCTTCAGGGAGCAGATTCGAAAAATACGGCTGAAGCTTCGTGCGCGTCGAGCGGATGCTCTTGCGGCATTGGCCGGATATCGGGTCACGGAAGGCTTTGAAGCTCAGGACCGGCGCGGCCGGATCGTTGCGAAACTCTTTGTCGAACACGAAAACGTTGTAGTCGCCCGGGATGTTCGCGATCGTTCCGACGTGGTATTCGTGAAGAGTGACGTCGAGAACGTGCGAAGCCGGCGTCACGGCGCCTCGTGCGGGTCTTCGCGATAGTCGTCGGAATCCGCATCAGGCGTTGAGCCGGACGTGATGGCCCGTATGGTCGGCACCAAACGCCGTGGCGCAACCATGATCTCGAGATCCAACACGCGTGCAAGTTCGGCCAACGTGTTGAGCCGAACGTCTCCGCCGTTTTCGGCGCGCGAAAGCGTGTTTACGGAGATGCCGAGTTGCCGGCTCACGTCGAGCAGCGTCAAACGGCGGTTCTTGCGGGCCGCGCGCAGGGCGCCCCCGAGCGCGCGAAAATCACCGTCCATGGGGCTATCTTAATGCTCATTGGAGCTTCGACAAAGCAAAAAATCACTAAATATAGTGAAAAGTCTAGCGTGCTGCAACTAACAAGGTAGCGAGTCAAGCGTCCGCCGCTTTGTTTGCATCCGCCCGCGTCGCGGGCGCGTCACAGCATGAGCCGCGCCAGCCAAAGCGCGGAGAGCGCGGGCTTCGGATGATCGCGGATCTCGATCTGCGCGTGCCACGTGATCGCGAGCGCGCCGCCCACGGTGCGCGCGTCCTCGACGTCAAACAGGCCGCGAATCTCGGCGCCGGCGGGGACGGGCGCGACGAAGCGGACGCGGTCGAAGCCGTAGTTCACCGAAAGCCGGGCGGGCGGCAAGTCGATGCACTCGCCCGCCAGCGACGACAGCATGCTGAGCGTGAGGAAGCCGTGCGCGATGGTTCCTCCGAACGGCGATTCCCGGCGCGCGCGCTCGGGGTCGACGTGGATCCACTGCTCGTCGTGCGTCAGCCGCGCGAAGGCGTCGATCGCGTTCTGCGTCAGCACGTGCCAGCCGCTCTCGGCGACGCGCGTGCCCTGCGCGGCGATCACGTGGTCCGGCGTGCGGAAGGTCGCTCGTTTCACGCGACGCGCATTCGGCGCGCGTGCGGGAGCGCCTCGCCCGGCGCACGAAGCGGCGGCGCTCGGAGGTTTTCCTTGGATTTCGTCAACGAGATCGATCCCGCCGAGCTGGCGAAGAACGCCTGCGTCGCGGAGTCCGATCAGTTCGCCATCTACGCGCTCGGCAACGACACGTATCTGCTCGTCCAACGGCACGCCGGGAGCCCGTGGAGCGGGCTGCGGCTCTCGGGCGACGGCATCTTCCGCGCCGGATCGCTGCTCGTCGACGCGATGCGGCACCTCTACCGCGACGTCGCGCGCGACCTGAGCCCCGACCGGCGCGGCGTCAGCGAACGCGGCTGATCGAGAGGATCTTCACCGGCGGATCGAGCGACTCGCCGTTCGCGTGCGAGCGCAGGATCTTGCGAACGACGTCCATCCCCGAGACCACCTTCCCGAACGCCGCGTAGCCTGGGCCGAGCGGCCCGCCGGCGTCGAGGAACCGGTTGTCGCCGATGCAGATGAAGAACTCCGTGGTCGCCGAGTTCGGATCGCTCGTGCGCGCCATGGAGATCGCGCCGTCGACGTTGTGCAAGCCCGTCACCGACGTCGGCTCCAGCACGATCGGCCGGATCATCGGATTCGGCGCCTGCTGGTTCAGGCCGCCCTGGATCACCTGGATCTGCGACTGCGGCTCGTTGGCCTTCGAGACGGTGCGGTAGAACGTCGCGCCGTCGTACGCCCGCGTGTCGACGTAGTGCAGGAAGTTCCGGGTCGTGACCGGCGCGTGCGCCGGATCGAGGCGGACGACGATCGTGCCGTCGGCGGTGCGGATCGCCACGTTCACCGGCGCGACGCGGTGCAGCGTCGCGCGCGGCGCCGCGGCGAGGAGCAGCACCGCCGCGGCCAGCGCGAGCGCGCGCAGCGGCGCGCTCACCAGATCTGGCACGGGTTCGGCCGCACCATCTTCGCGTTCGCCGCGCAATGGAACGCCGCGGCGAACTGAGGCATGTTCTGCAGCGTCCCGATGACGCGATAGCGGCCGTCGGGATGCGGATCGGTCGCCGCGAGCTGCCGCTCCGCCGCCGGCGTCTCGAGCTGCGCCCAGAGCTGCGCGAAGGCGAGGAAGAACCGCTGCTCCGGCGTGTAGTCATCGACGAGCTCGTGCGCCTTCGCCTCGGGCGTCTTCTCGAACGCTTTGTACGCGATCGTCAGGCCGCCCAGGTCGGCGATCGCCTCGCCCTGCACGAGCCGGCCTTGCTCGTGCGTCCCCGGCACGACCTCGAACGCGTCGAACTCGTCGACGATGCACTTGGCGCGTGCGTCGAAGTTCGCGGCGTCCGCAGGCGTCCACCAGTCGCGCAGGTTGCCTTCGGCGTCGAACTTCCGGCCTTGATCGTCGAAGCCGTGCGTCGTCTCGTGTCCGATCACCGCGCCGATCGCGCCGTAGTTCACCGCTTCGTCGGCGTCGGGGTTGAAGAACGGCGGCTCGAGGATCCCGGCCGGGAAGACGATCTCGTTGTTCGACGGATTGTAGTAGGCGTTGACGGTCGGCGGCGTCATCCCCCACAGCGCGCGGTCCGTCGGCTTTCCGATGCGCGCGATCGCGCGCTCGGCGTTCCATTGCCGCACGGCGACGACGTTCGCCGCATACGGGCCGTCCGCCACGTGCAGGGTCGAGTAGTCCTGCCAGGTGTCGGGATAGCCGATCTTCTTCGTGATCGCCGCGAGCTTCGCGATCGCCGCGGCCTTCGTCGCCGGACTCATCCACCCGAGCGTTCCGATGTCCTCGCGGAGCGTCTGGTGGATGTTGGCGACCATCGCCTGCGCGCGCGCCTTGGCCGCGGGCGGAAAGTATTTTGCGACGTAGGCCTTTCCGAGCACGTCGCGCAGCGAGGCGCCCTCGGCGGTCGTGCAGCGCTCGGACCGCGGAAGCTGCTCCTTCACGCCGAGCAGCACGCCGCTGCGGAGCGCGAAGCTCGCGTCCGCGAAACGCTTCGGGAGCGCCGTCGCGTACGCGTCGACGACGTGATAGCGCAGGTACGCCTTCCAGGTGGCGAGCGGAACCGCCGCGAGCTGCGCGTCGTACGCTTGGACGAACGCCGGCACGGCGACGTTCACCGTGTCGAACGCGGGCGCGTGGTAGTCCGCGAAGTAGGTCGTCCACGGCACGTGCGGCGCCAGCGTCGCGAGCTGCGCGAGCGGCGTCGGATTGTCGGTCTTGTGCGGGTCGCGCATGTCGGCGCGCCGGGGCGTCGCTTTGGCGAGATCGGTCTCCAGCGCGATCACGGCGGCTGCGTCGCGCTTCGCGGCGTCGGGCGATTCGCCGAGATTCGCGAGCTGCGTGGTGACGTACGTCGCGTAGGCCGCGCGAATCTGCTGCGAGCGCGCGTCCGCGTCGAGATACGCGTCGCGGTCCGGCAGTCCGAGCCCGCCGAGGTAGAGCGCCGCCATTTGCATCGAAGAGTTCCGCGGATCCGGACGCGCGGCGAGCGGCAGCCCCGTGTCGACGCCCGCACGTTGCAGCGTCGCCTCGGCGGCGATCAGCGTCGGCACGTCGTGCGCCGCATCGACCGCGTCGAGCAGCGGTTTCACGGGCGCGAGCCCCGCGCGCTCGATCTCTTCTTCGTCCATGCACGAGCGGTAGAACGCGCCGAGCTTCTGGACGTCGGAGCCGGCGGGCGCCGTGACGGCGCTCGCGTCGGCTTCGAGGATCCCGTGCAGCTCGTCGGCGTTGCGCTTCGCGAGCTCGTTGAACGTGCCCCAGCGCGGGCGCCCCGGCGGCAGGGTGTGCGACTTCTCCCAGCCGCCGGTGGCGAACTGGTAGAAGTCGTCGCACGCGTTGCACGTGGTGTCGAGATTGTGCAGGTCGAGCGCCGGGACGACGGTCCCCGTGGCGGCGCGCGCGCCGTGCGGGAGCGTCCCGGCGATCAATGCGGCGAGCGCGCCCGCGCCGAGCGCGCGAACCGCGAGGCGAAGCGGGCGCATCACCAGATCTCGCAGCGGTCCTTGCGGACCATCTTCGTGTTCGCGGCGCACTTGAACGCGGCGGCGAACTGCGGCATGTTCGAGAGCGTCCCGATCACGCGCAGCTTGTCGTTCGGGTGCGGGTCGATCACGATCAGCTGCCGCGTGTAGGCTTCCGTCTGCAGCCCGCGCCACATCTGCGCGTAGGCCAGGAAGAAGCGCTGTTCTGGCGTGAACCCGGCGATCGGCTTGTGCGCCTTGTATTCGGCGGTCTTCTGGAACGCCTTGAACGCGATCGTCGCGCCGCCGAGATCGGCGATCGCCTCACCCTGCACGAGCTTTCCGTTCGTGTGGAGGCCCGGAAGCGGCTGCAGCGCGTCGTACTCGTCGATGATGCACTGCGCGCGCTTGTCGAAGTTGGCGGCGTCCTGCGCGGTCCACCAGTCGGTCAGGTTGCCCTGCGCGTCGTACTGCCGGCCCTGGTCGTCGAAGCCGTGCGTCATCTCGTGCCCGATGACCGCTCCGATCGCGCCGTAGTTCACCGCGTCGTCCGCGTCGGCGAAGAAGAACGGCGGCTGGAGGATCCCGGCCGGGAAGACGATCTCGTTGTTCGAGGGATTGTAGTAGGCGTTGACCGTCGGCGGCGTCATCCCCCACAGGCTGCGGTCCGTCGGCTTGTCGATGCGGGCCATGTCGACGCCGTGGTCCCACGCGCGGACGCGTTCGACGAGCGAGGCGTACGCTGCGTGCGGGATCGTGAGCGTCGAGTAGTTCTCCCACGTGTCGGGATAGCCGATCTTCTTCGTGAACGCGTCGAGCTTCTTGACGGCGTACGCGCGCGTCGGCGGGCTCATCCAGGCCAGCGTCTCGATGTCGCCGCGCAGCGTCGCTTGAAGGTTGTCGACCATCTCCTTCGCGCGCGCCTTGGCCGAGGGCGGGAAGTTGGCGGCGACGTAGGCCTTGCCGAGCGGCGTGCGCAGCGCGGCGTCGGCCGCGCGCGTGCAGCGCTGCCAGCGCGGCAGCTCTTCCTTGATCCCGTACAGCACGCCGCTGTGGAACGCGAACGCGGCGTCCGCGAAGCGCTTCGGCAGCGCGTTCGCGTACGCGTCGACGACGTGGAAGCGCAGGTAGCTCTTCCAGACGGGAAGCGGCGTCGCGGCGAGCTGCGCGTCGTAGCCGCTCACGTATCCCGGGACGTTGACGTCGAGCGAGGTGAAGCCCGGGGCGCCGAACTCGCCGAAGAATTTCGCCCACGCGATGTGCGGCCCGATGCCGCTCAGCGCGCTCACCGCCATCGGGTGGTAGACCGCCTTGGGGTCGCGCAGCTCGACGCGCGTCGGCGTCGCCTTCGCGAGCGCGGTCTCGAGCGTGACGATCTGCCCGGCCTCCGCCGTGGCCTGGTCCGGCGTGTCGCCGAGGTTCCGCAACTGCGTCGCGACGTAGTCGCGGTAGGCCGAGAGGATCTTCGCGCTGCGCTCGTCGGTCTTCAGATAGTAGTCACGATCGGGCAAGCCGAGGCCGCCGAGTCCGATCGACGCGATCGTCTTCGAGGAGTCCTTGGTGTCCGGCTCGGACGCGAAGTCGAGGCCGTCGCCGACGCCCTGCGTCTGCAGCTTCGCGAGCTCGACCACGAGCGCCGGCTCGCTCGTCACCGCGGCGACCTCGTGCAGCATCGGGTCGATGGGCCCGGTTCCCGCCTGCTCGATCGCGGGCTCGTCCATGCATGCGCGGTAGAACGTGCCGATCTTCTGCGTGTCCGAGCCGTCGGGCGCGCTCGTGTCCTTCGCCGCCGCTTCGAGGATCGTGTGCAGCGCTTCGCGGTTGTGCTGCGCCAGCTCGTCGAACCCGCCCCAGCTCGGATGACCGGGCGGGATCGTGTGCGACTTCAGCCAGCCGCCGTCGGCGTACTGATAGAAGTCGTCGCACGCCTTGCAGGTCGGGTCCATGTTCTGGGGGCTGATCGCGGTCGCGGCCGTCGGCGCCGCGCCGTCCGCGGCGCGCGTCAGAGTCGGCAGCGAGGCGGCGACGAGCGCCGCGAGAGCGGCCGCGCCGAGGGCGCGGACGGCGTAGCGGAACGGGTGCACGGAAAATCTCCGAAGGAAATAGGAAGGCGGCCCGCCTTTCCACGGGCGCGGTGATCCGGGCCTTCTTGGACTGCCGGGCGTCCGCGCTCGAAAGCGCGTAAGAGACGTTCTTGACACGTCGCGGCGCTGCAGCGAAGGCTGCGAGGGTTCGTCTCGCCGGGCGCGGAACGGTGCGAGCCGTCCCGGCGCGGGTGTGATGTAATGGCAGCCTGCGACCTTCCCAAGGTTGATGCGCGGGTTCGATTCCCGCCACCCGCTCCAACGACGTCGGCGACGTAGCCAAGTGGTAAGGCAGAGCTCTGCAAAAGCTCCACCCCCAGTTCGAGTCTGGGCGTCGCCTCCAATCGTCCTCCTGGTCGCGGCGTTCTTTCTGTCCGCGATCGCGGGGCCGTTGATCGGGGTCCGGCAGCTCGACGCCGCCTCGAACGCCGAGATTCGGATCGCCAGCGCGTCGACCGACCTCGAGACGTTGCTCCAGATCCAATTCGCCGAGGAGAACGCCGTACGCGGCTACGTCGTGACGCGCGACGAAAGCACGCACCCCGCCGTCCCCGACACCGACTTCGACGCGACGGCCGACAAGATGAACGCGGCCCTGCGCGCGCAGGGGCTTCCGAGCGTGGTCGCGCTCGTCGAAGACATGCGCGCGGCGCACCACGAGTGGGAGTCGCGCGTCGGCTTGCCCCTCATCCGCAACCCGGCCGCGGCCCGCGAGCTGTCGATGCAGACGAGCGGCAAGCTCCTCACCGACGAGATCGAGCGCGATGCGCGCGGCGTGCGCGACGACTTGCAGACCGCGCGCGACGGGGTCGAGGCGACGCTGCGCCGGCGCATCAACGCCACGGTGGCCGCCAGCGCGGGCTTCGTGACCCTCTTCGCGATCGTGGCGCTCGCGTATGCGGTCTCGCGCGCGCAGGCGGTCACCCGCCTCGCGCGCGAGCAGGCGCTGGTCGACGCCCTGCAGCGGACGCTGCGGGTCGAAGGACGCCGGCTGCCGCGCACGCAGCTCGGCAGCGCCTATGCCTCCGCGACGCGCGAGACGCTGGTCGGCGGCGACCTCCTCGACGTCTGGCGCAACGGCGGCGAGGGCGGCTGGTTCCTGATCGCGGACGCGAGCGGGAAGGGGATCGCGGCGGCGCGCCACGCCGCCTTCGCCCAGTACGCGATTCGCGCGCTGGCCGCCGGGTGCGACGATCCGGGCGAGGTCGTCACCCGCTTCAACCGGCTGTTCCTCGACACGTTCGACGATCCGTCCGTGTTCATGGTGCTCTTCCTCGGCGCGTTCGACGCCCTGAGCGGCACCGTGCGCTACGCCAGCGCGGGACACGGCACGGCCTACGTGCGGCGCGGCGAGGCGGTCGAGCAGCTCGCCCCGACCGGCCCGATCGTCGGGATCGATCCCGACCATGCGTACGGGACCGCGGCCCTCACCCTGGACGTCGACGACCTCGTGCTGCTCGCGACCGACGGGCTGAGCGAAGCGCGCGGCTCGGACGGCGAGCTCCTCGGCGAGGAGCGCGTCGCCGGCCTGCTCCGCGAAGGGCCGCTCGACGCGCAGGCGCTGTGCGACCTGCTCGTCGCCTCCGCCGACGCGTTCAGCGGCGGCGTGCAGGACGATCTGGCGATCGTCGCGCTGCGCGTGGTCCACGAGGACGCGGCCGTCGCGACGGCGTTCGACGCCCTGAGCCCGGGGACGTAAGGCGGCCGCGACGAACTGCGTGCGGGCGTGCTGGCCCGCCGTATCGTCCCTTGCCTCGACATCAAAGACGGGCGCGTCGTGAAGGGCGTCCGGTTCGTCGACTTGAGCGATGCCGGCGACCCGGTGGCGCTCGCCCGCCGTTACGAGGCCGAAGGCGCCGACGAGCTGGTGTTCCTCGACATCACCGCGACGGTCGAAGGCCGCCGCGCCACGCTCGCCGTCGTGCGCGACGTTGCGCGCGAGCTGACGATTCCGTTCGCCGTCGGCGGCGGCGTGCGGAGCGCCGACGACGTGAACGACTTGCTGCGCGCGGGCTGCGACAAGGTCTCGATGAACTCGGCCGCCGTGCGCGACCCCGGCCTGATCCGGGCGTCGGCGCTGCGCTTCGGCGCGCAGTGCGTCGTGGTCGCGATCGACGCGCGCCGCGCGCCGGAGAAGCCGTCGGGCTTCGAGGTCGTCGTGGACGGCGGCCGCACCCCGACCGGGCGCGACGTCGTCTGCTGGGCGCGCGCGTGCGAGGAGCTGGGCGCCGGCGAGCTGCTGCTCACGTCGATCGACCGGGACGGGACGCGCGACGGCTTCGACCTCGCGCTGACGCGCGCGGTCCGCGACGCGTGCGATCTGCCGGTGATCGCGTCGGGCGGGGCCGGTGCGATCGGTGACTTCGTCGACGTGTTCCGCGACGCCGACGCGGACGCCGCGCTCGCGGCCTCGCTGTTCCACTACGGCGAGCTCGCGATCGGCGATCTCAAGGACGCGCTCGCCGCCGAAGGGCTCGTCGTTCGGCGCGAGCCGGTGCGCGTGTGACGAGCCTCCCCGACATCCGCTGGAACGCCGAGGGGCTCGCGCCGGTCGTCGTGGTGGACGCGACGACGGGCGCGGTGCTGACCCTCGCGTACGCGAACGAAGACGCGCTCCGGCGCACGATCGAGACCGGCTCGACGTGGCTGTGGAGCCGCTCGCGCGGCGAGCTGTGGAACAAAGGCGCAACCTCGGGGAACACGCAGCGCGTCATCTCCGTCTCGGTCGACTGCGACGCCGACGCGCTGCTCTACCGCGTCGTCCCGAACGGGCCGGCGTGCCACACCGGCGCGACGTCGTGCTTCACGTCGACCTTGCCGCTCGACGGCGCCGACGCGGTGCCGCGCGATGCGGCGTTCGCCGCCGCGGTGGGCGCGCTCGCGCGCACGATCGCCGCGCGCAAAGCGCATCCGGTCGAGGGCTCGTACACGGCGAAGCTGTTCGCGGGCGGCGTCGACCGCATCGGGAAGAAGATCGGCGAAGAGGCGACCGAGGTCGTGATCGCGGCGAAGAACGCCGACCGCGACGAGCTCGTGTGGGAGACCGCCGACCTGCTGTACCACACGCTGGTGCTGCTCGCCGAGCGCGGCGTGGCGCTCGACGACGTGGGGGCCGAGCTATCGCGGCGCGCCAAGCCGACGGGCTGAGCCGGCTCGCCGGGATCGGCCCGGAAACCGCCGCGAAGTTCGCCGAGCTCGGCGTGACCACGCCGGGCGACCTGCTCGCGTACATCCCGCGCGCGTACCGCGACTGGCGCAGCCCCGTCCCGATCGCCGAGCTGCAGGAAGGCGAAGCGATCGTGATCGGCACCGTGGTGCGCGTGAAGGAGCGCCGCGGCCGTCTCGCGCTCGTCACCGTCACGCTGCGCGACGAGAGCGGCGTCATCGAAGCGAAGCTGTTCGGGCGCAGCTATCTCTTCGGGCGGCTGTCCGAGGGCGACCGGCTGTTCGTCGCCGGGCGCGTGACGCGCACCGGGCTGCTGCCCGAGATCAACGTCACGTCGCACCGCGTGCTGCGCGCGAACGAGCGCTACGAGGGCGAGATCGTCCCCGTCTACGCGGCGTCGAAGGAGCTCCCGTCGCGCGCGATCCGCAGCGCGATCGCGCGCAATCTCGACCGGCTCGTCGCCGCCGCGCCCGATCCGCTGCCGCCCGAGCTGGCGCGGCGGTTCGGCTTCCCGCCGCTCGAGCGGGCCTGGCGCGACGTGCACGCGCCGCGCGACCTCGAGGACGCCGCCCGCGCGAAGGAGCGCGTCGTCTTCGACGAGTTCTTCTCGATCGCGCTCGCCGCGGCGGTGAAGCGCGCGCTGCGCGAGTCGGCGGGCGGCGCGCGCGCGCTCGACGTTCCGCGCGACTTCTTCGAAGCGTTCGCCGCGGAGCTGCCGTTCGCGCCGACCGGCGCGCAGCGCCGCGTCATCGAAGCGATCTGGGCCGACATGAGCCGGACCGCGCCGATGAACCGCCTGCTGCAGGGCGACGTCGGCAGCGGGAAGACGCTGGTCGCCGCGGCGGCGATCGTGCTCGCGCACCGGGGCGGCGTGCAGTCCGCGCTCATGGCGCCGACCGAGATCCTCGCCGCGCAGCACGCCGCGAAGCTCGCGCCGCTGCTGCTGCCGTTCGGCGTGACGGTCGAAGCGGTGTTCGGCTCGCTGGGCGCGCGCGAGCGCCGGCGCGCCGAGGATCGCATCGCGTCGGGCGAAGCGGCGCTCGCCGTCGGCACGCACGCGCTGCTGACGGAGAGCGTGACGTTCTTCGATCTCGGCCTCGTGATCGTCGACGAGCAGCACCGCTTCGGGGTGAGCCAGCGGGCGAAGCTGCGCGCGAAGAGCGGCGTGCCGCACACGCTCTCGATGACGGCGACGCCGATCCCGCGGACGCTCGCGCAGACCCGCTACGCCGACATGGACGTCTCGATCATCGACGAGCTGCCGCCGGGCCGCACGCCGATTCGGACGTTCGTCCTGCGCGAGAGCCGCAAGCCGCGCGCCTACGAGCTGGTGCGAAAAGCGGCCGCCCTCGGACAGCAGACGTACGTGGTCGCGCCGGCGATCGACGAGTCGGATTCGGCGCTCACCGGCGCGCTCGCCGAAGCGGAGCGGCTGCGCGCGACGGTCTTCCGCGACCTGCGCGTCGGCGTGCTGCACGGGAAGATGCCGCCGCGGGAAAAGGACGAGGTCATGGCGCGCTTCAAGCGCGGCGAGACCGACGTCCTCGTCGCGACGACGGTGGTCGAGGTCGGCGTCGACGTCCCCAACGCGTCGGTGATGATCGTGTTGGACGCGCACCGCTACGGGCTCGCGCAGCTCCATCAGCTGCGGGGGCGGGTCGGGCGCGGCGTGGTCGAGTCCGTCTGCGTGCTCGTCACACCGGACGAATCGGGCGAGATCGAACGGCTCAACGTGCTCGAACGGACCACCGACGGCTTCGAGATCGCCAACGAAGACCTCAAGCTCCGCAAGGCCGGGCAGCTCGCCGGGACGCAGCAGGCCGGCGACTCGACGCTGATCGGCGACATCGTCGACGACTTCGCGCTGTACATGCGCGCGAAGGAAGCCGCGGACGCGATCGTCGCGCGCGATCCCGACTTGAGCGCGCCGGAGCACCGTCCGCTGCTCGCGCTGCTCGCGGAGAACGCGAACTCGCGCGCGATGCTGGTGACCGCATGACCGGCTCGGGCGGGGACCGGGCGTGATCGCGATCGGTTTCGATTTCGACCACACGCTCGGGCTCGACAACGGCCTCGAGCGCGAAGCGTTCTACGCGTACGCCGAGGAGCTCGGCCGCCCGCTCGACCGCGACGACGAGTCGCTGCGGGCGGAAATCGACGATCTGCTGGCCCTGGTGCGCGCCGACGCGATCGGGATCGACGAGATGGTCCAACGCTTCGGCGCGAGGGCCGGCGCACCGCACGCGAACGGAAGCCGGTGGCGCGAGACCTGTTACGCCCTCGTCGATCGTCTCGTCGTGCCCGTGGAGGGCGCGCGCGAGACGCTGCTGGCGCTGCGGCGGCGCGGCGTCCCGCTCGCCGTCCTGACGAACGGCTGGACGCCGCTGCAGCAGAAGAAGATCGCGCACGCGCTCGGCGAGGGCATCGTCGGAACGATCCTGGTGAGCGACGCCCTGCGCGCGCTGAAGCCGGCGCGCGCGGCGTTCGACGCGCTCGTCGCCGCGCTCGGCGTCCCGCGCACGCACGTGTGGTACGTCGGGGATAACGTCGTGGGCGACGTCGTCGGTGCGCTCCAGGCCGGCCTTCGCGCCGTCTGGTTCGATTCCGACGGGACGAGTTATCCACAGGATCTCCCCCGACCGACGCTGCGGATCACGGACCTGCGGGAGCTCGCGACGCTGGCCGAGAACGCGAGCGACCCATAGCATGGGGACGTTGACGATCACCGGCGGCACGCTGCGCAGCCGGCGCGTACCGACACCGCCCGGCCGTGCCGTGCGTCCGACGCCCGGCCGCGTGAAGGAAGCGCTCTTCGCGATCCTCGGCGCGCGCATCGACGACGCTCGCGTCCTCGATCTGTACGCCGGCAGCGGCGCGCTCGGCTTCGAGTCGCTCTCGCGCGGCGCCTCGCACGTCACGTTCGTCGAGCAGCACGCGAAGACCGCGGCATCGTTGCGCAGCACGGCGCGCGAGCTGGGCGTCGGTGAGCGGGTCGACGTGGCGGCCGTTCCGGCCGAGCGCGCGGCGCGCACGCTCGAAGGCCGGTACGACGTCGTGTTCGCCGACCCGCCGTACGCCCAGCCGTATCCCGCCGGCGTGTTCGAAACGCTGCGGGCGCGGCGCGCGATCGACGCCGGCACGACGGTGGTGTACGAGCACCCCGCGCGGCGCCCGTCTCCCGACGATCCGGCGATGCACACCGAACGGACCGCGCGCTACGGCGAGGTCGCGCTGGCGTTCCTGCGCCCGCTCGACGAGGCGGCATGAACGGCGTGGTGCAGTCCGGTCGCTGCGCGGTCTATCCGGGCTCGTTCGACCCGCTCACGCGCGGCCATCTCGACGTGATCAGCCGGGCCGCGGTGATCTTCGACCGCGTGCTCGTCGCCGTCGTCGTGAACCCGCAGAAGCGCGAGCCGCTGTTCACGCTCGACGAGCGCGAACGGATGATCCGGGACGCATGCTCCACGCTGCCGAACGTCGACGTCGAGCATTTTCGCGGGCTCCTCGCGGACTTCGTGCGCGAGAAGGACGCGACGTGCATCGTCAAAGGCCTGCGCGTCGTCTCGGACTTCGAGAGCGAGATGTCGACCGCGCTCATGAACCGCTCGCTCTCCGACGTCGACACCGTGTTCCTGCCCAGCGATCCGCGCTGGTCGTTCGTCAGCTCGACCCTCGTGAAGG
This sequence comes from Vulcanimicrobiaceae bacterium, assembly GCA_035650875.1. Lineage (GTDB taxonomy): Bacteria > Vulcanimicrobiota > Vulcanimicrobiia > Vulcanimicrobiales > Vulcanimicrobiaceae > Vulcanimicrobium. Next base: position 322,070 of record DASRGU010000011.1, read on the forward strand.
AAGTCTTCAACCTCGGCGGCGACGTCGCCGAATTCGTCCCCCCGGAAGTCCTGCGCGTCATGCAGGCGAAACGCCCCGCCGCCCGCTAGGAGAACGACGATGTCCGTCTACCGCGTGATCGACAAGCTCGAAGCCTCGGTGAGGCAAGGGACGGTGCTGCCGCTCGGCTACCGCATCGTGAGCGAAGAGAAGATCCTCGAGCTCATCGAAAAGCTGCGCGCCTCGCTGCCGGAAGAGGTCGGCCGCGCTCGCACGATCGCGAAGAACGGCGACCGGCTCGTGCGCGAGGCGCAGGAGAAGGCGCAGGCGATCGTCGTCGAGGCGTCGTCGCAGCAGTCGCAGCTCATCGACGACCACGAGATCGTGCGCCGCGCGCGCGCGACCGCCGAGATCGTGCTGCGCGAAGCCGAAGACAAAGCGCTGAAAGTGCGCAAGGGCGCCGACGCGTACGCCGCGCAGATCCTCACCGACCTCGACGGGCGTCTGAGCGGCGCGCTGGGCCAGGTGAAGAAGGGCATCGAAGCGCTCGCGGCCTCGAAGAGCGCCGCTGCGCCGAGCGCGGCGCCGACGCTCGCCGACGCCGCGGCGAAATCGAAGCGCGCCGCCTTCGACGCGCAGCAGAACGAGCACGAGACGGCGGAGCTCGAATCGGTCTAAGCTCCTTCGGCCGCTATCTCGCGGCCTACGTCGCCTTCGATCTCGCCTCCGAGCTCCAAAGCGTGGCGGTCGCGTGGCAAGTCTACGCGATCCGCCACAGCGCGTTCGATCTCGGCGTCGTCGGCCTGACGCTCTTCGCGCCGTCGTTTCTCCTCGCGCCGATCACCGGGCTGGTCGCCGACCGCGTCGACCGCCGCGCAATCGTCGCCGCCGGCGCGCTCGCGGAGTGCGTGATCTCCGTCGCGCTCATCCTCTCATGGGATCGTCGCGGCGCCGGCGCGCTGGCGCTCGTCCTCGGCGTCCTGCTGATCGCGGGCGTCGCGCGCGCGTTCGTGTTCCCGGCGGAGCAGTCGCTGCTGCCGTCGATCGTGGCGAGTGACGTCTACACGCGCGCCACCGCGCGTTCGTCCGTACTGCGCGAAGCGGTTCGCATCGTCGGTCCGGCGGCCGGCGGCGTCCTCGTCGCGTTCGGCCCGCTGCCCGCATACGGAAGCGCCGTCGTACTCGGACTCGCCGGCGCGGCCCTCGTCCCGTTCGTCACGTTGCTCCCGAGCGCCGCGCGGCCGGACCGGCGCGACGGCTCGCGTCTGCGCGACGCGCTCGCCGGGCTGCGGTACGTCGCGTCGCGCCCCGTGCTGAGCGGTGCAATCTCGTTGGACCTCTTCGCGGTCCTGTTCGGCGGCGCGACCGCGCTGCTCCCGGTCTACGCGACCTCGGTGCTGCACGCCGGCGCGGCCGGTTTCGGCGCGCTGCGCGCCGCGCCGGCCGTCGGGTCGGCACTGTGCGCGTTCGCTCTCGCGCGCCGGCCGATCGACCGTGGCGCCGGCCCGCGTCTGCTCGCTGCCGTCGCGTGCTTCGGCGTCGCGACCGTCGTCTTCGGCGTGTCGACGTCGTTCTGGCTGTCGCTTCTCGCGCTTGCGTGCGTGGGCGCCGCCGACATGGTGAGCGTCGTCGTTCGCGAGGGCATCGTGCAGCTCGGTACGCCGGACGAGATGCGCGGCCGCGTGAGCGCGGTCGAGGGCGTCTTCATCGTCGCGAGCAACGAGCTCGGTGAGTTCGAATCGGGCATGCTCGCCGCGCTGATCGGTGCCGTCCCGACCGTGGTCGCCGGCGGCCTCGCGACGCTCGCCGTCACCGCCATCTGGGCGTGGCGCAACAGGCCTTTGAGAACGGCGGACCGATTCGTGTAGCGGCACGCGCGGTCTCACGGTGACGGCGGCTCACGCAGGTCGTCACCACGGCGTGGGTGGCGAATGAGGAACGGGGGCGGCGGGATCGAGCGAAGCTCTTCGAACAGAATCGTCGCGTCGTCGTAGCGTCGATGGCGGTCGAACGTGAGGCGCGCGCCGGCTCGCTCGCGGGCGATGGACGTGACGCCGTCGACGGTTTCGAACCAGACCGTCCACGGGACGCCGACTGAAGGGCCGTCCTCGAAGTTTCCGTCCGTGATCAGCTCGAGAGGCGTCGAGGACTGCGTGTCGATCCACAGCTCGCGAAGCCGGTAACGCTTCGGCTCGCGAAGCGGGGTGAGGCGGAGGTGATACGCGTCGTGTCCCTCGACCGATTCCGTACCGATCAGCCGGACGACGTAGTCGCGCTGTTTGGTCACGACGCGTCCGATGGTCTGCAAACGAAGGGCGGCGCCGGCGGTCGACGTGCCTGTCGGCGGTGCTGGAGTGTCGGAGGCACGTCGTACGATGCCGAACGCATAGAGCGGGTCGAGGACGGGGATCCCGAGATAATCGGTCGGCGCAGGATCGCGCGACAGCTGCGCGACGGATTCCGTTCCGCGGTTGAGGCCGATCGTGACGAAGACGTCGATGCCCCGCGCGACGAGCGGGTGCCCGGCTTCTTCGTCGCTGAACGCGTGGACGCCGACGATGTCGCGAGCGGGCTCGTACGCCGCCGCATAGTGCGCCTCGCGCAGCGTGCCGGCGTCGTCGACCCGGACGACGATGCGGTACGTGAGATACGCGGGCGGACGCTGGCTCGACCACACATCGCGCACGCGCTCGTAGATCGCTTCGCCCGCCTCGTTCGCCGGATCGACGTCGTCGCGCGCGAACGCCGGCGTGTGCAGCGTCGCGAGGACGCACACGAGAGCTGCGATGGACACGCGACGCCGCCGGTTCATGCGCTGCACCCCGCCGGCGCACGCCGCGCCGGTCTGCGGTGAGAACGCAGCGCCGGGCGAAGACGTCACGCCTTCGCTCGGCGCCGCGGCGCGCTACAGCGCCGGGGTGAAGTGCAGGTTCTTCACGAGGAACGCGTAGCGGTCGGCTTGGTCGTCGATGATCTTCTCGGTCGGGCGGCCGCCGCCGTGGCCGCCCTTGGACTCGACGCGCAGGAGGATCGGCGCGCCGCCGGCTTGCGCGTGCTGGAGGGCGGCGGTGAACTTGAACGAGTGCGCCGGGTACACGCGGTCGTCGTGGTCCGACGTCATCACAAGCGTCGGCGGGTAGTGCGTCCCGTCGCGGACGTTCTGATAGGGCGAGTACGCGTCGAGCCACTTGAACGCCGCTTCGGACGCGGTCGCATCGCCGTACTCCGGGATCCACGCCTTTCCGACGGTCCAGCGCTGGTAGCGCAGCATGTCGAGCACGCCGACTTCCGGGATCGCCGCGCCGAACAGGTCGGGACGCTGCGTCTCCACGGCGCCGACCAGCAGCCCGCCGTTCGAGCCGCCGTTGATCGCGAGCTTCGGCGTGGAGGTGACCTTCTTGTCGATCAGCATCTGCGCGGCGGCGATGAAGTCGTCGAAAACGTGCTGCTTGTTGCCGAGCCGTCCGGCGTCGTGCCACGCTTCGCCGTACTCGCCGCCGCCGCGCAGCACGGCGAGCGCGTACGCGCCGCCCATCTGCAGCCACAGCGCCGCCGCCGACGAGAAATACGGCGTCATCGAGATGTCGAACCCGCCGTACCCGTAGAGGATCGTCGGCGTCGAACCGTCGAGCGGCATGTCCTTGCGGTGCGTCAAGAACACCGGGACCCGCGTCCCGTCTTTCGACGTCGCGAACACCTGCTCGGTCACGTAGCGCGATGCGTCGAAGGCGACGTGCGGCTTCACCGCGACCGCGCTCCTGCGCGTCACGGTGTCGTAGCGGTAGATCGTCGTCGGGAACGTGAAGCTCGCGAACGCGTAGTACGCGATGCGGTCGTGACGGTGCGCGCTGGGAAGGCCGCCGCTGCCGATCCCGGGGAGCGCGATCTCGCCCGCCGGCCGGCCGTGCAGGTCGGCGAGCCGCACCGCCGAGTGCGCGTCGTGCAGGTATTCGAGGTAGAACGTGTTGCCGATCAGCGAGACGTTGTCGAGCTTGTCGGTGCTCTGCGGAACGAGATCGTGGACGCGGTGCGCCGGGTCCGTCAGGTCGATCCACACCACGCGGTCGCGCGGCGCGTCGAGGTTCGTCTCGATGTACACGCGGTTGCCGTCGTGATCGATGACGCTGTAGTGCACGTTCGGGTCGAGCGCGAAGATCGGCTTGAACGCCGTGTCCGGCTCGCCGCGGCGCTTCCACGACAGGCTGTTGCCGTCACCTTTGCTCCGCGAGAAGAAGTAGAGCTGCTCGTCGTCGGTCGCGCTGATCCCGAGGAACTCGTCCGGATGCGCGGTCGACGCGTACACGAGCCGGTCGGAGCTCTGCGGCGTCCCCAACGTGTGGAAGTACAGCTTCTGCACGCCGAGCGCGCTCAGCGTCGCGTTGCCGCTCGTCGGCTTGTCGTACGCCGCGTAGTAGAAGCCGCGGTCGCCGACCCACGTCGCGCTCGAGAACTTGCTCCAGTCCAGCACGTCGGGCAGGTCCGCGCCGGTCGCCACGTCCTTCACGTGCCAGGTCTGCCAGTCGGCGCCGGACGACTGCGTCGCGTACGCCATGTAGCGGCCGTCGCGCGTGAAGCCTTCGCCGCCGAGCGCGACGGTGCCGTCGGCCGCGAGCTTGTTCGGATCGAGCAGGACGCGCGGCGTGCCGCCCTCGCCGCGCCGCACGTACAGCACGCTCTGGTTCTGCAGCCCCGAGTTGCGGAAGGAGAACCACCACGGTCCCTGATGGAACGGTGCGCTGAGCTTCTCGTAGTTCAGGAGCTTCCGATAGTCGTCGCGGATCGCGGCGCGCTGCGGGATCGCGTCCAGGTACGCGCGCGTCAGATCGCCTTCGGCCTTGACCCACGCCGTCGTCTGCGGCGAGTCGACGTCCTCGAGCCAGCGATACGGATCGGCGACGACCGTTCCGAAGTACGTGTCGGTGACGTTGTCGCGCGGCGTGGGCGGATACGCGAGCCCGGCAGCCAGCACCGGCGAGGCGACGAGCAGCGCCGCGAGCGCGAAGACCGAACGTCGGAACAGGTTCACGAGACTTCTCCTGATTCTCTCGGAGGTGAGGGCGAGCGACGGTGCGCGTCGCGAAGGTCGGCCGCTAGCCGTGCGTCGGGCCTGCCGACGAACGCCCAGCGGATCGCCCGAAGGGCGAACGCGAAGGGCTCACCGCGGTGAGCGCACTACACCGGCGGCGCTTGGACGCCGTGCGCGAACGCTTCGAGCCGGAGGCGGTCGATGGAGCGTACGCGGCCGCGGTCCAGCTCGACCGCCCTGGCGTTCTTCAACCGGATCAGAGCCCGTGCCGCCATGTCGCGAACGGTGCCCGCGGCGGCGGCGATCTGCGCCTGCGACAAGTTCTCGACGCCGGGGAGCCCGGGCGCCATCCCGGTCGTGGCCGGCGCGTACGACATCAGAAACTTCGCGACGCGCTGGAGGACGTGCGCGAACGCGAGATCGGCGATCGTGTCGATCGAGCGCCGCCGCGCCTGCGAGGCGGCGGCGAGAAACCCGAGCGCCAGCTCGCTGTCGTTGCGCACGGCGTGGAGCACCGCCTCGGAGGGCACCAGCACGATCGTGCAGTCGGTCAGCGCCTCGGCGCGCGTCGTCGCGCCGCCGCCGTCGAACGTTCCGGACTCGTTGAGCGGGTCGTGGGTGAGCCGCTCGCCCAGCGCGTGCGTTTTCCCGTCGGGCGAGAGCAGCGTGTATACGACCTTACCGCTGCGCACGAAGCCGAGGTACGGCCACACCTCGCCTTCGTCGAAGATCGTCTCGCCCGAACGATACGAGCGTTCGGTCGCAACCTGTGCCAGCTCGTTGACCGTGGTCTGCTTCGCGTTGGCGAACGGTGCGGTGTGGGAGAGGAAGGTCGCCGCGTCGGCCCGCTCGTCGATGCGCTCCAGGCGGATCGTCCATCGGCCGCTGCCGAGGTTCCGCGCGTCCCACGAGAAGCGGCCGGAGCGGTACTGCTGGAACTCGTTGCGCAGCGCGCGCGGGTCGCTCTCCTCATGAAGCTCCAGGATCGCGCCGATCGGCAGCTTGTCGAAGGCGTCGAAGATCCGCGCGCTGCGATTGGTCGCGGGAAGCGTGCGAGCGTCGATGGTGACGGCCGCCGCCCGGGTCGTTGGCATCGGTTGGTTGGATGCGTCGAAACGGGCGCTTTCCCTGCGGGGCGCACGTGCTGACCGAAGAGGGAGGAGGCCCGGAACGACGGAACCGCGAGCCCGTGCCTTCGCTGCGACGATGGGCCGCTCGCGGCCTCGACGTCCTCGCCGTCGTCGTCGTCCTCGTCGCCGTGGCGCGGTTCGTCGTCCTTCCGCGGCTTCACCACCGCGCGCCGGTGCAAGCGCCGGCGGTCACGCTGCAGACGCTCGCCGGCGGGCGGTTCCAGCTCGCGCAGCGGCGCGGCCGCGTCGTCTTCCTCGACTTCTGGGCGTCCTGGTGCGAGCCGTGCCGCGCGTCGATCCCGCTCGTGCAGCACTTCGCGCGGACGCACCCGGGCGTGGTGGTCGAGTCGATCGACGTCGGTGAGGACGAGCGCACCGTCGCGCCGTTCGCGCGGCGTTTCACGATGCGCGACGTCGCGCTCGATCCCGATCAGCAGACCGCCAAAGCCTTCGGCGTCGACGGCTTCCCGACGGTCGTCGCGATCGACCCCGCCGGCCGCGTGCGCGCGGAATGGATCGGATTCGACCCCGGCATCGAGGAGGAGATGGCGAGCGCCGCGAGCCTGTGGGACGCGGCGCCGAAGCGCCGCGCCGGCTAGCTCAGCGGCCGGTGAACGCGGGCTTGCGCTTGTCGAGGAAGGCACGGGTGCCTTCCTGGAAGTCCTCGGTGCTCACCGCCTGACCGAACAGCAGCGCCTCCAGCGCGAGGGCGTCGGTCAGCGGGAGCGCGGCGCCCGCGACCACGGCGCGCTTCGTGGCCGCGATCGCGATCGGGCCTTTCGCCGCGATCAGCTCGGCGATGCGGCGGGCTTCGGAGGCGAGCTCGTCGGACGGCACCACGCGCTGAACGAGCCCGCAGCGGAGCGCTTCCTGCGCGTCGATCATCTCGCCGGTGAGGCACAGGTACATGGCCATGCCTTCGCCCAGCAGGCGGACGGTTCGCTGCGTCCCGCCGTAACCCGGCAGGATTCCGAGGTTCACCTCCGGCTGCCCGAAGCGGGCGTTCTCGCTTGCGATCCGGATGTCGCACGCCATCGCCAGCTCGCAGCCGCCGCCGAGCGCGAAGCCGTTCACCGCCGCGATCACGGGGATCCGCATCCGTTCGATCTGCAGGGTGAGCGCTTGCCCCTTGCGTGCCTGCGCCTCGCCGGCGCGCGCGTTAGGGAGCGCGTTCAGCTCGCCGATGTCGGCCCCGGCGGCGAACGCGCGGGGGCCGGAGCCGGTGAGCACCGTCACGCGCACGGATTCGTCGGCGTCCAAGCGGGCGAACGCGTCGGCCAGCTCGTCCAGCATCTGCAGGTTCAGCGCGTTCAGGACGTTCGGGCGGTTCAGCGTCACGGTCGCGACGGCGCCGGACCGGTCGATGATGATCGTCTCCATGCGGCGGCGCGTACCACGACCGGCGCGATGCGCCCTGCCCTGTGATAGAGTCAAAGAACCATGCGAACCGCCTACCACCAGGCGCTGGAGAACACGCGGCTGGACGTCGTCCGGCTCGGGGCGCTCGTCGCCGACGCGATCCGCTCCGCCACCCAAGCGCTCGAGCGGCGTGACGCGATCCAAGCCGGACACGTGATCGCCGGCGACGACGAGATCGACGACACCCGGCGGCGCGTGGAGCGTGCGTGCATCGAGCTGATTTGGAAACAGCAGCCGGTCGCCGGCGAGCTGCGGCACATCGCCGGGATGCTCCAGATCGTCACCGACCTCGAGCGAATCGGAGACTACGCCGTCGACATCGCGAAGAACGCGATCAAGCTGACCGACGTCGCGGTACGCCCGGCGAGCGTCGAGGTGGGCCGGATCGCCGACCTCGCCTACGAGATGCTCCAGGACGTGATGCGCGCCTACCGTGAGGGGGACGCGCAGCTCGCCGATGCCGTGATCGAGCGCGACGACGAGGTCGACCTGATGTACCGCAGCGGGATCGAGGCGCTGCAAGCCGAGATGCAGCACGACCCGGGGACGGTTCCCGCGGGAACGCTGCTGCTGTTCGTCGTCTCGATCATCGAGCGCGTCGGCGACCGCGCGCAGAACATTGCCTGGCACACCAAGGACATCTACTCGTGAGCCGGACGCTGGCCGCGGTCGCCGCGGCGGCGTTCGTCGCCACCGGCTCCGTCTCGCCCGCGGCGGCGAAGGACCGCCTCGTGCGGCTGACGCTCGACGGCCGTCCGCTCGACCGTCCGGGTGCGCAGGTCGCGCTGCTGCACCGCGGCGTCGTCTACGCCGACGTCGTCGATCTCGTGAAGGCGTTCAGCGCGCTGCTGACCTTCCACGGAAAGGCGGTGTGGGTCACGGTCGGCGACACGTACGCCGTCTTCACCGCGGGCAGCCGCACGGCGACGGTCGACCGCTACACGATGGATCTGCCCGGCGCGTGCTTCATGCGCGACGGCGATCTCTACGTGCCGCTGACGAGCTTCGCGCAGATCGCGAAAGGCTCGGTCCGCTTCGACGCGGCGCACACGCACGCCGACGTGTCGGTCGACGCGAACCCCGTCCGATGATCGCCGGTGCTCCTGCTCCGCTGGCGCGCGAGGCGTTCGCGCTCGCGCCCGGGCTCGTCTATCTGAATCACGCCGCGGCGGGCGTCTTGCCGGTCGCGACACGTGACGCGCTGCACGCGATGATCGACGATCACGCGGCGCGCGGCGTCATCGGGACCGCCTCGCGCGAGATGTCGCTGCCCGCGTACCGGCGCCGCGTCGCCAGCTTCATCGGCGGCCGCGGCGAAGAGATCGCGCTGCTGCGCAACACCGGTGACGGCGCGACGGTGATCGCGCGCGGGCTCGACCTCGGGCCCGGAGACGAGGTGATCGCGGCGGCGAACGAGTTCGGCTCGAACGCGTATCCCTGGCTGGCGCTGCGCGACCGCGGCGTGACCGTGACGTTGCTCGACGCGCCGCACCGCCGCATGACGCCCGACGTGCTGCGCGGAATCATCTCGTCGCGCACGCGCGTCGTGACGGTCTCGTGGGTGACGTTCGACGACGGCTACCGCCACGATCTCGCGGCGCTCGCCCACGTCGCGCACGCGGCGGGCGCGCTGTTCGTCGTCGACGTCATGCAGGCGCTCGGAGCGTTTCCGCTCGACGTCGTGGCGACCGGCGTCGACGCGGTGTACGCCGGCGGGGCGAAATGGCTGATGGCGCTGCAGGGCGTCTCGTTCTTGTGGCTGCGCGCGGACCTGCTCGAGCGCGTCGCGCTGCGCATGCCGGGCTGGCGCTCGGTCCAGAACATGTGGAACTTCCTCGACTACGCCCAGCCGCCCGCGCCGGACGCGACGCGCTACGAAGGCGGGACGGTGAACATCATCGGCGCGCTCTCGCTCGCCACGTCGATCGGCGTGCTGTCCGACGCGGGCGTCGAGCGCATCGCCGCGCACGTCGTCGCGCTGACCGACCGTCTCGCGGCGGGACTCCGCTCGCGCGGCTGGAGCGTCCTCGGCGACCGATCGCGCGACGAGGTCAAGTCCGGCATCCTGACGTTCGCGCGCGAAGGCGTCGATCCGATCGCGCTCGGCAAGCAGCTCCAGGGTGCCGGCATCGTCACCACCTACCGCACGAACGGCATCCGCGTCTCCCCGCACGGCCACAACTCGACCGACGACATCGACGCCCTCCTCGACGCGCTGCCCTGACCTCGCCGGCGGCCGCCGAAGCTGAGGTTAGTGGCCGGCGGCTGAGTCGGGGGCGGCGAAGATGCCGGCGAAAAGGTTGATCATGATCCCGATGATCGCGGCGTTGTACGCGAACGAGATGATGGAGTGCCACATGATCTCGCGGCGCACGCGCGTCTCGGTGACCTGCGGATCGGAGACCGCGAACGACGACCCGATGCAGAACGACAGGTACGCGAAGTCGTAGTCCGACGGACGTTCCGTGCCGGGAAAGGTGATGCCGCCGCATTCGGTTCCGTCGCCGTCGTCGTCGTACCAGTACAGGTGCGCGTAGCGCAGCGTGTAGACGGAGTGGACGAGGAACCAGCCGATGACGATCGCGCCGACGCCGAAGCCGTAGGCGAGCCACTTTTCGAGATCGTTGTGCACCTTCGGGCCGTGCCCGATGATCGCGATGGCGGCGCCGAGGCCGGCCGTGACGGCGACGAGGACCACGCCGTAGATCAGGTTGCGGCCCGGGTCTTCCAGCGCCGCGCGGTCCTTCGTCTGCTCCGCTTCGGGGCGCATCGCGTGCCAGAAGAACAGCAGCAGCGTGAGCGCGCCGGCGTCGTACGACGCGACGACGCGCGTGAAGTCGACCACCCACCGCGGCAGCACGAGCGAGACGACGAAGCCGACGGCGACCGCCGTCCCGAACGCGATGAAACGGTGGCGGTTTCGCGCTGCCCTCAGCTCGCGGTGGCGCGGCGAGACGGCCGCGTCGCTCAGAAGCCGTCTTCCGCGACGCGGCACGGCGCCATGATCGCGTCGCTCATGCCGTGGATCAGCCGTTTGTCGGCCGGAGCGACGGTCGCCAGGATCCCGCCCAGCCGCGTCTTCTCGCCGACGACGAAGTAGTACGGACACAGCCGCACGCGGCCGTCCATCTCGCGTATCGCATCGTTCGACGCGCCGACGAAGGGAACGCGCACGCGCCGGCCCTTGTGGAAGCGCTGGAGGATGTGCGGCGTCTTCGGGAACGACGTCAGCGCGTCGCCGATCGCGGCGCGCCACTCCTCGCGCGTCAGATCGTTGGCGACCTTGACGCCCTTCGAGCCCCACGCGAGCGGGCTGAACCCCGAGGGCTTGATCACGTAATCGCGCTCGCTCTTCCCGAGCTCTTCGAGCTGTCTCCAGTCGTGCACGGGCATGCCGCCGGCGTACAGGTCGACGATCGCCGCTTGCGGAGGCAGAGGCCGCGGATCGACGATCCATGTCCGCGGAAAGATCCCGAGCAGCCGTTGGTCGACCGCGTCGCCCAGCTCCGCGCGCCACAGCGCGCGCAGTCCGGGGTGGTGGAACAGCGCGAACGACGCCTTCTCTTCGAGGTGCGCTTTCGGCGGCGGCGTCATCTTCACGCGGTTGTGGCGCGCCGAGTACAGCATCAGCTCCTGCTTCGGCACGTTGAGCAAATCGAACAGCTCGAAGTTGCGGTAGAGAACGTCGATCTTCAGCTCACGCCCCTCGGGCGTGCGCACGAAGAGCGCCTCTTCGGTGAAGACGATCTCCTGCGGCCCGCAGACCACGACGTTCGCGAGCTGCAGCGTGCTGATGCGCGTGGCGAGCCAGCCCATCTCGCTGCGATAGTCGGCCGACTCTTCGCTGACGACGACCGCGACCGTGGGGTGCGGCACGCCGGCGAGCGACGACGCCATCGCGGCGAAGCTTTCGGCCATCCCGTCGGGACCGCCGACGCTGTCGCTGCCGATCTCGCAGTACGTGCGCGCCATCGCGCCGACGAAGCCGAGCCCGCCGGGGACGCTGTCGAGCTCGCTCGCGATGTAGCCGTCGTCGGTGAGGATGAGGTCGGGACGGATCACCCGCGGGACGTCTTGCTTGAAGCGATTTTGCCGCGCGAGGCGGACGATCTGCTCGGGCTTTCCGCGGTCGAGCTCTTCGGCGATGAACGCCGGCGCGGTGCCGCGTGCGCTGCGCAGATAGAGCGCGTTCTGCGCGCGGTAGAAGGCGAGGAGGTCGTCGCCGAGCGATTCGATCGCCGCGACCGTCGACGGCTTGAGCGGGAAGGGCTCCGGCGTGATCCGCCACGGCGTCGCGGCCGTCGTCTCGTCGGCGACCCGGAACAGGCCGGGCGGAAGATGTTCGGTGATGTAGCGGCCCCGGCCGGCCGCGTCGAGCTCCGGGGCCACGCTGGTACAGGGCATCAGCCGCGTCGACACCGCATGTCTGTGCCCAGGAACCGCCGGCTCCTCATGAGGTTGCGCCGCCGAGCCTCACTTCAGCGGCCGCGCTCCCGGGAGCAGCAACGCGTGCTCGACGGTCATCTGCCCGTCGCGGTAGGCGAGCGTGAGGTGAAGCGTGTAGCCCAAGCCCAGCTGCTGCAGCGGGATGTCGTCGACGGTGCGCGCGACCGACGCGCCGGCGAGCAGGCGCATCGTGGTCGAATGCGACAGCGTGCTCGACGCGCCGCGGAGGCTTTCGGTGACGGCCACCGTGCCGTTCTGCGCCGTGCCGCACGCCGCGACGACGACGGCCTGGCCGCCGATCGGGAAGACGTCGTGCGAGCAGCGCGAGGACGGCTGCTGCGCCGCCCCAGGCAGCGGGCCCGCGACCAAGCCCGCCCCGAGGAGGGCAGCCGCGGCCGAAAACGTGCGCATGCCGAGAGCAACGTAAGCCGGGCACGGCTCGTCGCGCATCCCCCGCGGCCGGAGTGGGTATCTATCGGAACAGCCCCCGGCGGCGTCTCGGCCGCCGAGGTCTTCGTTCGCCCCGCGTGGCGTAGCGGCCGTAACGGCCGGCGCGGCTCGTCGGGAGAGACGGATCACGCGCACGAACCGTTACGGAATCCCCGCATGCCCACCAGCCCGATCGACCTCATCGCTCTCGACCTCGACGGCACCCTTCTCGGTCCCGACGAGTCGGTGAGCCCGCAAAACCGTGCCGCCATCTCGCGCGTGCTCGACGCCGGGATCCGCGTGGTCCTCGTCACCGGCCGCGGCGTCGACACCCCGATCCGCGTCTCGCGGGATCTGGGGCTGAACCTCCCGGTGATCTGCTGCCACGGCGCGCTGACGAAGGACTTCGGCGCGAACCGCACGCTGGTCCACATCCCGGTGCCGCTCGTCCATGCGAAGCCGATGATCGAGTTCGCCGAGGCACAGAAGCTCGCCGTCGCCGTCTACGTCGACGAGCGCTTCTATCGCCTCAAAGGCTCGCAGATCTTCATGGAAGACATGCGCGGTCCGGGCTGGGAGGAGACCGTCTCGCTGCGCGAACTGCTCACCCAGCCGCCGACGTTCATCCGCTTCCTCGGCGAAGAGGCGGTGGAACGGATGCTGGCGCGCTTCGGCGATCTCCCGCTGAGCTTCCGGCACGAGACGTGGTTCGACTTCGTCGAAGTCGCGGTGCTGAACCGCGAGGCGAGCAAGAAGAATGCGCTCGCAAAACTCTGCGCCGACTTTCAGATCCCCTCGGAGCGCGTGCTCGCGATCGGGGATTCGCGCAACGACGTCCCGATGCTGCGCTGGGCGGGCATCGGCGTCGCGATGGGCAACGCGCTCCCCGAAGTGCGCGACGCCGTCCGGTACGTGACCGCGTCGAACGACCGCGACGGCGTCGCCCTGGCGATCGAACGCTTCGTGCCGCTGCAGCGGAAGAAGTCGGCGTGACGATGCAGCCGGCCGCGCCCTCGCCGGAATACGAAGCTCGTCTGCGGACGATCCTGGCTGCGCGCGATTGGGAGGCGCTGCGCGAGTTCACGCGCGAGCAGAACCAGATCCCCGACGACGTGTACGCGCAGGACGGCCACTTCTGGGAGGTGCTGCTCCACAAGCTCACCTGCAATCGTCTCGATCTGCTGGGGCTGCACGAGCACTCGAAGGCGTGGCTCGCGGAGCGCGGCTACACGACGGATCTCGGCGGCTACTGATGACGGTGCGGGTCCTCGCGTTCGCCCGCCTGCGCGAGCTGCTCGGTTTCGGGGCGCGCGACGTCGACGTCCCGGCCGGCGCGGACCTCGAGGCGCTGTGGTCGCTGCTGGCGCGCGGCGCCGGAGACCTCGCGCCGCTGCGCGCGTCGACGCGTTTCGCGCGGAACGGCCGGCTCGTCGGCGCGGACACGGCGCTGGCGGACGGCGACGAAGTGGCGCTCATGCCTCCGGTGGGCGGCGGATGAACGGCGTCTCGAACCTCACGCTGGTGTCGCTGAGCGCGGAGCCGCTGGACGCCGACGCGCTCGTGCGGGCCCTGCGCGACGATCGGCATGGCGCCGTCGTCACGTTCCTCGGCGTGACGCGCGAGACGTCGCCGGACGATCCGCGCCCCGTCGCCGCGCTGACGTACGAAGCGTACGATGCCATGGCGGTGCCGGAGATGGAGACGATCGCGAGCGAAGCGTGCGAGCGCTACGGGCCGCTCTCGATCGCGCTGGTGCACCGCACCGGGCGCGTCGAACTGGGAGAGCCGTCGGTGGCGGTCGTGGTCGCGGCGCCGCACCGCGGAAAAGCGTTCGACGCCTGCCGCTACGCGATCGACGCGCTGAAAGAGCGGGTCGCCGTCTGGAAGCAGGAGATCTATCGCGACGGCGACACCGCCTGGGTCGCGAACACGCCGTCATGAACGTGGATCTGCACCGCGTCGACGCGGGCTTCAATCAGATCGCGGTGCTCGAGTACGAAGCGCGCCGCGCGCGTGACGTCGCGCTCGTCGTCGGCCACGGCTACTCGAGCTCGAAGCAGAATCTCGACGGGCTGTGCGCATTTCTCGCCAGCCACGGCTTCGGCGTCTATTCGCTCGACTTCCCCGGGCACAAGCTCGGCGCGAGCGGCGGGCGGCTGCGCGGCGTGGAGGACCTCATCGACGCGATGGACGCGGTGATCGCGTTCGCGCGCCGGCGCGGCGCGCAGACGCTCTACACGGTGGGTCACAGCATGGGCGCGACGACGGCGTTGTGCGCCGCGGGGCGCGATCCGCGCGTCGCGGGCGCGGTGTCGATCGCGACCGGCTACGGCCGCTGGGCCGCGCTCGAGGCGCTCACGAAGGGCGGCGTGGTCGATTTGCGCTCGTCGTACGTCGAAGGCCCGACCCTCCAGCAGCTTTCGGTCGAATGGCAGCCGTTTCTGGACGAGGCGCTCGTCGGGCTCGCCGGGCGTCCGGTGCTGTTCGTCGCGGCGGAGCGCGACGCAATGGTGACACGCGCGTCGGTGTCGGAGCTCTACGAGCGCGCGTACGATCCGAAAACGCTCGCGACGGTGGCCAGCGACCACACGTTCGCCGGTGACAACAGCCGCACGACGGTGCTGCAATGGCTGAACGCGATGCACCCGCGGCGCGGCGAGACCGGCGGCGCAACCCCGCTGGTCGACGCGCCGCTCTAGAACGGCGATGTCGACGATGGCGGGTCGCCGCGACTTGCGTCGGTACAGCCGGCACCTGCTGATCCCCGAAGTCGGACTCGCCGGGCAGGAGCGGCTCGCCGCCGCGCGCGTCCTCGCGATCGGCGCGGGCGGCCTGGGTTCGCCCGTGCTGCTGTATCTCGCGGCCGCGGGCGTCGGGCGCATCATCGTCGTCGACGACGACACCGTCGACGAAACGAACCTGCAGCGCCAGATCCTGTACGACACCGCGGACGTCGGAACGCCGAAGGCGCATCGCGCCGCGGAACGGTTGCGCGCCTTGAACCCGCAGATCGCGATCGACGCGCTCGCGACGCGCTTCGATGCGTCCAACGCTCGCGAGCTGGTGCGCCTCGTCGACGTCGTCGTCGACGGCAGCGACACGTTCGGCACGCGCTATCTCGTGAACGACGCCTGCGTGCTCGAAGGAAAGCCGGACGTGCACGGCTCGATCTTTCGCTTCGACGGCCAGGTCTCGGTGTTCGGCGTGCCCGGCGGACCGTGCTATCGCTGCCTCTATCCGGAAGCCCCGCCCGAACATCTCGTTCCGTCGTGCTCCGAAGGCGGCGTGCTGGGCGTGCTCGCCGGTATGGTCGGATCGTTCCAAGCCGCCGAGACGCTGAAGCTCGTCCTCGGGATCGGCACGCCGCTCGTCGGGCGGCTGCTGCTGATCGACGCGCTCGACGCGCGCGTGCGCGAGGTCCGTATCGTGCGCGATCCGGATTGCCCGCTGTGCGGCGAGCATCGGACGATCGACGACGTCGGCACCGTCCCGGATCGTGCGGCCCCGCCGCCGCTCACCGTTCCGGAGCTGACACTCGACGACCTCGACGCCGCGCTCGCCGCCGGAGCGATCGTGCTGGACGTGCGCGAGCCGCACGAGCGCGCGCTGGGCGACGTCCCGGGCGCCGTCGCGATCCCCGCGACGCAGCTCGAAGCGCGCCTGCACGAGCTCGATACGGCGAAGACCTACGTCGTGGCGTGCCGCGTCGGCACGAAGTCGCGCTGGGCCGCGCAGCGTCTCAAGGATGCAGGCTTCGGGAGGGTGCATCACCTCCAGCATGGGTTGCTGGGGTGGGCGGCGCGCGACGCCGCGTTCGAGCTGTTCTGACCTTCGCCGCCGTCTCGTCGCGCGAACGCTGAGCGCGGCGCTGCTCGCCTGGGCGATGACCGTGTCGCCGCACGCCGTGACGGCGCAGGCGGATCACGACGCCGCAGCGGTCGAACGCGGCCGCAGCGCCGGCCGGGTCCTGGTTCTTCTGCGCAATCCCTTCGGATGTGCGATCATCGTGCTGCGGGCGCGCTGCATCGCGGACGTCGACGCGTTCTTCGCGGGGCGGTCGGACGGCGATTTCGCGAACGTCCCGAACGTCGGAAAGCACCCGGTCAGCGGGCTGCGCGCCTTCGTATCGGAGGGCGATCGCGGAGGCTACGATCCCGCGCTGGCCTACCTCGACACGCGGGTGGCGGACGCGACGCTCTGGCACGACGACCCGCGAAGCGCGGCGCTCTACGATGCGGGGATCGAGGACGTGCTGTTGCCAAGCGTGCCGCGTGGCGATCCTTCTGCGGAACCGGGCGTGACGCAGATGCTGCAGCTCGGTCCCTTTGCGGATCTCGTCCGGCATGCCGGAGCGATTCCGACCGGGGCGATCGGCGTTTCGGCCGACGATCTTTCCCGGTTCGCTTCCAACACGGCGCGGGATTCGTGGACGCTCGTCGGCTCCAGGGATGCGTTGTCCGCCATGGTCAGCGCGGCCCATCGGGTGACGCAGAGCGTCGATACCGCGCATCCCGCGCCGCCGTTGGTCCCGCTTCCGGATCGCGACGGTTCGTTGGGCGACGCTCTGCTCGGCGTGGAGACTGCGGTCGCCGACGATCTCTCCCATAGCGGACCGTGGCTCGGCCAATCCGACGCGCAGGCCTTCCTCGATCGCTATTTCGACCGTCTGGAGCGGCTCGATCCGTCGCTGCGCCCGCTCTGTTCTGCCGCTCGCGACGACCTGCGGTACGACGCGCACTACTCGGCGGCGTCCGCGCGCGAGGGCATGCACGACCTCGTCGCCGCGTTGCAAACGAGCCCGCGGGCGGCACGGATGGAAATGGGCTGGCAGGCCGAGGAGCTCGGATTCGCCGCGGTCATCGTCCGGGACGGCGAGTTGAGCGCGACGATGCTGCGCTCGGTGAGCAGGAACGACGCCCTCGACGACGCCGTCCCCGGCTTTCGCGAGGCTCGCCTCAGCGCCGTGGCCGTGAGCCCGACCGATTGGGGCGCGCAATACCGATTGAGCGTCCATCTCGTCGACCTGCTCCTGCGTGCGGCGAACGGTTGAGCGCGGAACGTTCTCGTCCGGCGGGGATATCGAGTACCATGATCGACAGACCCTTCGGACCCGCACGGCGGCAAGTTCCCGCGATCGGGCAAGGCACCTGGAACGTGCCGACGCGCGGCGCGGCGGCCGACGAGGCGAAGCGCGCGCTGCGACGAGGGATCGAGCTGGGCATGGTGCACGTCGACACCGCCGAGATCTACGGGGACGGCGCGTCGGAGCGGCTCGTCGGCGAGGCGATCCAAGGGCTTCCGCGCGAGCAGCTCTTCATCGTCTCGAAGGTCGCGCCGTCGCACGCGACCTACGACGGAACGATCCGGGCCTGCGAGGCGTCGCTGAAGCGCATGCGGCTCGACTATCTCGACTGCTATCTGCTGCACTGGCGCGGCGGGACGCCGCTCGGCGAGACGATGCGCGCGATGGAACGGCTCGTCACGGACGGCAAGATTCGCATGCTCGGCGTGAGCAACTTCGAGGTGGACGATCTGGAAGAAGCGGCGGCGGCGCTCGAGCGCGAGCCGATCGCCTGCAACCAGATCCTGTACCATCTGGGCGAACGGACCATCGAAGCCCACGAGCTTCCGTACTGTCGCGAGCGCGGCATCGCGATCGTGGGATACACGCCCTTCGGGCGCGGCGACTGGCACGACAGCCGCGGCGCCCACGTGCTCGAGCGCATCGCGGCGAAGCACGCCGCGACGTCGCGCCAAGTGATCCTCGCCTTCCTCACGCGCGAGCCCGGGACGTTCACGATCCCGAAAGCGTCGACGATACCGCACGTCGAGGAGAACGCCGGCGCCGGCGATCTGCGCCTCGACCCGCAGGACATCACGGCGATCGACGAAGCCTTCCCGACGAGAAAGCGCCGTGGAGGCATCCCGACCCTCTGACGCCGCGGCGCTTGCGCGCGGCGGCGCTCGCGAAGCGGCGTCGCTCACCGCCGCGGTCAAATCGATCGCGCGAGCGTGCGGCGCGCGCGCGGTCCGCATCGCCGGCGCCGGCGCCGACGACGTCGCCCGCGAGCGCATGCGCGCGGCGTTCCGTCGCGGCGACTTCGCGACGTGGTCGTACGACGATCGCTATGCCGCCGCGGCGTCCGATCCGCAAACGATCCTTCCCGGCGCACGAGCCGTGGTCTGCATCGCCGTGCCGTACGCGACCCGCGCGGCCGGCGAACGCCGCGGTCACGGCCGCGTCTCCGCGTACGCGTGGTCGCACGACTACCATCACCGCATGCAGACGCTGCTCCGCGCGATCGCCGCACGGATCGACGCGCTCGCCGGCGCATCCGTCACGCGCGTCGCCTGCGACACCGCCCCGCTGGCCGAACGCGCTTTCGCGGCGCGTGCGGGATTAGGCTGGATCGGCAAGCACACGAGCCTGATCGTGAAGGGCCTCGGCTCGGCGGTGTTTCTCGGAGAGATCGTCACGACGCTGGAACTCGATCCGGACCCGCCGCTGCGCACGTCGTGCGGGCGCTGCAGCGCATGCCTCGACGCATGCCCGACCGGAGCACTTCGCGGCGACCGGACGATCGATGCGACGCGCTGCATCAGCGACCTCACGCAGCGCCGCGATGCGATCCCGCGCGCGCTCCGCCCGCTCGTCGGCACGTGGGTCTGGGGCTGCGATCTGTGCAACGACGCCTGCCCGCCGAGCGTGCGCGCCGGCCGGGCCGGCGACGAGGCGTGCGAACCGGCCGACGAGCACGCCGCGCAGCCTGACCTGCAGGCGCTGCTGCGCACGCGCGGCGGAGCGTTCCGCCGGCTGCGCCGCACCGCGATGGGATGGCGAGGCGCCGCCGTCCTGCGCCGCAACGCCGCGGTCGCGCTGGGGAACGGCCTGGACCGTGCCGACGTCCCGGCGCTCGCGGACGCGCTCCACGAAGACGGGAGTGCGCTCGTGCGCATCCACGCGGCATGGGCGCTGGGCCGCATCGGCTCGCCGCGGGCCACCGAGGCGCTGCGAGCCGCGCTGACGACGGAAACCGACGCGGCCGTCCGCGAGGAGGTCGCCGCCGCGCTGGAGACGCTGCGCGCCGGGCCGCCACAAGGAGCATCCGGGCGAGATCGGAGCCGGCCTGGAACCCCTTCGGACGATGCGGGCGTTCAACGCGAATAGCCCATGACGAAACGAGGCATTCTCGCGCTGTCCGCCGCCGTCGCCCTGCTCGGTGCAGCGCCCCCGCACGAAGCGCCGTCGAGCGAGCTGTACTCCCGCATGCAGCAAGTGAACGCCGGCCTGCGCACGTACCAGGCCGACTTGACCGTGGCGATCGAGACGCACGGCCCGCCCTTCATCAGCCCGACGCTGAACGGGAAGATCTACTTCAAGCGGCCGGACAAGAGCGCGGTCGTCTTCGACACGCTGCCGTTCCTCGCGAACCAGGCGAAGCACGTCGTCGCGCAGATGGAGCCGCCCGCCGAATGGAACGCGATCTACGAGGTCCAGCAAACCGGCGACGACGGCACGCTCTCGACGTTCCGGCTCGTCCGGAAGAAGAACGGCCGCATCGACCACGTGGATGTCAAGGTGGACGACAAGACCGCCACGGTCACCGGGATGACGTATTACTACAAGGACGGCGGCTCGATCGCGTTCACGCAAACCTACGCCGACATCAACGGAAACTACGTCCTCAAGACGCAGAACGGGAAGGTCGACATCCCGCACTACAACGCCGACGTGACGTCGACGTTCGCGAACTACAAGATCAACGTCCCGGTCGACGACAAGGTCTTCGAGCAGAGCGGCTGAGCCGGAACGCAAGCCGGTTCCGGGGAATGATGTCTGAGCGTGATTGACCTCATCGGCCAGGTGGAGCCCCTCGTCGACGCCTTCCGGCGGCCGATCACCTACCTGCGCGTCTCGGTCACCGACCGCTGCAACCTCCGGTGCGTCTACTGCATGCCGGAAGCCGGCCTGCCCTGGATCCCCAAGCCGGACATCCTGACGTACGAGGAGATCGCGTCGCTCGTCCGCGCCGCCGCGCGCGTCGGCGTGCGCAGCATCCGCCTCACCGGCGGCGAGCCGCTGATCCGCCGCAATCTCGCCGACCTCGTCGGCATGATCGCCGCCGTCCCCGGCATCGACGACATCGCGCTCTCCACGAACGGCCTGCTGCTCGCCGACCAAGCCGCCGCGCTGCGCGACGCCGGCCTGAACCGCGTCAACGTGAGCCTCGACACGCTGAACGACGAGCGCTTCACCGCGATCGCGCGCCGCCCCGGACTGCAGCGCGTGCTCGACGGCATCGACGCCGCCCTCGAGCACGGCCTCACGCCGGTCAAGCTGAACTGCGTCCTGATGCGCAACACGAACGACGACGAGCTCGAAGCGTTCGCGAACCTGACCCGCACGCGAGCCGTCCACATCCGCTTCATCGAAGTGATGCCGGTCGAAGACAACGTCGATCTCCAGCGCGAGTCCTGGATCTCGTCCAACGAAGTCCTGGCGCGCCTCTCGTCGCTCGGCGACCTGCACCCCGTCCCCAACCCGCACGGCAACGGCCCCGCGAGAACCTTCGCCTACGAAGACGCCGCCGGAACCGTCGGCGTGATCTCCCCGCTCGCGCACGACTACTGCGACACCTGCAACCGCGTCCGCCTCTCCGCCGACGGCAGGCTGAAGCTGTGCCTCTTCGGCGACCACCTGATCGACCTGCGCACGCCGCTCCGCAACGGCGAAGGCGAAGACGCCATCGTGGACCTGCTCCGCGCCGCGATGCACGTCAAACCGGAACGCCACCACCTCCAACTCGGCGAAACGGCAAGCATGATGCGAGCCTTCAGCGAGATCGGCGGCTGACCGAGCGTGCGCGATGCGGGGACGCGCCGCCGCGTAAACACTCGCCCGACACGATGCACGCGAATGGTCGTCGCGGGCGTATCGGCACTGCTCTTCGCGTTCTGGATGCGGAGCGGACCCGCCGTTGCACGCATCGGCGGCGTCGCCCAACGCGGTGACAACTGCACGCCGCTCAACGGCTTTGCCGTCGGATTCCCCGTCGCGGGCACGCCGCTGCCGGCCGGCACGATCGTCGATCAGCATGTGGTCCTCGATCGCGGATGGCGAACGATCGGGTTCTTCCTGACCGAGCGCAACGGCACGTTCGTGTTCGCGCCCTTCAACATCGCAGCGAGCCCGAAAGACGAGACGTATCCGATTCCGCCGATGTTTCGCGTGCCGTCGATGGCCCCGTCCGCGATTCTCTCCTGGTATCCCAAGCTGCGCGCAGAGGCACTAGCAGATCAAATGGCGGGAACGCTCGATTTCGTGCAGGACCTGCGGTCCGTCACCGTGTCGCCTTGCTACGCAGCCCCGCTGCCCCATAGCGCATAGGAGAAGGCCTCATCCCGCGGTCTAGCGCGCGCTCTCCGGTCGCGCCCATGTCGCGGGGGACGACGCACCGCGTTTGCGGGCCGTGCGAACGAGCGTGCGCAGGATGCGCGGAAGCGATGTGAAGACAGAGCGCGCTCGCACACGATGTGCGAGCGCGCGTGCCCGCAAACACGGTGCGTCGTCCCCCGCGACTACGCCGACGAGGCCTAATCCACCGATTTCCGAAAGAACGCCAGCATCCGCCCCGGCTCCGGCATGATGCGAAACTCCACGAACCCCCACGACTTCGCCTGCGCGATCGCCCGCTGGTCGTTCATCGGCAGCAGAAACGTAATGGTTTTGATGCTGCGCTTGCGAGCGATGTTCTGCACGTCGGTGATGAGCTGCGTAGCCACTCCCGGCGGCGCATCCGCCCGCGTGCGCAGCGTCTCGACCATCGCGACGTCGACGCCGTTGGCCGCCTCGGCATCGGTGTAACCCGGCGGAAAGCGGAAGACGAGCTGCACCATGCCGAGCAGCCCCGCGCCGCCTTCGGCGACGAGGATGAGCCGCCGCCCCGCAAGCTGCTCGGCATGCCATTTCTGCACGCGCGCCGACCAGGGCTCCCCGTTGGGCGTCGGCCCGGTGACCACGCGATCTGCGACCAGCCGGTCGACGTCGCGAGCCAACGCGTAGCGGATGAAAACCCGGCTCACGCCGCTCCGAGTACGAGGAGCGCGCGCGAAGTCCCGTCGCCGCGTGAGGCGCCGAAATTCTGGGAAAGTCGGCGCGGAAAGGAGCCTCATGTCGTTCAAGCTGTCCGCGCTCGTGCTCGCCGCCGCCGTGGTCGCGACCGCGAGCGCCTGCTCGAAGAACAGCGAGTCGTCGAATTCGAGCACGACCACGACATCGACGACGCAGTCGTCGGCGCCGACGCTCGCGACGCCCTCGCAGGCCGAGCCCGCCGGCGCGCCCGGCGTGACGGGGAAGCCCCCGTCGCCCGCCGCCGTCGCGAACGGCAGCAGCGTCTCCGCGACGACCGCGAACGGCAAGGGCGACGCGGGCAAAGGCAAGCAGATCTTCGCGAACAACTGCTCGAGCTGCCACGGCGCGAACGGCCAGGGCGGCGGGATCGGACCGTCGCTGATCGGCGAGCGGAAGCGGAAGAACTTCGACCAGACGGTGACGTGGATCGAGAACCCGCAGCCGCCGATGCCCAAGCTCTATCCGGCGCCGCTGAGCCTCACCGACGTCAAGAACGTCGCCGCGTACGTGCAGACGTTGTAGCGCGAGGACCGGCCGGCCGCGGTCGTGAACGCCGCCCGCGACGTGCCGCCGGCGGTCTTCGCCTTCTGTCGAGATCTGCGGCTCGGCGACCACGCCGGGCTCGCCGCGGCCGCGCGCGTCGGCCCCGTGCTGCCGGTGCTCGTGATCGATCCGGCCTCGGCGGCGCGGCTGCGTCGCTCGCCGCGGCGCGCGGCGTACTTCTGCGCCGCGGTGCGCGCGCTCGACGCGGCGCTCCGCGAACGCGGGAGCGCGCTCATCGTGCGGCGCGGACCGCGTGGCCAGACGCTGCGCGGACTCGCGCGCGCGGCCGGAGCGGGCGTCGTCGCGTGGACGTGCGGCTACGACGCGAAGAGCGTGCGCTCCGATCGCGATCTGCAGTCGACGCTCGAAGAAGCCGGACTGCGCGCGCTCGCGGTGCACGACGCGCCGGCGGTCGCGCCGGAAGACGCGGCGCTCGCGCATCGTCGCGGCGACGGCTATCGCGCGTTCGTCCCGTATCACGCGCGCTGGCGCACCCTGATCCCCGCCGAACCGCTCGGCCCCGTGGAGCCGGCGCGCGCGGAGATCGGCAGCGAGCCCCTGCCGACGGCCGACGAGTTCGGCGCGGGCGCGACGAGCGTGGAGGAGCCGGTCGGCGAGGACGCCGCGCGCGCGAAGCTGCGCGCGTTTCTCGCGGGGCCGGTGCTGCAGTACGGCGTCGCTCGCAACGTTCCGTCGGCCGGCGAGACCTCGCACCTCGCCGCGGAGCTCTCGTTCGGCACGATCTCGGCGCGCGAGGTCGTGCGCGCGACGTGCGAGCGGAGCGCTGACGCGTTCCTGCTGGTCGAGGAGCGCACGTCGCTCCGGCAGTTCCTTCGCGCGCTCGCGCAGCGCGATTTCTTCCTGCAGCTCGCATGGTACAGCGAAGGACTCGGCGAGGAGCCGCTGCAGGCGAAGATGCGCGGGTTCGCGTTCGCACGCTCGCACCCGCTGCTCGACGCGTGGCGCGCCGGACGCACCGGATTCCCGCTCGTCGACGCCGGGATCCGGCAACTGCGCGCGACCGGCTGGATGCACCCGCGGCTGCGCGCGATCGCGGCGTCGTTTTTGTGCTTCGACCTCGGCGTCGACTGGCGCGTGGGGCGCGACGAGTGGGACAAGCACCTGATCGAGGACGAGCCGGCGCTGGCGATCGGCAACTGGCAGTGGATCGCGGGCGTCGGCGCCGACCTCGCCGCCTATCCGCGCATCTACAACCCGATCCGGCAGGCGCGACGGTTCGATCCGGCCGCGCAGTACGTGCGGCGCTGGATACCCGAGCTCGCCGGCCTGCCCGACGCGGCGATCCTCGACCCGGTCGAGGGCCGCCGCCGGCAGCCCCAGCTGCCGCTTTTCGGCGATCACGGGTATCCGGCGCCCGTGCTGGACCACGAGCAGGCCGCGCGCGCGTTCCTGGCGCGCTACGGGCGCGAGGTCCGCGCGACCGCGTAGCGAGAACCATTCGCCATGAGCGAAGAGCCGGCGAAGGCGAGCCACGACACCACGACCCCGGAGAAGCTGCTCCAGTTCATGATGACCGGCTGGGCGACGCCGCCCCGCACGCCGGCCGCGCCGATCGACGGCCTCGAGCAGTTCGCGCGCCGTCGCGCCGCCCTCTCGCGCGCGTTCCCGGGCGACGTTCTGGTGATCCCGACCGGGCACGAGAAGATCCGCGCGAACGACACGACCTACCGGTTCCGTCCCGGCACGGACTTCTATTACTTCACCGGCAACCTCGAGCCGGACAACGTGCTCGTGCTCGTCCCGGACGCCGGCGCGCACGCGGCGATCCTCTACTGCGAGCCGAACCCCGGAAAGAGCGACGCGACGTTCTTCACCGACCGCTTCAAGGGCGAGCTCTGGGTCGGCCCGCGCCTGGGTCTGGAGCAGACCGCGGAACGGTACGGCATCGCGACGAAACCGCTCGCCGCGCTGAACGACGATCTCACGACGGCGCTCGCGAACGCGCCCTTTCGCGCCCTGCGCGGGATCGACCCCGTGCTCGACGCGCGGCTGCCCGCGCAGACCGAACGCGACGCCGCGTTCGCGACGGCGTCGTCGGAGCAGCGGCTGATCAAGGACGAGCTCGAGCTGCGCGAGCTGCGCCGCGCCGTCGCGGCGACGCAGCGCGGCTTCGACGACGTCGTGCGCGCGCTGCCCGAAGCGCACAGCGAGCGCGTGGTGGAGGGCGTGTTCAACCTGCGGGCGCGCGTCGACGGGCACGACGTCGGCTACGGAACGATCGCGGCGAGCGGACCGAACGCGTGCACGCTGCACTGGACACGCAACGACCGCCGCATCGGCGAGAACGAGCTGCTCCTGCTCGACGCGGGCGTCGAAGCGGAGACGCTCTACACCGCCGACATCACGCGCACGCTGCCGATCTCGGGGCGCTTCACGCCGGAGCAACGCGAGATCTACGAGCTGGTCCTCGCGGCGCAGGACGCGGGCTTCGCGCAATGCGCGCCCGGCAAGGATTTTCTGGACCCGAATCGCGCCGCGATGCGCGTCCTCGCCGAAGGGCTCGAACGGCTCGGCATCCTGGCGTCCGCCGAAGAGGCGCTGCGCGACGAGAACCAATTCTACCGCCGCTACTCCCTGCACAACGTCAGCCACATGCTGGGACTCGACGTGCACGACTGCGCGGCGGCGCGTGCCGAGACGTACAAGTTCGGCAAGCTGCAGCCCGGGATGGTGCTGACGGTCGAGCCGGGGCTGTACTTCCAGCTCGACGATCTGACGGTCCCCGCGCGCTATCGCGGGATCGGCGTGCGCATCGAGGACGACGTCGCGATCACGCAGGACGGCGTCGAGATCCTCTCGGCCGCGATCCCGCGCGCGGTGGACGACGTCGAGGCGTGGGTCGGAGCCGCGCGCGCGACGCCGGCTTCACGGTAGCGGGTCCGGCGTCCCGAACGGGCGCCGAACCCACGACCGGTCCTCGCTTCGCTGCGATCCGCCCGTCGGCGACGGGCGGTCTCTCCGGTTCGCGGCGAGGAAAGGACGGCGTTAGCGGGGGGCGGGAAGCCGGGCGTCGATCCAGTCGCCGACGATCGGGACGTGGACGTCGTCGCCCTGCCACACCTTGACGGCGTAGATCACCGCGGCGACCGCCCAAATGGGGGCGAGGAACGGCACGAGCACGGCCGCGCTGATCCCGAGGAGCGGGATGGAGGCGAGCGCGGTCAGGAAGCCGCCGAAGGTGAAGAGCCCGATGTTGAAGCCCAGAGCTTGCCAAGCTTGCCGCTTCACGAAGACGGAGCCTTTGCTGTCGAGCAGCGCGATCAGCGCCAGCGGCCAGAACGGATAGCTCAGCGCGACGACGGCACGCGTCTCAGGACGCACGTCGCAGACCGCGGCGGTGCGCTGGACGCGCGGGGGCGGGGCGGGCTCCGGCTGGGGCGGCGGAGGCGGCGGCGGCGCGTACGAGCCGTACGACGGACCCACGCCGCCGTGGATCATCGTCCGCTCGCGTGCCGCGGCGTCGAGGCGCGCCGCGAGCACGCAGCTCGGGCAGTCGCCCTCGGCGGACCGGCAGGTCGCGCAGATCGGCTTGCGGCAGCCGCGGCACGCGGCGACCGACGGAACGGCATGATGGAAAAAGCAATCCACGGTTGAGACGACCACCTCTCGGAGGGGAACTCGCCCCAAGGTACTGTCCGCGCGCGGCGAAGGTTTCGCCGTGAATCCGACGCTCCGGCGGCTGCTGCGCGAGGCTCGCCCGTACTACCCGCGCTTGATCGCCGGGACGCTGCTCGGAGTGCTCGCCGGCGTCGCACCGCTGATGCTGGCGAAGGTGGCGCAGTATCTCCAGTCCGATATCCTCATCCCGCAGCCGCATTGGGACGTCGTTGGCTGGGTCATCGTCGCCGTCATCGTGTCGCAGGTGATCGGGAACGCGGCCGCCTACGGCCAGGCCTACCTCACCGCGTTCAGCGGTCAGCGCATGGTGGCGACGTTCCGCGCGCGGATGTTCGACCGGGTCGCGCGGATGCCGCTGCGCGAGTTCGACCGCTGGCGGCCCGGCGAGCTGCAGGCCAGGATGTCGAGCGACCTCGCGCTCATGACCGACGCGATCTCGATCTCGCTCCCGCAGTTCGTGCAGACCACCGTGACGTTCGTCGCGTCGCTCGTCTACATCGTGTGGCTGGACTGGTTTCTCGCCGCGGTGCTGTTCGTGACGGCGCCGATCGTCGCGTTCGTCGTGAGCCGTTTCAACGTGCTCATCGTCGCGGGGACGAAGCGCGCCCAGGAGCGTATCTCCGACCTGTCGAGCAACTTGGTGGAGGTCCTGAACAACGAGCGCGTCGTCAAGGCGTTCCGGCGCGAGGACTTCGAGCGCGACCGCTTCACGAACGCCAACGAACGCTACTTCGGCGCCTACATGAAGGTGACGCAGTTCAACCAGACGCAGGCGCCGGTCCTCGCGCTGATCATGATGCTGGCGATCTGCGGGATCATCGCCCTCACGGCGCGCGAGGTCGACGTCGGGCACTTGACGCCCGCCTTGGCGTTCAGCTTCTGGACGGCGACGACGCTGCTGATCAACCCGATGAACCGGTTCTCGATCTTCTTCGCCGACTTCGCGCGCGCGTTCGTCGGCGCCGGACGCGTCTTCGAGGTGCTCGACGTGCCGATCGAACGGGGCGATCCGCCGAACGCGATCCACCTGCCGGAGATCGTCGGCGACGTCCGGTTCGAGGACGTGACGTTCGCCTACGACCCGGACCACCCGGTGCTGCAGCGTTTTTCGGCGGAGATGCTGCACGGCGAGGTCGTCGCGCTGGTGGGACCGTCCGGCGCCGGAAAGAGCACGATCGTCAACCTGGTGCCGCGCTTCTACGACCCGCAGCACGGCCGCATCACGCTCGACGGCGCCGACATCTCGCGCGTCCGGCTCGACGATCTGCGCGGCGCGATCGCGATCGTTCCGCAGGAGACCCAGCTCTTCAGCGGCACGATCGCCGACAACATCCGCTACGGCCGCTTGGGCGCAAGTGAAGCCGACGTGGTCGCGGCGGCGCGCGAAGCGAACGCCGAAGAGTTCATTCAGCGTCTTCCGGACAAGTACGGCACGCTGGTCGGCGAGCGCGGAATCCGCCTCTCCGGCGGGCAGCGCCAGCGCATCGCGATCGCCCGCGCGATCCTGCGCGACCCGCGCATCCTGATCCTCGACGAGGCGACGAGCGCGCTCGACTCACATTCCGAAGCGCTCATCGAAGAGGCGCTGGACCGCCTGCTCCCCGGCCGCACGACGCTCATCATCGCGCACCGGCTCTCGACGATCCGCCGCGCGACGAAGATCCTCTACATCGAAGCCGGCCGCGTCCGCGAAACGGGCACACACGAAAGCCTCATCGCCGCCGGCGGCCTCTATGCGATGCTGCACGCCGCGCAGTTCGCGGGCTGAGGTTGTTTGACCGCAAACGGCGGCGAAACCATGATACGCGGCAGCGTTCCATCGATCAGCCCTTCGGGCGATCCAAATCAGTGCTTGGAATTGGCGTGCTCTTCCTTGAGGACATCGAGAACCGCCACGTTGCGCGCGCGTGCGTGACTCTCGCGTTCGCGCATGCGCCGTACGGCAGACTCGAATCGCGCGCCTGCACGGTCGCCGAAGAGGCGCCGTATGGCCTTCGCATTCCGTGCGTGCGCGCGGTCGCGTGCGCGCGGTTCGAGCGTGCTTCGTATGCTCAGTATCGCGATCCACGCCGTGAACGCGTAACAGAACAGCCGCGCGCCCTCGTTCGCATGCGCCGGTAGAACGTAGAGCGAAGCGACGCCGTAGATCGTCCAGTAGACTGCGGCAACGATTCCACGCGACCGATGCGTGAACACGCCGACCGCGATCACTCCCACAACGCACGACGCCGCGAAGACGTGAAGCCCGAGCAGCACGGCGGAAAGTGCGGCCACGTCAGGCTTTCCCGGTATCGCTGTTGCGCGGCCGAGACGTCATCGGAACGACTCGATGAGCTCGATCGCGCCGACGATGTGGGCGTTGAAGTCGTCCAGCTCTTCGGCCGGGATCCAGCGCTCGCGATGCGTCGCGTTTCCGACTTGCCGGACCGGATAGCGCTCGAGGAACGCGGCGTCGACCGCGATTTGACGCGCGTCGTGCTCGTTTTCCACGGGATAGAAGAACGGCTGCTCCGGGAGGCGCGGCGGAACGCGGCTCCATCCGGAGTCGCGGATCAACGAAAGTTCCGCGGGGCCGACCGGACGGAACAGCGTCACGACGCTCATCGGCGCGTATGGCCGGCAGGCGCGGCGGACGGCATCGGGACGCCCTTCGCGGCGAGCATCGCGCGGACGGCGCCGGTGATGCGCGCGACCGGCGCGCGGCGGTACGCCCAGCGGGGATCGTCGCCGATCGTGGGCACGATCATCGTCGCGTTCGCTTCGAAGACGACGATCTCGCCGGCGGCGTTCAGCGCGAAGTCGACGCCCGCGTAGTCGAGGCCGAGCGTGTCGCGGATGCGCTCGAGCGCCTCGATCGCGGGCGCGCCGAGCGCGGCCCGCATGTCGGTGAGGAACGCTTCGTCGAGCGCGCGGTGGCCGGGATTGTCCGCCATGTCGGCGCTGAAGTAGTGGACTTTCCAGTCGCGCGAGATCGCCATGTGCAGCGGGTAGAGCCGGCCGCCGACGAACATCACGCGGTACTTGCGAAACGTCCCGTCCGCCGCGCGCGTGTCGACGTACTCGATCGCGAGAAGCGTCTCGCCGGGAAGCCGCGCCGCGACCTGCGCGAGGTCCTCCGGCCGATCCACGCGCTCGAAGTTGCGGCCCGTGTGGTAGCCGGGCGAGCGGAGCAGCACCGGAAAGGCGAGGCCTCGGCGTGCGAGGACGGTGCTCGCGTCCGCGCCGGCGAGCTGCGCCTTGGCGATCAGCTCGGTACGCGGCGCGACGACTCCGCGAAGCGCGCCGAATCGCGCGGCGTTGGCGGCGCGTCCCGTCAGCTTCACGTGCGCGGGATCGTTCAGGATCGCGTCGGGGCGTTGCGTGGCGCTCGCTGGAGCGGGCGTGTTCTTCGCGACGACGCGTTCCGCGAGCTCGAGCGCGGCGGCGGCGCTGTCGGCGTCGCCGATCGCGTTGAAGAGGACGTCGTGGGGCGGCAGCGCCTCGTCGCCGTGCAGCTCGACGATGAGCTTCGTCGTCGCGAAGACCTCGTCGTCGAGCAACGGCTCGAGGGCGACGTTGCCGGCGGCCAGCGTGACCAGGACGAGCAGCCGGACCGGCGTGCCGCGTCCGCGGTACGGGATCGAGACCAGCGAGTCCGCATGCCGGCGCGGCGCGTCCGCCTGCGTCGCTGCTTGCGCGGCGTCGCCGGCCTGGGCGATCGCCGCCGCCAGACCGCGCTGCGCTTCCGCATTCCTCGGATCGAGCCGCACGGCTGTTTCGTACTCGGTGCGGGCGAGCGTAGGCTCGTTCGCCTTGAGGTACATGAAGCCGAGGTTCGCGTGGGCCACCGCGCTCTGCGGGTGGCGCTCGACCGCCTCGAGGTAGAGGGCGAGAGCGTCCTGACGGCGGCCGGCCTTGTACAGCATGAGCGCGAGGTCGGTGATCGCGCCGAAGTGCTTCGGCGCGCGCGCGAGGACGTCGGCGTACGCGGTCGTCGCGTCGGGGACGCGGCCCAGCGTGTCGAGCAACTTCGCGCGCTCGTAGCGCAGCTCGACGCTCGCCGGCGCGGAAAGCAGCCGCCGCTCCACGTCCTTCAGCCGGGCGTAGGTCTTCACGTCGGCCGCCATCGCGGGGACTCTACCGCCTCGCATTGGGAGCGCCCTGGGCCGAGCGGGCGCCTAATGTCCGGGCGAGGCGGGACCGAAGACCCGACTAATGGGCGACATCTCGTTCGGCCAAACCATCGGCATGCTGAAGAACGCGATGGACGGCGCGTCCGCCGCGCATTCCGCCATCGCGAACAACATCGCGAACGTTAACACCCCGAACTTCCGGCGCACCGACGTCTCCTTCAAAGAGGCGCTCGCGCAGTCGGAGGCCAGCATGGGCGATCCGACCACGTTCTCGCTGGAGACGAACGATCCGCGGCAGTTCTCGCTGGACGGCGCGCACGCCGCGCAGCCGTTCTCGGTCACGAGCACGGTCGACGACACCGAGCAGATGCGGGTCGACGGCTCGAACGTCGACGTCGATCAAGAGATGGCGAAGCTGTCGATCAACTCGTCGTACGCGCAGACGATGAGCCAGCTGCTCGGCAACGGCTACACGCGCATTCGCAGAGCGATCGAGGAACAGGCCTGATGGGAATGTACGACTCCATCGAAGTCAGCGCGAGCGGGCTCTCCGCCGAGCGGCTCGCGATGGACACGATCGCGAACAACATCGCGAACGCGAACACGACGCGCACCGCCGAAGGCGGTCCGTTCAAGCGTCAGCTCGTGGTCTTCGCGCAGAAGCAGGACGCCTCGTCCGCGAGCGTCGCCGCGGCGGGCGGCGACCCGAGCGCCTCGCAAGCCGGGGTGCAGGTCGTCGGCATCGTCAACGACAACAGCCCCGACCGGCTCGTCTACGACCCGACGCATCCCGATGCGGACGCGAACGGCTACGTGCACATGCCGAACGTCGACGTGGTGAAGGAGATGGTCGACATGATGGCCGCTTCGCGCGCCTACGAGGCGAACGTCACCGCGATCGAAGAGTCGCGCAACATGGGCAACGCGACGCTGGGGATTCTGAAAGCCTGATGGATTACGCAAGCGCGATCTCCCGGGTCGTTCCCGGCACGTTCGTTCCGGACATGGGACCGTCGAGCAAGGCCGACGAGGCGCCGGCGATCGGCCCGATCCCCGGCGGCCCCGCGCCTGCCGACGGCACGTCGAGCGCGACGCCGTCGTTCAAGGACACGCTGACGCAGGCGCTTTCGGACGTCAACGACAAGCTGCAGAGCTCCGATCAGCTCACGCGCGATCTCGCCGACGGCAAGACGAACGACATGCAGAAGGTCGTCACGTCCGTGGAAGAGGCGAACCTCTCGCTCGAGTACGCGATGGCCGTGCGCCAGAAGCTGCTCACCGCGTACACGACGATCTCGCAGATGCAGGTCTAGTGGTTTCGCGCTGACGCGCGAAGCCACCGCGCTTGCCCTTCGCCGCGAGCCGCGGAGGCCGCGATCCGCCTGGATGCGCGCCCGACCGGCCGGGGTACGATAGCGGCCTATGGGGACGGAGGGCTTGCTGGCCGGCCGCTATCGCCTCGACCACGTGCTCGGGCACGGCGGGATGGCGACGGTCTTCGTCGCTCAGGACACGGTGCTCGACCGGACGGTCGCGATCAAGCTGCTCGCCCGCCGCAAGGACGAGAGCGGCGTGCTGCGCGAGCGGTTTCACCGGGAAGCGAAGCACGAGGCGAGGATCGTGCATCCGCACGTCGTCGCGGTGCACGACGTCGGCGCGACGGAGGACGGGCAGCCGTTCATCGTGATGGACTACGTCGACGGCCGGCCCCTTTCCGAGATTCTGGCCGCGGACGGACCGCAGCCGTCGGAGCGCGTCGCACGGCTCGGCGCGCAGATCGCGGGTGCGCTCGCCGCCGCGCATGCGCTCGGCATCGTGCATCGGGACATCAAGCCGGCCAACATCCTCATCGACGCGCAGGGGCATCCCCACCTCACCGACTTCGGGCTGTCGCGCGCGTTCGACGACGAAAGCGATCCCGCGCTGACCGCGCCGAACCTGCTGGTCGGGACGGCGTATTACGTGGCGCCCGAGCAGGCGCGCTACGGCGACGTCTCGCCGGCCGCGGACCTCTACTCGCTCGGCGCGGTGCTCTATCACGCGCTCGCGGGCGAGCCGCCGTTCACCGGCGAGGGCGCGCTCGACGTCGCGCTGCGCCGCTTCGAGGAGGAGCCCGAAGACTTGCGGCTGCGCGTGCGCGCCGCGGACCCCGACCTGGTCACCGTGATCCACACGCTGCTCTCGCGCGACCCCGTCGAGCGCCCGTGGGACGCCGCGACGGTCGCACAGCGCCTCACCGACGTCTACGCGCGCGTGCGCTCGACCCGCACCTCCGGCGATCCCGCGAGCCTCTGAGCGCGCGCGCTCGAGCGCGTTTCCCCAGCTTCGGCTAAAGTCGCGTTCCGCACGCGCCGAACATCGTTAAGGAAGCAGCCGGACGACCCTCGCACGGTCGAGGCTGCGGCGGATCCCGACCGATCGACGGATCCGCGCTCTGCCGCACCGGTACTCCGGGCGGTGATCCGTGCGGAGGGTTTTTCGCTTTGGTTCGTGGTTTGTACGCGGCGGCGTCGGGAGCGCTCGTCGCCGAAACGGCGGTCGACACGATCGCCAACAACCTCGCGAACGCCGACACGGCGGGGTTCAAACGCACCCTGCTCCAAGTGCAGGCGCAGCCGCAGCGACAGATCTATCGCGCGCAGACCGATCCCGGGCAGGCGGCGAACGCCGCGACCGCGGGCGTATCGACGGTCACGCCGATCGGCAGCCTCGGCAGCGGCGCGCAAGTGTACGACACGCCGGCGAGCTTCGAGCAAGGCGCGATCGCCTCGACCGGCAACGACCTCGACGTCGCGCTGTCCGGACCGGGATTCTTCGCGATCCGCGACGCCAACAACACGCTGAGCTACACGCGCGACGGCGCGTTCCTCCGCGACGCACAGGGCTATCTGACGGCGCAGAACGGCGACCGCGTCCTCGGCGACAACGGCGCGCCGATCGTGCTGCCGCAGCAGGGCGCGGTGACGATCGACCGCACCGGGACGATCTCCGTAAACGGCAGCTCGATCGGCAAGCTCGGGATCACCGAGTTCGCGAACCTGAACGCGCTGCGCCCGCAGGGCTCGGACCGCTTCGTCGACTCCGGCAACACCGCGGGCGCGCGCCCGGCGACGAACACGACCGCGCTGCAGGGCTCGATCGAGAAGAGCAACGCGGACGTCGTGCGCTCGATGGTCGACCTCATCACGAACGAGCGCTGGTTCGACGCAAATCAGCAAGTCATCCAGACGCAAGACAACACCACCGGTCAGGCGATTCAGAGCGTCGGCCGCACGTCCGCCACCTAGGAGGATCCCGAGCATGATGCGAGCGCTGTACACGGCGGCGACGGGGATGAACGCGCAGCAGTTCAACATCGACACCATCTCCAACAACCTCGCCAACGTCAACACGACCGGTTTCCGCAAGAACGAAGCGCGGTTCCAGGACCTGATCTATCAAAACTTGCAGGCGCCCGGGACCCCGATCGGCGCGTCCGTCGTGCCGTCCGGTCAGGACGTCGGCCTCGGCGTGAAGATCGGCGGAACGGAAAAGACGTTCACGCAAGGCACGCTGCAGGAGACGGACAACCCGCTCAACATCGCGATCCAGGGCGACGGGTTCTTCCAGGTGACGCTGCCCGACGGAACGCCGGCGTACACGCGCGACGGCAACTTCCAGATCAACCCGAACGGCGCGATCGTCACCTCGGACGGCTACTTCCTCTCTCCGCAGATCACGGTCCCGGCGAACGCGACGCAGGTGCAGGTGGGCACCGACGGCACCGTCACCGCGCTGGTTCCGGGACAGTCGCAGCCGCAGACGCTGGGCCAGATCCAGATCGCGCGCTTCACGAACGCCGCCGGCCTCTCGCCGCAGGGGCAGAACAACTTCGTCCAGACCGCCGCGTCCGGCGCGCCGACGCTCTCGCAGCCCGGCTTGAACGGCGCCGGAACGCTGCAAGGCGGCTACCTCGAGTCGAGCAACGTCTCCGTCGTCGAGGAGATGGTGAACCTCATCACCGCGCAGCGCGCGTACGAGGCGAACTCGAAGGCGATCACCAGCGCCGACGAGATGCTGCAGACCGCCGTTCAGATGAAGGCCGGCTGATCCGATGCCGCGTCGCGCGCTCGCCTTCGCCGCCGCCGCCGTCTGCGCGTTCTTCGCGCAGGCGGCGTTCGGCGTGCCCGCGGGCGCGCAGAACGCGAACCAGACGATCGCCGGCGCGCGGATCGCCGCGGTGGCCGAAGGCGTCGCGCGCGGTCTCGTCAGCGGCGGCGATCGCACGATCGCGCCCGCCTACGGGATCGCCGATCAGCAGGTCCCCGAAGGCGCGGTCGCGCTGGCGCCGGCCGGCGCGCCGTTCGTCAGCCCGTCGTACGCGAGCGTCGCCGTCGCCATCAGCGTGAACGGCCGCCTCGCGCGCACGGTCGTCGCCGGCTATCGCATCACGACGTACGTGCGCACCGCCGTCGCGGCGCACGATCTCCCGCCCAACACGCTGCTCGCGCCGGACGACGTCGCGATCGCGCGCGTCCCCGCGAACGGCCGTCCCGTCGTCACGCCCGAAGCGCTGATCGGCCGCCGGCTGCGCATGGCGCTGCCGAAGAACGCGCCGCTGTACGTCGAGGAGACGACGGCGAACCAGGTCGTGCTCGCCGGACAGCCGGCGATCCTCATCGTGCACGACGGCGGCGTCGCCCTCGCCGCCGACGTCGTCGCCCGCACGGCGGGCGCGATCGGCGACGTCGTCACCGTCGTCAACCCGCAAACGAATCGCGCGCTCGCCGGAATCGTCACCGGTCCCGCGCGCGTCGAGATCACGCTTCCCGGAACAGGAGCCCGCTGATGCGCCGCACCTCGCTCGCCGTCGTGCTCGCCGCCGCGCTGACCGCGCCGGCCGCGGCCGACACGCTCTATCAGGCGGCGCCGCCGCCGGCGGCGCCGGGGCATCCGCTCCGTCTGGGCGCCGATCACCGCGCGCAGCAGGTCGGAGACCTCGTGCAGGTCGTGTTCAACTTTTCGGTCGCGAGCGCGAGCCAGAACCAGAGCAGCGTCAACAACGGCTACACGATGACCGGCGGCGCGGGAAGCGGCATCTTCAACCTTCCGCTGGTGCGGCTCAGCTCGAGCCTCGGCGCCACGCGGCAGTCCTCGCAGACGCAGTCCGACGTGGGCTCGAACTCGTTCGTCACCTCGATGGAGGCGACCGTCACCGAGATCCTGCCGTCCGGCGCGCTGCGCATCGCGGGCGATCAAGGGCTGATCGTCGACGGTCAGAAGCAGACGCTGCACGTCACGGGCGTCGTGCGCCCCGACGACATCGACGACACCGACAGCGTCGTTTCGACGCGCGTGGCCGAAGTGAAGGCGAACTTCGACGGCAAGTACTCCGAGGCGAAGCACCCGGGGCTGCTGCAGAAGATCGTGAGCTGGCTGTTCTGAGCCGATGAAGAGAACGATGCGGAAAACGATCGCTGCGCTGGTCTCGGCGCTGGTCCTGGCGGGCGGGTTCGCCGCCCCGGCCGGCGCGCAGATCGTGCGCCTCAAGGACGTCACCCGGGTGCAGGGCGTCACGGCGAACCAGCTCGTCGGCTACGGGATCGTCACCGGCCTCAATCAGACCGGGGACTCGACGCAGGTCGCGTTCACCTCGCAGACCGTGCAGAACATCCTGCAGACGTTCGGGCTCACGACCACGTCGACGGCCGTGCGCACGCGCGACGTCGCGGCCGTGATGGTCACCGCCTCGCTGCCGGCGTTCGCCCACTCGGGCGACAACGTCGACGTGACGGTCTCGGCGCTCGGCGACTCGACGAGCCTGCAGGGCGGGACGCTCGTGCTCACCGAGCTGCGCGCCGCGAACAATCTGGTCTACGCGACCGCGCAGGGTCCCGTCTCGGTCGGCGGCTTCAGCGCCTCGAACGACACGAACGGCCCCAACAGCGTCACGAAGAACCACGTGACCGCCGGGCGCATCCCGCAAGGGGCCGTGATCGCGCGCGACATGATCACGCCGATCGAGCAGGGACAGGGCTTCTCGTACGTCCTCACCTCGCCCGACTTCCGCACGGCCGCGCGCGTCGCGTCGGTGCTCAACGCGAAGTTCGGGATGGGGACCGCGCGCGCGAACGACGCCGAGACGGTTCGCGTCACCCTGCCGCAGCGCTACGCCGGCGATCCGGTCGATTTTCTCGCCGATGCCGGCGATCTGTCCCTGAACGCCGACGAGGTCGCGAAGGTCGTGCTCAACGAGCGCACCGGTACGGTCGTGATGGGCGGCGAGATCACCCTCGCGCCCTGCGCGGTCGCGCACGGAAACCTCTCGATCACGATCGCGAGCAGCAATCAGGTGACGCCGGCGGCGCCGTTCAGCACGACGCAGCCGCCGGTGCAGTCCAACACCCGCATCACCGCGACGGAGAGCGGCAAGAAGCTCGTGTACATCTCCGGCGCAGCGACGCTGGCGCAGGTGGTTCGCGCGCTGAACACGATCGGCGCGTCGCCGCGCGACCTCATCGCGATCGTGCAGGCGCTGCGCGAATCGGGCTCGCTGCAGGCCGAGGTGGAGATCATCTGATGAGCGATCCGTCGTCGATCTCGGCGGCCGGCGCCAAGACGCCGGCGCTCACCGCGGACCAGCAGAAAGCCCTGTCGAAGCTGCACGAGGCCTCGCAGCAGTTCGAGTCGCTCTTCGTCGACATGCTGTTCAAAGAGATGCGCAAGACCGCTCCGCAGGTCTCGCTGACCGGGAAGCCGTCGAACGCCGAGCAGATGTTCGGCGAGATGCTCGACGAGAAGCGCGCCGAAGAGCTCGCGAAGAGCGACTCGCTCGGAATCGGCAAGATCGTCGAGCAGCAGCTGCGCTCCGCCGTCCTGGGCGATGCGAAGAGCTCGGCGTCGGTGCAGGTCCCGGAGGACGGCGCACCGTGAGCGCCGTCATGCCGCTCGACCTAAAGTCCCCCGAATCAACCGACGATACGATTCGTAGCAAGGAAGCAAGGGTTCGGAAAAGGGGCGGCCACGATCATGAACATCAGCCGGACCGAGAGCCGCTCCGCGGTATCGGCCTACAAGGCGGTGAAACGCAAGTCCACCGTCGATCCGCTCGGTCTCGGCGCGTCGGATTCGCTCGAAGCGTCCGACGCGGCGACGTCGCTCAGCAGCCTGATCCAGGACGTGATCTCGGAGCCGTTCTACCGGCCCGACCTGGTCGAGGATCTGCGCCGTCGGATCTCCGAGGGACGGTATTACGTCCCGACCGAGGAGATCGTCGACAAGATGCTGAGCCGTCTCCTCGTCGAGCACGCCACCGCCGCCGCCTAGCGGCGGCACGCATCGAGACGCTCCGCAGCCCGCACGCCGTCGCGCGCTCCGGTGCGCAAAGCACACGGGTTCGCGCGCGAGCCCGCGGCGGAGCGCGGCCGGCATGAACCAGTGGCAGCGCTTCGGCGAATTGCTCGGTGAGGAGAACCGCCTGCTCGGCGAGCTGGGCACGGCGGCGCTCGGGATGACCGAGGCGCTCGTCCAGAACGACCCGGCGCGCATCGACGCGGCCGGGAAGCGCCTCGAAGCGCAGCGCGTTCTGCACGGGACGGCGTTCGCGCGGCGCATCGCGATGCAGAAGCAAGGGTTCGGGACGCTGACGCTCCCGCAGGTGTGCGCCTATGCGCCGCCGTCGCTGCGGCGTCGCTTCTACGCGACGGCGCACGAGCTGGCGACGCGCACGATCGCGCTGAAGCTCACGGTCTCGAACAACAAGGCCCTCATTCTCGCCGGGATGGATCGCGTTTCGCGCATCGTCAAGGTCCTCCAGAAGGCGGGGACCGAGCAGACCGGCACGTATCGCCGGCGCGGGATCGTCCCGCCGCCGGAGGGGAGCGTCATCGTGAGCAGACGGGCATGAGCTTTCTCGGACTCAGCATCCTCGGCAGCGCCCTCGACGCCTACCAGCAGGCCGCGGACGTCACGTCGAACGACATCGCGAACGTCAACACGCCGGGCGCCTCGCGGCAGAGCGTCAACTTTCAGGAGGCGACGCCGATCGTCGGCTCGCCGGGCTACGACACGCTGAGCGGGGTCGGGACGCAAGGGACCGGCGTCGTGGTGCAGTCGATCACGCGCATCCACCAAGATTCGTACGACGGGCTGTTTCGCGGCGCGTCGTCGGCGCAGAACTACTTCACCGTCGAGCAGCAGCAGCTGCAGTCGGTGCAGTCGGCGTTCGGCGAGCCGAACAACGGCGTGAGCGCGGCGTTCACCGCGCTGCAGACCGCGATCTCGCAGCTCGCCTCGAATCCGACCGAGGTCTCCGACCAGCAGGGCGTCATCACCGCGGCGCAGAGCTTCGCCGGGACGCTGAACAGCGTCGGAAGCGCCGTGCAGAGCGCCCAGGCGTCGGTGGTGCAGCAGGCCGGCTCCACGGTGAATCAGATCAACGGGCTCCTCGATCAGATCGCCTCGCTCAACGGCCAGATCCGCGCGGCGACGGCGGTCGGCGAAAACCCGAACACCTACGAGGACGAGCGCGACAACGACATCGATACGCTCTCGCAGTACGTCAACGTGCAGACCAGCGTGCAGGCGAACGGATCGGCCCTCGTCTCGGTCAACGGCCGCGCGCTCGTCAACGACACGCAGGCCTACCACCTCGCGGCGCCGGTCGTCACCACGAACGCCTCGGGGACGCCGACGCTCGTCGTCGGCTTCGCGAACGACCCGAATCCTGCGAGTCCGGCCACGATCGACGCGGGAAGCGGCGAGCTGGGCGGCTATCTCGACCTCTACAACACGAAGCTCGCGTCCTACGGGCAGCAGCTGAACAGCTTCGCCGCCTCCGCGGCGGACGCGATCGATCGCGTCTCGACCGCCGGCTACGACCAGAACGGCAATCCCGGCGCCGCGCTGTTCGTCCCCGCGGCGCCCGGAACGCCGATCACGGCGACGAACATCAGCGTGGGCATCACGAGCCCGACGGAGCTCCCGACCGCGCTCGCGTCGACGGCGGCCGGCGACCTCACCGTCGCGCTGAACGCCGCGAACGACACGGTGAGCACCACCGCGGCCGTCCTCGGAAACGCGACGCTCGCGCATCCCGCCGCCGCGTCGGGCGGATCGACCGCGGGGACGCTGACCGTCACCGTCGACGGTGCGGCGCAGAGCTTCGCCTACGACTTCGGAGCCGGCGGAAACGCCGACACGATCGACGACTTCATCGACAACTTCAACGCGGCGCAGCTCGGCGTGACGGCGTCGTACGACGCGACCGCGCAGCAGATCGTCTTCGCCCGGGATCCGACGAACGTCTCGGCCGCGCATCTCGCCGCCCAAGGCGCGAATCCGACGACGCCCTCGTTCACCATCAGCGACTCGAATGCGCCGGCGGGCGGGAGCCAAGGGACGCCGTCGAGCTCGCTCCTCGAGGTGCTGGGCGCCGCGGGGATCGACGGGGTTCCGCAGGACGCGACCAACGCCGTCGGGGCCTCCGACAACGCGGGGACGAACGCGCTGCTCAGCGTCTTCTCGAGCCAGGTCGGGATCCCGGCGGTGCAGACGGCCGCGTCGAACGCGACGGC
This sequence comes from Vulcanimicrobiaceae bacterium, assembly GCA_035650875.1. GTDB lineage: Bacteria > Vulcanimicrobiota > Vulcanimicrobiia > Vulcanimicrobiales > Vulcanimicrobiaceae > Vulcanimicrobium. Next base: position 362,479 of record DASRGU010000011.1, read on the forward strand.
GGTCGGTCCGGGCACCGTGACGGTCGGTGCGGCGACCGCCGGAGCGTTCGCGAACGTCACGGTCGGGCAGACGCTGACGATCGACGCCGGGACGGCGAACGCGGAGAACGTCACCGTGACGGCGGTGAACCAGAGCGCCGGAACGATCACGTTCGACGCGACGAAGGCGCACGCGGCCGGCTTCTCGGTCTCCGCCGTCCCCTCGCAGACGCTGAGCGCGTACTACGGGACGCTCGTCGCGCAGCTCGGCAACGACACGTCGACGGCGACGACCGGCGCCTCGTCGCAGAGCTCGCTGGCGTCGAGCATCAACAGCGCGCGACAGAGCGTCGACGGCATCAACGTCGACGAAGAGACGCAAAATTTGATCCAGTACCAGAGCTCGTACCAGGCCGCGGCCCAGACGATGAACGTCCTGGACCAGCTCTTGCAAGCCACGCTGGCGATGATCCCGAGCTGAGGAACGGCCGATGCGAATAGCGACCTCGACCATCTATGCCCAGCAGACGCAGGCGATCGACGAGCAGAGCGCGCTCTACGCGCAGCTCGGCGCGCAGCTCTCGAGCGGGAAGAAGCTCACGCAGCCGAGCGACGATCCCGCGCAGATCGCCCAGGACCTGCAGCTCCATACGACCATCAGCACGGAGACGCAGCAGTCGACCAACGTGCAGGGCGCGGTCTCGCAGCTCACCTCGACCGACAGCGCGTTGAGCAGCCTCACGTCCGTGATCCAGAGCGCGCGGCAGCTCGCCGTGCAGGGTGCGAGCGACACGCTGAGCGCGTCGCAGCGCAGCGCGCTCGCCGATCAGGTCGATCAGCTCCTGCAGCAGGCGATCGCGATCGGCAACACCCAGTACGACGGCCAGTACGTGTTCGGCGGCTCGGCCACGAACGCGACCGCTCCGGTCCAAGCGCAGGGCAGTCCGGTCTCCGCGGTCACCTTCACCGGCAACGAGCAGTCGCAGGGACAGCTCGTCTACAACGGCCAGGACTTCCCGCTCTCGACGACGCTTCAGGCGGCGTTCAACTACGACGCATCCGACGGCTCGCCGGACGTCTTTCAAACGCTGATCGCGCTGCGGGACACGCTGCAGAACGGCACCGTCGCCGACGAGAGCTCGAGCGCGATGAATCAGGCCGGCGCGGTGATCTACGGCGCGCCGAGCGGCGCCGGCGCGCCCGCCTCGACGACGCTTTCGGCGAGCGGCGTCTTCGCGACGAAGCCGGTCCCCGACAGCAGCGGCAACTTCACGATCACGATCAACGGTTCGGTCAACGGCGTTCAGTCGGTGCAGACCATCACCGTGCCGGCGACCGCGGCGATCGACGACGGCGTCCCGCCGCCGGCGGGCACGAGCCTGGTCGCGAAGATCAACGCGGTCAGCGCGCAGACCGGCGTGACCGCCACGTTCGACGCCAAGACGCAGAGGGTGACGCTCGCGGGGACCGGCTCGTTCTCCGTCACCGACACACCCTCGCCCGGCGCGACGGACAGCGGCAACCTCACGTCGGTCCTGAACCTCACGAACCAGGCCGACACGGTCCAGACGGTTTCGACGCAGATCGGCGACATCGACACCGTGCTCAACGCGACGCTGAGCGCGCGATCGACCATCGGGGCGCGCATTCAGACGCTCGGCGGCATCTCGGATCAACTCCAAACCGATGTGACCGATAATACCAACGTGGAGTCCTCCATCGAGGACACCGACGTCGCGTCCGCCACCACGCAGTTCACGGCGACGCAGACGGCGCTGGAGGCGGCGTACGCGACGACCAACCGCCTCGAAGGCAAGACCTTGCTCGACTACCTGACCAACGCGTAATGCGAGAGGCCTCGATAGTGACGGAGATGACCCTGGAAACCGCCGACCGAGAGATCACCGTCGAGCTCCCGCGGCTCGGCACGTGCACGTACCGCGAGTCCGAAGTGCTCACGTTCCCGTGGGGACTGCCGGGCTTCGGCTCGCTCCGCCGCTTCCTGGCCCTGAACCTCGAAGGCCAGCAGAACTTCGTGTGGCTGCAGAGCCTCGACGACGTGAACGTGGCCCTGCCGACCGCCGACCCGTGGTCGATCTTCGGCGACTACGCGCCGCACCTGCCGCCCTACGCGATGAGCAGCCTCGACCTGAAGCGCCCCGAGGACTTCGCGACCCTCTGCGTGGTCGTGGTGAGCCCCGGCGCGGTCGAGATGACCATGAACCTCCTCGCGCCGATCGTCGTGAACCTCCGGACCCGGATCGGCCGGCAGATCACCCTGGAGACCGGCGGCTACTCCGTCCGGACCCCGATCCCGCGCAAGCCGGCCGAGCCGCCGGCGGCGTCGTCACCCGCGCCGGCCGAGGCAGCGGGAGCGTCAACGCGTTAACGGGAAAGCGCACCCTCCGAATTTTGCCACGGAGGGCGCCTCCCGATGCTGGTCCTCAGCCGTAAGCTCAACCAAGCGATCATGATCGGGGACGACGTCCGCATCGTCGTCGTCGCGGTCGATCGCGACACCGTCAAATTGGGCATCGAAGCGCCGCGGACGATCCCGGTGCACCGTTCCGAGGTGTACGAGGAGATCCAACGGACGAACCGTGCCGCGGCCGGCGAGACGGCCGCCGCGCCGCCTTCGGCGAGCGCCGAAGGCCCCAAGGTCGCGGACCTCGGGATGCGGCGAAAAACGCCCGCAAAAGACTAAAGTCGTCACTCTTTTTCACCGAATCATCGTCTATGGGACGGGTCAGGAAGCACCCGTCCTCGTCACACGTGTGAATCACGGAGGAAACACATGGCCGGCATTGGTGGGCTTTCCATCGCCAACAACCTGTTGGCGAACCAAGCAAGTCTCAATCTCAACAAGAATCAGGCTGCTCTCTCGACGGCGGTGAACCGCCTCTCGAGCGGCCTCCGGATCAACAGCGCGGCGGACGATCCGTCGGGTCTGGCGATCTCCGAGTCGCTGCAGGCGCAGGTCAACGGTTTCGACCAGGCCTCGCAGAACGTGCAGGACGCGACGAACGCGGCGCAGGTCGCGGACGGCGCCCTCGCCACGACGACCGACATCCTGCAGCGTATCCGCACCCTCGCGGTCGAAGGCGCGTCCGACATCACGTCGACGACGGACCGCTCGAACCTGCAGTCCGAGGTCAACCAGCTGCTCCTCGAGGTGAACCGCATCTCGCAGGACACGAACTTCAACGGGCAGGCGCTGCTCGACGGGTCGCACGCCGGCTTCCAGCAGGAAGTCGACGCGAACTACACGATCGAGTCGAACGCCGACCTCGCGACGGCGGGCCCGAACGGCTCGACGCAGCAGCTGATCTCCACGGTCACGCCGCCCTCGATCAGCGCGACGAACGCGTCGATCGTCGACGGCACGATCGAAGTCCAGGTGGCGCAGCTCACCTCGACGCAGCAAGGTCTGATCTTCTCGTTCTTCTCGAGCGCGGCCCAGTCGGGCGCGAACGTCGACAGCACGACGGGGATCGGCTACCTGAGCAACACCGACACGGGCTTCGGCCAGATCGTCAACGGCGTCTACACGCTCACCTCGGGCGTGGCGGCTCCGGCGCTCGAAGTCGACGGCGTCACGCTGAACTTCGGCGTCGCCGGGACCCTCGACGTCGGCGTCACGTCGTACGTCAAGGTCAGCCAGTACGTCGCGGCGCAGTCGAACCCGAACTCGCCGGCGTTCAACTTCCAGTCGGGCGCGCAGGAAGGCGCGACGATCGAGGTCGGCTTCCAGAGCACGTCGACGAACACGCTCCGGATCGCCAACATCAACCTCGTCGGAAACGGCACGAACGGTTCGCTCGCGTCGGAAGACGCGATCGGCCAGATCGACAACGCCCTCCAGACGCTGCTCTCGCAGCGCGCGTCGCTGGGCGCGACGATCGTCCGCCTCCAGGAAGACCAGGACAACGACAACACGGCGTCCGTCAACCTGCAGGCGTCCGAGTCCTCGATCCGCGACCTCGACGTCGGTGCGGAGACCACGCAGTACACGAAGCTCCAGATCCTGGTGCAGGTCGGTACGTCGGTCCTCGCGCAGGCGAACTCGAACGCGCAGTCGGTCATCAGCCTCTTCCGATAGACCGAACTCCGTCCCGACCCGAGAGGGCTCGCTCCGGCGAGCCCTTTCACGTTTCTACCGCCGTCTCAAGGCGCGGCGGCGCCGGACCGATACCAAAGCAAGGGAGATGCCGTGCCGCTAGAGATCGTCGACGACCATCGCGACAGTGCCTTCGCGTCCGCGCAAACGGGACTGCTGTTCAACCTCCCGGCTCCGCCGGCGGACCGCGCGCAGCTGCCCGAAGGCGTCACGCTGTGCATGATCGTGAAGAACGAGGAGCGCTTTCTCGGCGCGTGCCTCGCGAGCGTGCGCGGCGCCGTCGACGAGATCGTCGTCGTCGACACCGGCTCGACCGACCGGACCGTCGAGATCGCGCGCGAGCACGCCGCGATCGTGCTGGACCGGCCGTGGCGCGACGACTTCGCCTGGGCGAAGAACGAGGCGCTGGCGGTCGCGACGCGCCGCTGGATCATCGTGCTCGACGCCGACGAAGAGCTCGTGCCGGAGTCGTTGCCGCTGCTGCGCGCGCTGCGCGCGACGCCCGCGCACGACACCGCGGTGTACGTGCACATTCGCAACGTCGTCGACGACGAGTCCGGCAGTCTGTCGACGATGACGCACATCCTGCCGCGCGTCTTCCCCAACTCGCCGCGGCTGCGGTACCGCGGCGTGATCCACGAAAGCCTCGTGGTCGACGACACCGCGTGCGAAGTCTCGACGGTGTTCTCGCCCATCGCGATCCTGCACAAGGGCTACACGAAGAGCATTTTGGACGGGCGGAAGAAGACGGAGCGCAACCGCCCGCTGCTGGAGCGCGCGCTCGCGCAGAACGGCGACGACCCGTTCGCGTGGTTCAACTTCGGCGTCGCGGCGATCGCCGCCGGCGAGTACGCCGAAGGGATCGCGGCGCTGGAGAAGATGTTCGCCAACACCACTGAGCCGCGCACGTTCTTTCCGGTCGCGTTCGGGATGCTCGCGACCGCGTACGGCGACGGGCTCGGCGACCGCGCGAAGGCGCTCGAGGTGCTCGAGCGCGGGCTGAGCGTCGTGTCCGAGCATCCGAACCTGCTCTTCCTGCGCGGCTACGTGCTCTCGCAGGAAGGCCGGTACGAGGAGGCGCGGCATTGGTACGATCGCGCGATCGCAGCCGGCCGGCGCGCGCATCCGCAGTTCGCCGTCGACGACGAGGTGCCGACGTGGAAGGCCCCCGTCAACGTCGCGATCACCTACCTGCGCGAAGGACGCGACGCCGAGGCGATCGTGTGGCTGGAGAAGGCGCTCGAGGCGAAGCCGGACGCCGACGGCGTGCGGAACCTGGCGGCGAGCGTGTGCGAGCGCGTCGGCCGGATGTACGACGCCGAACGGCTGCTGCGCGCGGGCGCGGCGAGCGAGTCGACGACCGGTTTCATTGCGTACGTCAACTTCCTCATGCGCCGCCGCCGCTTCCACGAAGCGTTCGAACAGGTGGAGCGGCGCCGCGGCGCGATCGACGATCCGACGTACGCGACGCTGCTGTATTCGGCGGCGCTCGCGATGCGCGACGAGAAGCTCGGCGACCCGGAGCCGTACGCGCTGCGCGCGCTCGAGCTGGCGCCGGGCGACGGCCGCGTGCTGCCGTTTCTCGACGCGCTGTACGAGCAGCGCGGCGAGCGCGAACGCCGCGACGCGCTGCGCGCGCGCGAGCTCGCCGCGCCGCTGCGGTTCGCCGCGGACTTCGCGCGGCGCTCGCACCGGCTGCTGCAGGAGCAGCGCGTCGCGGATGCGCTCCGCACGGCCGAAGACGGGCTCGCGCTCGCGCCGAGCGACGCGGTGCTTCGCTACAACGCCGCCCTCGCGGCGGCGCGGCTCGGGCGCGACGATGACGCCCTCGCGCACTTGACGAACGTCGGCGACGACGATGCGCACGCGAGCGCCGCGTTCGCGCTGCGCTCGGAGATCGAGCGCCGCGCGGGCGATCTCGACGCCGCGATCGCCTCGCTGCGGCGCGCGTGCGAAGCGCCGCGTCCGGACGCGACGACGCTGCGCGCCGCGAGCGTCGGGCTGGCCGGCGCGCTGCTCGAAGCGGGCCGGCTCGGCGACGCGGGCAGCGTCGCGCAGCTCGCGCTGGCCTGAACGATGCCCTTCACCGAGCTCGGCGATGCGGCCGCGCCGTGCGCGGTGCTGGCCGCGACGGACGTCGCGCCCGCGCACGACGCGCTGCTCGCCGCGACCGCGCTCGCCGCGAGCCCGGATGCTCTCGTCGGCGGTCCGCTGCGCGACGGCGAGGTGCGCCTGTTCGGCTGGATGCTCGGACCGGTGCCGTGCAGCCCGCTGGGCTTCGAGCTGAACGCGGTCGCGCTCGCGGCCGGCGGGCGGGCCGCCGGGCTCGCGGGTCCGGTCGACGTCGTTCCGCCCGGGCTGCTGGTGGTGCCTCGCGTGCTGCTCGACCACCCGCTTCCCGAAGAGCTCGTCGCGGCCGTCCTCGAGCTGACGGCGCGCGCGCGCAGCGCGAAGGTCGCGGTGCGATGCGATCCGGCGCTCGCGTGCGCGGTCGACGGCGGCCGGCTCGGTGATGCGGACGACCGCGGACGCGCTGTGGCGGTGCGCGCCGTCGCCGAACGGCATCCCGATCTGCGGCCCGGTCTGCGCTTGCCGCCGGCGCTGCGCTCGGCCTTCGTCGAGCGCGAGGTCCGCCTTCCGGGCGGGCGCCGGACGCGGACGCTCGTCGCGCGGCCGCCGGTTGCGCGCATCGTGCATCGCGCCGGCGACGACGTGGTCCGCGCGTTGCGCGACGAGCTGCGCGTGCGCGGTGACCGCTACGTCCTCGTGTGCGCCGACGACGCGCAGCCGGGGGATGCCGCGCTGGACGCGCTGGTCGACGCGCTCGAATCGTCATCGCAGGTCGTCGCCGCCGCACCGGACGCGGCGTCGGCCGACGGCCGCTGTGTGATGCTCGCAGCCGGACGCATCCCGCAGCATCTCGAGCCGTCCGGGGCGACGCTCGCCGACGCGCTGCGCGCGATGCTCGGCACGCTCGAAGCGGCGGGACGCGCGGTGCGCGCGCCGGGCCGCCCGCCGGGGATGCGGCGCCGTGACGTTCCGCGCACTGCGTCCGCGATCGTACTGGTCGCGTCGGCGCCGGAGGTCACGCGCATCGCGCTGGACGCCGCCCTCGCCGCGACGTCGGCCGGTGACGAGCTGGCGGGAATCTGCGCGGCCGGAGCGGAGACGTCGCGGCGCATGCTCGGCGCGTATCCGGGGATGCGCGTCATCACCGACGGCGACGACGCGCTGCTCACCGGCGCGCTGAACGTCGCGCTCGGCGAAGCACGCGGCGAGCTCGTGTACGTGCTCTCCGACGACGCGCTGCTGCAACCGGCGACGTTGCGGACGCTGGCTGCGGCGTTCGCGCGCGTTCCCGCGCTCGGGATGGCGTTTCCGGCGGTGCCGGGCGCCGCGCTCGGCGAAGGGATCGCGGACGTCGAGTATCCGGATCTGAAAGCGATGCGCGCGCTCGCCGAACGGCGCGCGATCGAGCGTGCGCGCGACGCGGAGCCGCTCGACGCCGCCGGGACCCCCGCCTTCGCGATCGCGCGCGAGACGCTGCACGCCGTCGGCGGGATCGACCCGGCGTACGGACCGACGCGGCGCGGGATCGCCGACCTCGTCGCCCGCGTGCGCCGCGCCGGCTATGCGGTCGTGCGCTGCGACGATACGCTGGTCCACCGTTTCGATCCCGCGCTGTCCCGCAACGCGCTCGCGCTCGCCGACCGGCGCGACGCCGTCCCGGCGGCGCCTTCCGCCGCCGATCTCGCACGCGGCCTCGAGCCGTCGGCGCGAATCCCGTTCGCGCCGGAGACGATCACCGCCGCGCACGACGCTGCGCCGCCTTCGGCGACCGCGTGCGTCGTTGCATTGCCGGTCGCGAACGGCGACGAGCTGGAGCGCGCCGCAAGCACGGTCGCCGCGGCGGCCGCGGCGTACTGCGCCACCGACCCGGTTCGCGTCGCGGTGCTGCTCGACGGCGCGGTGTCGTCCGCCGAAGCGATCGCTGCGCTGCGGCCGCCCCTCGCCGCATGCGGCCGCCCGATGGCCGACACGATCGCGGTGCGGGTCGAGCGCGAGAACGATCTCGCCGCGTGGCGCGCGCGTCTCGACGCGTCCACGCCGCTCGTCGTCGCGCAGGGGCTCGTGCGCGACGCGTTCGGCGATTGCCGTACGGTCTGCGCGCACGAGATGCGTGCGCTGCTCGAGACGGTCGCGCGATGAGAACGCATCGCAGCCACGAGATCCTCGCGCCGTGGACGACCGGCGCCGCGGTCCTGGACGCCGAGCGGCTCGCCGCCGTGCGCATCGAGCCGGTGCTGCGGCGGCGCCGTCCCGCGCTCGCGCTCGATCTCTATCTCGCCGCCGAGCGCGGCGATACCGTGATCCCGCTCGCGATCGCCGATCCGGCCGCGGTCGTCGAACGCGACCGCGATCCGATCGTGTGGCCGGCGGACACGCTGGTCGACGACGCCGTCGCCGCGGCGCTTTGGGCGCGCATCGCGCCGCACCTCGAACGGCTGGTGCTCTCCGGCGAGCGCGTGCGCGAGCACGTCGTGCGCTTCGCCGATGCGCCGCGGTTCGAGTCCGCGCGCGCCGCCGGATGCTTCGGCGCAGCGCCGCTGCGCGACGCGCTGGTGCGCTTGGCGCCCTACCGGTATGCGCGCCGCTTCGTGCGCGGACGGAGCGTGCTCATCGACGCCGACGACGCGATCGGCGGCTGGGCGCTGCTGCGCGGCGTCGCCGCCACCGGCGTCGCGGCTTCGCGCCGCGATGCGGCCGCGATCGCGTGGTACGGCGATCCGGCCGAAGCGCCGCGGCGAGCCGACGTCGCGATCGTCGGCGCGGACGCGGATGCGGGCGAGGCGACGTGCGCGCTGCGGCTCGACGCCGAAGCGCCATGGCGCGTCGACGTGGTCGACCCGCTTCCGCTCGACGTCGGAATCGTGTTCGACCCGGCCGAAGGCCCCGTGCGCCGGTGGTTCGCGGTGGAGCGTGCGCCCGAGCCGGCGACGCGCGCGACGCACGCGACGCGCGCTGCGACGGGCGGCTCCGCCGGGCGGATCGCGGTCGCGCTGGGACGCGCCGACGCGGCCCGGCTGCCGTCGGCGGACACCGACGAAGCGGCAGCGCTGGTCGTCGCGCTGCGCGCCGAAGGCTTCGATGCGTTCGCGGCTTCCGTGCCGGGCGAGCTGAACGGCGCCGACCTCGTGCACCTGATCGGCACCCGCCACGGCGCGCGCGCACGTGCCTTCGTCGAGGCGGCGCACCGTGCCGGCGCGGCGGTCGTCGTGCAGCCGTGCGAAGAGGCGGCGGAGAGCGGCGGATGGTGGGGCGCCACGGCGGCACGCCACTGCTTCGAGCACGCCTCGGACGAGCGCGAGCTGGAATCGTATCTGGCGCTGCTCGCGCGCCGCGTGGTCTCCGTCGGGGCCGCGACGGCGGACGGTTCGTACGCGCCGGCGCTGGCAGCGCCGGACGACGCGGCCGCGGCCCTGCGCGATGCCGACCTCGTGTTCGCCGCGAGCGAGGAGGAAGCGGAAACGATTCGCGGACGCCGCGGACGAGTCGGTCCGATCGAGATCGCGCCGCCGCTCGCGCCCGACGCGGTCGCGTCGGCGCGGATCGGGGCTCTCGTCGGGAGCGACCCGTTCGCGCTCGTCCACGCGCCGATCGGGCCGCTCGCGAACCAGCTGCTCGTCGCGCGCGCCGCGCGCGACGCCTCGATCCCGCTCGTGCTCGCCGGTCCGGTCGCCGACGCGGCGTATCTCGAGCTGGTGCGCGAGTTCGGCGGCGCGAGCCTCGTCGTGCTCGGGGGCGAGCCGGCATGCGAGGTCGCCTCGGCGCTGCGCGGCGCGGCCGGCGTCGTCGCCGACTGCGCCTGGCTCGGCGACGGCGGCGCGCGACTGGCGGCGGCGTCCCTCGCCGGTGCGCGGCTCGTGGTCGCGGAGCGTCGCGCGTTCGCGCCCGCGCGCGCCCAGCGCTGCGATCCTGCGGACGTCCGTTCGATCGCTCGTGCGCTGGGCGCCGCCTGGGACGAGGCTCTGCGCGTCCGCGAGCGCGCTGCCGACGCCGCGCCGGCACCGGGCACCGCGATCCGCGCGATCGTGCGCGGATATGCGCGCGCCGCCGGCACGCCGGCCTAAATGCGCGTCGCGCCGGGACCGATAGAAATGAGTGGAGGCTCGACCATGAACATGGACGTTCAAGCGATGAATCAGCCCTGGAGCGCCGCGCCCGCCGCGGGCGCGCAGCCTGCCGCTCCGGCGGCTGCTCTGCAGGCGTTTCCCCAACCCGGCCAGTCTTCGAACGGGTCGAGCGCGCAGAGCGGACAGGGCGATCAGACGCTCCACGACGCGCTTTCGCAGCTCGTCGGCGGCGGCTCGAACGTCTCCGTGCAGTTCGAAGTGTCGCACGATCCCGACGAGGTCGTGACGGTCTTCAAGAACGCGGAGACCGGGCAGATCATCACGCAGTTTCCGCGCGAGGCGATGGTGCTGATCGCGCAGTTCTTCAACAAGCTCGCCGGCGCCGTCGTCGACCGGAGCGCCTAGTGAGCTCACTCTCCGGCGTCTCGTCGAGCGCCTCCGACGCCGACTCGACGATCTACGGGACGAACGTCCCGCCCGTCACGTTCCCGGGCATCGCGTCCGGGATCGACTACAACTCGATCATCGAGAAGTACTCCGCGATGACGATGGCGCAGGCGACTCCGCTGCAGAACAGCGTGAAGAACCTGACCGCGCAGCAGGCCGAGATGCTGAAGATCCAGGACTTGCTCGACAAGTTCCAGGACACGTTCCAGGCGGTCAGCGATCCCTCGGCCTTCACCGCCACCGCGCCGACTTCGTCGAACTCCTCGGCGGTCGGCGTCTCGACGATCACGGGCACCACGGCGACGCCCGGAAACTACGTGATCACGAACGCCACGCTCGCGACCGCCACGCAGATCACGAACGACCCGGCTGCGAACGGGACGGTCGGGACGTCGACCACGCTCGCGAACGCGGGCTTCGCCATCACGCCGGACAACGGCACGACGGGGACGAACGGCGACGGACAGGTCACCATCGACGGCGTCGCGATCTCGTACAACGTCAACTCGGACACGATCGCGTCGTTCCAGACGAAGGCGGACGCGCTGCTGGGTTCCGTCGGCGCATCGATCAGCTTCGACACGACCACGCAGCAGTGGACCGTCACGTCGACGACGCCGCTGACGCTCGGCAGCGCGTCGGACAGCGGCAACCTGCTTCAGGCGTTCAAGCTCGACACCGCGCAGATCACGCAGAGCGGCGGCACCTACACCGCGACGAGCTCCGGCCCGGTGGGCGGCATCAATCTCGGCGCGACGCTCGACACCGACAACAACGCCGGCTTCGCGACCGCGGTGACGGCCGGAACGTTCACGATCAACGGCGTCTCGTTCACCGTCGATCCGAGCGGACAAAACCTCAACGACCTGCTGAACGACATCAACGAGTCGCAGGCCGGCGTGATCGCCAGCTACGATCAGACCTCGAACAGCATCGTCCTGACCTCGCGCACCGACGGTCCGCAAGGGATCACGCTCGGCGCCTCCGGCGATACGTCGAACTTCCTCCAGGCCGCGGGTTTCCTCACGAACTACCAGACGCCGAACACGATGAGCTCCGGGGCGAGCGTGGTGGTCGGCAAGTCGGCCGAGGTGCAGTACGAGGACACCGCCGGAACCACGCACACCGTCTACGCCAACTCGAACACCGTCACCAATGCGATCCCCGGCATCCAGCTCGACCTGCAGGCGCCCGTCACGTCGAGCGCGCCGGTGACGGTCAACGTCGCTTCGGACAGCTCCGGGATCCAGACCGCGATCGGGAACTTCGTCACGGCGTACAACGCGGTGATCAGCGAGATCGACAACGCGACGCAGGCGCCGGTCATCGGGACGACGGCGGACGCGACGACCGGGCAAAAGCAGGGAACGCAGCTCACCGGCGGCGGCGTGCTGTTCGGCAACAGCGAGATCGAGGACCTCAAGAACCAGCTCGTCAGCCTGATGTCGAACTACGACGACAGCACGTCGAGCTCGTACAACTCGCTTTCGGCGGTCGGTCTGACGCTGGACTCCTCGTTCAGCGTGCAGTCGGCGGACTCGAGCGACAGCGCGAACACGAGCACGCAGAGCGGCGTCTCGTCGCAGACCATGGACGGCACCAGCGGGCAGCTCCAGACGCTCGACGTCTCGGCGTTCACCGCCGCGCTGCAGGCCGATCCGACCGCGGTCGCCGCCCTCTTCACCGGCCCGTCCAGCCTCGTCGGCCAGCTCGGTTCGTACATCACGTCGGTGACCGGGCTTCCCACGCAGCTCACCGGCTCCATCGCGGGGACGATCCCCGCGCAATCGCTGTTCTCGACGATCAGCGACGAGGAGAACGATCAGATCACCTCGCTCAAGCAGCAGATCGCCACGATCACCGATCAGGCCAACATGCAGGCCAATCTGCTGCGCAAAGAGTTCGTCGACAGCGAGACGCAGATCGCGACGCTGCAGTCGATGCAATCATCGCTTTCTGCCCTTACCGGCACGTCCAGCAGCGGGTGACCGTGACCAACGCCAACCTCCGGTATCTCGAGGCCTCGATCAACTCGGCGAGCCCCGAAGAGCTCGTCATCAAGACGTACGACGCGCTGCTGCTCTTCGCGCGGCAGGCGGTCGAGGTGATGGAGACGCGTCCCGGCGACATCCAGGGCCGTCACGACCTCCTGCGGCGCGCGCAGCGCGCGTGCGCGCTGCTGATGGGCTCGCTGCGGCTGGATCTCGACAGCGACATCCCGACGAACCTGTTCCGCATCTACGAGTTCTGGCACCACCAGCTCGTCGCGGCGAACATGCAGGGCAACCCGCAGAAGGTCCGTGATCTGCTTCCGCACATCAGCGGGATGCGCGAGACGTGGGTCGAGGCGATCAAGAAGTACCGCGCGGAGAGCGCGGCTCACCGCGAGCTCAATGCCCTCGTCGGCTGACCCGCCGGCGGCGGCCGAGTCGCCGCGCGCCGTCGTCGTCCGCACGCTCATCGCGCTCGAGCGCTCCTGCCTCGACGCCGACGCGGCGTTCCTCGAGCGGCGCTGGAACGACGTCACCGCTGCATTCGCCGCGCAGACGCGGATGACCGACGAGCTGCGGCGGCTGTTCGACGCCGCCCCGGAGACCGCGCCGGCGCACGACCCGAAGATCGCACGCCGGGTTCGGGGCATCATCGCGTATCGCGACGATCAGCTGCGCCGCCTTGAGGCCTACCACGCCGACACGGCGACACGACTGCAAGCAACGCAGAAGCTGCGCGGCTTCGCGCGCGCGATCGGAAAGCCGAACGCGCAACTGATCGACGCCTCGTTCTGAGCGCGTAGCGGCGGCCGTTCAGCCGAAGAGCAGCGTCGCCGGAAAGTCCTCTTGACGTTCGGCCGCGCGTTCGACCGCGTCGTCGAACGGCACGAGCCGCGTCGCGCCTTCGGCGCGCACGATCATGCGCAGGCGGGCGGTCTCGGCGTCGCTCTCGAACGTCGCGGAGACCGTCGTCTCCGAGCCGCGGTCGTAGTGGCCGCAGCGCACCCCGGCGTCGAGGAGCACGCGCCAGCCGGCGCGGCGGAACCGCTCGCAGAGGAGATAGTCCTCGTCGCACTGGCGCACGGTGCGCGCCTCCGGATCGACGAACAGGTGCGCCGCGAAATACGGGGTCGGGAGGGCGCGCAGCGCCGTGGCGCGGACGACGACGCAGCCGAAGCCGACGCCGTCGACCGTCACGACGCGATCTGCCGCGAACGCCGGGATCGCCGCCGTCGTCGTGTCGCGCGAGTCCCAGCGCGCGACCGCCATCGGTCGTGCGGCGTCACGGCTGTAGTACAGCGCGCCGGCGATCGCGGCGCCTTCGTCGTCGCGCAGCGCGCGAACCAGGCGCACCAGCGCGTCGGGCGGCGCGACGATGTCGTCGTCGATCATCGCTAGCAGATCGGCGCCGCGCGCGAGCGCGTCGCGCGCGATCATCTCGCGTTGCGCGGGCACGAAGTTTCCGGTCCACACGAGGCGGTCGGCCTCGATCTCCGGCGGCAGCTCCAGGCGCTGCAGCGCGTCGAGGAACGGGCGGGTCGGACGGCCGCCCGTCGGGATCCCGATCAGGAGCTTCATGCGCGGGGCGTCATTGGGCCGCTTCGCGCAGCGCGGCCACGAGCGCGCGTCCGGTGCCGTGCAGCATCGGATCGTCGGCCACCAGCGGGTCGTGCTCGCGATACACGCCGCGGCGGACCGTCATGCGCATCAGCCACGCGCCCGCCGCGACACGATACTCGGCGAGCGCGGTGCGCACGGCCGCGGCGACGTCGTTCGGGACGTTCTCGATGTCGCGCGGGCAGACGGCGAGCAGGATCTGCACGCCGCGCAGGAAGGCGTCGTCGAGGTCGCGCGAGAGGACGGTGCGCAGCCCTTCGCGCTCGCGCGCGTCGAACCGCGTGACCAGCAGCGGCCCGCGCTGCACGTACGGCTCGTCGTCGGCCACGCCGTCGGGGCGGATCGCGTCGAGCGCGTGCCGTGAGACGACGCGCGGCGGCTGCCGTCCCATCCGCGCCGCGACGAGCGCGCGCGGCAGCGCGGCGGCGATCGTGCGCGCGAAGGCCTGCAATCCGAGCGCTTCCCCGAGCGGCGAGTCGACGGCGGCGATCGACGAGAGCAGCGCGAGCGCGGCGAGGCCGTGCGGCACCGCACCGGTGAAGACGCGCTGCAGCGCGCGCACTTCGTCCGCGTCGATGGTGCGCGCGAGCAGCTCGTCGCGCTCGCGCCGCCGCGTCGCGTCGATGCGCGCGGGCTCGGACGGCGAGCGCGGCGGCGTCGCGGGCGGCGGGGGCGGCGTCGCGGGACGCACCGTGATGCGAGGAACGGAGAAGAAGACGGGGCGCCGCGGTGCTTCCGCAACCGGCGGTTCAGCGACCGGCGGTTCGGTGGCAACGGAAGGCGCGGCATCTTCGCCGACCGGTACGTGCGCGACGGCCTCTTGGGCGACGGCCTCTTCCGCGATGGCCTCCGCGACAGGCTCTTCCGCGAGGCGCTCTTCGGCGACCGGGTGTTGCGCGACCGCCGCTTCGGCGTCGGGCGCTGCAGCGCGCTGTTCGACGACGGGCTGTTGTGCGTCGGGCGCTTCGTGCACGACGGGCACGGTGAAGCGCTGCGTGACCGCCGGTTCTTCGCGGATCGCGCGTTCGTCCGGACGTGCACGTTCGTCGCCCACCGTTGCGGCCGCGAGTTGCTCGCCGGTGCTCGCCGGCGGCTCGGCGGTCTCGGGCGCAGCGAACTCCGGTTCGGCCGGTGCGGCGCTGATGGTGTCGAGGACGACGACGCGCTCCTCGACGATCTCCGCGGAGACCGTCGCGGCTTCGAGGAGATCCGAGACGTCTTCGTCCTCTTCGAGCTCGAAGAACGGCTTCGGCGCGGCGACGGCGGCGTGTCCGATGCGGCGCGCAAGCCGGAGCGCGGGCGCCGCGATCGACGGAACGCCCGGGCAGCTCGCGTGCGCGACGAGGTCCAGCGGGTCGGTGCCGGGCAGCACGCGCAGCGAGAACTGCACGCGAATCGCTTCGCCGGCGCCGACCGGTCCGAGCCGCAGCCCTTCGCCGAGCAGCGCGCTGCCGTCGATCGCGACGCCGTCGCGCACGAAGGATCCGTCGACCGCCTCGGCCTCCGCAGGAACGGCGACGCGCAGGCGCGCGTCGGGTGCGTCGACGTCGCCTTCGTCGTGGACGGCGACGACGACGGCGACGAGAGCGCCGGGGATCAGCTCCGCGGTCGGACGTGCGTCGACGACGACGCGCAGCAGCGCGCCGCGCACGAACGGGCGCGGCTCGGTGTCGACCATCGACTCCGGACCGAATTGAATCGGCGTCGTCGTGACGACCGCCGCTTGCGCGGCAAGCCCCAGCTCTTCGCGGCGGCGGCGTTCGAGCAGACGCGCGTCGGCATCGCGTTCGAAGAGCGCATCGATGTCGACCTCGCGTTCGTTCATCGCAGGAACGCGGGCAGCCAGGGGAACCGCCTGCGCCGCGGTTCCGGGATCGGTTCGGGCGCGGGCTCGGGCGCCGGCACGGCGGCCGCGACGGGAACCGGCTCGGGCTCCGGCGGCGTCACCGGTTTCGGCGGGACGACCACGCCGCGCGCGCGGGCGGCCGCTTCGACGTCGACGCGCGCCGCGCGTGGATGCGAGGCGGCCGCCGCTTCGCGCAGCGTCGCGTGCGCAAGCGTCAGCAGACGGCGCGGCGTTCCGCGCGCCGCGCCGACGATCGCGTCGATCGCATCGTCTTCGAACAGCAGCGTGATGTCGCTCGTCGAACCGGCGCGGGCGATCCGATACGTGAGCAGCGCGCGCGCCTCGCTGGTGTCGAGCGGCTCCAGCGTGTACCATTCGTCGACCCGGTCGGCGAGGTTGCGCCGCACGTCGAGACGGTCGCGCAGCTCGCTCTGCCCGAACAGCACGAGGTTGAGCAGCTTGCGCTGCGGCACGTCGTAGTTCAGCAGAAGACGCAGGACTTCGAAGATCTCGTCGCTCGCGTTCTGCGCTTCGTCGACGAACAGCGCGAGGGTGAGCCCGTCCAGCACGGCGGCGTCGTAGAGATAGTTCTTCAGCGCGTTCTTCAGCGCCGCCGGCGAGCGCGGCGGCAGCGCGAGCCCGAACGAGCGCGCGACCCCGAGCAGAAACTCGGTCTCGCTCGCGAACGACGGATCGAGGATCTTCGCGAGACGGATTTCGTCGCGCCCGAGCAGCTCGCGTTCGAGCTGCGCCATCAGGCTCGTCTTCCCGGTGCCGGGATCGCCCACGACCACCTGCAGCCCGCGCGATTCCAGCACGCCCCCGACGAGGCGATCGCGCGCACGGCTGAGCCCGGGCGTCGTCCGGTAGAAGTGCGGGTCCGCCGTGTCCAGAAACGGATCGCGCTCCAGGCCGAAGGTCCGGTAGTAGGGGGTCATCCGGAGGCGTCGTTCGGCGCGTCGCGGGCGCGCGGCCTCTCGGGCGGAGCCCTCCTCAGCGGATCAGCCGCCGCCCTCCGAGCGAGCGGGAGGCGTGTCGGCCTCCCACGACGGCGCACCGAGCCCGCGCCGGTAGCAGGTGACGAGCAGCTGCGGCGTGGACCGCACGCCGAATTCGCGCAGGATCGCGTTGACGTAGTTCTTGACGGTGCCGGGCGAGATGCCCATGATCGCGGCGATCTCTTTGGCGCTCTTTCCGTCGAGCAGATGGCGCAGCACGTGACGCGGCACGCGCGTGAGCCGCGCGACGTTCGAATCGACCGCGACGTTGGCCCAGCGCCCCAGCCGCCGCGCGAGGAACGAGTTCGGAAAGTTCTCGTGCACGAGCCGCGCCGCAGCTTCGAGCGGCGGCTCGCCGCCGCCCCGAGCGCGCCCGGCGGCCGGCGCCCCGGCCGGCGTCGCGTCCAGCTCGATCAGCGCGTTCGCGGCGCGCCACAGGTTACCGACCCGCAGAGCATGCTCGGATACCGCCGCGAATGCGGCGCGCGCGTCGGCGTATTCGCCGAGAATTCGGTGTACCAGGCCGCGCACGGTGCTTTCGATGATCCACAGGCGTATGTCGCGGTGATACACCAGCGACTCGTCGATCTCACTCGTCAACGTGCGATACCGCGTCCATACACCGAGAGCGGCGAACGGTGAAGTCACGGCGAGCGCTTCGGCCAAGAACAGAAGACCGACGCGTTCCTCGTCGGCGGTCGCGTTCCAATCGACGGCGTCGACCAGTTCGAGCGCTTGCGCGGCGAATTCGTGTCCGATCGCGCGCTCGTCGAACACGATCGCGAGGTTCGCACGGTTCGCAAGCGCCCAAACGCGCCATGCGGGTGCTGGCGCGAGGTCTTCCGCACGTCGTACGTGGCGGTACGCATTCGCTTGGTCTCCGTCGAAGGCAAAAAGCCACGCATCCAGCGCCGCGATTTGCATCCGGAAGACGCCCGGGACGTGGCCGTTCGACGGTTCCGGCCGCCTCTCGACATGCGTCCCGCGGACGTTTGCACCGCGAAGCGTGACCTCCAGCGACGCGATCTGCACTACGATCCGCTCGAGCAGATCGCTGTCCCGCTCGCGGCAGTCGCCGTATGCAGCCAGCGCCCACTGAAAGAGCCGCAATGCGTCGGCATATCGTTCGCTTGCGACCGCGACGAAGCCGCGCAGCGAAGCGGCGCGCACCGATACGACGTCCGCCTTCGCCGCTTCGGCGACACCCGCGCTTTGTGCGGCCGCGGCGAAGTCGCGTCTCAGCCAGTGGACGTAGGCGATCCAGTACGCGATCTCCGCCTGAATCGTCGGGTGCGCGCGCCCGCCCAGTGCGGCGTCGCGGAGATCGAGCAGAAGCTCCAGGCCGCGCTCGGCCGAAACCGCACGCGCGACCGCGACGGCGTGCAGCATGCGGCCCGTGGCTTCTTCATCGACGCCGACGAACGTCTTGAGCGCCGGCCCCAGAAGAGCGACGACTTCAGCGGGCTGGTGCCGGCGCAGAAGGACGCGCGACCGCAACAGGACGGCTTCGCGGAGGTCGGCCTGCGAGGTGACACGCAGGCCGTCCAACGCCGCGACGCAGGCGGAGAGATCGCCTCCCATGTACGCTTCACGCGCGTCCGCGATGACGGGGGGCGATTTCGCGCGCTCACCCTGTTGGATACGATCCGAACGCATACCCCGCTGCACACCTCGACGACGCCTGCACGACCTCGTGCAGTGCTCCCGTTCAAGGTTTCGGCAGGGCGCTCCCGTTTCCGAGCCCTATCCGGGCCCGCCGCCGACGCCGTTGCCGTTGCCGGTGCCGCCGGTTCCGCCGGAATCGGCGGTGCTCACGGTCGTTCCGTGCGACACGGTGCCGTGCGACGCGCTCGTGGTGTGGGTGACGCCGGCGACCGTGCCGAGGGCGACGATCGCGGAGACGACCAGAGCCGTGACGTTCATACGAGGACACTCCTTTTAGCGCGACTATTCCAAATGGAATGGTCTGCGCTATCGTAGCGTGCGCTCGCGGGCCAACCAAGGGCAGCAGGGCGGAGGAAGGATACGATTTCGTACGGGACCGCGCCGCCGACTGTGCCTTTCGGCAGGCTGGACCGGGCGCCGGGCGGCAGGGCATGATGGAGACCTGTCGCGACCGTGCCGTTCCACGGCCGGTTCCGCGGCGCGGTTCGGCCGTCGTGTCCTCGCGCGAGGCTCCCCCACCTCCGTCCACACCCGGAGGTTCGGTCTCGCGCCGACACCCCGGGGGCACGGCGGCCGAGCCGTCAATCAGCGAAGAGCGATTCGAGCGTCAGCGGCTCGGTGAGCCGCCAGGCGGGCGTCTGGCGCACGGCGCCGTGCTCGGCGAGATTGGCCACGATCGCTTTGCGCCGCGCCTCGAGCATCGGGCGTTCGGGCCGGGCGTGCTTCGCGTAGATGGAGGCATGGGCGCCGGCGTACGCGGCGTTCTTTTGGACGCTCAGGTGCGAGCCGTCGGCGCGAACCGAGTACGCGCAGGTCGTGATCGGCACGTGGACCACCTCACCGGCCTGGGCGAGGCGGATCCAGTACTCGTAGTCCTCCGCCACGACGAACGACGGATCGAAGAACCCTGCGGAGCGCACGGCGTCGCGGCGGGCGAGAATCGCTTGCGGCGGATAGAACGCATTGTTCACGTCGTGCTCGGCCATGTCGGCGACGCCCGCCGCGAACACGTCCAGCGTGAAGACGCGGCCCGTCGGCGCGTCGTCGGCGGGCTCCACGTAGGCCAGCATCCCGCGGGCGTGCGCGATCGCGGCGCCCGAGCGCTCGAGCGCGTCGACGAGCCGCGCGACGTGATCGGGAAACGCCAGATCGTCGTCGCCGCAGAAGATGAAGGCATCGCCGCGCGCGGCGTCGATGCCGGTGTTGCACGACGCGGCGGGACCGCCGTTCGTCTCGCGCGTCACCAGCCGCGCGCGCGGAAACCGCGCGACGAGGTCCGTGACGTCCGGTCCGGCGTCGTTGACCACCACGATCTCGAGGTCTCGATAGATCTGGCGCTCCCACGAGGCCAGCGTGAGGGCGAGGATGTCGCGCCGGTCGTACGTCGGGACGATCACCGTCACGAGCGGTCCGCGTTCGCGCAGCGCGGCGGGCGCCGGTAGCGCCGCCGGATCGCCGGCCGGCACGTCCTCGCGCTCGCGCGGCGCGCCGGCGCCGAGCGCGATGCGCGCGGCCAGCTCGATGCTCGTGCGCGAGCGCGGGTCGAACAGCGCGAGTCCGTCGAGCCACTCGTCGGCGCCGCCGCGCGGCGCGGCCACCGGGATGCCGAGCCGAGCCAGCGCGCGCGTCGTTCCGGGGTCGGCCGGCCCCGCGTCGATCACGGCGCGCGCGCGACGAAGCGCCGCCTCCGCCTCTCGCGCGTCGACGAAGCGCGCGCCGACGTTCGACACGGTCCCGCCCGCACAGACGACGATCTGCGGGACGCGCACCGCGTGGAGCCCCACCAGAACGATGCCGAGCTCCGCGGCGCTGAGCGCGGGGGCCCAGACGACGAGCGCGTCGGCGTCGGCGTCGGGCCGCACGTCCGGGACGAGCGGGTCCAACGGCGCGCGCCGGACGATCGTCGCGCCGTTCCCGGGGTCGCCGGCGAGGAGCACGCGCGCGTCATGCCACGAGCGCACCAGCAGCGTCTCGGCGAAGCGCACCGGGAACCCCAGAAGCTCCCGTGAGAAGCGCTCGAAGAAGTGCGTCTCGCCCTGGGGCCGTCCGTTCACCATCATCGTGCCCGCGGCGACCTTGTCGAGCAGGGCGCGCCGGCCGTCCATGTCGGCGACCTGGCGAACGATCTCGGCGGCGAAGCCGCGCGCGTCGATCGTCGCCTCGTCCTCGAGGAGCGGCGCGACGGCGACGCGCGAGCCCCGCGCGCGCCGGAGCAGCACTTCCCGGAGTCCGGCGCCGGCGGCGGTCGGATCGAGCGCGACGACCGCCTCGGGGTCGGCGAAGCGGGCGGCCCAGGCGGCGGCCCGGATCCCGAAGCCGGGCACTACGCGGCCGGCGCGGCGCAGGGAGCGCGCATCCCCAGGGTGATCGGCCGCGCGGCGCGGCCGGTTGAGCCCCCGCGCCTTGGCGGTTCTCTCCGGAATGTGGTAGGATGCGAGGGTTGTCCGGGACCCGGACGACGACTTCACCGGCTCGGAGAGCCGGGGTGCATGCGCCCGCTACGGTGCCACGGACGGCGGCCGGGGGCTCAGAAAGGACCGTTCTCTCGTGGCATCTCCCGTATCCATGCGCGCTCTTCTGGAGGCGGGCGTCCACTTCGGACACCAAACCCGCCGCTGGAATCCGAAGATGAAGCCCTACATCTTCCAGGAGCGCAACGGCATCTACATCATCGATCTGTCCAAGACGCTGACGATGCTGAACCACGTGTACGACGCGGTGAAGCAGATGTCGCGCGAAGGCCGCGTGATTCTCTTCGTCGGCACGAAGAAGCAGGCTCAGGACGTCGTCAAGGAAGAGGCGGAGCGCGCCGGAACGTTTTTCGTCAACCAGCGCTGGCTCGGCGGAACGCTGACGAACTTCGCGACGATTCAGAAGCGCATCGCACGTCTGCGCGAGCTCGAAGGGATGCGCCAGCAAGGCACCTTCGACTTGCTCCCCAAAAAGGAAGTCGCGCGGCTCACCGACGAGCTCGAGAAGCTCGAGAAGTTCCTGGGCGGCATCAAGGACATGCACCGTCTGCCCGACGCCGTGTTCATCGTCGACCCGAAGAAGGAGCGCATCGCCGTCCTCGAGGCGCGCAAACTGCGCATCCCGATCATCGCGGTGATCGACACCAACTGCGATCCCGACGAGATCGACTACGCGATCCCCGGGAACGACGACGCGATTCGCTCCGTGCGCTTGATGGTTTCGACGATCGCGAACGCGATCGTCGAAGGCAAGACCGAGACCGAGTCTGCGTACGATCAAGCCGAGTACGACCAGCAGTACGCCGAAGTCGCGGGCGAGCCCGTCGGCGCCGGCGCGTAATCCCGAACCGGAAAACGAACGACGTGAACACCGTGTACAAACCGTCCGCGGACGAGATCAAGCGCCTGCGTGAGGCGACCGGCGCCGGCATGTCCGACGTGCGCAACGCGCTCCTGTGGGCCGAAGGCGACGCCGAGAAGGCGAAGGCGCGGCTCGCCGAGCTCGGGCAGTCGAAGGCGGAGAAGAAGTCGGCCGAGCGCACCGCCAACGAAGGTCTCGTCGGCTCGTACATCCACGCCGGCGGCAAGATCGGCGTGCTGGTCGAAGTCAACTGCGAGACCGACTTCGTCGCGCGCAACGACCGCTTCAAGGAGCTCGTGCGCGACGTCGCGATGCACGTCGCGGCGATGTCGCCGCAGTATCTCGACCGCGACGCCGTTCCGGCCGATGCGCTCGCCGAGGTCAAGGTCGAGCTGGAGAAGACCGTCCCTCCGGGGAAGCCGCCCGAGGTCGTCGAGAAGATCCTCGCCGGCAAGCTCAACCGCTGGTACGAGGAGCACACGCTGCTCGACCAGCCGTTCGTCAAGGACGACTCGGTGACGGTCGGCGAGCTGGTGAAGAGCGTTTCGGGCGTCCTGGGCGAGAAGATCCAGGTCCGCCGCTACGCCAAGTTCGTCCTCGGCGAAGACTAGGCTTCGGCGAGCCGAAGCCGAGCTCTGAACGAGGAGCACCGTTGAGGAAACCCGCTTACGATCGCGTCCTGCTGAAGCTGTCCGGCGAAGCCTTCGCCGGGCGCGGCGGCAGCGTCGACGTCGACACGACGAGCGCGATGGCGGGCGAGATCGCGCGCGTCCACGCCGACGGCGTCTCGACGGCCGTCGTCGTCGGCGGCGGGAACATCTGGCGCGGCAAGGTCCACGAAGCCGCCGGGATGGACCGCGCGACCGCCGACTACATGGGGATGCTGGCAACGGTGATCAACGCGCTCGCGCTGCAGGACGCGCTCGAGCGCATCGGCGTGCCTTCGCGCGTGCAGACAGCGATCGCGATGAACGCGATCGCCGAGCCCTACATCCGGCGCCGCGCGATGCGGCACTTGGAGAAGGGCCGCGTCGTGATCTTCGCCGCGGGGACCGGGAACCCGTACTTCACGACCGACACCACCGCCGCGCTGCGCGCGATCGAGGTCGGAGCGCAGGCGATCCTCAAAGCGACGAAGGTCGACGGCGTCTACAGTGCCGACCCGTTCCTCGACCCGAGCGCGACGCGCTTCGACCACCTCGACTACCTGCGCGTCCTCGAGCTCGGCCTGCAGGTGATGGACTCGACGGCGCTGACGCTCTGCATGGACAACGCGCTGCCCATCGTCGTCTTCGACATGAACGTCCCGGGGAACATCCGCCGCGTCGTCATGGGTGAGGCGATCGGGACCACCGTCTCGTCGCGGAGTGCCGCGCGGGTCGGCGGCGAAGAGGCCACCCATGCTGGATGACGTCTATCGCGACACCGAGGCGCGGATGAAGAAGGCCATCGACGCGACGACCGCGGACTTCGCGTCGATCCGCACCGGCCGGGCGTCGCCGCAGCTCCTCGACCGCCTGCACGTCGAAGCCTACGGCTCGACGGTGCCGCTCAAGCAGGTCGCGAGCGTGAACTCCCCGGACGGACGCTCGCTCGTCGTGACCGCGTTCGACAAGAGCACGGTGGCCGCGATCCGCAAAGCGATCGAGACCAGCGATCTCGGGCTGAACCCGAACGTCGACGGCGGGACGATCCGGCTCTCGTTCCCGCCGCTCACCGAAGAACGCCGTAAGGACCTGATCAAGACGATCCGCAAGCGCGCCGAAGAGCACAAGGTCGCGGTGCGCAACATCCGTCACAAGGCGAACGACGACGTCAAGACGCTCGCCAAGAACGGGACGATCACCGACGACCAGATCAAGCGCGGCCAAGATCAGGTGCAGAAGCTCACCGACAAGTTCATCAAGCAGATCGACGACCTGGTGAGCGGCAAAGAGAAAGAGATCATGGAGGTGTGAGCCTCGAAGACCTCGTGATGCTCCCGTGGGTCGCCGCCCGCCGCGCGCTGGTCGACCGGCCACTCCGTTTCCGGCTCCTGGCGCCCCCGTATCCGGCGCTGGGCGTCGGCGCGCTCCGGACGCTGCGCGTCCGGGCGCTGGCGGGCGAGCACGACGGCGCGTGGGAAATCCTAACGGGATATGAGGGGTACGAGCGGATCTGAGATGGCGACCCTGCTCCGTCCGCCGCACGGCGTCACGCTCGACGCCACGCGGCTCCCCAAGCACGTCGCGATCATCATGGACGGCAACCGGCGCTGGGCCCGCTCCCGGCGCCTGCCGGCGATCGAGGGCCACCGCCGCGGCGTCATCGCCCTTCGCGAGATCACCCGCGCCGCGAGCGACTGGGGGATCCCGATGCTCACCGTCTACGGGTTCTCCACCGAGAACTGGAAGCGCGACAAGACCGAGATCTCGCTGCTGCTCGATCTCTGCGTCTACTTCGCGCAGAACGAGCTCGCGGAGCTGTGCCGCAACGACGTGCGCGTGAACGTGATCGGGCGTTACGAGCAGCTGCCGCCGGCGTCGCGCGACGCGCTCGACCGGCTCGTCGCGAAGACCGCCGCGAACCGCGGGCTGGTGCTCAACCTCGCCGTCAACTACAGCGCGCGCAGCGAGCTGCGCGACGCCGTCGCACGCATGATGCGCGACGTGCAGCGCGGGGCGCTCGCCCCCGACGACATCGAAGAAGACACGCTCGCCGGCTACCTGACGACCGCCGGGATGCCGGACCCCGATCTCCTGATCCGGCCGGGCGGCGAGTCGCGGCTCTCGAACTTCTTGCTCTACCAGGTCGCGTACGCCGAGCTGGTGCTGCGCGAGACGTTCTGGCCCGACTTCGGGCGCGACCAGTTCGCGGACGCGATCGCGGAGTATCAGCGCCGGCAGCGCCGCTTCGGAGGCGCATGACCACGACCGCGGCGTCCCGCTCCGCCGCGGCGGCGCGCAAAGGCGCGCCGAAGTCGCCGATCTCGATGCGCCGCGTCGCGATCGGCCTGCTCCTCGCCGCGATCGGCTTCGCCTGCGTCGCGTGGGCGCCGGCGTTCGCGCTGCTCGTGCTTCTCGTCGCGACCGGATGCCTCTACGAGTTCGCGGGACTTTCCGCGCGCAAAGGACCCGCGGTCGAGCTGCCCGTCGCGATGGCCGCCGTGTGGGCGTACCTGATCCTCACCTATCTCGGCGAGATCCACCGCTACGAAGGGATTCTGCTCGCGGCGACGGTGATCGTCGCGCTCGCGACGGCCGGCTTCGCCGGCGAGAGCGGCTACCTCGCGCGCAGCGGGTTCACGCTGCTCGGCGTGCTGTACATCGGGAAGCTGCTCTCGTATTTCATCGCGGTGCGCGCGCTGCACGACGGCGCCGCGTGGATGGTGTGGCTGATCTTCCTGGTCGCGTTCACCGACATCTTCGCGATGCTGGTCGGAACCGCGGTCGGCAAGCACCAGCTCACGCGGCTCTCGCCGAAGAAGACGGTGGAGGGCGCGATCGGCGGTTACGTCTTCGCGCTGCTCGCCGGCGTGGCGATCGCGTTCGTTCCGTGGCTGCACGTCACATGGTGGCAGGGCGCGCTCGTCGGCACGATCACCTCGCTCGCCGCGCAGGCCGGCGACCTCGTCGAGAGCGCGCTCAAGCGCGACGCGAAGGTCAAGGACGCGGGCTCGCTCATCGCCGGACACGGCGGCGTGCTCGACCGCTTCGACTCGTACATCTTCGGTGGCGTCGGATTCTATTTCGCGCTCTATCTGATCGGCGTCGTGCCGCACTCGCGGATGTTCCCGGTGTGATGCGGCGAAAGATCGCGATCCTCGGCTCGACGGGGAGCATCGGGCGGCAGACGCTCGACGTCGTGGGACGTCATCCCGAACGCTTCGAGATCGTCGCGCTCGCCGCGGGCGGGAACGTCGCGCTGCTCGCCGAGCAGATCGCACGCTTCCGGCCGCGCGTCGTTTCGACCCGCGACGAGGACGGTCTCACCGAGCTCCAGGTGCGGCTCGACGCACTCGGCGTCCGCATCCACGGCTCGCTGTTCGGCAAGGAACGCGCGGTCGAGCGGTTCGCGCACGGGGCCGACGGCCTGCTGGCGGTCGCGACGCAGAGCGGCGCCGATCTGGTCGTCGCCGCAACCGACGGCGCCGTCGCGTTCGACGCGGTGTTCGCGGCGGTCGACCGCGGGATCGACATCGCCGTCGCGAACAAAGAGCTGATCGTCGCCGCCGGCGAGCTGCTCGTCGAACACGCCGCGCGCAGCGGCGCGAAGCTGCTGCCGGTCGACAGCGAGCATTCCGCGATCTTCCAGTGCCTGCAGGGCGCGCCGCGCGAGCGCGTGGCGGCCATCGTGCTGACCGCCTCGGGCGGGCCGTTCTGGGAGCGGACGCGCGAGGAGATGGCCGACGTGCGCGTGGCGGACGCGCTCGCGCATCCGACCTGGCAGATGGGCGTGAAGAACACGGTCGACTCGGCGACCTTGATGAACAAGGGACTCGAGGTCATCGAGGCCTCGCGGCTGTTCGGCCTGCCGCCCGAACGCATCCACGTCGCGGTGCACCGGACGTCGGTCGCGCACGGGTTCGTGATCTTCACCGACGGCAACGTCGTGGGACAGCTCGCCGCGCCCGACATGCGGCTGCCGATCGGCTACGCGCTCGCGTACCCCGACAGACTCGACGACGGCCGCCCGTGCGACGACCCGATCGAGGCGCTCGGCGGCGAGCGCGGCGCGGCGACGACCAGTCTGACGTTCCAGCGGCCCGACCTGACGAAGTTTCCGTGCCTCGGCTTGGCCTACCGTGCGCTGAAATTGGGCGGAACCTTACCAGCAATTATCTCAGCGGCCAACGAGATTGCGGTAACGGCGTTCGTGGCCGGGGAATTACGTTTCGGGGACATCCCCGCGTGCATCGAAACGACCATGGAGCGGGTCGGTAGGGATGACGCGTCACTCGAGGCCGTTCGGCGCGCGGACCGCACGGCGCGGCAGGTCGCCCAGGCCTTCCTCGACGAGCGAACCGCGAGAAGCGTACGGAGACCATGAGCCTCGACCGAATCGCCGTCTTCCTCCTGATGTTGTCCGTCCTCGTCGTCCTGCACGAGTACGGGCACTTCATCGTCGCCCGGCTGAACGGCGTGAAGGTCACGGACTTCGCGGTCGGCTTCGGCACGACGATCCTGAAATGGACCTCGAAGCGCAGCGGAACGACGTACCGCCTCAACGCGCTGCCGCTGGGCGGCTATTGCCAGATGAAGGGCGAGGACGGGACCTCGAACGAGGCCGAGCAGCAGCGCGAGTTCCGCTCCGGCGCGTACGAGCCCGACAACTTCCAGGCGAAGAGCGCGCTGAGGCGGCTCGCGATCATCGTCGCGGGACCGGCGATGAACTTCGTTCTCGCGCTCGTACTGCTCTTCGGCGTGGCGTGCGCCTTCGGAACCCCCGACCCGCATCCGACGACGGTGGTCGGGCCGGTGATCGCGGGCGGTCCGGCCGATCGGGCCGGGCTGCGCGCCGGCGACCGGATCACGAAGATCAACGGCGTCGCGATGCGCAGCGGCGAGCAGCTCATCGCGAAGATCTATGCGTCCGCCGGCAAGACGCTGCACATCACGTTCGTCCGCGACGGGCAGACGCGCGCCGTCACCGCGGTTCCGAAGCTCGAGAAGGTCAACGGAAAGGCGCAGGGCCATCTCGACTTCCACCCGAGCTTCCCGCCGCCCACCGGCCGCGGGAACGTGATCGGCGCCGCCTCGCTGGCCTGGACCCAGTTCAGTGAGATCATCACGCAGACGCTCGGGGCGCTCGGGGGACTCTTCACCCATCCGGCGCAGGCCGTCGGGAACTTCTCCGGGCCGATCGGGATGGCGCGCGTATCGAACGAGGTCGAGGGACTCGGGCTCGGTCCGTACCTTTCGTTCGCGGCGCTGATCTCGTGCGCGCTGGGGATCTTCAACCTGCTGCCGATCCCCGCGCTGGACGGCGGCCGCGGCGTGTTCATCCTCGTCGAGATGCTGCGCGGGCGCCCGGTCGACCCGGAGAAGGAAGCGCTCGTGCACGTCGGCGGGTTCGCCGTCCTCATCGTCCTGATGCTCGCGGTGTCGTTTCACGACGTGACCGCTGCGATATCCGGCCAAGGTCCGTTCTGAGCCGCCCTGGTACAATGAGGGCGATGGACCGAGCGCAGCAGCGTCCCCCGAGCACGCCATGATCCGGTTGCGGCGCAAGACGAAGCCCATTCTGCTCGAGAACAAATCGAGCTGGTCGAAGGACGCCAAGAAGGTGTGGATCGGCGGCGACCATCCGGTGGTCGTGCAGTCGATGACGACGACCGACACCGCCGACGCCGACAAGACGCTCGAGCAGGTCTACGCGCTCGCGATGGCCGGCTGCGAGGTCGTGCGCGTGACCTGCCAGGACCCGAAGGACGCCGCCGGGCTGCCCGCGATCGTCGCCCGCTCCCCGGTCCCCATCGTGGCCGACGTGCATTTCGACCACCGCATGGCGCTCGCCGCGCTCGACGCCGGCGTCGCGAAGCTGCGGCTCAATCCCGGCAACATCACGAGCCGCGAGAAGACGGTCGAGGTCGTCAAGCGCGCGCTCGAGACGAAGACGCCGATCCGCATCGGCGTGAACATGGGCTCGCTGGCGCGCGACCTCGAGGAGACGATGGGCCATACGCCCGAGGCGCTCGTCGCCTCGGCGCTGCGCCACGTCGACATCCTCGAGGACCTGGGCCACACCGACATCATCATCTCGGTGAAGGCCCACGACGCGGTCAACACGATCTACGCCTACCGGCTCCTGGCGAAGAAGCTCGACGACGCGGGACGCCCCTACCCCCTCCACCTGGGCGTGACCGAGGCCGGGCTGCCGTTCGACGGGACGATCCGGTCGTCGATCGGGCTCGGGGTGCTGCTGTTCGAGGGCATCGGCGACACGCTGCGCGTCTCGTTGGCAGCCGATCCCGTGGAAGAGGTCCCGGTCGCGTGGGGCATCCTTAAGGCGCTCGGGATCCGGGAGAAGGGCTTCGAGATCACCGCCTGCCCGTCGTGCGGGCGCGCCGAGATCGAGGTCGTCAACCTGGCTCGGATGGTCGAAGCGATCGCCAAGGAGTACAGCGCGCCGGTGAAGGTCGCCGTGATGGGCTGCGTGGTGAACGGCCCCGGCGAGAGCAAGATGGCCGACGTCGGGATCGCCGGCGGCAAGGGCAAAGGGGCGATCTACCGCAAGGGGGCCCTCGTCGGGACCTACCCGGAGAACGAATTGCTGGGTCAGCTGCGTTTGGAGATCGAGAAGGTCATCGCCGACCAGTACCCGGACTATCTCCATGAGATCAACCGTGAGCCTGCGACTGCCTAGCCTGCTGCTGGCGACCGCGGCGACCTCTCTGGTCGCCTCGGCGGTGCTCGCCCTCTCGACGCCCGCGACGATCAGCGTCGACGGCCAGCGCCTGGCCTCGGAGGTCCCGCCGGTCACCACGCTCGACGGCAAAGCCTATCTCCCGCTGCGCGCCCTCTCGGAAGCCGCCGGCGCGCAGGCCTCGTTCGATGCCCAGACCGGGACGATTCTGGTTCGTCGCGGCACCGACGTGCTGGCGATGCACGCCGGCTCCGCCGACGCGCGCCTCAACGGCCACCACGTCCGCCTCACCCACGCGCCCTTCACCGTCCGCGGCCGCACCATGGTCGCCGGAGCGACGATCACGCGCACCTTCGGCTCGAGCGTCCGCTTCGACGCGAAGCGCGGCCGCGTCGTCGTCCGCACGCCGGGCGTCGTCGTCGCCGGCGCCGTCGACGACGAACCATAGAGGATTCAGCGCTCTGAACGAGCGCTGAATCCATCGCGGTCCTCGCTTCGCTGCGGTCCGCAAGGTTGCCGGCTGCCGGTGACGAGGACTTCAGCGCTCTGAACGAGCGCTGAATCCATCGCGGTCCTCGCTTCGCTGCGGTCCGCAAGGTTGCCGGCTGCCGGTGACGAGGCGGGTAAGGGCGGCGGACGCTAGGTGAGCGATTCGCGGGTTTGGGAACACGATGGTCCCACGCTCGGGAACGTTTGATGAACACACGTAAGCTTTCGCGCCGCCGCTTTTTGGTGCGGACGGCGCTTCCCGCCGTTGCGGCGGGGATCGGCACGCAGGCCCCGCAGCTCGTTTCCGCGGCGCAGGTGCTCGGCGTCAGCGTCGTCCCGGCGAGCGGCCCCGGGCCCGTCCCGGTTCGGCTGATGGTCAACGGCGCGATGCACGAGCTGCACATCGAGCCGCGGGTGACGCTGCTCGACGCGCTGCGCGAGCGGCTGGCGCTGACCGGAACCAAGAAGGGCTGCGATCAAGGGCAGTGCGGCGCGTGCACCGTGCTCGTCGACAACCGGCGCGTGAACGCGTGCCTCACGCTCGCGATCGCCATGCAGGGAAAGCAGGTCACGACCATCGAGGGCCTCGCGCACGGCGAGACGCTGCACCCGGTGCAGCAGGCGTTCATCGACAAGGACGCGTTTCAGTGCGGCTACTGCACGCCGGGACAGATCTGTTCCGCGGTCGGGCTGCTGAACGAACGGCGTGCGCTGGACGACGCGACGGTGCGCGAGTACATGAGCGGGAACATCTGCCGCTGCGGCGCGTACACGAACATCGTCGCCGCGATCACATCGGCCGGAGGGCACGCCTGATGCGGCCGTTCGCCTACGCGCACGCCGACACGGTCGACGACGCGCTCGCGACGCTCGCGAGCCGCCCGCACGGCGCATTCCTCGCCGGCGGCACGAACATCGTCGATCTCATCAAGATCGACGTCGAGTCGCCCGACACGCTGATCGACATCAACGCGCTGCCGCTCGGCCGGATCGAGACGCTGCACGACGGAACGATCCGGATCGGTGCTCTCGCGCGCATGAGCGACACCGCCGACCATCCCGCGGTGCGTGCCGCGATCCCCGCCGCTGCGCGCGCGCTGAACCTGAGCGCCTCGCCGCAGCTCCGCAACATGGCGTCGATCGGCGGCAATCTGATGCAGCGGACGCGCTGCGTGTATTTCCGCGACGTCTCGCAGCCGTGCAACAAGCGCCGCAACGGTGAGGGCTGCAGCGCCCAAGGAGGCGACGACCGCCGGATGGCGATCCTCGGCGCGAGCGCGCGCTGCATCTGCACGCATCCGTCCGACTTCGCGGTCGCGATGCTGCTGACCGACGCCACGATCCACGTCCGCGGCGCGGGCGGGGCACGAACGATGCCGCTCCTCGGATTCCACCGCCTTCCGGGCGACGACCCGACACGCGACACGAACCTCGGTTCCGGCGAGATCATCGAAGCGATCTCGTTCGTGCCGAGCGCGCTGACGCGGAACTCGTCGTACGTGAAGGTGCGCGATCGCGCGTCGTACGAGTTCGCTCTCGTGTCCGCGGCGGCCGCGCTCGACGTGCGCGGCGGCACGATCCGCGAGGCGCGGGTGGCGGTCGGCGGTATCGCGCCGGTTCCGTGGCGCGCGAAGCGCGCCGAGGCCGCGCTGATCGGAAAGCCCGCGTCGCGCGCGGCGTATCTCGCCGCGGCCGAGGCCGAGATGGCGGCGGCGAACCCGCTGCGGCTGAACGGCTTCAAGACGCTCCTCGCGCGCAACGCGATCGCGCGTGCGCTGGGCGCGGTGGGAGGGGCGGCATGATCGGCGCACCCGTCAACCGCAAGGACGGGCGCGCGAAGGTCACCGGCGCCGCCCGCTACTCCTACGAAGAGCAGGTCTCGAACCCGGCGTACGCCGTGATGGTGACCAGCACGATCGCGGCGGGCCGCATCGCCTCGATCGATACGCGCCAGGCGCAGCGCATGCCCGGCGTGATGAGCGTGCTCACGCACCAGAACGCGCCGCGCGTCAACGCGGACGCCGCGGACCGAAAGCTGCAGGTCCTGCAAGACGACCGGGTCTTCTACGACCGTCAGCCGGTCGCGCTCGTCGTCGCCGACACGTTCGAGCGCGCGACCGACGCCGCATCGCGGGTTCGGGTCACGTACGACCGCGGAACGCCGACGGCGACGATCGATCAGCCCGGCGCCGAGACCTTCACGCCGAAGGCGGCGAACAACAACCCGCCCGACACGAAGCGCGGTGACTTCCAGAGCGCGTTCGACGCCGCGCCGGTGAAGCTCGACAACACCTACGTGACGCCGGTGGAGTTCCACAACCCGATGGAACCGCACGCGACGGTCGCGATGTGGGAAGGCAGCCGGCTCACGGTGTACGACGCTTCGCAGGGCGTCTTCCCGCGCCGGAAGAGCATCGCCGGGGTGTTCGGACTCCCCGAATCGGACGTGCGCGTCATCGCGAAGTACATCGGCGGCGGCTTCGGGTCGAAGGGCGGCACGAATCCCCACCAGATCCTCGCCGTGATGGCGGCGAAGGTCGTGAACCGTCCGGTGAAGATCGTGCTGACGCGGCCGCAGATGTTCGGCGGCTTCGGCAACCGCCCGCACACCGATCAGCGCGTTCGCATCGCGGCCGACAAGAGCGGGAAGCTCCTCGCCCTCGCGCACGACGTGCGCTCGCAGGTCTCGCGCTACGACGACTTCATCGAGAACTGCGCGGTGATCTCGCGAATGCTGTACGCCGTCGACAATCAGATCACCACGCACCGCGGCGTGCGCTGCGACGTGGTGACGCCCACGTACATGCGCGCGCCCGGCGAGTCGAGCGGCTCGTTCGCGCTCGAGTCCGCGATGGACGAGCTGGCGTATGCCGCGGGAGTCGACCCGCTGCAGCTCCGGCTGATCAACTACGCGGAGAGCGATCCGCAAGAGAAGAAGCCCTGGTCTTCCAAGTCGCTGCGCGAATGCTACGCGCAGGCCGCGGAGCGCTTCGGCTGGTCGCGCCGAAACCCGCAGCCGCGCTCGATGCGCTCGTCCGACGGGATGCTGCTCGGGATGGGGATGGCGACGGCGACGTATCCGTCGAACCGATCGTCCGCCTCGGCTACGGCGACGCTGCACGAGGACGGCTCGCTCGTCGCGAGCAGCGGCGGCGTCGACATCGGAACCGGCGCGTACACCGCGTTCGCGCAGGTCGCGGCGGAAGCGGTCGGCGTCCCCGTGGCGCGGACACGCTTCGAGCTGGGCGACACGATGCTCCCCGAGGCGCCCCAGGCCGGCGGCTCGCAGTTGACGGCGAGCGTCGCGAACGCGGTCGCCGCGGCGGGCGCCGCGCTGCGCGAGAAGCTCGCCGCTCTGGCGACCGGTGATCCGGGCTCGCCGCTGCACGGCAAGAGCGCCGACGACCTGGCGTTCGGCGAAGGCCGCGTCGTTCTGCGCGACCGCCCGTCGGTCGGCGAGACGTATGCCCGCCTCGTGCGGCGCACGGGGCAGTCCTCGCTGAGCGCGCGCGCCGACGTGCACCACGACCGCTCGAAAAAGGGTCCGTACTCCTCGCACGCGTTCGGCGCGCACTTCGCCGAAGTCCACGTGGACCCGGACTTCGGAACGGTGCGCCTCGCGCGCATGGTGAGCGCCTTCGCCGCAGGGACGATCGTGAACGCGAAGACCGCGCGCAGCCAGTTCATGGGCGGCGCCGTGTGGGGCGTCGCGATGGCGCTGCACGAGCAGGGGCGCGTCGATCCGCGCACGGGACGCTACATGAACGCGAACCTCGAAAACTACCTCGTGCCCGTCAACGCCGATATCCCCGAGGTCGACATCATCATCGTGGACGAGCGCGACAACGAGGTGAACCCGCTCGGGATCAAGGGGATCGGCGAGATCGGGAACGTGGGCAGCGCGGCGGCGGTCGCGAACGCGGTGTTCCACGCGACCGGCAAGCGCGTGCGAGAGCTGCCGATCGCGCCGGAGAAGCTGCTCAGCTGATCAGCGCGCCGGCACCGGCGTGCGCGCGACGATGACGCCGTCGCGCAGCGTCGGAACGACGTCGAGCGTGTCGAGCGCGGCGCAGCGGGTGACGTCGCGCGCGAACCCTTTCGCGGCGAGCGTCTGCGCGTGGTCGGCGCTCGCGATCGCATCGGCGAGGCGCTCCGACACGCAGCGGTAGAGCAGCGCGGCGGCTCGCGCGCCGTCGCCGATCTCGACATCGGCGCACAGCGAAAGCAGGGCGTCGACGAGCGCGCCGGCGCCGAGCGCGTCCTCCAGCGCGAACCGTCCTGATTCGCCCGCGCAGGCGACGAGGATCGCACCGTTCTCTTGCGCGAGCGCGTCGGCGACCGCCATGCGGTTCGCGAGCGCGGCCGTTCGCACGGATGCGGCGCCGGCGACGGCGCGCAGCGCCGCGGTGCCGTTCGTTGTCGTCATGACCAGGGTCTTTCCGCGCACGACCTCGGGCGCGAACGACGCAGGCGAATTGTCGAGATCGAAGCCCTCGATCCGTAAGGCGTGACGCTCGCCGCACAGCAGCACGTCTTCGCGGCCCAGCCGTCGCGCGAGGTCGGCCGCCTCTTCGGCGCTCGCGACCGGGATGACGCCGGCGGCGCCGTGCGCGAGCGCCGTCGCGATCGTCGTCGTCGCGCGGAGCACGTCGACGACCGCCACGTGCTTGTCGCGGACGACCTCGGCGCTGCACGGCGGCGCGAGCAGGACGTCGATCGAGAGCGTCATCTCCCGCACGTACCCAAGGTTCGAACCAACGAAGGGTGGCCGCGACCGCAGACGAGGAGAAGGAGGCGCCGCGCGCGGCGAAACGGGCTCGGGATGACGGACCGCGGCGAGCCGGCGCGATGAGCAAGAACGTCCTCGACCTGGTGGTCGAGGCGCTGCCGCACCTCCGGCGCGGGCTCGGCACGGACTCGGCTTCGTTCACCGCGCGGCTCCTCTACCAGAACCTCGAGCTGGACGCGTGTGCCGTCGTCGACACGGAGCACGTCCTCGCGTACGTCGGGCGCGGCGAAGACCATCACCGCGTCGGCGGCCCGTCGCTGACCGGCCTGACGCATCGCGTCATCGAGACCGGCGCGCCGATCGTCGCGCGCACCGGCGAGGAGATCGGCTGCCCGGTCCCCGGCTGCCCGCTGACGTCGGTGGCGATCGCACCCCTCGTCGTGCGCGGAACCGTCGTCGGCGCGCTGAAGCTGTACCGCGCCGGCGCGCAGATCGACGCCGACGACGAGCGCGTGGCGAACGGGCTCGCGCGCGTGTTCTCCGTCTCGCTCGAAGCGGCGGAGCTCGACGCGCGCGAAGCGCTCGTGACGCAGGCCGAGCTCGACGCGCTGCGCGCGCGCATCTCGCCGCACTTCCTGTTCAACACGCTCACGACGATCGCCGCGCTGACCCGCAACGACGCCGCGCGCGCGCACGATCTGCTGGTCGACTTCGCGGAATACTTTCGCGACTCGCTCGCGCACCACGCGGAGTCCGTCCAGCTCGACGAAGAGCTGGAGCACGTCGAGCAGTATCTGCGCTTCGAGCACGCGCGCTTCGGCGACAAGCTGCGCGTGCAGATGGAGGTCGATCCGCGCGCGCGCATCGCGCTCGTCCCGGTGCTGTCGCTGCAGCCCCTCGTGGAGAACGCGATCGTGCACGGAATCGGCCCGCAGAAGGCGGGCGGACTCGTGCGGATCTGCGCCCGGCCGGACGGCGCCGCGATCGAGATCGCGGTCACCGACGACGGCGTCGGATTCGTCCCGGGAAGCGTGACGCCGCGCGGCCTCGGAATCGGCCTCGAGAACGTCGACTCGCGGCTGACGAAGCTGTTCGGGCCGGGGAGCGCGCTGCGCATCCAGAGCGCGCCGGGCCGCGGCACGACGGTCGCGTTCACCGTTCCGGCGCGGGTCGCCGCGGCGTCGACCTGATGCGCGTCCTGGTCGTCGACGACGAAGCGCTCGTGCGCAGCGAGCTGGTCTACGCGCTCGGGAAGGTCGCGCCCGACGCCGACGTCTCCGAGGCCGGCGATGCGCTCGAAGCGCTGCAAATGCTCTCGAAAGCGCCCTACGACGTCGTGTTCCTCGACATCAACTTGCCGAACTTGGGCGGGATCGAAGCGAGCGGCGTCATCGCGAAACTGGAGCATGCCCCGCAGATCGTGTTCGTCACGGCGTACCAGGAGCACGCCGTGGACGCCTTCGAGCTGGGCGCCGTCGACTACGTCGTCAAGCCGGTGTCGGAGGCGCGACTCGCGCGCACGGTGCAGCGCCTTCGCACGGCGTTGAACAACGGCGTCGCGGGACACCGGAACGGCTCGGCTGCGCCGGCGCCGGGCTCGCAGCCGGCGCGCGTCGCGCTCGAAGACGGCGAGCGCACGCGCCTCGTTCGGCTCGCCGAGATCCGCTACGTGCAGGCGAACGGCCACGTCGTCACGGCGCGGTTGCTCGACGCCGAGCTGCGCTGGAAGGGTTCGCTGAGCGACGCCGCGGCGCGTCTCGAGCCGGCCGGATTTCTGCGCGTGCATCGCGCATATCTCGTGAACCCCGAGCGCGTCGTCGAAGTCGAGCCGTTCTTCAACGGCGCCTACCTGCTGCGCGTCGACGACAAGGCGCGCAGCGAGGTGCCCGTGTCGCGAAGCTACTTGCCGGCGGTGCGGAAGGCGCTCGGGCTCTAAGCAGCTTTCAAAGGCGCTCGGACGATAGCCGCTACGCCTCTCGAGCCGGGACGCGCGCTTCGAGGGGGTCGCCGGCCAGGAAGCGCTGCAGGTTGCGCTCGATGAGCGCGACGACACGGCGCGCGGGGACGGCGCCGCCGAAACCGGCGACGTGCGGCGTGATGAGCACGTTCGGCGCGTTCCACAACGGATCGTCCGCCGGCAGCGGCTCCGGATCGACGACGTCGAGCGCGGCGCCGCCGAGACGTCCGTCGCGCAGCGCGGCGGCGAGGGCCCGTTGGTCGATGACCGCGCCGCGTGCGACGTTCACGACGATCGCGTGCGCCGGAAGAGCCGCCAGCGCGGCCGCGCCGACGAGCGCCCGGGTTTCGCCGTTCAGCGGGACCGCGACGATGAGGGCGTCGGTCCTGGAAAGCACGTCGTGCAGCGCGCCGATCGCGTGCGTCTCGTGCGCGAGCGGATCGGGCGTCCCGCTGCGCGTCACGGCCACGACGCGCGCGTCGAACGCGCGCACGCGCTCGGCGACGGCGCGGCCGATGTTGCCGAAGCCCAGCACGGTGACCGTCGCGCCGTTCAGCGTTCCGACGCTGGGGGCGACCGCCGCCTGGGCCCAGTCGCGGCGCTCGGCGCGACGCACGGCTTCGGGGATGCGGCGCAGCAGCGCGAGCGCGGACGCGACGGCGTGCTCGGCGACCGTCGGCGCGTAGGCGTCGCCGGCGTTCGTGACGAGAACGCCGCGGGGCGCGCCGTGCGCTTCGACCTTGTCGTAGCCCATCGTCACGAGCTGCAGCCAGCGCATCCGCGGCGCCGCGTGCGCGAGCGCATCGCGCAGTGCGGCGTCGTAGAAATCGGGCCAGAGGCAAAGGGCGTCGGCGTTCGGCGCTTCACGCAACAGCGTATCCGTGTCCGGGGCGATCGCCGCCTCGACGCCGTGACGTCCGGCGAGCGCGCGGAGCGGGTCGTCCAGGAAGCGAGTCCTCAGCAGCAGCCGCATCCGCCCTGGTTCGCCGCGCGTCACGCACTGCATTTCGCGCGCGAATCTCCGCCTCTCGCGCGCAACCGCGGGACGTGCGCAGCACGTGGAGGTACGCTTCGCGGACCCATGATGCACGACGAACTTTCGGGCCTCGCCCGCCTGCTCGGCTCCGCCGGCCGCGGCTTTCTCTCGCTCGGCGACGGGCCGGCCGCCTGCAACGCGCGTCTGTCCTCGTTCGGGCTCGCGCCGACGCCGGAGCAGCGGCGCGCATATCGGGAGCTGATCCTCAGCGCGCCCGGGCTCGAGCGCTTCGTGAACGGCGCCATCCTCGACGATGAGACGCTGCACCAGCGCACGCGCGCCGGAACGCGGTTCGCCGACGCGCTGCGCGAGCGCGGAATCGTGCCCGGCGTGCGCGCCGACGCGGGCAGCGTCGCGCTCGCGCTCGCGCCGCGCGAGACGGTCGCCGAAGGGCTCGATGGGCTGCGCGGACGGCTCGTCGAGTGCGCCGCGCTCGGCGCGGGCTTCGCGGCGTGGCGCGCGTCGTTCCGCATCGACGAAGAGGGACGGCCCACCGATCGCGCCGTCGCGGCGAACGCGCACGCGCTCGCGCGCTTCGCCGCCGCCGCACAAGACTGCGGGCTCGTTCCGGTGCTCGACGTCGAGATGCTGTCCGACGGCACGCACGATGTCGCGCGAAGCGCCGATGCGACGTCGCGCGTGCTGCGGCGAACGTTCGGCGAGCTGACCGACGCCGGTGTCGCGCTCGACGCGGTGATCCTGCAGACCTCGATGGTCGCGCCGGGACTCGATGCGCGCGAACGCCTCGAAACTGCGGAGGTCGTCGCGGAAACGCTACGCGTCCTCGGAGCGACGGTGCCTCTGGCCGTCGCGGCGATCGCGTTCGTCTCCGATGCCGATGCGGGCGACGCCGCGCTCGAGCGGCTGTGCGCGATGAACACCACCATGCCGCGCCGCCGACCGTGGCCGCTCACCTTCGTGTTCGGGCGCTCGGTGCAGCACGCCGCGCTCGCCGCGTGGCGCGGGATGCCGGAACGTGCCCGTGAGGCACAGCGCGTCGTGGTCGAACGCGCGGAGCGAAGCAGTCTCGCCGCATGCGGTGCGTTCGGCGGCAAGCGCGCCGGCGTGCCGAGCCTTCCGGCCATGATGCGCGTGGCCTGAAAACCCGCTCCGGCGCGCCGGACGGCGGGGGGATGCCTGCCTCCTGCTGCGAAGGGCCGCCGGAATGTCGTTCATCTCCGAGCTCTTCGCCACGAGCTCCGTCGAGAAGCTGCGCGAGATCAGCAAGAACAAGACGCTGCGCCGCGCCCTCACGGCGAAGGACCTCATCGCGATCGGACTCGGAACGATGATCGGCGGCGGCATCTTCACGACGGTCGGCACCGGCGTGCGCGGCGCCGGCCCGGCGGTGATCGTCTCGTACTTGTTCGCCGGACTGACGTCGTTCTTCGCGGCGCTGTGCTACGCGGAGCTCGGAGCGATGGTTCCGGTCGCCGGCAGCGCCTACACCTTCGCGTACGCGACGCTCGGCAAGCTGTTCGCGTGGATCATCGGCTTCGCGCTGATCTTCGAGTACGGCATCAGCGCGGCGCCGGTCGCGCAGCAGTTCTCCGCGGCGATCCAGGACGTCGGGAAGTCGTTCGGCATCGCGCTGCCCGCGTGGGCGCAGAGCTCCAACCTGGTGCTGCACGGTGCGTGGTGGCAGCCGGGGGCGTACGACCTCGCGCACTCGCAGTACGACCTCGTCGCGGCCGTCTTCGTGCTGGGCCTCTCGGTGCTGCTCTCGGTCGGCATCCGCGAGTCCGCGACGACCAACAACGTCTTCGTGGTCCTGAAGATCGCGGCGCTCATCGTGTTCATCATCGCCGGGCTCTCGCTCTTCCATGCGAGCAATCTCACGAACTTCGCGCCGATGGGATTCGGCGCGCTCGCGCCGTTCGGCGGGACCCTCGAAGCCGACCAGCCGACCGGGATCATCCCGATCGCCGCGCTCGTGTTCTTCAGCTACATCGGATTCGACACGGCGACGACGACCGCCGAGGAATGCAAGAATCCGCAGCGCGACATCCCGATGGGCGTGATCGGCGCGCTCTTGATCGGCACGGTGCTCTACTGCGCGACCGCGATCGTGCTGGTCGGCGCGCTGCCGTGGTCGAAGGTGCCGGTGAAGGACTCGCTCATCGCCGCGCTCGCGCCGCTGCACCTTCCGGTGCTGAACTGGGTGATCACCATCGGCGTCCTCGCCGGGACGACGAGCGTCGCGCTGGCTTCGCTGCTGGGACAGTCGCGCATCTTCTACGTGATGGCGCGCGACAAGATGCTGCCGCCCGCGGTCGCGGCGATCCACCCGCGGTTCAAGACGCCCGCCGTCACGACGATGCTGACCGGCTTCGCCGTCGCCGCGCTCTCGCTCATCATCCCGCTGAACGAGCTGCTGAACCTGGTCAACATCGGGACGCTGCTCGCCTTCACCGTCGTCTGCGCCGGCGTGCTGTATCTGCGCGCGCGCAAGCCCGACATCCCGCGCACGTTCCGGGTGCCCTTCGTGCCGCTCTTCCCGATCCTCGGCATGGTCTTCTCGATGTTTCTCGCGATCTTCGGGCTCTCGCGCACGACCTGGATCTGGTTTCTGCTCGCGCTGGCGGTCGGGCTCGTGTTTTTCTTCAGCTACGGGTTCCGTCGATCGAAGCCCGAGGAGATCGTGCCGGTGCCCGATCCCGAGGGGTTCGTCGAGGAGTACGTCTAGCGCTCAGACGACCCCGAAGAACGTCTTGATCTTCGCCACGATGCGCTGCGCGGCGTAGCCGTCGCCGAACGGATTGATCGCGCGGGCCATCCGCTCGTAGTGCGCGCGGTCGGTCAGCAGACGGCGCGCCTCGCCGGCGATGCGGTCGGCCGACGTGCCGACGAGGATCGCGGTGCCCGCTTCCAGCGCCTCCGGACGCTCCGTGCGGTCGCGCATGACGAGCACCGGCTTGCCGAACTGCGGCGCCTCTTCCTGAATGCCGCCGGAGTCGGTGACGATGATCTCGGAACGGTCCATCAGGCGCATGAACTGGAGGTAGCCGAGCGGTTCGGTGAGATGGATGCGCGGGTCGTCGCCCAGGATCTCGAACACCGGTTTCCGCACGTTCGGGTTCAGGTGCACCGGGTAGACGATCTCCACCCCTGGATTCTCCTCGACGATGCGCTTCAGGCCGATGCAGAGCTGGCGAAAGCCCTCGCCGAACGACTCGCGGCGGTGCGCGGTGACGAGCACCATCCGGGCCGACGATGCGAGCTCGTCGAGCGCGGCGACGGGCGTCGCGCGCGCCTTGTCGACGTAGAGCCGCAGCGTGTCGATCGCGGTGTTGCCGGTGACGACGATCTTGTCGTCGTCGTGACCTTCACGCAGCAGGTGCGCGCGCGCGCCTTCCGTCGGCGCGAACAGCAGATCGGCGAGCGTATCGACGACGCGCCGATTGCCTTCCTCCGGGAACGGCTCCTTCAGCGATCCGCTGCGCAGCCCGGCCTCGACGTGACCGAACGGGATGCGGTTGAAGAAGGCGCTCAGGCCGCTGCCGCACGTCGTGCCCGTGTCGCCGTGGACGAGGATCATGTCGGGCCGGATCTCGTGCCAGAGCCGGCCGGCTTCGCGCACGACCGCCGCGACGAGCGCGTCCACCGACTGATCCGGCTTCATCAAGTCGAGATCGTAGTCGGCGGCGACGTCGACGTCGCGCAGCGCGTCGTCGAGCTGCTCGCGGTGCTGGCCGGTGACGACGACGATGCCACGCAGCGCCGGATCGGCGGCGATCGCGTGGACGACCGGCGCCATCTTCGTGGCCTCCGGCCGCGTCCCGAAGATCGTCACGACGGTCTTCGGACGGGCTTCCTCGCTCATGATTTCCTTGCGTGCAGCGTCAGGGCAGCGCCGGCGGCACGGTGTTCGCGTTCCAGAGGTATTCCGGCTGGTCGAGCGCATGGTTGATCCAGCGCGACCAGACGAACAGCGCGTCGGAGAGCCGGTTCACGTACTTCACGACGTCGTCCGAGATCGGTTCCTCCTCGCGCAGCGCGATCAGCAGCCGCTCCGCGCGCCGGCAGACGGTGCGCGCCTGATGCAGGAACGCGCCGGGATACGCGCCGCCCGGA
This sequence comes from Vulcanimicrobiaceae bacterium, assembly GCA_035650875.1. GTDB lineage: Bacteria > Vulcanimicrobiota > Vulcanimicrobiia > Vulcanimicrobiales > Vulcanimicrobiaceae > Vulcanimicrobium. The sequence goes on from DASRGU010000011.1 coordinate 404,235, forward strand.
TGGATGAAGTTCGCGAGCGGTTCGAGGTCCTGCTGCGCGCGGTCGATGGCCCGCTCGAGCGCCGTCGCGTCGGCTGCCGTGACGAGCGGCATCCCTTCCCAGCGATCGTTCGGAAGCGTCGCGAGGTCGCTGCCGAGATTGAAGAGCACGTCCTGCGTCCACGCCAGCCACCCGTCGAGCTCGGCGGCCCGCTCGTGCGCCTTCCGTACGTCCTGCACCGGCCGCGTGCGACGAACGTCGACGAGCGCGGTGCGCGCCAAGCCGATGACCGACGACAGCTCGTCGATCGTGCCGTACGCGTCGATGCGCAGCGCGTTCTTCTTGATGCGCTGCCCGCCGACGAGCCCCGTCGTGCCGTCGTCTCCGGTCCGTGTATAGATGCGCGTGAGCTTCGGCATCGCAGCACGTCGCGTTCGGCGCCGAACCGTCCATTCCGCCCCGGCGAAAGGACGGGTCGTTGGGTGCGCGAACCCCGGCTGGTTGCCCATGGAACGCACGCTGGAACGCATCCCGCCGAAGAGCGCCGATCTTTCGGAGTGGTACCAGGCCGTCTGCTATCAGGCGGAGCTGGTCTCGCAGGCGCCGGTGCGCGGCTGCCTCGTTCTGCGGCCCTACGGGTTCGGGCTCTGGGAGCGCCTGCAAGCCGAGCTGGACCGGCGCTTCAAAGAGACCGGGCACGAGAACGCGTACTTTCCGCTGCTGATCCCGGAATCGCTGTTCATGAAGGAGGCCGAGCACGTCGAGGGCTTCGCGCCCGAAGTCGCGTGGGTCACCGAGGGCGGCACGGAAAAGCTCACCGAGCGGCTCGCGATTCGTCCCACCTCCGAGGTGATCATCGGCGTCATGTACGCCGCGTGGATTCAGTCGTACCGCGATCTTCCCGTGCTCATCAACCAGTGGGTCAACGTCATGCGCTGGGAAAAGCGCACGCGTCCGTTCCTGCGCACCGCGGAGTTCCTCTGGCAGGAGGGGCACACCGCGCACGCCACGCGCGAAGAGGCGGCCGAAGAGGTCGCGCGCATGCTGGAGATCTACCGCGAGGTCGCGGAAGACGTGTGCGGCGTGCCGGTCTACAAGGGCGAGAAGTCCGCGTCGGAGCGCTTCGCCGGTGCGGATCATACGTATTCCATCGAGGCGCTCATGCCGGACGGCCGGGCGCTGCAGTCGGCGACGTCGCACGAGCTCGGACAGAACTTCGCGCGCACCTACGACATCACGTTCGCCGCCGAAGACCAGACGCAGCAGTACGTGTGGACGACGTCGTGGGGCATGTCGTGGCGGATGCTCGGCGCGCTCATCATGACGCACGGCGACGATCGCGGGCTGCGCATCCCGCCCAAGATGGCGCCCACCGAGGTCGTGATCGTGCCGATCCCGCGCGGCGACACGACGAAGCTCGATGCCGCGGCGCGCGCGCTGTACGAACGCTGCAAGACCGCCGGTCTGCGCGTGCGGCTGGACGACCGTCCGGGCCAGTCGCCGGGATACAAGTTCAATGAATGGGACATGCGCGGCGTCCCGGTCCGCATCGAGCTGGGCAATCGCGATCTCGAAGCGGGCGTCGCGACGGTCGTGCGCCGTGACAAAGCGGTGAAGGAAGAAGGCCAGAAGCAGCAGGTTCCGCTCGACGAGGTGGTCGCATTCGTCCCGACGCTGCTCGAGCAGATCCAGCACAATCTGTTCGCGCAGGCGAAGACCTTCTTGCAGGACAGCACCATCGCGACGCTCGACCGGAACGAGTTCTTCCGGCTCTGCAGCGAGCGTGCCGGCATGATCGATGTTCCGTGGTGCGGGCGCCCGGAGTGCGAGGCCGCCGTGAAGGACGCGACGAGCGCGATGACGCGGAACTTGCGCGAGCCGGCGCGCGCGGAACGCTGCGTGCCGTGCGGCGAGCCGGCGCGGTTTCAAGCCTACTTTGCGCAAAGTTACTAGCGCGGGGTTCGCGCTGCTCGCCGTGGTGGCGCTCTCGGCGCCGCGGCCGGCAGGCGCCGTCGATGCGCGCGTCGCCGCGCGGAGCGAAGGCAGCGACCTCGCCGACGCGCGGCGCATCGCGGCGGTGCTGCTCGCGCATCCGTTGCCCGCCCAGCTGTTGCACGTGCGCTGCGAGCGCGCCGGCGCGCACGTCGACTGCGGACTGATCGTGTCCGGCGTGAAGTTCCACCGTCGCCTCGACCTCCGCGCCTTCGAAGACGAGATCGCCGGCCTCGTCGACGGGGCGTACCGGGCCGCGCCGCGAGCAGACGAGATCGACTGCTGGGCGACCGTCCCGCTCGACGTCGGAACGGGCGCGATCGTCTCAGGCGACTTCGCGAAGCCGACGTCCGCCACGGTCTTCTCGATCACCGTCCCGCGCGCCGGGCGCGCCGCGTTCCGGGCTCGGCTCCGCGCCGGGCAGGGCGTGTTCTGGGACCCGGCCTTCCGCGCATCCTTGGCGAAAGGCACGTCCGGATGATCCGCGCTTCCCGGCTTCCCAACGGCATGCTCGTCGTGTCCGAGCGCATGGCGCACGTGCGCTCGGCGACGATCGGCGTCTGGTGCGACGTCGGTTCGGCGAGCGAGCCGCCCGAGCGCCGCGGGATCTCGCACCTTCTCGAGCACATGGTGTTCAAGGGAACGGAACGCCGCACGGCGCGGGCGATCGCCGAGGAGATGGACGCGGTCGGCGGCGAGCTGAACGCGATGACCGACAAAGAGACGACGTGCTTCTACGCGCACGTCGTCGACCGTCAGCTCGCGCGCGCGGTCGACGTGCTCGCCGATCTGGTGCAGCACGCGCGCTTCGACGAGGCCGACCTTCGCCGCGAGCAGCAGGTCGTGCTCGAAGAGATTCGGATGTACGACGACTCGCCGAGCGAGGTCGTGCACGATGCGTTCGCGCGCGCGCTTTGGCGCGGAGCCAACCTCGGCGACCCGACCATCGGCTTCTCGCACACCGTCACGTCGATCGAGCGCGACGACCTCGTCCGCTGGCGCGAGGCGCGCTACGGCCCGCGCACGACGGTCGTCACCGCGGCCGGAAACCTCGATCACGACGCGCTGGTGACGCTCGTCGGCGAGGCGTTCGCCGAGTATCGCGGCGCGGCGCGCGGCCCCGAGCCCGAGCGCCCGCGCTTCACGCCGGCCGTCGACGTCACGGTCGACGAGACGGAGCAGGCCTACGTGCTGCTCGGCGTGGCGGGCCTCTCGATGCGCGACGAGCGGCGCTATGCGCTCTCGGTGCTCGACGCGATCCTCGGCGGCGGCATGTCGAGCCGGCTGTTCCAGAGCGTCCGGGAGGAACGCGCGCTCGCCTACGAGATCGGAACGTTTCAGCTCGGCTATCGCGAGACGGGCTTGTTCGGCGTGAGCGCCGGTTGCGCGCCGGAGCGCTTGCAAGAGTGCGTCGACGTCGTGTCCGACGAGCTGGACCGGCTGGTGCACGACGGCGCGCGCCGTGACGAGGTCGAGCGCGCCAAGGAGCACCTCAAGGGCAGCCTCACGCTCGCGCTCGAGAGCACGTTCAACCGGATGGCGCGCCTCGCGCGCAACGAGCTCGTCCACGGCCGCGACGTGCCGACGGAAGAAGTCGAAGCGGCCTTCGACGCGGTCGACGTCGCGGTGATCGACGCGCTCGCGCGCGAGCTGCTCGCCGGGCCGCGCGGTCTGTGCGTCCTCGGACCCGCTCCTGTGCGCGAGGTGCGGCTGCGCGGCGCGGAGGCGGCATGACGAGCATCTTCGTCGCGAACCTCTTCGTCGCCGCGACGCTGAACCTCGTCACCCAGGCGATCCAGATCGGCGCCTACGCCGCGCGCGTCGCGGGCGTCACCACCGGCCGTATCGCCACGGCGATCTCGCTGTTCTCGCTGGTGGTCACGGCGAGCCGCCTCGCGAATCTCGTCGTCACGCCCGCGCTGGGCGCCCTCGCGGACGCGCCGGCCAACGCGGCGATCGCCGCACACCGCACCACGGTCAGCCCGCACGCGCTGCACGTCTTCGACTCGCAGTTGCGGGTCATCGTCGCGTCCGGAAGCCTCGGCGTGCTGATCGGCGGCATGATGATGCCGGTCTTCATCCTGCTCTTCGTGCGCGGCGTGCGCGCGTTCGAGCGCCTCGGCTCGATCCCCGCCGCGCTGCTGCGGCTGCTCGACCCGCGCGTGCAGATGGCGCTGATCCGCGAAGTGCGCATGCCGTCGTGGCGTGAGGCGCGCACCCTGCCGTTCCGCGCGATTCCGCGAAAGCTCATCGTCGGCAACACGATCATCATGATGGTCTACGCGATCGGCGTGGTCGCGGCGTACTACGCGAGCGTGCTGAACTTGGAGGCGCGCGGAACCGCGATCGGACTCTCGGGGCTCGTGAACGGCATCGGAACGATCGCGTTCTCGCTCTTCGTCGACCCGACGTCGGCCTACATCGTCGATCAGTCGGTGCGCGGCGAGCGGCCGATCAGCCACGTCCACGCGATGATCGTCGCGCTCGTCGCGACGGCATTTCTGGGCACGCTCCTCGCGCAAGTCGTGCTCTACCCCGCGGCGGTGTACATCGCCGCGATCTCACACATCTTCGTCCCCAAGCACTGAGATGACCCGCATCCTTCGTTTCGCCGCCCTCCTGCTCGCCTGCAGCGCCGTGACCCTCGGCACGAGCGGCTGCGCGACGACGATTGCGCGCTGGATCGTCACGCAGCGCAACCATCAGGGCGATGTCGCGCTCTCGCACAAGAACTTTCCCGACGCGTCGGTCGCCTACCAGCTCGCGCTGAAGATCGATCCGCGGAACACGCACGCGCGCGAAGGTTTGGTCACCGTCCAAGTCCGGCTCGCGCAGACGTTCTACGCCGCGTCTCGCTTCGACGACGCGATCGTGGCGCTCAACGTCGCGGAGCGCTACGCGCCGAACAACGACCGCGTCGAGAGCGTTCGCAACGAAATCGAACAGGCCGAGGTGAAGCGCGACATCGTCGTCTCGAACTTTCCGTCCTACAAGCTGACCGGCACGTCGCTGCAGCGCCAGTACGCGCAGCTGCGTCTCCTGGACCAGCAGATTCTGCTCTCGCTGCGGCGCTTCGACTACACGTACGACACGGCCGACCTGGGCAAGGCGATCCGCGACAGCTATGCCCTGGACGAAGAAGTCGCGCGCCTCACGAATCGTCTGCAGCAGTACCGCCAGCTCGTCGAATCCGGCGTCCCCGAGCGCGGCGAGGACCAGCAGCAGCTAGCCCCGCCCGCAAGCCTCCTCCCGTTGCCGTAAGCCGCAATGTGAATGCTTTACCGGCTCGGAACGTCGAAGATCGTCGCAAGAGCAATGGTCCGTCCTTCATCGTTCACGACTCGAAAAGCGAACGGGTGGTCGAAGCGAAAGTGGTGCCGGAATCGCGGATTCCCCAGAATGATGTCCATGACCGTCCCGGCCTTGACGCTGATGCCGCCGAAGTCGAGCTGCAGATCGACGCTTTGCACGGCCTCGTCGAGTCCTCGATGCGGTACGAGCAGCGGAAACGGATCCGCTCTGCCGTCGAAGAGGACGCCCAGGCCGGCGCGCGCCAGGCCGTTCGTGAGGCTCCTCGTCAGCTCGAACCCGAGCCGCGGAACTTCGATATCCGTGCCGTCCGGAGCGCTGCTCCGCAGCGGGCGTTCCAGACAGCTCACGGATCGCCGCGCGTCGTCGTCGATCGACGCGAAGATGACCGCGCCGCCGTTTTTCGTCGGGAGCACCGCCCGCGAGCACGGGCCGTCCGCGTCCGTCCACGCATACGAGCCGCCGTCGGCGGTTTTCATGAACGCGGCGGGCTGCGAACCCCGCCGGCCGTGGAATCGGCTGAGCCAGGGATCCGGTGCGAGCCTCTTCCACCAGGAGGCTTGGTAGTTCACGGCGCTGACGGCTGCAAAGACGACCGATCCGTGCATCGGTGGGGCGGGCACCCCGTGCGCGGAGAGCCACGCTGCGATACTCTGGTTCATCGGCGGCGACGCTCGGTGCAGTTCCGCATACCGCGCGATGCGTGCCGTGAGCGCGGAGCCGACCGTGGCTTCAGGAGTGATCCACAGAGACGCGGCGACATCGCTCGACGGGCGTACGCAAACTTCGCCGAACGAGCGCGCGACGTCGGCGCGCGCCTCGGCGGACTCGCCGAACGACAACGGGCACAGCGCGGCGTACACGCCCGCCGGCGACACGACCTCGGTCCGCGGTTCCGAGGACAGCAGCATCGGCTCCGCCGCCGGCGCCGGCCCCCACCGACGAACATCCGGCAGGCTCACCGGGGAGCGCGCCACGCTGCGATCGTTCGAGGCGTCGGGCGCGACGATGCCGGGGGCGGCGAGCGGCGTTCGTCCCGTTTTTGCGTGGCGGGAAAGCTCCGCGGTGAGCGCGACGGCGAAGACCGTGGCGCAGCAGAACGTCGCGGCGGTCGCCGCTCGCACGAGATTCCCGAAAAGCCGATGACGATTCACTCGTTTCACCCCGTTCGAGCGGAAGATCGCGTTACGCGCGCATCGCGTCGGCGACGGTGCTCAGCAGGCGCGTCGTGGACGGGCGGGCGGTGAACGCGAAGAGGTTGCGGCCGACGCGTTCGGCGCGGCGATGGCTGACGAACCAGGGCGGCGTCGGGAGCAGCGTCCGCTCCCCGTCGCGCAGCGAGCGCGGGAACGGCGCGAACGGTGCGTGCACGACGGTTTTCTCCGGCGCGTCGAACAGGTACGCATTGTGCACGACGCCGATGCCGCTGCCGACGTTCGCGACGGTATTGCCGGGGAAGGCCCCCCAGCTCGCGCCCGCGAGCGAGAAGCCGACGCCCGGCCACGCGTTCACGGCCACGCAGCCGTAGCGCAGCGCCGCAATCGCATCCTCGAGCGCCGAGCCGAGCTCCGCCCTCGTGCGCGGATGGATCAGAATGCTCGCGCCGAGCGTTCCGTACAGCGTCTCGTTGCAGAACGCGACCGCGTGGCGCAGGAATGCCGCCGCGTCGGCGCCGGGCAGCGACGTCTGTCCCAGCACCGGACCGAACGCCTCCGTCCGGAACAGCGGCTCGTCGCGATCGCGCGCGTCCAGGTTCGGGATCACCGTGCGGTACACGCCGTCGAGCGGGATGTCGAGGCGCTCCGCGTGCGGGTGCGCCGCGGCGAGCTCGTGGACGCGGTGCGCCGAGCCGGGATAGTACGTCGGGCGCCGCGGCGCGGCCACCAACGCGGCACGCACGGCGTCGAGGAACGCCGGCGTACGGTCCCACGCGGCCGGAGTGACGAGCACCTGCGCCGCGATGCAGTTCGCGCCCGCGTTGTGCAGCTTCTGCGTCGCGACGTGCGCGGCCTGAAAGCGCAGATCGCGCTCGCTCCACGGTCCGGGGACGACGATGACCGGCGTGACGTTTCCCAGCTCGCTGCTCACCGGCTTGCGCACGACCGGATCGTCCGCGCGTTTGCGCGCCAAGGCGTCGGCACCGCCGCCGAACACGATCGCGTCGTACGTCGCTTCGCCGCCCGTGAGGTGGATCGCGTCGATCCCCGGATGCGCCACCAGATAGGCGCCCACGTCGGAACCGCCTTCGACGATGCGCATCGCGTCCTCGTCGACGAGCGAAGCGAAAATGCGCGCGAAGACCGGCTCGAGGTAGGCGTTCACCGGGTTCAGCTTGAGCAGCACGGTGCTGCCGTGCGCGTACAGCGCGGTCAGCGCGTCGAGCGGCGGGATGCTCGCGATGTTGCCGGCGCCGAGGACCAGCGTCACGATCCCGTCCGGGCGCGTTTGCCGGTAGAACGCCGCCGTGCGCTCGCGCAGCGTCTCCTCCGTCACGTCCGGCTGCATCCACACTTCCGCGCGAACGCCGTTCATCAACAGTCGCTCGTCCCGAGTTCCCGGGAAGACGTCGACCACGACCTGACCGTCCGCGCGCGTGCGCACGGCGCCGTCGGGAAACGCCGGCGCGCCCGCGTTCGCGATCTCGCCCAGCGTCGCGATGAGGCGGTCGAGCGCCGTGAGCAGCGGGTACGGTCCCGCGAGCCACTCCTCGCCGGCGAGCTGCGTGCCGTCGATGCCCTTGGCCTGCGCCGCGATGCTCACCCACTGCGCCGCGACCTCGACGGTCCGCGCGCGCATGAGCCGGAGGTGGCGGATCTTTCCGGCGATTCCCAGCCGCGCCCACGCGTCGGCGCTCGCGTGCAGCGCGTCGACCGCGCGGTCGAGGTCGCCGACGGTCAGCGGCAGGGGTCCGGAGCGGACTTCCATACGGCTCTCCAGTTCGCGAACGCGCCGGACTTCTCGCGCCGCCGGAACGAGCGCCAGCGATCCTCTGCGCCGGGGAGCACCTTCGCCGGGTCGGTCTCGTAGACCGGCCACGCCGCGTTCGGGTCGAGGAGCGGGAAGCGTGAGAGCCAGCAGTACAGCTCGAGGTTCGTCGCCTTCAAGCGCGTCTTCTCGACCGCGATGAAGTACCGCGCACCTTTCCGGATCGCGCTCTGCTCGTCGAAGGGCGTCCAGAGATGGGGATCCTCCTCCCAGCCCTTGCGCCCGATCGTGTAGAGAATCGAGGGATCGTAGTGCCCCATTACCACGAGGGCGCCGGGAGCGAGGGTCGCGTTCAGCGTCCTCGCACGCACGTATGCGACCTTGTTCCAGCGCCAGTACTGCGCGATCTCGCGATACCCGGTCCAGAGCGCGACGAGCCACAAGACGGCGCCGAGCGCGGCGAGCGTCGAGCGGCGCTGCGATGCGTCGCCCCAGCGTTCGACGCACCACGCGGCGAGACGCCCGACCGCCAGCGCCGCGAGCGGGAGCAGCAGATAGAGGTAGTAATCGACGCGCTCGACCGTCACGACGACGTACGCGTACAGCGCGCCGCCGATCAGCCAGCCCCACAGGAGCGCGTCGCTGCGCGAGCGTCGCGGCGCCGCGAAGCCCAGGATCGCGAGCGCGACGCCGACCGGCCCGAGCAGCGTCGTGCGCAGCATCCGGAACGTGTCGGCGAACGCGGCCAGCTTCGCGTTGAACGCCGGCGCCGACGTCAGCGCGGCGCGCAGAGAGGGCAGCACGTGCAGCGTGGTGATCCCGCTGGCCCAGTGCCACTCGGCGTGCGCCGAGACGATGCGGTCGTAGACGGCAAGCGGCACGAACGCGGCCGCGAACAGCGCCCACAGTTGCGGCCGCGCGACGGCGCGACGAACGCCCAGATGCGCGACCGCCGTCGCACAGATCGGGATCGCGGCCGTCACGGCGACCGGCTTCGCCAGAAACGCGACGGCGAGCAGCAACGCCGCGGGCCACCAGCGCCGCCACGAGCGCGCGTCGTCCTCGACGATCCAGCGCGCGCAGACGAAGATCGCGCAGGTGGTGAAGAAGACCATCGCGGTGTCCGGCATGAAGGTCCGGCTGTAGTACCAGGCGCCCGGGAAGATCGCGTACGCCGCGGCGGCGGCGAGCCCGGCGAGCGATCCGTCGAGCCCGTTCCCTTGCGCCACCGGCGCCGCTGCAACGCCGCTGCGCACGCCGGCCTCTCGCGTCGTCGTCCCGTCCGCCGAGCCGGGCCGTCGCTCCGGCACGCTGAACAGCCAGCGGCCGAACGCCGCGATGACCGGGATCGTCGCAACCCCGAACGCGAGCGAGATCAGCCGACCGAAGATCTCGTGAACGCCGAAGATCTTGTACAGCGTCGCGGCGAGGAACGGCACGATCTGCAGCTCCAGCTCGACATAGTTGGGCGGCGGACCGTCGTAGTCGGTCTGCGGAAACAGAATATCGTATTGGAGCTGCGCGAAGTTGCGTGCGATCGCCGCCGTGTCGCCTTGGCGCCAGCCGGGATGATCGAGGATCGGGTCGTGGATCCCCTTGCAGCGCAGCAGCGCGCCGGCCAGCGTGACGACGAGCGCCGCGACCCAAAACGTGCGGCGGGAGATCACGCGTCCCTGAACGTCCAGTACTTGTTGACGAAGAAGTTGACGATGATGCCGGACACCGTCGCGACGAACCAGAGCTTGTGCCCGTGGCCCAGCGCCGGCGCCACCAGCGCGGACACGATGAGGCCGACGATCAGCGCGAGCACGGAAACGGAGAGAAACTGGACGCCTTCCTTTGTGGCGTCCCCGGTGGAGCGGAACGTCCAGACGCGGTTCAGGAAATAGTTCGAGACGCCGCCGCCCAGAAACGACACCGAGTAGATGGCGTAATACGGCCCCGGCGCGGCGTGGTTGGGCACGACCCGCTGCAGCAGTGTGAAGAGCACCAGGTTCACCAGGAACCCCGAAGCGCCGACGATGCCGAACTTGACGAACTGCCGGACGCCGCGGCGGCGGGCGAGACGGTCGATGAACGACGTCGAAAGCGCGTTCATGCGACCCAGTACCACGCGGCGAAGAGCACCGTGAACAGCCCGAGGAGCGGCAGCGAGAAGCTGACGTAGGCGTTGTTGACGGCCGGCCGCGAGCCCCACAGCGCGAGCAGCGCGAACATGGGGAACAGCACGAGCGCGAACCGCTGCATGCTCATGAGACTGCCGGTCGACATCGGCACCAGGATCGAGAGCAGCATGTAGACGCTGTACGAGAGCCGCACCCGGCGCACGCCGGCGACGAGCACGAACAGCATCAGCGCGGTGAAGAACAGCTCGAGGCTCTGGTTCGCGATCGTTTGCGGCGCGTGCGCGTGCGCGATCTTCTCGACGGTGTTCCAGACGCTGACCCACGGTGCGGCGGCATGGCGGTCCCAATGCGTCTGCACGTGGCTGAAACGCAGCGGGTCGCCGGTCAGCACCCACAGATACGCCATGTAGACGCCGAGTCCGAGCGGCACCAGCGCCATCCCGACGAGCGGCTTGACGATGTCGTCGAACCAGTAGCGCGCGAACTCCCGCCCGCCCTCGCGAAACGCGACCAGCCATTCGATGAGGAACGGGACCGCGAGCAGCACGCCTTCCGAGCGCGTGAGCGCAGCGAAGAAGCCGAAGAGCCCGGCCTTGATCCACGCGCGCTCCCGGACGTAGTAGAACGACCCGACGGTGAGGAACAGGAACAGCGACTCGCTGTAGACCGCCGAGAAGAAGATCGCCGTCGGAAAGATCGAGACGTAGAAGACGGCGCGCTGCGCGACTTGGCGGTTGTACTCGTGCGCGACGAGCTTGTAGAGGTAGAGCAGCGCGAAGAAGCCGGCGGTGTTCGAGACGATCAGGCCGGCGATGAGGTGCGAGCCGGTGAGCGTCGTGACGATGCGGATCAGCAGCGGGTAGAGCGGAAAGAACGCCGGCTCGAAGCCGGAGTAGCCTTGCTGCGCGATCCCGAGATAGTGCTCGGCGTCCCAGCGGCCCCACACCGCGAGCAGCGGGTTCGCCGACGCCGCGTAGTGCACGCCGGGGCGCTGCCCGATCACCATCGAGGCGAGCTCGGCGATCGCGATCAGCGCGAGCCGCGTCACGATGAACGTCGTGGTGACCTCGCGCACCGTGCGGCTGAGCCGGCATGCGACGGCGACCTTCGCGATGACGAACAGCGCGACGGCGATCGCCGCGGCGCGCTCCGTCCCCGCCGGCCCGGTCGGCGGCAGTAGCGTCCCCCAGAGCACGACGAGCGTCGCCCACGAGATCGCGTCGTACTGCAGCGCGGCCGACTCGTCGACGCGCGCGCGTCGCGCCACGTACCGGCCGTAGCCGAGCCAGCCGCCGTACGTGACGGCGAGGCCTCCGGCCAGCGCGACCGGCAGCGCGAGGTCGAGCGAGATCGGGCTGTGCGGGCCGCGCAGCGCATACGCGTACCAGAAGAAGAAACCGACGGTCAGACCGGCGAGGCCGACCGCGACGAGCGCGGGAAGGCCGACGGCGCTCGGCACCGGCCGGAAGAACGCGGTGCGGCCGGAGCTCCGGACGGCGGCGAGGTTCACGGTCCCGCTCGTTCCGCGCGCACCGCGTCGGTCGCCTGCATGGAACCATTCCGCAGGGCCGTAAATTGCACACCGTGGGGCAGCGCCCCGGGGAGCAGCAGATTTCGAATCGTTACGACGTGGTCGTGATCGGGGCCGGCAGTGGGGGGTATGCGGCGGCCCGGACCGCACGCGACGCCGGCGCCTCGGTCGCGCTCGTGGACCGCGGCCCTCTCGGCGGGCTGTGCATCCTGCGCGGCTGCATGCCGTCGAAGACGCTGATCGCGACGGGCGACCTCCTCCATGCCTTCCGCGAAGCGGGCGAGCTGGCGATCGACGCGTCCGCCCCCTCGCTCGACTATGCCGCGCTCGCCGCGCGCAAACGGCGGCTCGTGCGGGACTGGGCGGACTATCGCATCGCCGGTATCGAGACGTTTCCCATCTATCGCGGGGACGCGTGGTTCGAGTCGCCCACGACGCTGCGCGTCGGCGACCAGCTGCTGACGGCGCGCCGCTTCGTCATCGCGACGGGCAGCAGCGTGGCGCCGGCTGCGGTCCCCGGCCTCGCGCAAACCGGCTTCATCGACAGCGACGCCGCCCTGGAGCTCGAGGCGCCGCCGCGCTCGCTCGTCGTCCTCGGCGGCGGCTACGTCGGCAGCGAGCTCGGACAGTTCTTTCACCGCGCCGGCGTTCCGGTGACCATCGTCCTGCGCTCGCCGCACCTGCTCTCCGGCGAGGACTCGGACGTCGGCACCGGGCTCACGGAGTACCTGCGCGAAGAGGGGATGCGGATCGAGACGCGGGCGCAGGTGCAGCGCGTCAGCGTTCGCGAGGACGGGCTGAAGCTCGTGCACTTCGTGCGCGACGGCGTCGAAGGGCACGTCGCGGCGCACGAGATCTTCTACGCGCTGGGCCGCGTCCCGAACGTCTGCGACATGAACCTCGACGCCGCCAAGGTCGAGCACCACCAGGTCACCGGGATCGCGGTCGACGACACGCTGCGCACCTCGAATCCCGACGTCTTCGCGGTCGGTGACGTCACCGGACAGTATCTGCTCGTCCACGTCGCGATCCAGCAAGGTGAGATCGCGGGGCGCAACGCGGCGACCGGCGGCGACGAGCGCGCCGACTACGCGCTCACGAAGACCCACACCGTCTTCACCGATCCGCAAGTCGCGGTCGCCGGCGAGAGCGAGCGCGACCTGCAGCGCAGCAACGTCCCGTATCTCGTCGCCTCGTATCCCTTCGAAGAGCACGGCAAAGCGGTCGCCCTCGGCAAGACGAAGGGCTTCGTGAAGATGATGTGCTCGCCGACGGACGGCCGCATCCTCGGGGCGGCGATCCTCGGACCGGAGGCGTCCGATCTCATCGAGCCGCTCGTCGTCGCGATGGCGTACGGCGCGACGGTCGACTCGTACGCGCGCATCCCGCACCTGCACCCGACGCTCGTCGAGATCCTCACCTACCCCGCGGAGGAGCTGGCGGAGCGGCTCCGCGTCACGCGCGCGCCCGCCGCCGCCGCGAGCTGACGTGAACGCCGCGCTCGTTCAGTTCAAGCCGCGCAAGGGCGACGTGGCGGCGAATCTCGCCGCGATGGGGCAGGTGTTCGCGCAGCTCGCCCCCGACGCGCCCGACCTGGTCGTCTTCCCCGAGGCCGCGCTGACCGGGTACTTCCTCGAAGGCGCGGTGTACGAGCTGGCGCGCGACCGCGACACGATGGCGCACGAGATCGACGAGCGCTGGCGGGCGAACGCCTCGCACGCCGGTGACGTCGTCGTCGGCTTCTACGAGAACGTCGACGGCACGTTCCACAACAGCGCGTTGTACGTCCGCTGCGGCGAGCCGGGCGGACCACGGATCGTGCACGTCCATCGCAAGATGTTCCTCCCGACGTACGGCGTGTTCGACGAAGAGCGCTTCCTCACGCGGGGCCGCAAGCTGCAGACGTTCGAGACGCCGTTCGGAACCGCGGCGATCCTGATCTGCGAGGACGCGTGGCACGCGCTCATGCCGACCGTCGCCGCGCTGAAAGGCGCGCGGCTGCTCATCGTCCCGAGCGCGTCGCCGGGGCGCGGGCTGTGCAGCACCGACGGCGAGCTCGAGAGCAACGTCCGCTGGAAGGCGATTCTTTCGTCGGCGGCGGCGGAACACGGCGTGTACGTGCTGTACGCGGGGCTCGTCGGGTTCGAAGGCGGCAAAGGAATGTCCGGCGGAACGTGCGCGTACTCGCCGCGCGGCGATCTGCTGCAGACGGCCGGTCCGCTCGATGCATGCATCGTTCGCGTGAGCCTCGACCGCGACGAAGTCGATCTCGCCCGCGCGATGATCCCGCTGCTGGGCGACCTCTCGGCCGTGCTTCCCGATCTGTGGCTCGATGACGAGATCCCGGTGCTCCGGCGGCTCGAGGATCCCGCGTGACGGCGATCGACCGCGGGCCGAACGACGAGATGCACGGCCGGCTGCCGGTCGTGGATGCGCGGCCCGAGGAGCCGACGCTGGAGATCAACGCCGAGCTGACGACGCGCTGGCTCGTCGCGTTCCTGCGTGACGAGATGATCCAGCGGCGCGGCATCGCGCGCGCGGTGCTCGGACTCTCCGGCGGCGTCGACAGCGCGCTCGTGGCATACCTGTGCGCGCGCGCGCTCGGACCCGAGAACGTGTACGCGATCCGCATGCCGTACGCGACCTCGGCGGCCAGCTCGCTCAGCGACGCGGAGCGCGTGATCGACGCGCTCGGGATCAACGCCGAGACGATTCCGATCAGCGACGCGGTCGACGGCTACCTGAAGCACGCGCCGGACGCCGATCCGCGCCGGAAGGGCAACGTGATGGCCCGGATGCGGATGCTGATCCTGTTCGATCAGTCGGCGCGGTGGAACGCGCTGCCGGTCGGCACGGGGAACAAGACCGAACGTCTCATGGGCTACTTCACCTGGCACGCCGACGACACGCCGCCGGTCAACCCGATCGGCGATCTGTTCAAGACGCAGGTGTGGGCGCTCGCGCGACACCTCGGCGTCCCGCTGCAGATCATCGACAAACCGCCGAGCGCGGACCTCGAAGCGAACCAGACCGACGAAGGCGACCTCGGCATCACGTACGCGAAAGCGGACCGCATCCTGAACCTGATCCTGCTCGGCTACGCGAACGACGCGATCGCCGCCCGCGGCTACGAACCCGCCGACGTCGCGCTCGTGCGCCGGCGCGTCGACTCGACGCACTGGAAACGCCACCTGCCGACGACCGCCCTCGTCTCGAACACCGCGATCAACGAGTTCTATCTCCGCCCGGTGGACCTCTGATGCCGTCGGCGCAGTGGCTCATGTTCGGCCTCGCGCTGATCTGCGCGGGCTCGCCTGCGATTGCGTCCGGTGCGCCGAGTGGTCCGGAGGGCAAGGCATGGCCGGGCGGATGGCATGCGGCCACGATTCGCGTGACGGAACCGGGCCTGACGTCTCGGGGCGATCTGCGGCCCGCCCTCGCAGCGCGCGACGGCTGGATGTATTTCGGCTACGGCGACGGGCTGTACCGCATCGACTCCCTCGCCGGAAAGCTCACCCGCATTCGCACCATACCCGACGGCTGCGCACCAGTCGTCGACGAGGCGATGCGTTTCTCGTGCGGCGGCGACGGAGCCATTGCGCGGCTTTCCAACGGACGCACCGAGGTGCTTCGTGTCGTCGCGCCGTCCCGGTGCAGCGTCATTCCGCCCGGCGCGACGACCGCGCTTTCCGTCCAAGGGTTGGCGCCGCGCGGATCTTCACTGTGGTTTTCTCTCCCGCGCGCTGACGGGGTCGGGAGCGTCGCGGGACGTGCGTCGAAGTCGTGGTGCGTGGGCGCGTTCCGCACGCCGCGCCAAGTCGTGCCGACCGCGCGAGGCGTTTGGTTCACCGACGACGCCGGCGACGTCGCGCTGCTTCGCGACGGGCGCGTGCGGCACGCGTGGCGCGGCTTGGCGCGGGCGCTTGGCGGCTCTCCGTCTCTTGCTCCGGACATGGACGGCGGCGTCTTCGTCGTTGCGGCGTCGGGCGAGACGCTGCTGCGGCTGAGCGCGGACGGTCGCTGTCGCGACTTCCGTCTGCCCCATCCGGCGCTCGGCGTGCTGACGACGGACCGCAGCGGGCGCTGCTGGGTCGAGCTGCTCACGCGACGGAGTGACGACGATTACCCGTGGTCACGTCTGCGCATCGGCTTGCTGCGGATCGACGCCCGCGGCACGCGTTTCTTCGACGTCCCGCTCAATGCCGGCTCGGCCGGGATCGTCGCCGACCGGCGAGGGCGCTTATGGCTGAACGACGGGCATCAGTACATCGTGCTGACGCCGCCCAAAGACGCATGACGGCGAAAGGAGCTGCCGACTGATGCCGTCGGTCGAGATCGTCACCATCGGCACCGAGATTCTGCTCGGGCACCTCGTCGACACGAACAGCGTGTTCATCGCGGGGCGGCTCGCGGACCACGGGGTCGACGTCTACGCGAAGCATTCCGTCGGCGACAACGCCGATCGCCTCGCCGCGATGCTCGAGGGCGCGCTCGCGCGCGCCGACGGCGTCGTGACGACCGGTGGACTCGGACCGACCGTCGACGACCTGACGAAGGACGCGGTTGCGCGCGCCGTCGGAAAGCCCTTGCTCCTGCACGAGCCCTCGCTGCGCGCGATCGAGGAGCGCTTCCGTCAGTTCGGCCGGCCCATGGCAGAGAATAACCGCCGTCAGGCGTACCTTCCGGAAGGCTCGGTCGTGCTCGACAACCCGCACGGGACCGCGCCCGGATTCGTCGCGCTGCGTGACGACGGCAAGTTCGTCGCGTGCATGCCCGGCGTGCCGCGCGAGATGAAGCCGATGCTGGAGGAGAAGCTGCTGCCGTGGCTCGTGCGGCGCTTCACGCTGCGCGCCACGATCTTCACCCGCACGCTCCACACGATCGGCATCGGCGAGTCGGACCTCGACGCGCGCGTCGAAGACCTGTTCCGCACGCTCGAGAACCCGAAGATCGCGATGCTCGCGCACGGCTTCCGCGTCGACGTGAAGATCATGGCG
Source organism: Vulcanimicrobiaceae bacterium (assembly GCA_035650875.1). Classification (GTDB taxonomy): domain Bacteria; phylum Vulcanimicrobiota; class Vulcanimicrobiia; order Vulcanimicrobiales; family Vulcanimicrobiaceae; genus Vulcanimicrobium. Next base: position 421,094 of record DASRGU010000011.1, read on the forward strand.
AAGGCGCAGGACGAAACGCAGGCGCGCGCACTGATCGCGCCGATCGAAGCGGAGCTGCGCGAGCGTATCGGCGCGTATCTGTACGGCGCCGACGAGACGACGCTGCCCGGTGCGATCGTCGAGCGGCTGAAGTCGCGCGGCTGGACGCTCGCGACCGCCGAGTCGTGCACGGGCGGCGCCGTGGCGGACCGCATCGTGACGGTACCCGGTGCGTCGGCGGCGTTCCGGGGCGGTATCGTCGCGTACGACAACGCCGTGAAGACCTCATTGCTCGGCGTCCCCGACGACGTGCTCGCGGAGCACGGCGCCGTGAGCGAGCAGACGGCCGTCGCGATGGCGCGCGGCGCGCGGCGCGCGCTCCGCTGCGACGTTGCGATCTCGACGACCGGGATCGCCGGGCCCGACGGCGGGACGCCGGAGAAGCCGGTCGGGCTCGTGTGGTTCGCCCTCGCCTGCGGCGAGGACGAGGTCGAAACGCGGCGGCTGACCTTCCCCGGGACGCGCTCGGACGTCCGCGAGCGCGCGACGATGGCCGCGCTCGGACTCCTGTGGCGCAAGCTCGAAGGAGAAGTTCGAGTCACATCTCCGAGGTAGGACCCAGTCGCTCCACCGCTTCACGGGGCTGTGCCATTGGGGCGATCAAGCTGGCTATCGTCAGCTCGTCGGTAGCGACTGCCGGCGGTTCAGAGGCGATTCCTAGCGATTTTTGTCCGTTCTTTCATGTTTCACGCCGGGATAAAGTCGCTGCCGATAAGTAGTCTATGGAGTCGGCCTCTCGGTCGATTCGCGTGCATCCCGGAGGTCGCCCGTGTCCCGATCCCTACGTGCGTTTCTCGCCATTCTGACCGCCGCGGGCTTGCTCGCGGGCTGCGGAGGAGGCGGTGGTGGCGGCGGCAGCCACTACGTCCCCAACCCGAACCCGACGCCCGTCGGGACGGCGACCGGTGCGCCGACGTCGGCGCCCTCGACGGGGCCGGCGTCGGCATACGTCTGTCCGGCGAACGATTCGGGCACGTCGGTCGCTCGCGCCTCGCTCGGAGAGCATTCGGCGAAGGCGGTCCGCGGCCGCACGCGGCCCAAGACGACCGCGGCGCCGACGATGCTCGCGGTGACGTACAGCGCGGCGAGCGCGCAGCGCAGCGCCACGGCGCTGACGCAGCGCGAGACGGCCGCCGGCGCGCAATTCGTGCGCTCGTTCACGTTCTCGCATCTCGGCACGGTGACGCACATCGTCGCGGTTCCGTCCGGCTCGCAGGTCGCGACGGTCGAGGCGGCGCTGCGCAAGCAGAGCGGCGTCGTCAGCGTCGCGACGGCCGGCGCACGCCGTCGCCCGAGCTCGGTGACGACCACCTACTGGCCGAACGACCCGTACTTCGACGGGTTCACGGCGGCGCAGAACACGGCTGCCGGCAACCCGGCGCCCTCGACGTTCGAAGCTCTGCCGTACGCCGAAAGCTCGCTCGTTCCGGGCCAGTGGAACATGCACGCGATCCAGCTCGAGCACGCGTTCGCGTACTCGCAGTCCGGCAACGGCAGCGGCATCACCGCCGCCGGCGCGCTGGGCTCGTCTTCCGTGAAGATCGCCGTCATCGACACCGGTGAAGATCCGAACCACCCCGAGCTGAAGAACAAGATCGTCTACCAGAAGTGCTTCATCACGGCGGCCGCCTCGCCGTACACGCAGTCGACCTCGAACTACGAAACCGACCCTGACGGGCACGGCACCGACGTCGCGGGACTCGCGGCGGCGCAGATGAACAACGGCCTCGGCTTCACCGGCGCCGGCGGCAACGTCGTCATCTACGGATACCGCGTGTATCCGACGCCGGACGACAACTGCGACAACGACAACAACAACGACGACCAGTGCGGGGCGAGCACGACCGACATCGCGTCGGCGATCGAAGACGCGGTCGCCCAGCACGTCAACGTGATCACGATGAGCTTGGGCGGCGACGCGTGCAGCCCCGCGGGCGTTGATGAAGACACGACGGAAGGCGCCGCGGTCGCCGACGCCATCAAGGCGGGGATCATCGTGACGGCCGCCGCCGGAAACTCCTACGGACCGCCGGTGGAAGCGCCGGCATGCGACTCCGGCGTGATCGCCGTCGGCGCGACGTCGCTCGACGACGGAACGCAGAACGGCAGCGGAACGAGCGCGGGCGGCAGCGCGACCACGCCCAAGGAGTACGTCGCGACCTATACCGACTACGGCAGCCCGGGTGCGGCCGTCCGCAGCGCGTCCGCGTGGGGCATCGTCGCGCCGGGCGGCGATCCCTGGGTGAGCGGAAACAACTACGACCAGGACGATCTGCACTGGATCGAGGACATCTGGACGTCGACGCCGTTCATGGCGAACAGCAGCGACACGACGTTCGAAGGCAACTGCTCGCCGGACTATGCGTCGAGCAGCTCGACCGATGACTGTCGCACGCTGATCGCCGGAACGTCGATGGCCACGCCGACCGTCGCCGGCGCGGCGGCGCTCATCCTGTCCGCGACGGGCGGCTCGGGCTCGCCGTACCAGTCGCCGAGCGCGATGCGCTCGCTGCTCTGCTCGACGGCGGACGACATCTCGGACCCGAACGAAGGCTGCGGACGCCTGAACGTCTATCGCGCGATGGCGAAGGCGCTCGGCGATCCGCATCTGCCCTAAGGCGCGGACGGCCGCGGTTCAGCGGCCGTAGCCGATGGCGTCGAGCGCGCGTTGCGCCTCGACGCCGTCGGCGAACGTCGGGACCCCGGGCGTCCCGAGATCGATCCGCTCGGCGAACGCGTCGAGCAGCGGCAAGAAGAACGGCAGGTTGGCGTGGATCTGCGCGTGCTTGGCGTACGGCGCAGGCGCTACGTCGAGCTCGTCCTGCTCGTCCTCGGCGATCGCGAACAAGGTGAAGTCGCCGAACCACGGCCCGTTCGCGATGCCGCTTCGCCGTTCGCCGTGCACCGCGACGGTCGTGGAGTCGAGCACAGTCGTCGCGTCGACGGAAGCGCGTGCGACCAGTCCGTCGCCGTAGTCGCAGTACGCGAAGGCGCCGTCGGCGACGGTGCTTTCGAACGTGCCGTCGGCGTCCGAGCGTCGCGGGTTTGCGGTCCGCAAGAGGCCGGTCGTCGCACGCGGCGCGCGCCCGGCGAGATGCGTGGCGAGATCGAAGAAGTGCGGCATCACGGCGTTCGCCATCCCGCCGCCGTCCTCGCGCCGGAACCACCAGCCGCGCTTGCGCGCGGTATTGCGTTCGAGCAGCTCTTTGCTCAGCCGCGCGACCTCGATCTCGCGCAGGGCGCCGAGGTGCCCGTTGTCGATCAGCTCCTTGAGCGCGATCACCTGCGGAACGTAGCGAAACTCGAACGCCGTCGCGTGCACGACGCCCGCGCGCTCTGCCTCGGCGAGCATTTCCTCGGCATGCGCGAGCGTCAACCCGAGCGGCTTCTCGCACAGCACGTGCTTGCCGGCGCGGAGCGCGGCGAGCACCGAACGATGATGATCGAACGGCGGCGAGGCGACGGAAACGACGTCGAGCTCGACGCCGCGCAGCATCTCCTCGACCGAGCGGAACGCGTGGGGGATCTTGCGCTCGGCCGCCACGCGCTCGGCGCTCGACGGCGACGCGATGGCGACGACCTCGAAGCGCGGATGGAGCGCGTATGCGGGCGCGTGTACCGCCCCGCCGAACCCCGACCCGACGATCCCGACCTTCAGCGTGCTCATCGCCCCTCCGTTTCGCGCACCGTCCGCTCGAACAGGTCGAGCGCTCGCGTGAGTTGCCGCTCCTCGATGGTCAGCGGCGGCGCGATCGTGACGGACGTGCCCGTCGGCCCGGACTGCAGCAGCACCAGTCCGTTCGCGAGGCCGCGCACGACGACGCGATTCGCGCGCCCGGCGTGTTCGAACTCGACCGCCCACAGACAGCCGACGCCGCGCACGTCGCGCACGCCCGGCAGGCTGCGGAGCCCGTCGAGCCGCTCGCCCAGCAGGGCTTCGTGTTCGCGCGCGCGCGCGCAGACGTCCAGGCGTTCGACCTCCTCGATCTGCGCGAGCGCCGCCGCGCACGCGAGGGGATTGCCGAGAAACGTCGAGGTGTGCAGCGCCTCGCCCGCGCTCACCGGCCACGCGTCCATGACGCGCGGCGTGCCGATCGTCGCCGCGAGAGGAACACCGCCGGCGATCGCCTTTCCGATGCACAGCAAATCGGGGACGACGCCTTCGCGCTCGCACGCGAAGAGCGTCCCCGTGCGCCCGAAGCCCGTGTAGATCTCGTCGACGATCAGGAGCAGCCCCAGCTCGTCGCACAGCGCGCGCAGGCCAGGGAGAAATCCGGCGGGCGGGACGATGACGCCGCCACGGCCTTGAATCGGTTCGACGACGATCGCGCCGATGTCGCCGTCGCGCGCGAGCGCGCGTCGCACCCCGGCAAGCGCGTCCTCGAGCGACGTTTCGCGCCCCGGATACGGAAGAAAGGTGGCACGCTCGGCGACGAGCGGCGCGAACGGCGCGCGGAACTTGTCGATTCCCGCAACTTCCAGCGCGCCGAGCGAGAGCCCGTGATACGCTCCGTGATACGCGAGGAAGCGCGGCCGCTTCGTCGCGAGCAGCGCGGTCTTCAGCGCGAACTCCACCGCCTCGGAACCCGACGTCGCGAGGTATGTCTTCGTCAAGTCGCCGGGCGCGATCTCGGCGAGCCGGCGAAGCAGCCGCGTCCGCACTTCGGTCGGATGGACGTCGCCCATCCCGTGAATCAGCGCGCGCGCCTGCGTTTCAATTGCCGCGACGACCGCCGCGTTCGTGTGCCCGGTCGCCGCGACGCCGAACGCCGACGTGAGATCGAGATAGCGGTTTCCGTCCAGGTCCCATACGAGAGCGCCTTCGGCCCGCTCCCAGAAAACGGGATAGTCGTCGCCCAGGTACGTGACGCCGGGTGCTTCGTAGCGCGCGAGCTCGCGTGCGAGCCCCCGCGAGCGAGGGCCGGGCGGGGGCGTCGTAACGGACTCGAACGGCGAGGGATCGGACACGCTCGCAGCATACGCCGCGAATCGGCCGGGTCTTGTCCGGCGCGCCGCTCGTCGCGTCGGAGCAGTCGCGTCAGCGGGCGTCGAGCCAGCGGATGAAGTCGGCGATACGCGGGGCGCCGCCGTGGTGTCCGGCGAGCGGCGGGTCTTGCAGCGTGCCGAACGGCGCGACGCGCACGGCGCCGACGCGCTGAGCGAGCGCGACGGCGCGCTCGTCCGGCGTCACGACGCCGAGCGCTTGGACGGGGAGCCGATGCGCCGCGACGTACGCGGCCAGCGCGTCGTCGTCGCCCGCGTAGAGCGGAAGCACGCGCGGGAGCAGCGGCGGCGGATCGTCGTGCGAGGCGTCGGCGACCAGCGTCGCACCGCCGGCGCGATACACCCCGCCGCGGCCGCTCGCCGCGCGAAACGCGGCGAGATTCCTGTATGCTGCGACTGGCGCATCGGCATCGGGAGAGCGTGCAACGGCCGGAAACTCCACGCCGACGCGCTCGCAGGCCGCGGCGAGCGTCGCCGCAATGCTGCGGCGCACATCGCCGCCCGGCGCCGCCCGGGCCTCCTCGTTGCCGGCGTCGACGAACAGCGCGTGCAACGATAGACAACCTTCACCGTCGTACAGGAGCGCGTCGCGCACGATGCGGTCGGCGAGTTCGTCGTCGAGCGCCGCGACGTCGTCGCGCGTCAGACGTCCGACGCTCGCGCGGTGCCCAAAGGGCACGAAGCGCGCTTCGGTTGCGCACCGCGCGCGGATCGCGCGCAGCGCCTCGTCGCGGCCGAACGCGACGACCACGTCCGCGGCCGCTAGAATCCCTGCTTCATCAGCATCGTCGCCGCCGCGCCACGTCTTCGCGGTCGCCGCGCTCGCGAACCCGGGATGCTCCTCGGCGAGCGAGCCGAAGAACTCGCTCACGAGCGCGTCGCTGCGGTCCTTCACGACGACGTCGCACTTCGCGCACAGGGCAAAGATCGCCGGAATCAGTGCGACGCCGATCGTCGTGTCGCTGGAGACGATCGCCACGCGGTCGACGCCGCGCGCCCACGCCGCCGGGGCGCCCGCGCGCGCGACCACGCCGTCGAGCGCGTCGACGGACCCGAGCTCCGAAGCGATCGTCGCGGTCAGCGCGTCGCGCGTGATCCCGAAGAAGAGGCGGTCGAGCGCGTAGTCGACGACGGGCTCGCTGTAGCGGAGCCGTTTCGCGATCGCGTGCGTCGCGCGGACACGCGGCGCGAAGTCCGCGTCGCTCCAGCGCTCCGCGGCGTCGGCGATGAAGCCGATGATCCGCCGTGCCGAGAGCGCGCGCAACGCGCCGGTCGGCGCGTCAGCCACGGCGGCCGAGCAGCGTCTCCGCGTCGAGCGAGCAGCCGCGTAGCTCGGCGCCCTGCTCGCGTCCGAGCAGCACGAGCCCGTCGTCGACGAGCGCGCCGAGGTCTTCGGTTTCGATCGCGATCGCCGAGCCGCGGTTCGCGAGGTCGACGTGCCGGATGATGCCGACGATACCGCGCGGGAGCGGCCGCCCTTCGCCGTCGACGACGATCGGCCGCAGCCACGGCGGAGGAACCTTCACGCGCGGCTCGATGCGGTCGCGCGAGGCTGGGGCGTCGTAGTACTGCGACGACAGCTCCGTCATCCCGTACTCCGCGACGATCGCCGAGGGCGGAAGCCCGAGCACCGCCGAGGCGCGCTCGTAGAGCTCGTGCCGCGTCACCGTTCGCGTCCGGCCTTTGAATCCGCCCGTCTCCATCACGCGCGATCCCGCGGGCAGCGCCATCCGCGCGCCGCGCGCATCGAGCGCGTCGACGAGCGCGAGCAGCGCGAACGCCGTCGTCGCCACACACACCGCCGCACCGTCCGCGTGCGCGCGGCGGGCCTCGCGCACGAAGCCGTCGACGTCGAGCACCTCATCGTGCACGAGCCACGCCGCAGCGCCGTCGCCGCGCTCGCGCGCGACGACGTCCATCATGAATCCCAGCGAGCTGTGCGGCCGCTCGCGCGGGTCGGGGACGAGGTTCAGATAGCGCAGCCGCACGCCGTCCGGGAGCATCATCCGGTCGAACGACGCGAGCAGCGCCGCTTCGTACAGGCGCGTCGTGGGCAGCTCGTGCCGCCCGGACTGCCCGCGCGTCGTTCCGCTCGTCTCGAACCACGTCGCGGTTTCGTCGGGAGGAAACGTCGCGAGACGGAACTCCTTGAACGCCGCCGACGGCACCGCCGGGATCGCCTCGACGCTCTCCGGCAGACGGCCTTCGCCGAAGCCGGCGGCGCGCGCGAACGCGGCGTACGGCGCGTTGTGCGCGATCTGGTACGCGACCAGCTCGCGCGCGAGCGCGAGAAACGCCGCGTCGTCGAGCGCGTACGCCTCGATCGCGCCGAGGATCCGCGCGTCGAGGGCGTCCGCGCCGCTCACGTCAGTGTCCGGGCGAGGGGGACGGCTTCGGCGCGTTCTTCCCGCGCCGCGGGCCGCCTTCGATCTTCTCTTTCTTGCGATGGTCGGCGGTGAACGGCGTGCCCGAATCCTTCGGGTCGCTCGACGTCAGCAGACCCACCATGTCGGAGAAGTTCTCGGCGTAGCCGGCCATGGTCCAGCTCGTCTTCGCGTCCTTCAGCGTCAGCTTGAAGAGCCGCCCGTCGAAGGTCCCGGTGAACGGCGTCTTGTCGTTGTTGCCGTGCGCCCAGGTCCCGCTGAGCTGCTCGCCCTGTTGTGTGACGTAGAGGTGCGAATACACGGTCCGGGCGCCGTTGAGCGGCTGCAGCGCGACTTCCCAGACGCCGTCCATCGTCGAGAACTGCGGCGGCTCCGGCGTGTCGCTCGGACTCGGCTCGGGCGAGGCCTCCGAGCGCCGCCCGCGGCGCCGGGCGGGCGCCGGCGTGGGGCTGGCGGTTGCGGCCGGGAACGGCGTTCCGAGGAGCTGGCCGGGCGTCGCCACGGCGCCGTTCGGGGGCGGCGGCGGGGGCGGCGTCACGGCGGTCGACGGGGCTTGCTGGCCCGCCTGTTGCGCGGCGGCCGTGCCGCTGAGGGCGAGCGCTGCGATCCCGACGAGCGCGAGATGACGAAAATTCAACGGAACCTCTTCCGGGTCGGGTGATGACCTGTCTGGATTCGCAAACGCGGGCCGCGTTCTTGCCTCGCGGGGATTCGAGGAAGGAAGCGAGCGCCGACGGTCCTCCGACGGTCGTAACGCGCGCGGCAAACGCGCCGTTTCACGCGCGCACGCTCGCTCGCGTTTGCGCAATGCGTCGGCAAACGCACTTTTCGCTCGCTGGACGGCAGGCATGGCGCCGCGCGTGAAAGTAAGTCACGCGCACCGATCGGGGGTGTTGATCTCCGGGCGGCTCTCTGCACTTCTCACGAGGTCCGGCGCTTGTCTATGCGACGCTCGCTCCTGTGCTTTGGCATAGGACTGCTCTTGGCCGGCTGCGGCACAAGCGGGACGTACACGCCCCCGCCTGTTCCGACGCCTTCTCCCGGCCCCGACCGCCTGAGCGCGGCGGGCACCACCGCGGTCTACAACGGAACCTACGCCGAAACCGACACCGCCGAAGCGATCAGCTCGTCTCCGGTCAGCACCGTCCAGAACGGCACGGTGACCGTGAACATCGTGACGAGCAACGACTCGTCCGGCAACACCGTCTACACGTCGAACGAAACCGACGCGCTCACGCAGCGCACGCTGACGAGCACGACGAAGGCGACGGTGGCGTTCCAGCCACAGGGCAGCGGCGAGACGGCCGTCCGCACCTTGAACACCAGCGAGACCGACTCGACCGGCGCGTCGTTCACGACGACCTACGGCGCGAACAACGGCCTGCAGACGATCATCCCCGAGTACAGCGAATCGTTCTCGAACGACGCCGCCGAGGTCTACACCGAGACCGACCCCGGCGTGAACGTCGGGGCCAACGGATCGACGGTGACGACCACGCGCAACGTCAATGCCGACGGCTCGTACGCGGAGACCGTCGCGATGACGATTCAGCCGAACCCGAACTCCAACATGATGGCGTCGGACTACAGTGCGCGTGAAGAGATACTTCTCTACGGCGGCGGCTACGAGTTCAGCGCTCCGACGAGCGGGAACATCACGTACGGCTTCTATCCGTCGACCACGACGTTCTCGCCGACCCTCTCGGCGACGCCGCAGTTCACCGCGTCGTTCCCGAGCTGGATTCCGTCGTCGCAGACCAAGCCGACGATGGAGAGCGACACGATCACGACCGGCGCTTCGCTGGACGGGCGCTGTCCGAATCAGGGTCCGTTCCCGTATGCGCCCAGCCTCGTGAAGCAGGTCGTGACGTCGGTCGACTCCGCGCTCGGCACGCTCGAGACGCGCACGACCCAGACGTTCGACGTCGCGGGCGCGGGCTCGGTGTGCGTCGCCGTCGACGACAGCATCACCTCGTACTACGACTATTCGGGCCAATACGGTCCGTATCTGCTCGTCTACAGCTCGAACGCGAAACCGCTGCTGAACACCACGATCAGCGAAGTGATCGGGCTGAAGAGTCTCAACGGGTCCACCACGCTCGCGAAGGCACGTTCGGCCGAGTCGCTCAAGGGCGCGGCTGCGCTTCCGGCGCTCATGCCGCGCAGCATCGTCGTGACGGGCTTCGAGGAGCGCGTCCATCAAGCCGTGCTGCGGCGTCTGAACGCCGCGCGCGCCGCCAAGGGGGGTTCCAAGTGATCCGCACGTTCCAGCTCGCCGCGCGCGCCGGCGCAGGTCTCGTCGCGCTCAGCATGCTCGCCGCGTGCGGCGGCGGAGGCGGCGGCACGACGCCGCGCGCCGTTCCGCAAGTCAACCAGCCGGCGAACGGCGGCGGCCCGACGACCTCGGCCGCAGTCCGCACGCTCTATCCGGGCAAGCTCTTCAACTCGACGACGGTGACGAAGCTCGGGCCGGCGACGGCCGTCAACAACCTCGTCCTGCACGTCGTCGTCAACATGCAGAACGCCACGGGGCTCGCGGCGTACGCGCGCGCCGTCAACGATCCGACGAACGCGAACTACCGGAAATTCCTCACGGCGAGCCAGATCGGCGCCCAGTTCGGCGCGACCCTGGCCGACCAGACGACGGTCGCGAACTACTTCGCGTCGTACGGACTCAAAGTCGGCGGCTGGCCGCAGCGGCTCGGCCTCACCGTCGCCGGACCGCGCACGGCGTTCGAGAAAGCGCTGAACACGACGTTCGCGTACTATCGCGACACGCGCGGCACGATGATGGTCGCACCGTCGACGAACGTCACGTTCTCGAAGGCGCTGCCCGTATCGTCGATCGCCGACGCGGTGATGGCGCCGGCGCTGCGGCACACGCAGCTCGTGCACGGTACGAACCATACCGAAGTCGGCATCGGCAACACGCCGCAGCAGATCGCCGCCGCATTCGACTACGACGGCGCCTACGCGGCCGGTTATACCGGCAAAGGGATCACGATCGGCATCATCGGGACGGGGCCGTTCTCGTCGGCCGACTTCCCGACGTTCCGCGGGCTCTACGGCGTCGCGGGCAGCTCGAAGGTGAACCTCGCCGTCGTGAGCGCGAGCGCCGCCGCCAACACCGGCGGGTCGCCGACCGCGACGCCGCCGCCGGTGACGCCGCCGTGCAATGGGCCCTCGTCGAACCCGAACGTCAATCCGTCCGAGTCGCCGACCGCGTCCTGCAATCCGGAAGACGGCGAGACGCAGATCGACACGCAGCAGTCGGCGTCGCTCGCGCGCGACGCGACGGTCAATTACTACCTGGCGTACGTGCCGGTCGAGTGCAACACGCCGGGAAGCAACGCATGCTCACCCGACCCGAACACCGGCCTCGGCTACGCGTACCAGGGCCTGGAAGAATCCGACGACGAGATCCAGCAGGCGATCGCCGACAACAACGGCTCGGCGTCCGTGCGAAAGGGCCCCGACATTCTCTCGCTGAGCTACGGCGGTCCGGAAGTCTTTCAGGGCTACAGCAGCCAGGCGAACGTGTACGGGCAGTACGACCCGACGAACCTCGAAGCGGCCGAGTTCGCGGCGCTCGCGGCGGAAGGCGTCGCGGTCTTCGTCTCGTCCGGCGACCAAGGCGCGCAGACGTGCGCTCCGTACGAGACGGGAGCGCAGGCCGGAAACCCGTGCATCTCCTATCCGGCCGACGATCCGAACGTGACCTCGGTCGGGGGCGTCCTCGTCCCGCTGAACGACGCGGGTCAGTACGTCGGGCCGATCACCGGCTGGGGCGAGCAGACGTTCAGCAGCACCGGCCAGGGCGGTGCGAGCGGCGGCGGCGTCTCGACGCTCGTCCCGACGCCCCCGTGGCAGTACGGCCCCGGCGTCAGCACTGCAGGGCGCAACCAGCCGGACGCCTCGCTCGAGGGCGACCCGAACTCCGGCGTCGCGGTCGTGTTGTACGCTTCGCTCGGCGGCGAGCTGGCCGACTACGGCGGCACGAGCGTCGCCGCACCGGAGATGGCCGCGATGTGGGCGCTCGTGCTGCAGGCGTGCGCGCAGACGTCGTCGTGCGGAACGGCCGGCGGCACCTACGGTTACCGCCTGGGCAACGCCGCGCCGCACTTCTACAAAATCTACAACGACGCGAATGCCTACCCGTCGTCGTTCTACGACGTGACGTTCGGCAACAACGGCGTCGTGCCGTGCCAGCAGAGCGGGACATGCCCGAAAGGCTCGACCCCCACTCCCGCGCCCGGCTACACCGCCGGGACGGGCTACGACCACGTGACCGGGATCGGCGTGCCGTTCGCACGGCACCTCATCCAGGCCGTCGTCGGCGTCTGATCGCGAGGCGGGAGGGTCCGGGCGCTCGCCCGGGCCCTCTTGCCGCGGGTGATACAATCGTGAGGCTGTGAAGACCCAGGGTCACCCCAAATGGTATCCGGAGGCGAAGGTCACCTGCGCCTGCGGTGCCCAGTTCACCACCGGATCGACGCTCCCGCAGATCTCCGTCGAGATCTGCTCGAACTGCCACCCGCTCTACACGGGCCAGCAGAAGTTCGTCGACACCGCCGGACGCGTCGACAAGTTCAACCAGCGCGTCGCCATGGCCGACAAGAAGAAGGCCGAGGCGACGGCCCGCAAGGCGCGCAAGCAGCAGGAGCAGGAAACGGCTTCGGCTTAGCGCCGCATACCCGGACTTCGGAAGCGCGCCGTCTCCCGGCGCGCTTCTTTACTTCCCGATGCAGTACACCGAACGGCTCGAACGCCTCTCGCAACGCTTCGACGAGATCGACGCCGCGCTCGCGGACACGAGCGGCGGGTTCGATCAGAAGCGCTTCACCGCGCTGACGAAGGAGCGCTCGGCGATCGAGGAGACGGTCGCCGCATACCGGGCGTACCGCGCCCTGCTGCGCGAGATCGCCGAGAACGACGCGCTGCGCGCCGACCGCAGCGACCCGGAGCTCGCGGCGCTGGCGGAAGAAGAAGCGCCGGCGCTGCGCGCGCGGCGCGAAGAACTCGAGGCGCGCCTTCAGGAGCTGATGCTGCCGCGCGATCCGAACGACACGAAGGACGTGTTCATCGAGATTCGGGCGGGCGCGGGCGGCGACGAGGCGGGCATCTTCGCCGGCGACCTGCTGCGCATGTACACGCGCTTCGCGGAGTCGCGCGGGATGCGCGTCGAGCCGCTGAGCGAGAGCGACAACGAGGCCGGCGGCTACAAGGAAGTCGTCGTCGCGGTCAAGGGCGGCGAGCCGTATCGCTGGTTCAAGTACGAGTCCGGCGTCCACCGCGTGCAGCGCGTGCCGGCGACGGAAGCGGCGGGCCGCATCCACACGTCGACCGCGACCGTCGCGGTGCTCCCGGAAGTCGAAGACGACGGGGAGATCGAGATCCGCCCGGGCGATCTCGAAGTCGACACGTTCAAGGCGTCGGGCGCGGGCGGGCAGCACGTCAACAAGACCGAGTCGGCGATCCGCATCACGCACAAGCCGAGCGGGATCATCGTGTCGTGCAGCGAGGAGCGCTCGCAGCTGCAGAACCGCGAGCGTGCGATGGGGATGCTGCGCGCGCAGCTCGCCGAACGGAAGCGGCGCGAGCGCGAAGAGGCCGAAGGCGCGCTGCGCCGGAGCCAAGTCGGCACGGGCGATCGCAGCGAGAAGATTCGGACGTACAACTATCCGCAGGATCGCGTGACCGATCACCGCATCAACCAGAACTTCTCGAACCTCCCCGCCATCATGGCCGGCGATCTCGGCAAGATCGTGACCGAGCTGCAGAAGGACGAAAAGGCGCGCCTCCTCGCCGGCGAAACGACCGCGGCGTAACGATGATGCGCGCGATCGTGGTTCGCGAGCTCGGCGATCCGTGCAACCTTGGCGTTTCGGACGTCGACGTTCCGTCGCCCGGGGCCGGAGAGGTGGCGCTCGCGGTGCACGCGGCCGGCGTGAACTTTCCCGACGCGCTCATGCTGCTCGGGAAGTATCAGGTGAAGCCGCCCCTGCCGTTCGTGCTCGGCATCGAAGCGGCGGGCGTCGTCACCGCGGTCGGTGAGGGCGTCGACGACCTTCGTCCCGGCGATCGCGTCGCCGCGCCGGCGAAAAGCGGCGCGTTCGCGGAACAGGTCGTCGTGCGTGCGTCGGCCGCCATTCGGTTGCCTGACGACGTGGACTTCGTTACCGCCGCCGGCATGGTGCTGACGTACGGCACGGCGTACCATGCGCTCGTCGATCGGGCCCGTCTTCGTTCGGGCGACCGGCTCGTCGTGACCGGCGCGGGCGGCGGCGTCGGAACGGCGGCCTGCGACATCGGGCGCGCGCTCGGAGCGGACGTCACGGCGCTCGTCGGGTCGGTTGCGAAATCCGCGGCAGCCGCCGCCGCCGGTGCTGCGCGCGTCGTGATCGCCGACGTGGAGCTGACCGCACGCCTCAAAGCGGAGATCGGCGCGGTCGACGTGCTGCTCGACAACGTCGGCGGCGACGTGTTCGACGCCGCGTTACGCGCGATGGAGTGGAACGGACGCGTGCTCGTGGTCGGCTTCGCCGGCGGCCGGATCCCGGAGATCGCGGCGAACAGGCTCCTGCTCAAAGAGCTGGACGCGATCGGAGTCTACTGGGGCACATGGCTCGAGCGCGAGCCCGCCCGCAATCGCGCGAATTTCGGCGCGATGTTCGAGCTGATGGCCCAAGGCTCGCTCCGTCCGCGCGTGCACGCCACTTATCCGCTCGAGCGCGCTCCCGAAGCCGTCACGGCGATGCTCGAACGCCGCCTCGTCGGCAAAGCGGTCATCGCCGTCCGCGGATGACGATCGGTGCGGCGCTTCGCGACGCGGCGGTGCGGCTCGAGCCCGTCGGCGGAAGCGGGCGGCTCGACGCCGTGTTTCTGCTCGCGCACGCGGGGAGCGTGACGCGTGCGGAGATGCTGGCGCATCCCGAGCGCGATCTGCCGGACGAGGTCGCGACGCGATTCGAAGCGCTCGTCGCGCGGCGCGCGGGCGGCGTTCCGCTCGCGTACGTCACCGGCGAGGCCGGCTTCTACGGGCGCATGTTCGGCGTCGACGAGCGCGTGCTCGTGCCGCGTCCGGAGACGGAGGCGATCGTCGAGTGGGCCGTGCGGCATCTGCGTGCGATCCGGCGCGAGGACGGCTCGGCGTGCGACGTGGGGACCGGCAGCGGCGCGATCGCCGTCACGCTGGCGGCGGAGCTGCCGCGGCTCGGCATCTGCGCGAGCGACGTCTCAGCCGCGGCGCTGTCGGTCGCGCGCCGCAACGCCGCGCGCAACGGAGTCTTTCAGCACGTCACCTTTCTGCGCGGCGATCTGGCCGAGCCGCTGCTCCCGTACGGCCCGTACGACTGCGTCTGCGCGAACCTGCCGTACGTGCCGAGCGCGGAGTGCGCGCCGGCGCCCGAGCCGGTCGGGTTCGAGCCCGTTCTCGCGCGCGACGGCGGTCCGGACGGGCTCGATCTCTACCGCCGGCTCGTCCCCGACCTGCCCCGGCTCGTCACCGCGCGCGGGATCGTGCTCCTCGAAGCGGCCTCCTCGAACGCGCGGCGCCTCGAAGAGATGGTCCGCAACGTGCTTCCCGGCGCGGGCGTCGAGACGGTTCAGGATTACGCCGGGCTCGATCGCCTCGTCGTGGCCGTCATCCCGCCCGCATCACCGGTCGCGTCGGTGAACTAGCCACACGAGGCTTGCCGCTTCGGACGGACCTGCCGCGCCGACCCCCGGCTGATCCCGTCGCCGCTCGGGCGGGACGGCGGTCCGCCGTTTTGGCGCGGGCGGCGGTCCGCCGTTCGGGGCGCGGACAAAGGCCGTCGCTCGGGCGCCCGGCGCGGGGTGTTCGATCGCGCCCCGAAGCGGCCGGACCGGCGGGTGGGCGCGAGCCGGTGGGCGAAGCGAAGCAATCCCCTATATGGCGAAGTTCATCTTCTTTACCGGCGGCGTTGTCAGCTCGCTCGGAAAGGGGATCACCGCCGCCTCCCTGGGGCGGCTCCTGAAGAGCCGCGGCGTCAAGGTGTCGATCCAGAAGCTGGACCCGTACATCAACGTGGACGCCGGGACGATGAACCCGTACCAGCACGGCGAGGTCTTCGTCACCGACGACGGCGCCGAGACCGATCTCGACCTCGGGCACTACGAGCGTTTCACCGACGAGGCGCTGACCCGCGACAACAACGTCACGACGGGTCAGATCTATCGCTCCGTCATCGAGAAAGAACGCCGCGGCGACTATCTCGGCGCGACCGTCCAGGTCATCCCGCACATCACCAACGAGATCAAGGCGCACGTCACGCGCGTCGCCGACACGAGCGGCGCGGACGTCTGTATCGTCGAGGTCGGCGGAACCGTCGGCGACATCGAGTCGCTCCCGTTCCTCGAAGCGATCCGCCAAGTGCGGCACGTCGTGGGCGAAGAGAACGTGATGTTCGTCCATCTCACGCTGCTGCCGCACCTCGGCGCGGCCGACGAGCTGAAGACGAAGCCGACGCAGCACAGCGTGCGCGAGCTGCGCGCGATCGGGATCACGCCCGACGCGATCGTCGTGCGGACCGGCAGCGCGCGTCCGATCCCGCTGGAGCTGAAGGAGAAGATCGCGCTGTTCTGCGACGTTCCGCCCGAGAACGTCGTGCAGAACGGCGACGCGCCGACGATCTACCGTGTCCCGCTGAACCTCGAAGCCGAAAGGCTCGCCGAGATCGTGGTGCGCAAGCTGCGGCTCGAGACCCAGCCGCCGCAGCTCGAAGACTGGGCGGCGATCGTCGAGCGCATCGAGAAGCCGCGCTCGCGCGTGCGCGTCGCGCTCGTCGGCAAGTACGTCGAGCTGAAGGATGCATACATCTCGATCAGCGAGGCGATCGCGCACGCCGGGATCCACCACGATGTCGCGGTCGACGTCGTGCGCGTCGACTCCGAGCGGATCGAAGCCGAAGGTCTGGGTGCGCTCGACGAGGTCGACGGCGTCCTGGTGGCGCCCGGCTTCGGCGCGCGCGGCGTGAAGGGCAAGATGATGGCGATCCAGCGCGTGCGCGAGCAGCACATCCCGTTCCTCGGCATCTGCTTCGGGATGCAGCTCGCGTGCGTCGAGTTCGCCCGGAACGTCTGCGGGCTCCCCGAGGCGATGACGACCGAGGTGGACGAGACGTCGCCCGATCCCGTCATCGACTTCATCCCCGAGCAGCGGAATCTCGATCTGAAGGGCGGCACGATGCGGCTCGGCGCGTACGCGTGCGAGCTGGAGCCCGGCTCGCTCGCGGCGAGCGCGTACGGCGAGACGCACGTGAGCGAGCGGCACCGCCATCGCTACGAGTTCAACAACAAATACAAGGCGCTGTTCGAAGAGCACGGGATGGTCTTCAGCGGTCACCACCCGCTCGGGCGCACGTCGCTGGTGGAAGTCGTCGAGCTCCCGGTCGACATGCATCCGTGGTTCGTCGGAACGCAGGCGCACCCGGAGTACAAGAGCCGCCCCAACCGCCCTTCGCCGCTCTACCGCGACTGGATCGGCGCGTCGCTGGCGCACGCGCGCCGCCGTGCGGCGGACGGCGCGCTCGTTCACCGCTGAACGCCGCCGACCTGACCGTCGTCGTCCTCGCGCGCGACGAAGCGGAGCGGCTCCCGCACGCCCTCGCTTCGGTGCCGCGCGGCGCGCGCACGTTCGTGCTCGACGCGGAGTCGCGCGACGCGACGGCGGCGGTCGCGCGCGAGCTGGGCGCTCGCGTCGAGACGCGCCCCTGGGAAGGCTTCGTGGCCGCGCGGCGCCACGCCGCATCGCGGGTCGAGACGGCGTGGACGCTGATGCTGGACGCCGACGAGCGTCTCGACGACGAGCTGCGCGCCGCGATCGAGCACGCGTCGGGGGACGTCGACGGCTACGTCGTTCGGCGCACGACGCTGCTCTGCGGGCGTGCGGTGCGCACGGCGGGATGGTCGAACGAGCCGCTGCTGCGGCTGTTCCGCACCGGCCGCGCGCGCGTCGAGGGACACAGCGTGGCCGGCGGGGCCGATCTGCACGAGCGCTGGAGCGTCGACGGTCCGGTCGCCGAGCTGCCCGGAACGCTGCTGCACGACTCGTATCCGACGCTCGCGTCGTACCGCGCGAAGTTCGAGCGCTACACCGACATCGAAGCGGCGTCGATCCGGCCCTCGCGCGCGGCGCTGCTGCGCACGGTATGTCTCTTTCCGGCGCGCGTGGCGTGGCTGTTCGCGCGACACGGCGGCTGGCGCGACGGCACGCGCGGGGTGTTCGTCGCCTGGAACAGCGCGCGCTATCCGGTCGTCGTCCAGCGCAAGGCGCTGCGCGCCGCACGGCGATGAAGCCGGACCTCGCGCTCGACGTCCGCGAGACGTCCCACATGTCGGCCGGGATGCTCGCCTACGCGCGCGCGCTGCGCCGGCTGCTCCCCGTCGTCGCGCCGGATCTGCGCATCCTCCACGTCGGCGGCGGCGACAACTTTGACCTCGCCGAGCAGATCGGGCTCCCGCTCGCGCTGCTGCGGGCGCGGCCGCGCCTCGTGCATTTTCCGACGATCTTCGTGCCGCGCTTCGTGGCCGTGCCGGCGGTCGTGACGGTGCACGACGTGATCGACCTCGAGTTCCCGCAGTACGTGAAAAGAAAGGTCGGCCCGTACTGGCGCGCCGTCGTGGCGCCGGTGCTGCGCGCGGCGCGCGCGGTGATCACCGACGACGCGCGCACGGCCGAACTGCTCGCGCACTACGCGCGCGTCGCGCCGACGCGCGTCCGGATCATCCCGCTCGGCGTCGACGCGCCCGAGCCGCTGCCCGCGCCGCTGCGCCGCGCGCGACCGTATTTTTTCTACGCCGGCAACCATCGCCCGCACAAGGACTTGCCGACGCTCGTGCGGGCGTGGGCGTCGCTGCCGCCCGCGTACGCGGTCGACCTGATCCTCACCGGGCCGGAGAACGCCGGCCTGCGTGCGGCCGGAGGGCGCGAGAGCCGGGGCGAGCTGATCTTCGCCGGCGACGTCTCGGATGCGGACGTATGGGCGCTGCACCGCGGCGCCGCCGCGTACGTTCACCCGGCGCTGCGCGAGGGCTTCGGGCTTCCGCTGCTGGAGGCGCTTCGCGCGGGGACGCTCACGATCGCGGCCGGAGACGCGATCCCCGACGTGCTGAAGCCCGCGGTTCGCGCGTTCCCGGCACGCGACGCCCCGGCGTTGACGGCGCTGCTCGCGCACGCGCTCGACCGCACGCCGCAGCAGATCGACGCCGACGCGCGGGCGGCGCGCGACGCGAGCGCGCACCTCACGTGGGAGCGCACCGTCCGGGCGACGGCGGCGCTCTATCGCGAGCTGCTCGCGTGATTCGCGTCGCCGTCGCGGCGCGCGCGACCCGCCGGGCGTCGGCGGGGATGCGCGCGTACGCGAACGCCGTCGTCGAGCGCGTCCCGCGCGTCGCACCGGACGTCGCGATCGTCCACGTCCATGCGCCGACGCTCGGGCTTCCGTTCGCGCTGCGGCGCGCGCACGCGGATCTCGTGCACCTGCCGTACTTCGAGATGCCGCCCTTCGTGCCGCGGCCCTACACGGCGATGGTGCACGACGCGATCCACTTGCGCTTCCCGCATCTCTTCGCACGCGCGACCGCCGCGTACTGGCGGCTGCACGCGATCCCGACGTATCGCGGCGCCGCGCGCGTGCTCGTCAGCGATCCGCGCGTCGCCGACGACTGCGTGACCCTCCTCGGGATCGACCGCGCGCGAATCCGCATCGTGCCGCTCGGCTACGACGCGGCGCTGCTGACCACGACGGCGTTCGAAGCGCCGCGCCCGTACGTGTTCTACGCCGGGAACCACAAGCCGCACAAAGAGCTGCGCACGCTGTACGCCGCCTGGGCCGCGCTGCCGGACGACCTCGTGCTCGATCTCGTCGTAACGGGAGTGGACGAGCCCGCCGTGCGCGCCCGCTACGCGCGCCGCGGCGGCGAGATCCGGTTCATCGGCGAGCTCGGCACGGCTGCGCTCGGCGAACGCTATCGCGGCGCCGTTGCCTACGTTCAGCCGTCGCTCGCGGAGGGATTCGGCTTGCCGGCGCTCGAGGCGGCGGTGTGCGGGGCGCCCGTCATCGCGACGCGCGAGTCGGTCCCGGCCGTCGTCGCGCCGTACGCGCAGACGTTCACTGCCGGCGACGTCGCCGCGCTGCGCGCGCTGCTGCTCGCCGTCGCGCGCGACCCAGCTCGCGCGCGAGAGCGTGCCGCCGAGGGCGCGGGCGCGGTGCGGGCGTATACGTGGGATCAGTTCGCGGCATCGACGGCCGCGGTCTTTCGCGAGGTGGTATGTTCCTGAGCCGGTTCGGTCGCTGCGCGGCGGCGGCGCTCGCGGTCGCGTTCGCGGCATCGTCGGCGCCCGCGCTTGCCGCGGCGCCGCCGCCGAAGAAGGACGAAGCGCCGGTACGCGTCATCGCGATCTCCGTCAACGGCGAAGATCTGGCGCCGGACCCGGCGCCGCGCGTCGAGGGGTCGCGCCTGCTCGTCCCGATCGTGCGCATCTACAGCGCGCTCGGGATCAACGTCGCGCGTCACGGCGGCACGCTCGTCGCTTCGGCGCCCGCGCGCCGCATCACGTTGCGCGTCGGCTCGCGCCGAGCGACCGTCGACGCGCGCACGGTGTTCCTCGATTCGCCGGTCGTCGAGATCGACGGTGCGACGTACGTACCGCTGCGCTTCGTCGCCGACTCGCTCGGCGCGCAGGTCGCCTACGACCCGAAGGCCGAGCGCGTCGAGGTCGTCTCGCTCGTCGTCGGCCGGACCCCGGGGCTCGAGCAGCGCATCGCCGGCGGCTCGACGCAGATCGTCGGCACGGTGAGCGCCGTCGATCTGAACTCGGCGCCCGAGTCGATCACCGTGACGCGGGGGCCGTCGGAGCGCACCATCGCGATCACGTCGGACGCGCGGATCGTCGTGCAGGACGTGGTGACCCGCACCTCGGCCGCGGCGTCGCTCGACGACATCCACGTCGGCGACGCCGTTTCGGTGGTGATGCGGAAAGACGGCCGCGTCGACGCGGTCGTCGCGCGCTACGCCTCGCGCGCGGGAACGATCGCCGCCGTCTCGCCGACCGCGTTCGTCCTGCAGACCGGGTACGTCGTGACGCCGGACAAGACGACGGAGATCACGCTGAACGGACGGCCCGCGACGCTCTCCGATCTGAAGACGGGCGACAGCGTCACCGTGCGGCTGAATCCCGATACCGGGGAGAAGCGGCAGATCATCGTCGCGCGCGCCGTTCCTTCGACCCCGACGCCGGCCGGCAGCGCGCAGATCACGTCGTTCGGCGTGCAAGCCGCGGGCGCGCTGCGCGCGGGCGAGTCGTTCACGGTCACGCTGCACGGCACGCCGGGCGGAAAGGCGACGTTCGACATCGGCAGCTACGTCACGGCGCTGCCGCTGCCGGAATCGCCGAGCGATCCGGGCACGTACACGACGACGTATACCGTCCCGCAAGGCGTGAACTTCGGCCGTACCAGCATCTACGGCCATCTCGTGGTCGGGGCGAGCGAGGCGCCTCGCGCGGAGGCGCCGCAGCTCGTCGCGGTGACGACGACGCCCCCGCAGATCGTCGACATCGCGCCCGGCCTCGGCCAAACCGTCAACAACGATCAGCCGTCGATCTACGCCACGTACCGATCGCCGAGCGACGTGGGCATCGACGCTTCCAAGGTGCAGCTCGAGGTGAACGGTCTCGACGTCACGGCGGCCTCGACCCGTACCGATCAGTTCATCACGTACATCCCCGGCGTCGCATTGCCCGACGGTCCGGTCACCGTGCGCGTGACCGTCTACGACGCGGCGGGAAACCGCCAGGTGCGGCAATGGACGTTCACCATCCGCACCCGCTGAGCACGCACGCGAAAACGACAGGAGCCATGGCGAGCACCGACCCGAACTGCATCTTCTGCAAGATCGCCCGCCGCGAGATCTCTGCGCAGGAAGTTCACCGCGACGAGCACGTCGTCGCGTTCCGCGACCTGAACCCGCAAGCGCCCGTGCACCTGCTCGTGATCCCGACGGAGCACGCGCAGCATCTGAGCGATTTCACGCAGGGCGCGAGCGACGAGCGCGCGGCGCGGCTCCTCGCCGTGGCGTCGGCCCTCGGGCGCGAGCACGGTCCGCACGGCTACCGCGTCGTGATGAACGAAGGACCCGACGCCGGGCAAAGCGTGCATCACCTGCACGCCCACGTGCTGGCGGGCCGTCACCTCGGCTGGCCGCCGGGCTGAAGCCCGGCCGGCAGCGTGAGCGGCGGGCGCAGCTGCACGCTGCGCTCGGGGTAGTCGAGGACGAGCGTCCAACGCCGCAGGATCGGCCAGCCCACGTTCGCGATCGGCGCGTACGGACCGTTCCACACGCCCGGACGCTGCAGCAGCGTCAGCAGCGGATGCGTCACGACCGCGTTGCCGAGCCGCAGCGCCGTTCCGTGCACGAGATACATGCGGTAGCGTCCGCCGACGCCCGCGCCGCCGACCGTCCGATGCGCGTGCAGCACGCGCACGAGATGATGCGCGGCGACGAACTCCGCGTTGACGCTCGCGGGGATGCTGCTCCCCGTATCGAGCGTGAACACGCCCGCGACTCCGTCGAGCGCGCCGGGGACCTCCGGCTGGCGGTCGATGAACGCGAAGGGCGTCGCACCGCGCGCCGGGCCGAACGCGCGCGCCGAGCGTGCGAGGCTCACCGTTCCGTGCAGCCGATCGAGCTTCGCGGCGAACCGCGCGAACAGCTCGTAGCCGATGATGCCGTCCGCGCCGAACAGCGCCGCGTCGGCCAGGACGATGTACGGCTGGTGCCGCAGCGTCGCCCCGCCGACGCGCACGGAGCGCGCGAACGCGAAGCGGATCGGCGCGACGCCTCCGCCGCCCGCGACCGTCGCGCGCCCGACGACGCGCAGCCCCGCACGTCGCGCCGCCGACTCGGTGATGACGTTCTGACCGCCGCTGTCGAGGAACATCCGCAGCGCGGCTCCGTTGACGCGCACGACGATCTGCGGCGTCCCCGAAGCGATTGCGAACGGGACGGTCGTCACCGGGCTCGTCAGTATCGCATCGTGCGGAGGCGCCGGCGGCGCGAACGTCGCGGCGCCCGGCGTGATGAATGCGACGTGCGCCACGCGCGCCGTCCACGTCCCGTTCGCCGACGAGCGCGAGACGATCGCCGACGGCACGTGGAGATCGCCGAAGCGGCGGAAGCCGGAAAAGGCGATCCGGTCGGTGTCTTGGGAGCTCGCGGTGAGCGCGGACGCCGCGCCGCCGCGCAGCGCGGCGAGCAATGCACGCGACCAGCCGGCGATCTCGGCGCGCTCTCCGCGGTCGCCTTGCACCCGTGCCATCCCGGTCGCGTCGCTGCGCCAGGCGGCGGCGCCGTTCCATCCTTCCGCTTCGGAGGCCGGACCGAGGGCGAAGCGCCGCACGAAACGCCCGTCGCGCACGTCGACGACGATCGTCCCGCGCCCGCGTACGCCGTACGCGCGGAGGTCCAGACTCAGGCGAACGCAGCACGCCGGCGCCGCGGACGCGGCCCGCGCGGAACCTGCGGCGGCGCAGCACGCGGCGGCGACCGAGGCGGCGCAGAGCACCGCGCGCACCTTCATCGGAGATCCTCCGCGGCAAACAGGACTGCCGCGATCTCGACCGGTGTCCCGTTCGCGTCCGGCTTTTCGAACTCGGCGAGCAGCGCGCGCAGCCGCTTGCGCAGATCCGTGTAGCGCTCGGCGGTCAGCCGCGTGAACGCGCGCGCGACCAGCGTCTCCGCATTGGATCGCCGCGCGCGCGAACGCAGATCGAGCGCGACGGCGTCGACGATCTCCGCTTGCGCGGCGTCGATCGCCGCGGTCGACGCGCTCGAGGCCAGCACGCCGCGGTCGACGCGAAAGCGCTGCGCGACCGCACGAAACGTCCGCTCGACGGTGCTTCCGACATGCCGCGACCCGACGGCGCGAATGATACCGTGCTTTTCGAGCAGACCGAGATGGTAGTACAGTCGCGTTCGCGGCATGTCGAGCCGCTCCGAGAGCTGGCGCGCGTTCAGCGGCTCCTCGATCAGCAGCGTCAGCATGCGATGCCGCTGTCCGTCGGCCAGGACGCGCAACGCGTCGAGATCGGGGACCACCGCCTCGGCCGCGAGGGCGCCGGGATCGCTCATCGTCAGTCATTCAAACATATTTGAATGACGCGCGCAAGGGCGGCCCGCGAGCGGGGCGGCTTTGACGGGACGTCCCCCGTGTGGTATGGTTCCGTCTTGGGCCCGTTCGGGCTACGCTGCGGCCGCGGCCGCGACGAGGGGAGGTGTTCCGTAGTATGGAGATTCGAGTTGCGCCCGGAGAGACGATCGAAAGCGCGCTGCGCCGCTTCAAGAAGGCGACGCAGAAGGCCGGCGTCCTCGCCGAAGCCCGCAAGCACGAGCACTACGAGAAGCCCAGCGTCCGCCGCAAGAAGAAGAGCGCCGCCGCGCGGAAGCGCCGCAGCTGACGTTTCGCGGTACGGGAGCGCCGCCGGGATCGACCGGCGGCGTTTTCGTTCGTGCGGACGGGGGCGGCTCCAGGCGCGCGCCGCAGGGCGAACGCGGCGGCATCACGGAAGCTGGAGCCGCGTGAGCATCAAAGACCGGATCGCGGCCGACATGAAGGAGGCGATGAAGGCGCGCGATCAGCTCCGCCTAGAGACGCTGCGCAGCGTCGTGTCGGCGTTCAACTACCGGCGCATCGAGGCGGGCAGCGACCTTTCCGACGACGACCAAGCCGCCGTCGTCCAAAAGCTGGTCAAGCAGCGTGCGGACTCCATCGAGCAGTTCCGCGCCGCGGGCCGGACCGAGCTCGTGGAGAAGGAGAGCCGCGAGCGCGAGATCCTGCAGCAGTATCTGCCGACGCAGCTTTCGGAGGACGAGCTGCGCGGGATCGTGCGCGACGCGATCGCCGCGCTGCCTGAGAACGGCCGGAACCAAGGCGCGGTGATGAAGGCCGTCATGCCGCGGGTGCGCGGGGTCGCCGACGGCAACGCCGTGCGCCGGCTGGTCGGCGAGGAGCTGTCCGCGTAACCTGGGCGGGCGCACCGCGGTAGTGCGGGGCGTGACCTTCCGCCGCTTGGTCGCGCTCGTCGCGCTGATCGCCGGTGCCTGCGGTGCCGTGGGAGCCCTCGGCGCGTCCGCCGGCACCCCCGCCGCCGGCGAGATCGTCGTCGTCCCGATCCATGGCACGATCGACGAGGGAATGGCGCACCTCGTTCAGCGCTCGGTCGACGAGGCGCGGGCGCGCCACGCCCGCGCGATCGTGCTCGACGTCAACACCTTCGGCGGCCTCGTCTCGGCGGCGACCGAGATTCGCGACGCGCTGCTCGACAGCAGCGTGCCGGTCGACGCGTACGTCGAGCGCGCGTGGTCGGCCGGCGCGCTCGTATCGCTGTCGGCGTCGCGCATCGCGATTGCCCCGGCCGGCTCGATCGGCGCGGCGCAGCCGATCCCGAAGACGGTGAAGACGGTCTCCGCGCTGCGCGCCGAGTTCCAGTCGACCGCGGCGCGCTACCACCGCGATCCGCGGCTCGCCGCCGCGATGGTCGACGCGGACGTCGCCGCGCCTCGCTACAAGGAGCCGGGTGCGATCCTGACGCTCACTGCGGCGCAGGCGCGCGAGGCGGGCTTCGCCGACGCGATCGCGCCGACGTTCGACGACGCCGTCCGGGACTTCGGCCTGGCCGGCACGTCGCGCGACACGGCGTCGTACACGTTCGCCGAGCAGGTCGCGCGGATCGCGACGAATCCCGACGTGAGCGGGATCCTCCTCTCGATCGGATTCCTCGGGCTGCTCATCGAGCTGCAGACGCTGCACGGCATCGCCGGTGCCGTCGGCGCCGCCGCGCTCGCGTTGTTCTTCGGGACGCATCTGTACGCGGGTTTCTCCAACGGGCTCGTGATCGTGCTGGCGCTGCTCGGACTCGCGCTGATCATGGTCGAGCTGCACATCGTCCCGGGCCATGGGATCGCGGGCGTCGTCGGAGTGCTGATCTTGGTCTCCGCCGTGCTCCTGGCGTTCGGGATCCCGTTCCTCATCGGCGCGCTGCAGGCGCTCGCGGTCGCGATCGTCGTGACCGCCGTCGTCTTCGCGGCGATCGTCCAGCGGCTGATCCCGGAGAACGCGTTCATGAAACGGCTCGCGTTCGTGGGCGCGCAGGGGCCCGACTACGTCGCCAGCCTCGACCACCGCGCGCTGTTGGGACGCACCGGCGTGGCGGCGTCGTTCCTGCGCCCGGCCGGGGTCGCGACGTTCGGCGACGTTCGGGTCGACGTGCTCACCGAAGGAGAGTTCGTCCCCGCCGGGACACCGGTACGGGTGACGCGTGTCGAGGGCGCGCGCATCTTCGTGCGCCCGCTCTGAGGCTGGGCGGCGCGGCCGTCTCTAGGAGAGAGTCATGGTGACAGTCGGGGCGTTCGGCGTGGTGATCGCCGTCATCATCGTCATCCTCATCGCGCTGTTCCTCTACTATTTTCCGCTGGCGCTGTGGGTGCGGACGATCGCGGCCGGCGTACCGCTCTCGATCGGCGCGCTGATTCGCATGCGGATCATCGGCGTTCCGGCGGGGCTGATCGTGGCGAACCTGGTGCGGGCGCGCAAGGCCGGGCTGCCGCTCACCGTCGATCAGCTGCAGTCGCACATCCTCGCCGGCGGCAACGTCGACAAAGTCGTGCTCGCCATGATCGCCGCGCAACGCGCCCAGATCCCGCTCGAGTGGCAGCGTGCGGCGGCGATCGATCTGGCCGGCCGTGACGTGCTCGAAGCGCTGCAGACGTCGGTGAACCCGAAGGTCATCGAGACGCCGATCTTTCAAGGCGTCGCGCAGAACGGGATCCAACTCAACGTGAAAGCACGGATCACGGTGCGCTCGAACCTCGACCGCTACGTCGGCGGCGCCGGCGAGCCGACGATCGTCGCGCGCGTCGGGGAAGGCGTCGTGAGCGCGGTCGGCGCGGCGGTCGACCACAAGGAAGTTCTGGAGTATCCCGATCGCATCTCGAAGGCGGTGCTGGCGAAAGGCCTCGACGCCGGGACGGCGTTCGAGATCGTGTCGATCGACATCGCCGACGTCGACGTCGGCAAGAACATCGGCGCGGATCTGCAGACTTCCCAAGCCGAGGCCGACCGCCGCATCGCGCAAGCGAAGGCGTCGGAACGGCAGTACGCGGCGCTCGCGGCCGAGCAGGAGATGAAGGCCGAAACGCAGCGCATGCGCGCGAAGGTCGTCGAGGCCGAGGCGCAGATCCCGGAAGCGATCGCCGAAGCCTTCCGTGCCGGCCATCTCGGCGTGATGGACTACTACAAGATCAACAACGTGAAGGCCGACACCGAGATGCGCGGCGCGATCGGCTCGAGCGTCGGCGGCGATCAGCCCGCGGCGGGCGGCTCGTCACCCTCC
The DNA here is from genome assembly GCA_035650875.1 of Vulcanimicrobiaceae bacterium. Taxonomy (GTDB): domain Bacteria; phylum Vulcanimicrobiota; class Vulcanimicrobiia; order Vulcanimicrobiales; family Vulcanimicrobiaceae; genus Vulcanimicrobium. Next base: position 447,933 of record DASRGU010000011.1, read on the forward strand.
GGGACGTCGTCGTCGTAGGCGGCCGCGCTCGATGAAACCGGCGGAGCTGCTCGGCATCGTCCTGGCCGCCGTGGCGCTGCTCACCGTGCTGCGCGGCCTCAGCCGAGCGGTCGCCGCGCGCACGGACGCGGCCCTCGCACGGATGCCGCGACCGGCGGACCGTGTGCCGGCGGCACGCGCGACGGGACCGGCAGGCGGCGGAGGTACGCCCGCCCGGCCGCCGGCGGGGTTCGCGCTGCGGCACGGCCGTGCGGCGGCCGGCCCGGCGCCGGCCGGCCCGGCGCCGGCCGGCCCGGGACCGGTGGGGCCGGCGCTTGCAGACATCGCCTCCGCCCCGCCGCTCGGCGCGCGCGCGCAGTCCGGCCTCTCGCCGGCGGTGCCGCCGCCGCTGCTCGGCGCCGCGCCCGCCGCCCGCGCCTTCGCGGCGCGCGGCTTGCTCGCCGCGTTCGGAGACCCCGCGCACGCCCGCACGGCGATCGTTCTCGCCGAGATTCTCGCGCCGCCTCGGGCGCTTCGGTAGGAAGCACGGGCGTACGGCCGCTTCGGCGCGCGGTGCCACTTCGCGCGCGGCGCGGGCGTTGTAGGAGGAGATGCCCTCGATTACGAGCGAGGCGGTTTTCGATCTCGCCGGTCTTTCCGATCCCATCCGCTTCTGCGGACATCGCGACCAAAACCTGAACGCGCTCGAAGCGCTGATCCCCGTCGTGCTGCGTCTCGACGGCGACCGCGTTCACGTCAGCGGCGATTCGGCCGCCGTGCGCCGGGCCGAGGAGGTGCTGGGCGCGATGCTGTCCGCCGCGCGCGGCGGCGCGCAGGTGAGCCCCGACGACGTCGCCTTGGCCGCGCGCACCGCGCGGCTCGACGGCGGGGCCGCGAACGGGATCCCGCCGACGCTCGTGACGACCGCGCGCGGGCGCGAGGTGCGGCCGAAGACGGCCGGCCAGCGCGGGCTCGTCGGCGCGATCGACGCCAACACGCTCACGTTCGCGATCGGTCCGGCGGGCACGGGCAAGACGTTTCTCGCGATCACGATGGCGGTGCGCGCGCTGAAGAACCGCGAGATCGCGCGGATCGTGCTCTCGCGGCCGGCGGTCGAGGCGGGAGAGAAGCTCGGCTTCCTGCCTGGCGACCTGCGCGAGAAGGTCGATCCGTATCTGCGTCCGCTCTACGACGCGCTGCAAGAGCTGCTCGAAGACGGGACGACACAGCGCTACTTGGAGCGCGGGATCATCGAGGTCGCGCCGTTGGCGTACATGCGCGGCCGCACGCTGTCGGACGCGTTCGTGATCCTCGACGAGGCGCAGAACGCGACGCACGAGCAGCTGAAGATGTTCCTCACGCGCCTCGGCGCCAACTCGAAGATGATCGTCACCGGCGACGACACGCAGATCGACCTGCCGCGCGGCGCGCGGAGCGGGATCCTCGACGTCGAGCGGCTTTTCGCCGGCGTCGAAGACGTCGGGATCGTGCGGCTCGACGAGACCGACGTCGTGCGCCATCCGCTCGTCGGGCGGATCGTCGCGGCGTACGACCGCCTCTCGCGCGAGCGCGGCGCGTAGCGCGGCAGCGTGATCTACGTCGCGAACCAGACGCGCGCGCGCCGGCTGGGCACGCGGGCGCTGAGCCGCGATCTGGAGCGCCTGCTGGAAGCGATCGGGGAGCGCGGCTCCAGCGTCTCACTGACGTTCGTCGAGGACGAGGCGATGCGCGCGCTGAACCGCGAGCACCGCGGGAAGGACGCGCCGACCGACGTCCTGAGCTTCCCGCTCTACGAGCCGGAGGCGTTCGAGCGCAGCGGCGTGACGCGCCCGCGGGTCCGCGACGGCGCCTCGGAACGGATGCTGGGCGACATCGTCGTCAGCGTCGACACGGCCCGGCGGCAGGCCGCCGCGTACGACGCGAAGCTGATCGACGAGATCCGCCGGCTCCTGATCCACTCGGTGCTGCATCTCGCCGGGCACGATCACCTCGAGCCGGGCGAGCGCGCGGTGATGGAAGCCGAGGAGCGCCGGCTGGCCGCCGCCATCGGGATGCCGTGGCCGTATCGCGAAGGCGAGGACGCATGACGCGCTCCGCCGCCCTCTCGCTCACGCTGCTGCTCGTCGCCGCTCCGCTCTCCGCCGCGCCTCTCCCGGAGCCGAACGCGACCCCGACGATCGCGCCCCAGCCCGCCACCGAACAGCCGGCGCGCGCGCACTGGGCGCTTCAGTCCGGCGATGCCGAGACGCAGCGGCTCGTCGACCGCGGCCTGCTCATGCTGTACGCGTTCGACGTCGGCGAGGCGCGCGTCGCGTTCGCCGCCGCCGTCCACCGCGATCGCGACCTCGCGATCGGGTACTGGGGCGAGGCGGAAGCCGACACCATCGACATCAACCTGCCCGACAGCGGACCGGGCGACGTGCGCGGCGCCGGGGCGAGCGCGGACGGGCGCCGTCACCTCGCGCACGCGAGCGAAGTGGAGCGCGTCCTCGTCGACGCGATCGCCAAGCGCTATGCACCGGGAACGAAAGAGCAGCGTTTCGCGCGCTACGCGTCCGCGCTGAGCGCGTGGACGAAGTCGCATCGCGACGACGCCAACGTGCTCACGATCGCGGCGTACGCGCTCTGGAACACCGACGAAGATCTGCTCGACAAGCACGACGCGGAGACGCCGAAGGCGAAAGAGATCGGCGCCGACCTCGACGCTGCGCTCAAGCTCGAGCCGACGAACGTCGGTGCGCACCATCTGCGCATCCATCTCCTCGAAGAGGTGAAGCGTCCGCAGGACGCCGTCTCCGACGCCGAGGCGCTCGAATCGTACGGGTACCCGCCGGGCACCTCGCACCTCGAGCACATGCCCGCGCACATCTGGACCCGTCTCGGCGAGTACCAAAAGCTGGTCGACGACAACGAGCGCGCTGTCGCGAACGACCGCGCCTGGTTCGCCGAGGGCGACGGTCCCGGACAAGCCTACATGCGGAACTATCACGATCACGACGTCGACTTCGTGCTGTACGGGCTGACGACGATGGGCCGCGACGCCGACGCACGCGCCTTCGCCAAGAACGAAGACGCGCTGATGCAGACGAAGGTAGCGCTCCGCACGCACGAGCCCGCCACGGCGCTCGCGCTGGCGCCGCCGAGCGCGGCGACGCTGCGCGGCATCGCCGCGGCGCGCGTGGGGAACGTCGCCGCCGCGAAGGCCGCGCGCGCGAAGCTGTCCGATCGTGCGGCGTCGCAGGCGCTGATCGACGCGGCGCTCGCGCAGCACGCGGGCGACGTGGCCGGCTGCGTCGCCGCCTACCAGCGCGCCTACGACCAGACGAAGAACGACGGCCCCGGCGACCCGAAGGATTCGTGGGCCGATCCGATCGGCGAGGGCTACGGTGCCGCACTCCTCGCGGCGAAGAAGCCGGCGCTGGCCGAAACGGTCTTCGCGGCGGAGCTGAAGCGCTTCCCGAACGACCCGCGGCTCGAGTTCGGGCTCGCCGAAGCGCTTGCCGAGCAGCACAAGGACGACAGCGCGCCGCGCGCCGCCGCTCGCGAGCACTGGAAGGGCGCCCGCGAGCTGACGACGGCCGACCTCGGCTGACGTGGCGTCCCAGCACCGGCACGGCATCGGCGCGGCGTTCGGCTATGCGGCCGCCGGGATCGCCGGGGCGTGGCGCGCGCAGCCGAACGTCCGGTTCCACGCGCTCGCCGCGGCGCTCGTCGTCGTGGCGGGCGTCCTGCTGCGCATCCCGCCGCTGGCATGGGCGGTGGTCGCCCTCGCCATCGGGCTCGTCGTGGTCGCGGAGCTGCTGAACACCGCCATCGAGGCGGTCGTCGACCTCGTCTCCCCCGACGACCATCCGCTGGCGAAGCTGGCGAAGGACACCGCCGCCGGTGCGGTCCTCGTGGCCTCCGTCGTCGCGGTGTGCGCCGGCGGCTGCGTCGTCGCCGCGCTGCGCTGAGCGTCCGCTCGCCTGCGATCCCGGTATGGTATAATGACCCCCGCTTGGAAACGGACCCCGCCTCGGGCAGTCGACGCCCGCCTTCGCGATGAGCTCGCACCTGCCTGAGCTCGTCGCGCTCATCGTCCTCGTCGGGGCAGCCGCGTTCTTCGCGGCGTCGGAGGCCGCGATCGTCTCGATCAACCGCATTCGCGCGCGCGCGCTCGCCGAGCGGCAGATCCGCGGCGCCGGGCGTCTGCAGAAGCTGGTCGAGGATCGCAACCGCACGCTGACGTCGGTGCTGATCGGAAGCACCTTCGTGCTGCTGGCGGCGGATTCGGTCGCGACGGCGCTCTTCATCCACCTCGACATCCCGAACGCGGCGATCTGGTCGACGGTCCTGATGACCGTCGTGATCCTGCTCTTCGGCGAGATCCTTCCGAAGACGCTCGCCGTCAATGCCGGCGACCGCGCCTCGCTGCGGCTTGCGCCGCTCCTCGCGTTCATCGCGCGCGTCCTCGCGCCGCTCACCGCGCTGTTCCTGTGGATCAGCGACGGCCTCGTGCGGCTCTTCGGCGGGAAACCGCACGTCGGCCCGTACGTGACCGAAGACGACATCAAGACGCTGGTCAACGTGGGCGTCGAGCAAAAGGTCTTGGAGGAGCAGGAGCGCGAGCTGATCCACTCGATCATCGAGTTCGGCGACACGATCGTGCGCGAGGTGATGACGCCCCGCACCGACATGGTCACCGTCAGCGTGACGTCGTCGCCGCGCCGCGCGCTCGATCTCGTGATCGCCGAGGGCTACTCGAAGCTGCCGGTCTACGACGAGACGGTCGATAACGTCATCGGCGTCGTCCACGACCGCGAGCTGCTGATCGCGCTGTCGAACGGAACGATCGCCTCGACCACGCTGCGCTCCCTGATGCGCCCGGTGACGCTCGTCCCGGAGAACAAGCGCATCTCGGAGCTGCTGCGCGAGATGCAGCGCGGAAAGTACTCGCTCGCGATCGTGATCGACGAGTACGGCGGGACCGCCGGGCTCGTCACGATGGAAGACTTGCTCGAGGAGATCGTCGGCGAGATTCGCGACGAGCACGACGAAGGCGAAGAGGAGCCGATCCGGCGGATCAGCGAGTCCGAGACCGTCGTCGAGGCCGGCACGAACATCGAGGACGTCAACGCCGCGCTCCAGATCGCGCTTCCGCACGAGGAGTTCGAGACGATCGGCGGCTACACCGTCGGTCTGTTCGGGCGGCTTCCGCGCGAAGGCGAGGAGATCGAGGCGGTCGACGGCATCCGGCTGCGCGTCGACCGCACGCGCGGCCGGCGCATCCTCAACGTGCGCGTGCTCGTCCCGCCGGCGCAGGCCGAGACGCCGGCCGAGGCGGCGAGCGCGCGTGAGTGAGCGCGCGTTCAGCACCGACGCGATCGTGCTGCGCGCGCGGCCGATCGGCGAAGCCGACCGCGTCTTCACGCTGCTGACGCGCGAGCGCGGGAAGCTCGACGCCGTAGGCAAGGGCGCGCGCCGCCCGCGCAGCGCCGTCGGCGCGCGCGTGGTGCCGCTCGCCGAGGTCTTCGTCGCCCTCCACAAAGGGCGCTCGCTCGAGGTCGTCACCGAGGCGCGTACGATCCGCTCGTACTGGGACGGTCTCGTGCGCCCCGACGCGCTCGCGACGGCCTCGCTGTTCGCCGAGACCGTCGACCTGTTCTGCGAGCCGGATCTGCCGCTGCCGGAGATCTACGCGCTCCTCCGTGGGGCGATCGGTGCGGTCGCCGGCGCGGCGCAGCCGGCCGCGCTCATCCCGCGTTTCCAGCTGCGGCTGCTCAACGCGCTCGGGCTCGCGCCCGCCGACGACGCGTGCGTGCGCTGCGGCGACGGCTTCGACGAGCACGGCGCCTGGCTCGATCTCGAGGCCGGCGGGCTCGGCTGCGAGCGCTGCTACGGCGCCCGCGGGGACGCGCACGCGCTGCAGGCGGAGGACGTCGCGAACTTTCGCGCGCTGGGCGCCGAGCGCGGCGCGGGCGCGAGCCTCCGCGCGACGCTGCGCGTCACGCGAGCCGCGGACGACCTCGTCACCTGGCACCTCGGACGCCGTCCGAAAGCCCGCGCCCTCGTCCACGAATTGTCCTCGTAAACGATGGAGCCGGTCATCGCGCTCGACGTGGGCCGCAAGCGCATCGGCGTCGCGGTCGGCGAGGGGACGTTCGCGTTCCCGCATGCGACGCTGGAACGGACGAACGTGCGCGACGACGTCGCGACGATCGTCGCGCTCGCGCGCGAGCGCGGGGCGCGGACGATCGTCGTGGGCGACCCGCTCACACTCTCGGGCGAGCGCGCGCTCGCGAGCGAGCAGATCGACGCCTTCGTCGCGCATCTCGCGCGCGCGTTCGACGGTGCGATCGAGCGCGTCGACGAGCGTCTGACCACCGCCGCGGCGCAGCGCACGCTGATCGACGCGGACGTGTCGCGCGCGAAGCGCAAGAAGGTCGTCGACCAGCTCGCCGCAGTGGGGATCTTGGAAACGTGGCTGGCCCGCAAACGGCGGTCCTGAACGCCGGCCGCGCGCTGATCGGCGTCGCGGTCGCGGTCCTCGTCGGCGCCGGCGTCATCGTCGGCGCGGCGTCGGTGTGGTTTCGCGACGCGGTGTACGGCGACCGCAGCCTGCCGGCCGTGCGCACCGACGTCGTCGTCCCGCGCGGCTCGACGTTCTCCGACGTCGTCGCCGCGCTCAGCGCGAAGCACGTGCTGGCGCATCCGCTCGCGTTCCGCATCCTGGCGCGGCTGCGGCGCGTCGACGCCGACGTGAAAGCCGGCGAGTACCGCTTCCCCGCCCATCAGTCGAGCGACGAGGTGCTGCGCCGGCTCGTGCGCGGCGAACAGTTCGCGGTCTGGGTGACGATTCCCGAGGGCTTCACGGCGCGGCAGATCGCACAGACGCTTGCCGACCGCGATCTCGGGAACGAAGCGACGTACGCGAAGACGTTCTTGCGCGACGGCGGCATCGAGCTGGACGGCACGCGGACGCCGAACCTGGAGGGCTACCTGTTTCCCAGCACGTACCTGATCCCGATCGACGACACGCCGGCCCAGACCGCGGGGATCCTGGTCGGCCAGTTCCGTCAAGAGCTTCCTGCGAACGCTGAGTCCCTCGCGCGCGGGCTGCACCTCACGGTTCCGCAAGTCGTGACGGTCGCTTCGCTGGTCGAGCGCGAAGGGCAGGTCGACGACGAGCGGCCGCTCATCGCCTCGGTGATCTACAACCGGCTGCGAATCGGGATGCCGCTCGAAGTCGACGCATCGATCGAGTACGTCTTCCCGGAACATCACGACGTGATCACGAAGCGAGACCTCGAGATCGATTCGCCGTACAACACGTATCTGCACACCGGGCTGCCGCCGACCCCGATCGCGAACCCGGGAAAGCCGTCGCTCGACGCCGCATTCCACCCGGCGCGAAGCGAGTATCTCTACTACGTCGCCAAGGGCGACGGCCGACACGCCTTCGCGAAGACGCTCGCCGAGCACAACGCGAACGTCGCGCGGTACCTCAAGTAAGGAGCCCGTCATCGACACGAACGGCAGCACCAACGGCAGCGCTTCGGACCACGGCGACGAGGCCGGCGCGAAGCAGCCGCTGGACCTCAAAGACGTCCTCGAGCTCCACATGGAGGACGGCAGCACGCTGCGCTTCGAGACCGTCGGGCTCGTCGAGGACGACGAGGGCCACGCGTACGCGGTGTGCTACAACGAGCAGAACGACGAGTTCGTGGTCACCGACCAGTTCGGCGAGCTGCTCGACGACGAAGACCTCGCGCAGGAGATCCTCGACGACTTCTTCGTGCTCGCCGAGGAGTCGTCGCCGCCCGAAGAGCAGCGCTGAGCGGTCCGCGGGTCGCCCCAGACAGTCTTAACGGCGCACCCGCTCGATTCTACGCCATCACTTAACGCTCGGGCAGCGCTCGTGCGTTGGACGGCGGCCGTTCACGGTAAGAATGATGGGCAGTGGGCTCGTCCGGGTCGAGCCGTGCTCTGTCGCCGTACCAAGGATGGATTATGAGTACGAGCTCGTTCGTGCTGCCCGGAACGGACCGCCGGCATCCGAGTCCGCTGCGCAATCGCTGGACCGTCGCCGCTGCCGGCACCGTCATGATGATGTGCCTCGGCACGGTGTACTCGTGGAGCGTCTACGCGCGCCCGCTGATGGCCGCTTTCCACTGGTCGGTGATGACCACGATGTGGGCGTTCTCGATCGCCATCTTCTCGCTCGGCATCGGGGCCGTCGTCGGCGGCCGTGCGCAAGACCGCATCGGGCCGCGCACCGTCGCGATCGCCGGCGTGTTTCTCTGGTCGCTCGGCAATCTGCTCGCCGGCATGTTCACCGCCGGGCTCGGCGTGTGGTGGCTGTATCTGACGTACGGCGTCATCGGCGGATTCGGCCTCGGCATGGGGTATGTCTCGCCGGTTGCGATGGTCACGAAGTGGTTTCCGGATCATCGCGGCGCCGCGGGCGGGCTCGTCGTCACGGGCTTCGGGATGGGCGCGTTCTTCTACAACGGGCTCGTGCAACGGTTCCCGGGCTTTGCGCACGCCGCCGCGAGCGCCAGCACCTTCTTCGAGCGGCATGCCGCGATGTCGTACGCCGACGTCCACGCCGTGATGGGCGCCTTCACCTGGTCGGGGCTTGCGTTCCTCGCGGTCGGCGGGGCGTGCTCCCTGCTGCTGTGCGATCCGCCCGAGCACTACGGCCGGCGCCGCGACGACCCCGTCGTGCCGCTCGGGCGGCAGTATCGTCCCTCGGAAGTCCTGCGCACGCCGCAATTCTATCTGCTGTGGGCGATGCTGTTCTGCAGCGTCACGGCGGGGATTCTGGTGATCAGCAACGCCGTCCCGATCTTCACCGACCTCACCGGCAGCAGCCCGACGTTCGCCGCGATGACGGTCGGCGCGCTGGCGCTCTTCAACGGCATCGGACGCATCGCGTGGGGCGCGATCTCGGACCGCATCGGGCGCAATCTCGCGTACGGGCTGATCCTCGGACTGCAGGCAGCGACGTTCGCGCTCATGCCCCAGCTGCACGGCGTGACGTTCGTGGCGGCCGCATTCGCCGTCGTGCTGTGCTGCAACGGCGGCAGCTTCGGGACGATGCCGGCGTTCAACGCGGACTTCTTCGGCACGAAGTACATGGGGCTGAACTACGGGCTGATCATCACCGCCTGGGGCTGCGCCGGCGTCGCCGGACCGCTGCTCGCCGCGCACGTGAAGGACGTGACGGGAACCTACACGGTGACGCTGATTCCCGTCGCGATCATGCTGCTCGCGGCGACCGCGCTGCCCGCGCTCGCACGACGACCCGGCGCGGCGGCGGCGCACCGTCCCGCGCGCTGGTGCGGCACGGCGCTCGTCGGCGCGGCCGACTGACGCCGGCGAACACGGCGGAAGAAGAGGTTTTCGGCCGCTTGCAGAACCCGGGAACGCGCCGAGGAGAGGTGGCCGAGCGGCTGAAGGCGGCGGTTTGCTAAACCGTTATACGAGTAACATCGTATCGAGGGTTCGAATCCCTCCCTCTCCGCCAGCGACGGTGGTCGCTCGGCGGCGAAGGGATCGTCGCCGACACGGCGTATCCCACGAGGTCGCCGCGGAAGAAGCGGCGGACGCGCGCGGTCGTAGCTCAATTGGATAGAGCAACAGGCTACGAACTTGTAGGTTGGGGGTTCGAGTCCCTCCGACCGCGTATTCGAACGAACACGGCGCGCAGCGATGCGGGCCGTGTTCGTTTTCGTGTCGTTCCGCTCGTGTCTTCGCTTCGGTGTCGTGTCGTCGGGTCGGCGTCGCTTCGGCGCTCGGCCGCTTTCGCTTCGGCAGCGGCGGCTGCGTTCGCTCCGCTACGCTTCGGCCGGCGTAGCGCGCTTTGCGTCAGTCGCGCCCGTTCTTGCGCGGCGTCATGACGAGATAGCCGTCGGGATAGTCGAAGACGGTGTTGAACGAGCGGATGAACTCGAGTCCGACCAGGACTTCGTTGCGCGCCATCGAGTCCGACGCGCACGCGGGAACGGGCGCGTACCGGATCGGGCCGAGGTTGAGGCTCTGCAGCTTGCCGCAGGGGTCGACCTCGCTGCCGTTGATCCCCGAAATGCGCATCTCTTGGACGAGGGCGGTCGGATCGACGAAGAAGCTCACGTGGTCGCGCGTCTCGAGCGACTTGCTGAACAACACCCAGGCGGGGTTGCCGCTGTCGAGAATCGCCAGAACGGGGACCTTCCCGCCGACGGTCATCGGCACGCGCGGCGTCTGCGTGGTGAGATCGACCGGAACGGTGATCCCCGCGTTCTTGTCCGGCTCGAAGCTCTGCGGATCGAGGATCCGCATCGTCTTCGCGTCGAGGTTCAGGTCGACGATCGCTCCCGCCAAGAGGTCGAATCCGATCAGCCCCGCGACGTTGCTGAAATGCGAGGTGCGCTCGTCGAGTCCGGTTTCGACGACGACATTGTGCAGAACGCTCGCTCCGAACGCGATCGTGTCGACCTTGTAGACGTTCGCGCGCGCGCCGCCGCCGATGCCGTAGACCTGGCTCTCGCCGACGCGCTTGGCGCCGACGCGCCGCGCGAACGTGTCGGTCAGGGCGATGCCGAAGGCGCCGGTGTCGAAGATGAAGGTTCCTTTCACTCCGTTGACGGTCGCATCGACGAGAATGCGCGTCTCGGTCAGCTGGACCGGGTTCGTGCCGTGCGCCGGGTCGAACGTCCACGCCGCGCGCTGCGGCGGCGGATGGAGTTCCTGATCGGAGATCGGGACGTTCGCTTCGATCTTGGTGTACGCGTAGATCGCACGGCCCGAGCCGTACTTCCACGACGAGATGACCCGCTTGCCGCCGCCGACGTCGGTGTACCCGAGGATCGCGATCGACGTTTCGTAGTCGCCGTTCGGATCCAGCACGGCGCGTTTGTAGGCGCCCGTCGCGGGATCGATGGCGATCTCGGCAGGCACGCCGACCGAAGGGGTGACGCGGACCCACGTGACGGGCGTTCCGTCGAGCACCTCGCTGCGGACGACCGTCGCGGACGTCGTATCGAGCCATTCACCGAACAGGGCCTGCCGCGTCGCGACGTAGCGCGCCGCGTCGCCGTTCGCGCGCACCGTGAACCCGTTTTGGTTGGATTGCCACAGCACGCGGCCGGTGAAGCCGTCCTGATACGAGCCGGACCGCTCTCGGAACACTTCGCCGCGATGCAGCGACTCGATCTCGCGCAGCTCTTTGCCGTCGCGGGTGACGGCGCCGGACTCGCGCAGCGAGGTGATCGAACCGTCGCCGGCCGACCAGCCCATGTAGGCTTTGTGCTTCGCGAAGAGCTCCGCGGCGGCGGCGTCGGCGCGTGCCGGTGCCGGCCCGAGGAGCGCTGCGAGCGCCGCGAGCAGAAGCGCCGCGGACGCGGTCCGGCGCGCAACGCCGCGACCGCCCGGGCGAGAAAACACCCCGAACGTCATGCGACCAACGTAGCACACGGCGGGTCCGAATGCCTTCCGGCGCGATGCAGCCCGGCAGGGTTGACGCGGGTTCTGGGTAATCGACGTGCGTTCGACGCGCGGAACGGCAACGGCTCGGTAGCTCAGCGGTAGAGCGGGGGACTCATAAGCCCTAGGTCGTAGGTTCAAATCCTACCCGAGTCAGGTTTTCTCGAGGTACACGAATGTCGACGATCCCCTGCGATTTCTGTCCGCACCCGGTCGACCGGGCGCAGATGGAGGAGATCGAAATCAGCCACTACGTGCCGGACAGTTCGGGGGACGATCTGGCGTACGCGCGCACCTACTTCTTCGGGCATCCCGACTGCGTGCGCAAGTTCTATCGGGGACTCGTCGAGCACAAGCTGGACCTCTTCAAGCACATCCCGACCACCGGCCCCACCGGCCCGAGCGGCCCCGCCGCCACCGAAGACCGCCGCTAGCCGCCACGCGCGCCGCGCGTAGCGCACCGGCTATGCGAACGTAACCGTGGCCGCAAGCGGGAGTGAGAAACCGTCGCTCGAAGCCACGGCCCGAAGGAAGGCTGACCCGCGTCGTACGCGGACCACGCCGAAGCGCTTCGTACCGTGGCCGCAAGCGGGAGTGAGAAACCGTCGCTCGAAGCCACGGCCCGAAGGAAGGCTGACCCGCGTCGTACGCGGGTCATGCCGATACCTTCGTCGAGCGAAGCGAGACGAAGGGGTGCTCCCGTAGCTCAATTGGATAGAGTGTCGCCCTCCGAAGGCGAAGGTTGCCCGTTCGAGCCGGGCCGGGAGCGTGAGTTTTCCAGCGACGACGAAGCCTACGTGCGGCGTGCGATCGCGCTGGCGCAGCGTGCGGCGGACGCCGGCGACGTGCCGATCGGGGCGGTGCTCGTCGTCGACGGCCGCGCCTTCGAGGCATGGAACGCCAAGGAGCGCTTGCCCGACCCGACCGCGCATGCCGAGATGCTGGCGATTCGCGAAGCGGCGCGCGCGCTCGGCCGCTGGCGCATCGGCGGCTCGCTCTACGTCACGAAGGAGCCCTGTGCGATGTGCGCCGGCGCGCTCGCCGCGGCGCGCGTCGAGCGGCTGGTGTTCGGCTGCCGCGACCCCAAGGGAGGGGCGGCGGGATCGGTCATCGATATACTCGGTTCGGCCGCGGTGAACCATCGCGTCGACGTCGTCGACGGGGTGCTCGCCGACGAAACCGCCGCGCAGCTGCGAGCGTTCTTCGCGAAGCGGCGGTGACCACGGAGAGGTGGTCGAGTGGTTGAAGGCACCCGCCTCGAAAGCGGGCAGACGTTGATAGCGTCTCGAGAGTTCGAATCTCTCCCTCTCCGCCAGAAGTGACGGCGCGCCGGTCCCCATGGGACGGCGCGCCGTCGCGCTTCATTGCGCGAGCTTCGGATCGCTCGGCGTCGCGGGGAAGCGGAAGTCGCTGTTCGTCGCCTCGGCCGTCGCGGTGACGCGGCCGATGTGGAGCGGGCCGTAGAACGTCTGGCGGTACGACGCGTGGCGCACGAGCCAGTGATTGTCGACGACGGTGTAGTCGCACGAGAAGTCCGCGCTCGGTCCTTCGTACACGACGCGCGTGGGCAAGTTCGTCGCCGTGTCGACGTACACGTCGTGCAGATAGAAGTCGGAATCGTTCCCGCGCGTGAGCGTCGGGAGCGGGTCCATGAGAATGTGCGCGACCTGCTCGGTGCTGTCGGGCGCATAGGACGCGTGATAGTAGCGCAGCATCGTCACCACGACGTCCGCATGCGCGGTGTTCGCCGGATCCGTGAACGTGATCGGCTGGATCTCTTTGACGTAGCTGAGCGAGTCGCGCTGCGAGCCGTTGAACTGAAACCGGAAGTAGGAGATCGCGTCGAACGTCGGGATCAGTGGGAAGCTGTGCGCGTACTGCGTGCCGCCGTTGGGGAGGTCGTGCAGCCGCGCGTAGTCGTCCCGGGTGCGCGTCTCGACTTCGCGCATGATCACCTTGTGGCGGTTCATCGAGGGAACGTCGATGGTGACCTCGGTGCGGTACGCGAGGTACGGCGGGGAGTTCGCGAACGCAGCGGCCGCCGCGTTCGCGGCGGTGCGGAACAGAACGTCGGGCGGGATCACGAGCGGTCGAAGGGGAGGGCGGAAGGAGCGATCAAAGGCGGACGCATCGTGAAAACCTTCGAGGAACGATCGTCGTTCGCTTCCGCGGCGACGCCGGACGCGGTGTGGCGCGCGCTGTGCGCCTCCGGCGCCTTCGAGCGCGACGGCAGCTTCCCCGACGCCGCGTACGAGAAGTCGTCCGCGGGCGACGACATCCTCGTCGGACGCGCTTCGCTCGGTCCGCTTCCGGTGGAGTGGGAGGAGCCGGCCTGGAGCTGGGACCCGCCGCACCGCTTCAGCCTCGAGCGGCGCTTCCGCAGCGGCCCGTTCGCACGCTACGCGTCCGAGACGACGATCGCGCCGGAGGGCGACGGCGCGCGCATCGACCAGGCGGTCGAGCTCGAGGCGAGCGGTGCGCTCGGCACGCTCATCGCGCCGCTCGTGCTCATGCGCCGGCGCGCCGTGGCGAGCGCCGCGATCGCGGAAGCGGTGGCGCTGGCCGAACGCGGCGATGCGGCTCCGCCTGCCGCTTCGGCGGCGACGGTCACGCGGTTCGTCGATGCGTTCGACGCGGTGCGGCCGCACGGCGACGACGACGTCGCCGTCGCGACGCATCTGGCCGCGCACGCCGAAGGCTCGCCCGACGCCGTGCTCGCCGCGTTGCGCCCGTTCGCGCTCGCCGACGCGTGGGGACTGCCGCGCGAGCGAGTCGCCGCGGCGATGCTCGCCGCGGCGCGCGCAGGTCTGCTCGATCTGCGCTGGCAGGTGACGTGCGAGGCGTGCGGCGGACGCTGTGCCGGCGCTGCGTCGCTCGCCGCGCTGCCGCGCGATGCGCGCTGTGCCGCGTGCAACGCGACGTGCGCGGTCGCCCTCGATCGCTCCGTCGAAGCCGTGTTCGACGCGCGCGGAGGCGAGCGCGACGACGGCGTGCTGCGCCCGGCGGGGCCGTCCGCGACGACCGCCGGCGAGCCGCGCGCGACCGCGGCGTACGTCACGGCGCTGCAGGCGTTTCGGGACCTCTTCCCCGACGACGCCGTCGCCGCCGACACGGTGTTCCCGCTGCGCGACATGACGCTGCTCTTCACGGACGTCGCCGGCGCGACGGCGCTCTACGCGGAGTTCGGCGACGCGCGGGCGACCGCCCTGATCGGCGAGCAGCACGCCGCGCTGCACGACGTCGCGGCGCTGTTCGGCGGCGCCGTGGTGAAGACGATGGGCGACGGCGCAATGGCCGTCTTCGCCGGCCGGGGCGACGCGGCGCGCGCGGCGCTCGCGTTCGTCGCAGCGTCGCCGCTGCCGGCGCGCGCCGGCGCGCACGCCGGTCCGTGCGTCGCCCTGCGGGCCAACGGACGGCTCGACTACGGCGGCGCGAGCGTCGGCCTCGCGGCGCGCCTCGCGCGCGTCGCCGCGCCGGGCGAGCTGCTGCTCTCGGCCGCGCTCGCCGCGGATCCGAACGTCCGAGACGGGCTGGACGGCGCGGAACGCGGGACGCTGACGCTGCGCGGGATGCGTGCGCCCCTCGACGTGGTCCGCGTGCGCGCGCGCGACGCCGAGGCATGACATGAGCTTCGTCGAGAAGCGCTTCGAAGAGTTTCGTGTCGGCGACGCGGCCGCGTTCAGCAAGACGGTCACCGAGGCGGACTTCCTGCTGTTCGCGGCGGTGAGCGGAGACTTCTACCCCCTGCACGTCGACGAGGAGTACGCGAAAGGGACGCGCTTCGGGACGCGGGTGGCGCACGGGATGCTGACCGCGAGCCTGCTCTCCACGACCACCGGGATGCTGCTGCAGATCCCGGGCGGCATCTACGTGGCGCAGACGCTGCACTTTCGCGCCCCGGTGATGCCCGGCGATACGCTCACCGCGCGCAGCGAGGTCACCGAGATCGTCCCCGAGCGCCGCCGGCTGCGCGTCCGAGCGAGCGTCGTCAACCAGCGCGGCGAGACGGTGCTCGAGGGCGAAGGGACGCTGCAGAAGGACGAGCGCTAGCGCGACCATTTTCGCCCGTGGCGGGGCACCGTCCCCGGCATGGGCGTCATGCGGATCGTGGTGGCGGAGGACGAGAAGCCGATCCGCGACCTCCTCGTCCACCACCTCGAGCGCGAAGGGTTCCGCTGCGACGCCGCCGGCGACGGAACCGCGGCTCTGCGCGCGGCGCGCAACGGCGCGGACCTGCTGCTGCTCGATCTCGGTCTGCCGGTGGTCGACGGGCTCGACGTCGTCCGCGCGCTGCGGCGAGAGCACGTCGAGCTTCCCATTCTCGTCCTGACGTCGCGAGCGGAGGAAGTCGATCGCGTCGTCGGCCTGGAGGTCGGCGCCGACGACTACGTCGTCAAGCCGTTCTCGCCGCGCGAGGTGGTCGCGCGCGTCAAAGCCCTCACGCGCCGCGCGCGAACGAGCGCGATCGCCCTTCCGGCGACGTTGCGTTTCGGCCGCCTGGAAGTCGACGAAGCCGCGCGCGAAGCGCGCGTCGACGGCGCCCGCATCGCGCTCAAGCCGCGTGAGTTCGCGCTGCTGCTGGAGCTCGCACGCAACGCCGGCGTCGCGCTCGCGCGGGCGGTCCTGCTGCAGCGCGTGTGGGGGCTCGAATTCGAGGGCGACGAGCGAACCGTCGACATTCACGTCAGCCGGCTGCGCCGCACGCTCGAGCACGGCGCGAAGCTGCGGCGCGTCGTCCACACCGTTCACCGCTTCGGCTACAAGTTCGACCATGCCTGACGCTTCGGCGCTGCTGCTGACGCTGAGCGCGTTCGACCGGCGCGTCGCGGGCGCGCCGCGCGGCATGCTGCCCGTCGTGGTCGTGCGCCTGCCGGCGCTCGAGCGAGTCGCGTGGCGGCGCGGGCTGCGCGCGGCGCGCGCGCTGGAGCGACGCGCGTCGGCGGCGTTCTCCACCGCCGCGCTGAACGTGCTGCGCTGCGGCGACGTCCTGGCGCACGACGCCGCGAGCGACGTCTTCGTGGCCGGGCTGCTCGCGGCGAACCGGTCGGGCGACGGGGCGGCGGTGCCGGACCCGCGCTCCGCGCTGGCGCGCATCGCCGCTTCGATGGAGAGCGCGACGCGGCTCGACGTCGTGGGCGGCTGGACGACGTACGACGCGTCGCACGACGCCGGGAACCCGGACGCGCTGATCGAGCGCGCGCTGCGCCGCGGCGCGCAAGAACGCGAGCGCTACGCGTTCTTCTCGTCGGTCGGCCACGAGCTGCGCACGCCGCTCGCCTCGATCCGCGGCTATCTGGAGACGCTGCTCGACGGCGAACCCGACGACGCGACGCGCGAGCGGTTCGTTCGCATCGCCTACAACGAGTCGCTCAGGCTCGGCCGTCTGATCGACGGCATGTTCGAGATCTCGTTGCTGGACTTGCACGGCGTCCGCGACGTGCGCGCGTCGGCCCGCGTGGCGCGAGCCGTGCGTGCGGCGGTCGACGCGTGCAGCGCCGAAGCGGCGGAGCGCTCCGTCTCGATCGCGGCCGACGAGCCGGACGACGAGCTCGCCGTGGCCGTCGACGTCGATCGTCTCACCCTCGTGCTGGTGAATCTCGTCGGCAACGCGGTGAAGCACGGCCGTCCGCGCGGCGGGGTCTTCATCGGCGTGCACGTCGCCGAGACGCGGACCGTCTGCATCACGGTGGACGACGACGGTCCCGGGATCGGCGTCGATCTGCGGGACCGGCTGTTCGCGTTCGGCGCACGCGGCAAGACGGAGGCGAGCGGCACGGGGATCGGTCTTGCGCTCGTGCGGCTCGTGGTGGAACGCGCCGGGGGACGCGTCGACGCCGGCACATCGCCGCTCGGCGGCGCCCGCTTCAGCGTCACGCTGCCGCGCGCCTAGCGGCGCGCGACCCGCGGATTCAGCGCGTTGCCGGGATGCGCGTGCGCGCGGTCGTCTGCGGTCGTTCGACGGCCGGGGAGACGGACGCTTCTGCGAGCGCGGCGATCCGCGCCCGCAGCGTCTCCGCGAGCTCGTCGAGCCCGCTCAGCGCGTCGCGCGTGGCCGCGCGCGCGTCCGCGAGAATCGCCGATTCTTCGGCGAGCCGGTCGAACGCCCGGCGCTGCCGCACGACCGCCTCGTCCACGGATTTCGTGTGACGATCGATCTCCGCGATCCCGGCCGTGATTTGCCGCCCGGCCAGCGCCTGTTCTTGCAGCGACGTCGCCGAGGCGCGCGTGAGCGTGTTCATCTGCTCGACCGAGTCGGCGATCCCCGAGGACGTCGTGGCCTGCTCGCGCGCGGCGATCGAGATCTCTTCGATGAGCCGATTCGCTTGGGCGACCGCCGAGGAGATGTCGTGGATCGCGCGGCCCGCGACGTCGGCCATGTCGAGGCCGGTCTGGACCTTGTCCCGCGAGGCGTTCGTCGAGCGCACGACGTCCGAGGTGCGCTGCTGGATGTCACGCACCAGCGATCCGATCTCGCGTGTCGAGGCGGCGGAGCGTTCGGCGAGCTTCCGAATCTCGTCCGCGACGACGGCGAAGCCGCGGCCCTGTTCGCCCGCGCGTGCCGCTTCGATCGCCGCGTTCAGCGCGAGCAGGTTCGTCTGGTCGGCGATGGCGTCGATCGTTTCGACGATCGAGCCGATCTGGGCCGACGCCGCGCCCAGCTCCTCCATCCGTTCGACGACCGCGCCGATGTCGTCGGCGATCTCGCGCGTCGAGCCGACGAGCCGCTCCACCGCGACGGCGCCGTCTTTCGCCTTCGTGTCGGCTTCCAGCGAACGCACCGACGCGTCGCGCGCGCTCCCGGCGACCTGATTGACGGAGACCGCCAGCTCGCCGATCGCCGAGCTGACCGTCCCGACGTTGTCGGCGAGATCGCCGACGTTGCGCGAGAGCAGGCCGATCGATGCGACGCTCTCCTCGACCGCGGAGCTGACGCTGCCGATCTCCTGCGACAGACGCGAGAGCGTCTGGTCGCTGCCCGAGATCTCGCGGATCGCGAGCTCGATCGCCTCCTGCTCGCGCGCCGCCGCTTGCGTGCGCATGGAAAGCGCCGCGTTCAAGCTGTGGTGGCGGTCGGCGATGTGATCGGCCGTCTCCGCCAGTGCGGGGATCGCGGCGGCGCGCCGGCGCGCGGTGGCCAAGGTCGCCGCCAGCGCGTCGGCGCTGCCGGCGCCGCCCGCCTCGAGCAGCGCTCGGACGACCGCGGATTCGGAGCGATACGCGTCGCGCATGCGGAGCGCGAGCACGGCGCAGGCGACGGCGCCGGCGAGCATGACGGCGGCGAACGCAATGAAGAATGCGAGCAAGGAAGACTCCACGCGGAAAAGGGCGCTTCCACAGTGATCGGCCCTCTGCGTTGACGGCTTAACGGAGTGCGAGCGAGCGCGCTCGGGCCGGGCGAAACCTCGTGCGCGCGCCTGCGTAGAGAAGGCATGCGGAAACGACGACTCGTCGGGCTCGCCGTCGGCATCGGCTTGGCGGCTCTGGCGCTGGGGCTGCTCGGCCGGCGTGCGCGCTCCCGCGACGCGGAGGCGGCCGGCGAGGGCGGCGGCGCGAGCGCGACGCTCGCGATCGACCCGGCGCCGCTGGTCGTCGTGAACGGCGCCTTCGACGACGTGACGATCTCGCCCGGAAGCGGCCCGAGCGTCTCGGTCGTGGCCTTCGGCGTTCGCGACGCTTCCGAGGCCGTGCGCTGCGAGCGCGACGACCAGCGAGGCCGAGTCGTCCTCAGCGTGCGGCCGGGCCGCCGGCTCGACGTCTTCGTCCCGCCCGGCGTCGCCGTGAGACTTTGCGTCGCGAAGAGCCGCAGCGCGGTCTACGGGGTCGACGACGTCGACGTGCGCTGCGCCAAGAGCGCGATCCATCTCCACGACGTCGCCGGCACGGTCCGTCTCCGGTGCGCCAAGACCCGCGCCGACGTCGTGCTCGCCCGCGACCGTGCGACGCGCTCGGTCGACGCCGAGGTCGCGAAGGGCCGCGTGGCGATCGCCGTCCCGTCGACGCCCGGCGGCGTCTACGACGTCCGCTCGGCGAAAGGGCACGTCGACGTTCCGGGCTCGGTGGAAGGCGGGATCCCCGTGAAGATCCGCGCCGCGAAGGCGAGCGTGGCCGTCCGCGCGGCGTAGCGCGCCGCCGCCCCGCCGGAGGGCGGCGGGCGCGTTCAGAGAAGCGCCGCGCGCATGACGGGGTTGCTCGCGGCCGCGCTCCTCTCCGCCGCGGTCGCGCCGCTCGGGCTCTCGCTCGACGACGACGGCGTCGTCGCGATGCGCCCGGCGCGAGGCTGACGATGCCGCACCGCCGGCGGGCCGCCGTCATGCTCGCGATCCTCGCCTCGCCGCCGCACGGCGTCATCTTCGTCGAGCGCGCGAAGCATCTGAAGAACCATCCGGGGCAGATCGGCCTTCCGGGCGGCGCCGTCGACGAGGCGGACGGCGACGACCTGCGGCGCACGGCGCTGCGCGAGATGGAGGAAGAGGTCGGCGTCGGCGAGGAGCGCGTCCAGGTAGTCGCGCAGCTTCCGATGGTTTCGCAGCGGGTGAACGTCTTCGACGTCACGCCGTTCGTCGGGGTCGTGCAGCCGGGGCCGCTGACGATCGACGCCGGCGAGACGGCGGCCGTCTTCACGATCCCGCTCGAGATCATCCTGAGCGACGCGCTGCGCGAAGGGACGATCTCGTTCGCCGAGCGCGTCGTGGAAAGCCACATCCTCGACTACGACGGCCGCCGCGTGTGGGGGTTGACGGGGAAGATCCTGCGCTCGTTCGCCGACGCCTGGTACGACGAGACGAATCCGTTGCGCGCGGCGGTGGAAGCGTCGCTGCGCACGAAGAAGCGCGGCACCGGTGCATGAACGCGTCCCCTCTCGTCCCCCGGCGGCTCCTGCTCGCGGCGGCCTCGCTGCTCGCGGTGATCGCGCTCGGGACGGCGGGTTACGTCGTGTTCGAGCGGTGGTCGGCGTTCGACGCGCTCTACATGACGATCACCACGATCACGACGATCGGCGGCGGCGAGCCGACGCCGCTCGACCTCGTCGGAAAATGGTGGACGATCCTCGTCGTCGTCTTCGGCTTCGGCATGCTCACGTACACGCTGCTGCTGCTGGTCGGCTACGTGCTCGAAGGGGAGCTGGGCGCGCAAGTCGAGGAGCGGCGCATCCGCAGGCGGGTCGCGAAGATGCGTGATCATTTCATCCTGTGCGGCTTCGGGCGCGTGGGCCGCGAGATCGCACACGACTTCCGCGCCGAACGGATCGGCTTCGTCGTCGTCGACATCAACCAGAGCTCGCTGGAGAGCGCGATCGCCGAAGGTTTCACCGTCGTCCACGGCAACGCATCGGACGTCGACACCCTGCGCGCGGCGGGCGTCGAGCGCGCGCGCGGGCTCATCACCGCGGTCGACAGCGACGCGGACAACATCTACGTCACGCTCTCGGCGCGCACGCTCCAGCCGGATCTGTTCATCGTCTCGCGCGCGAACCGCGCGGACGCCGAGCAGAAGCTGCGGCTCGCCGGCGCGAACCGCGTCATCTCGCCGTACCGCATCGGCGGACGCCGGATGGCGAGCCTCGCGATGCGCCCGACCGCGGTCGATTTCGTCGACACGGTGCTCACCGCGAACAACGGCCGCCTCGTCCTGGAAGACTTCACGATTCGCGAGGAGTCCGCGTGGATCGGGCACGCGCTGGGGGAGCTGCTGCCCGAGGACACCGAGGCGATCGTGCTGGCGATCAAGCGCGCCGGAGCGATGGAGTTCCGCCCGCCGGGCGCAACGCTGCTCGCCGCCGGCGACGAGCTGGTGATCGCCGGTCCGCCGCAGGCGATCCACCTGCTCGAAACGCGCCTCTGAGCGCGGCGCGGCGCCGCCGTCGTCCGCGGGAATACGGCGCATCATGCGTGCGATCGTCATCGACCAGTTCGGCCAGCGCGGCTCGCTGCGCGAGGTCCCCGACCCCGTCCCGGGCCCCGACGACGTCCTCGTGCGCGTCTCGGCGGCCGGGATCAATCCCGTCGACTGGAAGATCCGCGACGGCATCTCCGGACAGCAGCGCGCGTTTCCGATGGTGCTCGGCCAGGACTTCGCCGGCATCGTGGAGCGCGCCGGAGAACGCGTCGAGCGCCTGCGCGCGGGCCAACGCGTCTTCGGCGTCGCGCGCGCGAACGGCGCGTACGCCGAGAAAACCGTCATTCCCACCGTCGCACCCGAACAGCCCGTCGCCGTGATTCCGGACGGGCTTTCGGACGAGCAGGCCGCGGCGCTGCCGACGCCCGCGCTGACCGCGCTGGCGTCGATCGAATGGCTCGGCGCGAAGGACGGCTCGACGCTGCTGATCGCGGGCGTCGCGGGCGCGGTCGGTCGTCACGCCGCGCGCATCGCGAAGCGCCGCGGCGCGCACGTCATCGGCACGGTGCGGCGCACAGGTGCGGAAGAGGCGCGCGCGCTCGGCGTCGACGAAGTTCTCGACGCGTCGGCCGACGACCCGTTCGCGCAGGTGAAGCGCGCGCATCCCGACGGCATCGACCTCGTGCTGGATCTCGTCGACGACGCCGACGCGGTGAAGAAGAACGCCGACATCCTCAAGCCCGGCGGGAAGCTCGTCTCCACGATCCACGTCGCCGACGAAGCGTGGTTCACCGCGCGCGGCATCCGCGCGTACAACATCGTGATGTTCCAGACGCCGCAGTCCTCGCCCGAAGGTCTCGCCGAAGTCGCCCGGCTCGCGCTGGACGGCACGCTCGACGTGAAGATCGCGCGCTCGAGCCCGCTCGCCGACGCCGCCGACGTTCTGGATGCGGTCAAAGCCGGAAAGGTCGGCGGAAAGGCGATCCTTCGCCCCTAGCGCGCCGCGCGTTCAGATCGCGTCGGCGTCGTAGATGATGCGGATTGTTCCGACGCGCGCGTCCCGCGCGTAGAGCGCGACCGACAGATCGTTGTAGACGACCCCCGTGTCGCGCGCGTAGGTGTAGATCGCCCACGGCCGGTCGGCTCCGCGCGCGAGCGTGCAGCCGCGGCGGCGGAACGTCTCGTAGTCGGTGCGGCGCGGCAGCTCGTCCGCGTTCGCCCCGAGGCCGACGCGCGAGCACCGCAGGCTCAGGCCGTCGTCGAAGAAGCGTTTGATGCGGTTGTTCTCGAGATCGGTCGCGCGATCGCCGGTCCAGTCGCGCCGGCACTCGCGGTAGTGGCCGAAGCAGAAGCCGTTCAAGTCGACCGCGAACATGGCTTTGATCGCGCGGTGCCGCGGCACCGACGCGTCGATGACGGCGTTGATGCCGTCCTCGACCGCGCTGTCGTAGCGCGTCTCGAACTTCGGCGGGTCGAACCCGCTCGCCGGAACCTTCGAGACGTCGAACAGGCGCGCCAGCCGCGTGACGAGCGGTCCTTTCAGCTCGACGTAGCTCGTGTCGAAGCAGTCCTCGAGGCGAACGTCGCCGCGGGCGATCGCCGCGTCGTACACGGCGTCCATCTGGTCCGCGACGGCGAAGCCGATCTCTCGGATCGTCTCCGCGACCGTTCCCAGCGGACGGCGAGCGCCGAGCGCGTGCGCGCGCATCCCGAGCATCGCGAGCTCCAAGCGCCGGCCGTCGGTGGCCGCGACGCTGTCCGTCTCGACGCGCTTGAGCGCCATCTGCGTCGCGCTGCGCACCTGCGCGAGGGCGGCGAGCTGCTGTTCGACGACGCCCGCGACTTCCGAGGCCTGCTGCAGCGTTCCGTTGAGCTGCCCGCGCAGCTCGGCGACCGTGGCCTGCATGCGCGCCGTCTCGTCGAACACGTCGGCGGTCTGCGCGACCGCCTCGGCGGTGGTGCGCGACATCGACGTGCTCGCTTCGGAGACGCCGGCGATGACCGAGGCGATCTCGCCGGTCGCCTGCGAGGTGCCTTCGGCGAGACGGCGGATCTCGTCGGCGATCACGCCGAAACCGGCGCCCGCCTCGCCTGCATGCGCCGCTTCGATCGCGGCGTTCAGCGACAGCAGCGTCGTCTCGCTCGAGATGGCGTCGATGAGGTCGAGGATCGCGGAGGCGCGATCGCTGGCGGCCGCGGTCGCCGAGACGAACGTTTCGGCGTGCTGGACCGTCTCGCGAACGCGCTGGACGCGCTCCAGCGCGCGCTGAAGCTCTTCGACGGACGCACCGAAGCCGGCGCGCATCGCGTCGAGGGACGCGCGCATGCGCTGGGCGGCGCCCCCGGCGACTTCGGCCCCTGCGGCGTTCTCGTCGACGGCGTGCGTCGTCGCCTCCAGCTGCGCGTGCAGCGACGAAAGGCCTTCGGCGATGGCGCGCCACTCGAAGCTGTTTCGCGCGATGGACACCGCGAGTGCGGTGATCCCGCGCAGAAGCTCGCGCTGATCGCCGTCGACCCGCGCCCGCAGCGAGGACGCCGCATCGCGCAGCTCGGGCGGCAGCGAGTCGATCGCGATGGTCTCGGCGTCCCGCGCGCCGGCTTCGCCCAGGCGGTACGTGCCGATCGCCGACTGGAGCGCCGCGATCGCCTCGCCGAGAGCCAAACGCGCGGCGCGCTCGGCGGCGCTCGAAACGTCCTGCGCGTGGCGCGCGATGTGCTCCACGCCGCTCGCGACGCTGGAGAGGCTCGCGCTCTGCTCGGCGGCGATCGTCGCGACGTCGCCGACCGCGCGGTCCAGCTCGCGCACTTCTTCGCGCGTCGCCCCGGAACGCTCGCGCGCGGCGTGCAGGTCGCGCGCGAGCCCGCGCACGATCGAGGCCGATTCGCCGATCGCCTTCTCGACCTGCGCGCTCGCGTCGTGCAGCTGGCGCTCGATGATCTTGACGTTCGAGGCCGACTCCTCGGTCGACGACGCGAGCTTCTTGACCTCGCCGGCGACGATGTCGAAGCCGCGTCCGCGCTCGCCGAGGTGCGCCGCCTCGATCGCCGCGTTGATCGCAAGGAGGGAAGCCTGTCGCGCGATGCGGCGCAGGCGATCGAGAAACGCCGAGATCTCTCCGGAGCCCGACTCCATCGCGCTCGCGAACGCCGCGGCGCCTTCGACGGCGGCGGCGACGGCCTCCAGACGGCTGAGCACTTCGTCGATGCCGGCGTCGTAGCGTGACGTCGAGTCGGCCATCGTCGCGGCCTGCGTGCGCAGCGCCTCCGCGGTGTCGGCGACGTGCGCGGCCCCGCGATCGATCTCGGCGATCGCGGCGGCGGTTTGCTCGACGACCGCGCTGTGCTCGGCGGTCGCGCCGGCGATCGCCTCCAGCTGCTTGGCGTTCAGCGCCGCGGCTTCGGCGGCGCCTTCGACGATCTCGCGGAAGCTCGCCATCTCGTCGCGGAGCGCGTCGACGAAGCGCCGCGCCGCGGCGGCCTCGGCGCTCTCGTCCGCGAGCGGGAGCGTCAGATCGCGGGTCCGCTCGACCTCGCGCAGCCACGCGCAAACATCCTCCGGGCCGGAAACGGCGACCCGGGGGCTTCTCTCCAGCATGCCTTCCTTATCGGCCAAAAGGTCGAAAATCGGTGTAGCGGGCCACAGGTTGCTCGCCGCGCCGGGCGGGAACACGGAGATCGTGATCGTCAGCATCTCACGGGAGCTCGGCGCGGGCGGCTTGTCCGTCGGCGAGGCGGTCGCGTCGGCGCTGGGCGCGACGCTCCTGGACGAGCGCGCGATCATCACGGAGCTGTCGAGCCGCGAGGGGCTGCCCCCGGACTTCATCGCCGAGCGCATCGAACGCCCGCCCTCGGTGGGCCAGCAGCTCATCGCCGATCTCGCCGCGGCGAGCGCGATGATGCCGATCACGATGATGTGGGAGCAGCCGGAGACCGTGATCGTCGACGGCGTGCGGAATCTGGTGCTCGAGCGCGCGTCGCGCGCGCACGTCGTCGTGATCGGGCACGGGGGCGTCAGCATGCTCGGATGGCGTCCGGCCGGGATCCGCGTTCTGGCGGTCCTGCTGCGGGCCGGGAAAGCGTGGCGCGTGGACCAGCTCGCACGCCGCTTCGCGATCGCGCGCGAGGAGGCGGAGCGGCGCATCGAGCGCACGGACGCCGCGCGCGTCCGCTTCCAGCGGCACTACTTCAACTCGGACCTCTATGACAGCCGCCAGTACGATCTCGTGCTGTGCTCGGAGAGCTTGGGGCTCGAGACCGCGATTCGTCTCGCCGTCGAAGCCGCCGCCGCAGCCGCCGCCGTGCGCGCGTGACGAGCGAAGACGTCGTCTGGTGGTTCGTCGGGTTCGTGATCGGCGCGGCGATCGTCGCCGCGATCGGGAACTCGATGGCGACCGAGCGCGGGCGCACGCCGCGCACCGTTCCGATCCTGATCGTCTCCGCCGTCGTCACCGGACTGATCGTGGGCTGGGCGCTCGACGAGTGGATCCGCTTCATGCACGCATCGGCCACCCTTCCGATGTAGTGGCTTCGCGCTCCGCGCGAAGCCTTCGCGTTCGGCCTGCGGCCGAGCCGCACGTTGCGAACCTACGGCTTCACGGTGCCGCGCGCTCCGCGCGAAGCCACTACGGGATGGCGCGGACCACGCCGCCGTCGACGCGCAGCGCGGCGCCCGTCGTCGCGGAGGCGGCCGGCGAGCAGACGTACGCGATCAGGTTCGCGACCTCGTCGGGGGTGATGAAGCGGCGCAGCAGCGACGTCGGACGTGCGGTCTCGAAGAAGCGGTGCTCCATCTCGTCCTCGCCGACGTGCTGCTGCTCCGCCATC
Organism: Vulcanimicrobiaceae bacterium; assembly: GCA_035650875.1. Taxonomy (GTDB): domain Bacteria; phylum Vulcanimicrobiota; class Vulcanimicrobiia; order Vulcanimicrobiales; family Vulcanimicrobiaceae; genus Vulcanimicrobium. The sequence goes on from DASRGU010000011.1 coordinate 474,018, forward strand.
TGCTTGACGAACGTGCCGACGCCTTCGGACTTCGTCGGACCCGGAAGGACGCTGTTGACCGTGATCCCGGTGCCGGCGACGCTTTCGGCGATCCCGCGTGCGAGCGCGATCTGCGCCGTTTTCGTCACGCCGTAGTGCACCATCTCGGCCGGGATGTGCAGCCCCGACTCGCTGGAGACGAACACGATCCTGCCCCAATCGCGCTCGCGCATGCCGCGCAGATACGCGCGTGAAAGCCGCACGCCGCTCAGCACGTTGGTCTCGAAGAAGCGCGTCCAGTCGGCATCGTCGATCGCTTCGAACGGCTTCGGCTCGAAGATGCCGAGGTTGTTGACCAGCACGTCGACGTCGGGGAACGCTCGCACGACGGCATCGGCGCCCGCGGCGGTCGAGAGGTCGGCGGCGATGCCGTCCAGGACGGCGCCCGGAACCTGCGCGGCGATCTGTGCTCGCGCTTCGTCCACGCGCCGCTGCGTGCGGCCGTTGACGATCGTGCGCGCGCCCGCCGCGGCGAGCGCCGCCGCGCATGCGAGCCCGATACCGGCGGTCGAGCCGGACACGAACGCGGTCCGGCCGTTGAGCGAGAGGTCCATCGTCCGCACAGTCTTCCCGGGGCGTGCGAAGGTCCAACCCCCGGCCGTTCGGAACACGAACGGAACGACAGGCGTCCCATGTGGAGCGACGCCGGAACGCGAGGTCCCCGCGTGATCCTCAACAGCCTCGAAGTGATGTTCGGCGGTCAGGCCGGAGACGGCAGCTTGACGACGGGTGATCTCATCGCCGGCGTCTTCAAGCGGATGGGCCTCGAGGTCTACACGTACAAGGACTTCCCTTCGCGGATCCGCGGCGGCCACACGAACTACGTCATCCGCGCCGGCGAGCGCGCGAACTACGGGATGGCCGACGCGGTCGACGCGCTCGTCGCCTTCGACCTCGAGGCCGTGCAGGCGCACATCGACGAGATGCGGCCGGGCGGCTTCATCGTGTTCGACGACACCGACGAACCGATCCCCGAGGAGCTGCGCCGCGACGACGTGACGTGGTACGAGATGCCGCTCGCGAAGATCGCGAAGGAAGAGATCGGCCTCGAGCTGGTGCGCAACACGATCTCGCTCGGCGTCCTCGGCGCGTTGGTCGGGATGGATCCGGCGATCGTGCGGGCCGACGTCACCGGCGTGTATCGCCGCAAGGGCGAGAAGGTCGTTGACCTCAACCTGCGCGCCGTCGAGGCCGGCGAGCGGTACGTGCGCGAGCACTTCGCCGATCGTCCCAGCGGCTACGGGCTCGTCGCGTCGGACGACGGCGACCGGCTCATCATGATGGGCAATGACGCGATCGCGTACGGCGCGCTCGCCGCCGGCTGCCGCTTCATGGCCGGCTACCCGATCACGCCGGCGACCGACATCCTCGAATGGATGTCGAAGGAGATGCCGCGCTTCGGCGGCGTCGTCGTGCAGGCCGAGGACGAGCTCGCCGCGATCAACATGACGCTCGGCGCCGCGTTCACGGGCGTGCGCGCGATGACGGCGACCTCGGGCCCGGGACAGGCGCTGATGACCGAGGCGATCGGACTCGCCGGAGTGCTCGAGATCCCGGTCGTCGTCGTCGAGTGCGCGCGCGCCGGACCGTCGACCGGGATGCCGACGAAGACGGAACAGAGCAACCTGAACCACCTCATCTACGGCGGCCACGGCGAGATTCCGCGCGTCGTGATCGCCCCTGGAACGATCGTCGAGTCGTTCGAGCTCGCCGTCGAAGCGTTCAACCTCGCCGAGAAGTACCAGCTCCCCGTCTTTCTGCTCACCGAACAGGCGCTGTGTCAGAGCAAGGCCACGCTGCCGCCGTTCGATCTCGACGCGGTGCGCGTCGAGCGCGGAAAGCTGATCGCGGACGGCGAGGTCACGTTCGGCGAGTACAAGCGCTTCGCGTTCACCGACGACGGCGTCTCGCCGCGCGTGATCCCCGGCGTCCCCGGCGGCATGCATCTCGAGCCCGGCTCGGAGCACAACGACGCGGGCGTGATCACCGAGAACGCGCGCAACCGCGCCCGGATGATGGAGAAGCGGATGCGCAAGCTCGACGCGATGGCGGACGATCTGCCGAAGGCGGTGCTGCACGGCGTCGCCGACGCGGACGTCGCGATCGTCGGCTACGGCGCGAACACCGGACCGATCCGCGAGGCGGTCGAGCGGCTCGGGCGCGCGGACGTGCTCACGCGCTTCCTGCAGCTCCGCACGCTCTGGCCGTTCCCCGAGGACCTGGTTCGCGATTTCGTGCGCGGCGCGCGGCACGTGTTCGTCGTCGAGAACAACTTCACCGGACAGCTCGAGCGCCTGATCCGTGCGGTCGTCGGTCCGCTCGAGAGCCTGCACGGGGTGCGCAAGTACGACGGACGGCCGTTCCGCCCGATCGAGATCATCGAGCCGGTGCGGCGTGCGGCCGCGCCCGGCGAAACCGCGGAGACCATCTGATGGCGATGCTCACGGCGAAAGACTTCGCGACCGCGACGCCGTCCTGGTGGTGCCCCGGGTGCGGCGACTACGGCGTGCTCTCGGCGCTGAAGTCGGCGCTCGCCGAGCTCGGCAAACAGCCGCACGAGGTCGCCTTCGTCAGCGGGATCGGCTGCTCCGGAAAGATCTCAGGATACCTGCACAGCTATGCGTTCCACGGCGTGCACGGCCGCGCGCTGCCGGTGGCGACGGCGGTGAAGCTCGCGAACCGCGACCTCACGGTGATCGCCGCGGGCGGCGACGGCGACGGCTACGCCATCGGGGCCGGGCACTTCATCCACGCGGTGCGCCGCAATCCCGACATCACGTACATCGTGATGGACAACCAGACGTACGGGCTGACGAAGGGGCAGTCGTCGCCCACGAGCGCGAACGGCTACGTCGCGTCGGTGAGCCCGAACGGCAATCCGGACAATCCGATCAACGGTCTCGCGCTCGCGCTCGCCGCCGGCGCGACGTTCGTCGCGCGCGGGTTCTCGGCGCAGCCGAAGCAGATGGTGGCGCTGATCAAGGCGGCGATCCAGCACCGCGGGTTCTCGATCGTCGAGGTGATGTCGCCGTGCGTCACCTACAACAAAGTGAACACGTACGCGTGGTTCAAGGAGCACGTCGACGATGTCGCCGCGCGCCCCGACTACGCGCCGGCCGACCGCGTCGCGGCGTTCGAGGCGCTGACCCGCCAAGGCCCGATCCCCCTCGGAATCGTCTACCGCGAGGAGCGTCCGACGCTCGAGGAGCGGGTCGGCCTGCCCGAGCGGCCGATCGCCCGCCTCGACATCGGCAGCCTGCCGCCCGGGCTCGCCGCCATGCAAGCCGCCTATCGTTAGGACCAAATTCCCATGGTGCTAGGGGCCCCGGACCGTGAACCGGGTGCCGCCGTACGCCGATCACCGGAAGACAGACGGCCGGCACTGAGGCTGGCCGGGAGGTCCGACGGTATGGAAACCCTGACGGAATTCGTCCGCGCACACGAGGTGCGCGCCCTTCTCGAGGCCACCGCGATCGCGCGCCTCGTCGACGCGCTCGACGAGCTGATCGCCGACGCAGACCGCCTGGCGGCCGGAGACGCGATCGCCGAGCAGTGCGCCGTCTCCTGGCGCCGGCGCCGGGAGGCGCTCCTGGCCGAGCACGCCGCGCTGCTCGGCCCGCAGACCGCCGCGCTCCCCTAGCGCCCTCGCGCTGGCAGGACGGTCGAAGGGCCGTGCCTCACATTGGCACGTTTCGCCCTTCCGGTAAAGGACAGACCCGTTCCATGCAGCTACGTCTTCTCGGGCTCTTCGCGGGGCTCGCCGTCGCCTCGGCGGCCGCCATCGCGTGCAGCCCGCAGAACGCCGGTCTCATCTCAACCACGCACGTGATCCCGCCGTCGTACGTGCGCGTGCTGAACGGTGCTCCTGATGTCGATCCCGCCACGATCTCGGTCGTGTCGCTCGCGACGCCCGCGCCGGTCACCTCGCCGACGGCGACGCCCGCCGCGGGCGCGACCCCGAGCCCGACGCCGTCGCCGAATCCGCTCGCGACGGCGCTTCCGTACGGCGCGATGACCGCGTACGGGATCCTGACCGGGGACGCGGGCGTCACCGTGTCGGTCGCCACGTCGACCGGTACGAAGGTGCTCACGTGCACGACGCCGTCGATCGGCGAGCAGAACCGCTTCACGATCGTCATCGCCGGCCGCACCACGAGCACGGCCGGCAGCGCGACCGGACTGCAGTGCGACATGTTCGCCGATCCCGTCCAGACGGTCGCGTCGGGGCACGCGCTGATCGGCTTCCATCATGCGGCCCCGGCGTTCGCCGCCTCGGGGACGAACGAGGCGCAAGTCGAGTTCGGGATCTTCCCGAACGCGACGCCGCCGGCGTACGACGCACCGCTCGGCTCCGCGACCTTCGTGGCGCCGACGAGCGGCTCGACCGCGGTCGGCAACCCCGTCTACGCGACGATCGGCGCCGCGGGCAGCGCGCCGGGGATCGGCGTCTACGCGAGCGCCGGCGTCGCGACCGCCGCGCCGGCGCCCACGACGGTGTACGCGACCGCGTTGCCGGAGAACGCGACGGCCGGCGCGGCGATCGTGCCGCCGCCGGCCGACAAGAACGACGTCATCCCCTTCACCGACACGACGACGAACATCACGAGCTCGCTGTTCGACGTGTTCCTCATCGACAGCACGAAGAGCACGACGAAGGCGCAGCTCGTCGGCGCGTTCGACTGATCAGCCGATCCGCACCGTCGCCGTCTCGCCCGGCCGCATGACCGTCACCGCGGTCGCCGGCGCGAGACGCGCGACGGCGTCGCGGAAACGCTGCCCGCATTCCGTCTGAAGCACGAGCGGGTTGTGCGCGTAGTGCACGGGGATCGCGTGCGCCGGCGCGATCAACTTGCACGCGCTCGCGGCGTCTTCGGGCCCCATCGTGAACGCGCCGTTCCCGGTGGAGAGCATCGCGAGCTGCGGACGATAGCGCGCGCCGATCAGCGCCATGTCGCCGAAGAGGTCGGTGTCCCCTGACGCGTAGACGCGCACGCCGCCGATGTCGATGATGAATCCCGCCGCCGGATAGCCTGCGGCGGTGGAGTGGATCGCCGGGACGAGCTCGAGTCGAACGCCCTTCCAACTCGCGGTTCCGCCCATGTTGATCCCCGCGCCGTTGTTGAGCACGAGCGCGGGATAGTCGAGCTGCTGCTCCTTGAACTTCTGAACGAGGTTCACGCGAAAGAGATCGCTCTGCCCGACCGTGCGCAGCTCGACGCCGCCCGCCGTGAGCGCGCGCAGCAGCTCGAAATAGTCGCCCATGTGGTCGCCATGATCGTGGGTCAGCGCGATCACGAACGCGTCCGGGTTGCGGGCCTTCACGTGCGCGACGTACGCCGGCGCGCTCGCGAGCTCGGCGGGCTTGTCGATCCCGAACGCCTTCCAGCCCGTGTTGTTCCAGATCCACGCGTCGACGAGCACGATCGCCTTGTCGTCGGGCGTCGCCAGCTCGTACACGCCGCCGCCGTACCAGCGGACCTTCAGCGTCCCGCCGGGCGCGCTCGCCGCCACCAGCCCGGCCGCGCCGCTCGCCGCCGTCACGCCGAAAAACTCCCCGCGGGAAAGCTCCACCGAAGCATCCTCCTCACGCGCCTTCAGCCGGTCGCGTACGGCGGCCATACGCGAGCGGCACGGCAAGCCCTCGCGCTTCGTCGGGAGCGCGCTCGGTCTCGGCGGCGACGCGCGTCATGGCCACGCCGATCGCGACGCAGCCGGCCAGCGTGAGGAGCCGAAGGGTCGAGGCCCACGGGCGCTCGGTCTCCAGACCCGAGGCGACGATCTCGTCGTGCCAGATCGCGTTGGCCGACGAGTTCGGCGCGACGGCCACGTGCTGCGGAAGCGCCGCCGGCCACATCGGGAGGCGGCTGGGGGGCCCGAAGAATCCGACGACGGCGACGACGGCGACCGCGGCGAGCGGAACGAAGCGCAGGCGCCCGACCCGGCGCGAGGCGAGCGCGAGGAGCTGCAGCGCGACGACCGTGGCGGTCACCAGCGAGAAGGCCAGCCCGGGGCGTCCCTGAGCCAGCCCGAACGGATCGGTGGCGAGGAGCACGGTGCCGAGCGCGCCGGCGGCCCACGTGCCGCCGCGGGCTCGGAAGATCACGATCAGCGCCGGCAGGAACGCGACGGCCATGTCGGGCTCGTGCTCGTACGGCACGACGAACGGAAACGCCGCGCAAGCGATGGCGGCCGCGTCGATGCAGCGCGCGCGCGTGCGCACGATCGCGAGGATCGTGAGCGCGACCGCCGTGAGCGCGACGGCGTCGCCGGTCAGCGCGGCGGCGTGACGGCTCATCCCGAAGCCGAACGCGATCGCGGTCGGCGTCATCTGGTACGCGTAGAAGCGCTCCGATCCGCCCTGGTGCGAGAGCATCCCGAGATACCGCGCGAGCCCGTGGAAACCGCCGGCGAACGGAACGTTCGCGAGCGCGTACACGACGCCGGAGGCGGCCAGCGTGAGGCTGTCGGCGACGCCGCGCAAGGCGGCGGCGAGAACGATGACGACGTTCGGCTTGAGCGCCGCGCCGACGATCGCCGCGAGCGCGGCCCACGCGAAACGGCCGCGCACGAGGCAGAGGATCGCGACGTCGACCGCCGCGCTCGCCGGAAGCGCCGCCTGACCGAGGCTCACGCCGTCGATGAGCGGTCCCGAAGCGACGCCGAGCAACAGCAGCAGCACCGCGTCGCCTCGGCTCAGGCGCCTTCCGGCGAGCACGGCCGGGACGACGAGGATGAGGCCCGCGCAGGCTGCGACGACGACACCCCAGACCGCGCACGCCGCCTGGTACGGCAGCGTCCCGAGAAGCGCCCACAACGGGAGGCTCAGCGGCGGTCCGACGTACGGGAGCAGCTCTTCGCGCGAGGGGTCGGCCCCCGGCAGCAGCCGCTCGACGCTCCAGATCCCGGTCCCGTACGGGTCGATTCCGTGCGACCAGCTGCGCCCGGCGGAGTAGTACGCCGAAAAGTCGGTCATCGGCGGGCCGCTGAGCTGCAGCGGCCGCCACACCGCGTACGCGGCGATGAACGAAAGGAGCAGGAGCGCCCCGCCGACGCGAGCGACGCGCGAAAGCTTCGAGCGCACAGGTCGCCGTGCTTGTACCCCGCCGGGAACCGCGAGCGCGTCGCGAAAGCGGGCCGGGATGCGAAGTCCCGAGCTGGTCCGCGCCTGCTTGGCGTCGAGCGCGGAGCGCTTCGTCGCCTGCGACGCACGCCTGCGCGCGTGCGAGCGCGCGACGACGGGGAACGCCGCCGCGGGCGCGATTCACGACGCGCGCGTGGCGGCGCGCCGGCTGCGCTCCGACCTGCGCTCGCTGCGGGCTTTTCTCGACGGCGAATGGACCGACGCGCTGCGCGAACGGCTTCGCGCGCCGGCCGACGCGCTCGGCGCCGCACGCGACGCCGACGTGCTGCTCGCGCGGCTGACGAACGCCGTGGAGTCGCTTCCGCCGCAAGACGGGGCGCGCGCCGGCGAGGTGCTCGCGCCGCTGCGCGCGGAGCGCGACGCGGCGTACGTGCGCGTGCGCGCGATGCTGGCGGATCCGGGGCACGACGAGCTCGTGCGCGACGTGCGCGCCGCCGCCGACGAGCCGCGACTCCGCGAGCGTGAGGCGCTGCCCGCGGCCGCGGCGGCGGCCGAGATCATGCGGGCCGCGTGGAAGAGCGCGCGCAAGGCGGCGCGCGCCGCCGGCGACCCGCCGGCCGACGGCGATCTGCATCGCATCCGCATCAAGGCGAAGCGCGCGCGCTACGCCGCTGAAGCGCTCCAGCCCGTGTTCGGCCGCCCCGCGCGCCGCTTCGCGAAGCGCGTCGCCGCGCTGCAGGACGTCCTCGGCGAACAGCACGACGCCGTCGTCGCCGCGGCGCGGCTGCGCCGCGCGACCTGGGATGCGCAGCTGGCGTTCGTCTCCGGCGAACTGGCGGCGCGGCAGCATGCCGATGCGAACCGCTGCCGCGCGCGCTGGCGCCGGTGCTGGAAGCGCGCGAAGCGCGCCCGCTTTTGGAACGAGCTCGCGATTTGAGGCGGCGCGTCAGCGCACGTACGAGCCGCCGTTGACGTCCAGCGTCGCGCCGTTGAGATGGCGTGCGAGCGGCGTGCACAAGAACGCGACGACGTGCGCCACTTCGTCGGCCGTCGCGACGCGTCCGAGCGGGATCTCGCCCGCGATCTCGGCGCCTCGCTCGGCGAGATCGGGCGCCGCCATGTCGGTGTCGACGAATCCGGGCGCGACCGCGAAGGCGACGATCCCGTCCGGCGCGCAGCTGCGCGCGATCGATTTCGTGAGGTTGACGAGCGCCGCTTTCGAAGCGCCGTAGTCGGCGAAGCTCAGCTCGCCGCGATGCGCGGCGCGCGACGCGACGTTGACGATGGCGCCCTCGCCTCGCTCGCGCATCGCCCGCATCGCGAGCCACGCGAGGTTGGCGGCGGCGAAGAGGTTGATCTCGAACGTCCGCTTCCAGCCCGCGCGCCACGCCGCGTAGTCCGCGCCGTCGAAGGGGTTCTCGGCGAAGATCGCGGCGTTGTTCACGAGCACGTCGAGCGTCCCGAAGCGCGCGAGGCACGCGCCGACGCACGCCGGCAGCGCATCGCCGTCCGCGTCGGTCACCTCGAGCCGGTAGGGCTCGACGTTCGCACCCAGCTCCGCGCGCAACGCGAGCGCTTCGGCGGCGCGCTCGCGATAGGTGAAAAACACCGACGCGCCCGCGCGATGCAGCGCGCGCACGACGGCGGCGCCGATCCCGCGGTTTCCGCCCGTTACGAGCACGACGCGGCCGCGCAGGTCGATGACCCCGGCTTGACCGGCGTTCTCCGCGGCGCTCACGCCGTCGCCCGCCGGCCCTTGGTGAGCAGCACGAACGGGATCGCGGCGAGCGGGACGACCGCGAGCAGCAGCAACAAGTCGCGATACGCCAGCACGGCGGCCTGGCCGGCGACGAGCGCGGTCAGGCGCGGGACGACCGTGCGCACGAAGTCGTGCGAGGGCAGCAGCTGGATCGCGTGGTTCCCGAGCTGCAAGCGCGACGCGAGCGCGTCCCACCAGAACGCCTGCCGGCGGTCCTGCAGCGTCGTGATCGCCGCGATGCTGACGCTACCGCCGACCTGCGCGCTGAGGTTCCAGATCGCCGCGCCGTAGCCGATCTCCGGCGGCGGGAGCGAGCGCAGCGCGATGAAACCGAGCGGCGTCCACAGGAACGCGAACGCGACCCCCACCACCAGCATTCCGGGGACGAAGATGCCGGCGTCGCTCACCGGGGTGACGCCGGCGGAGAGAAGATACGTTCCGACGGCCAGCGTCGCGAGCCCGAACGCTGCGGCGGCGCGCGCCGAGACGATCCCGCGCTGCAGCAAGAACGTTCCGAGCGGTGTGAGAATCGCCGTCGGAACCGTGCGCAGGAACAGCACCGTCCCGGCGAGCAGCGCGGTGAAGCCGAGCGAGTTCTGCAGGTACAGCGGCAGCACGAGCAGCGACCCGAAGAGGTTCGCGCCGAGCGCGAAGGTCGCCAGCGAGGCGAACGCGAGGTTCCGATGCCGCAGCGTGCGCAAGTCGAGGACGGGATGCGGCGTGCGGAGCGCGTGCACGACGAACCACGGCAGGGCGATGACGGCCCACGCGGCGCACGCACGGATGCCGTCGTCGTCGAACCACTGCTTGATCTCGCCGCGTTCGAGAAAGTACTGCAGACAAGCGAGCCCGCTGACGAGCAGCACGATGCCGAGCACGTCGACCGGCCGGCGCTGCGTGCGCGATTCCTTCAGCGTCGGCACGAGCGCGAGCACGCAGAAGATCCCGAGCGGCAAGTTGATGAAGAAGATCAGCGGCCAGCTGAACTGATCGGTCAGCCACCCGCCGACCGTGGGACCGAGCCCGGGCCCGAGCACCGCGATCAGCGCGAAGATGCCCTGCGCGACCGCCTGCCGCTCGCGCGGGAACGACGAGACGAGGATCGACTGCGACGTCGCGACGAGCCCGCCGCCGAACAATCCCTGGATCACGCGCGACACGAGCAGCGCGCCGAACGACGTCGACAGCCCGCACAGCGCGCTCGCCGCGGTGAAGCCGACGATCGAGAACAGGAAGTAGCGCTTGCGCCCGAAGCGCAGCGCGAGCCAGCCGGTGAGCGGGATGACGCCGATCGCGGCGAGCGAGTACGCGGTCACGACCCAGCCGATCTCGTCGAACGAGGCGCCCAGGTTCCCGCCGATCGTCGGCAGCGCGACGTTGACGATCGTCGAGTCGAGGAACTGCATGACGGCCGCGATCGCCACACCGAGGACGATCACCACCAATCGCGACCCGTGCTCGACGGTCGTCTCGGCCTGCTGCATCCACGCGCGTGCTTCGCGCTCGGCGGCCGATCTCGCTGCCGGCCGGCCGACGCGCGCGATGCGGTGCGGTGCGACGCGAGCGCACAGGCGGACGACGCGCCGAACGCGAACGTGCTCGGGTTCCGCGATTCGTCGTCAAAGGTCATTCGTGCAGTACGTGTACACGATGTTTCGGGTCGGCAAGACGGTGCCGCCGAAGCGTCAGATCCTCAAAGACATCTCTCTAAGCTTCTTCCCGGGCGCCAAGATCGGCATCTTGGGGCTCAACGGCGCCGGGAAGTCGACCGTCCTGCGCATCATGGCGGGCGTCGACCAGGACTTCGACGGCGAGGCGACGCCGATGCCGGGGATCACGACCGGCTGGCTGCCGCAAGAGCCGGTGCTCGATCCGGACAAGACGGTTCGCGAGACGGTCGAGGAAGCGCTGACCGGCGTCTTCGCGGCGCGCAAGCGTCTCGACGCCATCTACGCCGCCTACGGCGAACCCGATGCCGACTTCGAGAAGCTCGCGGAAGAGCAGGCGAAGCTGGAGGCCGAGCTGTTCTCGCAAGGCGGCGACGACGTCGAGCAGCAGCTCGAGATCGCCGCCGACGCGTTGCGCCTGCCGCCCTGGGATGCGCGGATCGGACCGCTCTCCGGCGGCGAGAAACGCCGTGTCGCATTGTGCCGGCTGCTCCTCTCGAAGCCCGACATGCTGCTCCTGGACGAGCCGACGAACCATCTCGACGCGGAGAGCGTCGAATGGCTCGAGCAGTTCCTGCAGCGCTTTCCGGGGACCGTCGTCGCCGTGACGCACGACCGCTATTTCCTGGACAACGCCGCGGAGTGGATCCTCGAGCTCGACCGCGGCCGCGGGATCCCGTGGAAGGGCAACTACAGCTCGTGGCTCGAGCAGAAGGACGCGCGGCTGGCGGAGGAAGAGGCGCAGGAGTCGGCGCGGCGCAAGGCGCTCGAACGCGAGCTGGAATGGGTGCGCGCCGGCACGAAGGGCCGCCGCACCAAGAGCAAGAGCCGTCTCGCGCGCTTCGAGGAGCTGAGCAGCTACGAATACCAGAAGCGGAACGAGACGCGCGAGATCTTCATCCCGGTCGCCGACCGGCTCGGCGATCAGGTGATCCGCTTCGAAGGCGTGCGCAAGGCGTACGGCGACCGGCTGCTGATGGACGACGTCTCGTTCACCGTGCCGCCGGGCGCGATCGTCGGCATCATCGGGCCGAACGGGGCGGGCAAGACGACGCTGTTCCGCATGATCTCGGGCAAGGAGCAGCCCGACGCGGGAACGATCGCGGTGGGTCCCACGGTGAAGCTCGCGGTCGTCGACCAGAGCCGCGAAGAGCTGGGAGACGACAAGACGGTGTTCGACGATCTCGCGGGCGGACGCGACCTCCTCACGGTCGGACGCTTCGAGATGCCGACCCGCGCGTATCTCGGGCGCTTCAACTTCAAGGGCGCCGATCAGCAGAAGCGCGTCGGGACGCTCTCGGGCGGCGAGCGCGCGCGGCTGCATCTCGCGAAGACGCTGCTCGCCGGCGGCAACGTGCTGCTGCTCGACGAGCCGTCGAACGACCTCGACGTCGAGACGCTGCGCGCGCTCGAGGACGCGCTGGAAGAGTTCGCCGGCAGCGTCATGGTGATCAGCCACGACCGCTGGTTCCTCGACCGCATCGCGACGCACATCCTCGCCTTCGAAGGCGACTCGCGCGTCGCGTTCTTCGAGGGGAACTTCCACGAGTACGAAGCGGACAAGATCGAACGGCTCGGCGAGGAAGCGGCGCGTCCGCATCGCATCCGCTACCGCCCGCTGACGATCGGCTGACGGTCCGATGAGCATGCTGGACGGCACGGTGGCCCTCGTCACGGGCGCGAGCTCGGGAATCGGCGAGGCGACCGCGCTCGCGCTCGCCGCCGAAGGCGCGGCGGTCGCGCTCGCGGCGCGACGCCGGGAGCGGCTCGACGACGTCGCCGAGCGCATCCGCGCGACGGGCGCCGAAGCGCTCGTCCTCGAGGCGGACGTCACGCGAGCCGCCGACGCGCGGCGCGTCGTCGACGAGACGGTCGCGCGGTTCGGACGGCTCGACACGCTCGTGAACAACGCGGGCGTGATGCTGCTCGGCCCGATCGTGGACGCGGACGTGGGCGAGTGGGAGCGCATGATCGAGCTGAACCTCACGGCGCTCATGCGGTGCACGCACGCGGCGCTGCCGCACCTGCGCGCGGCGGCGGCGCGCGAGCCCCGCCGCGTCGCCGACCTGGTGAACGTCAGCTCGGTGGCCGGGCGCTTCGCGCGCGTCGGCTCGGGCGCGTACAACGCGACGAAGTTCGGCGTCGGCGCGTTCAGCGAGTCGCTGCGGCAGGAGATCACCCGCGAGCACGTCCGCGTCTCGCTGATCGAGCCCGGCTATGTCGCCACCGAGCTGCAGAGCCACAACCGGCCGGAGATTCAAGAGACGATGCGGCGGACGTTCCGGCTCGACGATCCGCTCGAGGCGGCGGACGTCGCGGACGCGATCCGCTACGTCGTCACGCGGCCGCGGCACGTCGCGATCAACGAGGTGCTGATCCGGCCCACCGAACAGGAGCGCTGAGCGCCGCGGTGCACGACGTCGCGATCGTCGGCGCCGGCTTCGCCGGGATCGGGATGGCGATCCGGCTGAAGCGGCGCGGGGTCCGCGACGTGGTGCTCCTCGAGCGCGCCGGCGAGATCGGCGGGACGTGGCGCGACAACGCCTATCCGGGGTGCGCGTGCGACATCCCCTCGATGCTGTACTCGTTCTCGTTCGCGGCGAACCCGGACTGGACGCGCAGCTACCCGCGGCGCGAAGAGATCTGGCGCTATTTGCGAGACTGCGTGGCGCGCTTCGGCATCGCGCCGATGATTCGCACCGGCGCGGACGTGGTCGAAGCGGTGTGGGACGAGGGCCCGGCGCTCTGGCGCGTGCGGCTCGGCGACGGTGAAGCGCTCGACGCGCGCGTGCTGATCTGGGCGGCGGGCGCGCTGCATCGCCCGCACGTCCCGCCGTTGCCGGGCATCGAAATCTTCGCGGGGACGGCGGTGCACTCGTCGGCGTGGAGCGACGCCGTCGACGTGCGCGGGAAGGACGTCGCCGCGATCGGCACGGGCGCCAGCGCGATTCAGATCGTCCCCGCGATCGCGGCCGACGTCCGTTCCCTCACGCTCTTCCAGCGCACGCCCGCATGGGTGGTGCCGCGCGGCGACGAGCCGGTGAGACCGCTGCGCCGCATGCTGCGCCGATTCGTGCCCGGGTTCGCGTGGCTGGAGCGCAAGGCGATCTACTGGGCGCTGGAGGCGCGGGCGTACGGCTTCACCGTGAACCCGGCGATGCTGCGGATGATCGAAGGCCGCGTGCGCCGAGCGCTGGAGAGGAGCATCGCCGATCCGACGCTGCGCGCCGCGCTCACGCCGGACTATCGCATCGGCTGCAAGCGCATCCTGCTCGCGGACGACTACTATCCCGCCCTGCAGCGAAAGAACGTGCGCGTGGTGACGAGCGCGATCGCGGGCGTGCGCGAGCGCTCCGTCGTCACCGCGGACGGCGAGGAGCATCCCGCCGACGTGATCGTGTACGCGACGGGATTTCGGGCGACCGACGTGCCCGACGCACGCGTCGTCGGCCGCCTCGGCGTGACGCTCGCCGGCGCGTGGCGCGAGGGCATGGAAGCCTATCTCGGCACGAGCGTCGCGGGCTTCCCGAACCTGTTCTTCCTCGTCGGTCCGAACACGGGGCTGGGCCACAACTCGATGGTGCTCATGATGGAAGCGCAGTACCGGTACGTGCTCAGTGCGCTCGAGCTGATGAAGCGCCGCCGACTACGCGCCCTCGACGTTCGCGCCGACGTGCAGCGGCGGTACAACGAACGCCTGCAGACTCGGCTGGCGCGAACGGTCTGGGCCACCGGCTGCACGAGCTGGTACCGCGACCGCAACGGCAAGATCACCGCGCTCTGGCCCGGCTTCACGTTCACGTTCCGGGCGCTGACGCGCCGCCTGCGCCCGGAACGCTACCACCTCACGAGCTGAGCGTCAGCCGCTCCGCTTGCGCGTGAGGACGCGCTTCACCGCGTCGGCGATCGCGGGCGCGCCCATGCGGTACTCTTTGATCAATTCCGCGGGCTTGCCGGACTGGCCGAAGCGATCGTGGACGCCGACGAACTCGATCGGCACCGGATGGTTCGCGGCGAGGATCTCGGCGACGCGCGAGCCCATCCCGCCCTGCACCTGGTGCTCCTCGACCGTGACGACCGCGCCGCAGTCACGCGCGGCCGCGATCACCGCAGTCTCGTCCATGGGCTTGATCGTGTGGTTGTTCACGACCCGGCAGTCGATGCCGTCCTTCGCGAGCTTCTCGGCGGCGATCAGCGCTTCGTAGACGAGGATGCCGCACGCGACGATCGCGACGTCGCCGCCCTCGCGGAACGTCTGCGCCTTCCCCAGCTCGAACGGCGTCTCGTCGGTGGTGATCACCGCCGACTCGGCGCGCGCGAAGCGCAGGTACGTCGGCGAGGGGCTCTCGGCGACCGCGAGCGTCGCCTTCTTCGTCTGGACCGAGTCGCACGGCACGACGACGAGCATGTGCGGGATCACGCGCATGATCGCGATGTCCTCGATCGCCTGGTGCGTCGCGCCGTCGGGACCGACCGAGACGCCGGCGTGCGCACCGGCGATCTTCACGTTCGACTCGTTGAGCGCCATGATCGTGCGGACTTGCTCCCACGAGCGGCCCGGATTGAACATCGCGTAGCTGGCGATGAACGGAACCTTCCCGACCGCGGCGAGGCCGCCGGCCATCGCGACGAGCATCTGCTCGGCGACGCCGATCTCGATGTAGCGGTCGGGAAAGGCGTGCTTGAACGGCTCGAAGCGCGTCGACTCGGCGAGATCGGCGCAGATCGCGACGACGTTCGCGTTCCGGCGGCCCGCCTCGACGAGCCCTTCGCCGAAACCGTTGCGCGTCGGAACCTGCTTGATCGCTTCGGCGTGGCGGTAGTCGACGAGGTGCATCGACGCCACGCCGTTCAGCGTGTCGGCGCTAGCCACGGGCGGCTCCGATCGTCTCGCGCGCCGCGAGCAGCTCGCGCAGCGCCCGATCGGCTTCGTCGGGCTTCGGCGGCTTGCCGTGCCACGTGTAGTCGCCCTCCATGTACGAGACGCCCTTGCCCATCACGGTGTGCGCGATGATGACCTGCGGACGGTCCTTCACCGCTTTGGCCCGCTCGACCGTGTCGACGAACGCCGCGATGTCGTGGCCGTCGCACTCGAACACCGCCCAGTTGAACGCGCGATACTTGTCGGCGAGCGGTTCGAGCGGCATCACGTCCTCGGTGCTGCCGTCGATCTGGATGACGTTGCGGTCGACGACGCACGTGAGATTGTCGAGCTTGAACTTCGCGGCGGTCATCATCGCTTCCCAGTGCAGCCCGCACTGGTGCTCGCCATCCGACGTGACGACGTAGACGCGCCAATCCTTGCCGTCCATCTTTCCGCCGTACGCCATCCCGGTGCCCTGCGCGAGCCCTTCGCCGAGCGGCCCCGACGTCGTCTCGAGGCCCGGCAAACTGACGCGCTCCGGATGCCCTTGCAGCCGGGTGCCGAAACGGCGCAGCGTGAGCAGCTCCTCCACGGGAAAGTAGCCCGCGTACGCCATCGCGCTGTAGCGCACCGGCGCGATGTGACCGCACGAAAGGAGCAGCCGGTCGCGCTCGGGCCAGTCCGGATTCTTCGGGTCGTGGCGCAGAATCTCGAAGTAGAGCGCCGTGAAGATGTCGGCCATGTCGAGCGAGCCGCCCGAATGACCGGACCCGGCCGCGACGAGCGAACGGATGATCCCTTGGCGGACATCGTTCGCGTGCGTCTGCAGCTCGGCGAGCCGCTGCGGAGAGAGAGATGGCATCCTGCCGAATATCTCCGCAACGGCGGCTGAGTCCTCGCCCGTCTGGGCGATCCGCGTTGGGTGCCTACATGCCGCGCGGTTGGAACGCGGGGTCGCCGAACTGCCAGAGCAGGAACGAGTACTCGTCGGCGGCCAGGTCGACCGCCTGCGATTTCGTCCCGCCGATGAGCCCGTGGCCGCCGTTGTAGTCGACGCGCAGCAGGATCGGGCGCGGCCCCGCGTTCGCGTCCTGGAGCGTCGCGGCCATCTTCGCGGCCTGCCACGGGTCGACGCGCGGATCGTTGATGCCCGTCGTCAGCATCACCGCGGGATACCGCGTGCCGGGCACGACGTGGTGCACCGCGCTCGTCGCGTACAGGTTCTTGAAGCCCTGTTCCGTCGTCACGCTGCCGAACTCGGGAACGTTCGGCGGTCCGTTCGGCGAGGTCTCGATGCGGAGCTGATCGGAGACCGGAATCTCGTCGAGCACCGCGGCGAAGTCGGCCGGGTCGCGGGTGATCGCGCCGCCCATCGTGATCCCGCCCGCGCTCCCGCCGCGCGCGCCGAGCTTCGCGGGCGAGGTGTAGCGCTGTGCGATCATCCACTTCGCGCAGTCGATGAAGTCGCCGATCGTGTTGATCTTGTTCGCGTCCTTGCCGGCGAGATGCCACTCCTCGCCGTACTCGCCGCCGCCGCGCACGTGCGCGACCGCGATGATGCCGCCGCGCTCGAGAAACGCGAGCCGCCCGGCGCTGAAGGACGGATCGCTCGAGATGCCGTACGAGCCGTACGCGTACAGCATCGTCGGATTGCTGCCGTCGAGCTTCATGTCGCGGCGGTGGATGACGGACAGCGGTATCATGACGCCGTCCCGCGCGGGGACACGGACCTCGTCCGCGACGACGCCGGAGTAGTCGACCGGCGAAGGCGGATCGAGCTTCGTGTCGCGCAGCGTACCGCTCGCCGGATCGTACGCGTACCAGCGCGGCGACTCGGTCCAGCTTTCGAGCTGCAGCAGGAAGCCTGGGCGGTCGAACTCCGTGGCGAGGCCCGCGATCGTGCCGTTCACCGGGAGCGGGATCTCGGTGCGCGTTCCGTCGTAGGCGACGCGGGTGATTCGGCCGAGCCCGTCTTCGCGCGACTGCACGTACACCGCGTCGCCGGCGGTCGCGGCGTTGTCGATGACGCGCGTCCCCGCGGGGATGACGTCCTTCGCGTCGGCGAACGTCTGCCCGACCTTGAAGCTCACGAGACGGAAGCGTGGTGCGTTCTTCGCCGTGAGCGCGTAGATCGTGTCGCCGTGCATCGCCGCGTTCGTGACGAGATCGTCGTGCGCGATCACCCGGCGCCAGGGGATCGTCGCCGGTTCGCCGAGCGCCGATTTCGGTGCGACGTAGACCGTCGCGAAGCGGTCGACGCCGGCGATCAGCAGCCCGGCGACGTACGGTGATTCCGTCGACGTCGCGAACACGGCGAACGTCGTCGGCGGAATCGGTACGGCGGGATCGACGCCCGCGCCGAAGACCGCGACGTCGTTCGCCGCGGGCGTGCCGACGACGTGCCCATAGGTCCGCACGTTGAGGTATTTCGCGACCGGCGGATCGCCGGGGTTCAGCGCTTGGCGTCGCAGGTAGTACACGGTGCGGTCGTCGTCGCTCCACGAAACGGCTCCGAAGTCGGCGCGGTCCGCGGCGTCGGCGAGCATCGCTCCGCTCTTCACGTCGACGACGTGCAGCACGCCGTTCTCCGAGCCGCCCGGCGCGAGCACGACCGCGACGCGGCTGCCGTCGTTCGACGGCAGAAATCCGGAGATCGCGACGCGCGGCCCGGACATCGCGTCCGGATCGACCAGCACGCGCTCGACCCCGTCGGTCCCGCGCACGTACAGCTTCGTGGAGTTCGCCCCGGGCGGCAGCTTCTCGTAGAAGTACGTGCCGTGGTGGACGACGACGCCCGACGAGACGTTGGTCGTGTCCGCGAGCTCGCGCAGCCGCGCGACGAGCCCCGCACGTCCGGGCATCGAGTCGAGGATCGCGCGCGTGCGGTCGTTGTGCGCCTTCAAGAACGCCAAGAGGTCGGGGTTCCCGGGCGTCTCCATCCAGCGGTACGGGTCGACGACGGTCTGTCCGAAATAGGTGTCCCTCACCGGGACCTTCTTGGCGACCGGCGCCGGCGGCAGCGCGGCGAGAGCGGCCGTCGCCGCCGACAGGACGAAGGCGGCCGTGGCGGCCGCGACGCGACTACGCATGCCGTGACCTTGTGCCGGGTGAACGCTCCTCCTGCCTTCCAGAGCGCCCGGCCGTTCGATCTCCGCTCGCTCGGCAGGACGCTCCTTCGGCCATCTGTCGCACGCCGCCGCACAGACGTGCGAGAGACGGCGCGCGCGGGTCCGAGGACTCGCTCGGCGCGCTTCGCAACGACATCACCCGATGGCTATCGAACTTCGTGACTTCCTCCAGCACTCGTACGACGAGCTGGAGCATCTCAATCTGCGCGCGAAGAAGCAGCGCGCGGATCGCGTTGCGCTCGACAAGCTGCAGGAAGAGCGTCTGAAGTACCTGGCGGACGAGAAGCGCGTCAAAGCCGCCACGGTGATGTTCAGCGACCTCGAAGGCCGGCTGCACATGCTGGACTACGACAAGAAGTTCTTGATCAAGGCCAGCGACAACCTCACGTTCGACGGCTCGTCGATCCGGGGCTTCACGCCGCAGCGCGAGAGCGATCTGCGGCTCGCGCTCGACTGGAGCGCGTTCTACTGGGGCCCGGCGGACATCTTCGGCCCGGGCAAAGTGCTGATCTTCGCCGACGTGCTCGACCGCGACGGCCGGCCGTTCTCGGCCGACATGCGCGGCGTGCTCAAGCAGTTCTCGAAGAAGATGTACGAGACCGAAGGCTACACGCTCAACGCCGCCAACGAGATCGAAGGCTTCGTCTTCCAGGGCACGGACGCCGAGCAGCGCTATCACGAGACCGGGAAGTTCGAGTACGTCAACACCGGCGGCTACTATCACTCGCTCCCCGGCGATCCGCTGCGCACGTTCATCGACACGGTCGCCGAAGTGCAGCGCGCGATGGGGTTCGAGAACGAGAAGGATCATCCCGAGGTCGCGCCCTCGCAGTTCGAGATCAACTACAGCTACGGGGAAGTGGTCGCCGCGGCGGACACGATCCAGCTCTACAAGCTGATCTGCCGCCAGGTGGCGACGAAGCTCGGGATGACGGCGTCGTTTCTGCCGAAGCCGGTGGTCGGCGTGAACGGCAACGGGATGCACACCAACGTCTCGGTGAGCAAGGACGGGAAGAACCTGTTCTGGGACCCGCAGGGCGAGGAGCGTCTGAGCGAGTTCGGCTGGCAGTTCATCGACCGCATCCTGACGCACGGCAACGACATCTGCCTGATGCTGAACTCGAGCGTCAACGCGTACCGCCGCCTCGATCCGCATTTCGAAGCGCCGAACCAGATCAAGGCGTCCGCGGTCGATCGCGGCTCGATGGTGCGCATCCCGATCGGCAACGAGCGCAGCGCGCGCGTGGAGGTGCGGTCGGTCGCGCCCGACGCGAATCCCTACATGGTGATGCTCGCGGTGTTCAAGTCCGGGCTCGAAGGCCGGATCAGCTCGGAGAGCAACCTGCGTCAGGCGTCACGCTACTTGCCCGACAACATCTACGACGCGCTCGAGAACTTCAACGCGGCGGAGTGGACCTCGAAGCTGATGGAGTCCGACGTCAAAGCACGATACGCGGATCTGAAGCAGGCCAGCGCCGATCGCTGTCCGCGCCTTCTCGGCACGTTCGTGAAGTCGCAGGAAGTCCAGTACCACCACGAAGTCTACAACCAGTATCTCTGGAACTTGTTCTAGGACGCGGCGCGCGACGCCGGGAAAGCCCTCGCCCCGAGAGTCGGCGAGGGCTTTCGCGTTCCTGGGCGCTCGCCTCGGAAACCTACCGGTGTGCTCAGGGGGGGGCGCGCGATCAGCGGCGGCGGAGCACGTCGAGACGATATCGGTCGGCCCGGTGTCCGCGTACCCGCGTGAAGCGCGGTTCGGCCAGAAACCTCGCGTGCACGTCGTCGCCGCCGTTCACGTGACCGTCGACCTTCGGTCGAAAGTGGACGAGCAGAAGATCGCCGCCCGGGCGGAGCGTCGCTGCGGAGCGCTCGACGGCGAGCGCGACGTCGTCGTTCGACCAGTAGTACGCGACTTCCGAGATGACGATCAGATCGAACGGGCCGTCCGGAAACTCGCGCGGCAGGACGCGACGCTCGAACCGCACGTGCGGAACGTCCGAGCAGCGCGCCGCGGCCGTCGCAAGCGCACGCTCGCTGACGTCGACGGCGAGCAGCGCGTCGCATCGCTCCGCGAGACGGCGCGTCAGCACGCCGACCGAGCAGCCGACTTCGAGCGCCGCGGCGTAGCGCGGTTCGAGGGCCGCGATCGAGGCGTCGTACTTCGCGCTCTCGTACGCGCTGGTCGCGAACGACCACGGATCGTCGTCGCGCTCGTACAGCTTTTCGAAGAACGCCGGCGGGAGCGGCTGCTGCGCCATCTCCGTCGTGATACCCGCACGCTGCTGCGCCGCGTCGTTCGGCTCGCTTGGTCGTCGCCTCTCCGTCGCGCATGCGTCGGCGATTGCGACGATGCTCGTTGCGCCCGGCACGATGCAGCGGTACAACGACGTCATGGCAAGCATCGCACGGCGCCGGCTCGGCGCGCTCGAGACGTCCGCGCTGGGACTCGGCTGCATGGGGATCTCGTTCGCGTACGGAGCGCCGGCCGAGAAGTCGGGAACGGAAGCGATCCATCGCGCGCTCGAGCTCGGGATCACGATGCTGGACACGGCCGAAATCTACGGGCCGTTGCGCAATGAAGAAGTGGTCGGCGCCGCGATTCGGGGCCGTCGCGAGCAGGTGCAGCTCGCGACGAAGTTCGGCTTCGCGTTCGACGGCGAACGGCGGATCGAAGGCGGCGTCGACGGCTCGCCGGCGAATGCAAAGCGCGCGCTCGAGGGATCGCTGCGGCGGCTCGGCGTCGACTACGTCGACCTGTGGTACCAGCATCGCGTCGACCCCAAAGTGCCGATCGAAGAAACGGTCGGTGCGATGGCGGAAGCGGTCCAGGCCGGCAAGGTTCGATTCATCGGCCTCTCCGAAGCAGGCGCGGCGACGATCCGGCGCGCGCACGCCGTCCATCCCGTCACCGCGGTGCAAAGCGAATACTCGCTGTGGACGCGGGACGTCGAGGACAGCGTCCTCCCGACGCTGCGCGAGCTGGGGATCGGCTTCGTTCCGTACAGCCCGCTCGGGCGCGGCTTTCTGACCGGCACGGTCGACGTCAACGCGCTCGGGAACGACGACTTCCGGCGCACGCAGCCGCGCTTCACCGGCGAGAACGCCGCGCGCAACGCGGCCGTCGTCGAGATCGTCCGCGACGTCGCGAAGAAGCACGGCGCGACGCCCGCGCAGGTCGCGCTCGCGTGGGTGCTCAGCCGCGGCGACGACATGGTGCCGATCCCCGGCACCACGAAGGCGTCGCGGGTGGAGGAGAACGCGGGCGCGCTCGACGTTCGTTTGGACGCGGACGACCTGGGCCGCCTCGACGAGATCCCCGCGCGCGTCGCCGGCGAGCGCAACAGCGCCGCGGGGCTCGCTGTCATCGAACGCTGACGATCCGCCGTTTCGGAAGAAGAGGCCGCCGGCAACAACCGGCGGCCTCGCTTCTCCGTGGACATCATTCGCGGAAAGTAATGGTTCCGCGGGGCGCCGTCATATTTGCCGGAGCGCAGGCAGCAGTTCTTGAAACCGGCGTCCGGACCCGCACACGCAAGGATCGTTTCGTCCGAGCTTCTCGATCAGCTCCTTGTCGCCGTGCACCACGCGGTCGCCGCGCTTGACGTGCGTCTCCGACGGATATCCCGCGCGCCGTTTGCTAGAGCGCGTAAAAGCTCGGCAGCTCGTCGTAGTCGGTATGGTTTCGCATGATGGGCTCCTTTCCACGAGACCCCGGCATGGTAGCCGAAAATGCGGCGCGGGGCAACGTCTCGTCTTAGGTGTCCCCCATGATGATGCGCCAGATGGAATCATCGGGCGACCCGTCGATGCACTCGACGGCGAATCCGTCGATCTCGACGTACACGGTGATCCACAGCGATTCGGCGGCCGGTTCGACGCCGGGCTCGTACGAGTAACGATAGACCGACACCGGCAGCGTATCCGTCTCGAACCGCAGCGAACGCCATCGATGCTCGCCGCCGCTGTTCTGCACGAGCTCCGCGGGCTCGCCGGGAGCGGTGCCGAAGCGCGAAAGCCGCTCGCAATAGTAGTCGAAGACGAGATCGGCGGCCACGACGTCGTTTCCTTCATAGAACCGTATCCGCGCCACGGGAACGGAATAGTCCAACACGTGCACGTAGGCGTCGCAGGCGCCTTCGACGGCAAAGGTTCCGTCGTACTCGGCGATCACGGACTCGGAATCGGGTCGTACGGCGCCGCGGAAATCCTTGAAGTTCCACATTGCGTCAGCCACGAGCCTGCGGATCGCCTCGCCGAAGGAAAGGCGCTCAGGCGCGCTCATCGGCAAAGGTTTCCCGGAGGAAGACGTTCGGCTGCCGCTTCGAGCACGTCGTCAGACGCGGGGCTTCATTCGCTTCGCAGCCTCTTGAAAGTCGGCGCCGAGGAGCCGGGACAGGCCGCGGTCGGCGAGAATCTTCCCGCCGGTTTGGCACGTCGGACAGTAGTTCGTTTCGTTGTCGGCGTAGCGGATGCGCCGCACGGTGTCGCCGCAAATCGGGCACGGTTTTCCGTACTTGCCGTGCACGGCCATGTCAGGGCGAAACGCCGTGACTTTTTCCGGGAAGCCGTTCGCGGCTTCCGCGCGAAAGCGGTCGATCCACGTCCGCAGCGTGTTGCGCGTCGCCGCGTGCAGGCGTTCCCATTCCGCCGACGTGAGCTTGCGGGTGAGCTTCGCCGGCGAGAGCTTCGCGGCGTGCAGGATTTCGTCGGAGTACGCGTTGCCGATCCCGTCGATGACGCGCGGATTGGTGAGCGCGCGCTTGATCGTGTGATTCTCGCGCGTCAGCGCTCGTCGGAAGGCATCGACGTCCGCCCTGAAGACGTCGATGCCGCCCGGATCGACCGCCTCGAGCGCGTCGCGGCCCTGCAGAAGCTGAAGGGCGGCCCGGCGCTTCGTTCCCGCTTCGGTGAGGACGAGCGTGCCGTTCGGAAAGTCGAATGCGGCGAGATTCGTGCGGCCGCCGAGGTTGGTTCCGCGGGGACGCCAATGCAGCCGCCCGGCGATCATCAGGTGAAGCACTAGCCAAAGATCGCCGTCCAGGCCGAGCGCGACGCGCTTGCCGATCCGGCGCAGCTCGCGCACGGTGCGGCCCTCGGCCGACGCGATCGGCGGGTCGGCCGTACGCAGGACGAACGGGTCCAGCAGCCGCACGCGCTCCAGGGTCCGACCGACGATGCGATCGTCGAGCGCGGTCAGATAGGCGGCGACGTCGGGAAGCTCCGGCACGTCGTGTGATTCGCTAGCGCGATTGGACGCCGTTGCGGCGGAGCCGCGCGTCGTAGCTGCGGCGCGCCTGCGACAGGTCGGTGACGTGCGTCTCGATCCAGCGGACCAGCGTGCCGACGTGCTGCGCGCATTCGTCTCCGAGCGGCGTGAGGGCATAGACCACGTGCGGAGGCACGACGGGATAGCTGGTGCGGGAGATGAGGCCGTCGCGCTCCAGCTCGCGGAGCGTTTGCGCCAGCATCTTCTCGGAGATCCCGCCGATCGCGGCGCGCAGCTCCGAATAGCGACGCTCGCCGCGGCCGAGCTGGCGGAGCACCAGCGAGCCCCAGCGGCTCGCGAGATGATCGAGGACCGCGCGTCCGACGCAGCGGACGTCGTCACAGTTGCCGATCCGGCGTTCCGGCGCTGCCGTGCGTGCTTCCAACGGAACCCTCCGAGGCGGGCTAACTAACCCGCGAGTGCGTACTTCCCAAGAGTTAGTATAGCCGCTACAGTGACGGCATGCAATCCTCGTCCACCCAGCCGGTCGCGATCGTCACCGGCGCCGCAAGCGGCTTCGGCCGGCTCACCGCCGAGGCGCTCGCACGCAACGGCTATCGGACGTACGCGGCGCTGCGCGATCCCGCCGGACGCAACGCCGGCGCAGCGGCCCTGCTCGAAGCGCAGGGCATTCGGGTCGTGGACCTCGACGTTACCGACGACGAGTCGGTCGAAGGCGCCGCGCAGCGGATCCTTGACGAGGCCGGCCGAGTCGATGTGCTGGTGAACAACGCGGGTGCCGCGTATTTCGGGCTGGTCGAGACGTTCACGCCGGCGCTCGTTCAGAGGCAGTTCGAGGTGAACGTGTTCGGCACGCTGCGCGTCAATCGTGCGTTCTTGCCGAGCATGCGCGCTCGCGGAACCGGCCTCGTGATCTTCGTGAGCTCGGTCGTGGGACGGTTCGTGGTTCCGTTCGGCGGGGTCTACGTCGCCTCGAAACACGCGATCGAAGCGCTCGCGGAGACGACCGCATACGAGCTGAAGTCTTTCGGCATCGACGTGTCGATCGTCGAGCCGTCGGCGTTCCGGACGAGCATCTTCGAGAAGCAGTCGTTCGCGGACGACGAGGCACGCGCTGCGACGTACGGCTCCTTCGCGGAGAAGCCGCACGAGCTCGCCGCGAGCATGGTGGCGCGGGCCGACGACCAGCCGGAAAAAGTCGCCGATGCGATCGTGGAGCTCGCGCTCCGCCCCTCCGGAACGAGACCGCTCCGCCGCGTCGTCGGCGACAGCGCCGGCGCCGGGCCGATGAACGCCGCGATCGCACCGGTTCAGCGCGCAATCCTCGAGCGCTTCGGGATGGACGGACTCGCGCCGGCGAACGCCCTCGACGACCTTCAGCCGGCCGGCGCGCGGTGAGCGTCATGTCGAACGTGCGGGCGGCGTCCTCCGCGGGTTCCGCGCGGGGCGGCGCATCGGGCCTGTTCGCGCGGCTGCAGCGTGCGCTGCTCACCGGACTTCGGCCACGGCGTCGCGACGTTCTCGCGAACGAAAAATTCACCGACGCCTTCGAACGCGAGCTGGTGCGCCGGGCCCAAGGGCTCGACATCCGGCGCGACACGTTCTAGCGGCCGGGCTTCGGCGGCGGGAAAGCGGCGGCGCGGCCGGGGACAAGTACCGCGTGAGAGCGCGTTCGAGCGACACGGCCTCGCCCGCGGACGCCATCGCGGCTCGTCCGATCGAGACGCTCTTGCGCGACGGAGCGGTGCTCGCGTCCGCCCAAGCGGACCGGCACGGCATCCCGGTCCGGGGCCGTGAGGACGAGCTGGCATTGCTGCGCGTCGCGGGATACCGCGATCTCGCGTTCGGCCGGCTTTTCGAAGGCCACGGCAATGCGCTCTCGCTGGTGGCGAGATGCGGTACGGCGGCGCAGCGCACCGCCGCGACGAGAGATGCCGCATCCGGACGCCTCTTCGGCGTCTGGAACACGCAAGCGAACGACGGCGTGCGCATGGTACCCGACGGCGGGCGAGGCTGGGTGCTCGCGGGGCGAAAGACGTTCTGCTCGGGCGCGGGGACGGTGACGCGCGCGCTGATCACGGCGGCGGGCGCCGAACCCGGGTCTCAGATGATTCTCGTTCCGATGGACCGCGTCGACGTCGGGATCGATCGCAGCTTCTGGCAGCCGCTCGGCATGGAAGCGTCGGACAGTTTCGCCGTCGCGTTCGACGGCGTGACGGTGGCGCGCGACGCGCTCGTCGGGCGCGGCGGCGACTACGAACGGCAGCCGTGGTTCGGCGCCGGCGCGGCGCGTTTCGTCGCCGTGCAGGCCGGCGGGACCGCCCGTCTCGTCGACGAGCTCGTCGCGTTCGTGACGCGCCGGGGCGGCGGCGATGCCGTCGCGGTCACGCGGCTCGGCGAGTGCGTCGTCGCGGCGCGAGGCGCCGACCTGTGGGTTCGCGCGTGCGCGGACGCGTGGGCCGCGTTCGACGCGGAATCCGATTCCGCGCGCGAACGCGAGCTGCAGTGCACGGTCGACGCCGCGCGCACCGCGGTCGAACGCGCTGCTCTCGACGTGATGGAACGGGTGGAGCGGGCCGTCGGTGCGCGCGGTCTGCTCGCGTCCGAACCGTTCGCCGCGCTGATCCGCGACCTGCGGATGTACCTTCGTCAGCCCGCGCCGGACCTCGCCGTGCGCCGGGTCGGCGAGGACGCGCTCGCGCGCAGCGCGCGAGCCTGAGCGTCGAGCACGCACACGGCCTCGGCCATCGGGACGGGATCGCGCTTCGCGCCGAAACCGTGCGCGAGCGCATGCTCGTACGCATCGGCGAACGCCGCGCCGAAGGTGAACGAACGGTCGACGTATCGATGCCACGCCGCCTCGTCCATCGCAAAGAGGTCGCTGACCAGCTCGCGGTCGGCGACGCGGAGCGACCCCGCCGCCGAACTGCGGCCGCGAGCACTCCACCAGCGGCGCAGCGCGCCGCGTGCGGCGAGCGTCTCGTACGTCGTCTCGGGATGCTCGCAGAGGAGCGTACGGCCGCGACACGCGCGGTCGTTCAAGTCGTTGAGGAACGTGGCGAGGCCGCCGGCGACCCGCGCCCGCAGCCGCGGCGAGGTGGTCACGCGGACACGCATGCTGTGCCGGACGCGTGCGTCGGTACGTACGAGCGCCCGATACAATGCGACGTCTTCGAGGTGATCGCACGGCGGCACGCCGCCGACGCGCACGTATGCGCTCGCGCGCAGGCCGAAGCTCGCGCCGAAGTGCTGCGCGTGCCTCGGCCACGGATCGGCGGGGAGCGGATCGAACGCGTCCTCGAGCCGTGCCAGCGCGAAGTCGTACCGCGTCCGCAGATCGTGCAACGCCCGCGCGCCGGGCTCGAGCTCCGACGATTCGCGCCGGTCCAGCACGATGCGGCCGCAGACGGCGTCGGCCGACCGGAGAGCGGCGACGCTTTCGAGGATCCAGTCGGGGCTCGCGACGCTGTCCGCATCCGTGGTGAGAACGGCGCCGTGACGGTCGAGCATGCGCTGCGCGCATGCGGTCATCACCGCGCCGCGCGCCGCACCGATGTGCCGCGCCGCCGCTTCGCCGGCAGGCGCGGACACGACGAACAGCGCGCAGCCGGGATGGTCGTGCGCAAACCGTCTCGCTGCATATTCCGTATCGTCGCTGCAGCCGTTCGCGAAGACGATGATCTCGTACGTGGCGGGATCGAGCGCGCGGCCTGTGCGATCGCGCTGCGCGGCCAGGGCGGCAAGCGCGCGGCCGATTCGCGACCGCTCGTTACGGGCCGGTATCGCGACCGAGGCGACGCAGCATGGATGCGGTGCAGGCAGTGCCGAGAAGCGCGTGCGGGCGTCCGCGAGAGGGTCAGGCGACAAGGACGAACCGTTCGACGGTCGCGCCGGCGGCGGCGATCAGACGGGGAGGGAGCACGAACGCTTCGCGCGCGTCGGAGATCACCTCGCCGAGCTGCGAACGATGCATGGCGAGCGCGTTCCGCTTGCGTGCCGCGTACGGCGACACGTCGCAGACCAGCAGCGTTCCGTCCGCCGCTCGCGGCGCGTCGTCCGGTGAGCCGCGCTCGTCGAGCCACACCCGGTATTCGGCTAGGATGACGTTGGGGCGCGCTGCGACGGCGGCGCGAACGAGCGCCGAGACGGCGCGGTGATCGGGGTGCGGATCGCGCGCCCACGGAGAGAGCACGAGCGTCGTGCCGGTATGCGGAATGGCGCCGGCGAGCGAGGGCAACAGGGCAGCGGCGGCGGGATCGTCGGCTTGCGGCACCGTTCCGTCGGGCCAGCGCAGGAAGCGCGGCGGCGAACGCACGCCGATGACCGCGAGCGCCGCGGCGGCTTCCGCCTCGCGCAGCGCGCGCAGCCGTTTGGCCGGAAACGACGGCGAACCGACGTGCGAAGCGGTCCCGTCGGTGACGTACACGACATCGACCGCCAAGCCGCGCGCGGCTGCCGCGGCGAGCACGCCGCCGCACCCGAGAACGTCGTCGTCGGGATGCGGCGCAACGGCGACGACGTGCCGTGCGCTTCCGAACAGCGACTCGAGCGGCAACGCCGACGGGGTGAGCACGTGGTCGCACGTACCCCGCACGGACGCCCGCCTCCCATCGGCAGCTACGGTTCCGTTTGCGACTCGAGGCTGCGAAGCACGCTATCGATCCGCTCGGCGCGGGCAGCATCGGAACCTCGCAGCGGCGCGGCGGCCGCCTCGATCCGGTGGCGGACCGCGCCGGACAGCAGCCACGCGCCGAGGAGCGCATACGCGGCGCCGTTATCGGAAAGCCCTCCCGCGCCAGCCACCTTGATCGCTCCGGCGCCCACGTCCAGGCGCTCCAACAGCTCGAGGATCCGTGAATCCGCGGCGTGACCGAGCTGCGCACTCCAAATCTCGAGCGCGTCTACGATGAACCCGAGGGATGCCATGCTATCAAGAATGTCGAGCCACGGATCGTTGAGCTCGGCGAGCCCGACGCACGGGCCGGCGAGCAATGCGCTGTTCCAAGCGGCGCCGAGAAAATTGCGAATCGCACGACGCTCGACATCGGCCCATTCATCGAACCCGGCACGGGAGAAGCGGCTGAATACCGAGTCGATGTCGTAGAGCGGTACGCCCAGCGCGTCGCGGCAGAATCGCGGAGCGAAGTACTTCAACTCGTTGCACGTGCCGAGCGTGTACAGCAAACTCGCCGCCACGTTCGCGACGTCGTTCTCGGACAAGTCGTCCCGAGGAGTAGACAAGAGACGCCCGACGAAGTCCGGATCGTTGCAGCATTCGCAATACGAGAGCGAGTAAGGCAGCTCGTAGGAGGCGAAGGCCGAATCGACGTCCGCAAGGGCCGCAATAGCGGCACGCGCCGCGGCGGCGTGGTCCGCAGTGTATGCACTAGAATGCGCCACGCCGAAGCGTTCGCGCATCGTGCGCTTCAGATCGGGCAGCGTCGCATGAAGCGTCTTGGCAATTTCGCCCAGGGCGGCCTCGTCGAAGTCCTTCACTCGCAGTACCACGTTCGACGCGCCATGGCGCGGCCCTCGATCCTCCTCTATCGAAGCACGTCGTCCGTGGATGCAGGCAAAAATCATACCGTCCGTTAGCACAGCGCAAGGACACTCGAAGCAAAGTCTCAAGGCCTCAGTCGAGCCCCTCGTGGTCGACCTCCCGCGGCCGGCGCCGGCCTACGGGCCGAGCTGAATGAACTCCGGCTCGTCGGGAAGGCTGCTGACGAACGGCGTGCCGCCCGCCGCGTTGCACGTCGGCGGATCGACGTCGAGCACCACCGGATATCGTTGGATTGCCTTCCCTTTGCGGCTCGCGACGTAGATGAAACCGTCGCCGCCGAACGCAAAGCCGGCGATGTCGTCCAGCGACGGGTTCGCTTGCTGTGCGTCGAGGAAGAGTTGGGCCGACGTCCCGCTCTTCGCGGCCGATCCGGCGGTGGTGTCGTAGATGAAGATGCCGGCCTTCTCGCCGGCGATGTACAGATAGCGCGTTCCGTCGTAGAAGAGGTGGTCGGCGTCGTCGACCGTGATCTGCGCCTTCGCGTTTCCTTTGTCGTCGTACGCCGTCACGATGCCGGCGCCGGTGTCCGCCGCGTAGAGATACGTCCCGTCGTACGCGAGCCCGCGCAGCTCGGTGAATCCCTGCGCGAACGTGCCCTTGTAGTCGCCGGTCTTCGGATGGTAGTACGTGATGTCGTTGCCGCCCTTGCCCTTGTGCGACTGGTTCGAGACGTAGATGTCGCCGTTGAACGCCGGCGTCAGATCGAACGGATGCGTGAGCTTGTCGGTGATGAAAGCACCGGACGAGAACCCCCACTGCCCCGGAGACGGCGGCGTGAACGCGACGACCGAGCTGTCATTCCCGCTCGCGTTCGCGACGAGCACGCCGGCCGACGCGAACAGGAAACCCCGGAGCTCGTCCAGGGCGGGTTCACCCGCCGCGCCCGTCATGAGCAACGCCGTGCTTTCCGCCACGCCGGACGTCGTGTACGTCTGAACGTTCGAGACACCCCCGGTGCTCCCGTGAAATGTGATCCACCACGAAGCCATGACGCGTCCCCCTCGGCGGTCGTGCGGCCCATCGTAACCCGCCGCGGATGCCGGTTGCAAGAGGACCGAACGTCCCGGCGGTCTGCCCGAAAGCGGCCGTCGTAGCTGCCTCGCGGCGAGCGTGCGCGAGACATGTCGAACGTCTCGCTTCATACTCCGGTTCAGCCATATTCCGCGTACCAGCTGCGGTGTGGAACAGACACCAAGGATCGCAAGCGCTCTGCACGCCTCGGCCTGGCGCACCAACCGGAGGCGTTCGGGCGGGGAGCGGCGCGGCGGCACGACGTGCGGTGCGCCGACGATTCCGCCGCATCCGCTGACGCTGCGGCGGCGACGACGAAGGACGGCGTCGCGCTGCGACTCCGGAAGGAGGTCGACAATCGCTCCGCAACGGAGCGGCGTGGTGAGTCCCAATCCCTACGAAGCGCTCGAGCGGCGCTCGACGCCTTCTCTTGTGTCGAGAATCTCAGCGAGGTCGATCAGCTCGTCGACGCGTCTGCGACGGGCCGTTTGCCATCGGCTTGACCCGTCTCCACGGAACTCGCGATCGCAGTTCGTCGCGCTCATGATGGGAATTGTGCCATCGCCGAAATGATACCGCCGGCGGAAACTGCAGCGGCCGCGTCGCGAGGACGCGAAGCGGCGTGGTTGGCGGTGTTTCTCTCGCTGACTGCTGTCGTAATCGTGGCATCGTATCCGGCGCGCTGGCTCGAGCCTGGTCTCAACGGCTTGGGCTTGGCCGCGTTGATCGCTCTTCGCGAGACGTGCGCCTTCGGCGTCCTCGCCGTGACTGCCCGGCGGTATCTCGGTTTGAGCCTGTTGGAGCTCGGGGTTGTTCGGCCCAAGCTCGTCGATGTCGCGGTGGGCATTACCGTAGGCTGCGTGCTGATCGCAATCTCGCTGGCCACCTCGTACGTATTGCCGAAAGTCCCGTCGCGGATTCTGGCGGCCGTCGTTCGCGGCAGCATCGGGATGCAGCTCGCTGCCGTACTGATGGTCGGCGTATGGTCGCCGTTCGTACAAGAGCTCGTGTTTCGTGGTGCGCTGCTGCGCGCGTTACGCGAGCGGCTCTCGTCACGCGCGTCCGTCCTCGTCTCGGCGTTCGTCTTTGCTGCGCTGCATGCTGCTGCAGGGTGGCCGACAGTTATCGCCGCGTTCGTGGACGGCGTGGGGTTAGGGGCATTGACGCTGCGGCGCCGCACGCTCACCGCCGCCATTGCAGCTCACATGACGGTGAATCTGGTCGCATGCGTCTACGTGCTGGTGTGGCGGTTCATTGTACGTCACCGTTGGTAAGTCGCCGGAAAAAGAAAACGAGATACGGACCGCTGACGGCTCTCTCTTCTGGTTCTGCGGCCTATGACAGGCCGGACTTTCGAATGTACGAACGCTGGGTTCATTGAACGCCTAAAGCGCAGAATGCTCGTGCTGGGCTAAGGCACTATGCCGGGTACAGGCGCCTCCTAGCCCTCACACTCCGGCCCCGATTTTGCGAACGGCGCAAAGTGTGCTCACGCGTGGCGCGCAACAAAAAGGGCGGGAGGCGACGTTGTCGCCTCCCGCCCTTCCGCAGGAACGTTATGGTGGCATAACGCGCGGTCGCGCGTAACGTCTCGTTAGAAGAGTCGCCTTCACGAACAGCCGCTGGTCGTGCCGCAGCTGTCGCACTTCAGGCACGTGCCGTTGCGCACGAGCGTGAACTGGCCGCACTGCGTACACGCGTCTCCGCTGTAGCCTTTGGCGATCGCTTCGCGCGCTTTCGCGGCGACCACGGTCCCGCGCGTGGCGGTTCCCGATGCCGCCGGCGCACTCGGCGTCGCGACCGCGCCGACCGGCTCGGGGATTCGGGTGACGACGGCCGGCGTCGGCGCCGGCGTCGAGGCCTTCGGCGGAATGGCGGCGGGGACGTACGTGACCTCGCCTTCCTCCTCGGCCACGAACTCCGGCTCCGGACCCATCGCGTCGACGTTCTGTGACGGCTGCACCTGCGCGAGATCGTAGCGGCCGAGATAGCTCACGGCGAGCTCGCGGAAGATGTAGTCGAGGATCGAGGTCGCCATCTTGATGTTCTCGTGACCGACGACCGGACCGTTCGGCTCGAACCGCGTGAACGTGAACGCGTCCACGTACTCCTCGAGCGGGACGCCGTGCTGCAGCCCGAGCGACACCGCGATCGCGAAGTTGTTCATCAAGCTCCGGAAGGCCGCGCCTTCCTTGTGCATGTCGATGAAGATCTCGCCGAGCGTGTTGTCCGTGTACTCGCCCGTGCGCAGGTACACTTTGTGTCCGCCGACGACCGCTTTTTGGGTGTAGCCGCCGCGACGGTCCGGCATCCGCCGGCGCTTCGCGATGTAGCGATACACGACGCGCTCGGCGACGCGCACCGGCCCTTCGTATGCGG
Organism: Vulcanimicrobiaceae bacterium; assembly: GCA_035650875.1. Classification (GTDB taxonomy): domain Bacteria; phylum Vulcanimicrobiota; class Vulcanimicrobiia; order Vulcanimicrobiales; family Vulcanimicrobiaceae; genus Vulcanimicrobium. The sequence goes on from DASRGU010000011.1 coordinate 506,733, forward strand.
GCGTCGCCGGCTCCTCGAGCTCGTCGCCGCCGCCGACGTCGTAGCTCGCGGCAAGCGGCTGCGAGAGCTTGGAGCCGTCGCGGTAGAGCGCGACCGCCTTGACCATCTTTTCCCACGAGTAGCGGTACGCTTCTTTGACGTCCGCGATCGTGGCGGTCTGCGGCAGGTTGATCGTCTTCGAGAGCGCGCCGCTGATGAACGGCTGCGCCGCCGCCATCATGTCGACGTGCGCGAGCGGCCGGATAAACCGCGCGCCGTGCTTCCCGCACGGAGTCGCGCAATCGAACACCGGCAGGTGCTCTTCCTTCAGGAACGGCGCTCCCTCGAGCGTCATCCGGCCGCAGATCACGTCGGAGGCTTCCTCGATCTGCGTCTGCGTGAAGCCCAGGGTGTCGCGCAGGATCGAGTGGTTCCAGTCGGCGAGCTGCTCGTCCGTCATCCCGAGCGCGGTCTTGCAGAAGTCCGCGCCGAGCACGTGCTGATTGAACGCGAAGCCGATGTCGAACGCGCCGGCGAGCTGCGCTTCCACGCGCGCGACTGCCGCGTCGTCGAAGCCCTTCGCCTTGAGCGTGGCACGGTTGATGTGCGGCGCGCCTTCCAGCGTGTTCGTTCCCTTGGCGAACGTCTCGATCGCGGCGATCTGCTCCGCGTTGTAGCCGAGACGGCGCAGCGCGGGTTCGACCGACTGGTTGACGATCTTGAAGTAGCCGCCGCCGGCGAGCTTCTTGAACTTCACCAGCGCGAAGTCGGGCTCGATCCCCGTCGTGTCGCAATCCATTAGGAGCCCTATGGTTCCGGTCGGCGCGATGCAGGTCACCTGCGCGTTGCGGAAGCCGGCGATTTCGCCGATCGCGAGCGCGTTGTCCCAGATCGAGCGGGCGAGCGCCCACGTCTCCTGCGTGAAGAGCGTCGGCTGATGCGTCGTCGGCTTGACCGTCAGTTCTTCGTACTCGTCGTTCGGCGCGGCGTACGCGGCGCGGCGGTGGTTGCGCAGGACGCGCTCCATGTGCTCGCGGTTCGCGTCGTAGCGCGGGAACGCGCCGAGCTCGCGCGCCATCTCGGCCGACGTCTTGTACGCCGCACCGGTCATCAGCGCCGAGATCGCCGCGCACCAGCCGAAGCCTTCTTCGGAGTCGTACGGCAGTCCGAGACGCATGAGCAGCGTGCCCATGTTCGCGTAGCCGAGTCCCAGCGTGCGATAGTCGTACGACCGCTGCGCCACGGCACGGCTCGGGAACTGCGCCATGAGCACGCTGATCTCGAGCGTGAACGTCCAGATCCGGCACGCTTCGGCGAACTTCCGCGCGTCGAAATGCCCCGTCGCGTCCTGGAACGTGACTAAGTTAAGACTTGATAAATTACATGCCGTGTCATCTAGGAACATGTACTCGGAGCAGTTGTGGACGTACAAACCGTTCGCGTCGAACGCATGCACGCCGGGGACGGTGCAGTCGAAGACGTCCTCGACGCCTTGCGCGACGATGTCCTCGAGAACGACGTACCGCCGGGAGCGGCCGCGTTCGATGCGAATCGAGGCGTGGTGGGCAACGGCGTTGCGCACCATGCGACGCACGAGCCCGCGCGAGCTCAGCAGATCGACGCACGGATGTCCGCCCTCGGCATTGTGGTGAACGGCGAGGCGGTCGCCGACGCGCAGTCTGCCGACTTCACGCCACTCCTCGCTCCCGTCGTCGCCGACGACCCGAACGAGATGGTTGTCGGTCGCCTTCAGCAGCTCCGTTCCATCGGCTGCAAGGAGGGCGAAGACCGGTTTCGTTCCGGTGAAGAAGAAGCCGCGCTCGGTCGAGGCGTGCGGTTTCCCGTCGACCATCGCTTCGAACGGCTTGCCGATCAGCTCGGAAACGGGCATGACGCCTTCCGACGTCGACACCAGCGTATCGGCCGTGACGCAAGGATTGCTCGCGTTGATCTTCCCGTCCGACGCGGCGGTGTGCCACTCGTTGATCGTCGTGTCGAACTGCACGCCCGGATCGGCGCACTGCCACGCGGCGACGGCGACCTTCTCCCAGATGTCCTCGGCCGGCACGGACTTGGCGACGCGGCCGTCGGTGCGGCGGACGAGATCCCACGACTGCCCGGCGTCGAGCCGCGCGAAGAACTCGTTCGGGATACGAACCGAGTTGTTCGAGTTCTGGCCCGAGACGGTGAGATATGCTTTCGAATCCCAGTTCGTGTCGTACGTCTCGATCGCGAGCTCTTTGTAGCCCTGGCGTGCGTAATCGAGCGCGTACTGGATGTTCGCCTGCGGGATTCCAGCGCCGAGCGCACCGCGGATCGCCGCCTTCAGCTTCGCGTTCAGCGCCGGGTCGAGTCGCGCCGCTTCCGGAACGCTCTCGTCGTTCGCCGATTTCAAGATCGCGTTGAGATGTTTCTCGCAGGTGATCGAACCCGCGACGAGGTCGGAGACTTTCTGCTCCTCCGCGACCTTCCAAGTGATGAAGTCTTCGACGTCGGGATGATCGAGGTCGAGGCACACCATCTTCGCGGCGCGCCGCGTCGTGCCGCCCGATTTGATCGCGCCCGCCGCACGATCGCCGACCTTCAGGAACGACATCAACCCTGAAGACGTGCCACCGCCCGACAGCTTCTCGCCCTCGCCGCGAATGGCGGAGAAGTTCGAGCCGGTATTGTGAATCACCACGAGACCGCGCTCACCGGCCAGGTAGGTGTTGGTATTTCCCGTGGTGAGGTCGTTGAACGGAACGTTTTCGGTGCACGGCTCGACGGACGTAACGAACGCGATGCCCTCCGCGACCACCCGAACGCGCTCGATGTCCGCGTCGACGGCGGCTTCGGGCAGGCGCTCGATCGCCGACAGCAGCTTTCGCGGATTGATGAGGTTCTCGTAGACGAGTCGGCCGACGTGGACGCGCTCGCCGCCGACATCCGAGTGCAGCCACGAATCTTCGGCGAGCGGGAAAAGGCGATCGCCGAGGTCGCTGTTCAGCGGCATGCAGTACTGTCTCCGACCCGCGCGGGCGTCGTCGAGAAGAGACGCGCGGTGCCGGGGAGTGGAGACATGCTGCGCGACGGCTGCGCGCCGGCGTACATTCGTCGAACGCCGAACGATTGTCGTGCAGTGATAGCCGCCGTTGGTTACGATGCCGCCGCCGAGTCCCAGGAGAGACGCCATGGCGGCGACTTCCTCCACGAACGGCGAGCACACCGACGTCAACGTCGCGCGTCCCTCGCTGACCGTTCCGTCGGCATCGACCAGACCCGCGAGAAATGCTTCTTGCACTTGTGCGCTCGCGCGCTTGATGAAGGCGGGAACGGACAGCGCGTACGTCTTCGCTCCCGGCGCGCTGACCGCGGCGGCGAAGAACGCGCCGGCTGCAGCTCGCGTGCACGTCAGGGTGCAGCCCTTCGAGGGAGCGCCGGGGCGGTCGTCGGAGCGAATCGAGGACCGAGCACCAAAGCGCTCGAGCAAGATTCGTTGTGCGCGCTCGAGCGGCTCGCGGTCTTCATCGAAGAAACGGAGCCGAAGCTGGTCGTAATAGTAGGTGCCGTACGAACGGCGATGCTCGCGCCGCTGGCTGTGAAGATTGCCGTCGCCCAGGAAATAGCCGACGAGCCACCCCAACTCGGGATCGACGTCGACGGAATGCACTTCGCTCTTGCGATAGCGCGTTACCGTGTACGACAAGCGCTCCGGCCGCGATGCGTTGTCGATGAGCCGTCGTGCATCGGACGTCGGACCGAGCACGGCATCCCCGTGTTTCAGCGCGTCGGCGCGGCGCTCGACGATCGCGGAGCCGTCCCAGACGATGAACGGATGCCAAGCCGATACGGTGGCGCGAGCTCCGGTATCGAACGCGACCGTAATCTTGTCGTCGAGACCGACCTCATAGGACCAGACGCGGTCGATCGTGTCTTCGACGATGCGCCCGCTCGCAGGGTCGGCGGAAAGCGTTCGCAATCCGAGCGACGACACGTCGACGTAGCGTCCCTTGCCGTCGAATTCGTGCACCGTGCGGCCGCGCGACAGCTCTCGATAGAGATCGCCGATCCGAACGAGTCCGCGTCCTACGACCGGCACGAATGCACGCTCGCTGATGCATCCCGATCCGAATTTGAAAATGCGCGCCTCACGAACCCACAGGTCCATGATGCCGCCCTCGTTCACCAGATCGTCGTTGACGCTCTGGATGAAGCAGTTGTGAACGACGACGTTGTTCGTCAGGAACGTGTGACTCTCGGTCTCGATGTCGTAAACGTCCATCGAGCCGATTGCGTCGACCACAGTGACTGGTGCATCGACAGTCCCGTGAAGCGTCCGCGTCTTCGGCGCTGAGATCGTGAGTGTGTTTGCGCTTGCCGTGCCAGCCGGTTTTTCGCTGTGAGACCGAAAGTCGACGCGGCGAATGACGTGCCAGCCCGCAGCGAGGTTCTTGACGGGAAGCCACTGATACGCATCGGTCGCGTTGACTCGTGCGAGCACGAGGTGGTCGTCCGTCGCGTCGAAGTACGAATTGCCGAGATGAACGCGATAGACGGGCTTGCGGCCGTTGTGCTTGACGGCGACAACCTTCGTCAATCCGTCCATATCGTAGACGGAGAGGCCAATCAGGTTGTTGTCGACGATGCTTCCGATCGCGATGGGGCCGTCCGGTGTTGAAACGGGCGCGTCGTACGGAAGGCACGCGTGCGGGGCTGGGTGCTCGTAGGCGCTCGTCGATTGGGCGAGCTGGCCCGTCTTGGGGTCGACGTACCAATGGCCTTGCGCGGGGCCGGCGATGCCGTACGCCCAGTGCAGGCCGGTGTTGAACCACTGCGGCGAGTTGGGGGCGCCGATCTGGCGGGCCAGCATCGCGCACATCTCGTCGTAGTAGGCGCGCGCTTCGAACTCGTCGTCGAAGTAGCCGTGCTTGAAGCCCCAGTACGTCCAGCAGCCGGCGAGGCGATGGAACACCTGGCGGGCGTCGTTCTCGCCGCCGAACGTCGCGTCGGACGCCGGCTCGGAGCGCCACAGCCACTCGGGGATGCCCTCTTCGGCGACGCGGATCGTCGCGGTCGGGACGCCGGCCTTCCGAAAATACTTTTGAGCGAGGATGTCGGTCGCGACCTGGGACCAGCCGCTCGGGATCTGGCAGTCCTTGGCCTCGAAGACGACCTTGCCGTCGGGATTGACGATCCGCGACGTGCGGGGCTCGAACGTGAGTCCGGCGTACGGGTCGCCGGGTTGCGAGTAGGTCCGGGAGAACTTCATGCCGGCTTGCGTCCTCTGGCGCGACGGTCGTTTCGGAGACGGGAAGCCTACGGATCATCGAACAAACGTTCGACGCCGTCAAGTCCCCTAGCGCGTGCCCAGCGCGGTCGGACCCCCTAGATATCGTGTCCGATCCCGCCGGGCTGTACTAGATATTGTACCGCGCCCGGCGTCCCTTGTGAATCCCCGTGGACGACTTTCAGAAAGTTGGGGACAGATGCAGGCAGGCGCCGTGGACGATCTGGGAGCGGGGTGAGAGCCCTGTGGAAGGAACCGGGGATAGCGTGGAGAGGATCCGCGCCGACCTGCACGTCGACACCCTGCCGGAGATCCCGCTGGACCGGCTCGCCGCCGACGGCGTCCGCGGCATCGTCGTGGACCTGGACAACACCGTCTGCCCGTACCACCAGCCGGAGCTCGCGCCCGGAGTCGCGGAGTGGGTGTCGGCCGCGCGCGACCGCGGTTTCGCGCTCGTGCTCGTGTCGAACAATTTCACCGAGCGCGTCGCATCGGTCGGCGCGAGGCTCGGCATCCCGATCGTTCCGAACGCGCTGAAGCCGCTGCCCTTCGCGTTCCTGCGCGCGCTGCGGCTGCTCCGCACGCCGCGTCGCGCCACCGTCGTCATCGGCGATCAGCTCTTCACCGACGTCCTCGGCGCGAAGCTCCTCGGCCTGCGCACCATCCTGACGAAGCCGCTCGTCGAAGCGGATTTTCCGCTGACGCGTGTGTTGCGCTTTCTGGAACGGACGATCGCGGGCCGGAGCTGACGTCGCGGCGGGTACACGGCCCGCATGGAAACCGGTATGCAGAACTTGGGCAGCGGCGGCGAGGCGAAAGCATCGCCGGCCGACCGCGCGGACGCCGAAGGCGCGATGGCGCCGCGGACAGGCGTCGAGCCGCGCGCGGATCAGAGCGGGCGCGGCGGGACGATGGACACCGCGCTCGCCGCGAACGCCGATCCCGACGTGCTCGGCGCGGACGGGCAAATCGGCGACGAAGGCGTCATCGTGCCGGCGCGCGCGCAGCTCGGTCAGAACGAGATCGCGCCGTACGGTGAGACCGCGGAGAACGAGCCGGCGCCGGACGTCCCCTGACCTCGGCCGGTATGCGCGCGCCGCGGCGCGGGTAACCGTGCCGCAGCGAACGACCCGCGAGAGGACCAGATGGACGAAGCGAACGACGCGGCCGGCACGGGGACGAGCCCCGAGCCCGAGCTGACGCAGAAGAACACCGAGACCGTGCGCGGCGAGGAGTCGCTGGCGCAGAGCGGCACCGGCGATGCGGAATCGACGAGCACGCACACCAAAGTCGGCGCGATCCCCTCGTCGTACGGCGCGCCCGGCGGCGCGGATGCGCCGCCGCCCGGAACCGGCGAGGGGCGGACGCCGGACGACCGCGCCGGACGCTGACGGCCGGGGCGCGAGCCCCGCGAAACGTGCTTGAGAACCGGGCGGGCGTCGCGTATCCTAGTCGGATATGAGCGCCGCCCGGCCCGAGCTCCCGAAGACGTACGACCCCGACGAGGTCGAGCCGCGCCTGTACCGGCGCTCGCTCGACCTCGGCGTCTTTCACGAAGAGCCCGATCCGGCCCGCCCGCCGTTCGTCATCTCCATGCCGCCGCCGAACATCACCGGCCGCGCGCACATCGGGCACGGCTCGACGTACACGCCGATGGACGCGCTCACGCGCTACCACCGGATGCTGGGCGAGAACGCGGACTGGATCCCCGGTCAGGACCACGCCGCCATCGCCACAGAGAGCGTCCTGCTGCGCGAGCTCGCGAAAGAAGGCGCGACGCGCGAATCGCTCGGCCGCGAGCGATATCTCGAGCGGGCGTGGGAGTGGCGGAACCTGTACGGCGGCATCATCGACGAGCAGTTTCAACGGCTCGGCTTCGGCCCCGACTGGGGTCGCGAGCGCTTCACGATGGATCCCGGCCTCTCGGCCGCGGTGGTCGAGGTCTTCGTCCGGCTCTACGACGAGGGGCTGATCTACCGCGGCACGCGGCTGGTCAACTGGGACCCGGAGACGCGCTCGACGCTCTCCGACGCCGAGGTCGAGGACGAAGAGCGCGACACGTTCCTGTGGCATCTGCGCTATCGCGCCGAAGACGGCGGCGAAGGCGTGGTCGTCGCGACGACGCGACCCGAAACGTACCTCGGCGACGTCGCGGTCGCCGTGCACCCCGACGACGAGCGTTATCGCGAGCTGATCGGAAAGAACGTCGTGCTGCCGCTCGTCGAGCGCGCGATCCCGGTGATCGCCGACGACGCGGTGGAGCGCGGGTTCGGCACCGGGGCGGTGAAGGTCACCCCCGCGCACGACCCGACTGACTACGAGATCGGCCGCCGGCACGACTTGCCGATGCCGACGGTGATCGACTTCGACGGCACGCTGTGCGCCCCGGTGTGGCGTTACGACGAAACGCCGGAGAAGCGCGCCGCGATCGACGCGCAGGGGGAGCGCATGCGGGCGTACGCCGGGCTCGACCGCTTCGAGGCGCGGCGGCGTCTCGTCGACGATCTCCGCGCGGCCGGCGCCCTCGTGAAAGAAGAGCCGTATCACACGACGATCCCGGTCAGCTCGCGCTCCGGCGCGGTGATCGAGCCGCTGCTTTCTCTGCAGTGGTGGGTGCGGATGGCCACGCTCGCCGCGCCGGCGCTCGCCGCGTACCGCGACGGCCGGATTCGTTTCGTGCCCGAGCGCTTCGGACGCACGTACGCCGCGATGCTCGAGAACATCCGCGACTGGAACGTTTCGCGGCAGGTGTGGTGGGGCCATCAGCTGCCGGTCTGGTACACGCCGGACGACGAGGTCGTCGTCGCGCGAAGCGAGCACGACGCGCGCCGCATCGCGCGCGAGCGTTACGGCACCGACGAGCTGCGCCGCGATCCCGACACGCTGGACACGTGGTTCTCCTCGGGGCTGTGGCCGTTCTCGATCCTGGGCTGGCCGGAGCAGACGCCGGAGCTCGCGCACTGGTATCCGAATCAGGTGATGATCACCAGCCGCGACATCATCTTTCTGTGGGTCGCGCGCATGGTGATGCTCGGCATGCGCTTTCTCGGCGACATCCCGTTCGACACGGTCTTCGTGACGCCGCTGGTCTTCGATCTGCACGGACGGAAGATGTCGAAGTCGCTGGGGAATGCCATCGACCCGATGACCGAGCTGGTGCCGCGGTACGGTGCGGACGGAACGCGGTTCGGCATTTTGCGGCAAATGCGGCTCGAGTCGCAAGAGCTGCGCTTCGACGAACGTTATTGCGACGAAGCGCGTCGCTTCGCGAACAAGCTGTGGAACGCGCTGGGCTACACGCTCTCGCGGCCCGAAGGCTTGCCGCGGGCGTCGGTGCTGCCGCCGGCGTCCAATCTGACCCTGGCCGACCGCTGGATTCTGACCGAGCTGCGGCGCACGATCGACACGGTGACGCGCGCGTACGACGGCTTCGAGTTCGGCGTCGCGGCCGATGCGCTGCTGCAGTTCGGCTGGTACACGTTCTGCGACTGGTACGTCGAAGTCAGCAAAGCGCCGGGGCAGGAGAAGACGCGCGGCGCGGTCCTGTCGTACGTGCTCAACGCCTTCGTGCGCGCGATGCATCCGATCGCGCCGTTCGTCACCGAAGAGATCTGGCTGCATCTTCCGCACGACGGCGCGACGATCGTCACCGCATCGTGGCCCGACACCGCGGAGATCCCCGAGTTTCCCGAAGACGCGGAACGGTTCACGGCGGTCATGGCGCTGGTGGAACGGCTGCGCAACGCACGCGCCGAAGCGGGTCTCGGCCCGAAGGATCCGCTCGCGCTCAGCGGACCGCAGCTCGAACCCGAGATCGTCGAGTACCTCGCGCTCCCCAGCCTCGTCAACGCGCGCTACGAGCCTGTGGCGCGGGACGGGGCTCCGGCCGAGGCCGCTGCAAACGGCGTCGCGGCGCTGCGCGAGCGGCTTGCGAGCGTCGCGCCGAAGATCGACGCGACGCTGCTCCGCGAGCGCTACGCGCGCGACGTGACGCGGCTCGAAGCCGAGGTCGCGCGGCTCGAGAAGAAGCTCGGCAACGCCGGCTTCGTCGAGCGCGCGAAGCCCGAGGTCGTGCAGGGCGAGCGCGACAAGCTCGCCGCCTACGAGCGCGATCTCGAGCGCGCGCGCGCCGGCCTCGCCGCCGCGCGCTGACCGCGGCGCTCGCGGTGTCGGCCGCGCGCGCCGAAGGCCCGGACCATCCGGGACGCCGAAGCGATGCCTGATGCAGACCGCGGCCGCCCGGCGGCGCGTGCTGATGGCGCCCGACCAGATCGAGCGGGCGATCGCGCGCATGGCCCATCAGATCGTCGAGCCGGAGGACGTCCAGGAAGGACTCCTCCTCATCGGGATTCGGCGCGGCGGCGAGGCGCTGGCGCGGCGGCTCGCGGCGAAGATCGGCGAGATCCGCGGGAGCGCGCCGAGCCTGGGCTTCCTCAACGTCAACCTCTACCGCGACGACGACGTGGCGCGCGAGCTGCCGGAGTCGGAGATCCGCAACGTCATCACCGGGCAGACCGTCGTCCTCGTCGACGACGTGCTGTACACCGGCCGTACCGTGCGCGCCGCGCTCGACGCGGTGACCGACCTCGGACGGCCGCGCGCCATTCGGCTGGCGGTGCTGGTCGACCGCGGACTCCGCGAGCTGCCGGTCCAGGGCGACTACGTCGGAAAGTTCGTCCCGACGAGCCGCCGCGAGCACATCGACGTGACCTTGGCGCCGCAGCGCTCCGAGGCCGACGCGGTGACCGTCTCCGACGAGGACCGTGGCGCCGCGTAGCCTCCTCGACGTCGACGATCTGACGTCGGACGAGCTCGTCGGCGTCCTCGACCGGGCGGTCGCGTTTCGCGAAACGCTCCCGCCGCGCGACCTGCTCGCCGGCGTGCCGGTGCTGAACCTGTTCTTCGAAGCGTCGACGCGCACCGCGACGTCGTTCACGCTGGCGGAGCAGCGGGTCGGCGCCGACGTGATCTCGTTCGCGCCGGGCGCCTCGAGCCTCGGAAAAGGCGAGACGATCGCCGATACCGCGCTCACGCTGCGCGGGATCGGCGTGCGCGTGATCGTCGTGCGTCATCCGGAGTCCGGTTTCGCGCGCCGGCTCGCCGACGCGTTCGACGGGCACGTCGTGAACGCCGGCGACGGAACGCACGCGCATCCCACGCAGGCGCTGCTCGATCTCATGACGCTGCGCCAGGAGTTCGGCCGGTTCGCCGGACTGCGCGTCGCGATCGTCGGCGACATCCTGCACTCGCGCGTCGCCCGCTCGAACATTGTCGGCATGCGCGCGCTCGGCGTCGACGTTACGCTCGTCGGCCCGGCCACGCTGCTGCCGAAGGAGCTGGCGGCGAGCGGCGTGCGGATCGAGCGCGACTTGGACGCCGTGCTCCCGCGGCTCGACGCCGTCATGATGCTGCGCATCCAGCGCGAGCGGATCACCGGCGGGCTGCTGCCCGCGCTCGAGGACTACACGCAGCGGTACCAGCTCAACCGCGCGCGTCTGCGCTCGCTCCGCCACGACGCCGTGATCCTTCATCCGGGCCCGTACAACCGCGGCGTCGAGCTGACCGACGAGGTGCTCGACGATCCGCGCTCGCGCTACGTCGCGCAAGTGCACAACGGGGTGTTCGTGCGGATGGCGGTGCTCGATCTGCTCGTGAACGGGGCACCGGTGGCGGCATGAGCAAGCTCCTCGTGAAGAACGGGCGGCTCGTCGACCCGCTCCAGGGCATCGACGCGGTCCGCGACGTCCTCGTCGAGAACGGGTTCGTCTCGCGGATCGGCGAGCATCTGGACGAGAACGGCGCGCGCGTGGTCGACGCGAGCAACGCGATCGTGGCCCCGGGCTTCGTCGACATGCACGTCCACCTGCGCGAGCCCGGGCTGACGCACAAGGAGACGATCGCGACGGGGACGGCGGCGGCGGTCGCAGGCGGCTTCACGGCCGTCGCGTGCATGCCCAACACCGAGCCCGCGCTGGACTCGGCGGCGATCGTCGCGGAGGTGGTGCGCCGGGCCGACGCGGCCGGGCTCGCGCGCGTCTATCCGGTCGGCGCGATCACGCGGGCACGCGCCGGACACGAGCTGGCGCCGTACCACCTGCTCTCCGACGCCGGCTGCGTCGCGTTCAGCGACGACGGCTCGACCCCGCGCGACGCGCGGGTGCTGCGCAACGCCGCGCGTTACGCCTCCGATCTTCCGCACGTGTTCATCTCGCACTGCGAGGACCCCGATCTGAAGGGCGACGCGGTGATGAACGAAGGGATCTGCTCGATGCGGCTCGGGCTCGACGGCTCGCCGTCGCTCGCCGAGGACGTCATCGTCGCGCGCGACCTGCTGATCGCCGAGGACGCCGGGAAGCGCTGGCACATCGCGCACGTCTCGACGCGCACGTCGATCGACCTGATCCGCTGGGCGCGCTCGCGCGGCGTGGCGGTGACGTGCGAGGTCACGCCGCACCATCTCGTCTTCCTCGACGATCGCTTCGACGACTACCGGGCCGACTCGAAGGTGAACCCGCCGCTGCGCGCCGCGCACGACCGCGACGCGCTGCGCGCGGCCGTGCTCGACGGAACGGTGGACGCGTTCGCGACCGATCACGCGCCGCACGGCGTCGAGGAGAAGGCGCAATTGCTCTCCGCCGCGCCGGTCGGGTTCAGCGGCCTGGAGATCGCGCTCGGCGCGTACGCGCTCGCGCTGCCCGAGCTGTCGCTGGAGCGCTACGTGCGTCTGCTCTCGGTGAACCCCGCGCGAATCCTCGGCGTCCCCGGCGGCACGCTGACCATCGGAAGCCCGGGCGACCTGACGATCTTCGCCGACCGGCCGTGGACCGTCGACGCGCGGCTCTTCCGTTCCAAAGGCAAGAACACGCCGTTCGACGGGATGACGCTGCCGCGCCGCGCGCTCGCGACGATCGTCGACGGCGCGGTCGTCTTCGAGCACGGCCGCGTGCTCCCGCGCGAAGAAGTGACGGTATGACGGAATCGAATCGGGCGACCCTGCTGCTCGCCGACGGGACGCGCTTCGACGGGGAGGGGCTGAGCGCGACCGGGGTCGCGCTCGGCGAGGCCGTGTTCTACACCGGGATGACCGGCTACGAAGAGGCGCTCACCGACCCGTCGTACGCCGGGCAGATCCTCGCGTTCACCTACCCGCTCATCGGAAACTACGGCGTGAGCGGAACCGTGTCGCAGCATCCCCACGCGTGCGTCGCCGGCGCGGCGATCAAGCATCTCGCGCGCCGCCCTTCCCACCACGCGTCGCGCACCGATCTGGGATCGTGGCTCGACGCGCAGGGCGTGCGCACGATCGTCGGGATCGACACGCGCGCGCTCACGATCGCGCTGCGCGAGCACGGCACCATCGCCGCCGCGCTCGCCGTCGGCGACGAAGCGATCGCGCGGATCGAGCCGACGCTCGCGCAGTACGTCCGCGAGGCCACCACGCAAGGTCTGGTGGCGTCGGTCGCCGACGCGTACGAGTCCGGTGCGACGGTGGGCGAAGGGCAGAAGCACGTCGTGCTGCTCGACTGCGGCGTGAAGCGCGCGATCCTGCGCGAGCTCACCGCGCTCGACGCGCGCGTGACGGTGCTCCCGTACGAAGCCGGCGCCGACGAGATCCTCGAGCAGCGTCCCGACGCGGTGGTGATCTCGCCGGGGCCGGGCGATCCGCGCGATCTCGTGGGGACCGTCGACACGCTGCGCGACTTGATCGGCAAGAAGCCGCTGTTCGGCGTGTGTCTGGGCCATCAGCTCCTCGCGCTGGCCTGCGGGGCGGAGACGTACAAGCTGCCGTACGGGCATCGCGGCGGGAACCAGCCGGTGAAGGATCTCGTGCGCGATCAGGTGCTCGTCACGGCGCACAACCACGGGTACGCGGTGCGCGGCGAGACGCTTCCGGCCGACCTCGAGCCGACGATGGTCAACCTCAACGACGGGACGAACGAAGGGTTTCGCCACCGCAACCTGCCGATCGAGGCGGTGCAGTTCCATCCCGAAGCCTCTCCCGGCCCGTTCGACGCGCGCAGCCTCTTCGCGCGCTGGCTCGAACGCGTCGAGACGGAGTGATCCGTGCGGCCTCGCGGCTCGTCGCGGCGGCGTTCGTCGTCGCGGTCGCCGCGGCGTTCGCCGCGGGGAGCGGGGCGCCGTCGAGCGCGCAGGCGCTCCGCAAGCTGCACGTCACCGCGCTGTCGATGCGCGCCGACCGCACGCGCGTGCGCGTCGGCGGGATCTTTCATCTCGCGATCCACGTGCACGTCCGCGAGAACGTGACGGCCCTCGACGAGCTCGTGATCCCCGACGTCGGGACGATGCAGCTGCTCGGCGACGAGCGGGCCGTCTCGCACGGCGGCGGGGGCACCGACGACGTCGAGACGCTGACGCTCGAGGCGGTCAAGAGCGGTCCGTTCACGTTCCGGCCCGCGTACCTCGACGCGATCGACGCGAACACCGGGCGGCCGTCGCGCTTCTCGTCGAACGCCGTGCGCGTCGACGTCGTCCCGCCGGCCGCGGAGGCGTCGCGCACCTACGGGCGTTTCGCGGAGATCGCGATCGAAGCGCTGCTCGCGCTGCTGGCCGTCGTCGCGGTGTTCCTCGGCGTGCGCGCCGCCGTTCGCCTTCGGCAGGCACGCGCGCGGTCGACGACCGACGTCGCACCGCCGCAGCCTCGCGCTGCGCCCGTACCGGCGCCGGCGCGCTCGCCGCGTGAGGAGGTGGCCGACGCGCTGCGCGCCTATCGCGCCGCGCCCGACGAGCCCGCGCTGCGGCGCCTTCGGGCGGCGCTGTTCGCCGCGGCCGGCTCGAACGGCGGCGCGACGCTGAACGACGCGCTGCGCACGACGAGCGATCGCGAGCTGCGCGCGGCGCTCGTCGCGGCCGAGCGCGCGGCGTTCGGTCCGCCGGCCCAGCGCGCCGCCGCATCGCAGCAGCTCGTCTCCGCCGCGCAAGGGTGGCTCGCGTGAGCGCACCGCGCGGCGTGCTCGAGGCGCTGCACGCGACGATCGTGGGCCAGAACGAGGTCTGCGAGGCGCTCGTGCTCGCGCTGATCGCCGGCGGACACGTGCTGCTCGAAGGCGCGCCCGGCGTCGCGAAGACGCTGGCGTGCCGCGCGCTCGCGGCGGCCGTCGGCGGGGTGTTCCGGCGCGTCCAGTTCACGCCCGATCTGCTGCCGTCCGACATCGTGGGAACGCGCGTCTTCGATCAGAAGACCGGCGAGTTCGCGACGGTTCTGGGGCCGCTGTTCGCGAACGTGGTGCTCGCCGACGAGATCAACCGCGCACCGGCGAAGGTGCAGTCGGCGCTGCTCGAAGGGATGCAGGAGCGGCGGGCGACGATCGGGCCGCAGACGCACGCCCTCCCCGATCCGTTCGTCGTCCTGGCGACGATGAACCCGTACGACAGCGACGGGACGTACCCGCTGCCGCACGCGCAGCTCGACCGGTTTCTCGCGAAGGTCGTCGTCGAGTACCCTTCGCGCGACGAAGAGCGCGCGATCGTCGACCGCTTCGGTGCCGGCGAGCCGCCGCTGCCGACCGGCGTCGCGACGACCGGCGACGTCCTGCGCTGGCAGCGCGAGGCGCGCGAGGTCTTCGTCGACGCCGCGCTGCGCGACTACGCCGTGGAGCTGGTGCGCGCGACGCGCGATGCGGAGCTGGTCGCGCACGGCGCGAGCCCGCGCGCCGCGCTCGCGCTCGTGCAGCTCGGCCGCGCGCGCGCGTATCTCGACGCGCGCGGTTTCGCGACGCCGGACGACGTACGCGACGTGGCGCCGGCGGTGCTGCGGCATCGGCTCTCGTGGGACGACCGGATCGCCCTCGAGGGCACCGATCCCGAAGCGATCGTGCACGGGATCGTCCGGTCCGTCCCGGCGCCGTGAACGCGCTGCGCGCCGCGATCGTCCGGCACGCGCGCGCCGTTCCGCGCGCCGGGACGGCCGTTCGCGGCGCGCGTCCCGGCGACGGGTTCGTCTTCTCGCAGCTCCGCGCGTACGCCGAAGGCGACGATCCGCGCCGGATCGATCACGCCGCGACCGCGCGCTCGGGCGCGCTGCAGACGCGCGTGTACCTCGAGGAGACCGCGCTCGTCCTTGCCGCGTTCGTCGACGAGTCGGCTTCCATGCGGGCCGGCCGCCGGCGCGCGCTCGCCGACGCGGCGACGGAAGCGCTGCGCGCATGGTTCGGCGCCGCCGAAGGCGAGGACGCCGTCGCGCGGATCGTCGACCGGCGCGTCGTGCGCGACCGCCGCGCCGCGCCGCTCGTCACGGCGTCCGAACCCTTCGCGTTCGCGCCGTCGCTCGCGCTCGCGACGCGCACGCTTCCGCGCGGTGCGTCGCTGCTCGCGATCGCCGACGGCTTCGATCTGCCGGACGACGACGACGCGCTGGCGCTCGCCGGGCTGCGCTTCGACGCGACGATCCTGCTCGCGCGCGACCCCTGGCGCGACGATCTCCCGCTTCGCGGCGCCGTCCGCGTCCGCGACGCGGAGAGCGGCGCCGTGCGCGCACTGTACGTCGGGGCGCGAGCGCGGAGCCGCTATCGCGGGGCGTCGCAGGCGCGGGAAGCGGCGCTTCACGCGCGGTTCCGCCGCGCCGGCTGGCGGACCGGCGTCCTCGACGAGGGCGACGGGCGTGCGGCGCTCCACCGCGCGTTCGGGCTGGCGCGATGACGTTCGGGCACCCCTGGTGGCTGCTCGCCGGCGTCGCGCTCGCGGCGGCGTTCGTGTGGGCGGCGCAGCGCGCCGGGCATCGAGCGCGCGCGGCGGCGATCGCTTACAGCGATCTGGCCTTTTTCGTCGCCGCGACCGGCTCGCGCGTCGATCCGGCGCGGGTCGTCGCGATCGCGGTCGGCCTCGCGATCCTCGCCTTCGCCGGCGCGCTCGCCGCTCCGCGGGTCGTGGCGACGCTGCCGGCGCGCGGCGGGACGATCGTGCTCTGCGTCGACACCTCCGGGTCGATGCGTGCCACGGACGTCGAGCCGTCACGCGCCGACGCCGCCGCGAACGCCGTGCGCGCGTTCGTCGACGGTGTTCCCGACGGGACGCGCCTGGGGATCGTCGCGTTCTCGAGCGCGGCCGGCGTCGTGATCCCGCCGACGCGCGAGAAGGACGCGGTGCGCGACGCGATCGACCGGATCCCGCCGCCGAACGGCGGGACCGCGATCGGGGACGCGCTCGCGGCCGCCGCGCGGCTGCTGCCGGCGACGGGACGCCGTGCGATCGTGCTGGTCACGGACGGCGTCAACAACATGGGGCTCGATCCGCTCAGCGTCGCGCAGCAGATCGGCGCGGCCGGCGTCGAGATCGATACCGTCGGGATCGGGACGAACGACAGCGGACAGCTCATCCCGGGGACCGCCGAGGTCGCCAGCCTCGACGAGACGGCGCTGACGCAGATCGCGACGGCGGCGCACGGAGCATACGCGCGCGCGGCGGACGCGGCGAGCCTGCGCGGGCGGCTCGCGGCGCTCGCGAACAGCACGACGCGCGAGAAACGACGGATCGATCTCGCGTTTCCGCTCGCGCTCGCCGGCGGCGGCGTGCTCGTCGCCGGCGCCGGCGGACTGCTCCTCGCCGGGCGGTTCCCGTGATGACGGCACGACGCACGCGATGCAGGCGAGGCGAACCGCGATGAACGACGACGTGCGCAGCCGGCGCATCACCTACGACCTCGGCGTCCTCGACGTCGCGAACGTCGCGCGCGACCCGTTCGAGCAGTTTCGCACGTGGTTCGAGCAGGCGCTCGCGACGCCGGAGCTGCTGGAGCCGCACGGGATGACGGTCGCGACCGCGACGCCGGACGGGCGGCCGTCGGCGCGCGTGGTGCTGCTGCGCCAGTGGGACGCGCGCGGGTTCGTGTTCTTCACCAACTACGACAGCCGCAAAGGGGGCGAGATCGAGGCGAACCCGCACGCCGCGCTGCTCTTCTGGTGGATGCCGCTGCAGCGCCAGGTTCGCATCGAAGGCGCCGCGGAGCGCGTGCTCGCCGTCGAGAGCGACGCCTATTTCGAGACGCGGCCGCGCGGACACCGCTTGAGCGCGTGGGCGTCGCGTCAGAGCGCGGTCGTGCCGGATCGCGCGACGCTCGAGCGCGCGATGGCGGACGCCGGAGCGCGCTTTCCCGCCGAAGTCGAACGCCCGGAGCACTGGGGCGGGTACCGGATCGTTCCGCACCGCTTCGAGTTCTGGCAGGGTCGTCCGAACCGCGTCCACGACCGCATCGCGTACGAACGGTCGGGCGACGGCTGGAGCCTCGCGCGGCTCTCACCGTAGCCGGCCGAGGGGCGCACCGCTTCGCTCGCGAACCACGCCGACGTCCCTCCCGCTCGATCCCCTGGGTGTCGTTTTGAAGCGATCCGTGTTTTCGTTGGTGCTCGCGTCCGTGGTATTGGCCGCCGCGGCCAGCCCGCCCGCGCTCGCGCGCGACGCCGCGCCGTCGCCGTCGCCAGCGCCGCCGGCGTCGTCCTCGCCCGTTCCGCTCGCGAGCGGTCCGGCGCCGGTCCGCGCGACGCTCGCGAACGGGATGCGCGTCGTCATCCTTCCCGACGCGCTCGCGCCGGTCGTCACGACGGTGATGTCGTACGGCGTGGGCGCCGCGGACGACACGATGCCGGGGATCGCGCACGCGACGGAGCACATGCTGTTCCGCGGGACGTCGAGGCTCTCCGGTGCGCAGCTCGCCGAGCTCGCGGCGCGGATGGGCGCGGAGTACAACGCGCAAACGCTCGATACGGCGACGATCTACTGGTACAAGGTCCCGTCGGCCTACGCCGATCTCGTGCTGCGCATCGAAGCCGACCGGATGGTGAACGCGACGATCTCGGCGTCCGCGTGGGGCACCGAGCGCGGCGCGATCGAGCAGGAGATCCGCGCGCGCGAAAGCTCGCCTTCGTACCGCGTCGGGCTGCGGCTGCGCGACGTGTTCTTCCGCGGCACCCCGTACGCCGACGCCGGGGGCGGCACCGTCCCCAGCTTCGAGAAGATGACGGCCGACGAGATCCGCGCCTTCTACCGCGCGTGGTACCATCCGGGGAACGCGACCCTGTACGTCGCCGGCAACGTCGATCCGGCGCGCACGCTCGCCGAGATCCGCAAGCGGTTCGAAGCGATTCCGAGCGCGCCCACCCCGGCGCACGCCGCGGTCGATCCGCCGCCGCTCGCGTCGTCGACGATCGAAGCGCCGATCGACTTTCCGATCGGGTTCGCGGGTCTCGCCTACCGCTTCCCGGGTTCCACCGCGCCCGACTACGCCGCGGCGCGGGTGCTGCAGCAGGTGCTGGGGAGCGGTCAAGGGCGGCTGTCCGATCTTTCCGCCGAAGGCAAAGCCGTCGCGGTGCTCTCGCTGGCGAATGCGTTTCCGCAGCTCGGCGGTGCGTTCTTTCTCGGGATCCCTGGCCCGCAGTCGACGCCGCGGACGCTGCAGGACGCGATCCGCGGCGTCCTCGCCGACTACCGCGCGAACGGGCTGCCGCCGGCGCTCATCGACGAAGCGAAGCTGCGCCTCGCGAGCCAGGAGCGGTACGCGCAAGCCTCGATCTCGGGCCTGGCGTTCGCCTGGGCGAACGCGACCATCCAGCAGACGACCCCGGATGCGCTGTCCGACGCGATCGCCGGCGTCACGCCGGACGACGTCGAGCGCGTGCTGCGCACGTATCTCACGCCCGATCACGAGATCGCGATCCTGCTCACCGCGAAGCCGACGACGGCGGTGGTCAAAGCGGACGCGGGCGCCGCGACCGAGCACGTCGGGTTCACGCCGGGCGTCGCGCAGCCGCTCCCCGCGTGGGCGAACGCGGCGCTCGACGTTCCGCTGCGCGTCCCTGACGACGAGCGCGGGACGGTGGTCGGCAAGCTGCCCAACGGGCTGCGGTACGCGATCCGGCGCGAGACCGCCGCGCCGACGGTCACCGTGATCGGCGCGATTCGCACCAGCCCGGAGCTTTACGCGCCGCGCGGGAAGGAAGGCGTCGACAGCATCCTCTCGGGGCTGCTGGCGTACGGCACGACGACGTACGATCGCAAGGCCTATCAGGCGCAGTTCGACGCGATCGCCGCGACCGGAAGCGTCGGGACGAGCTTCGGCCTGACGGCGCAAGCCGGCGATTTCGAGCGCGCGATGACGCTGGTCGCCGACGGGATGCTGCACCCGGCGCTGCCCGCCGATGGCTTCGCCGTCGTGAAGGCGGCGCTCGCGCAGCAGGTCGGCGTCGCCGCGAAGCTGCCGCAGACGAAAGCCGCGGCGGCGGAGCGCGACGCGCTGTATCCGCCGGGCGACCCGCGGCGCCGCGTCGCCACGCCGTCGTCGGTCGCGGCGATCGGGCTCGACGACGTGAAGGCGTGGTATCGCACGTCGTTCCGTCCCGACGAGACGAAGATCGCGATCGTGGGCGACGTCGATCCGGCGCGCGCGGCCGCCGTGCTTCGCGCGGCGTTCGGCGCGTGGAAGGCGGCCGGACCGCCGCCCTCGTTCCGCTTTCCGAAGATCGCGCCGCGCGTCTCGAAGGCCGAGACCGTCACCGTGCACTCCGCCACGAACACACTCTCGGAAGTCTCGCTGCACGAAGTGATCCCGCTGAAGCGGCGCGACGCCGATTACGTTCCGATGCTGCTCGCGAACGTCATCCTTTCCGGCGAAGGCACCGGATCGCTGCTGTTCGAGGAGCTGCGCACGCGGCGCGGCTACGTCTACAGCGCCGACTCGTCGGTCGACGTCGACCAGCGCGGCGCGCAGTTCAGCGTCTCGTTCGCCAGCGACCCGAAGAACGTCGACCGCGCCGACGCGGCCGTCGTCGCGATCATCAAACGGCTGCAGCAGAAGCCGCTCCCCTCCGCCGACGTTCAGCACGCGAAAGCGCTGCTGCTCGCGCAGCGCGTCTTGCCGCTCGACAGCTACGACGGGCTCGCCGCCGACCTGCTCGCCGGCGCGACGGACGGGTTCGACGGCGTGCGCGAGCGGCTGTTCTGGAGCGCGCTGCTGAGCACGACGCCCGTCCAAGTGCAGCACGCGCTGCGCCGCATCGACGCCGACCGCTTCTTGCGGGTGATCGTCGCGCCGGGCGCCTAAGGCGCGCGGCGCAGCCGCCAAAGCCAGGCCGTTCCGGCGACGAATTCGACGACGACGAGGACGAGCGCGACGCGCGCGCCGAGGCCGCCGGCGTGGGGATCGATGCGCGCGATGAGCGCGCCCGTCGCGGCGGGTGCGGCGATCTGCGGGAGCGTCGCCGCGAGGTTCCACACGCCCATCGCCGAGGCGAGCGCTTCACGCGGCAGAACGGCGTACGCGATCGCCCAGTCGGCGGTGAAGAAGCCGCCCCACGCGATCCCCGCGCCGACCGCGCAGACGAACGCGACCGCGACGTTCGGCGCCGCGGCGAACGTGCCGACGGCGAGAGCGATGGCCGCGCACGCGACGCTCACGACCACGCGCTTGTCGCTGCGGTCCGCGGCGCGTCCCGCGAAGGCCGCACCCGCGACGCCGGAGACCGTGAAGGCGAGAAACAGCTCCGCCGTGACGGCGTGCGCGTCGCGCACCCGCAGCGCGTCGTGGACGAAGAAGAACAAGTAATAGAAGAGGGTGTAGAAGCCGAGGTTGATCAGCGCGCGCGAGACGAGCACGATGCGCGCGTCGGCGTCGAGCCGCAGCGGAGCGGCTTCGCGCGCGGCGCGCGGCAGCGTCGCGACGTGCCGGTCGGTGACGAACCACGCCGCGCCGAGCGCGCCGGCCAGTGCGATGCCGAGAGCGGGTCCGCGCAGCAGCGCCGTCAGGATCGCGCCCGTGACGCTGCCCGCGAACTGATAGACGCTCATCCACGACGACGCGCGCCCGATCCGCTCCGGCGCGACGTAGTCGCCGACGATGCCCTGGTACGGCCCGCCGGCGACGTTCATCCCGAGCTGCAGCAGCAGCGCGGCGGCCCACAGCGCGGCGAGCGACCACGCCGCCGGAAGGGCGACGACCGCCGGGATCGCGAGCGCGGTGCCGGCGGCGTAGAACGCGCGCCGGCTGCCGCTTCGAGCGCGCATGCGATCGGACAGCACGCCGGCGACGATTTGCACGACCGACGCGATGCACGCGCCCGCCGCGACCAGCCACGAGAACAGGACGACCGGATCGCTCGCGAGCGCCGTGACGCGATCTTGCAGCACGACGCCGAGCAGCGCCGTCCACACCGCCTGGATCCCGAACCAGAACGCGCCCAGCCGCGCGGGCCGCGCTTGCGAAGCGGCGGCTACGCCCGCGCGCACGCGTCCTCGTACTCGGCGAGGGTGTCGACGTCGTAGCACAAGCCGGGCGCGCAGTCGCGCACCGCCGCGACCGCGACGCCGAGCGCGCGCGACGCGTATGCCTCCAGGTCGGCGATCCGCAGCGTCCGGGTCGCGAAGCGAGCGCACATCATCGGTCCGAGCAGCGCCGCGAGCTTCAACAGATTCTTGCGCGCCGCGAAGAACCTCGCGGCGAGCGCGCGCGCCGGCGCCGCGGCCGCCGCTCCGACGACGAACGCGCTGCCGTTCGCGATGCGCTCGCGTCCGAGCGCGAGGCCGTGCGGCGGCGCGTTCGGGAAGCGCGCCTCGTACGCCGCCGCCGAGGCGAGCGCCATCGCCAGCTCGACGCGTTCGCTGCGCGCGATCAGGTCGCGCACGTCGGGCGCGGCGACGAACGGCAAGTCCGACGTGAGGTACACGAACCGTTCGCCGGGCCACGCGTCGAGCGCGCGCTCGACGTTCGTTCCGCCGTCCGCCGCGGCCGGGATCGTGCGCACGCCGGTTCCGCGGAGATGCGCCGCGACGTCGTCCCCGCCGACGACGGCGATCCCGTCGACGCCGGCTCCGGCGCACGCGTTCAGCGCGACGTCGAGCAGCGTGCCGTCCCGGAAGGGCGCCAACGCCTTCACCGGCGTCCCGATCGCGCGCGCGAACGCCTCGTCGACGAGCCCGCCGGCGGTGATCACGGCACGCATCGAGCCGACGTTTCGCCGCCGCCCGGAGCGGAACCGCCCCTGAATGCGTGCGCCGTCGCTCGACTCGACGAGGGCGGATGCGTTCGATCGTAGACGCTTTTCGCAGCCTCCACGTCGGACGACGCGAGCTCGGAGCGCGACATCGTGAACGACGTGCCGCCGCGTGCATGTGAAGGTCGGCGACGGGCCGCGCCGTATCCAGGAACCGGATGCCCCGGCGCTCGGTCATGGTGATCGGTTCGGGCCCGATCGTGATCGGGCAGGCCGCGGAGTTCGACTACGCCGGCGTCCAAGCGTGCCGGGCGCTGCGCGAGGAAGGCCATCGGGTCGTCCTCGTCAACTCGAACCCCGCGACGATCATGACCGACCCCGAGATCGCCGACGCGGTGTACCTCGAGCCGCTCACGGTCGCGTCGGTCGAGGGCATCATCGCGCGCGAGCGTCCCGACGCGCTGCTCCCCACGCTGGGCGGGCAGACCGGGCTGAACCTCGCCGTGGAGCTGGCCGAGGCGGGGGTGATCGAGCGATACGGGCTCGAGCTCCTCGGGACGCCGCTCGAGACGATCAAGCTCGCCGAAGACCGCGAGCGTTTCAAGGCCAAGATGATCGAGATCGGCGAGCCCGTCCCGCGCTCGCAAATCGTCACCGACATCGACGCCGGCGTCGCGTTCGCCGGCGAGGTCGGCTACCCGCTCGTGGTGCGGCCTGCGTACACGCTGGGCGGCACGGGCGGCGGCGTCGTGTACGACGAGGACGAGCTGCGCGCGACGCTGCGCACGGGGCTCGACGCTTCGCTGATCCATCAGGCGCTCGTCGAGACGTCGCTGCTCGGCTGGAAAGAGATCGAGTACGAAGTCCTGCGCGACGGCGCCGGCAACTGCATCGTCGTCTGCAACATGGAGAACATCGACCCGGTCGGCGTCCACACGGGCGACTCGATCGTCGTCGCGCCCTCGCAGACGCTCTCCGACCTCGACTACCAGATGCTGCGCACCGCGAGCATCAACGTGATCCGCGCGCTGAACGTGCAGGGCGGCTGCAACATCCAGTTCGCGCTGCATCCTGATTCGTCCGAGTACCAGATCATCGAGGTGAACCCGCGCGTCTCGCGCAGCTCCGCGCTCGCCTCGAAAGCGACCGGCTACCCGATCGCCAAGATCTCGACGAAGATCGCGCTCGGCCAGACCCTCGACCGGATCCCGAACCCCGTCACCGGCGGGCGCACCAAAGCGGCGTACGAGCCGACGCTGGACTACTGCGTCGTGAAGTTTCCGCGCTGGCCGTTCGACAAGTTCCCGCTCGCCGACACGCGGCTCGGCACGCAGATGAAGTCGACCGGCGAAGCGATGGGGATCGGGCGCAGCTTCGCGGCGGCCCTCATGAAAGCGGTGCGCGGGCTCGATCTGAAGTTCGAGACGCTCAGCGGCGGCGCGTTCCAGGAGTGGAGCGACGACGAGCTGCAGCGCGTGCTCGAGACGCCGACGCACGAGCGGCTGTTCGCGGTGTGCGAGCTGCTGCGGCGAGGCAAGAGCGTCGAGGAGCTGCACGCGCTCTCGTCGATCGACCGCTTCTGGCTGTGGGAGCTGGAAGAGCTGGTCGCGCTCGAGGAGCGGCTGCGCGCGAGCGCGAGCGACGCGGACGTCGCCGCAGCGTACGAAGCGGGCTATTCCTCGCGCGGCATCGCCTCGCTGACCGGCTTGCCGCCCGGCGAGCCCGTCCGCGCCGCCTTCCGGATGGTCGATACGGCGGCGGCCGAGTTTCCCGCGAGCTCGCCGTACTACTATCTCTCGCGCGGCGAGCAGGACGAGGTCCGCACGCCGCAGCGCGAGGCGGTCGTGGTCGTGGGCAGCGGGCCGATCCGCATCGGCCAGGGGATCGAGTTCGACTACTCGTGCGTCCACGCGGCGTGGTCGCTGCGCGAGGCCGGACGCGCCGCCGTCGTCATCAACAACAATCCCGAGACGGTGTCGACCGACTTCGACGTCAGCGACGTGCTCGTCTTCGAGCCGCCCGGCGCGGACGAGGTCGAGGCGACCGCGCGCGCGAGCGGGGCGCGCGGCGTGATGCTGGCGTTCGGCGGTCAGACCGCGATCAATCTCGCCGCCGATCTGGCAGCGCGCGGGATCGCGATCGTCGGGAGCGACCGGCGCTCGCTCGACATGGCCGAGGACCGCGAGAAGTTCGACGCCGCGCTCGAAAAGCTCGGCGTCGCGCGGCCGCGCGGGCGCGCGGCGAACACGTTCCGCGAAGCGCGCGCGATCGCGCGCGAGATCGGCTTCCCCGTTCTGGTGCGGCCGTCGTACGTGCTCGGCGGGCGCGGCATGGAGATCGTCTACAACGAAGGCCAGCTCGCGAGCTACGTCGAGAGCGCGCCGCCGATCACGCCCGGCGCGCCGCTCCTGATCGACAAGTACATGCGCGGCAAAGAGGTCGAGGTCGACGCCGCGTTCGACGGCGACGACATCCTGATCCCGGGGATCTTCGAGCACGTCGAGCGCGCCGGGATCCACTCGGGCGACTCGATCAGCGTCTACCCGACGCAGACGATCGACGAAGCGATGGAGCGCCGCATCGTCGAGGTCACCGAAGCGATCGCGCGCGAGCTGGGGATCCGCGGGCTGATCAACATCCAGTTCGTCATCCCGGAAGGGACGGACGAGCTGCTGATCATCGAAGCGAACCCGCGCGCGTCGCGCACCGTGCCGATCATCTCGAAGGCGACGGGGATCAACCTCGTCGCGGCCGCGACGCGCATCGCGCTCGGCGAGAAGCTTCGCGAGATGCGGTGGGGCACCGGGCTGCGCGCCCGCCCCGACTACGTCGTCGTGAAAGTGCCGGTGTTCTCGTTCGCCAAGATGCGCGGCGTCGAGACGATCCTCGGTCCCGAGATGAAATCGACCGGTGAGGTCCTCGGGATCGACGGGACGTACGCCGGCGCGCTGCGCAAGGGGTTCGTCGGCGCGGGGATCCGGCTGCCGCGCGAGGGCGGGCGCGTGCTCGTCAGCGTCAGCGACGACGAGAAGCCGGATGCGGTCGACCTGATGCGCCGGCTCGTCGCCCTCGGGCACACGCTGGTCGCCACGCCGGGGACCTACGAGCTCTTGCGCGGCAACGGCATCGCCGCCGAGCGCGTCAACAAGATCGGTGAGCCTTCGCCGAACGTGCTCGACGCGATCGTGCAGCGCAAGGTCGATCTCGTCATCAACGACTTCCGGAGCGGCCGCGAGCAGACCGACAACTATCGCATCCGGCGCGCCGCCGTCGAGGCCTCGATCGCGTCGCTCACCTCGCTCGACACCGCCCGCGCGCTCGTCACCGCCCTCGAGTCGGAGGCCGGTCCGCCGCGCTCCCTCCAAGAGTACCAGGCGACGCGTCGCGAGGCTCTCGCGTCGACCTAGCGGGGCCCCGATCACATTCACCGGCCCCCGGGGAGAGGGGGTCGCGGATCGGGTACGTTCTCCCTATGCGACGCAACCGCGTGCTGGACCGATTGCGCGAGCCCTTGCGCGGTGAGCGCAAGGCCGATGTGGTGAACCGTCTGAAGACGGCGCGCGGGCATCTCGACTCGATCCTCACCGTTCTCCAGGACGAGCCGTACGTGCTCGACGTCCTGCGCCAGGTCGCCGCGGTTCGCGGAGCGCTCGACGCCACCGTGCGCGTCGCGCTGCGGCATTACTTCGAGCACGTCTTCGTCAGCGCCGTGCAGGAAGGGCACGTCGAGGCCGCCACCGACGAGCTGATGAGCGCGCTCACGTTCCTGCGCCAGATCGACTGATGCGCTGATTACCACCCCTCCCCCGAGGGGTAGACGTCGTGCGTGAAGGACGCGGTCGGATCGACGGTCTGGGTGATCGCCGAAGGATACATTCCGGGGTGGAGCAACGGGCCGGAGCCCGAGTTCACGAGCCACGAGACCGCGTGCATGCTCAACGCCGGTGACCGTGACGCGCACGTGGAGATCACCGTCTACTTCAAGGATCGCGAGCCGGCAGGGCCTTACAAGCTGACCGTCCCGGCGCGGCGGACGCTGCATCAGCGCTTCAACGAGCTGCGCGATCCGGAGCCGATCCCGCTGGGTACGGATTACTCCAGCGTCATCGTCTCGGACGTTCCGATCGTCGTCCAGCACACGCGGCTCGATTCGCGGCAGTCCGAGAACGCGTTGATCACCACCATGGCCTATCCGGCCGCGTGAACGAGGAATCGACCGTGCCTTCCGTCAGCGACTTTCTCATCGAGCGCCTGCACGCGTGGGGCGTGCGACGCATCTTCGGCTATCCCGGCGACGGGATCAACGGCATCATCGGCGCGATCGACCGCTTTCAGAAGGAGCACGAGAACGAAGGCGGCGCGCTCGATTTCGTGCAGGTCCGCCACGAAGAAGAAGCGGCGTTCATGGCGACGGCCCACGCGAAGTTCACCGGCGAGCTCGGCGTGTGCCTCGCGACCTCCGGCCCCGGCGCGATCCATCTGCTCAACGGTCTGTACGATGCCAAGGGCGACCACGTTCCCGTCCTGGCGATCACCGGTCAGGCGGCGACCTCTGCGATCGGCAGCGAGTACCAGCAAGAAGTCGATCTGCAGAATCTCTACAAGGACGTCGCCTCCGAGTATCTCTGCACGCTGATGAACCCCAACCAGGTTCCGCACGCGGTCGACCGCGCGGTCCGCGCCGCGCTGGGCGCCCGCACCGTGACGGCGCTGTTCTTCCCGAAGGACCTTCAGGAAGAAAGCATGCCGAAGTCGGCGCCGCGCAAGATGAACTTCAATCACTCGGGGACCGGCCAGTCGCTCGCGCGCCTGATCCCGTACGACGACGACCTGCAGCGCGCCGCGAACGTGCTCAACGCCGGGACGAAAGTCGCGCTGCTGATCGGCGCCGGCGCGTTCGGCGCCGAGAACGAGGTGATCGCCGTCGCCGACAAGCTTCAGGCGGGCTGTGCGAAGGCGCTGCTCGGCAAAGGCGTGCTCTCCGACGACCTTCCGTGGGTGACCGGGACGATCGGGCTGCTCGGGACGCGCGCGTCGAGCGACATGATGACCGACTGCGACACGCTGCTGATGATCGGGACGAACTACCCGTACTCGCAGTTCCTGCCGGAGCCCGGGAAGGCGCGCGGCGTGCAGATCGACACCACGCCGCAGCGCGAGGGCATCCGCTTCCCGACCGAGGTGAACCTTCAGGGCGACGCACGCAGCACGCTGCGCGCGCTGCTTCCGCTGCTCGACGCGAAGCAGGACCGTTCGTGGCGCGAGAAGCTCGCCAAGAACCGCGATCAGTTCGCCGACGTCGAGGCGACGCGCGCCAAGATCGAAGGGCATCCCGTCAACCCCGAAGTCGTGTTCGTCGAGCTCGACAAGCGCGTGCCGGACGACACGATCCTCACCTGCGACGCAGGGACCTCGACGAACTGGGCGGCGCGGCACATCCGCATGCGCGGCACGATGAAGTTCTCGCTCTCCGGCGGGCTCGCGACGATGGGCTCGGCCGTTCCGTACGCCGTCGCGGCGAAGTTCGCGTTCCCCAACCGCCCGGTGATCGCCCTCACCGGCGACGGCGCGATGCAGATGAACGGCTTGAACGTCCTCATCACGGTGAAGCGCTACTGGGAGCGGTGGAGCGATCCGCGGCTGATCTTCTTCGTCGCCAACAACCGCGACCTCAACCAGGTGACGTGGGAGATGCGGATCGAGTCGGGTGAGCCGAAGTACCCCGGCTCGCAGTCCCTGCCCGATTTCCCGTACGCGGAGTTCGCGCGCATGCTGGGCTTCGAGGGCATCCGCGTCGACCGCGCCGAGGACCTCGCGTCGGGCTGGGAAGCGGCGCTGCGCGCCGACAAGCCGTGCGTGTTCGAGGTTCTCACCGATCCGCAGATCTCGATGATTCCGCCGCACGTGACGGTCGAGCTCGCCAAGTCGTTCGCGATGTCCGCGGCCGCGGGCGATCCGGACGAGAAGAGCATGCTGGTGCAGTCGGTGAAGGGCGTGCTGAGCGGGATCTTCCCGACCGAGCACGCGCACTCCGACGAAGCGGAGAAGGAGCGCGAGCGGCGGTGACTTCGACGGCGGTGCGCCGCCCCGGCGTCGCCGTCGACGGCCTCTCGGTCTCGGCGTACGCCGTTCCGACCGACCGCCGGCCGGAGTCCGACGGAACCGCCGTATGGGACGCGACGACCCTCGTCCTCGTCGAGATCGACGCCGGCGGGACGCGCGGCACGGGCTGGACGTACGCGCCCGCGGCGGCCGGCAAGCTCATCGAAGAGAAGCTCGCCGGCCTCGTGCGCGGCGCCGACGCGCTCGACACCCGCGCGCTCTGGACGAAGCTCACGGGAGCCGTCCGGAACGCCGGCCGCAGCGGTCTCGCGTCGTACGCGATCTCCGCGATCGACGTCGCGCTGTGGGACCTGAGGGCGCGGCTCTTCGACGTTGCGCTGTGCGATCTCGCGGGGCTCGTGCGCGAGGCGGTCCCGATCTACGGGAGCGGCGGGTTCACGTCGTACGACGTCGCGACGCTTCAGGAGCAGCTCGGCGGGTGGGCCGCTGCGGGGATGCGCGCGGTGAAGATGAAGGTCGGCCGCGATCACGCGGCCGACCCGGCGCGCGTCGCCGCGGCGCGGGACGCGATCGGCCCCGGCGTCAGGCTTTTCGTCGACGGCAACGGCGGCTACGACGTCGAGGACGCGATCGCGGCGGCGTACCGGTTCGCCGAGTGCGGCGTGACGTGGTTCGAGCAGCCGGTCGACCACAACGATCTGCGCGGGACGCGCCGCGTGCGCGACCACGCGCCGCCCGGGATGGCGATCAGCACGGGGGAGTACATCACCGACACGGCGCGAGCCGACGAGCTCGCGCCGGTGTGCGACGTGCTGCAAGCCGATGCGTCCCGCTGCGGCGGCTACACCGGGTTCTTCGCGATCGACGGCTACTGCGACGTCGTGCGCAAGCCGCTTTCGAGCCACTGCGGCCCGATGCTGCACCTGCACGCGGCGGCGGCGGCGCTGCGCCTGCGCCACATGGAGTATTTCCACGACCAGGTCCGCATCGAGAAGCTGCTGTTCGACGGGACGATCGAGCCGGTCGACGGCCTCCTCCGCCCCGACCGGACGCGCCCGGGACACGGGCTCACCTTCAAGCACGCCGACGCGCGGCGCTTCGCGATTTGAGGTACATCGGTGATCGATCTCATCCACGACGTCGAGCGGGCTCGGACCGCGGCAACGCGCGGAACGCAGCCGCCTCCCGGCGTCCGCCCCGACATGCGCGGGGAGTGGGACGGCGACGCCGCGGCGCTCGAGCGCGCGCTGCGCACGCGCGTGAAGGGTGAGGTCCGCTTCGACGACGGCAGCCGCGCGCTGTACGCGACCGACGCGTCGAACTATCGCCAAATCCCGATCGGCGTGGTGATCCCGCGCGACGAGGACGACGTGACGGCGACCGTCGCGGCGTGCCGCGCCGTCGGCGCGCCGATCCTCGCGCGCGGCGGCGGAACGTCGCTCGCCGGCGAGTGCTGCAACGTCGCGGTCGTCCTCGACTTATCGAAGTACATGAACCGCATCCTCGAGATCAACGCCGAGGAGCGCTGGGCGCGCGTGCAGCCCGGGGTCGTTCTCGACACGCTGCGTAAGAAAGCCGGCGAGTACGGGCTCACCTACGGCCCCGATCCCGCGACGCACACGCACAACACGCTCGGCGGGATGATCGGAAACAACTCCTGCGGCATGCACGCCCAGATGGCGGGCAAGGTCGAGGAGAACGTCTTCGAGCTCGACATCCTGTGCTACGACGGCACGCGGCTCTCGGTCGGTCCGACTTCGGACGGCGACCTCGCGCGGCTGTGCTCGGTTGAGGGGCGCGTCGGAGAGATCTACCGCGGCCTGCGTTCGATCCGCGACCGCTACGCGGACAAGATCCGCGAGCGGTTCCCCGACATCCCGCGCCGCGTTTCGGGCTACTGCCTCGAGGAGCTGCTCCCCGAGCACGGCTTCGACGTCGCGCGCGCGCTCGTCGGCAGCGAGTGCACGTGCGTCCTCGTCCTCTCGGCGAAGGTCAAGCTGATCCCGAACCCCGATCAGCGCGTGGTCCTGGTCCTGGCGTTCCCGGACATCTACCAGGCCGGCGACGCGGTCCCGCGCGTGAACGCGCACGAGCCGATCGCGCTCGAGGGCCTCGACGACCGGCTCCTGCACTACATGAACGTCAAGCACTTCCACGACAACGAGGAGTGGCTGCTCCCGAACGGCGGCGGAAAAGCCGAAGGCTGGCTGATGTGCGAGTTCGGGCGCGTCGGCGACAAGGCCAAAGCGATCGAGATGGCTCGCGCCTGTGAGGCGGACCTGCGCGCCAACGGCGCGATCGACTCCGTGCTCTACGTCGACGAAGCGGAGCAGAAAGAGCTGTGGGACGTGCGCGAGTCCGGGCTCGGCGCGACGGCCAAAGTCCCCGGGATGCCGCCGTTCCATCCGGGCTGGGAAGACTCGGCGGTCGCGCCCGACAAGCTCGGCGCGTACGTGCGCGACCTCCGCGCGCTCTACGACAAGTACGGCTACGACGCCGCGCTCTACGGCCATTTCGGCCAGGCCTGCATCCACTGCCGCGTCGACTTCACGCTCGACACCGCCGAGGGCGTCGCGACGTGGAAGCGCTTCATGAACGAAGCGGCGCACATGATCCGCGCCTACGGCGGCTCGCTCTCCGGCGAGCACGGTGACGGACAGGCGCGCGGCGAGTTCCTGCCGATCATGTACGGCGAGGAGATCGTCGAAGCGTTTCGCGAGTTCAAGCGCGTCTGGGATCCCGACGGCAAGATGAACCCCGGGAAGGTCGTCGACGCGTACCCGGTCGACACCAACCTGCGCGAAGGTCCGTACTACCGCCCCGCGCAGCCGGAGACGTACTTCAGCTTCGAGCCGCACGACCACGGCTCGTTCGCGTACGCCGCGAACCGCTGCGTCGGCGTCGGGAAGTGCCGCCGGCACGACGGCGGGACGATGTGCCCGTCGTATCGCGCGACGATGGAGGAGAAGCACGCGACGCGCGGGCGCGCGCGTCTCTTGTTCGAGATGCTCGAGGGCGCGCCGCTGAAAGACGGCTGGCGGTCGGAGGCGGTGAAGGAGGCGCTCGACCTGTGCCTCGCGTGCAAGGGCTGCAAGGGCGACTGCCCGGTCAACGTCGACATGGCGACGTACAAGGCCGAGTTTCTCGCCCACTACTACGAGACGAAGCGGCGGCCGATCGCGGCGTACGCGTTCGGCCTCATGCCGTGGGTCGCGCACGTGGCCTCGAAAGCTCCCCGGGTCGTGAACGCGCTCGCGCAGACGCCGCCGTTCTCCGCGTTGGCGAAGCGCGCGGCGACGATGGCTCCGCAGCGGCGGATTCCGCCGTTCGCCGAAGAGTCGTTCGCGAGCTGGTACCGCCGTAACCGGGGCACGCGGCGTCCCAACGAAGGCAAGACGCGCGTGCTGCTCTGGCCGGACACCTGGAACAACTACTTCCACGCGACCACGGCGATCCACGCGCTCGAGGTGCTGGAGGAGGCCGGCTTCGACGTCGTCGTGCCGCAGAAACCTCTGTGCTGCGGGCGGCCGCTCTACGATTACGGCATGCTGCCGCTCGCGAAGACGATGCTGCACGAGATCATCGACACGCTGCGCGGCGAGATCGAGGCCGGGACGACGATCGTCGGCTTGGAGCCTTCGTGCGTGAGCGTGTTCAAGGACGAGCTGCTCAACATGCTGCCCAACGACAAGGACGCGCACCGGCTCAGCGAGCAGACGATGATGTTCGGCGAGTTCCTGGCGCGCAAGTCCGGCTGGGATCTTCCCCGGCTCGAACGAAAAGCGGTCGCGCACGCGCACTGCCACCACAAGTCGGTGCTCGGCACCGAGCCGGACGAGAAGGTGCTCGAGGGGCTCGGCGTCGACGCGACGTGGCTCGACGACGGCTGCTGCGGGATGGCGGGCGCGTTCGGATTCGAGCGCGGCGAGCACTACGACGTCTCCGTCAAGGTCGGCGAGGCCGGCTATCTCCCGCATCTGCGGGCAGCGGATCCCTCGACCATTCTGCTCAGCGACGGCTTCTCGTGCCGCGAGCAGGCGATGCAGTGCACCGATCGCCAGGTCCTGCACCTCGCCGACGTCGTGTGGATGGCGATGCGGTACGGCCTCCACGGCCCGGACGGCGTTCGTCCCGAGCATGCGGCGATGCCCGACATTTCGGCCCAGGTCGCGCGCGCGCGGCGTGACGCGGCGCTCGGTCTCACCGCGCTGGGCGTCCTCGCGTCGCTCGCAACATTCGCGGTGCGCGTCCTCGGCGCGCGTCGCAACGGAGATGAAGGATGAGCAAGGTTGCAGTCGTGACCGGTGCGTCGGCCGGCGTGGGACGCGCGGTCGTGCGCGAGCTGGCGCGAACCGGGTGGGACGTCGGCCTCATCGCGCGCGGCACCGAGGGGCTCGCCGGCGCGCGCGCCGAGGTGGAGGCGGCCGGGCGCCGCGCGGCGGTTGCGCCGGCCGACGTCGCCGACGCCGGCGCCGTCGAGAGCGCGGCGGCACGGATCGAAGCGGAGCTCGGCGAGATCGACCTGTGGGTGAACGTCGCGTTCTCGAACGTCTTCGCCGAGTTCGACACGCTCACGCCCGAAGAGTACCGCCGCATCACCGACGTGAGCTATCTCGGGTTCGTGTGGGGGACGATGGCCGCGCTGAAGCGCATGCTCGCGCGCGACCGCGGCACGATCGTGCAGGTCGGATCGGCGCTCGCGTACCGCAGCATCCCGCTGCAGGCCGCGTACTGCGGCGCGAAGTCGGCGATCCGCGGCTTCACCGACTCGATCCGCTGCGAGCTGCACCACAAGCGCAGCAAGGTCCGCATCTCGATGGCGATCCTGCCTGCGGTCAACACGCCGCAGTTCTCGTGGTGCAAGTCGAAGCTGCCGCGCAAGGCGCAGCCGGTCCCGCCGATCTATCAGTCCGAAGTCATCGGACGAGCCGTCGCGTGGCTCGCCGAGCACCCGCGTCGCGAGCTCGTCATCGGCTGGTCGGCGCTCGAGGCGCTGCTCGGGCAGATCGTCGCGCCGGGACTTCTCGACCGCTACCTCGGCAAGACGGGATACGACAGCCAGCAGTACGACGGACACGACTCGCCCGACCGCCCGAACAATTTGCTGGAGCCGCTCCCGGGTGACTGGGGCGCGCACGGCGACTTCGACGCGCGCTCGCGCACGTGGAGCTCGCAGCTGTGGCTCACGACCCACCGCGCCGCCGTCGCGGCCGCGTTCTCGGTCGTGGCGCTCGGTGCGTTCGGAGCGCTCAGCGCGGCGGCTCGCCGAGGAGCTCCGTGAGACGATGACGGCTGCGCATCACCGCCGCCGGCAGATCCTGGTCGTACAGCGAGTCCGGGACGTCGTCGGAGAAGATCTCCAGCACCAGCGGCCCGGTGTACCCGGCGTCGCGCAGGCCGGCCAGGAACCGTGCGAGGTCCAGGCTTCCGTCGCCGACCGGCAAGCGGTCGAGGAACGAGCGCGGACGGCGCCAGTCGGAGACCTGCGCGAGCGCGATCGTCGCGCCGCACCGCGCGAGCCGCGCGCGCAGATCGTGCTGCCCGGCGAGATTCCAGGCGTCGGCGCAGATCCCCAGCGCCGGCTCGGCGACCGCATCGACGATGTCGAGCGCGTCTTCGAGCGTCCACGCGAACGTGTCCTCGTTCATCGCGAGCGGGTGCAGCGGCTCGAGCGCGAGCCGTACGCCGAGGTCCGCCGCGCGCCGCGCGAGGTCACGATACGCGGGGATCGTGCGGTCGAAGGCGCGCTGCACGTCGCCGTCGCACGCGATCCCGGTGTTCAGCACGAACACGCAGCCGGGCAGCACCGGCGCATGGCGTTCGAGCGTCGCGGCGAACGCGTCGCGGCGCGCCTCGAACGCTTCGGGCTCGGGACGCATGCGGGTCGGGAAGAGCGAGTGCACGTCGGCTTGGAACGAGCAAACGTCCAAACCGCCGGAGCGCGCCGCGGCGAGCTGCGCGAGCCGGGCTCCCGGGTCGCGCGCGAGCTTCCATTCCCATACTTCGATCGCCCGCGCACCCAGCGCCGGATAGCGCTCGACGTCCGTTTCGAACCGCCACGGCTTCGTCGTGCACTCGCTGATCCCGAAGGTCCACATCGCTGTGAGGGCACGTACCCGTGCCGGGCGTAAGCACCGCGGATCTGCAGGTCGACCTGCACGGAAAGACCGCGATCGTCACCGGCGCGGCGACCGGGATCGGCAAGGCGATCGCCCACCGCTTCGGCGCTTCCGGCGCGAACGTCGTCATCGACCACATCGCCGGACAGCGCGAGGCCGCCGAGGCGATCTGCGCCGACGTGCGCGCCGCCGGCGGCCAGGCCGAGCCGGTCGAAGTCGACGTCAGCGCCGAGTCGGACGCCGACGCCCTCGTGCGGCGCGCCGCCGAGCGCTTCGGCACGCTCGACGTGCTCGTCAACAACGCGGGGATCGAGAAGGCGCAGCCGTTCGTGGACACGCCGGTCGCCGACTGGCAGAGGATCATGCGCGTGAACCTGCTCGGCACGTTCTTGTGCTCCCGCGCCGCGGCGCGTGCGATGATCGCGGCCGGCCGCGGCGGGCGCATCATCAACATCTCGTCGGTCCACGAAGATCTCGCGATGCCGAAGAACGCGCCGTACGCCGCCTCGAAGGGCGCGATCCGCATGCTGATGCGCACGATCGCGCTGGAGCTCGCGCCGCACGGAATCACCGTCAACGACGTCGCTCCCGGCGCGATCGCGACGCCGATCAACGAAGACGTCCGCAGCGATCCGTCCTCACATCAGCAGCTGCTCGAAGAGATCCCGCTCGGGCGCGTCGGGCAACCGGAAGAGATCGCCGCGCTCTGCGCGTACCTCGCCTCCGACGCCGCCGCGTACGTCACCGGGGCGACGCTCGTGATCGACGGCGGGCTCACCAGGTACACGAAAGGTCTGTGAGCGGCCGGCCTCGTGTCGCGGCCGACGGGAGCTACGTCGTCTCCGACGGCGCGCTCCCGGACGGCAGCACGCTGGGCGGAGACGATCTGTGCGTCACGCTGAAAGGCAACGGCGACGTCGACGCGGTCCGCTCGCTGCGCGGCGGCACGACGCTCGTCTCCGGATTCGGCGTACGGCACTGGGACGCCGGCGCCTCGATCCGGCTCGCTCCGCGACGCGGCGAGTACGTGCTGCGCCCCCACGCGCAGGTGCATCGCTACGAGCTGGCCGGCGACGTGTTCGTCGAGGAGCGCGTCGTCGTCCACGACGACGGAACGGTTCCGCCCGCGTGCTACGTCGCTTTGCGGGTCCGCAACGGCGGGACGCGGCCGGTGCGGCTGGCAACGCTCGCGTTCGCGTCGATCGCACCCGCGCCCGTCGAGCACGATTTGGCCGTCAGCGTCGCCGAGGACGCGCGCGCGGTCGTCGTCGCGGACCGCCGCCGCGCAGCCGCGACGCGCGCGATCGTGTCGTCGGCGCCGCTCGCGTCATGGGAGGTCGGCTGCGACCACGGGCGCGCGCTGACCGATCGCTGGGACGGCCCGCTGTCGCGGACGATCGACGCGGGAGGCAGCGATCCGCTCGCGATGCTGCACGTCGAGCACGAGCTCGGGCCGGGTGACGAGGTCGAGCACGCGTTCGCGATCGTCGCGTGCGGCGACGCCGATCCGGCCGAGACGATCGCGCGACTCGCCGGCGCGGCGGGCGCCGAGGAGGCGGCCGCCGGCCGGTACTCCCGCGCGCTGGCGCGGACCGTCGTGCTGACGCCCTCGCGCGCCGTGGAGCGCGGCGTGCGCTGGGCGAAGGCGAACATGCTGCGCGTCATGCGCCGCACGCCGACCGGCGCGGGCTTCACCAACGATCCGGGGCGCTCCAGCGCGTGCGTCGGCCGTGACGCGGCGTGGTTCGTGCACGGCTGCGACTACGTCGATCCGGCGTTCTCGCTCGCGCTTCTGCGCGGTTTCGCCGCGCGTCAGGAACGCGACGGGAAGATCGTCGAGTGGTACGACCTGCGCACCGGCGAGACGCACGACGACGGACTGGACGTCAACGACGACACGCCGCTGTTCGTGCTCGGCGTATGGCATCACGCCGCGGTCACCGGCGATCGCGCCGCGGCCGAGGAGCTGTATCCGGCCGCGGCACGCGCCGGCGCGCAGCTGCTCGCGCACCGCGACCAGCGCGGGCTCGTCTGGTGCGATGCGCGCGCCACCGGCGCGCGCGGGATCGCCGGCTGGCGCAACGTCATCGAGGGCTACCGGATCGCGGGCGCGACGACGGAGCTGAACAGCGAAGCGTACTCGGCCTTCCGGAAGCTCGCCGAGCTGGCGCGCGCGCTCGGCCGCGCGCCGGAGGCCGAGCGCTGGGACGCGGAAGCCGCCGCGCTGCACGGCGCGATCGAGCGGTACCTGCGAAATCCCGACAACGGGCTGTACCTGCTGGCGATCGACGTGGACGGACGCCGCCGCACCGAGGTGACGGCGGACCTCGTCTTTCCGCTGATCTGCGGCGTGAGCGACGAGAACACGAGCGCGCGCATCGTGGCGCGCCTGCGCGAGCGCGATTTCTGGACGCCCGCCGGCGTGCGGACGATCCCGCGCGACGCGCCGGAGTACGGACCGGCGAGGGCCTCCGGGCTGCTGGGCGGCGTATGGGTCGCCGTCACGTTCTGGTACGCGTTCGGCGCGGCGCGCTTCGTCCCCGACGTCATGGCCGAGGCGCTCGAGACGACGTTCGAGCACTACGCCCGCGATCCGCGCCGCACCAACACCGTCCCGGGGCAGTTCTCGGAATGGCTGCACGGGGAGACGCTGGCGAATCACGGGATGATGCTCTCGCCGTGGTTCGCGCCGCGGTATCTGTGGGCGGCGGTCGAGGGCGCGTGCGGGCTCGTCCCGTCGCTCGACGCGCCGCGCATCGCGCCGAATCTGCCGCCCGGATGGGCGTGGCTCGCCGCGCGCGACGTCCCCGTCCACGGTGCGAGCGGCAGCTGGTTCGTCGGACGCTTCCCCGATCTGCGCGTGTTCGCCGCCGGCCCGGTGCGCTCGGAGCTGCCGCTGGAGCGCTACGACCGCGACGTCACCGACCGCGTGCGCGTCGAGGGCGAGGGGCTCGCCGTCGTGGCGCTCGCGCGCGGCGGCGAGATCGTCGTCTTCCTCGGCAATCGCGACCCGCACACCGTTCCGGCGGCGCTCCGGCTCGACGGTGCGCTCGCGGGCCGGCGCCCGCAGCGGCGCTTCGACTCGCTCGAAGCACGCTGGAAGGACGTCGCGCAGAGCGCCGAGACCGCGCTGCCGATCTCGCTCGCGCGCGGCGGCTTCGCGGCGATCGTCCTGGCCTGATCAGGCAAACGCCTTTGCCTCATGGAAGGAAACTTTCGGCAGCGGACAAACCGACACGCATTCATCACCCGCCGCTTTCGCTTCAGGTAGGTCCGATGCGCATTCATCGTTTCATCCCGGCAGCGTTCGCCGCATCGCTGCTGTGCACGTCGTTCTCGTCCGCGCCGGTCGGCGCCGCCGACAACGGCCCCGTCAAGATCGCCGTCATCACCGACATGAGCGGGGTCTACGCGTCGTTGTCCGGTCAAGGCGCCGTCGAGGCGACGAAGATGGCCGTCGAAGACTTCGGCGGCAAGGTCCTCGGCCGGCCCATCGTCGTCGACGCCGTCGACCACCGCAACAAGGCCGACGAAGCCGCCGCCAAGGCGCGCGAAGAGTTCTCCGGGGGCGCCGACCTGGCGCTCGACCTCACGAACTCGGCGACCGCGCTCGCCGTCTCCAACGTCGCCAAGGAGATGCACAAGCTCGAGATCGTCACCGGCGGCGCCAGCTCGGCGCTCACGAACGAGAACTGCAACAAGTACACGTATCACTACGCGTACGACACCTACTCGCTCGCGCACTCGACGGGCTCGTACATCGCCGAGCACGGCGGCAAGAGCTGGTACGGGATCGCGCCGGACTATGCGTTCGGCAAGCAGATGGACACCGATTTCCGCGCCGCGGTCTCGCAGGCCGGCGGGCACTTCATCAAGACCGACTTCATGCCGCTCGGGACGACGGATTTCTCCTCGTACATGATCGCGGCGAAGAACGCCAAGCCGGACGTCCTCGCGCTGCTCAACGCCGGCGCCGACACCGTCAACAGCATGAAGGCGGCGAAGCAGTTCGGTCTCGAGAAGGAGATGAAGATCGCGGTCGGGCTGCTGTTCCTCTCCGACGTCGACGCGCTGCCGCAGGTGTTCGAGGGCTCGCGCATCACGACGAGCTGGTACTGGGACCGCGACGCGCAGTCGCGCGCGTGGGCCGACCGGTTCACGAAGCGCGTCGGCGGCGGCAAGCGCCCGACGTCGATCATGGCCGCCGACTACTCGGCCACGATGCAGTGGCTGAACGCCGTGAAGGCGACGGGGACGACGAACGCCGACGCGATCGTGAAGTACCTCGACGGCCGCAAGTTCAACGACTTCTACGCCCGCAACGGTGAGTGGCGCGCCCGCGACCACCGCGTCCTGCACGACATGTACGTCGTCGACGTTCTGCCCGAATCGCAGATCAAAGAGCCGCACGCGTGGTACAAGGTCCTCGAGACCATCCCGTCCTCGCGGGCGTTCCGGCCCGAATCGCAGTCGCTGTGCAAGAAGGACTGGTAGGCCGAGGCTAGGGCCCTGAGCCCCGACTACCTGCTCACGCAGGTCTTCAACGGTCTGGCGAGCGGCGCGTTCTACGCGCTGCTCGCTTTGGGTTTGTCGGTCATCTTCGGCATGCTGCGCGTGGTGAACTTCGCGCACGGCGCGATGTACATGCTCGGCGCGTTCGCGACGTACTACGGCGCGACGCTGTTCCATCTGCCGTTCTTCGCGGCGCTGATCGTCGCGCCCATCGTCGTCGGGCTGTTCGGGATCGTGCTGGAGCGCGCGCTGCTCCGGCGTCTCTATCCGCTGGATCCCATCTACAACCTGCTCTTGACCTTCGCGCTCGTCCTCGTCATCGAGAACGTCGTCCGGTACTTCGCCGGCCCGCTGGGCTCACCGTACTCGGCGCCCGATGCCCTCTCGGGCACGACGAACCTCGGCTTCACGATCTATCCGACGTACAAGCTGTTCGTCATCGTGGTCGCGCTGTTCATGTGCGCGGTCGTATGGTACGTCGTCGAGCGCACGCCGTTCGGCGCGCGCATCCGCGCCGCGACCGAGAATCCGACGCTCGTGCGGGCGTTCGGGATCGACACCGGCCGGCTCGTCACGGTGACGTTCGGCGCCGGCGTCGCGCTCGCCGCGCTGGCCGGCGTGCTGGCGGCGCCGACGACGAACGTGCAGCCCGACATGGGCGACGCGATCATCATCTACACGTTCGCGATCGTCGTGATCGGCGGGCTCGGCTCGATCCTGGGCTCGATCCTCGCGGGCTTCATCCTCGGCGTCGTGCAGGCGTTCGGAACGGTCGTGTTCCCCCCGATCTCCACGACGCTGATCTTCATCGTCATGGTCATCGTCATCGTCTTCCGGCCGGCGGGGCTCTTCGGGCGCGTCGAGGGCGGACGGTGAGCCGGCGGTTCCTGATCGTCCTCGCGGTGCTGGCGGCCCTGGCGCTGGTGCTGCCGTGGTTCGTGTATCCCGTGTTCGCCACGCAGCTCTTGTGCTTCGCGCTGTTCGCGATCTCGCTCGACCTGCTGTTCGGCTACGTCGGCCTGCTCTCGTTCGGCCAGGCGATGTTCTGGGGCGGCGGCGGGTACGCGGCGGCGATCCTGCTGCAGCGCGCGCACGTCGACGACGTTTTCGCCATTCTGGGCGGGATCGTGTACGCCACCGTGCTGGCGTTCGTCGTCGGGGCGATCTCGGTGCGGCGCTCGGGGATCTATTTTGCGATGATCACGCTGGCCGTCGCCCAGATCCAGTACTTCACCGCGTTCCAGTTCACCGATCTGACGGGCGGCGAGAACGGGATCAACCTCGCCACGCGGGGCGACTTCCTCGGCGTGCACATCGCCGACGACCGCACGTTCTATTACGTGGTGCTCGTCCTGGTGGCGCTCGGCGTCTGGCTCGCGCTGCGGGTCGTGCGCTCGCCGTTCGGCCGCGTGCTGCAAGCGATGCGCGAGAACGAGCCGCGCGCGATCGCGCTCGGGTTTCGCGTGAACCGCTACAAGCTCGCCGTCTTCACGCTCGCCGGCGCGCTGGCCGGCTTCGCCGGAGCGCTCGCGGTCCTCGCCAACCGGCTCGCGGGTCTCGACATGGTGGACTGGCACACGAGCGGCGCCGTCGTCATGATGACCGTGCTCGGCGGGGTCGGAACGATCGTCGGCCCCGTCGTCGGAGCCGGGATCTTCCAGTCGCTGGACTACTTCGTCTCGAAGACGCCGATCGGCGAGGAGACGAACATGGTCATGGGCGCGATCTTCGCACTCTGCGTCCTGCTGTTCCGGCGCGGGATCGTCGGCTCGTTCCTGGTCCCGAGCGGCAAACGGGCGAAGATCACCGACTAGGCCTCGCAGCCTGCGAAGCCGTCGCGTTCGACGTTCGACCGCGGCGAAGGAGGGCGCTCAGCGGGTGCCGTTCTCGGGCCAGAAGCCGAAGATCGCGCGGCCGGGCTCGAGGTCCCAAAAGCGCGTCGCGTTGTCGCCGACGCCGTAGACGACCGCATACCGCACGTCGCGCGCCAAGATCGCGCGCACGAGCCGCGCGAAGTCGCGCTGCGACATCCACGTCGCGGCGTAGCGTGCGAACTTCTGCTCGTCGGTCAACGGCAGCCAGCCGGAGCTCTCGCGCACCGACGGATCGCGCGGGTCGTCGGCCTTGGTGATCGAGCCGATCCGTACGCACGTGACCTGCAGTCCGAACGCGTCGCTGTAGTAGCGCCCCAGCGTCTCCCCGAAGGCTTTCCACACGCCGTACAGCGAGTCGGGGCGGTACGGTTCGGCGGTGCCGACGACGCGCCCGAACCCGGGCTCGTAGATCGCCGGAAGATTGTCGACTTCGTGCCGGCCGACGCAGTGGTTGGAACTCGCGAAGATCACCCGCTTCACGCCCGCGCGGCGTGCGGCTTCGAAGGCGTTGTACGTTCCGCCGATGTCGACGCCGTGGACCTCTTCCCACGACGATTCGAGGCTGACGATCCCCGCGAGATGGATGACGGTCTCGCAGCCGGCGAAGGCGGTCACCAGCGCGTCGAGATCGCGCACGTCGGCGACGACGCCGGCGTCGTGGAGGTCGATGCGCACGACGTCGTGGTCGCGGGCGAGGTCGGCGCACAGCGGCACGCCGATCGTTCCGGCGGCTCCCGTCACGGCGATGCGCACCCTCACACTCCGAGGAGCTCGAGGATCTCGTTTTCGCGCGCGACGACCTCGGCGTTCGAAAGGGTCTGGACGACGGTGCCGTGGTCGACCACGTGGTGCCGGTCGGCGACGCCGGTCGCGAAGCGCAGGTTCTGCTCGACCAGCAGCACCGTCATCCCGTCGGCCTTCATCGTCGCGATCAGCTCCCCGATGCGCTCGACGATGACCGGCGCGAGCCCCTCGGTCGGCTCGTCGAGAAGCATCGTGCGCGCACCCGAGCGCAGCACGCGCGCGATCGCGAGCATCTGCTGCTCGCCGCCCGACAGCGTCGTGCCGCCGGCCTTCGCGCGCTCTTTGAGGTTCGGGAACGCCTCGAAGATGCGCTCGACGCTCCAGCCGCCGGGGCCGACGATCGGCGCGAGCGTCAGGTTCTCGTAGACGCTGAGCGACGAGAGGATCCCGCGCTCCTCGGGCACGTAGCCGAGGCCGCGGCGCGCGATGCGGTCCGACGGAAGCCCGGCGATCGGCGCGCCGTCGAGCGCGATCGTCCCGTGCCGCGGCGGGACGATCCCCATGATCGCGCGCAGCGTCGTCGTCTTCCCGACGCCGTTGCGCCCGACGAGCGTCGCGACCTCGCCGGTCTCGACGCGCAGCGTCATCCCGTGCAGGACGTGCGATTCACCGTAGTAGGCGTGGACGTCGTGCAGCTCGAGCATCAGCGCGCGCCCTCGCCGCGCGGCGCGGCGCCGTCCGTCCCGCCGCCGAGGTAGGCCGTCACGACGCGAGCGTCGCTGCGGACTTCGTCGTAGGTCCCTTCGACCAAGACCTGGCCGCGCTGCATGACGGTGACGCGGTCGCAGAGGTCCGCCACCACGCGCAGATTGTGCTCGACCAGCACGATCGTCCGTCCCGGCGCGATGCGCTTCACCAGCTCGACGGTGCGCTCGACGTCCTCGATCCCCATCCCCGCAGTCGGCTCGTCGAGGAGCAGGACTCGCGGGTTCTGCGAGAGCGCGATCGCGAGCTCCAGCGAGCGCTTCTTGCCGTACGGGAGGTGCGTCGCGAGCATGCCGCGCTCCGCGTCGAGGCCGACCGCGTCGAGCGCCTCGCGCGCCGGGTCGTCGAGCACCGCGGTCGCTTTGGGCGAGGCCAGCATGCGATGCGAGAGCGAGCTGCGCGCCTGCAGCGCGATCTTCACGTTGTCGAGGACCGTCAGATGCGGGAACACGCTGTTGATCTGGAAGCTGCGGACCATCCCCATGCGCGCGATCGACGCCGGGTCGAGCTGCGCGATCTCGACGCCGGCGAAGCGGACGCTGCCGCGCGTCGCCGGCGCGAAGCCGGACAGCACGTTGAAGAAGGTCGTCTTGCCGGCCCCGTTGGGGCCGATGACGGCGTGCAGCGAGCCTTCCGCGACGTCGAGCGAGACGCCGCCGAGCGCGGTGAATCCGGCGTAGACTTTCACGACGTCTCGCGCCGAGAGGATCGGATCGGCCACGAGCCGGACTTTCCGTGTGCGATGCACGACGTCCCGCACGCGCACGAGACGGTCCTCGAGGTCGAAGCGCCCAGGGTGAAGTTCGGCCGCGGCGCGATCGACGAGCTCGGCGCGGAAGCCGTCGGCCTCGGGATGCACCGCGTGATGCTGCTGACCGACCCGCACGTGGCCCGGCTCGAGCTGTTCGACCGCGCGCGCCGCTCGCTCGCCGCGGCCGGCCTCGACGTCGTCGCGTACGACGCGGTGCGCGTCGAGCCGAGCTATGACTCGTTCGTCTCCGCCGGCCGCGCGGCCGCGGAAGGGCGGGTCGACGGCTACGTCTCGGTCGGCGGCGGCTCCGTCATGGACACCGCGAAAGCGGCGAACCTGCTCGCGACGTACCCCGCGCCCCTGGAGCGCTACGTCAACGCGCCGCTCGGTGAAGGCCGGCCCGTCCCCGGGTCGCTGCGGCCGCACATCGCCTGCCCTACGACCTCCGGAACCGGAAGCGAGTGCACCGGCATCGCGATCTTCGACTACGAGGCGCGCGACGTGAAGACCGGCATCTCGTCGCGCCGCCTGCGCCCGACGCTCGGCATCGTCGATCCCGACGCGACGCGCACGCTGCCGAACACGGTCGTCGCGTGCAGCGGCTTCGACGTGCTGGCGCACGCGCTCGAATCGTACACCGCGCGCCCGTACACGGAACGCCAACGCCCTCCGACGCCGTCGGCGCGTCCGCTCTCGCAGGGCGCGAATCCGTACAGCGACCTCGCCTGTCTCGAAGCGCTGCGGCTTCTGGGCCTGCACCTCGAGCGCGCGGTCCACGACGCGAACGACGACGAAGCGCGCGAAGCCGTGATGTACGCCGCAACGCTCGCCGGGATCGGCTTCGGCAACGCCGGCGTGCACGTGCCGCACGGCATGGCGTACGCCGTCGCCGGCCAGGTGCGCTCGTTCGTCCCCGCCGACTACGACACCGATCACGCGATGGTGCCGCACGGCATGTCGGTGATCGTCAGCGCGCCGGCCGTCGCGCGCTTCACCGCACCGGCGGCGCCCGACCGCCACCGCCGCGTCGCGGCGCTGCTGCACGCCGACTCGACGCGCTACGACGACGAAACGGGTGAAGCGCTGGCCGAGGCGCTCGCGCGGCTCATGCGCGCGACCGGGATGCCGAACGGCCTGAGCGCGCTCGGCTACTCGCCCGCCGACGTGCCGGCGCTCGTCGAAGGCGCGTACGCGCAGCAGCGCCTGCTCTCGAACGCGCCGCGCCGGGTGGGAGAAGACGATCTCTCCGGCCTGTTCGCCGACGCGATGACGATCTGGTGAGGCGGCGTTCCGGCGCACCGGCCCCGTGAGAGCGGTCGTTCAGCGCGTGACGCGGGCTTCCGTGCGGGTCGACGGCACCGTGGCCGGAGCGATCGAGCGTGGTTTTCTGGCGTTGGTCGGCGTCGCGGTCGACGACGACGAGCGCGACGCCGACGCGCTGGCGCGGAAGATCGCCGGCCTGCGCGTGTTCGACGATGCCGACGGCGCGATGAACCTCGCGCTCGCGGACGTCGGGGGCTCGGTGCTCGCCGTTTCGCAGTTCACGCTTCTCGGTGACGTCCGCAAAGGACGTCGCCCCTCGTTCGTCGCCGCCGCGCGCGGCGAGCAGGCCGAACGCCTCTACGAGCGCGTCGCTGCGGAGATTCG
Source organism: Vulcanimicrobiaceae bacterium (assembly GCA_035650875.1). Lineage (GTDB taxonomy): Bacteria > Vulcanimicrobiota > Vulcanimicrobiia > Vulcanimicrobiales > Vulcanimicrobiaceae > Vulcanimicrobium. The sequence continues at coordinate 551,390 of DASRGU010000011.1, forward strand.
GTCCGCGGGGATCCCGGTCGCGACGGGGATCTTCGGCGCCGACATGGCGGTCGAGCTGGTCAACGACGGTCCGGTGACCATCCTGATCGACACGCGCCGGACGTTCTGAGCGTGCGTTACGCGTTCTTCAGGCGGCCCTTTTCGATCTTGCCCATCGCGTTGCGCGGGAGCGCGTCGACGATGCGGATCGCCTTCGGCACCTTGAAGCTCGCGAGGCGCTCGCGGAGGTAGGCCGCGAGCGCTTCGGCGTCGACGTCGCCGCTGCACTCGACGAAGGCGACGGGCAGCTCGCCGCGTGCCGCGTCCGGCATCCCGACGACGGCGCTCGCGACGACGTTCGGGTAGCGGTCGATCTCGTTCTCGATCTCGCGCGGGTAGACGTTGAACCCGCCGGTGATGATCAGCTCTTTCAGCCGGCCGACGATGCGGTAGACGTCGTCGTCCGCATCGTACGTCGCGAGATCGCCGCTGCGGTACCAGCGCGTTCCCTCGTCGTCGACGGCGAACGCTTGCGCCGTCGCTTCGGGCAGATTCCAATAGCCGGCGAACACCGTCGGCCCGTTCACCAGCAGCTCGCCCACCTCGCCCGCAAGCAGCGGTTCCGTGCCGCCGACAGGGACGACGCGCACGCGCGTGCCGGGGAACGGGATCCCGACGCTGCCGCCGACGCGCGGGCCCGCGTACCGGTTCGTGAGCGCGAAGCCGAACTCGGTCGCGCCGTAGCGCTCGAGGATCTCCGTGCCGAAGCGCTCGCGAAACGCGCGGTGAATCTCCGCCGACAGCGCGGCGGAGCCCGAGACGGCCAGCCGCAGCTTCGGCGGCTCGTCCTCGCCGATGTTCTCGAGCAGACGGACGTACATCGTCGGTACGCCGAAGAACATCGTCACGTCCGGACGGCGCAGGTCGGCCAGCACGCGCTGCGCGTCGAAGCGCTCGTGCAGGATCAAGCGCGCGCCGACGCAGAGGGTGCCGTTCAGCGCGGCGCCCAGGCCGTGGACGTGGAAGAGCGGGAGCGCGGCGACGAGCGTGTCGGCGGGCGTCCAGCGCCACGCCGTCGCGAGCTGCGTCGCGACGGTCGCCATGTTGTCGTGCGTCAGCATCGCGCCCTTGCTGCGCCCCGTCGTCCCGCTCGTGTAGATGATCGTGATGACGTCGGACGGCTGCGCCGGGACGTCGCGTTCGTACGGCTGGATCGTGTCGTCGAGCGCCCAGCGCTCCACGTCGGCGGCGTCGAAGGCCGGCGGGCACGAGGGCAGCTGCACGGCGTAGTCGCGCGTCGTCTCGCCGACGAGCATCCGGCTCGCCGCGGCGTCCTCCACCACGTGCTGCAGGTCCGCCGCACGGTACAGCACGTTCGTCGGCACGACGATCGCGCCGATCCGCAGCAGCGCGAGGTACGCGAAGACGTACCCGAGCCGGTTCTCGCAGTAGAGCGAGACGCGGTCGCCGCGCCGGACCCCAAGCTCGTGCAGCCTGCGCGCGACGCGGCGCGCGCCGCCGTGAAGCTGCGCGTACGTCAGGCCGTTCAGGGCGAGCGCGTCCGCGCGGTCGCGCAGCGCCGCGTCGAAGAGGTCGAGGAGCGTCACGTTCCGCTCCAGCGCGGCTTGCGCTTGTCGAGAAACGACGTCAGCCCTTCGCGGAAGTCGGCGCTGCCGTAGGCGATGCGCACGAGGTCCTCGTCGGACGGAAGCGGGGTCGCGCGGCGCACGCGCCGGGCCATCTCCTTGGTGACGGCGAGCGTCAGCGGCGCGCGCGCGGCGATGCCGAGCGCCGTCTGGAGCGCGCGCGCCGGCAGGGCGGCGGCGTCGTCGACGATCTCGGTGAGAAAGCCGGCCTGCAGCGCGGCCCGCGCGTCGAGCAGCTCGGCGGTGAAGATGAGCCGCTTCACCGCGTCGACGCCGATCACCGCGCCGACCCGCGCCATGCTCTTGAGCGAGATGCAGTTGCCGAGGGTGCGCGCGATCGGAACGCCGACGCGCGCGTTCGCCGCGCCGATCCGCAGATCGCAGGCCGCCGCGACGCTGACCCCGCCGCCGGTGCACGCGCCGGCGATCGCCGCGACCATCGGGACGCGGACGTCCTCGAGCGCGGTGATCACCTCGTCGATGCGGTGCTCGTAGGCGACGCCGTCGTCGGCGCCCTCGAAGGCCCGAAACTCCGCGATGTCGGTTCCGGCGATGAACGCCTCCGTCCCGGCGCTCGCGACGACGATCGCGCGTACGCTCTCGTCCGCGTCCAGCTCGCGCACGCCGTCGAGCAGCGCGGCCCACATCGCGAACGTCATCGCGTTGCGCGCCTCGGGCCGGTCGATCGCGATCCAGCCGACGCCGCCGTCGCGCCGTTCGACGCGAATCACGCCGCGACGACGCCTTGCGCGGCGAGCGCGGCGATCTCGTCCTCAGCGATCCCCGCTTCGCGCAGCACCTCGGCGGTGTCGGCGCCGAGCGGCGGGCCGGCGTGACGCAGCTCGACCGGCGTGCGCGAGAACCGCATCGGCGAGCCGAGCTGACGGACCGGCCCGAGCGCCGGATGCGGCGCATCGGAGAAGAAGCCGCGCGCGGCGAGATGCGGATCGTCGAAGACGCGGTCGAAGCGCAGGATCGGTCCGCTCGGGATCCCCGCTTCGCCCAGGAGGCGCACCCACTCCGCGCTCGGCCGCGTCGTCGTCGCGGCCTCGATCTCGGCGATCAGCGCCGGACGATTGGCGAGGCGCCGCTCGTTCGTCGCGAAGCGCTCGTCCGCGGCGAGCCGGTCGAGTCCGAAGATCGCGCAGCAGCGCAGCCAATGCGCCTGCGTGTTCGCGCCGAAGGTGAACCAGCCGTCGGCGGAGCGCACCGCCTGATACGGCGCGATCGCCTGGTGCGCCGAGCCCGACGGCGAGGGCACCTCGCCGGTCGCGAAGTACCGTCCCGCTTCCCACACGCCGAACGAGACGGCCGACTCGAGGAGCGAGACGTCGATGAACTGGCCGCGGCCGTCGCGCTCGCGCGCGCGCAGCGCGGCCAGCACCGCGATCGTCGCGTAGAGCGCGCAGGTGAGGTCCGCGATGGGGACGCCGACCTTCACCGGCGGCGCACCGGGCTCGCCGGTGATGCTCATCAGCCCCGACATCGCCTGCGCGATGATGTCGAGCCCCGCCATGTTCGCGTACGGTCCGTCGTTGCCGAACCCGGTGGCCGAGAGATAGATGAGCCGCGGCGCCTCCGCCGACAGCGCCGAATAGCCGAGGCCGAGCCCGTCCATCGTCCCGGGGCGCAGGTTCTCGATCACCACGTCGGCGCGCGACGCCAGCGTGCGGAACACGCGCTTTCCCGCGTCGGATTTCAAGTCGAGCGCGACGCTGCGCTTGTTGCGGTTGAGCCGCACGAAGTTCGAGCTCTCGCCGTCGATGAACGGACCGGTCGCGCGCGTGAGATCGCCGCCGCGCGGGTTCTCGACCTTCACGACGTCCGCACCGAGATCGGCGAGCTGCATTCCGCAGAACGGAACCGCCATGAAGTTGCCGACCTCGATGACGGAAATTCCCGCCAGCGGCGGGCCCGCGTTCTGCATGAAGGATTCGCTTCGGTCCGTCCAAACCTAGTCCTCGTCCGTTCCGCATCGTCGAGGAGGAACCGTATGAAGTCATCGCGCGCCGCGTTCATCACGTCGTCGGCCGCCGCATTCGCGTCGATCGCCGTGGTGCGCTCGCCCGCGAAAGCCGCGCAGTTCACCGGAAAGGCGGGGACGAATCAGCCGCCCGACCATCCGCTCAGCGTCGCGATGCGCGACCTGTGGGACGCGGTGCGCAAGGAGACGAACGGCCGCGTCGACGTCAGCGTCTTCCCGAACAATCAGCTCGGCGGCGATACCGCGATGCTCACGCAGATCCGCGACGGCGCGCTGCAGATCATGACGCTCGACGGCGGGATCCTGGAATCCGTCGTCCCCGCCGCTGCGATCCAGAGCGTCGGCTTCGCGTTCAAGGACTCGCAGGCCGCGTTCCGCGCGTTCGACGGGAAGCTGGGCGAGTACGTGCGCGGCGAGATCGCGGCGAAGGGGCTGCACGCGTTCGACAAGATCTGGGAGAACGGGATGCGGCAGATCACCTCGAGCGCGAAGCAGGTGAAGAACGTCGAGGACCTCGCGGGCTTCAAGATGCGCACTCCGGCGTCGAAGGAAGCGCTCGGGCTGTTCAAGAGCCTCGGCGCCGCGCCGACGCCGATGAACTTCAGCGAGCTGTACACCGCGCTGCAGACGCGGGTCGTCGACGGCCAGGAGAACCCGCTCGCGAACATCGAGTTCTCGCGCTTCTACGAAGTGCAGAAGTACCTCACGCTCAGCTCGCACATGTGGGGCGGGTACTGGCTGATCGCCAACGACGCGTGGTGGAAGTCGATGCCCCCCGACATCCAGGGCATCGTCACGAAGAACGCGTCGATCTACACCGACCGGCAGCGCCGCGACGTGATGAAGCTCAACGACAGCCTCGTCGGGAAGCTGCAGTCTCAGGGCATGACCGTGAACACGCCGGATCGCGCATCGATGCAGAAGAAGCTCGTGGCGTCCGGCTACTACAAGACGACGCGCGACGAGTTCGGCGGTCAGGCGTGGTCGCTGCTGGAGCAGTACACCGGCAAGCTGAGCTGAGCGGGACCCCCCGCGCGGTGCGACGTACGCTGGGGCGATGACCGGCCCGTCCGATTCCTCGCCCCCGTCCGCCGCACCCGAATCGCCCGAGCCGCGCGCCTACGTGCTCGGCGGAAACGCGAGCACGCTCGCGTTCACGTCGAGCCTCGTCCCCGAGAACCGGCAGGTGACGGCGTGGCTCGCCCCGCTGGCGTGGACGCCGATCGGCGTCGTCGTCGGCGAGAACTGGCAGCGCGTCGGCGTCGCCGCGGACAACCTCGCCGGCTGGACCGATCAGACCTTCGATCCGTCCGACGAGCGGTCGTTCGTCTCGTCGCTGCGCGAGCTCGAGCTGCTGCTGCGCGTCGGCTGGAGCGCGCCGCTCCCGGAAGTCCTCACCGGCGACGCGGTCGTGAACCCCGACGACCTTCCCGAGGACATTCTCGACGCGCTGGAGCGGCCGCCCGAGGCGCTCGTGCAGTGCGCCCTCTGCCGGCGCACGTGCGTGCGCGACCATTTCGTGTGGAACGAGCGCCGGCTCTGCGCGTGGGACTATCACGCGACGGTGTTCGGAAAACGCGGTCCGTGGCGCGACGGACCGTACGAAGAGCGGCATTTCGCCACCTTGCCGCAGGCTGCGTACGTCGCGGGACCGCTGCTCGACGAGAGCGGGGTCGACGCCGTGCTCGCGATCGACGGCCTCGACGACGCCCTCGCGCAGAAGCTCGTGAACGACGCGATCGCGGGCGACGCGGGCTTCGCGCACATGGCGGTGCGCACGTCGACCGGCTACGCGCTGCTGCGCGAGCGCGCCGCCGGAGAAGCGGGCTGACCGATCGCGCGATCGCGCGGCTCGGCGCGATCTTCCTCGCGCTCTTCGCGCTGCTCGCCGCGCGGCAGATCTGGCTGCAGGCGGTCGCCGGACCCTCGCTCGCCGCGAACCGCTACAACCCCCGGCACGCCGCGATCGCGGTCGGCCGGGGCTCGATCGTCGCCTCGGACGGATCGCCGCTCGCGGTGTCGCACGGTGCGACGCGGTCGTATCCGTACGGCGCGCTGCTCGCGCAGGCCGTCGGCTACGCGTCCCCGCGCTACGGCACGTCGGGGCTCGAAGCCGCGTTCGACGGCGTGCTCACGGCGCACACCGACGCGACGGACCCCCTCGGCCAGCTCGTGCAGATCGTCGCTGGCGCGCACGCCGCGCCGCGCGGCGCCGACCTCGTGACGACGATCGACCTCCACGTGCAGGAGACGCTCGTGAGCGACCTCGCGCGCTATCCGCGCGCGGCCGGCGTCGTCCTCGACCCGCACACCGGCGCGGTCCTCGCGCTCGCGTCGGTTCCCTCGTACGATCCGAACCGTCTGGAGAGCCTGTGGCCGCGCCTCGTCGACGCCCCGAGCTCGCCGCTTCTCGACCGCGCGACCGACGGGCTCTACCCGCCGGGCTCGACCTTCAAGATCGTCACCGTCTCCGACGCGCTCGACTCGGGCGCGGTCACGCCGCAGTCCACGTTCTACGACCCGGGCTACTTCACCATCGGGAACGCCACAATCCACGACGATGAAGAAGAGATGACCGGCGAGCAGACCGTCACCGGAGCGTTCGCGCTCAGCTCGAACGTCGACTTCGCGCAGATCGCGCTGAAGCTCGGCGTCGACCGCTGGTTCGACTACGCCGCCCGCTGGGGGCTCGGGCAGAGCGTCGACTTCGACCTGCCGGTCGCGCGCGACCGGATCCCGCCGAAGGCCGACGTCTATCCGGGCGTCCTGGCGCAGCTCGGCTTCGGGCAGGCCTCGCTGCTGGTCACGCCCATGCGGATGGCGCTCGTCGGCGCCACGATCGCGAACGACGGCGTCACGCCGCGGCCCTACCTCGTGCGCCGCATCGCCGGGCGCGACACCGGGATCGCCGCGCGACCGGAGACGCTGGCCCAGCCGATCTCCGCCGACACCGCGCACGAGGTGCGCGACATGATGATCGCCGTCGTGCGGCACGGGACCGGGACGGCGGCCCAGCTCCCCGGCGTGACCGTCGCCGGGAAGACCGGGACGGCGACGAACCCGCACGGCCGCTCGCACGCATGGTTCGTCGCCTTCGCGCCGGCGGAGAACCCGCGCGTCGCGGTTGCGGTCGTCGTCGAGAACGTCGGTTACGGCGGAACGTACGCCGCGCCGATCGCCCGTGACGTCTTGCGGGTCGCGCTCGCCCGGACGCGAAAGTAGGGCGGCGATCCGTGCAGACCCAGAAGATCTTCAACAACCGCTACCGGGTCGACGGCGTCCTGGGGACCGGCGGGATGGCGCTCGTGTACTGCGGCACCGATACGCTGCTGCGCCGCCGCGTCGCCATCAAGGTTCTGCGCGATCAGTACGCCGAGGACGAAGACTTCGTCAAGCGCTTCTCCTACGAGGCCCAGTCCGCGGCGAAGCTCTCGCACCCGAACATCGTCAACGTCTACGACTTCGGGCGCGAGAACGACGCCTACTACATCGTCATGGAGCTCGTCGACGGCGCGACGCTGGGCGAGCTGATGCGCGACGAGCACGTCCTCCCGGAGCTGACGGCGGTCGACTACGCGATCCAGATCGCGAGCGGGCTCGCCTACGCGCACCGCCAAGGGCTGCTGCACCGCGACGTCAAGCCGGCGAACATCCTCGTCACCAAGGACGACGTCGTCAAGCTGAGCGACTTCGGCATCGCACGGGCGGTCTCGGAGCACACGCTCGGCGTGACCCAGCCCGGGATGGTGATGGGGAGCGTCGCCTACATCTCGCCGGAGCAGGCGCAAGGGCACGAGATCGACGAGCGCAGCGACCTCTACTCGGTCGGCGTCGTCCTCTACCAGATGCTCACCGGAGCGCTGCCGTTCACCGGCGACACACCGGTCGCGGTCGCGCTGAAGCACGTCTCGGAGCCGGCGCCCGCGATCGATCCCAAGGCGACCGGCGTGAGCCCCGCGATCGCGGCGATCGTGGCGCGGCTGCTGCGCAAGGACCCCGCCGAGCGCTTCGCCTCGGCGACCGAGCTCGCGAGCGCGCTGCGCGACGCGCGCGAGCGCCCGAACGTGGCGCACGACGGCTTCGCCGACGCGCCGACGTCGCGCATCCCCACGGTTCCGCCCCCGCCCCGGCGCTCGGCCGCCCCCGACGCGACGGCCGTCGACGTCGCCCACGAGGAGCGCCACGGCGTCGACCCGCGCTGGATCGTGATGCCGCTGCTGCTCGTCGTCGCGATCGCGATCGGCTTCTTCGCGCTCCGCGGGGCGCCCGTGTTCGCGCCGGCCGACGCGATCGCCGTCCCCGACCTCGTGAACGCCAGCGGCAGCGTCGCCGCGGAGCGGCTCGACGCGCTCGGGCTCCACGCGCAGACGAGCGAAGAGCCCAGCGGCACCGTGCGTCAGGGCTACGTCGTCCGCCAGGACCCGCCCGCGGGCGCGAAGCTCGCCAAGGACGCCGCGGTCGCGCTCGTCATCTCGTCGGGGCCGCCGCGCGTGCAGGTCCCCGACGTGAAGGGCTACAGCGCCGCCGACGCCCAGCGCGCGCTCCAGCAGGCGAAGCTCAAGAGCAAGATCGCGGCGCAGGTCTACAGCGCCAGCATCCCGGCCGGCCAGGTCATCGACCTGAATCCCGGCGTCGGTTCGTCGGTCCGCGAGAGCTCGGTGATCGCGCTGACCGTCTCGAAGGGCGTTCAGCCGGTGAACGTCCCCAGCATCGTGAGCCTGAAGGTGCCGGAGGCGCGACGCCGGCTCGCCGCGCTCGGCCTGACGCTCACCGTCGGCCAGCAGACCGAGAGCGACGCGGTCCCGCAGGACGAGATCGCCTCGCAGGACCCCGCGGCGGGCACCACCGTCGCCCCGAAGACGGCGGTGTCGGTGATCGTCAGCACCGGCCCGCAAGCCGTGCCGGTGCCGAACGTGGTGGGCTCCGATCCCGACACGGCCCAGCAGACGCTGCGCAGCGCGGGCTTCACCTCGTCGGTCACCTACAACGTCGACGCGAGCAACGCGACGCAGAAGGTCTCGGCGCAGCGTCCCGACAGCGGGGCCAGCGCGAAGAAGGGCTCGACCGTGACGATCTTCGTGAGCGTCCCGGGCACCGTCCCGGACGTGACCGGGATGACGCTCGACGCGGCGCGCAAGGTCCTCGCCGCGGCCGGCTATCAGATCGGCAGCACCGCGTACACGAGCGACGAGACGAACCCGGGCGGGCAGATCGAGGACGGCCAGGTGGTGCGCACCGAGCCCGAGGCGGGACAGCCGCTCACGCCGGGCGAGTCGGTGAACATCACCGTGATGCGCAGCGGCGACTCGCAGTGAGCGCGCGCCGCATCCTCGGCGTCGACCCGGGGCTGCGCACCACCGGCTACGGCGTCATCGAGGTCCGTGCCGGCGCGTTGCGGCTGGTCGAGGGCGGGGTCTTGCAGCCGCGGCCGGAGCTTCCGCTCGAGCAGCGTCTCGTGCAGCTCCACGACGGGATCGTCGATGTGCTGCGCGCCACGCGCCCGCAGTGCATGGTGGTCGAGGAGCTGTGGACCGCCTACGGCCATCCGCAGACCGCCGTGCTGATGGGCCACGCGCGCGGCGTCCTCGCGCTGGCCGCGGGTGCGGGCGGCGTCCCGGTCGAGCACCTCGCGCACACGGTGGTGAAGCGTGCGCTCGCGGGCAGCGGCGCCGCGCGCAAGGCGCAGGTCAAGGCGATGGTGGTTCAGTTGCTGGGCCTCGCGGCGCCGCCCGAGCCGGACGACGTGAGCGACGCGCTCGCGCTCGCGATCGCGTTCGCGAACGTCGAAGCGCAGCGGACGCGCTTCGCCGAGCTGGGCGTGCTGATGCCGCAGCGCCGCAGCCGCGCGCCGCGACCGGCGTAGCGCGTGTTCTCCCGCATCTCCGGGGACGTGATCGAGGTCGCGGGCGACGTCGCGCGCATCGACGTCGGCGGGCTGGTCTACGACGTCGTCCTGCCGCCCAGCGTCGTCGCGAAAGTGCCCTCGAGCGGCGCGACGACGCTCGAGGTGTACGCGCATTTCGCGCTCGACGGCAACGCCGGGCGCTTCACGTTCTTCGGCTTCAGCAACGCGATCGAGCGCGAGTTCTTCGAAGCGCTGCTCTCGGTCGCCTCGATCGGGCCGAAGTCGGCGGCGCGCGCGTTCTCCGCGCCGATGGCCCGCATCGCGCGCGCGATCGACGAAGGCGATCACCCCTTTCTCAAGACGCTCCCGGGGATCGGCCAGCAGAAGGCGCGCGACATCGTCGCCAAGCTGCAGGGCAAGGTCGCACGGTTCTTGCTGATCCAGGACGCGCCGCGCCGCGCCGCCGCCGACAAGCCGCCGATGCCGGAGTTCGCGGGCGAAGCGCTCGCGGTGCTCCTGCAGCTCGCGTACAAGCGGATCGAAGCCGAGACGATGATCGCCGAGACGCTCGAGCGCGCGCCGCAGATCGCCGACGCCGAGTCGCTGCTCGCCGAGATCTACCGCGGCCGCAACGCCGCCGGAGCCGGCGCGTGAGCGACGGCGTGCGCAAGAAGATCGTCGGACCCGGCGACGCGGCCCCGCCCGCCGAAGACGCGCCGCGGATCGTCGCCGGCGACGCTTCGCTCGAAGACGAGGTCTACGGCGCGACGCTCCGTCCCCGCACCTTCGAGGACTACGTCGGCCAGGCGCAGGTCGTGGAGAATCTGCGCATCGCGATCGACGCCGCGGCGAAGCGCGGCGAGCCGCTGGAGCACGTGCTCTTCTCGGGACCGCCGGGGCTCGGGAAGACGACGCTCGCGAACCTGATCGCGCGCGCGACGGGCGGGACGCTGCGCCCGACCTCCGGCCCGACGCTCGAAAAGCCGAAAGACCTGGTGGGGATCCTCACCGCGCTCGAGCCGGGCGACGTGCTGTTCATCGACGAGATCCACCGCCTCGGCACCGTGGTCGAGGAGTACCTGTATCCGGCGATGGAGGACTTCCAGATCGACTTCGTGGTCGACCGCGGCGCGTACGCGAAGACCCTGAAGCTGCCGCTCAAGCGCTTCACGCTCGTCGGCGCGACGACGCGCGCGGGCATGCTGTCGGCGCCGCTGCGCGACCGGTTCGGCATCGTGCACCACCTCGAGTACTACGCGCCGGCGGAGCTGCGGCGGATCGTCGAGCGGAGCGCGCGCGTGCTGGAGGTGGCGATCGAGCCGGACGGCGCGCGGACGATCGCCGAGCGCAGCCGCGGGACGCCGCGCATCGCGAACCGGCTGCTGCGGCGGGTCCGCGATTACGCCGAGGTCCGCGCCGGCGGGATCGTCACCGCCGACGTGGCCGACGAAGCGCTGCGCCGCGAAGGCGTCGACGAGCTGGGACTCGACCGGCTCGACCGCGCGTACCTTCGCACGATCGCTTCGCAGTACGGCGGCGGCCCGGTGGGGATCAACGCGATCGCCGCGACGCTGACCGAAGACGTCGAGACGCTGGAAGACGTCGTCGAGCCGTACCTGCTCAAGATCGGGCTCGTGCAGCGCACGGCGAGCGGCCGCAAGACGACGCCCGCCGCGCTCCGCCACCTCGGGCTCCCGGCTCCCGCGGGCGACCAGCCGAGGCTGCTGTGATCCGGGCGCTGTTTCTCAAGGCGGCCGGCGCCGCGACCGTCGCGGTCGGCGGTCTCGACGTGTGGGATCCGGCCCGGCCGCAGATCCGCGTGCTCGTTTCGCCCGACGTTCGCGGCGCGATGCCGCAGGTCGCGCCCGACGGCACGTTCGCATTCGGCGGAAAGCGCTGGCGCGGCGCGCCCTCGACGGTCCGGCTGCCCTCGGGCACGATGGGGCTCGTGACGACGCTCGACGTCGACGCCTACCTCCAGGGCGTCGTCCCGCTCGAAGCGCCGCCGAGCTGGCCGGCCGCGGCGCTCGAAGCGCAAGCGATCGTCGCGCGGACCTTCGCGCTCGGCCGGGTCACGCTGAGCCGCCCGTGGGACGTGCGTGCCGACGACTCCGACCAGCGCTGGGGCGGCGTCGAGGTCGAGACGCCCTCGACGAGCGCCGCCGTCGCCGCGACGCGCGGGCGGACGCTCACGTACGGCGGCGGCCCCGCGGCGGTCTTCTACTCGGCGTGCTGCGGGGGACACACCGCCGACATCGCGGCGGTCTGGAACGGCACGCCGCTGCCGTATCTGCGCGGCGTCCCCGACCCGTATTGCGCCGCGGCTCCCGGATACCGCTGGGAGCGCGACGTGGCGCTCGAACGCGCGTCGGAGGCGTTTCGGGCGCGCCTCGGCGGCCCGCTGCGGGGGACGGCGCTCGGCGCGCCCGACGACACCGGCCGTCCGCATTCGGTGCTGCTGCTGGGCGCGACGGTCGCGACGATCGCGCTCGCCGACTTCCGCCGTACGCTCGGCTACGACACGGTGCGCAGCCTGTGGCTCAGCGCGCTGCGCATCGATGCGTCGCAGGCCGCGCCGCGGCTCGTGATCGAAGGCTGCGGGCATGGCCACGGCGTGGGGCTGTGTCAGTGGGGATCGCGGTTCTTCGCTGCGGCCGGCGCGTCGGCCGCCGACATCCTCGCGTTCTACTTTCCCGGAACGGCGCTGAGCGGTGGGTGACGAGAAGCGCGCCGACGACGGGGTCCGGCTGCGCCGTTTCATCGAGGTCGTGGTCGAGGACAAAGCCTCGTTCACGCTGTTCCGCGCCGCCGTCGCGGACTTGTCGACCACCGGGATGCGGGTCGTGTGCGACCAGTATCTGCCGAAGGGCAGCATCTACGCGTTCACGATGAAGCGCAACCCGTTCATCACCGTGCGCGGCGAAGTGCGCTGGATCCGCGCGTACGAAGGCGACACGTTCCACTGCGGTATCCGCTTCATCGACCTCGCCGAGGACGCGCAGCGGCGTCTGCAGTCGTTCCTCGAGATCGAGCGGCAGCGCGTTCCGACGAGCTGAGGAGTTCCGTAGCGTGAGCGCTTCGCGTCCGCCCGCCGGGCCGCGCGACGTCGCGGCGTACGACTACGCGCTTCCGCCGGAGCTCATCGCGCACGAGCCGGCGGCGCGCCGCGACGCCTCGCGGCTGCTCGTCCCGGGCCGCGACGGTTCGCTGCGCGACCTCGTGTTCGCGGAGTTTCCGTCGGTTCTGCGCGCCGGCGACGTGCTCGTGCTCAACGAGACGCGCGTCGTTCGGGCGCGGCTGCCCGCGCTGCGCGAGGGAGGCGCGCGCGCGGAAGTGCTGCTGCTCCGGCCGCGCGGCGGCGGCGCGTTCGATCCGTCGGCCCGCGAGTGGCTCGCGCTCGTGCGCCCGGGCCGCAAACTGCGCGCGCGCGCGCGGCTGACCATCGGCGCGACGGTCGCGACGATCGTCGACGTCCTGCCCGACGGGCCGCGCGTGCTGCGCTTCGACGACGGCGTCGACGTCGGCGCGCTGCTCGAGCGCCACGGCGAGGTGCCGCTCCCGCCCTACGTCGGCGAAGGCGATCCCGCGCGCGGCGAGCGCTATCAGACGGTCTTCGCGCGCGTCCCCGGCAGCGTCGCCGCGCCGACCGCTTCGCTGCACTTCACGCCGGAGATCCTGGAGGCGCTCCGCGCTCGCGGCGTCGTGCTGACCCCGCTGGTGCTCGACGTCGGGATCGGCACGTTCCGCCCGATGAGCGGCGCGACGATCGACGAGCACGTGATGCACGCCGAGCGCTACGCGATCCCCGAGCAGACCGCGAACGCCGTGCGGGCGGCGCGCGCCGAGGGCCGGCGCGTGATCGCGGCGGGTACGACGGTGCTGCGCGCGCTCGAGGGCGCGGCCTTGCGGGACGGCGAGGTCCGCGCGGGCGAGGACGAGACCGAGCTGTTCGTCACGCCGGGCTTCCGGTTTCGCGTCGTGGACGCGCTGCTGACGAACTTCCATCTGCCGCGCTCGACGCTGCTGGTGCTCGTCGCGGCGTTCGCCGGGTATGCGGCGACCCGCGAGGCCTACCGGACGGCGATCGAGCGCCGGTACCGGTTCTTTTCATTCGGTGATGCGATGTTCGTCGAGCGGAGCGCCACGCCTTAACGAAGCGCTGACGTTTCGGCCTGCAACAACGCCCGAAGTTACGCATTCTTAGCACGAAAACGGCAGGCAAGCGACGGACCACGCGCGCCGCGCCGAGAACGGCATGAGGACGTGAGCTCCTCGGTTCCCGATCTGGCGACGCTGCCCGCCTCGACGCAGCAGCGCCGGATCGTTCTGATCGCGGTCGCGGTGCTGGGGGTCGTCGCGCTCGCTGCGCTGCCCTTCGCCGAGAACGTGCTCAGCCCGTTCTCGGGCTTCGTCACGCTCTACGGCGGCGCGGTCCTGATGGGGCTCGCGATCACGACAACGATCCTCTACGGACAGTTCACGCTCTCGCGCACGCCCGCGCTCCTCGCGCTCGCGTGCGGCGCGCTCTTCAGCACGATCGCGTTCATCCCGTACGTGCTCAGCTTCGCCGCCGGCGCCGGCTCGCTTCCCGCCCAGCGCTTCAGCGTCGCGTCGTCGTTCCTCTGGGTGCTCTGGCACACGGCGTTTCCGGCGTCGTTCGTGATCTACGCGGCGCTGGCACGCTTCGGGAAGGAGCGCCGCATCGGCGCCGGCACGGCGACGTTCGCGTCGGCCGTCGTCATCGTCGCCGCGTATCTGTCGATCCACTTCATCGTCGCCTACCAGCGGCTGCTCCCCGAGCTCACGCACGACGGCGGCTATACGCCCGGCGTGTACCTCGCGCTCGCGGCCGGCGCCGTGCTCGCCGCGGCGGCGCTGGTGCTGCTGACCGCCGGACGGCGTCCGACGGTGATCGACCTGTGGCTCAGCGTCCCGGCCGCGGCGCTGCTCGCCGAAGCGCTGCTGAACGGACTCGGGCATTCGCGGTACAGCGTCGGCTGGTATCTCTCGCGCATCGACGTGCTCGTGGCGACGACGTTCCTCGTGATCGCGCTGCTGCTCGAAACGAACCGTCTCTCGCGCTTCCTGGCCGACGGCGAACGCCGGCTGCGCGGGATCGTCGACGGCGTCGCCGACGCGCTCATCGCGGTCGACGCGCGCGGCGCCGTCGCGTCGGTGAACCCCGCCGCAGTCGCGTTGTTCGGCTTCGGTGCCGGCGATCTGCCGGGGACGGCGATCTCGCGGCTCCTCCCGGACTACGCGAGCGTCGCCGCCGCCGACGACGCACGGGTCGTCGAGACGACGGCGCGCCACGCCGGCGGCGCGCTGTTCCCGGTGGAGCTGGTGCGCGGACGCGACGCGACGCGGCTCGGCGAAACGAGCATCATCGTTCGCGACATCACGCACCGGAAGCGCGCCGAGGAGGCGATTCGCGCGGCGCACGATCGCGCGGTCGAAGCGGCCGAGGTCAAATCGCAGTTCCTCGCGACGATGAGCCACGAGATCCGCACGCCGATCAACGCCGTCGTCGGAATGTCGGAGCTGCTGCTGCAGACGCCGCTGGGAGACGAAGCGAAGGAGTACGCGATCACGGTGCGCGACTCGGCCGAGTCGCTGCTCGCGATCGTCAACGACATCCTCGACTTCTCGAAGATCGAAGCGGGACGGATGGAGCTCGACAGCACGCCGTTCGGGCCGGTCGTGGCGGTCGAGAACGCGACCGACATGCTGGCCGCGGCGGCTCGCAAGAAAGGTCTGTCGCTCTCGACGTACGTGGCGCCCGACGTCCCGCGGCGCGTTCTCGGCGACGCCGACCGGCTGCGGCAAGTGCTGCTGAATCTGATCGGCAACGCCGTGAAGTTCACCGCAGCCGGGAGCGTCACGGTGCGCGCGGTCGTCGAGCGCACCGAGGGCGAGCGCACGAGCGTCGTCCGCTTTTCGGTGAGCGACACCGGGCCGGGGATCGCCCCAGACGTGGCGGCGCACCTCTTCGAGCCGTTCCGGCAGGCCGATCAATCGACGCGGCGGCGCTTCGGCGGCACCGGGCTCGGCTTGTCGATCTCGCGCCGCATCGTCGAGCTGATGGGCGGCAAGATCGGCTTCGACAGCAGCGCCGGACGCGGCGCGACGTTCTGGTTCACCGTCCCGTTCGAACGCGTCGAAGACGCGCCGCGCGAGCACGGACCGGCCCTGCACGGCGCGCGCGTGCTGGTCGTCGACGAGGACAGCGTCGCGCGGCAGGTCGTCGACCAGTATCTGCTCTCGTGGGGCGCCGTCGCATCGAGCACGGCGAACGCCGCGCACGGTCTCGAGCTGGCGAGAGCCGCCGCGGCGCGGGGCGGACCGTTCGACGCGATCGTCATCGACCGCCACGCCGGGGGAGACGCGCCGGCGTACGCGGCGCGGCTGCGCGCCGTCCTCGCCGCACCGGCGCCGATCGTCGTCGTCTCCGGCTCCGACGAGCCGCTGAGCGAAAGCCTTACCCGGTCGTTCAGCGCGGTCGTGCGCAAGCCGATTCGCCAAGGCGCGCTGTACGAAGCGCTCGCGAGCGCGCTGCGCGGCGCCGCGAGCGACCCGACGCCGCCGACGAACGGAAACGGCCTCGCGCACGCGAGCACGGAAGTCCACGACGCGGCCGAGCGCGGCGCGCTCGTGCTCGTCGCCGAGGACAATCCGGTGAACCGGAAGCTCGCGCTGAAGCAGCTGAAGAAGCTCGGCTACGCCGCGTACGCCGTGAGCGACGGCCGCGAAGCGGTCGACGCGCTCGCGCACGGACGCTACGACGTGGTGCTCATGGATTGTCAGATGCCGGAGATGGACGGCTTCGAAGCGACGCGCGAGATCCGCCGTCGCGAAGCCGAGCGCGGGGGACACATCCCCATCGTCGCGATGACGGCGAACGCGCTCGAAGGCGATCGCGAAGCGTGTCTGGCCGCCGGGATGGACGACTACCTCGCGAAGCCCGTGCAGCTCTCGGAGCTGCGCGCCGCGGTGGAGCGCTTCACGAACGGAGTCCACGTTGCCGGATAAAGCGATTCTCGACATCTGGCGTCTCGAAGAGGCGTTCGAAGACGACACGGCCGGGATCGCGGAGCTCCTCGAGCTCGCCCTCCAGACGGGAGAAAAACACCGCCGCGCGCTGGCCGAAGCGTTGGCTGCGAACGACGCGGCCGGGATCGCGCGCGCCGCGCACGGCATCAAGGGCAGCGCGGGGAACATCGGCGCGAACGTCGTCTACCGTCTCGCGACGGAGCTCGATCAGCGCGCCCGCGCGGGCGACATCTCCGACGCCGCGGAGCGCATCCGCGCGATCGACGAAGCCTACGAAGGCGTCGCCGAGCAAGTCGCCGACTACCGCCGAACCGTCGCCGGGACGTAACGCGAAGTCCGCTTTTCGCGCTTCCGCAGCGTCCTGCTCGCCGCGACGCTGTGCGTATTCGCGGCTGCGGTCATCGCGGCGTTATGCGCGGTCTACGTCTTGCGAACGAAGAACCGGCCGTTTCCGTCTGCGGCCGAGTATGTCATGGCGAATACGCTGTGGGACAACAACGCGCAGTTCTTGATCGCTCTCGATCTCGCCGAGACGTACAACAGAGACATCGTATCGATCGCTCTCGACCGGCGCTTCGAGGGTGCCGCATACTTCACGGCTCAGATCTTCATCGCGCTCGCGGCGCTCGCTGCTGGTCCACTTCGCCGTACCGGTTCCATGAGGCCCGAGCCGAGCTTTACGTCGTAAGGGACGCGACTCGCCGGGTCGAATGCCGCCGCTGCAAGGAGCACTGACCGAGGCCATGTGGAACAAGCCGAAACCGACGGAACCGCAGAAGCCCGACGGCGCGTCGAACGTGAATCTCACGGAAGGCGCTCGTCCGATCAAGCAACCAAAGAGGGGCTGAACCGCCTAGCGAACACGGCGGCAAGCACGCTGGCGCCGGCACACGTGCGCGTGCGACGAAGCTAGGGGCTCGCGGGTCGTCCGAGGCGGGTGCGTGCGTTCGTGTACCAGACGAGCCCGGGGCCGGCGTCGCGCTGCTTGCGAACGTGCTTTCGCTCGGTGTAGTCGATCTCGACGCGCGGAGCGTGCTTCGCTTTGCTGTTCGCTGCCGCGAGATTCGCCGCCGCGTCGAGGTCCTCGTCGTCCGGGGCGCGGCCCGAGGGCGACTGCAGCACGACGTGCGACCCGGGGATGCCGCGCGCGTGAAACCACAGATCGCCGGGGCGTGCGACGGTGAACGTGATCTCGGCGTTCTCGCGCGGCGAACGCCCGACGTAGATTCGCGCGCCGGACGGCCGGTCGATGCGGAGCAGGGCGCGTCGTTTGCCCGCCGCCGGCCGAGCGCGCGGCGCGCGACGGGCCTCGAGGTCGTCCAGATCGGATTCGAGCTCGGCGAGGGTCGCGGCATCGGCGCGCTCCGCTTCGAAGGCGAGGACGTCGAGCGTCTCGCGGCGGGCGGCGAGCACCTCGCGCCGCCGTTCGAGATGCGGCAGCGCGTCCGCGGCTTTGCGATAGCGGGCGTAGTACGCCTGGGCGTTCGCCTTCGCGTCCAGCTCCGGATCGAGTGCGATCGTCAGCGCCGGATTCGTCGCCGGAACGTACGTCGTCGCGCCGGCCGGGATTTCGTGCGCGTGGGTGTACAGCGCGTCGCCGCTCGCGCGCAAGCGGTCGCGCTCGCCGGCCGCGCCGATGCGCTCGTCCACGGACGCGAGCTCCCCCGCGGTCGCGGCGAGCCGCTTGGCGATGCGCGTGAGCAGCGCCGCGCGCCTGCGCTCCGTCGCATCGTCGCGCTTCGCCCGCGTCGTCGACGAGCGGGCTTCGCGGAACACGTCGAGCAGCGAGGCCGGACGGTCCGGCGTCAGCGAGCCGAACTGCGCGAGCGGCACCACGTGAACGACCGCCGCGTCGTAGCGATACAACGGCTCTTCCGCGTCGGCGGCGGCTTCGGCGGCCGAGAGCACCTCGCGCCCGCGGTGCTCGATCCATGCGGCTCGTTCGGCGGCCGAACGCCACTCGCGCGCGGCGCTCTCCGCGACGACCGACGCCGCCGGCAGCCGGGGAAGCTCGGGAAGAACACGTCCCAGCGCGGCCGCGGCGACGCGCGCGGCGTCCGCACCGCCGTCGGCCGGCGGTTCGAGCGCCCGCGTGAACGCCGGGAAATCGAGCGTTGCGGCGGGCAGGGGCGGGGGCTCGTAGGGCAGGCCGACCTGGACGGCGCGCGCCTCGTTGTCGGCAGGCGAGAACTGCTTCGCCGCCGCGACGACGATGCGGTCGCGGACGAGCACGACGTTCCCGTAGCGCGGGACCAGCTCGAGCACCAGCCGTGACTCGCTCGCCACGCCGAACCGCGACGTCGATCCGAACGCGAGCACCAGCACCCGGTCTCCCCGGCGTGCCCGCACGGCGCTCAGCCGCTGCCCGCGCAGCGTCGTCGCGACCGTGCGCAGCCATCCTGGGTCGGTGCCGACCGCCGGCGCTCCCTCTTCGAGCGTAACCAGCGGCGGCGAGCCGAAGGGATCCACCGCGAGGGTGAGGGCCGCGCGACGGCCGCCGCCCAGGCGGAAACCGATCCGGCCGTCGTCGAGGAGGCCGGCGTCGGTGAGGCGCGCTCCGGTCAGGGCTCGCTCGAGCTCCGCCGCGGCGCGCCGGATCAGAATCCAATCGGTCGTCATCGGCGGCAGGGGGATTCCCGGCCTTTGCGTATTTGTCCGTGTTTGACCCTAACGTAAGGAGGAAGGCGTTCTGACCGGGCCCGGGCTGCTGTTCGTCGTGTCGGGTCCGTCGGGGGCGGGGAAGGACACCCTGGTGGACGGTCTCAAGAACCGTCACGACCGGCTTCTGTACTCCGTCTCGGCGACGACGCGCGAGCCCCGTCCGGGCGAGCGCGAAGGCGTCGACTACTTCTTCCTGACGCGGCACGAGTTCGAGCGCCGGCTCGAGCAGGGCGCGTTCCTCGAACACCGCGAGTACAACGGCAACCTCTACGGAACGCCCCGGTCGTTCATCGACGATGCGCTTCGCTCCGGGTACGACGTCGTCTCGAAGCCCGAGGTCAACGGAGCGCTCGCCTACAAGGCGGCGTTCCCGGACGCCGTCCTGATCTTCATCCTGCCCGACCGGTTCTCGTATCTGCGCTCGCGCCTCGA
Organism: Vulcanimicrobiaceae bacterium; assembly: GCA_035650875.1. Taxonomy (GTDB): domain Bacteria; phylum Vulcanimicrobiota; class Vulcanimicrobiia; order Vulcanimicrobiales; family Vulcanimicrobiaceae; genus Vulcanimicrobium. The sequence continues at coordinate 570,987 of DASRGU010000011.1, forward strand.
GGCGCGGCGGACCGAGACCAACGAGCAAATCGCGGCCCGGCTGTCGATCGCGCACGAGGAACTGACCTACGTCCGCCGCTTCGACTACCTGGTCATCAACGAGGAAGCCCGGCCGCAGTCGGCGGTCGACGACCTCCAGGCCATCGTGCGCGCCGAGCGCTACCGCATCCACCGCTACCCCGACACCCGTCTCAAGGAATTGGAAGAGAGTTGATTCAGATGAGCGACAGCGTTTTCGGAGACCTCGACGGTCTGCTCCGTCACGTGGATTCGAAGTTTTCGCTGGTGAACGTGGTGACGAAGCGGGCGAAGCAGCTCAACAACGGCGCGCCGCCGCTGACCGAGCGGGTGAACCCCAACAAGCCGGTCTCGACCGCGTTCAACGAAGTCCGGCTGGGCAAGATCCCCTACAAGCGGACGCGCGAAGGCATCAAGTAATAGGGAGCCCGGTAGGAGAAGCCCGGCAGCGCTACGGAGGGAACGGCCATGTGCGGCATCGTCGGCTACGTCGGGGAGCGTGACAGCGTCCCGATCATCATGGAGTCGCTGCGCCGGCTGGAGTACCGGGGCTACGACTCCGCGGGGATCGCGGTCATCGACGCCGAGGGCCGGCTCACCGGCTCCAAGGCCGAGGGAAAGCTCGGCAACCTTGCCGCGCGCCTCGACAACGGCGGCCGGATCGGCGGCACCACCGGCGTCGGTCACACGCGCTGGGCGACGCACGGGCGCCCGTCCGACGCGAACGCGCACCCGCACATGGACTGCAGCGGGCGCTTCGCCGTCGTGCACAACGGGATCATCGAGAACTACGCGCTGCTGCGCGCGCAGCTGCTCGCGCAGGGCCACCGCTTCACCTCCGAGACCGACACCGAGGTGCTCGCGCACCTCATCGAGACGCACGACGAGGGCGACATCGTCGAGGCGGTGCGCAAGACGCTGGCCCAGGTGCGCGGCGCGTTCGCGCTCGGCGTCATCTCGTCCGACGCGCCGGGCCGGCTGCTCTTCGCGCGCAACGGAGCCTCCCCGCTGATCGTCGGGCTCGGCGAAGGCGAGATGTTCGTCGCCTCCGACATCCCCGCGATGCTGCAGTACACGAAGAAGATCGTGGTGCTGCAAGAAGGCGAGGTCGTCGAGGTCGGCCGCGACGGCTACACGCTGACCGCCTTCGACGGCGCGCCGGTGCAGCGCGACGTCCAGCACATCGCCTGGGACGCCAGCTCGGCGGAGAAGTCGGGCTTCAAGCACTTCATGCTCAAGGAGATCTACGAGCAGCCGACCGTCGTCAAAGAGACGCTCGCCGGGCGCATCGACGAGGACCACGACGTCCAGCTCCTCCCCGAGCTGAAGATCGACGAGATCGTGCTGCGCGCGATGACAAAGATCTCGATCACCGGCTGCGGCACCGCCTATCACGCCGGCATGGTCGGCATGTATCTGATGCGCGCGCTGTGCAAGCTGCCGGTCGAGATGGAGCTCGCCAGCGAGTTCCGCTACGGCGACCGCTACATGGACGCGCGCACGCTGATCGTCGCGATGTCGCAGTCCGGCGAGACCGCCGACACCATCGAAGCGGTGAAGATCGCCCGCGACTCCGGCGCGCCGATCATCGGCATCTCGAACGTCGTCGGCTCCCATCTCGCGCGGCTGGCCGACGCGACGCTCTACACGCGCGGCGGCCCCGAGATCTCGGTCGCCGCGACGAAGACCTACATCTCGCAGGCGATCGCGGCGACGCTGCTCGCCCTGTACCTCGCGCGCGTGCGCAAGTCGGCGCCGCTCGAGCGGCTGCGCGAGATCGCCGAAGGGACGAAGCTGCTCCCCGCCGCGATCGACGTCGTGCTGAACACGTCCGACGAGGTGAAGAAGGTCGCGCGCAAGGTCAAGCGCGCCCGCTCGGCGCTGTTCCTCGGCCGCTACGTGAACTTCCCGACCGCGCTCGAAGGCGCGCTGAAGCTCAAGGAGATCAGCTACATCCACGCCGAGGGCTACGCCGCCGGCGAGATGAAGCACGGTCCGATCGCGCTGCTCGATCCGAAGACGCCGGTCGTCGGGATCGTCACCGAAGGGCGCGTGCGCGAGAAGATCCTTTCGAACATCGCCGAGTCGAAAGCGCGCGAAGCGCCCATCGTGCTGGTCGCCAACCACGGCGATGAGGAGGCCGCGGCGCTCGCCGATCACGTGCTGTGGGTGCCGCGCGTCGACGAGCTGCTCTCGCCCATCGTCAACGTGATCCCGCTGCAGCTCCTCGCCTACCACATCGCCGACATCGAAGGCAAGGACGTCGATCAGCCCCGCAACCTCGCGAAGACGGTCACCGTCGAGTAACCGTTTCACGGCGAGGGGAAACGACGGTCGGGAGCGCAACCGCTCGCGGTGAGCACACGTGCCGACGGCCGCAGGCCGGATCAGCTTCGTCCGGTCTCGTTCCAGACCGGGTATCTCGCGTTCGCCGACGGCAGCGTGCTCGTCTCGTTCGGGAACACGCGCGTGATCTGCGCGGCGACGATCGACGACAAGGTGCCGCCGTGGATGCGCGGGCGCGGGACGGGGTGGATCACCGCGGAGTACGCGATGCTGCCGCAGGCGACGCCGGAGCGCAATCAGCGTGAGGCGGCGAAGGGCCGGCTGGGCGGGCGAACGCACGAGATCCAGCGCCTGATCGGCCGCGCGCTGCGCGCCGTCGTCGACATGACGAAGCTGGGCGAGCGCACCGTGATCGTCGACTGCGACGTGATCGGCGCCGACGGCGGAACGCGCACGGCGTCGATCACCGGCGCCTGGGTCGCGCTCGCGCTCGCGCTGCGCAAGCGCTTCGATCCGGAGAAGAAGGGCGCGTGGCCGCTGCTCGGGCAGATCGCCGCCGTCTCGGTCGGGATCGTCGACGGCGTCGCGGTCGTGGATCTTCCGTACGAAGAGGACAGCCGCGCCGAGGTCGACATGAACGTCGCGATGACCGACGCCGGCGGCTTCGTCGAGCTGCAGGGCACCGCGGAGCGCGAGCCGTTCAGCCGGGCGCAGCTCGACGCGCTGCTCGGGCTCGCTCAAGGCGGGATTCAGGAGCTCTTCGCCGCGCAGCGCGAGGCGATCGGGCGTGGCTGATCGCGCACGTCTCGCGGCGCTCGCCGCGACGGTCGGCGCGTTCCACGTCACCGACCGCGCGCTGCGCGCCGCCCAGGCGCGCGTCGAGCGCGCCCTGGCCGCCGGAGACGTCGACGACGCCGAGGCGCGCGCCTACCTCGCCGCCGTGCGGCGCTACTTCGAGCCCTACGAGCGGGAGGCGCAGGCGCAGCTCCGGCACGTCGATCGCGAGCTGGAGCGGCTCTACCTGCTCCAGTACAACCTGACCGCCGAGCGCGGCGTCGTCGTCAAGCGCGAGGAGGCCGTCCGAGGCGTCCTCGACGCCGTCGCGGAACTGCGGCCGGAATGAAGGTCTTCGACGATGTGGGGCGGGGGACCATCAACGTCTTCGCCTTCGCGGGCGGGGTCGCCGAGCTGTTCGGCGACGCGCTGCGCTTCATCGTCGCGCTGCGCATCCGCGTCCGCGAGTCGCTCGACCAAGCCTATCTCCTCGGCGTGCAGTCCTGGTCGATCGTCGTGCTCACCTCGCTGTTCACCGGGATGGTGTTCTCGCTGGAGAGCGCGGTCCAAGCCGTCGACTACGGCGTCGGCAACCTGGTCGGCGGCGTCGTCGCGTTCTCCACGGCGCGCGAGCTCGGCCCCATGCTCTCGGCGGTCGTCGTCGCGGGGCGCACCGGCGCAGCGATCGCCGCCGAGCTCGGCTCGATGGTGGTGACCGAGCAGATCGAGGCGCTGCAGGCGCTGGGCCTCTCCCCGACGCGGATGCTGGTCGTCCCGCGGCTTCTGGCGCTGCTGATCATGCTGCCGCTGCTCACGATGGTGGCCGACATCGTCTCCATCGTCGGCGGGATGTGGGTCGCCAACGTGTACGCCCACATCTCGTACGAGTCGTTCGTCGACTCGGCGCGCTTCACGCTCCCGTTCGAAGACGTGCTGAAGGGGCTGATCAAGTCGGCCGTCTTCGGGATCATCATCGCGATGGTGGGTGCGTACACGGGGCTCTCGACGCGCGGCGGCGCGGCCGGCGTGGGCCGCTCGACGACGAACGCGGTCGTCATCTCGATCATCCTGATCTTCATCTTCAATTTCGCGCTGTCGTACGTGCTGTACGGGAACAGCTGATGGCGATCTGGGCGCGGCTCGAGGACGTGAGCGTCCGCTACGGGCCGAAGATCGTCATGCAGAATCTCTCGCTCGACATCGTCGAGGGCGCCATCACGTGCATCATCGGGCTTTCGGGCGCGGGGAAGTCGACGATCCTGCGGCTGCTCAACGGGCTGAAGAAGCCCGACAGCGGCCACGTCTACGTCGCAGGCCGGGACATCACGGCGATGCGTGAGGCGGAGCTGATCGACTTCCGGCGCTCGATCGGCTTCTCGTTCCAGTTCGCCGCGCTCTTCGACTCGCTCACCGTCGGCGAGAACGTCGCGCTCCCGCTGCGCGAGCACACGAAGATGACGGAGGAGGAGATCCGTCGCGCCGTGGCCGCGAACCTCGAAGCGGTCGGGCTCGCGCACCTCGAGGACCGCTACCCGGCCGAGCTGTCGGGGGGGATGGTGAAGCGCGCCGGGTTCGCCCGCGCCGTGGTCACCAACCCCCAGGCGGTGCTCTACGACGAGCCGACGACGGGGCTCGACCCGATCATCACGCACATCCTGACCTCGCTCGTCGTGAAGCTGCGGGAGCGGCTCGACGGCACGGCCGTGGTGGTCTCGCACGATCTGGCCAGCATCTACCAGATGGCGGACTACATCGCGATGCTCTTCGAGGGAGCGATCGTCGCGTACGGAACGGTGGAAGAGATTCGCCGCTCGGCGAACCCCATCGTCCAGCAGTTCCTGCAAGGGAGCGAATTCGGTCCCATCCCGATCTGATACCGCATGAACAGACAGGCCCTCGTCGGAGTCTTCACGGTCGTCGCCCTGTGCGCGCTCTTCGCGATCTTTTTCGTGCTGGCCAACGTCGGCACGCAGGGACGCTACAAGATCGGCGTGCACTTCAAGTCGGCGGCCGGGCTGCACAAGGGCGCGCTGGTCTACGAGAGCGGCGTCACCGTCGGCGTCGTCGACTCGACGCAGCTCCTGGACGACTTCACCGTCGACGTGATCCTCGCGATCAACAACAGCGTCTCCGTCCCTCGCGACGCCCGGTTCATCATCCAGGCTCCGCTCACCGGCGACTCATCGCTCGAGATCGTCCCGCGCGCGCAGCCCCCGCTGCCGCCCGGCTCGGTGGTGCCCACGAATCAGCCGGTCGCGGTCGCCGTGCTTCCGCGCCAAGTGCTCCCGATCGAGCAGCAGCCCCAGGGCACGAACCCGGCCAGCATTCAGGACCTGCTCGACCAAGGTCAGGGCGAGGTGCGCCGGCTCGATTCCATGCTCGCCGAGCTCGAGCGCCGCGAGCCGCAGCTCCTCAACACGCTGCAGTCCGCGCTCGCGAACGCGAACGACCTGACCGCGACGATGAAGGGCTCGTTCTCGCGCATCGCGGAGCACGTCGAGACGCTCACGAGCACGCTGCAGCTCGCCGCGCAGCAGAGCGCGGGAAATCTCAACGACATCACCGGGTCGCTCGACCGCACGCTCCGGCGCAACACCGGGCACATCGACGGGATCGTCGCGGCGCTCGACAACTCCGCGCGCGATCTGAACCGCACCGCCGACCACATCCAGGCCCTGTCGGCCGACCCGCGGCTGCACGACAACATCATCCAAGCCACGCACGGGCTCGCGCAGACGGCGACGACGTTCGCCTCGATCGCGGGCGACCTGCGCACGATCACCTCGAATCCGCAGACCCAAGCGCAGCTGCGCGACACCGTGGCGAACTTCGACGCCGCTTCGCAGAAGGCGAACTCGCTGCTGGCAGAGTTCGGCGGACGCTCGAGCGTCTACGGCGTCGACGCCGGTGCGACGCCGGCGCCGGGGACGCGGGTCCCGGCCGGCGCCGTGCCCGCCGGCCCGCCCGCAGCTCCCGCCGCGGCCACCGGGGCACCCGGCGGTGCGGCGCCGGCGAACGCGCCGCTGCAGAACGTCTTCAAGAACAAGCTCGCGAGCCTGGTGAGCCAGCTCGTCGACCTGCAGGTGCGCGTCTCCGCGCTCGACGCCGCCTCGCAGAAGGACGGAAGCCACTCGCCTCTGCTCACGCGCGATCAAGGTCCGCAGACCGACTTCAACCTCATCGTCGCGCCGCACGCGAACCGGTATCTGCTCACCGGCGGCAATGACTTCGGCGGCGCGGCGCCCTCGTTCAACTTCGAGCTGATGCAGCGCTACGGCTCGCGCCTCGAGCTGGGCGGCGGGCTGCTGTACTCGCGGCTCGGCGCCCGGGCGCTGTACAACGCGGGGGTCGACAGCCGGGGGCTCGGATTCGATGCGCGGCTCTACGATCCGCGCCACCCCACCGCCGACACCTACGTCGACTACAGCCTGGGCGGCTCGCTGCAGCTCTTCGGCGGGGAGCGCGACCTGCTGCACAGCGGCCGCCGGACGACGTTCGGGCTGCAGTACACCTTCTAAGCGGGAAATCGCCGGCTCGAGGCTTAGTAAGGCGCCATGCGCATCGGGATCGTCGGAGCAGGCGCGCTCGGGACGCTGTTCGGCGAGCGCCTCGCGGCCGCGAACGAGGTGGTTCTGCTCGACCGGAAGCCCGAGGTCGTCGAAGCGCTCCGCCGCCGCGGCGCGATCCTCGACGGCGAGGCGCGGCCCGTGGAGGCGACGCACCACGCGCGCGATCTGTTCAAGGTGCAGGCGCTCTTCGTGTTCGTGCGCGCGACGGACACGCTGCGCGCGCTGCGCCCGTTCGCCGGCGAGCTGAACCCTTCGGCGGCGATCGTCTCGCTGCAGAACGGCCTGGGCAACGAAGAGGCGATCAAGACCGCGCTCGGCGGAGCGATCCCGCTCGTCATCGGCGCGACGACGGAGACCGCGCTCACGCTCGGTCCCGGCGAGGTGCGCCGCGTCGGCGAAGGCACGACCGTCGTCGGCAGCGCCGGCGCTTCGCCGGAGATCTGCAATCGCGTGGCGCGGCTGCTGATCGAAGGCGGCTTCGCGGCGAGCACCGCGTACGACATCCGCCCGCATCTGTGGGGCAAGCTCATCGCGAACGCCGCGATCAATCCGGTCGCGGCGCTGCTGAACCGCCCGAACGGCGTCGTGCTCGCCGACGAGCACGCGGGCGAAGTCGCGCGTTCGCTCGCGCAGGAAGCGGCGACCGTCGCGAACGCCATGCGCATCCCGCTGCCGTTCTCGGATCCGTGGTCGTACGTGCGCACGATCGTCGAGCAGACCGCCGAAGTCGAAAACTCGATGCTGTACGATCTGCGCAACGGCGCGAAGACCGAAGTCGATTTCATCAACGGCGCGGTCGTCGCGGCCGGGCGCCGCGCCGCGGTGCCGACGCCGTACAACGAGACGCTGACCGCGCTGATGAAGGCGCGCCAAGGCGCTTCCTGAGAAGCCGCTCAGAGCGCGTTTAGCCTCCCGCGCACGGGGCAGAAGCCACCCATCCTCGCTGTGGAACGCTCGATCGCTCGCGTCATCTTGCTGTTGCTGGCGGCCGCCTGCGCAGGGTGCTCGGGCGCGTCGGCCGACGCGAAGGCGTCACCCTCGCCGCTGCCGCGCGTGGCGACGGCCGTCGCGCGCGAGGGCGTCATCCGCCCGACGCTGCAGATCGCGGGCGTGATCGCGCCGTACCGGCAGATCGGCATCGCGGCGAACCTCTCCGAGCCGATCGCGGGAGTCTACGTGCAGGAAGGCCAGCGCGTCCGCGCCGGTCAGCTGCTCGCCAAGCTCGTCACCGACGACCTCGAGGCGTCGCTCGCGTCCGCCGAGCGCGTCGTCGCGGAGGACGTCGCGCGCTACAGCCAGACCGCGTACCAGACCGGCGCGGTGAACGCGCAAGACGTGGCGGCGATCCGCTCGGCGCAGGCTACGCTCCATCAGGCCGAGGTCAACCTCTCCGGTGCGCAGACGGATCTGCGGCGCTATCTCGCCCTGGCCGCGCAGGGCTATCTGCCGCAGCAGACGCTCGACCAGCAGCGCACGACCGTCGCGAGCGACGCCGCCGCGGTGAACTCCGCGCGCGCGGCGCTGAACCAAGCGATCGCGAACGCAAACGCGAACGGCAGCGGTACGAACGCCGGCGAGCAGAAGCAGGAGCTGGCCGCCGCGCGCGAAGCGGCCAACGCCGCCGAGGCGAGCGCCGAGCAGCTGCGCCGTGAGATCGCGCGCGCGACGATCGTTGCGCCGGTCGACGGCGTGATCGACGCCGTCAACGCGAATCCCGGCGAGTATCCGTCGGGACGGCAGCTCTTCACCGAGGAGCAGATCGACGAAGTCTACGCGATCCTTCCCGCGTCGAGCGCGCAATCCGTCGACATCCAGAGCGGCGCGAACGCGACCGTGACGGTCGGCGGGTCGCAACGCGTCGATCACGGCGCCGTCGTCGCGGTGCTCGATCAGGTGCAGCCAGGCACGACGAACTTCACGGTCAAGGTGCTCGTACGCAATCCCGACTACCATCTGCACGCGGGGATGCCGGTGACCGCGACGGTCGCCGAGCCGCCGGTGCGCGGCGTCGTGATCCCGCTCGCGGCCTTCGTCGACGACACGCGCACGTCGGTGGACATCGTCAGCAACGGCGTCGTGCACACGCACCAGGTCGCCGAGGTCAAGGACGACGGCAAGAACGCCGTCGTGACCGGGCTTCCCGCGAACGCGGTCGTCGTCGCCGACGTCGAGCAGTCCACCGTCGGAAACGGCGATCGCGTCGCGACCGGGAACGGCCGGCGAAACGGCGCGGCGTCGAACGGACGCGGCTCGGCGCAAGCCGCTTCGCCCGGTGCTTCCGCGTCTCCGGAAGCCTCGGCCTCGCCGGGCGGTTAGATGCGTCTCACCCGCATCTTTCTCAAGCGGCCGACGCTCGTCTTCGTCCTCATCGCGCTGACGCTGATCGCCGCCGTGATGGCGCTCAACTCGCTGGTCGTCCAGCAGACGCCGAACAGCGGGCTGCCCTCGATCTCGGTGAGCGTCGGATACTCGGGCGCATCGACGACCGAGCTGGTGACCGAGGTCGCGCAGCCGATCGAAGACCAGCTCGCCGGAACGCCCTACCTCGATCACATCGATACGACGATTCAAACGGGACAAGTCAACATCTCGGCCGCGTTCGCGGTCCAATCGACGGATACGGAGAACATCGCGAACGTCGAGAAGGCGATTCAGGCCGCGGAGCGGAGCCTGCCCTCGACGATCACCGCGCCGTCGATCCGCGTCGCGGACCCCAGCGAGCCGACCGTCGTGTCGCTGGCGCTCGTCTCGAACAAGTATCCGCAAGCGGTGCTCGCGTCGATCGCGAACAACTCGATCGTTCCGGCGATCGAGCAGCTTCCGGGGATCTCGAACGTCAACGTGACGGGAACGACGCAAGCCGCGTTTCTCGTGACCGTCGATCCGCGGCTGCTCGCCGCCGACAACCTGACGCTGACGGACGTCGTCGGCTCGATCTCGCCGAACAATCTGCGCGCGCCCGGCGGGATCGTCTATCAGCCGGGGCACGAGACGCAGCTCGACGTGCGCGGCGACTTGCCGAACGTCCAGGCCGTCGCGAACCTGCCGATCCACGTCGCCTACGGCGGGACGTCGGGCGCCTCGCCGACCGGCGGCGGAACGTCGGCCGGCGCGTCGTCGTCCGGGACGTCGGGCGGCGCCGCGGCAGGCGGAGGAGGAGGCGCGGGCGGCGGAGGCGCGGGCGCTGCCGGGGGCGGCGGCGGCGTCGGCGGTACGGCAGGCGGAGCGGCCGGCACGACGGGCGCTTCGTCGGCCGGCACGGCCGGCGGTGCGGCCGGGGCAACCGGCGCGGCCGGGGCGGGCGCGGCGGGCGCCGCGAACGGCGCGGGCTCGGGCGTCACCTCGGCGGCGCGCGCCTATCCGAACGCCACCGTCCCGCCGGCACGTCTGAACACGACCGTCCGATCCGCGCAGATCGCGGCGAGCGCGGCGACGATGCCGCCCGCGGCTTCCGGTCCGGCGGGGCAGTACGGGAGCAGCGCCGGCGGCACGACGAGTGCCGGCGCGGCCGGCGCGACGTCCGGCACGGGCGGCACGGCGGCGACCGGCACGTCGGGGACGGCCGGCACGACGGGCACGACGGCCTCCCAGGGCGCGACGAGCGGCACCGGCGGTGCGAGCGGCACCGGCGGCGCGAGCGGCACCTCGGGCGGCGCGACCCGGGGCGGCGCCGGGACGTCGGCCACGGCGACCGGGACGTCGGCCACGACGACCAGCACCAGCACGGGCGGTACCACTTCGGCCGGCGGCGCGAACGGGGCCGGAACGACCGGGGCGAGCGCGGGAGGCGGCGGCGCGTACGCGTCCGGTGGGGCGGCCGCCGGGACGACGTCGCAGACGCTCACGTCGACCCAGAGCGCGTCGGCGCCCGTCGGCGTCGACCAGCCGGTGACGCCCACGACGGTGAACTCGAACAGCAGCGCGGTGACCGCGGCGAGCGGCGGCGCGGCGCTGCCGTCGACGTCGAACAGCTCTTACGGCAGCGGCGCCGGCACCGCGACATCGCCGTTCGTCGGCGCGCTGAGCCCGTGGGCGGTGCCGAGCGCGGACAAGCGCATCTCCGACGTCGCAAGCGTTCTCGACGGCACGGTCGTGCAGCGCGTGTTCTCCTCGCAGAACGGGCGGCCCGGGGTTACGCTGCTGGTGCAGAAGGCGACGCAAGCCTCCGAAGTGACGGTCGCCAAGGAAGTGCTCAAAGCGATCCCGGCGCTCAAAGCGCAGTTCCCGGGCGTCGACTTCCAAGTCGCGCACGTGCAGGCGACGTACACCGAGCAGCAGGTCGAAGGGGTCGAGCACACGCTGATCGAGGGGATCGTCCTGACCGCGGTGGTCATGCTGTTCTTCCTCGCGTCGTGGCGCAACGCGATCGTCGTGATGATCGCGATCCCGACGTCGCTCGGCGTGACGCTCTTCGTCATGAAGATGATGAACCTCACGCTCGACACGATCTCGCTGATGGCGATGACCCTCGTCATCGGGATCCTCATCGACGACTCCACGGTCGTCCTCGAGAACATCGAGCGCCATCGGTCGATGGGCGAAGCGCCGCCCGACGCGGCGCTCAACGGCCGCAGCGAGATCGGGCTGGCCGCGATGGTGCTCACGATGGTCGACGTGATCGTCTTCCTGCCGATCGCGTTCATCGGCGGCCAGGTCGGCCAACTGCTCACCGAGTTCGCGATCGTCGTCGTCGTCGCGACGCTGACCTCGCTGTTCGTTTCGTTCACGATCACGCCGACGCTCGCCGGCCTGTGGTCGATGAAGTCCGAATGGAAGCCGTGGAAGCCGATCCGGTGGTTCGAAGACCGCTTCAACGGCCTGCGCGGCCACTATACGAAGCGCTGGCTGCCCGCGGCGATGCGCCGCCCGTGGCCGCTCGTGATCGCCGCGCTGGTGCTGTGCGTCCTGGCGTATCTCCTCGTCCCGACGGGACTGGTCGGCGAAGAGTTCATGCCGCCGCAGAACCAAGGGATCATCACCGTGCAGGTGACGTTCCCCGCCGGTCATCCGCTGGCGCAGACGAAAGCGGCGATGGATCGGATGGAAGCCGCCGTGAAGAGCGCGATCCCCGCGAAGGCGCTGCAGTACGAGACCACGATCGCCGGCGCGTACAGCGCCGCGTTCGGCGGGTTCGTGCAGGAAGGGAACGTCGGGCAAGTCTCGATCTACCTCGTGAGGCCGCGCGACACGACGCAGTACGTCGGCGTGCTGCAGAACCGTCTCGCGAATCTCGTCCCCGGCGCCGGCGTCACCGTGACCGCGGCGACGGGGCTCGGCGGCAGCGCGCAGCAGCCGATCGACGAGCTGGTCTCGACGACCGACGGATCCGACCCGACGCCGTACGCCGCGAAGGTGCTGCAGGTGCTCAAGAGCACCCCGGGCGCGATCGGCGCGCAGGACAGCGCGACGAACGCGGCGCCGCAGATGGAGGTCGACTTCGACCGCGCGCGTCTGCAGGCGCTCGACGTGAGCGACGGTACGGCGGCGCAGGCCGTCGAAGCCGCGTTCGGCGGCGCCGTCGCGACGCAGATCGAGACGCCCGACCGCGGGCTCACCGACATCGAAGTGATCTATCCGCAAAGCGCGCAGACTTCGCTCGCCGACGTGCTCGCGATCCCGATCCGCTCGCAGAGCGGCGGGATCGTGCACCTGGGCGACGTCGCGACGCTGAAGTACTCTCCGGCGCCGCTGCTGATCACGCGCGAGAACCGCGCGACCGTCGTCCACGTCTCGGCGAACGTCGCTCCGCGCGCGAACCTCTCCGACACGACGAAGCAATTCCTCAAGCGCATCCGCGCCCTGCACCTGCCGAAGAGCGTGAAGATCCATCCCGCCGCGCAAGGCCAGCAGGCCCTGATGGGTCAGGCGCTGCTCACGCTCGGCGCCAGCTTGGCGATCTCGATCGTGCTCGTGTTTTTGACGATCGTCGCGCTCTACAACAGCTACCGCACGCCGTTCGTGACGCTCTTCGCGATCCCGGTCGCCTCGATCGGCGCGCTCGGGGCGCTGTGGATCACGCACCAGACGCTCAACCTCTACTCGCTCATCGGCATCATCTTGCTCGTCGGACTGGTGACGAAGAACGGGATCCTGCTCGTCGACTTCGCCGACATCGTGCGCGAGCGCGACCACAAGTCGCGCGAAGACGGGATGCGTGAAGCGGCGGCGACGCGCTTCCGTCCGATCATCATGACGACGCTCGCCATGGTGGCCGGGATGCTTCCGCTCGCGCTGGGTCTGGAGCCCGGCGGCGCGCAGCGCGCCTCGCTCGCGATCGTCGTGATCGGCGGACTCCTCAGCTCGCTCGTGCTGACGCTGTTCATCGTGCCGATCATGTACTGCTGGATCGCGCCGAAGCAGCTGCGCCAGGAGACGAAGTTCGCCGACGAGCAGCCGACGAATCCGCCGCCGCAGCCGCAGGGCGGCCCCGCGCCGCAGCCGGCCTGACCGCGCGCGTCCATCTCCGCACGCTCACGCCATCGCGGTCTGCAGCTTTCCCAGCGCGCGCGAAAGCACTTTCGACACGTGGCTCTGCGAGAGGCCCAGACGCCGCCCCAGCTCGCCTTGCGTGAGATCGGCACCGAACGTGCCGAGAACGACGGCGCGTTCGCGCTCGGCCAGCTCGTCGACCGCGAGCGCCAGCGCGACGCGTTCTTCGAGCGCGATGCCGACCGCGCGGTCGGCCAGGACGTCCGGGCGCTCCGGAACGTCGGTGGCGTCGGGTTCGGGCAGCGGCAGATGGCATCCCGAGCGGAGGCCGCGGAGCTCGACGATCGTCGCGGCGTCGACGCCGAGCGCGTCCGCCAGCTCGGCGGTGGACGGCTCGCGCTGGTACTCCGCCACCAGCTCCTCGCACCGTTTCGTGAAGCGCCGCTCGAGTGCGAGGAGGCGGCGCGGCGCGCGCACCATCCGCTCGTGGTCGCGCACGTAGTGCATCAGCTCGCCGACGATCATGATCCACGCATACGCCTGGAACGGCGTCTCCATCTCGGCGCGATAGTTCGTCGCGGCCTTGATCAGCCCGACGGCCGCGACCTGTTCGAGATCGGCCCGGTCGTTGTGCGCGCGCTTGAACTTCCGCGCGCCGCGGACGCACAGGTGACGGTGCGCGTCGACGACGGCGTTCCTGCGCTCGATCGTGCGATCGGCGCAATACTGCGTGACGAGCTCTTCCCGCAGACTCATCATGATTGTGACACAGCTCCGATTAGACTGTAGAGTGGTAAGAAGATCGAAAAGACGATGAAGCCGACGACGACGCCGAGCGCGCCGATCAGCGCGGGTTCGAGCACCGCGCCCAGCGTCGCGATCGCCGCCTCGACGTCGCTTTCGAAGTAGGCCGCGACCTTCAGCAGCATCTCGTCGACCAGACCCGTCTCCTCGCCGACGCGCACCAGCGCGACGGCGAGCGGATCGAACAGCCGTGAAGCCTCGAGCGGCGTCGCCAGCGCGTCGCCTTCGCGCAGCGCGGCGTCGACGCGCCGCAGGGCGGCCGCGTAGGCGGCGCTTCCGGCGACGGGGCGGACGACTTCGATCGCGGCGACGAGCTCGACGCCGGCGCGCAGCAGCGTCGCGAGCGTCCGCGCGAGACGCGCGGTGATCGCCTTGTGCAGCAGCGGTCCGACCACCGGGATCGCGAGACGCGCCCGGTCGAGCACGACGGCGCCGTGCGGCGTTCGCTTCAGCAGGGCGCCCGTCGCCGTCGCGCCCAGCGCCAACGCCGTCGCGCCGATCCACGGCGCCGGACGCTGCAGCGCCGAGGCGGCCGCCAGGAGCACGACCGTGGTCGCCGGCAGCGCGACGTGGAACGCCGCGAACATCTGCGCGAACATCGGGACGATGCGCACCAGGAGAAAGGTCAGCAGCCCGAACGCCGCCGTCACGACGACCGCCGGATAGGCGAGGGCGGCACGCAGCTTCTTGCGCAGCTCGGCGTCGCGTTCCAGGAACGCCGCGAGACGCTCCAGCACGTCGTCGAGGATCCCGCCGGCCTCGCCGGCGCGCACCATCGCGACGTCCAGACGCGCGAAGACGCGCGGGCGCCGGGCGAGCGCCTCGCTCAGCGCGTCGCCGTGCTCGACCTCCGCAAGCACCGCCTGCAGCGCCTCGCGCAGCGCGGCGTCGCGGCAGCGCTCGATCGTCACCGTCAGCGCGCGGCGGATCGGCACGCCGGCGCGGATCAGCGTCGAGAACGCGCGAAAGAACGCGAGCAGCGCCCGCCGCGAGGGCCGGCCCAGCCCGAGCCGCCGGCGGACGCCGCCCGCCAGCGCGTGCTCCCGCTCCACGCCGGTGACGAACAGCGCGCGCGTGCGCAGGTTCGCCAGCACCGCCTCGAGCGAAGGCGCTTCGAGCGATCCGCGCACGAGCTCGCCGCTCGCCGTCCGCGCCGTGTAGCGATAGAGGCCCGCGCTCATCGCGCCGCTTCGTACGCCCGGATCTCGGCGGGCCGCGTCGCCGCGGCGCGCGCGTCGGCGAGCGACACCTCACCGCGCACGACGAGCTCCGCGAGGTGCGTCTCGAGCGTCTGCATCCCGGACGCGCGGCCCGTGACGATCGCGTTGCGCAGCTGATGCGTCTTGCCTTCGCGCACGAGCGCTCGCACGGCGTCGGTTCCGGTGAGGACTTCCGCCGCCGCCCGGCGCCCCTGCGCGTCGTGGCGCGGAACGAGACGCAGCGCCACGATTCCGGCCAGGACCGCCGCGAGCTGCGAGCGCACCTGCGCGTGCGCCTCGGCGGGAAACGCGTCGACGATCCGGTCGACGGTCTGCGGCGCGTCGTTCGTGTGCACCGTGGCGAACACGAGAAGCCCGGTCTCGGCGGCGGTCAGCGCGGCTTCCATCGTGGCGCGGTCGCGCATCTCGCCGATGAGGATGACGTCCGGGTCGGCGCGCAGCACGCCGCGCAGCGCTTCGGCGTAGTCCGGAACGTCGCGGCCGATCTCGCAGTGCGTGATCAGCGAGCGAATCGGCGCGTGCACGTACTCGACCGGATCTTCGACCGTGACGATGTTTCGCGCGCTGCCGCGATTGACCCGGTCGACGAGCGCCGCGAGGGCGGTCGTCTTCCCGCTCCCCGTCGGGCCGGTGAAGAGCACGAGCCCGGACGCGCGATCGGCGAACGACGCGACGGCGGCGGGCAACCCCAGCGCGTCGAGCTCGGGGAGATGCTCGGCGAGCAGGCGGATCGCGACCCGCGTGCCGCCCCCGTGGCGGAATGCGTGGACCCGATACGGCGCGGCGTCGCCGCCGCGCATCGCAGCGCCGTCGCCGGCCCCGCGCGCGTCGAGCCGTGCGAGCTGCTCGGCGCTCAGCACGGCGTGGAGAAACTCGCGCAGCCCCGCATCGTCCACGCCGGGGCCGTCGAGGGCGAGGAGACGGCCGTCGATGCGCAGCGCGGTCCGATCGGCGCCGCCGAGATGGACGTCGCTCGCGGCGCGGGCGCGCGCGGTTCGGAGCACGTCGGCGACGCGGACGACGCCCAGGCTCATCGCGGCTCCCCGACGACGCGCCGCAGCTCGGCGAACGAGGTCGTTCCGGCGAGAACCTTCGCGCGCCCGTCGGCCGGCATCGGCGCGTAGCCGTTGGCCGCGGCGAGCGCCGCGATCCGGCCGCTCGGCGCACCGGAGGCGATCGCATCGCGCAGCGCATCGTCGACGTCGAGCAGCTCGTAGACGGCGGCACGCCCGAGATAGCCCGTCCCTTCGCACGCCCTGCACCCGCGCGCCACGAACCACTGCTCGCGCGTGGTGCGAAGCGCGGCCCGGAGCTCGTCCGGGATGGGCTCCGGCGCGCGACACCGTTCGCACAGCCGGCGCACGAGCCGCTGTGCGACGATCGCTCCGGCGGCGGCGGCGAGCGCGTGCCGCGCGACGCCCAGCTCGACGAGCCGGTCGATCGCGCGCGGCGCGTCGTTGGCATGCAGCGTCGCAAAGACCGTCTGTCCGGCGAGCGCCGCCGAGATCGCGACCGAAGCCGTCTCCGCGTCACGCATCTCGCCGACCATCACGACGTTCGGGTCCTGCCGCATGAGCGCGCGCAGGACGACCGGAAACGTCAGCCCGGCGCGCGGATGGACCTGCGTCTGCGCGACGCCCGGCAGGCGCATCTCGATCGGATCCTCCACCGAGCACACGTTGCGCGAGGCCGCGTCGAGCCGCGCCAGCGACGCGTACAGCGTCGTCGTCTTTCCGCTCCCCGTCGGTCCCGCGACGACGACGAATCCCCACGGCGCGCGCAGCGCGCGCTCGTACCGCGAGAGCATCTCGGCCGGCATGCCGAGCGCCGCGAGATCCGGGGCGGCCGCGTGCCGGTCCAACAAGCGAACGACGAGCTTCTCGCCGTCGATGGTCGGCACCGAGGCGACGCGCGCGTCGATGGTCCGGCCGTCGTGCACGATCGCGCAGCGGCCGTCCTGCGGCTGCCGGCGATCGGAGATGTCCATCCCCGCGATCAGCTTCAGACGCGAGGTGAAGGCGCCCAGCAGGCGGGCCGGTATCGTCTCGATCTCGCGCAGGATTCCGTCGACGCGCACGCGCACGCGGCCGCCGTGCTCGTGCGGCTCGACGTGAACGTCGCTCGCGTGCAGCGCCGCGGCGCGGGCGAGGACCGCATCGACCGCGCGCACCGCCGGCGCATCGTCCGCGCCGCGCATCTCGGCGGTCGCGTCCGGATAGGCGCCGCGAAGCTTCGCCCGGATCGCGTCGCGATCCAGCGAAATCGCGCGCACCGGCGTCCGTGCCGCCGCGCGCAGCGCATCGAGGACGGTCGCGTCCTGCGTGTCGGCGAGTGCGACGGTCAGTATCCCGTCGCTCAGCCGTACGGGAAGCGCATCGTAGCGAAACGCCACGCTGCGCGGGAGACGCGCCGCCGCCGCCGGTTCGACGACCGGCTCGGCAGGCGTCGTCGACGCCGTTGCCACACCCATGCGTCACGTTTCGGACGCTCGCGCGCAAACAAGAGGCAACATTCGGCGCGCAAAATTAAAGTTTCATAACGTTCGCCGCACCGCGCCGCCGAATGCCGGCGCGCGCGGCGAACGATCAGCGGCGCAGGTGCGCCGTCGTACCGCCGCTGGGAACTTCGAGGACCGCGGCGACGTACGGCTCGTTCGCGGGAACGTTCACGGTGACGTCGTTGCCGAAGAGCGTGACGGTCGGCGAGCCTGGCGACTCGCGCGGAACCGTCGAGTAGACCCAGCCCTCCGCCGAGAGCGACGCATTGTAGTACGCCGCCACGAGGATGTCCGACGCCGGAGGTGCGGTCGCGAGCGTCAGCGAGAGCGTCGGCTGCTCGACGAACGTCACCGCGGCCGACGGCACGAGCGTGATGTAGAGGAGCGCCGTCGGCGCACCGCCGGTCGTCGGGTCGGGCGGGAACGTCGGCACGGGCACGGGCGGGATGAGGCTCGTCGTCTCCGCGATCGCGAGGCTCGCGTTGCCGCCGCTCGGCGCGAGCGCGATGGTCCCGCTGTTGCCTTCGTACGCGGCCAGCGTCTGCGACGCCGCGATGTCGTAGAGCGTCGCCGTCGCGCCGGGAAACGGCGTCGGCGTCACGGTCGGCGTCGCCGTCGGCTGCACGGGCGGCGGCGCGACGCTGCCGCCTCCACCGCCGCCGCCGCCGCCGCAGCCCCCGAGAAGCGACGCGGCGGCGAGCACCGCGACCGGCAGGGTCCGCGCGAAGAAGCAGGAGCGCACGATCCCGGCCCTTCCGTGCCGGCGCAAGCCGTCCTGGCAAACCAGCCGGGGCGTCAGTGCCGCAAGCCGCCGGGCGTCGCGGCCGCGGCCGTCGCCTTCACGGCCCGCGCAGACCGAAGGCGTTCGCGAGCAGCTCGTACGACCGCGTTCGCGCGGCGTAGTCCGAGACGATCGTCAGCACCATCGCCTCGTCCGCGCCGTGCGCGGCCGCGACGGTCTCGATGCGATCTCGTACCGCCGAGGGCGCACCCAGCGCGAGCCGCCGGCGGTTGTACGCGATCTCGTCCTGCTCGTACACGTTGCGCCGGTAGCCGCGGGCCTCGTCGAGCGAGGGAACGGGCAAGTCGACGCCGCGCCGGATCCGCAGCCGCCACAGATCCAGCGCGAGCGCGAGCGTCTCCGCTTCTTCCGGCGTCTCCGCGACGATCGCCGCCAGCGCCAGGATGACGCGCGGCTCGGCGGCGCGTCGCGACGGACGGAAGTGCCGCCGGTACATGCGCGTGATCTGCTCGGCGTCGCCGCTGATGAAGTGCGCGAACGCGAACGGCAGTCCCATCTCCGCCGCGAGCGCGGCGCTGTAGTCGGACGATCCCAAGAGCCACACCTCGGGCGCGCTCTCGCCGCTCGGCATCGCGACGAGCTTCGCATCGGGATGCTCCGGCGGCAGCGTCCCGTCGAGGAAATCGCACACGTCACGCACCTGCGCGGGGAAGCGCGCGACGTCGCGCGATTCGAGCGCGTCGGAGACGCGCCGCGAGCCGCCCGGCGCGCGGCCGATCCCGAGGTCGATCCGTCCCGGCGCGAGCGCTTCGAGCATGCGAAACGCCTCCGCCACCTTCAGCGCAGCCTGATGCGGCAGAAGCACGCCGCCGCTGCCGATGCGGATCCGCGTGGTCTCCGCGCTCAGCCGAGCCAGCAGCACCTCCGGTACCGGGTCGGCGAGCCCGCGCATCGCGTGGTGCTCGGCCAGCCAGTAGCGCGCGTAGCCGAGCCGCTCCGCGTCGCGCGCGAGCTGCAGCGTTGCCGCCACCGCGTCGCGCGGCTGAGCGCCCGCGACGACCGGCGACTGATCGAGGATCCCGAGCGGAAGCGCCACCCGACGAACCGTGTCCGGCCGCGTTACGCCGAAGGGCGGATGAGGACGAGCGCGATGTCGTCGAACGCGGTCGCCGGACCGACGTCGCGCAAGATGCGGTCGGCGAGCTCGTCGATCCCGGCGCCGGGCGTCGCCGCGACCTCCGCCAACTTCGCCAAGGCGGCCTCGAGCGGCGCGTCGCGCCGCTCCACCAGACCGTCGGTGAACAGCACGAGCAGATCGTCCGCGGCCAGCGTGAACGCGTGCGCGGTCGGGACCTGCTCTTCGATGCCGAGAAGCGCTCCGCCGAAGGG
The DNA here is from genome assembly GCA_035650875.1 of Vulcanimicrobiaceae bacterium. Taxonomy (GTDB): domain Bacteria; phylum Vulcanimicrobiota; class Vulcanimicrobiia; order Vulcanimicrobiales; family Vulcanimicrobiaceae; genus Vulcanimicrobium. The sequence goes on from DASRGU010000011.1 coordinate 590,715, forward strand.
CAGATACCGCGCGGCGCCGTTCGTGACGAGAAGCGGCGGAAGATGCCCCGCGTTCGCGACCTCGCACGCCCCGTCGGCGCCGTCGTAGACCGCGCAGCACGCGGTCGCGGTGACGTCCGGGTGGAACCGGCACAGCAGTCGGTTCAGCCGCTCGATCGTCGCGGCGGGACCGTGGCCTTCGAGCAGGTACGAGCGGATCGCCGTTCGCAGCTGCGCCATCACCATCGCGGCCTCGAGCGAATGTCCGACGACGTCGCCGATCGCGAACGCCACGCGATCGCCGCCGAGCGAGAAGATTTCGTAGAAGTCGCCGCCGACCTCGACGTGCTGCGCGCTCGCCTCGTAGCGCGTCGCGAGCTGCAGCTTCGGCAGATCCGGAACCGCGTCCGGCAGCAAGTTCCGCTGCAGCATGAGCGCGATCTGCCGCTCGACGTCGTAGGAGCGGACGTTGCGCAGCGCGATGTTGGCGGCGCGCGCGTACTGCGCGAGAACGACGTCGTCCTCGTCCGACGTGCGGCCGGCGTGAACGACGGCGATCGTGCCGCGCTGGCCGTCCGGTGCATCGAGCGGCGCCCACAGCTGCGACCTCGCCCCGGAGCGCCCGCGCAGCTGATCGACCGCATCGGCGGTGCACGGCCGTGCCGCCGCGGCGATCTCCGGCGCGGCGTCGGCGCGCAGGCACGAACCGCCGAGCGCCAGCGCGACGGACACCGCCGCGTCGAACAGCACGGCCGCCTCGGACGCGATCGTCTCGACGAGCGTCGGCAGGGCGCGCGCCTGGTTCAGCGCGAGCGTCGCTTCGTTGAGGCGCCGCAGGCGGCGGGCGAGCCGGATCGCCGTTCGCTGCGCTTCGGCGCCGCGGAGCAGCGCGCCGACCGTCGCGACGAGCTCCTCGCGCTCCACGGGTTCGACCAGATAGCCGTCCGCGCCGCGGCGCAGCCCCTCCGAGCGGTCCGCGGGCCGCACGGACGTCGCCGAGACGTGGAGAACCGGAACGAACGGGCGCGTCGCCTTGATCGCTTCGCACACTTCGTAGCCCGACATGTCGGGAAGGTGCACGTCGCACACGACGAGGTCGAACCGGTCCGCGTCGACGGTCTCGAGCGCCTCGTATCCCGTCCTCGCCTCGCGAACGTCGTGACCCGCCCGGCGCAGCCAGGTCGCGATGACGAACCGGCTGCTCTCGCTGTCGTCGACGATGAGGACGCGTGCCGGCGGCGGCGCGGGGGTGACGCTCATCGCGTGGGTGCGCCGCACGCCTCGGTGACGGCTTGCAGCACGAGGCTCCGGGTGATCGTCGCCTTCGAGAGCGCGGCCACGCTGCCGAGCGCGGCGTCGTTCTTCAGTCCCAGCTCCATCGAGGTCACGATCACGACGGGCATCCCGTGCAAGTCGGGGTCGGCGTTCTTCTGCGCGAGCACCGCGCTGCCGTCCATGTCGGGCATGCGTACGTCGAGAAACGCGAGCGAAGGTCGCGCCTCGCGCATCAGCCGCAAGCCTTCCGTTCCGCCGCTCGCTTCCAGCACGTTCCGCGCGATGCCCTGCAGCATCACGCGAAGCACGGTGCGAAACGCGGCGTCGTCGTCGACGATCAGCACGGTGTCGACGACGATGTCCGCGACGTCCGCTTTCGCAGGCGACGTCGCGGCGCGGAGCATCGGCTGCCACAGCACGGGCAGCCGAACCGTGAACGTGCTGCCCTCTCCGAGCGCGCTCTGCAGGCTGAGCCGGCCGCCGAGCATCTCGACGACGCGCCGCGCGTACGGCAGCCCGAGACCCGTCCCTCTGCGCTCGGCTTGGAGGGCGCCGCGCACTTGAAAGAACTCTTCGAAGACGCGCGGCTGGTCCGCCGGCGCGATCCCGATCCCGGTGTCCGCGACCGCGATCTCGACTTCGAAGCCTTCCCGGCGACGGGCCGTCACGCGGATCGAGCCCGCCGTCGTGAACTTCACCGCGTTCGTCAGCAGGTTCCGCAAGGCTTGCGTCAGCAGCGTGCGATCCGTCTCCAGCGGCCCGACTCCCGTTGCGTCGAACGCGAGCTCGACGCGCGGGCGCAGCAGCGGCCGCAGCGCGCCGCGCAGCTCGCCGAGCAGCGCTTCGAGGTCGACCCGCGCGACGATCGGCTCCAATCGTCCCGATTCCGCTTTCGCGAGATCCAGCAGATCGTTCACCAGGGTCGACAGCTCCGTGCCGGACCGCAGCATCAGATCGATCTGCTTGCGCTGTTCGTCGCTCAACGGATCGCCGTCGGGCTCGAGCAGCAAACCGCCCAGCGCGAGCAGCGAGTTCACCGGGCCGCGCAGCTCGTGGCTGACGTTTGCGAGGAATCGGCTTTTCGCTTCGCTGGCCTCGCTGAGGCGAACCGTTTTGTCGTCCAGCTCGGCGTACAGCGCGACGACGCCGCGGTTCGTCTCGTCGAGCTCGTCCGTGAGCTGCGCGTACATCGCCATGACGCCGCGGTTCGTTTCCTGCAGCTCCGCGTTGAGCCGGACCAGCTCGTCCTGCTTGGCGCGGAGCTCGTCGAGCGTTCCGACGAGGTCGGCGTTCTCACGCTGCAGCTGCTCCATCGGCCCGGACGGCGCGGCCGTGCGCAGCAGCTGCGCGCGCACGTCGGCGGGCTCGACCGTTCCGGCACGCACCGGGGGGCGCACCAGGGTGACGGTGAGCCCCTCGGGGCCGGGAGCGTCGCCGACCGCGACGTCGTCGAGCAGTCTGCGGGCCGCGCCGAGTCCGCTGTTCGGCGGCCCGGTCAATGCCGCGCGGGGGAAGCGTTCGATCCGGACGACGAGCGCGCCGTCGGCGCGCAAGGTGAACTCCGCGCGCGCGCCGCCGCCGTGCGCGACGGCTTCGCGGCCGAGCTCGCTGAGCGCGGTGGCGAAGCGGACTTGATTCGCCTCGTCGCAGCCCAGCGCCGAGCAGGCCACGCGGCCGTGGTGCCGCAGCGCGAAGACGTGATCCGGCACGTCCAGCGGGATACGCCAGATTCGCTCGCTCACGACGCCTTCGCGACGATCACCGAAGCGTCGTCGTGCCGGATCCCCGCGTCCCGCAGCAGCGTCGCGGCGGAAAGCTCGGGATCGCGCCGGCGCAGCCCCGGATAGGCGTTCAGGTCCCACTTGCTCGTCAAGCCGTCGGAGTGCAGCACGACGAGCGCGCCCTCCTGAAACGGGACCGTCTGTTCGGGTGCCTCCTTCGCGCGCGCGCCGACGATGCCGGGGCGCCCCAGGAGCGCGCGCCGCCGCTCGCCGTCGTCCAGCCAGACGGCGACGTTGCCGATGCCCGCGAACGCGAGCGTCCCCGCGTCGCGATCGATGCGCACGACGCTGGCCGCCGCGCCGCGCGTCGAACGCAGCGCGCCGTCGAAGCGCTGCAGCAGCCGGGCAGGGCTCTCGTCGGCGCTCGCCTCGGCGAACGAGCGCAACGCCTCGTGCGCGGCGGCCGCCGCGAGCGGGCCGTGTCCGAGCCCGTCGACGAGCACGAGCGTCGTCGCCGTTCCGCCGTTCCGCACGGCGCACGCGTCTCCGCACACCGGCTGCCCGTGCATCGCGCGGGTCAGCATGCCGACCGGTGCGGGTGCGCCGGGCGGCTCGCCGGGCCAGAACGTCGCGACCATCGCCGTTCCGCGCCCGGGAACCGAGTGCGCGTCGAAACGGCTCGCCAGCCGGATCACCGCGCCCAACCCGATGCCCAGCGTCCCGCGCGTCGACCGGCCGTCGGATGCGAGCGCGTCGAGATCTGCCATCCCGGGTCCGGCGTCGAGCGCGATCAGCTCCACCGCCGCGCGGTCGCCGCAGCGCCGCACGCGTAACGCGATCGCTCCGTGCTCGGCATGTCGCGCGAGGTTCGTGCCGAGCTCGGTTCCCGCGATCGCCACCTCGCCGGCGCGGTGCTCGTCGAATCCCAGGCGCTTCGCGAGGCCGGCCGCGGAGCGCCGGACGCGCCCGGCGGCGCTGAGGTCCTCGACGGGGATCCATTCGAGGTCCTGGACCGTGCTCAGCGTTTCCATTTGGTCACGGAGACGCGCGTACCCGTACCCCGGCTCGTCTCCAGCTCGAACTCGTCGACGAGACGCCGGCTGCCCGACAGGCCCAGACCGAGCCCGCCGGCCGTGCTGTTCCCGCCGGCCAGCGCGCGCTCCACGTCCGCGATCCCCGGCCCGTCGTCGACGAACGTCGCGCGTATCCCGGTGCGGACGCCGTTGACCACGCGCTCGAGCCGCGCGCTGCCGCCGCCGCCGTGGACGAGCGTGTTGCGCGCGAGCTCGCTCGCCGCGGTGACGAGCTTCGTCTGGTCGACGATCGAGAGCGCTGCCGCGATCGCCAGCGCGCGCACGGCCTGCCGCACGCGGACGACGTCCGCGTCGCTTGCGATCTGCAGCTGTTGAGCGGGGGCGGCCGCGCTAACGAGGGACATGGCCGGCACCATCCACGGACGCCTGCCACGCCGCGTCCTCGCCGGTACCGAAGTCCGCGAACACCGACAGCTCGCGCAGCAGCTCGAAGCCCTTCTCCGCGTTGAGCGCCGTGCGCACGCCGCCGAGCGAGAGCCCGAGCTCGGTCAGCGTGATCGCGACCGCGGGACGCATCCCGACGACGACCGTCTCGGCGTCGAGCACGCTCGACATCGAAGCGATCGTCGAAAGCATCCGGCCGATGAAGCTGTCGACGATCTCGAGCCCGGAGATGTCGATGATCACGCCGCGCGCCGACGTCTCCACGATCCGCGCGGAGAGGTCCTGCTGCAGCGCGAGCGTCGTCTCGTCGCTCAAATCGAAGGCAATCGAGACGATGAGGACCTGACCGACTTTGAGGATCGGTACGCGCTCGCTCACGCCGTCTTGGCGATCTTTCGAATCTCCAGCCCCGCGCGCTGCAGCGTGAGCCGCAGCGCATCGGCGAGCGTCGCTTTGGTCGCGATGTCGCCGAACTCGATGCCGAGCGCGACGATCGTCTGCGCGATCTGCGGCCGGATCCCGGAGATGACGCACTGCGCGCCCATCAGACGCGCCGCGACGACGGTGTTCAACAGGTGCTGCGCGACCTGCGTGTCGACGGCGGGGACGCCGGTGATGTCGATGATCGCGTGCGCGCTGCCGGTGGAGACGAGCGTCTGCAGGAGCGACTCCATCACGACCTGCGTGCGCGCCGAATCCAGGGTCCCGACGAGCGGGACGGCGACGATGCCGTCCCAGACCTTGACCACCGGCGTCGACAGCTCGAGCAGCTGCTCCGCCTGATTGGTGATCACCGACTCGCGCGTCTGCGCGTAGGCCTCGAACGTCACCAGGCCGAGGTCGTCGAGCATGCGCGACAAGCCGGCGATCTCGCCCAGCGCACTCGGCTCGCGTTCCGAGATCGTCGAGATGACCGCGTCGCGCAGCATGAAGATGGCGAGCGCGGTTTCGGACGGCGTGAATCCCTGGCGGGCGCGGCTCCGCGAGTACTCCGCGAGCATCGCGCGCAGCTCGTCGAGCTGTCCGTCGGACACGTCGCTCGCGCCGCCGTTCAGCGCGCTCGCGAGCGCGTCGAACATCGGCTCGAGCTCTTGCTCGACCTCGGCCGACGTCCGGCGCCCGCGCGTCTTCGTGACGACCGTGTCGAGCCACCGGCGCACGATCGTCTGCCGCTGCTCGGTGAGAACGGCGGCGATGCGCTTCGCTTCTATCTGGGTCGCCATGGTCGCGCGTACGTTTGACGCGACCGGGGAAGGGCCTCCGCCGTCGACGAGCAAGCCGCCGAGCGGGCGCACCGCATCGCGGCGCCGCGCTTCGCGCGCGGCGCCGCGACACGAGCGTCGCGTTCCGTCAGGGTTTGATCGCGACGGCGAGCACGTCCGGCGAGACGAACTGCTCGAAGCGCTTGAAGTTGTCCGCGAACAGCCCTGCGAGATGCTTCGCCTGTTCGTCGTACGCGTGCTGGTCGGCCCACGCGTTGCGCGGGTTCAGCACCTCCGCCGGCACGTCGGGAACGCTGGCCGGAATCGCGAGACCGAAGAACGGCTCGGTCTCGTAGCCGACGCCGTTGAGACGGCCTTCGATCGCCGCGTTGACCATCGCGCGCGTGTACGCGATCTTCATCCGCGAGCCGACGCCGTAGCCGCCGCCGGTCCAACCCGTGTTGACCAGCCAGCACGTCGCCTGATGCTTTTCGATGCGCTCGCCGAGCAGCTTCGCGTACACCGTCGGATGATGCACCATGAACGGTGCGCCGAAGCAGGTGGAGAACGTCGCCTGCGTCCCCTGGACGCCGCGCTCGGTGCCCGCGACCTTCGCCGTGTAGCCGGAGAGGAAGTGGTACATCGCCTGCTGCGGCGTGAGCTTCGCGATCGGCGGCAGGACGCCGAACGCGTCGGCGGTCAGCATCACGATCGTCTTCGCGTGCCCGCCCATCCCGCTCTTCACGAAGTTCGGCAGGAACGAGACCGGGTACGCCGAGCGCGTGTTTTCGGTCTTCGACGCGTCGTCGACGTCCAGGGCGCGCGTCTCCGGATCGAGCGCGACGTTCTCCAGGACCGTGCCGAAGCGATGCGAGGCCGCCCAGATCTCCGGCTCTTGCTCGCGGCGGAGCTTGATCATCTTCGCGTAGCACCCGCCCTCGAAGTTGAACACGCCGTCGGCGGACCAACCGTGCTCGTCGTCGCCGATCAGCGGACGGTGCGGATCGGACGAGAGCGTCGTCTTCCCGGTGCCCGAGAGGCCGAAGAAGATCGCGACGTCGCCGTCGTGCCCGACGTTCGCCGAGCAGTGCATCGAGAGCACGTCGCGCAGCGGCATCAGGTAGTTCATCACCGTGAACACCGACTTCTTCGTCTCGCCGGCGTAGCGCGTGCCGCCGATCAGGATCAGCCGCTTCGCGAGGTTGACGAGGATGAACGTCCCGGAACGCGTTCCGTCGCGCGACGGGTCCGCTTCGAACAGCGGGACGTTCAGCACGGTGAACTGCGGGGCGAAGGTCTCATCGCCGTCCGCCGTGTCGATGAAGAGGTCGCGCGCGAAGAGGCTGTGCCAGGCGAACTCGGTGACGATACGGACCGGCAGCCGGTAGCGCGGATCGGCCCCGACGTAGCAGTCCAGCGCGAAGACGTCCTTGCCGCGCAGATACTCCCCGACTCGAGCGAGGAGCGCGTCGAAGCGCGCCGCGTCGATCTCCTGGTTGTTGGACCAGTCGATGTGCGTCTCGCTGCCCGGCTCCCGCACGAAGAACTTGTCCTTCGGCGAGCGGCCGGTGTGCTTGCCGGTGTCGGCGCAGAGCTGCCCGTCCGCGCCGAGGATCGCCTCACCGCGGCCCAGAGCCTGCTCGTAGAGCTGGGGGACGCTCTGGTTGCGATAGACCGTCCGGACACCGCTGAGGCCGAGGGCGCCCAAATGGTGTTCGAAGGACTGGGATGGATTCGGTAGCGTGAGAATGGGCCTGCACCTCGTGCCGGGAGAAAGCGGCAGAGTTCGCGGACGCGGAACCGCCGGCCTCGTATGAACGAGCTGTTCACCGTGCGTGCGCCCGGCGACGCATTCGCGGCTCTTGCGCGTTCTTGTTCCCCCGTCGCGCGGCGGGATATCGTCCTGTTGGACGCCTCCCTCGGGCGAGTGCTCGCCGCGGACGTCGTCGCGGCCGAAACGCTGCCCGCGTTCGCGCGCTCGACGATGGACGGGTACGCGGTCCGCGCCCGCGATACGCACGGCGCCTCCGAGCAGTCCCCTGCGTACCTGCGCCTGGCGGGCGACGTCCCGACCGGCGTCGTCCCCGCACTCGTGACGGGCGAGCGCGAGGCCGTCCGCATCCATACCGGCGCCATGATCCCGACCGGCGCCGACGCGGTCGTCATGGTCGAAGACACGAACCTGCGCGGCGAGGAGGTCGAAGTGCTCGCCGCCGCCGCCGAGGGCGAGAACGTCCTGACGATCGGCGAAGACGTGCGCGCCGGCGCGGTCGCGGTCCGCGGCCGGAGGCGGCTGCGCCCCGCGGAATGCGGCGGTCTCGCGGCCCTCGGCGTGACGAGCGTCGAGGTCTACGGGCGTCCGCGCGTCGCGATCCTCTCGACGGGCGACGAGGTCGTCCCGGCCGGCGCGACTCCCGGTCCGGCGCAGGTCCGCGACGTGAACGGCACGACGCTCGAAGCGGTGGTGCGCGAGGCCGGCGGCGAGCCGGCGGCGTGCGGGATCGCCGCCGACGACGAGGCCGCGCTCGCCGCGGCCGCGCGCGCGGCGCTCGACGCCGCCGACATGCTCGTGCTCTCCGCGGGATCGTCGGTCTCGGTGCGCGATCTCACCGCCAAGGTGGTCGACGAGCTGGGCCGCCCCGGCGTGCTCGTCCACGGCATCGCGATCAAGCCCGGGAAGCCGACCGTGCTCGCGCTCTGCGACGGCAAACCGGTCGTCGGGCTCCCGGGAAATCCGGCCAGCGCGCTCGTCGTCGCCTGGCGGATCGTGCGCCCGCTGGTGCGGCTGCTCGGCGGCGAACGGGTCGCGCACGACGGCCGCGACGAGGCCGGCGAGCTCGACGCGATCCTCGATCTGCCCGTGCCCTCGCGTCCCGGACGCGAGGACTACGTCCCCTGCACGCTGGCCCGCGACGCCGCCGGCGCGCTGCACGCCGTCCCGGTGTTCGGGGCCTCGAATCTGATCTTCACCCTCGTGCGCGCCGACGCGCTCATCGCCGTCCCCATCGACCGCAGCGGCATTCCGGCCGGGGAAACGGTCCGCGTGGTGATCCCGTGAGCCCGCGCACGATGTTCCTTCACGACGTGCCGCTGGAGCAGGCGCGCGGCGCGTTCGAGGACGCGCTGCGCCGCGCGGGCGTGCGCAACGACGCGACCGAGACGCTCGCGCTCGACGACGCGCTCGGCCGCGTCACGTCCGCACCGGCGCTCGCGCGGCTCTCCTCGCCGCACTACCATGCGTGCGCGATGGACGGGATCGCCGTCGTCGCGGCGCGGACCGCGGCGGCGCGCGAGACGGCGCCGCTCGAGCTGGAGCTCGGGCGCGACGCGCACGTCGTCGACACCGGCGATCCGCTGCCCGACGGCTTCGATGCGGTCGTCCCCATCGAGCAGGTGGAGCCGCGCGGCGCGACGCGCGTCGCGATCCGCGCCGCCGTCGCGCCGTTCCAGCACGTGCGCGCGATCGGCGAGGACGTCGTGGCGAGCGAGGTCGTCGTCCCCGCGCGGCGCCGGCTGGGGCCGGCCGATCTGGCCGCGTGCGCCTCGGCGGGAGTCGACCGGCTCGAGGTCGTGCGCCGGCCGCGCGTCGCGGTGATCACGACCGGCGACGAGCTGGTCGACGTGACGGCCGCGGCGCCGCGCGCGGGCGACATCCTCGACTCCAATGCGGTGCTGCTCGCCGCCGCCGCGCGCGCGTACGGCGGCGACGTCACGGTGCGCGAGCGCGTTCGCGACGATCGCGACGCGATCGAAGCGGCGGTCGGGCGCGCGGTCGCAGCGTGCGACGTCGTCGTCGTGAACGCGGGCTCGTCGGCAGGGCGCGACGACTACACGGCGAGCGTCTTCGCTCGCTTCGGCGAGGTCGTCGTCCACGGCGTCGCCGTCCGTCCCGGACACCCGCTCGTGCTCGCCGTCGCGCGCGACGCGCGCGTGCCGCTGCTCGGGATCCCCGGCTATCCGGTCAGCGCCGCGATCTGCGCGGATCTCTTCCTGCGGCCGCTGCTCGAGCGGCTCGGGCGCCGCGACCCCGCGGAGCCGCGCGAAATCGAAGTCGAGCTGACGCGCAAGCTGTTCTCGCCGCTGGGCGAGGACGAGTACGTGCGCGCCGTCGCGGCGCGCGTCGACGGACGGCTGGTCGCGACGCCGCTGCAGCGCGGCGCCGGCGTCATCACCTCGCTCTCGCGCGCGAACGCGCTGATCACGATCCCGCGCTTCAGCGAAGGCGTCCGCGCCGGCGCGCGCGTTCCGGCGCGCGCGTTGCGGCCGCTGGCCGCGATCGAACGGACGCTGCTCGCGGTCGGAAGCCACGACGTCGCGCTGGATCTGCTGGCGGGACGGCTCGCCGACGACGAGATCGAGCTGGTCTCCGCGCACGTCGGCAGCATCGCCGGCTTGGCCGCGCTGCGCGATCGTTCGGCGCACGTCGCCGGGACGCACGTGCTCGATCCGGCGACCGGCACGTACAACGACGTCGCCGTGCGGCGCTACGGGCCGCCGGTCCCGGTCGCGCTGGTGCGGCTCGCCGAGCGCGATCAGGGACTCGTCGTCGCGCGCGGCAACCCGCTCGGGATCGCTTCGCTGGGCGACGTCGCGCGCAAGCGCGCGCGCTACGTCAACCGCCAGCGCGACGCGGGGACGCGCATCCTGCTCGACGCGCTGCTCGCCCGCGAGGGCATCGCGCCGGACGGCCTCGACGGCTACGAGCGCATCGAGTTCTCGCACCTCGCCGTCGCCCAGCTCGTCGCCGCGGGAAGCGCGGACGCGGCGCTCGCGATCCGCGCCGCCGCCCGCGCGTTCGGTTTGGATTTCGTGCACGTCGCATGGGAGCCGTACGAGCTCGCGCTGCCCGCCTCGACGCTCGAGGAGCCGCGCATCGCGCGACTCGTGGCGGCGCTGCGCGAGCCCGCGTTCCGCGCCGAGGTGGAAGCTCTCGGCGGCTACGACTGCTCGCGCGCCGGCGAGATCCGCATCGTCGAGCCCGACGCCGACGCGGCCGCGGCCGTCACGGCGGGCGCTGCCGCGGCGCGCAACGGCGGTGCCGCATGATGCGGGTCGAGCTGTTCGGGATGGCGCGCGCGATCGCGGGCGCCTCGCACGTCGAGCTCGCCGTCGACGGCCCGGTCGACCTGCGCGAGTTCGTGCGCGCGCTCGCCGACGCGGTCCCGGGCCTGGTCCCCGACGTCGTCGCGCCGTCGCGGGACGCGTTCGTCGAGCCGAACCTGCTGCTGCTCGACGGCCGGCGCGCCGTGCGCGACGGCGAGCGCTTCGACCGGAACGACAATCCCTGCGTGCTCTTCCTGGCGAGCGGCGGATGACGTACGCCGGTCCGCGGGACCTGCTCGAGATCGACCTCACGCGGCGCACGTGGCGCCGGACGCCGCTCGGCGACGACGTGTTCGCCGACGCGCTGGGCGGGGTCGGGCTCGCGGTGCGGCTCATCGACGAGCGCGTGCGCGGACCGCTCGATCCGCTGGGTCCGGAGAACCCGATCGTCGTCGCGGCCGGGCCGTTCGCCTCGACGCCGGTCCCGGCCGCCAACAAGCACGCGCTGGCGACGATCTCTCCGCTGACCGGGCTGCTGAACGAAGGCCTTTCGTCGAGCCATTTCTCGGCGGTGCTGCGCCGCTGCGGCCTCGCCGCGATCGTCGTCACGGGCGCCGCGGACGCGTGGACGACGGTCGCCGTCGACGGCGACCGCATCCGCTTCGAGGACGCGTCGTCGCTCGCCGGGCGCTCGGCGCGCGACACGACGAAGGCGATTCGCGAGGCCTACGGCGACCGTTCGGTGCGCGTGTGCGCGATCGGCGCGGCGGGCGAGCGCGGCGTGCGGTTCGCCGCGGTCGAGAACGACGGGCGCCAGGCCGGGCGCGGCGGCACCGGCGCGGTGTTCGGGGCGAAGAAGCTCAAGGCGATCGTGCTGCGCGGGCGCGGCGACGTCGCGATCGCCGATCCCGAGGCGACCGCCGCGTTCGCGAAGATGCTGCGCGAGCGCGCGCTCGGACCGAAGACGACGAAATACCGCGTCCTCGGCACCAGCGCGAACCTGCGCGTGCTGCAGCGCATGGGGCAGCTCCCGACGCGCAACTTCGGCGCGGCGCAGTTCGACGGTGCCGAGCGCGTCACGCCGGAGCGCGCGCGCGAGTCGAAGGAGACGTACGTCGAGCTGCGCGCCGGCTGCGCCGGGTGTCCCGTGCAGTGCGAGCACTTGTACGTGCGCAAGGACCGCGATCGCCGGCGCGCCGCGGCGAGCGAGTACGAGTCGGTGTGGGCGTTCGGACCGAACTGCGGGGTCGACGATCTCGACGCCGTGCTCGACGCGATCGGCCGCTGCGACGAGCACGGGCTCGACACGATCTCGACCGGCTCGGCGATCGCGTTCGCGATGGAGTGCGCGGAGCGCAGCCTCGTCCCGCACGACGCCTTCGGCCCGGAGCTGCGCTTCGGGAACGGCGCGGTGCTGCTGCCGGCGATCGACGCGATCGCCGCGCGGCGCGGCCTCGGCGGCGTGCTCGCGGACGGGGTGCGAATCGCTGCGCGCCGCATCGGCGGCGGCGCCGAGCGCTTCGCGATGCACTGCAAAGGCTTGGAGCTCCCGGGATACGAGCCGCGCGCGCTCCCGACGTACGCGCTCGGCCTCGCGACCTGCACGCGCGGCGCCTGTCACAACCGCGCCGCGACGTACGACAAGGATCTGCGCGATCCGTCGTCCGAGCCGGACGACGCCCGGCGCGCGCGCGACGCGATCGAAGCCGAAGACCGCGCCGTCGCCTGGGACAGCCTCGTGCTGTGCAAGTTCGTGCGCGACTGTTTCGAGGACTTCGACGAAGAAGGGGCGGCGCTGTGGACGGCGGTGAGCGGCGTCCCGCTCGACGGCGCCGGTCTGCGCGCCGCGGCGCAGCGGACGTGGGAGCGCAAGCGCGCGATCAACGCGCGGCTCGGCTGGACGCCGGACGACGACGTGCTGCCCCCGCGCCTCTTCGAGGCGATCGCGCACGGGCCGAACGCGGGCCGGCGGGTCGAGCGCGAACGGCTCGCCGCGCTGCAGATCGAGTACGAGCGGCAGCGCTCGGTGCGCGGCGCACGCGCCGGCGCGACGAACGCCGAGCCGGCTCTCCGCGTCGCTCAGAAGCCGTAGCCGGCGACCTGCTCCTGAACGGCGAGCAGCTTCAGCCCGCCGCCGGGGCCGTCGAGCGCGTACAGCTCGATCACGTACGGCTGTCCCGGCGTCGGCGCGGGAGCCGGCGTGCTCGTGAGAGGCACGACCGCTCCGCTCGTCGTCCCGGCTCCGGCGAAGAACGACGCGGGAGGAGCGGGGATCGCCGAGGTGACGGCGACGTTCACGACGGCGACGGTCGTCTGTGCCCGCTGAGGCGCGGGAACGCTCTGCGCGCCGGGCAGCGTCTGCGGCGCCGCGGTCGTCGCCGGAACGTCGCCGAATCCCACCGAGCGCGCCGGCGTGGATGCGGAGAAGGCGGGCGCGGCATCGTGCGAGATCGCTTCGTCGGACGCCGGCGCGGTCGCGAACGAGGGCTCTCCGTAGAGATAGAACGCCTCCGTTCCGGACGCCGCCGTCCCTCCCAGGACGATCGTCTCGCGCGCCGGGTTCGCGCCGACGTTCGGCGCGATCGTCGTCGTCGCGAGCGCGGGCTGGCCGAAGTACGGTCCCGGCGCGGTCGCGCACTCGGCGCCGGGGCCGCCCTCGGCCACCGAAAGCGCCGCATACGCGGAGACGGTGTGGCTGATGCCGCCCGGGACGGCGAACAGCGGCGAGGCCGTCCCGTACGCGACCGACGCCTGCTGCCCGGTCGCGGTCACCCCGTAGAACGTCTGGTCGACGCAGAAGTCCACCGACGCCCGATCGGGCGAGCCTTGAACGAAGCGCAGCAGCGCGGTGCTCGTGCCGCCCGGCTGCGACGTTCCGCTCGTGCCGCCGCCCCCGTTCGGCGTCTGCGTGAACGGCAGCGACGTGCCGCCGGGGCCGCTCGAGCAGCCGCACGCACCGGCGCCGAACGCCGCGGCGAGCGCGAAGACGATGAGCGAACGAGCCATGCGCTGTCCTTCGAAGGGCATGTCAGAACCGCACCGTGTAGTCGAGCGCTTCGCGGTTCTGACTGAAATCGTAGCTCGGCAGGACGGCGTCGGCGTAGTGCTGGTTGCCGAGCACGAGGTCCAGCGTGCCGCGGGGCAGCGCGTACGTGAACGTCGCGAACGCGTCGGTCTTGCGCTGCGAGATGTTCTGCCCGCGCGTGGTCCCGTACGATCCGGCGTACGTCTGCGTGTTGTAGACGAGCCGGGCGCTCAAGCCGGGGCCGAGCGGGAACCCCAGTGACGGCGCGATCGTCGTGTGCCGCTCGTCGACGTAGTTCGGATAGAACAGCACCGGGGTCGCGCCCGAGGCGAGGTACGCGTTGTCGGCGTTCGTCGCGCCCGCGTCGGCGCTTTGCGAAAGCACGTTGAACGGCACGTACGCGTAGGCGGTCTTGTCGTTGCGGGTGAGCAGCTCGCTCGAGGCCGAGAGGTCGAACGCGAAGCTTCGTCCGCCGACGCGGAACGCGTGCGTCACGTCGAACCCGTAGGCGTCGAATCGCATCGCGACCCCGCTCGCGAAACCGGGACCGTACTCGATCTGGCCGATGCTGTCCGGGACCATCTCGGCGAGGTGCTGCGCGAACAATCGCAACGCGTCGTCGCCGCGCGCCAGCGGCACCTCGACGTGGGCGCCGAAGCCGCGCGTGTTCGGCGCGTACGCGCTGTAGAACTGCGGCCCGCTCGCGACGAACGGGTTGAACACCGGATAGGCGTACGTGTTCGCGGCGTTGCGGCTCGTGCACGACATGCCGGTGCAGCCGGGCAGCACCGCGCGGTCGAACGTCTGATTGATCGCGAGATCGTTCGCGAAGCCGAAGAATCCCGGGAACGCCAGGCCGCGCCAGTAGCCGAACGTGTCGGGCTGCGGCCCGAGATACCGCAGCGGTCCGCCGTCGAAGAAGTCCGGGCCCACCGCCTGATACGTCACGTCGCCGGTCACGCCGCCGACGCCGAAGCGCAGGTCGAGCACCGCGGCGGTGTCGGTGACGGGCGCGACGGTGTACGTGTCGGGGGAGAACTTGCTGAACGCGGCTTCGCCCAGCAGCGTCACGGCCCCGAACGGGATTCGCGCGTCGAATCCCGCGACCGTGTCGCTCTCGGGGCCGAAGCCGTTTCCGAACACCAGCCCCTGCGAAGCGCCCGCGTTGCCGGCATCGAAGATACGGCTGAACGAGAGGCCGATTTCGGCGCCGGGAACGGCGGTGAACCGCTGGTCGATTCGCGCCGTGACGTGCTCGCGTTGATATTGGTAGAGAAAGCCGCCGCCGGCGGCGCTCCCGGGCGGGCCGTAGGTGATCTGCACGATCGTGCCGACCGGCAACGGCGTGCCGAACACGACCGTGTTCGTCTGGTCGATGTAGTACCACGAGCCGGGCGGGATCGGGCAGACGCCGCCGCTGGGCGTCTTTCCGGTCGGCAGGCACAGCGTGCCGTCGACGGCCGAGATGTAGACGGTTCCGAGGCCGGCCTTTTGCGTCAGCGCGACGGAGCTCACGGCCGCGTTGTCGACGACGAACGTGTCGGTGTGCGTGCCGCCCGGGACCGCGGACGGCGTCCCCATCTGAACCGCGCTGCTCTGCGGCGGCGTCACGACGAGGAAGGAGTTGTTCGCCGACGGCGACGCCGCGTACGTGTTGATCGCCGACTGATCGATCAGCGACCACGCGACCTGCACGTGCGTCGAGCTCCCGAGACGGGCGCTCAGCTCGATCCCGTTCTCGTAGGGCTGCACGGGGTTCTGAAATCCCGGGCCCTGCTGCGTCGCGTCCGGCGCTCGATACGTCAGGCCGAGACGCGAGGACTCGAGATCGTCGAGCGTCCCGGCACGAAAGCGCACGTCGCGCAGCGCGCCGAACCGCGCGGCGTTCACGACCAGCGCCGGCTGCACCTGATAGCTGTCGTTCGCGGTGAAGGCCGGGTCGTACTCGAGCACGTGGATCGGCACGGAGATCGAGACGTTCCCGTTCATCGTGTACGTCGGGCTCAGCTTCGCGTCGAAGCGCAGCAGCGTCCCCGGTCCGGGATCGTGCTCGAACGGGTTGTCGTCGGGCGGGCTGGTCAGGAACGCGTCGACGAACGGATCGATCGGGCCGCCCTGGACGTTGTGCGGCACGGTGTCGCGTTGCCGGAACGCACCCTCGGCCGCGAACGCGCCTTCGACGTGAAATGCGCGAACGGGCTCCGATGCGTCGGGCGGGCGCACGGCGTCCTCGACGCTGTCGACGCGAATCCCGAGCAGCGCGAGCTCGTAGGAGTACGCGTGAACGAGCCGGCCCAGCGTGTCGAGATCGTCCTGCGAGGCGTCGGCGATTCCGCGGTCCTGCAGCCGGCGAACGGCGCGGGCGACCAGCCGCGCCGCCTGCTGCCGCGTGCGAGGACGAAGATCGAGCGCCGTCGTGCGGCGCGGGTCGCCGAGCACGCCGTCCGCGGCCAGCTTGTCGAGCGCGCGATACGTCCAGGGCTCGGGGATCTCGTACGGGGGCGTGGCGCGAGCGGCGCGGGCCGACGCGGCGATCGACGCCGCGCACACCGCGCACGCGAGGACGAACGAGAGGAGGCGCTCCGTACGGCGTTTCCCGGGGGCGGAGCGAACGATCGGCGTGCTCATGCTCGAGTCCCCTACTGCAGCGGATTCTGCGGATCGACGACCGCGACGATGAGCGACCCGCTGGCCGCGCCCGCGACGACCGTGGCCGTGACGCGGACGCAGTACGGGTACACCGCGGACGCGGTGCCGCCGGCCGGCGGCGGCACGGAGGTCGGCGGCGTGAGGATCACGTTCGACTCGTTCGTCGGGTCGATCGTGACGTACAGCGTGTAGTCGGGCGCGTACGGCGCGGCGACGCCGCCCGTCGTCGCGGTGACGGCGCCGCACGGCTTCGTCTGGCCCTGCGAGCCGGAAGAGTACTGCGCGCCGTTCACGACCGCGGCGCCCCAGATGAAGCGGTTCGCCGACAGCACCGCGTTCTGCGGGCCTTGGACCAGCACGGCGCTGAGCGGGATGCTGCTTCCGGCCAGCACGCGGGCGATGCCGAGGGAGCCGCCCGGACTGATCAGCACGCGGTCGCCGGCGACCGAGCCGCCGTCGCTCAGGACCGTGCCGCCGCTCCCGCACCCGCCCAGTGCCGCGAACGACCAGACCGCGAGAACTCCGACGAGGCGCCCCATGCTCATGTCGCCAGTTTAGCCGAGCCGAGGCCCGTCGCGATATGGGGAGCAACCCTACCATTGTGCGTGTCCGGACGCCGAGGCGGCGTGCACGCGGCGCGAGAAGCGCGGCGGATGCTTCGACCGATCGCGCTCGTCGCCGCCCTCACGCTGCTCGCCTGGGCGACTCCGGCCGCGCAGGCCCGCTCGCCGCTGCGGGTCGGGCGCTTCCCGTCTGGCGCCGTCGACGGCATCACCGACGTTCCCGGCGTCCGCGTCGGCCAGGTGACGAAAGTCGAGGGCACCGACGTCCGCACCGGTGCGACCGCCGTCGTTCCGAACGACGACACCTGGGACGACCGCGTCGCGGCCGCGACGTTCGATCTCAACGGCAACGGGGAGATGACCGGGGCGCACTGGGTCGACCAGAGCGGCTTCCTCGAGGTCCCGATCGTCCTGACGAACACGCTGAACGTCGGCCGCGTCGACGACGGCGTCGTCTCGTGGCTCATCGCGAAGCACCCGCGGATCGGGCGCACCGACGACGTGCCGCTGCCCGTCGTCGCGGAGTGCGACGATCAGGGCATCAACGACATCCAGGGCCGGTACGTCCGTCCCGACGACGTCGTCGCGATGCTCGATGCGGCGAAGCCCGGCGAGTTTCCGCGCGGGAACGTCGGCGCGGGCACCGGCATGCGCGCGTTCGGCTTCGCCGCCGGGATCGGCTCGGCGTCGCGCGTGCTGCCGGCCGCGCTCGGCGGTTATACGGTCGGCGTCCTCGTGAACGCGAACACGGGCTCGCGCGACGAGCTGCGCGTCGACGGCGTTCCGGTCGGGCGCGCGTTCGCGCACGAGCTGCTGCCGGTCTACCCCCGCCGGACCTCGTACGCACCGACCCGCGGACGCGCCGCCGACGGCAGCATCATCATCGTCGTCGCGACCGACGCGCCGCTCGACTACGCGCGACTGCGCGACGTGGCGAAGCGAGCCGGGATGGGACTCGCGCGCACCGGCGCGACCTCGCACGTCTCCAGCGGCGATCTCTTCATCGCGTTCTCCACGACGCACCGCTACCCGCGCGCCGGCGGGATCGTTGGGCCGCCGCTCGTGACCGACGAAGACCTCGTCGACGCGCTGTTCGAAGCCACCGTCGAAGCCACGGAGTCGGCGATCGACGACGCGCTCTTCAGCGCCCATACCGTCACGGGTCGCGGCGGGGTGACGTACTACAGCTTGCCGTACGCGCGGGTGGCGCCGCTGCTGCCGCCCGGCGATCGGGCCGCGGTCCGCAGCGGATAGGCCGCTTGGACCCGGCAGGCGAAGCAGGCGGCGTGATCGTCCGCCCCGTGCTGTGCCGGCCGTTCATCGGACGCCGCGAGGAGCTGGAGTACCTGCACGAGCGGCGGCGCGAGGCGGGCGCGTCGCACGGCGGCTGCGTGACGATCGCCGGCGAGGCGGGGCTGGGCAAGTCGCGCCTCATCGCGGAGTTTTGCGCGACCCTCGCGTACTCACGCTGGCGGATCGGCCATGCGCCCTGCACGGAGTTCGGCCGGCGCCCGTACGGACCGATCCTCGACCTGCTCGCGCGCCTCGATCCGGCCGCGCCCGCCATCGTGCCGGAGGAGTCGAAGCGCCGCCAGCTCGACGCGATCGCCGATCGTATCGCGGCCCTGGCGGCCCGCAAAGCGCTGCTCCTCGTCGTCGAGGACCTGCACTGGGCCGATGCGGCGACCCTCGATCTCCTCGCGCACCTGGGCCCGCGCCTCTCGCGGATGCGCATCCTCGTCGTCGCCTCGTTCCGGCCGGACGAGCTGCATTCGGAGCATCCGGCGCGGGCCGCCGTCACGGCGTTCGCGCGCGCCGCGAAGGCCGGCCGCATCGACCTCGCGCCGCTGGCCGGCGTGGAGCTGCGCAGCTTCATCGACGAGGCGCTGGGCGAGATCGAGCTGCCCGTCGAGATCCGGCGCGCGGTCGCGATCGCCGGCGAAGGAAACCCGTTCTTCACCGAAGAGCTGCTGAAAGGCGCCGTCGAGCGGCGCGCGCGGCAGGCCGAATCGCGCCCGCGCCGCGAGCTTCCCGACTCGGTGCGCGCCGCGCTGCTGGAGCGGCTCCGGCCGTTCGACGACGAGGCCCGCCGCGTGATCACCCATGCCGCGGTGATCGGGCGGACGTTCGGGCTCGACGTCGTCGCGACGAGCGTCGGACGCGATCCCGACGCGCTGCTGCCGGTGCTCCGGCGGGCGCGCGACTTTCAGCTCGTCGAGGAGCTCGGACCGCGCACGTTTCGATTCCGTCACCGCCTCACGCGCGACGCGATCTACGGTGAGTTTCTGGTCGCCGAGCTGCGCCCGCTGCACCGCGCGATCGCGAAGGCGTTCGAAAGCGCGCCGGGGGATCCGCCGCTCGAGGCGCTCGCGTATCACTGGTGGGCCGCGGGTGACGGCGAAGCGTCCGCGCGCTGGAACGAGCGCGCCGGCGACGCCGCGGCACGCGTGCACGCGCACGAGGACGCGATCGCGTTCTACGAACGCGCGCTCGAATGGGACGGACTCGACGCCGTACGCCGCGGCTCCCTGATGAAGCGGCTCGCCCAGCGCCGCATCGCGACTGGCGCGCACGAAGAAGGGCAGGCGCTTCTCGAAGCCGCTGCCGACCTGCTGCAGCGCGCGGGCGCGTTCGAAGCCGAAGCGGAGTGCCGCGCGAACGCCGCGCTCCGCGCGTACACGACCGGCACGCCGCATCCGACGGCGGGCCTCGAAGCGATGCTGCGGCGGCTCGGTGACGATCAGATTCTCGCGCGCAGCCGCGCGCATCTCGGGATCGCGTGGATCGAGGCGACGTTCGGCTTTCCGACGTCGGCGTCGGAGCACTTGGCCGCCGTCGACTCGCGGCTGCTCGCCGAAGCGGCCGACGTGCGACTGCGCTATCACAACGTCGCCGCGTTCGTCGCGATGCAGCTCGCCGACCTCGACACGTTCCGCCGCGAGTACGCGCTCTGGATCGAGACGGCGCACGAGTCCGGCTCGCGCGACGGCGTCGTGTCGGCCCACGTCAACGGCGCGATGTGCTACGCCTTTTTCGGCTGCCACGAGGAAGCGCAGCGCGAGAACGACGTGGCGTTGCGGCTGCTGCGCGAGACCCGGCGGCAGGAGGAGTCGCTGCGGGCCTTCCGCGCGCTGTGCAGCCTGCTGCGCGGCGATCTGGCGGCGGCGCGCGACGACGTGGAAGCGGTCTCACCCGCGAGCGAGGACCACGTGAGCGTGACGTTCGGCATGGCGATGGGAAGCTTGGTCGGCGCGTATCGCGACGACCGCGCGATGATCGCCAAGTGGTTCGACGCCTTCGACGTCCCGTCGGCGCGCCGGCCCGAGCCGGAGATCGGCGCCGGCTTCGCCGAGATCATGGTTCGCCGGGGCCGCGCCGCCGACGCGGCCGCGCTGCTGCGCCGCGTCGTTCCCGACTGCGAGATCGTCCGCGGCAACGTCTCGACGCTGCTCGCCGTCGCGCGCTACGGCGACCGGCGCGACGTCGCGCGCGCCCGCGAGCACCTCGTGCGCGCCGCTCGGGGACCGCACGAGATGATGGAGCGCCCGGCGCTGCCGCTCTTCGACGCGCTCGTCGCCCTGCGCGAGGGCCGGGGCGACGACGCGCGCCTGCCCGCCCTGGAGGCCGCCGACGGCTTCCGGCGTCTGCGCGCACCGCTGTTCGAAGCTGCGGCGCGCGAAGCCGCCGGCGACGCGGAGGCGGCGTTGCGGCTCTATCGCGCGTGCGGCGCGACGTACGACGTGCGCCGGCTGTCAGGTGAAGAAGAGCGGCCCGCAGCGGAGACGCGTGCGTTCGACGGCGCCGCGGCGGCTTGGGCGGCGCTGCTCTCGGCGCGCGAGCGCGAGATCGCGTTGCTCGCCGCGAACGGCCGCTCGAACCTCGAGATCGCTCGCGACCTCGCGATCAGTCACAAGACGGTCGAAAAGCACCTCGGCTCGGCCTACGAGAAGCTCGGCGTCAGCTCGCGCCGCGAGCTGCGGACGCACGCCGGCATCGCCGGGTAGCGCGCGACTCGGAGAGGGGGAGATTCGAACTCCCGATACGTTTTACCGTATGCTCGCTTTCCAAGCGAGTGCATTCAACCGCTCTGCCACCTCTCCGCGTTCCCGGCCGTTGGTTCACGGCACGGCGGAGAAACGCCTCGCGCTCAGATGCGCGCCGGGTGCCAGATCGTCTTCAGCTCGGTGAACGCGAGGACGCGCTCGAGATCGTCGTAGCGCGCCGCGAACCAGTCGTCGCGCGGCGGCGAGGGCTCGAAGCGGGTCCGCTTGACGTTCTCGGCGGCGGCCTCGCCGAGACGCCGTTCCGCGGGCGCGTCCAGGCCGAAGCCTGCCAGGCCGTTCACGTCCATGTGCCCGGCGAGGACCGGCGCGAGCTCGGACGGCACACCGGTCAGCACGTTGCACGCCCCGCCCGGGAGGTCGCTCGTGGCGAGGCATTCGGCGAAGACGACCGCCGTGCGCGGGTCGCGATCGCCGGCGACCGCGACGACGGCGTTGCCGCTCACGAGCACGGGCACGACCGCGGTGACGAGCCCGAGCAGCGCCGGCTCGGGCGGCGCGAGCACGCCGACGACCCCGGTCGGCTCGGGGGTCGAGAAGTTGAAGTGCGGGCCGGCGACCGGATTGCGCGTCGAGGCGAGCGCGAGATACTTGTCGCACCATCCCGCATACCAGACCGTCCGGTCGATCGCGGCGGCGACCTCGCGCCGTGCGCCGGCTTCGTCGACCGTGCCGCCGGTGACGAGCTGCGCGGCCAGCTCGGCGGCTCGCGCCTCCATCATCTCCGCGAGCCGGTACAGCACCAGGCCGCGAAGCGCGGGCGCCTGCGCCGCCCAGATCGCGTGGGCCGCCCGCGCGGCGACGACGGCGTCCCGCACGTCCTTGCGCGACGCGCGCGCGACGTTCTCGCCGCCGACGCTGTCGCTCCGCGCCGACTCGCTGCGCACGAACGCGCCGTTGACGTACAGCTTGTACATCTTGCGTATCGCGACGCGCCCGTTCGGCTCCATGGCGGCACTGGTTCCGGCGCCGCGCGGCGGCTCCTCGCTGGACACGCGGGAACGCGCGCGCGGAGCGCTCGGCCCTTTCACCGGAGCGGCCGGGGCGACCGCGTGACGGGCGAGCGGTCGGGGTACGGGGACGGCGTGACGACGACGAATAACGCGCAGCCGTTCCTTACTGACGTCAAGGAGCTGCGCCGGCGCGCCCGCGAGCAAATCGAAAAGGGCGCGATCACGCCCAACTACGAGCTGGACCCCAAGCAGTCGATCGAGATGCTGCAAACCGCGCTCGCGACGGAGATCGTCTGCGTGCTGCGCTACACGATGCACAGCGTCGCGGCGACCGGGATCGCGAGCGAAGGGCCGAAGGACGAGTTCGCCGAGCACGCGAGCGAAGAGCGCGAGCACGCCGAGTGGATCGCCGAGCGCATCAATCAGCTCGGCGGCACGCCCAACTTCAACCCCGAGGGGCTCGCCTCGCGCTCGGCGTCGCAGTACGGACCGAACGAGCTGAACCTCGTCGAGATGATCAAGGAGAACTTGATCGCCGAGCGGATCGCCATCGAGCACTACCGCGAGCTGATCCGCTACTTCGGCGAGAAGGACCCCACCTCGCGCATCCTCATGGAACGGATCCTCGCGGTGGAGGAAGAGCACGCCAACGACATGCACGACCTGCTGGTCGCGCACGAAGGGAAGCCGATGCTGCCGCGCGGCTAGCGCGGGTGGATCTGCTCTGCGTCCGTCACGGGCGCACCGAATGGAACGCGCGCAAGCGCTTCCAAGGCCACACCGACATCCCGCTCGACGACGAGGGCCGCGCGCAGGCGCAGGCCCTCGCGGCGTTGTTGCGCGACGAACCGATCGCGACGGCCGCCGCCAGCGACCTCCTGCGCGCCGCGGAGACGGCGCGCATCGTGCTGGGCGCTCGCGACGTGCCGCTGCGGCTCGATCCGGACTGGCGCGAGATGCGCTTCGGCGCGTGGGAAGGCCTCACGTGGGACGAGATCGTCTCCCTGACGCCGGAGCTGGACCCGGGCTCGGACGCCTCCCCGAAGACCTACACGCCGCAGGGCGGCGAATCGTTCGAGCAGCTCGCCGAGCGCGTGCGCGGCGCGCTGCAGCGCGTGGTCGCCGAGACGCCGGCCGGCGCCACCGCGCTCGTCGCGACGCACGCCGGTCCGCTGCACGCGCTGCTGCGCGTGCTCCTCGGCGAGCAGAGCGCCGAAGCGCTGAAGGTCCGCTTCGTCCCCGCGTCGCTGACGCGTTTCCGGCACGAGGACGGCGGCTGGCGCCTGGTGCGCCTGAACCAGACGGCGCCGCCCGTCGCCCGATGATCCAGGCCGCGGCGCGACGCGCGGGAAAACCGGCGGCGTGACGCTCGCGACCCGCCAGAACCGCCTCAACCTGCCGCTCGGCGACCGCGCGCCGGACGAGATCAACGTCATCGTCGAGATCGCGAGCGGCTCGCGCAACAAGTACGAGTACGACAAGCAGCTCGACATCTTCCGGCTCGACCGCGCGCTGCACTCGCCGATCTTCTACCCGGGCGACTACGGCTTCGCGCCGCGCACGCTCGCGCTCGACGGCGACCCGCTCGACGTGCTGATCCTCGTCTCGGAGCCGACGTTCAGCGGGTGCCTCGTCGTGGCGCGTCCGATCGGTCTGCTGCGGATGTTCGACGAAGGCAAGGAGGACGACAAGGTGCTCGCGGTCCCCGTCGGCGAGCCCGAGTACGCCGACGTGCACAACTACACGCAGATCTTCTCGCACCAGCTGCGCAAGATCCAGCACTTCTTCGAAACCTACAAGCTGCTCGAAGGAAAGCACACGAGCACCGAGGGCTGGGACGACGCAGCCGCGGCGCGGCGCGTCATCGTCGAATCCGCCCAGCGCTTTCAGGACGAGCCCGACCAGAGGCGCTGAGGCGTCAGGCGGCGCGCAGGCGCTCCAGCTCGGCGCCGCCGCCCGAGATCGCGCGCGCGAAGATCTCGGCGCTGTCGACGAGCCGCGGACCGGGGCGGTTGACGTACGCGTTGCCGTCCATCGCGAAGGCGCGCTCCTCGCGCACCGCGCGCAGCGCGCCGAACGCACGCGCCGCCTCCGGCGGAAGCGCGGCGACTTCGCGTGCCGCGCGCTCGAGCCCGAAGCCGCACGGCGCGACGATCACGACGTCGGGATCGGCGCGGGCGATCTCGTCCCAGCCGAGGACGCGCGAGTTGACGCCGGGGCTCGCGAGCACCGGTTCGCCGCCCGCGAGCTCCACGAGCCCGGGCGTCCAATGGCCCGCGCTCATCGGCGGATCGGTCCACTCCAGCACGAGGACGCGCTCGCGCGGACGGGCCGCGACGCGCGCGCGCAGCGCGTCGGCGCGCGCCGTCAAGCGCGCGACGAGATCCGCGGCGCCCGCGCGCGCACCGGTGAGCTCGCCGAGAAAGCGGATCGTGCCGAACACGTCGTCGAGCGACGACGGCTCGAGGGAGACGACGCGCGGATCGCCGCGCAGGCGCTTCGCGGCGCGGTCGACGATCTCGTACGACACCGCGCAGACCGCGCACAGCTCCTGCGTGACGATGAGATCCGGCTCGAGGGCGGCGAGCTTTGCGTCGTCGAGCCCGTAGAGCGAGGAGCCCGCGTGCACGCGCGCACGCACGTGGCGGTCGATGCCCGCCGCGTCCAGCTCGTGCGGCAGAAGCGACGAGGTCAGCACCGGACGCGTCCGCGCCGCGGCGGGGAAATCGCACTCGTGCGTGACGCCGACGACGGTGTCGCCGGCGCCGATCGCGAACAGAATCTCCGTCGAGCTCGGCAGCAGGCTGACGACGCGCATGAAACGCGCTTTCGCGCCGCCGGCGCGCGTGCCCGCCGGACGCCCGCCGGAGCGGCCGCTCGACGCTGGCGGCCGCGGCCGAGGGCATCGGGCGCCCCGGGCGAATTGACCGCCGTTCGCCCATCCGACCCGGAGACATCGTTGGAAAAGATCAAGGTCAAGAACCCCGTCGTCGAGCTCGACGGCGACGAGATGACGCGCATCATCTGGCAGTTCATCAAGGACAAGCTGATCCTGCCGTATCTCGACGTCGACCTGAAGTACTACGATTTGGGGATCGAGCACCGGGACGCGACCGACGATCGGGTGACGCTCGACGCGGCGCGCGCGATCAAGCAGTACGGCGTCGGCGTGAAATGCGCGACGATCACGCCGGACGAGGCGCGCGTCCAGGAGTTCGGACTGAAGCAGATGTGGAAGTCGCCGAACGGCACGATCCGCAACGAACTCGACGGCACGGTCTTCCGCGAGCCGATCATCTGCCGCAACGTTCCGCGGCTCGTGCCCGGCTGGACGCAGCCGATCGTGATCGGCCGTCACGCCTTCGGCGACCAGTATCGCGCGACCGACTTCGTCGTCCCCGGCGCCGGGACGCTGACCGTGACGTTCACGCCGGCCGACGGCGGCGCCGCGATCGAGCGCGAGGTGTATCAGTACAAAGGCGGCGGCGTCGCGCTGACGATGTACAACGTCGACGAGTCGATCCGCGGCTTCGCGCGGGCCAGCTTCAACTACGGGCTGCTGCGCAACTACCCGGTCTATCTCTCGACGAAGAACACGATCCTCAAAGCCTACGACGGCCGCTTCAAGGATCTCTTCCAGCAGGTCTTCGACGAAGAGTTCAAGGCCGAGTTCGACCGGCGCGGGCTGACCTACGAGCACCGGCTGATCGACGACATGGTCGCCTCGGCGCTGAAGTGGTCGGGCGCGTTCGTGTGGGCGTGCAAGAACTACGACGGCGACGTGCAGTCCGACGTCGTCGCGCAAGGGTTCGGCTCGCTCGGGCTGATGACGTCGGTGCTGATGACGCCCGACGGAAAGACGATCGAGGCGGAAGCCGCGCACGGCACGGTGACGCGGCACTACCGCGAGCACCAGAAGGGTCGCGAGACCTCGACGAATCCGATCGCCTCGATCTTCGCCTGGACCCGCGGGCTCGCGCACCGGGGAAAGGTGGACGGCACGCCCGACGTGACGCACTTCGCCGAGACGCTCGAGAAGGTGTGCGTCGATGTGGTCGAGTCCGGCAAGATGACGAAGGATCTCGCGATGCTGATCGGCCCGGATCAGCCGTGGCAGACGACCAACCAGTTCCTCGACACCATCGACGCCGAGCTGCGCCGGCGGATGGGAGCGGCCGTCCCGACCGCGGTATAGGCTCGCCATGAACGGCGACGACGAAACGCTCGCGATCCTCGTCGGCGGCGGACCGGCGCCGGGGATCAACGGCGTCATCGCCTCCGCGACGATCGAGGCGCGCAACCACGGCGTGCGCGTCCTCGGCATCTACGAGGGCTACCGGCACCTCGTCGCCGGCGACACGTCGCACGTCGTCGAGCTGGACATCGACGACGTCTCGCGCCTGCACTTCACCGGCGGTTCGATGCTGCGCACCTCGCGCACGAATCCCGCACGCGATGCAGAGTCGCTCCGCCGCTGCATCCGCGCGCTCACGATGCTCGGCGTGCGGTATCTGATCACCATCGGCGGCGACGACACGACGTACGGCGCATCGCGCATCGCCGCGGAGACGCACGGCCGCATCGGGGTCGCGACCGTCCCGAAGACGATCGACAACGACCTCCCGCTCCCGGAGAACGCGCCGACGTTCGGGTTCGAGACGGCCCGCGCCGTCGGCGTCGGGATCGTCGAGAACCTCATGGAGGACGCGCGCACCGCCTCGCGCTGGTATCTGGCGGTGACGATGGGCCGCAAGTCCGGCGCGCTCGCGCTCGGCATCTGCAAGGCCGCCGGCGCGACGCTCGCGGTGATCCCCGAGGAGTTCCCGGGCGAGACGATCCCGCTCGACGACGTCGTCGACACGCTGGCCGGCGCGGTGGTGAAGCGCCTCGCGCACGGACAGGATCACGGCGTCGCGGTCGTCGCCGAAGGGCTCGCGGAGCGCATCGCGCCCGACGAGCTCGCGGCCGTGACGACCGCGGCGCGCGACGCGTACGGGCACGTGCGGCTCGCCGACGTCCCGCTCGGCTCGGTGCTGCGCGACGCGGTCCGCGCGCGCCTCAAAGAGCTCGGCATCGACGCCACGATCGTGCCCAAGGACATCGGCTACGAGATGCGCAGCGCCAAGCCGATCCCGTTCGACGCCGAGTACACCCGTACGCTCGGCTACGGTGCGGTGCGGTATCTCCTCGGCGGCGGAAGCGGCGCGCTGATCGCGCTCGCGGGCGGACGCATCGTCCCGGTCACGCTCGAAGAGATGCTCGATCCGGCGACCGGCCGGATTCGGGTGCGGCTCGTCGACGTGACCACGGAGTCGTACGAGGTCGCGCGCAAGTACATGATCCGGCTCGAGGAGGGCGACATGACCGAGCCGCGGCTCTCGCGGCTCGCCGCGCAGACGTCGCTCGACTCGGAGGCCTTCGCCGCGCGCTTCGGCCGCCTGGTCCGCACGCCGGCCCGCGCGTGACCGGCGCCCCTGCCGGAAGGGGTACAGCAAGGGCGGCGACGATGGAGGAAAGGCTCGCCTTCCTGCGCAACGCTGCATTGGTATTTTGCATGCCAAATACAGATGATGAGGTGGGCGGCCGATGGCGGCTCTAGGACTGGCGGCGATTCGCGCCGACACGAGCATCTCGGTTCGCGTCTACGACGCGATCAAGCAGGCGATCACCGAGACGAACCTCTACGAGATCGATCCCGCGGACCTGCGCCTCGACGAGCGCGAGCTCGCCGCGCGTCTCGGCGTGAGCCGAACGCCGATCCGGGAAGCGCTCGTCCGGCTCGAGCATGAGGGACTCGTCACGAGCATCCCGCGGCGCGGCTACCTGATCGCGCGCAAGAGCAAGGCCGAGCTGATCGAGATCATCCTCACGTGGGCCGCCCTCGAGAGCATGGCCGCTCGGCTGGCCGCGCAGCATGCGTCGGACGACGCGCTGCACTCGCTCCGCGAGATTTTCGCGGGCTTCGAAGGCGAGCGCCTCGCCGCCGAGCTCGACGAGTACTCCGACGCGAACCTGCGCTTCCACGCGCGCATCATCGAGCTTTCCGGCAACGAGACGCTTCGCCGGACCGCGGAGGGTATCTTGATCCACATGCGGGCGATCCGGCACCGCACGATCGGAGAGAATCAACGGTTCGAGCGCTCGATCGTCGACCACCGGCACATCATCGAAGCGATCGAGCGCCGGGACGCCGAGGAAGCGGAGCGGCTCGTGCGCGACCACGCGCTCGCGCTCGCCGCGCACGTCGACGCGAACGACAACGATCTCTGATACGTCCGCACTGTTTCACCACCGTCAGCTTCACGGGAGCGCCCATGCCCGACACCGCATTCCTTTCCTTCGTTGACGGAGGACGCCGATGAGCACGAACGGCGCCTCCGGTAACGGCGCGCAGGACGGACAGCAGATCCGCAAAGCGCTCGACGGCGTGCGGATCCTCGACATGACGCACGTCCAGGCGGGCCCGTCGTGCACCCAAATCCTCGCCTGGCTCGGCGCCGACGTCATCAAGGTCGAGCTGCCCGGACGCGGCGACATCACGCGCGGGCAGCTCCAGGACATCCCGGACGTCGACAGCTTGTACTTCACGATGCTGAACTGCAACAAGCGCAGCATCACGCTGAACACGAAGACGCCCGACGGGAAGGCGATCTTCGAGAGGCTGATCCAGCATTGCGACGTGCTGGTCGAGAACTTCGGGCCGGGCGTGCTCGACCGCCAGGGCTTCACGTGGGACCGCATCCGCGAGCTCAACCCGCGGATGATCTACGCTTCGATCAAAGGCTTCGGTCCCGGCAAGTTCGAGGACTACAAGGCCTACGAGACCGTCGCGCAGGCGATGGGCGGCGCGATGAGCACGACGGGCTGGCCCGACGGCCCGCCGACGAGCACCGGCGCGCAGGTCGGCGACTCGGGCAGCGGGATCCACCTCGTCGGCGCGATTCTCGCCGCGCTGTACCAGCGGACGCACAGCGGACGCGGTCAGCGCGTCACGGTCGCGATGCAGGACGCGGTGCTGAACCTCGTGCGCGTGAAGATCCGCGACCAGCAGCGGCTCGCGAACGGCCCGCTGCGCGAGTATCCGAACAAGACGTTCTCGGACTACGTGCCGCGCTCGGGCAACGCCTCGGGCGGTGGACAGCCGGGCTCCGCGCTCAAGTGCGCGCCGGGCGGCGAGAACGACTACGTGTACGTCATCGTGCAGCCGCAGGTGTGGGCGCCGCTGGCCAAGCTGATCGGGCGCCCGGAGCTCGCCGACGACCCGGCCTGGTCGACGCCCGCCGCGCGGCTCTCGCACCTCGACGAAATGTTCGCCGTGATCCAAGAGTGGACGCAGCAGCGCAGCAAGTTCGAAGTGCTCGACGCGCTGAACGAGATCGACGTCCCGTGCGGGCCGATCCTCTCCACCAAGGATCTCATCGAGGACGAATCGCTGGCCGCGCGCGGCATGATCGTCGACGTGCGGCACCCCGAGCGCGGCACGTTCAAGAACGTGGGCTGCCCGCTGGTGCTTTCGGATTCGCCGGTCGAGGTGCGGTCCTCGCCGCTGCTCGGCGAGCACACCGAAGAGATCCTGAACGAAATCGGCTGGGACGGCAAGGACGCACGCGCGCTCCACGCCGCCGGCGTACTCTAGTGGGTTCCGCCCGCTGTCGTCTGTCGGGCGTGCGCCCGACGTCCTTGTAGAACCGGAGAGAGAATGCTGCTCGATCGTCACACCCGCGACAAGACCGCGGTACGCGCGGTGCTCGACCGCGTCAAATCGGAGAACCGCAGCGCGCTGACCGCGCCCGAGGCGAAGCGGGTCGCCGACGCGTACGGGATCCCGGTCCCGCGCGAAGGGCTCGCGACGTCGGCCGCCGAGGCGGTGCGTCTCGCCGAGGGGATGGGGTTCCCCGTCGTCCTCAAGATCGTCTCGCAAGACATCCTGCACAAGACCGAGGCCGGCGGCGTGCTCGTCGGCGTCGAGAACGCGGACGCCGTACGCCGCGGCTACGACACGATCCTCGCCAACGCGAAGAAGTATCAGGCCGACGCGCGGATCGCCGGCGTGCAGGTGCAGCAGATGCTGCCCTCCGGCGCGCAGGAAGTGATCGTCGGCGCCGTCAGCGACCCGAGCTTCGGAAAGCTGATCGCGTTCGGCCTCGGCGGCGTGCTCGTCGAAGTGCTGAAAGACGTCACGTTCCGGCTCGCGCCGGTCAGCGCCGACGAAGCGACGTCGATGCTGGACTCGATCCAGGCCGCCGAGATGCTCAAGGGCGTACGCGGCTCGGAGCCCGTCGACCGCGGTGCACTGAGCGCGATCATCGAGTCGGTCTCCGCGCT
Source organism: Vulcanimicrobiaceae bacterium (assembly GCA_035650875.1). Lineage (GTDB taxonomy): Bacteria > Vulcanimicrobiota > Vulcanimicrobiia > Vulcanimicrobiales > Vulcanimicrobiaceae > Vulcanimicrobium. The sequence goes on from DASRGU010000011.1 coordinate 620,989, forward strand.
CGTCACGGACTTTCCGGAGATCTCGGAAGTCGACTTGAACCCCGTCTTCGCGACCGGCAAGGGCGCGACCGCGGTGGACACGCGCATCCTCGTCGACTGGAACCCGCCGGAGCGCCGGCAGCAGTACACGCAAGACGAGATCGTGCGTGCGATGAACCGCATCATGCGTCCCGAGGCGGTCGCGGTGATCGGCGCGTCGGCGGAAGAGGGCAAGATCGGCAACTCCGTGATGAAGAATCTCATCAACGGAGGCTACAAGGGCCAGATCTATCCGATCAATCCGAAAGCCGACGAGATCCTCGGCTACAAGGCGTACGCGTCCGTCAAGGACATCCCGGGCAAGGTCGACGTCGCGGTCTTCACGATCCCTGCGAAGTTCGTTGCGGCCGCGCTCACGGAGTGCGGCGAGAAGGAGATCCCCGGCGCCGTCCTGATCCCGTCCGGCTTCGCCGAGACCGGGAACGAAGAAGGACAGCGCGAGATCCAGGAGATCGGGCGCAAGTACAACGTCCGGCTGATGGGCCCGAACATCTACGGGTTCTACTACACGCCGAAGGACCTGTGCGCGACGTTCTGCGTGCCGTACGACGTGAAAGGAACCGTCGCGCTCAGCTCCCAGTCGGGCGGCGTCGGGATGGCGATCATCGGTTTCGCGCGCTCCGCGAAGATGGGCGTCTCCGCGATCGTCGGGCTCGGCAACAAGGCCGACATCGACGAGGACGATCTCCTCACGTTCTTCGAGCAGGACGACGCGACGCAGGCGATCGCGATGCACATGGAAGACCTCAAGGACGGCCGCTCGTTCGCCGAAGTCGCGAAGCGCGTCTCGAAGAAGAAGCCCGTCATCGTCCTCAAGGCCGGGCGCACCGCCCTCGGCGCACGCGCCGCCAGCTCGCACACCGGCGCGCTCGCCGGCAACGACAAGGTGTACGACGACGTGCTGCGTCAGGCCGGCGTCATCCGCGCGCGCGGGCTCAACGAGATGCTGCAGTTCGCGCGCGCCGTGCCGATCCTGCCCACGCCGAAGGGCGAGAACGTCGTCATCATCACCGGCGCGGGAGGATCGGGCGTCCTCCTTTCGGACTCGTGCGTCGACGCCGGGCTGTCGCTGATGAAGTTCGAGCCCGACCTGGACGAGGCGTTCAAGAAATTCATCCCGCCGTTCGGCGCGTCGGGGAATCCCGTCGACATCACCGGCGGCGAGCCGCCGAAGACGTATCAGAACACGATCCGCCTGGGGCTCGAAGACCCGCGCATCCACGCGCTGATCCTCGGCTACTGGCACACGATCGTGACGCCGCCGATGGTCTTCGCGAAGCTCGTCGTCGAAGTCGTCGAGGAGTTCCGCGCGAAGGGCATCGACAAGCCCGTCGTCGCCTCGCTCGCCGGCGACGTGCAGGTCGAAGAGGCCAGCGAGTACCTCTACGATCACAAGATCCCCGCCTACCCGTACAACACCGAGACGATGGTCCTCGCCCTCGGCGCGAAGTACCGCTGGGCCCGAGCCGCCGGCCTCCTGTAGAGGATTCGGCGCTCTGAACGAGCGCCGAATCCGTCGTGGTGCTCGCCTGCGGCTGCGCTCCGCCGCGCGGGCGCCCGGCTCCGTTGCAGCAGCGCGAAATGGCATCGCCCGACGCGACACCGCGCGACACGACAGCCGACGAGAAAGCCCCGGTCGCAACGACCGGGGCTTTTCGACGTCGTCCCGGCGCGGCTCGCAGAGCGTCACGACTCCTGCGTCCTCGGCGCGACGCCTCCCCCCGCGTCGCCGCGGAACGACGAGAAAGCCCCGGTCGCAGACCGGGGCTTTCGACGTCGCCGCCGCAACGTCGCCGGACGTCAGGAGCGGCGGACCGCAGCGCAGCGAGGACCGCGATGGATTGGGCGCTCGTCAAGAGCGCCCAATCCACTAGTGGGCGGTGGCGGGCCCTCCGAACGCTTCGCCGGCGACGACGTGCTCTTCGCGTACGGCGCGTTCGCGCATCGGCTTCAGCACGGCGACCGCGAGGCCGGCGACGATGACGTTGAAGGCGACGAGCACCCCCAGCACGGGCGCCCACGTTCCGCTGTGCGCGTGGTACGCGGTCGCGATCGGCACGACGAGCGCCGCAGTGCCCTTCGCGGTGTAGAGCAGCCCCGAGTTCGTCGTCGCGTACTTCGGCCCGAACAGGTCGGTGCACGCGGCCGGGAAGAGGCTGTAGATCTCACCGGAGGCCAGGAACGTCGCGGCCGCGGCGACCACGAACAGGGCCGGGTTGTGCGCCGCGAAGATGAGCAGGAGCAGCCCGATCGCCTCGCACGTGAACGCGATCGCCATCGTGACCTCGCGTCCGAGCCGGTCGGAGACCCAGCCGAACAGGATGCGGCTGCCGCCGTTCACGAGGTTGTCGATGATCAGTGCGAGCGAGACCACCGCCGCGACGCCGTAGTCTTTGCCCATCGGCGCGACCGCAGCGGTCACGAACAGCAGCCCGGTCGCGATCATCGCCATCATGACGTACAGCAGATAGAACGCCGGCGTGCCGAGCATCTGCAGCGGCGTGTAGCTGTTCTTGCGCTGGCGCGTCAACGCGCCGGTCTGGTCGGCGACCACCTGCACGTCGCCGGCGCGCGGGAAGACGAGCAGGAACCCGACGATCAGGACGATGGCGCCCTGGATGATCCCGAAGGTCTGGAACGTCGGTCCGGGTCCCGAGGCGGCGATCGAGTGCGCGATCGGGATCACCGTGATCGCGGCGCCCGCGCCGAAACCGGCGGCGGTGCAGCCGACGGCGAGACCGCGCCGGTCGGGAAACCACTTGACCGCGATGCCCACCATCGTGCCGTAGACGAGCCCGGCACCCAGGCCGCTGAGGATCTCACCCGTGACGAGATTGCCGACGGCGGTCGCGTGCGCGTTGACGATCCAGCCGACGGCGACCAGGATCCCGCCCAGGACGACCATCGGTTTCGGCCCGTACCGGTCCGCGAACCAGCCGTTGAACGGGACGATCCACGTCTCGAGCAGGACGAAGAAGAAGAACGCCGACTGGATCGCCGTCTTCGTCCACCCGAACTCCTTGCCGAGCGGGTTGACGAAAAGGGTCCAGCCGTACTGCAGGTTCGCGATGCAGATCATCGCGAGCACGGCCAGGGCCAGCTGCAGCCAGCGGTTGCGGAGCGGATTCGACGAAGCTGCTACCAAGTCGGCAAGCCTCCAAAGACGTCGAGGAAGATTCCTTCGTAAAGGATTTGCATACCAAATACCAGGGAGCGCGCTGCCTCCCTTCCGTTTCGTGCGACAAAAGACGGCATTGTTCCGCCGAGGCGCGCGCGCTCAGTCGTAGGCGCGGCGGAAAGCGGCGTATACGTACGGATAGTCGACGTAGAACCAGTTTCGGAAGCTGCGCCGGACGAGCGTCGAGGCGGTGACGGGCGAGGCGCCCTTCATCACGTAGTGCGTTCCGTCGAAGAAGTCCGACGAGTACGGCTTGTAGGACGCCATAGGCTCGAACCCCGGGAACGGCCCGAACGGGGTTGACGTCCATTCCCAGCCGTTGCCGACGAGGTCCTCGACCCCCCACGCGCTCGCGCCGGCCGGGGACGAGCCGACCGGCTCGGGGTCGAAGCGCCGCCAGCCGAAGTTGCCGTGCCGTCCCGGGTCCGGCGCCGCCTCGCCCCAGGGATGCGCGCGCTCGGCGCCCGCCGGCGTCCCGAAGGCGGCGCGGTGGTACTCGGCCTCCGTCATGAGGCGCGCGCCGCTCCACGCGGCGAACGCCGCCGCCTGCTCCTGCGAGCACCACACCGGCCACGAGCGCGGCAGCGGCAGATCGTCGAAGCAGCCGCGCAGCATCCACGCGCCGTCGCGTTCGAACCAGTTGGGCGGCACCGGGCCGCCGTCGCGGACGAACTCCAGATACTCGCCGTTCGTCACGTCGAACGCATCGAGCCCGAACGCGCCGACGTCGACCGCATGCTCGTCGAACTCATTGTCCCATCCGAACGGAATGGCGTCGCGGCGCGCGCCGAGCGTCGCGCGGCCGGCAGGGATCGCGACGGGATCGCGGCGCGGCGGCGCGACGTCGCGGTGCTCCTGCCGGGGTCCCCGCTGCCGCTCGCGGGCCAGCCGGTGGATGAGGTACGTCAGGGTCTCGTGGTGCATCTCCTCGTGCTCGAGGACGTTGTACGCCGCCTGGCCGCGCACGAGGTTCGGGTTCTCCGGCTGGTCGAGCGGCGCGTTCGCGTAGGCGTCCAGTACCGCTGCGTCGCAGGCGGCTCCGAAGCGCCGAACCGTCTCGCGCGACGGCCAGCCGGCGCGCTTGTGACGCTCGGCGGCGGCGGCGTCGCGCGGATCGATGCCGCGGTTGAAGAGCGTCTCGAGCGCGAGGTCGATCGACGGCCGGTGCAGCGCGTCGCGGACCAGCGTCAGGAACGCGAACGCCGGGATGTGTCCGTCGTAGAACACGAACGGATGGCGCAGCGGGATGGGCGCTTCTTCGTACGCCTCCGGCGCGATCGCGCCGTAGAGCTGCGCGGTGCGCTGCCGGTTCGCGCGATAGCGCGTGGCCAGCGCCTCCCGATCGATGCGGGGCGCTGCGAGCGTGTCCACGCCCGGGGCTTTACCCCGCGACGGCTCCGATCCCGCGTCCGCGCAGGAACGCGGTCAGCCGCGCCGGGTCCATCGGGCGGGCGTAGAGGAAGCCCTGGATGCGATCGCAGCGCTCTTGGCGCAGGAACGCGAGCTGCTCCGGCGTCTCGACGCCTTCGGCGCACACCTCGAGACCGAGGCTGTGCGCCATCGCGATCACGGTGCGCACGATCGTCGCGTCGTCGCGCTGCGCCTGCACCTCGCGCACGAACGACTTGTCGATCTTCAGGCAGTCGAGCGCGAAGCGCCGCAAATAGCCCAGCGACGAGTAGCCGGTGCCGAAATCGTCGACCGCGAGGCGCACGCCTGCGTGCCGCAGCTCGGTGAGGATCTGCGACGAGAGCGCGGCGTCGCTCATCGCGACCGACTCGGTGATCTCGATCTCGAGATCGGCCGCGCGCAGCCCGCTCGCGCGCAGCGCCTCGCTGACCTTCGTCGCGAGCGCGGCTTGATGGAACTGTCGCGCCGACAGGTTCACGGCGAGCCGCAGGCCCGGGAAGATGTCTTGCCACGCGCGGACTTGCCGCGCCGCCGTTTCGAGCACCCAGTCCCCGAGCGGCACGATGAGCCCGCTCATCTCGGCGCTCGGGATGAACTGATCCGGGCCGACGAGACCCAGGCGCGGATGCTGCCACCGCACGAGCGCTTCCAGCGCGACGACGCGGTCGCCGTCGAGCGAGAGCTGCGGCTGATAGTGGACGACGAACTCACCGCGTTCGAGCGCCTTGCGCAGCGACTTCTCCTGCGAGATCCGCGTGCGGACGCTCGCGCCGAGCGCCGGCGTGAAGAACTGGAACGTGTTGCGGCCGCGCTCCTTCGCCCGGTACATCGCGACGTCGGCGTGCTTCACGAGCGTCTCGACGTCGTCGCCGTCACGCGGCGCGACCGAGATCCCGATCGATCCGGTGAGGAACTGCTCGTACTCGTCGACGACGATCGGCTCGTCGACCGCGTTCAGCAGACGCGCGGCGAGCGTTTCGAGCCGCTCGCGCGTCGGATCGTGCCCGACGAGCACGATGAACTCGTCGCCGCCCATCCGCGCGACGATTCCGTCCGCGTCGGCCGCGGCCGCGAGCCGGTCACCGACGATCTGGAGGATGCGATCGCCGAGCCCGTGACCGAGCGTGTCGTTGATGTCCTTGAAGCGGTCGAGGTCGAGCACCATCATGGCGACGCGCGCCCCGGTCTTCGCGGCGCGCGCGAGCTCCTCGCGCAGCCGTTCGGTGAACCAGGCGCGATTCGGCAGCGCCGTCACCGGATCGTTGTACGCGAGCTGGCGCAGCCGCGTGCGCGAGCGGCCGCGCTCGATCGCCGAGCCCACGAGCGCGCCCATCAGCTGCACGAGATCGCGGTCGCTGGGACTGAACGGCTCGCGGCGCGGAACTTGCGAGGAAAACGAGAGCGTGCCGTACCGGTTGCCGCCCACGTCGAGCGCGGTGCCGATGTACGCCGCCGGCGGCTCTTCGCCGATCTCGGGCTCGCTCAGATAGGGCAGCCCGCGCAGGTCCTCGATCGCCAGCGCGCCTTCGGTCGCGAGCGCGAGGCGCGCCAGACGGCGCGGAACCGGTTCGCCGACGGTCGCGACGTTGCGGTCCGAGTCGGCGTCGTAGAGCGCGCCGCTCGCCATCCCCAGCATCCGGCATCCGGCGTCGATCGTCGACGCGATGATCGTCTCGGCGGTCGCGTTCGCCGACGCCGCGACGAGATACAGCTCCCGCAGGCGTTCGCTCTGCGCCGCGACTTCACGCTCGGCGCGTCGAATGGCGGTGAGATCGCGCGCGACGAGATGCACGCCGGTGATCGTCCCGCCGTACACGATCGGGATGACGGTCGCCAGGATCGGGAACGTCGTCCCGTCCGCGCGGAGCGCCGAAAGCTCGAGCGTCCCGGCGATCCCGCGCCGCGCGCCGCGAAACGCGTCGTGGGCGCTGCGCCGGTCGGGCTCGGCGATCAGCTCCAGCGCCGAACGTCCGATCAGACGCTCGCGCGGGTATCCGAAATCGCGGGTGGTCGACTGATTCGCATCGGAGATCCCGCCGTCCATCGCGAGCGCCAGCATCGCGTCCGGGCTGTAGTCGAAGATCGAGCGGAAGCGCTGCTCGTTCTCGAGCGCCGCGCTCCAGTCGGGATCGGTGGGCCAGTTCGCGTCGGTCTCGCGATGGAGCGTCATCGCGACCGCGTCCTCGCCGACCCGGCGCGCGAGCACGCTCAGCGGCTCGTCTCCGAACGGCCGCGAAACGCCCAGGTAGACGGTGCCTTCGGTGAACGCACGGCGAACCGCGGCTTCCAGCGCGTCGGCGCGCTGGGGCGCCGACTCGCGCAGGGTCGTGCCGATCAGCTCGCCGATCGGCTTCCCGAAGAGCGTCCCCGCCGGGGTGTTGGCGGAGTGGATCCGATACTCGCGGTCGAGGGCCAAGACTGCGTCGCGCCACCCGTCCGCGAAGCGTTCCCATTCGTGCACCTTTGCACAGTTTTTCCACAGGACGGGCGCAAAGTCAACAGCGTTTTCAGCCTCGTCGCCTGATGAAACGCCGTTTCTCACCGCGGTCCAACACGCGGCGCGTGAAAGCACGTTTCACGCGCCGGTTGTCGACCGTATACCATCGCGCGAAGCGCCGCGCGGGTACGCCGGTTAGACGCTGAGATAGGGCTGCAAACCGGCCACGCCGCCTTCGCGCCCGAAGCCCGACTCGCGATACCCGCCGAACGGCGAGCTGGGATCGAACTGATTGAACGTCGAGCACCACACGACGCCGGCCTGCAAGCGCTGCGCGACGTACATCGACTTGGCGCCCTTGTCCGTCCACACGCCGGCCGAGAGCCCGTAGGGCGTGTTGTTCGCCTTCTCGATCGCCTCGTCGGCCGTGCGGAACGTCATGATCGAGAGGACCGGTCCGAAGATCTCCTCGCGCGCGATGCGGTGCGCCGGCGAGACGTTGGTGAAGAACGACGCGCGGAAGAACCAGCCGCGGTCGGGGAGCGCGCAGGACTGCTCGTGCAGCGTCGCGCCTTCCGCGATCCCGCTCGCCACGAGCTCGCGGATCTTCGCGTGCTGCTGCGGAGAGTTGATCGCGCCGATGTCGGTGTTCTTGTCGAGCGGATCGCCGAGACGCAGGGTCTCGATCCGCGCGGCGAGCCGCTCGACGATCTCGTCGTGCAGCGGCTCCTGCACGAGCAGCCGCGAGCCCGCGCAGCAGACGTGTCCCTGGTTGAAGTAGATCCCGTTGACGATCCCTTCGACCGCTTGATCGAGCGGCGCGTCGGCGAAGACGACGTTCGCGGCTTTCCCGCCCAGCTCGAGCGTGAGGCGCTTCGGCGTCCCGGCGATGGTGCGCCGGATGATCTTGCCGACCTCGGTCGAGCCGGTGAAGGCGATCTTGTCGACGCCGGGATGGCGGACGAGCGCCGCGCCCGTCGCGCCGTCGCCCGTCACGACGTTGAGCACTCCCGGCGGGAGCCCGGCCTCCTCGCAGATCTCGGCCAGGACGAGCGCCGTCAGCGGGGTCGTCTCGGCGGGTTTCAGGACGACGGTGTTCCCGCACGCGAGCGCGGGAGCCAGCTTCCACGCCGCCATGAGGAGCGGGAAGTTCCACGGAACGATCGACCCGACGACGCCGACCGGACGCGGGTCGGGCTCGCCCGGGATCGCGTAGCGCAGCTTGTCGGCCCAGCCGGCGTAGTAGAAGAAGTGCGCGGCGGCCTGCGGCACATCGAAGTCCCGCGACTCCTTGATCGGCTTGCCGCCGTCCATCGTCTCGAGCACCGCGAGCTCGCGCGAGCGCTCGGTGAGCGCGCGGGCGATCCGGTACAGGTATTTCGCGCGGTCGGCCGGCCGCATCGGCCGCCAGACCCGCTCGTACGCGTCGCGCGCCGCGGCGACGGCACGGTCGACGTCCTCGGCCGTTCCGGCGGCGACGCGGGTGAGCTCCGCCTCGGTCGCCGGGTTCACGCTCGCGAACGTTCCGCCGTTCGACGGAACCCAGCGGCCGCCGATGAAGTGCTCGTACTCGGGCCTGATCCGGACCGGTGCGGTTTCAGGGGCGGGCGCGTACGCGAGCGGCATCGCGCGCTGCTTCCGCGCACGCGCGGAGGTCTCCCCGGAAGGCTCGCCGTACCGGCCGCCGGGGATGGAACGAGGAAGCGCGCGGCCCTTGAAGGTCGCCGCCGCCGTGCTGGCCGCGATCGTGATCGTCGTGATCGTCGCCGGAACGCTGGTGCGCAGCTACACGCGGGCGGCGTTCGCGAACGAGCAGCGCGCCACCGGAGCGCGCGCCCTCGCGTACGACGCGCTGCAGTATCAGTTGGACGAGGAGACCGCCGTCCGCGGCTACGCCGCCACGCACAACGACGCGTTCCTCGACCCGTACGCGGCGGCGACGAGCGCGCTGCCGGCGACGCTGCGCGCGCTGCGCGACGCCGCCGCGGCGCTGAAGCTGCCGGTCGCGGCGGACGCCGCGAGCGACGCAGCCGCGACGAACTCGGCGTGGCTGCAGGACGTCGTGCAGCCGCTGCTCGCCCGCCGCACGGACGCGCTTCCGATCGAGAAGCGCGGCAAGGACCTCGTCGACCACTACCGTGCCGACATGCGAACCGTGCAGGACGCCGTCAGTGCGCGGAAGCAGGCGCTGGACGAGGCGACCGAGACGGCGATCGACCGGCTCAACGGCTTCGTGCTCCTCGTCGCGATCGCGATCGTCGCGCTCGGAATCGCGTTCGGCGTGCAGCAGACGAGGCTCGCGAACGATCTCGCCGCGAAGGAGCGCGAAGCCGCGCAGCTCGCGGCCGCGTACGAAACGGAGAAGCGGCTCGCCGAGACCCTGCAGGACGCGTTCGTGCAGCGCCCGCTCCCGGTGCTGCCGGCGGTCAGCTTCAGCGCCACGTACGTCCCGGCGACCGAAGAAGCGAAGGTCGGGGGCGACTGGTACGACGCACTCGAGCTCGGCCGGGACCGCGTGATGTTCGTGATCGGCGACGTCGCGGGCCACGGGCTCGAAGCGGCGGTCGCGATGAACCGCGCGCGGCAGGCCCTCGTGACCGCGGCGATCGTCGATCCGGACCCGGCGCGGCTTCTCGCGCGGGTGAACCGCGAGCTGCTGCACCAGCGCGTGCGCATGGTGACGGCGGTCTGCGGATACGCCGACGCGCGCACGTTCGAGTTCACGTACGCGACCGCCGGTCATCCGCCGCCGGTCTTGGTCGAGCCCGGCCGGCCGCCGCGCATGCTGCACGTCGGCGGCCTGCCCCTCGCCGTCGTCGACGATCCGGAGTACGTCACGCACACCGTGCAGAGCGTGCCGGGCGCGATGCTGGTGCTCTATACGGACGGCGCGGTCGAGCATTCGCGCGACGTCCTCGCGGGCGAGGAGACGCTGCTCGCCGCCATCCGCAGCGCGAGCGATGCGCGCGCCGGCAATCCCGCTGCCGCGATCCACTCGACGATCTTCGACCAGCACGCCGTCGGCGACGACGTCGCCATCATGACGGTCGCGTTCGTTTCCGGCGCGCACGCGGGCGGCGAGGGTGACGCCGCGATCGTCGCCGCCGGTGCGCGCGGCGCGCCGGACGGCGTTCGCGGCACGATCGTCTCGCTGGGCGACGCGGTTTCGCGGCTGCGCGAGCGCGCCGCGCGCAGGCGCGGAAGGCTGGCGTCGTGAGCGAACAATCCTCGTATCGCGTGATCAGCCTGCGCGGCGAGCTCGACATCTCGCGAAAGGCCGAGATCGGCGCCGCGCTGCAGATCGCGGGCCCCGGCCCGGCGGTCCTCGTCGATCTGTCCGACGTGCAGTACGCCGACTCGACGATCATCGCCGAGATGCTGCGCTTCCGCGAGGACGCGCGGCGCTGCGGACGCCGCCTGGCGGTGCTCATCGGCGATCCGCGCTTCCGGCGCGTGCTGCAGTACGCCGGGCTCGAGAGCGCGTTCGCGCTGTTCGAGGACCGCGGCGCGGCGCTGACCTACCTTTCGGCGGCGGAGACGACGTGAGCGACGTCGCGGGCGTCGGCAGCGAGCTGCGGCTCACGCGCGTCGCGCACGTCGACGCGGCGAAGCCGCTGCGCCATGCGCTCGCGGCCTTCATGGAGGCGCTGGAGATCGGGCGCGAGCTGCGCGAGGACATCATCATCGCGGTCGGCGAGGCGCTCGCGAACGCCGTGGAGCACGCCTACGATCCGGAGCACCCGGGGAGCGTCGAGCTCTACGCGCGCACCTCGGGCCACGACACGCTGCTCGTCGACGTGTACGATCGCGGGCGGTTCGTCCGCCGTGACGAGGCGACGCCGGGCCGCGGCCTCGGGCTGCGCATCGTCCGCGCCATCGCGCGCACCGTGTCGATCGACGTGAACGGCGGGACGCACGTCCGCATGGAGTTCAGCGCCGACCGCGACGGTGGCGGCGATCAGTCCTTGGCGATGTAGTCCAGTGAGCCGTATCGGCCCGTCGCAAGCTTTCCGCGCTGCAGAAGCAGGTCGTCGAGCAGCGCCGACGCGCCGATGCGGAAGAGATCCGGCGAGAGCCACGGCTCGCCCAGCGTCTCGTCGATGAGCACGAGATACGCGATCGCCGCCTTCGTGTTGCGCACGCCGCCGGCGACCTTGAGGCCGCGCCGCTCGCCCGTGCGCCGCGCGAAGTCTCGGATCGCCTCGCACATCACGAGAGCGGTCGGCAGCGTCGCCGACGTCCCGATCTTTCCCGTCGACGTCTTGATCACGTCGGCGCCCGCTTCGAGCGCGAGGTCGCTCGCGCGCCGGATCGCGTCGTACGACCCCAGCTCGCCCGTCTCGAGGATCGCCTTGAGGTGGACCGCCCCGCAGAGCCGCTTCACCGCCGCGATCTCCTCGAACACGCGCGCCTCGTCGCCGGCGAGGAACGCGCCGCGGTCGATCACCATGTCGATCTCGTCGGCGCCGTCCTCGAGCGCGGCCTCCGTGTCGCGGAGCTTGACGTCCAGCGAGGAGAGCCCGCTCGGGAACGCCGTCGCGACGGAGGCGACTTTGACGTCGCTGCCGCGCAGCGCGTCCTTCGCCACCGCGACGAGGTTCGGATAGACGCACACCGCGGCGACGCGGGGCGCGCCCGGTGCCGGGGCGAGCGCCTTCGCGCACAGCGAGCGCACGCGACCGGGCGAGTCGCGGCCTTCGAGCGTCGTCAGGTCGATGCAGCGGATCGCGAGGTCGATCGCGGCGAGCTTCGCTTCGTTCTTGATCGAGCGCTTCGCGAAGCCCGACGCACGGGCTTCGAGCATCACGGCATCGACGGGCGGCGTCGGCGCGGCGAGGGTCTGCATGCGCAAGGTTTCGCGAGCCGCGGGCGGCTCGCCCGCAGGGCGCTCTACGCGGCGCCGTCCCAGAGCGCGCTGAGACGCGCGGCGAGCGCCGCGTCGCGCGGCTGGACGCCGCTCCCGCGGCACATCCGGCACGCGCCGGGACCGCACTCCGCGCAGCTTCCGAGCCCGGTGCAATGACGGCAGCGATCCTCCGGCGAGAGCCCGCGGCGGCGTTTGCGCGGCAGGCTCCAGCGCGCCGCGGCGCGGCGGCGACGCTCTTCGTTCGTCAGCTCCGTGTCGCGCAGGACCGCGTAGAACCCGAGCACCGAGATGCATGCCAGCGCGCCGATCATGAAATCGGCGAAGGTGCGGTCCCTCATTGGCTAGGTTATCGGACCGCCGGATGGGGAGTTGAGTGGTCCAGCGGGGCGAGCACGACCTTGTCGCGGCCTTCGTGCTTCGCCTGATACAGCGCCTGGTCCGCCGCCGCGACGATCGTGCCTTCGTTCACGCCGCGGTTCGGCCGCGCCGACGCGACGCCGACGCTGACGGTCACGATGCCGTTCACCGCCTCGGGATACGGGATCGCGAGCGCGCGGACGTTGTGCCGGACGCGCTCGCCGACGACGCGCGCCGCCTCGCCCTCCGCGAGCGGAAGGACGATCGCGAACTCTTCGCCGCCGTAGCGAGCCGCGACGTCGTCCGGGCGGAGCACCGCGCCCTGCACCGCTTGCGCGACCCGGCGCAGGATCTCGTCGCCGGCCTGATGCCCGTGCGTGTCGTTGAAGCGCTTGAAGTGATCGACGTCGATCATCAGCACCCCCAGCGCGGTGCCGGTGCGGCGCGCCCGGTCCCACGCCCGGGCGAGGGCACCGTCGAAGGAGCGGCGATTGGCGATCCCCGTCAGCCCGTCAAGCGAGACCAGCGCCGAAAGCGCGCGATTCCGGTCGGCGAGCGCCAGCGCGAAGAGCAGCGACTCGAGCGCGAGCCCGGCGCTGAACGCGCGCGTCAGCTTCGCGTGCGGGAACAGGATCCCGTGCAGGTTGAGGTCGTTGACGGCGAGCCCGATCGCGCCGAAGACGAAGGCGACGAGGTAGAAGCGCGCCGGCGCGAAGCCTTGCCGGCGAGCGACGACGCCGCGCGCGAACAGCAGCACCAGCAGCGCCGCTTGGAGCACCTCTTCGATGAGGCTCCAAGGCGCATGCCAGCGGGTGAGCTTGTCGCTCAAGATGGCGGCCACGTTCGCCAGCAGCACGGGCGTCGTGAGATAGTCCAGCGTGCGGCGCCAGCGCGCGACGCCGAGGAAGGCGCGGCAGAATCCCGTCAGCGCGACGTAGTAGATCGCGAGCGAGAGCCCTTCGCTTCCGCGCATCGTTTGCGGCCAGCCCAGCACCGCGGCGCGGCCCTCGACCAGCGTGAGCCCCACGAGGCTGAACATCGTCGTCGCGTACCACCCGAACGGCGGATCGCGCAGCACGACGAAGAGCAGCGCGTTGAACGCGCCGATCGCGACGAAGAAGCCGAGGAAAAACGCTGCGTCGCTAGAGATTGCCGCGCTTCGCCTGTTCCTGCTCGATCGACACGAACAGCGCCTTGAAGTTGCCCTTCCCGAACGAAAGCGAGCCGCGCCGCTGGATGATCTCGAAAAACAGCGTCGGCCGGTCCTGAAGCGGCTTGGTGAAGATCTGCAGCATGTACCCGCGGTCGTCGCGGTCCACGAGGATGTCGAGCTCGCGCAGGATCGCGACGTCCTCCTCGATCGCGCCGACGCGCTCGCCGAGCGTGTCGTAGTAGCTGCCCGGCGTCTCGAGCAGCTCCACGCCGTTCGCGCGCAGCGCGCGAACGGTCTCGACGATGTCGCCGGTGGCGATCGCGACGTGCTGCACGCCCGCGCCGCCGTAGAACTCGAGGTACTCCTCGATCTGCGATTTCTTCAGCCCTTCGGCGGGCTCGTTGATCGGCATCTTCACCGCGCCGCTCGGGCTCTGCATCACCTTCGAGCGCAGCGCCGTGTACTCGGTCGAGATGTCCTTGTCGTCGAAGCCGATCAGCTGCGAGAACCCGAACGCCCGCGCGTAGTAGTCGCACCAGCGGTCCATCTCGTTCCAGCCGACGTTTCCGACGCAGTGGTCGATCCGCAGCAGCCCGACCCGATGCGGGGCGCGCGCGGCGTTCGTCCACGCGCGATAGCCGGGCAGCCACGGGCCTCCCGCGCCCGGACGCCGCTCGACGAACGTGTGCACGGCGTCGCCGTACGTTCCGACCACCGCCGTCACCACGCCCTCGCGCTCGACGGGCTCCGCGATCGCGACCGCGCCGCCCGCGACGGCGGCGTGGAAGGCCTCGCGCGCGTCGGGCGTCCGCAGCGCCACGTCGCGGACGCCGTCGCCGTGCCGCTCCACGTGCGCGCCGATCGGATCGCCGGAGGCGATCGCGGACGTCAGCACGAGGACGAGCTCGTTCTGCCGGACGACGTACGAGGCGCGGCCCTTCACGCCGGTTTCCGGGCCGGCGTACGCGACCGGCTCGAAGCCGAAGGCGGTGCAGTAATAGTGTGCGGCTTGTTTCGCGTTGCCCACCCAGAGCTCGAGATGGTCGAACTCCAGTGCGGCGAGCGCGGACGAAGCGCGCGACGTCGTCGTGCTCACAGTCGATCGGTTACCCCGGAAGTCCCAGCTTCCCTCGCGGAACGGCCCGGTCCCCCGCGTTCGCCTCGACGGTGGGTAGAAGAGGGGCCGACCCTTCCACCCTTGGGGGAAACCATGGACACGACCGACGTCCGCGAAGCCGCGCGCAACGCGGTGAACCAATCGAAATCATTCGTGACGCGCCTGGTCGACGAACGCACCAGGCAGATCGGCGAACAGATCGGCTCGACGGCGCGGGACCTGCGCAAGGTCGGCGACGATCTGCGCCGCAGCTCGACGCTTTCGCCCTTGGCGGACTACGCCGACCAGGGCGCGACGCTCGTCGACCGCCTCGCGAGCTATCTCGCGGAGGCCGATTCCGAGCGTCTGCTCGGCGACCTCGAGAACCTCGCGCGCCGTCAGCCGTGGGCGATCGCGGCGGGCGCCGCGGCGCTCGGCTTCGCGGGCTCGCGCTTCCTGAAGACCTCGAGCGCGCGACGCTACCGCAGCAGCATGGGCGAGCTCGGCGCCGAGACCACGGCGCCGTACGGAGCGGTGAACGCGCCGTACGGATCGCCCGCCGGATACGGCGGACAGACGTATGCGACCTGACGAACCGACCGAGGCCCACCGCCCGCTGCACGAGCTGGTGAGCGACCTCGGCACGGAGATCTCGACGCTGGTCCGTCAGGAGCTCCAGCTCGCACGGGCGGAGATCGCTGCCGCCGTGAAGCCGGCCGCCGCCTCGGCGGGGCTGCTCGGCACCGGCGCGATCTTCGGTCTCGGCGCGTTCGGGGCGGCGACCGCGTTCGTCATCGCGCTCATCGGGCAGTGGATCCCGGTGTGGGCCGCGGCGCTCTTCGTCGCCGTCGTCTACGGGATCGTCGCGCTCGTCGCGGCGCAGAGCGCAAAGAAGACCATCCAACACACCGCGCCTCCGCTCGAGCAGACGGCGCAGACGCTGAAGGAAGACATCGAATGGGCAAAGACGCGAGCGAAATCCGGCGCGAGATAGAAGAGACCCGCTCCCGCTTGGGCGACACCGTCGAAGCCCTCGCGTACAAGACGGACGTTCCGGCGCGCGCCAAGGACGCTGCGAGCGAGAAGCTGGAGACCGTGCGCGGCACGGTCGGCAACGTCGCGGACGGCGTGAAAGACGCGGCCGGCGGCGCGAAGGACGCCGCCGGCGGAGCCGCCGGGGCGCTCAAGGAGACGGTGAGCGGCGCGCTCGGCGCGGCGAAAGGCGCCGTCGGCGGTGCGGCCGGCGCGGTGAAGGGCGCGGTCGGCGGCGTGGCGCAGAGCGCCGCGGGGCTCGGCTCCCAGCTGCCCGACCCGGGACGGGTCGGCGACGTCGCGCGGCGGGGCGCGGGATTCGTCACGCAAAACCCGCTCGGGCTCGTCCTGGGCGGGCTCGCGGTCGGGTTCCTCGCCGGACTGCTCGTGCCGGTGACGGAGTACGAGCGCCGGACCGTCGGGCCGATCCGCGACGACCTCGTCGAGAAGGCGCAGACGGTCGGGAGCGACGCGCTCGCGCACGGCCGCGAGGTGCTGCAGCAGACGACGCAGGCGACGATCGAGACGGCGCAGCGGTCGCTGCAAGAGCACGGCCACCAGGCGCTCAACGAAGGCTTCGGCGAGCGCGGGATCGCGGGCACCGTCATCGAGCACGGACGCGCGATCCTCGAAGAGACGGCGCGCACCGCGGCCGACACGGCGCGCCAGGCGGCGATCGAGCACGGCAAGCAGATCGTCAGCGAGGCGAAGGGCGAGACCGTCCACGGACAATCCGCCGATCAGCAAGCCGGTCGCTCGCCGCAGCAGTCCGGCGGCACCGAGGCCGGGCCGGTCTCGGGCTGAGCGCAGTTCCCGGCGATCCGCCCGACGAGGCCCGCGCGTCATCGCGCGGGTCTCGCTTCGCGCGTGGAGCGCTCCTCTGGCTGGGCGGAGCCGGGCTCCGGATCACCCTGCTGGCGATCCCGCCGGTGATCCCGCTCATCCATCGGGACCTGCATCTCGACGAGTCGGGGATCGCGGCGCTCTCGAACCTGCCGGTCCTGGTGCTGGCGGGCTCGTCGGTGTTCGGGTCCCTGCTCGTCGCACGGCTGGGCGCGCGGCGCGCGCTGATCGCCGGCCTCTGGCTGATCGCGGCGTCGGGGGCGCTGCGCGGCGCCGGGCCGGCGCTCGCGACGCTCTTCGCGATGACCTTCATGATGGGCGTCGGGATCGCGCTGATCCAGCCGGCGTTCCCGACGCTCTCGCGCGCGTGGTTTCCCGAGCGCGTGTCGATGGCGACGGGCCTGTGGGCGAACGGGCTGCTCAGCGGCGAAGCGCTCGCGGCCTCGCTCACGATCCCGCTCGTCCTTCCGCTCGCGCACGGCAGCTGGGAGATCGCCGTCGCCGCGTGGAGCGCTCCGGTCGCGCTCACCGCGCTGCTGCTGACGCTGTTGCGCGACGCCGCGTCGCCGCCCGCCGCGGCGCGCGTCGCTTGGTTTCCCGATTTCCGCAGCCGGGACGTATGGCGGCTGGGGACGTTTCAGTCGGCGGCGAGCTTGGCGTATTTCGGCGCGAACACGTTCATGCCGGACTTCCTGCACGCCACCCACCAGCCGCAGCTCGTCGCGCCCTGTCTGGCGGCGCTCAACGTCGGCCAGCTGCCTGCGTCGATCGCGGTCGGGATGCTGCCGACCCGCTTCCTCGCGCGGCGCGCCACCTTGTACGCGGTAGCGGCGCTGATCCTCGTCGGGATGCTCGCGTTCGTCTACGTCGGCGGCGTTGCGGCGGTCGTCGCCGCGGTCGTGCTGGGGCTGACGACGGCCTACGTGCTGACCCTCAGCTTCGCGCTGCCGGCGTTCCTCGCCGCGCCGGCCGAGATCCCGCGCATCTCGGCCGGGACGTTCACGCTCGGCTACGCGATCGCGTTCGTCGCCACGATCGTCGCGGGCGCGGCGTGGGACGCGAGCCGCTCGCCGGTCGCCGCGTTCGTCCCGCTGGTCGCGGCCGCAGCGATCGTCGCGGCGATCGGGCCGCGCTTCGCCCCGATCGTCGCGCGCGCTACTTCGGCGGGCTGAGGCTCCACGGCGCGAGCGCGTGCAGTCGCACGGCGACCGCGTCGCCGATCATCGCGCGCGCGTGCGTCGTGAAGTGGTAGTCCGCCGTCCCGAAGAGGGGCACGTGGTTCGGCGCGCGCTCCTCGGCATCGAACGCGGGCAGCATGTCGACCACCGGAACGCCGGCGCCCGCGACCGCGTCCTCGAGCCGGCGCATGTCGGTCACGTCCGGCGCCATGTCGTACGGCGGCGCGAACTCTTTCGCGACCGGGTACCACGCGGCTTCGCCCGGCGCCAGCGCGACCGGAATCGGATGGACGACGACGACGAACGCGATGTGTTTGGCGCCGAGGATCTTCGCGATCTCCTGCAACGTGCGCGTCAGCTCGCCGGGCCACGCCGGCGAAGCCAGATCGGGCGTCTTCCGCTCGTTCTCGAAGGTCGCGATGACGTTCCCCAGATTGAGGCTCAGCACGACCGCGTGGTAGAAGCCCGTTTGCGCGCACATCTCGGCGAAGTGCCGGATCGGCGCGTTCGCCAGCTCGATCACCGGGATCACCTTCGCGCGCTTTCCCGTCGCCGAGAGCGAGGCGTCGGCGTCGAGCCGGGTCTGGAGAACGCCTTCGATCGACGTCGCCCAGTCGGTCACGAAGTACACGTAGGAGTTGCCGACGTACGCGATGCGGTACTCGTTCGGATCGGGATTGTCGACGATGCCCGGAAACGCTTCGTCGCCGGCCGCCCACGGATCGACCCGCAGCGTCGGCGTGAGCGAGCGGATCCGGCGGTTTCCGGCGTCGGCGACGAGCAGACCGCCCTCCGGCGTGCGCGCGATTCCGAGCGGTGCGAAAAACTTCGCTTGCGGACCGGGTCCGTCGGCGTACCCGCCGCTGTCACCCGACGCGCTCTCGGTCCGGATCCCGGCCAGCGGCGTATACTGTCCCGACACGATCTCCAGCTCGCGGACCGTGTTCGTGCGCGCTTCGGTGTACGCGACGGTGTACGGGTCGAGCGCGGCGAGAAACGCCGGCTGTCCGAGCGGCTCTTCGGCGCTGGTGCCCTTCACCGTCGTCCCTTCGGCGATGCCGTCACGCGCGAAGGCGCGGTCGTCCGACGGCGCGTGCCCCGGGAGGCGTGCGACGATTCCGCGCAGATCGCCGGCGAAGAGCGTCACGCCGACCGGACCGTCGAAGACGGCGACCGCGTACGGCCGGTCACCGAAGCCGGGGACCGTCGTGACGTTGCCCGCGGGATCGATCTTGCGAATGCCGGTGTAATCGGCGACATAGAGATCGTTCTCGCGATCGACGGCGAGCCCGGTCGGATCGCCGAACCGCGCCAGCATGCGCGGTCCGTCGACGTGACCGCTCTGCGAAGGCGATCCCGCATACGTCGTCACGTCGCCGTGCGCGTCGATCGCGCGGATGCAATGGTTCAGCGTGTCGGCGACGTAGATCGTGCCGTCGCTGCGGATCGCGATCCCCGCCGGGCGATCGAACCGCGCGTTCGCGCCGCGTCCGTCGGCGTACCCGCCGGGCACCCACAACCCGCTCGCGTCGAGCGCGCCGCCTCCAGCGATCGTCGTCACCGCTCCGTCGCGCGCGATGCGCCGGATGCGCTGCGCCGCGCCGTCGCTGACGTACATCGTCCCGGACGCATCCTCCGCGATGCCGGTCGGCATCAGGAACGTCGCATCGGCCCCGTCGGCGAAGCCGGGAACACCCGTGCCGCTGACCGTCGCGACCGTCGTCGTCTCGGACAGCGCAGCGGTCGGCGGCGCGGCTTCCGCCGCGCACGGGAGCAGCAGCGCGGCGCAGAGCGCAACGCGCAGCCATGCGCGGCGCCGGCACCCGGTCCGTTCATCCATTACGAGGGAGATCGGCGTTCGGCGTGACGGAAAGGCCGGACGGAAACGTCCCCGCTTTGGCGCGTGATTCCCAATCGGGCGCGAAGGTCATGTGCGGGCGAAGGTCGCCCTCGACGGTCAGCAACGTGCGCACGCCTTCGAAGGAGCTCGTCTGATAGTGCGGATCGGCCAGACCGGTCTTCGCGAACACCACCAAGACGCGCAGCCTCCGCGTCCCCGGCGGAAGCGCGGGCACGCGCGTGACGAACAGCTTGACCGCCTCGATCTCGAGCGCGCGCAGCGCGCCGTCGGACGGCGTCTGCGCGAGCAGAAAGCGCTCGACCCACGGCGTCGCGTCCCACCACAGCACCGCGCCGTGCGCGTCCTCCGAGAGCACGACGCGCGGCGAGGGATAGTTCTCGACATCGAGCGGCGCCGCGCCGGCCCCGAGCAGGAACAGGGCGAGCAGCGGGGCCGCGCAACGGCGCAGCGCTCTCACAGGAACGTCCGATAGATCGTCAGCGCGTCGGCGAGCGACGGCGCAGCGATCCATCCCAGACCGAAGGTGAAGCTCGCGTACGTCAGGCCGGTCGAGAGCGCGGTCAGCGCCGGCGAGGGCGCGCGGAGCCAGGCCACGCGGCGCACGACGCCGCCCCGCCAGAGATGGTACACCGCGACGCACGCGCCGTTCCAGACGCCCCAGGCGACGAACTGCCACCCCGCGCCGTGCCATACGCCGACGATGACCATGACGGCGAACATCGAGACGATCACCGACGGGCGGATCGCGGAGCGGCCGGAGCGCGGCTCGCGCAGGCGCTTCGCCATCGGCACGTACACGTAATCGCGCACCCACGACGTGAGCGACATGTGCCAGCGGCTCCAGAACGCGACCAGATTCGTGGCACGGTACGGCCGCGCGAAATTCTCGGGGACGCGCACTCCGAAGAGCGCGCCGAAGCCGATCGCCATGTCGGAGTAACCGCCGAGATCGTAGTACACCTTGACGCTGCCCGCGACGAGCGCGACGAGGTACGTCGCGGCCGTGTACGAGGGATCGGGATGGAAGATCGGCTGCGCGAAGAGCGAGACCGGATCCGCGATCGCGACCTTCTTGAACAGGCCGAGCAGGATCCGGTAGAGCGCCGCGTGCAGCTCGGCGCCGCGCGCGGGCCGCAGGCCGTCCACCTGCGGAACGAACGTGCCGTAGCGTTTGATGGGGCCGGCGATCATCGTGGGGAAGAACAGCGCGAACACCAGGAACTGCTTGAGCGTGAACTCCTTGATGCGCCCCGCGTGCACCTCGGCCAGAAAATGGATGAACTCGAAGGTGAAGAACGAGATCGCGAGCGGCGCCACCAGCGGGCCGAACACGGGGAAGCGGCCGGGGAGCGCGCCCGCGAACGCGTCGCTGAGCCAGTGCGCGTACTTGAAGTAGGCGAGCAGCACCACGAGCGCGGCGATCGCAGCAAATGCCAGCGCCACGCGCCGCTCGCGCGCCCCGCTCCCGGCGAGCACGCGCGCCACGCCGTACGTTCCCAGCGCGGCGGCGACGACGAGCAGCACGTTGGCCGGACCGGACTCGGCGTAGAACGCGAGACCGGCGAGGATCAGGACGTACGCCCGCCAGCGCTGCGGCGCGAGCGCGAAAAGCGCGGTGACGACGACCGCGAACGCCGCGAAGACCCAGCTATTGAAGTACATCGAGGTACGGGGCGACGTGCGGAGCGATCGCGCGCGCGAGCCGGTCGCCGCCCGCGGCGTTGAGGTGCGTGTTGTCGATGAAGTCTTGCGAGGGCAGGAGCCGGTCGAGATCGAGCACGGCCAGCCCCGAGGCTTGCGCCAACCGCGCCACGCGCCGGCGGTTCGCGTCGTACGCCGCGTTGTCGACGTAGCGATGCAGGAGCGCGTGGTTCACCGGCGGCAGCAGGACGATCCCGGGGATGCGGTGCTTGGCGAGCATCGCGAACAAATGTCCGGCGTACGCGAAGTCGACGTTGTCGCGGTCCAGCGGCGTGAGGTCGTACATCGCTGCGTACCGGCCGGAGCCCGTCGCATCGTTCGGCTGCAGCAGCGGATGCACGCGCGCGAACAGCGCGCCGGCGAGGTCCGCATCGCCGAACAGCGCCTGGTGCAGATCGACGCGTCTCCCGTAGAGGCGCCAGTGCGCGGCGACGAAGCGGTCGAGCCGCTCGCCCGGAGTGGGGACGTGCGTGCGCTGCGCGTCGTCGAGGCGCCCGGCGTCGAACGGCTCGAGCAGCGCGGGCAGCGCGACTTCGGCGAGCGCGGCGTTGAGACGGTCGTACTCGACCGCGGTCTCGTTGAAGGACGCACTGTTGATCTCGACGATCACGGCCCGCGGCCGGATGCCGTGCGCGAGCAGCAAGCGGAGGACGAAGTCCTCGTTGATCGGCGTCTCCGCTTCGTACGTCAAGTTGTCGACCGGACGTCCGAGCGTGCGCTCGAGCTGCGCGACCGGCGACGCCGCTGCGGCGACGCCGTAGCCCCACATCTCCGAGTCGCCCAGCACGACGAGACCGGGCCCCGCGGCGTGCTCGAGCGCGTACGACCGAAGGTAGTCGCCCGAGAAGTGCGAGGGCAGGCGAAGGCCGCCCGGACGCCAGGCGCCGAGCAGGAGATCGGTGAGCAGCAGGAGCGCGGCGCTGACGAACAGGCTGACGCGTACGTCGCCTCGTCTGCGCTCAGAACGAACCATAGAAGAAGCGGTACTGCGCGTCGGAGGCCAGCACGATGGTCGCGACGATCAGCACGTAGAAGATCACGCCCATCACGAATCCGTCGTCGAAGGGCAACCGCGAGCCCGGTCTCGTTCCGTTGCGCTCGCCGGCGGCGCGCCGCGCGCGCGGTTCCGATTGCTCCATTCGTTTCCTTGGGCCCCCGCACGTGCAGTGTTGAACGCGCCGTCGTGAAATGCCTGGCGGGCGCCCGTTCGACCGCTCGCGGACGGCCCGAACGGCGGAGGGCTTCCCCAACAGCCTCGGAATCCGTATCATGGGTGGGCCTCGACGAGGGTTGGGCCTCGCGCAACGACAATCCGTGAACCCCGCCAGGCCCGGAAGGGAGCAACGGTAAGCGGACCCTTTCGTGTGCCGCGAGCCACCTGGCCCTCGTCCTGGCCTTTTCTTTGGGATGCAGAATCTGATCACGGCCGTGCTCGCCGGAGTGGTGAGCGCGCTCGTCGTGGCGGGCGGGTACCACCTGTTCGTCGCGGCACCGCGCCTTCGCCGCCTCCGCGCGATCCTCGACACTCACGACGGGCTGCTGGGCGGCGGCGCGACGCGCGCCACCGACCGCCTTGCCGCGCTCGAGCGCGAACACGCCTCCGCCGGCGAGGAGCGCGCGGCGCATGCACGGCGGCTCGACACGCTCGAGACGATCGCGCGCACGCAGGTGCCGCGGGTCGGGTTCGTGCGCTACAACGCCTTCAGCGACGTCGGATCGGACCTCTCGTACGCGCTCGCACTCGTCAACCGCGACGGCGACGGCGTCGTGATCAGCAGCATCTGGTCGCGCGAGGAGACCCGCACGTACGGCAAGGCCGTGCAGGGCTTCAAGACCGCGCAAGACCCCTCCGAGGAAGAGCTGGCCGCGATCGACAAAGCGCGGGCGGCGGCGACGTGAACACCAAGACGTTCCTGATCAAGATCATCCCGCCGACCGGCTATTCGGTGTACCGGATCGCCTTCACGCGCAAGCACGTGTGGGCGGCGCTCGCCGGCGTCGTCTTCGCCCTTCTGGCCGCCGTCGGTTTTCACACGTACCAGCTCCGTCGCGCCGAGGCCGACGTGCGCGCCCTGCAGACCCTGACGGGCGAGCAAGAGTCGCGCTTGCGCGCCATCGACAAGCAGGCCGACGCCCTCTCGACGGAGCTGCGCGCGGTGCAGCGCGAGAACGCCGAGATCAAACGGCTGATCGGCGGCGACGGCGGCGGCAAGCCGCAGCAGCACGCGCAGCTCGCGCCGCGCAGCCGCGCGGCCGTCGCGGCGAACTTCTCCGCCGTGCAGCGGCGGCTCCGCGCGCTCGCGCGCCAGTCGGCGGCGACGAGCAGCGACGCGCAGCGGCTCCAGCGGCTCGCGTTTCGCGTGCTGAACCTGCGCCACATGGCGTCGATCGCCCGCGAGCGGATGATCGCGTCGATCCCGTCGCTGAACCCGGTCAACGGGACGATCGACGCGGGCTTCGGCTGGCGCACGAACCCCTGGCCCGAGTTCCACAAGGGCGTCGATCTCGCAGCCGGCTACGGCGACACCGTGCGTGCCGCGGCCGCCGGCACCGTCGTGAGCGCGGGCTGGGACCCCGGGGGCTTCGGCATCAAGGTCGACATCGACCACGGCAACGGGTACCACACCTGGTATGCGCATCTCTCGCGCGTCGCGGTCGAGGCCGGGCAGCACGTCACCAAGGGCCAGCCGATCGCGTACGTCGGATCGACCGGCGAGTCGACCGGCCCGCACCTGCACTACCAAGTCATGTACGACGGCCAGCCGATCGACCCGGCACCCTTCCTCAACGGCGTGCCGGCGAAAGTGCTCGCGACGCTGCCGGACGCGGAGCACGGCTGATGTGTGAAGTCTGGGAGGGCGTGTACTGGATCTTCCGGGTGTACATGCTCGTGATGCTGGTCTACGCGATTCTCTCGTGGGTGCCGAGCCTGCGCGGGCGGTGGACCGACGCCATCGCAAGGCTGGTCGAGCCCGTCCTCGTCCCCGTTCGCCGCGTGATCCCGCCGCTGGGCGGGATCGACGTTTCGTTCATCGTCGTGCTGATCGTGCTGCAGATCGTCGTCAGCGCCATCATCGTCCCCGAGATCCAGTCCTGCCAGCTTTCTTCCTACTGAGCCGGTGATGCAGCTCGACCCCGCGCGCGCCCCGCGCGGCCCCGCGACGGTGCGGAACTTCTGCATCATCGCGCACATCGATCACGGGAAGACGACGCTGAGCGATCGTCTGATGGAGTTCACCAAGACGGTCGGCGGCCATCGCGAGATGGAAGAGCAGATGCTCGACGCGATGGACCTCGAGCGCGAGCGCGGGATCACGATCAAGATGCATCCCGTCACGCTGACGTACACGGCGCGCGACGGCGAGACGTACGAGCTGAACTTCATCGACACGCCCGGACACGTCGACTTCTCGAGCGAGGTCTCGCGCTCGCTCGCCGCCTGCGAGGGCGCCCTGCTCGTCATCGACGCCGCACAGGGCATCGAGGCGCAGACGCTCGCCAACTACCATCTCGCGCTCGAGCACGACCTGACGATCATCCCGGTCATCAACAAGATCGATCTGCCCGCCGCCGACGTCGAGCGCGTGCGCGGCGAGATCGAGGAGATGCTCGTCATCGAGGCGTCCGAAGCGATCCCCGCGTCGGCCAAGGAAGGGCTCGGGATCGAGGAGATCCTCGAAGCGATCGTGACCCGGATCCCGCCGCCGCGCGGCACCGAGGACAAGCTGCGCGGGCTGGTCTTCGACGCACAGTTCGACCCGTATCGCGGAGTCGTCGCCTACGTGCGCGTGGTCGACGGCGAGCTGAAGGTCGGCTCGCGCTTCATGTCGATGGCGCACCGGCGCGTCTACGAGGCGACCGAGGTCGGCGTTTTCAAGCCGGAGATGCGCAAGACCGGCGTCCTCGGGATCGGCAACGTCGGATACGTGATCGCGAACATCAAGTCGCTCGGCGACATGGACGTCGGCGACACGATCACCCTCGCCGACGATCCGGCAGCCGATCCGCTCCCCGGCTACAAGCCGATCGTGCCGATGGTCTACTGCGGACTGTATCCCAACGAAGGCGTCGAGGTCAGCGATCTGCGCGACGCGCTCGAGAAGCTCTCGCTCAACGACTCGGCGCTGCACTTCGAGCCCGAGTCGTCGATCGCCCTCGGCTTCGGCTTCCGCTGCGGATTCCTCGGGCTCTTGCACATGGAGATCGTGCAAGAGCGGCTCGAGCGCAACTTCAACCTCGACCTCATCGCGACGTCGCCGTCGGTGGTGTTCCGCGTGACGCTCACGGACGGCACCGTGGAGACGA
The DNA here is from genome assembly GCA_035650875.1 of Vulcanimicrobiaceae bacterium. Lineage (GTDB taxonomy): Bacteria > Vulcanimicrobiota > Vulcanimicrobiia > Vulcanimicrobiales > Vulcanimicrobiaceae > Vulcanimicrobium. Next base: position 646,446 of record DASRGU010000011.1, read on the forward strand.
TCGACAACCCGGCGAAGCTGCCGGCGCGCGACAAGATCGCGACGATCGAAGAGCCGTACGTGAAGGCGACGGTGATCACGCCGCCCGACTACGTCGGCACGATCATGGAGCTGACCCAGCTGCGGCGCGGCAGCCTCGGCAACATGGAGTATCTCCACGACGGCCGGGTGATCCTGACCTACGAGCTTCCGCTGGCCGAGGTGATCGTGGATTACTTCGATCAGCTGAAGTCGCGCACGAAAGGCTACGCCTCGCTCGACTACGAGGTGACCGGCTACAAGGAAGGCGATCTCGTCAAGCTCGAGATCCTGCTCAACGGCGAGCCGGTCGACGCGCTCTCGTTCATCGTGGCGCGCGAGAAAGCGCAGTCGCGCGGGCGCGCGCTGACCGAGAAGCTGAAGGAGCTGATCCCGCGCCAGATGTTCGACGTGCCGATCCAGGCCGCGATCGGCGGCAAGATCGTCGCCCGCGAGACGGTCAGCGCCATGCGCAAGAACGTCCTCGCGAAGTGCTACGGCGGCGACATCACGCGCAAGCGCAAGCTGCTGGAGAAGCAGAAGGCCGGCAAAGAGCGGATGAAGCGCGTGGGCCGCGTCGACCTGCCGCAGGAAGCGTTCATGGCGGTCCTGCGCCTCGGCGAGTCCTGAAGCGGCCGATGCGCGCGAAGCGCAACTGAACGCGCACCGCGTCGATGCTCGTCTACGTCGCCACGACGAACGCCGGGAAGCTCGCCGAGATGGAAGCGCTCTTCGCCGGCGCGCCCCTGCGGCTCGCGACGTTCGAGGGCTATCGCAGTCCGCTCGAAGGCGACGTCTCCTACGCCGACAACGCAGCGCTGAAGGCGCGCGCGCTGCGCGCGCAATTGCTTCATGCCGGCGAGCATGCCGCCGTGCTCGCCGACGATTCCGGGCTGGAGGTGCGGGCGCTGGACGGCCGCCCGGGAGTTCTCACCGCGTACTACGGCGGCGCCGACGTGTCGTGGAGCGAGCGCCGCTGCGCGCTGATCGCCGAGGTCGATGCGGCGGGCTCGCCGGATCGGGCCGCGCGCTTCGTCTGCGCGCTGCATTTCATCGCGGCGGACGGCCGCGAGCTCGGTGCGTTCGCGACCGTGGACGGCGAGATCGCGCGCGAAGAGCGCGGCGAGCTCGGATTCTCGTTCGATCCGCTGTTCTTCTACGCACCGGCGGGCGGCACGTTCGCCGAGATGACCGCCGCGCAGAAGAACGCCGTCAGCCACCGCGCCATCGCCGCCGCCGGACTCCTCGCGGAGCTGCGCCGGTCCGGGATCTTGCCGCAGACCGAGCCGTCTGAAGCACGCGCACAATGAAGCAGGCCCCGCTGTCTCAGCGAGGCCTGTTCGACGTGGTGCACCGCGAAGGATTCGAACCTTCAACCAATTGATTAAGAGTCAACTGCTCTACCGTTGAGCTAGCGGTGCGACGTTCGTCAGGGTACCCGCTCCGCGACGCTTCGTCAAGGGCTGAACGAGGGAGCGGGGTCGTGGTGCGCCCGGTGGGACTCGAACCCACGACTCTCGGCTTAAAAGGCCGGTACTCTACCAACTGAGTTACAGGCGCGCGGCCCGCGCACAGCGTTCTCCGCACATGCGAACGGCCCCGCTCGCGCGAGGCCGTTCCAGACGCTGGGGTGACTGACCGGATTTGAACCGGCGACCTCCTGAGTCACAGTCAGGCGCTCTAACCAGCTGAGCTACAATCACCGCGAGCCGCCCCGATTTCGGCACGCCGTAAACGCGCCCTTCCCTCGCGCGCGTCTCGAATCGTCTCGCGCCCGGAGGGAGTCGAACCCCCATCGTTCCGCTTAGAAGGCGGATGCCTTATCCGTTAGACCACGGGCGCGCGGGCGCGCCGGTCCGCCGGCGCGGCTGCATGGTCGGGATGACAGGATTCGAACCTGCGACTTCTGCGTCCCAAACGCAGCGCTCTACCAAGCTGAGCTACATCCCGGCGCGCCCATCGTATCACGGCGGCTCAAACGGCAACGCCGTACGCGGCATGGCGTCGCCGGCGCCGAACCGCGACGGATCCCGGGCAACGCGTGCGGGCAACGCGGCGCGGAACGGGCCGCGGCGAAGCGGCTCAGTTCGCGACGACGCGACGGTCGTCGATCGCTTCGATCAGGCGGCGCTGGACGTCGGGGTCCAGGGCGAAGAACGCGAGTCCGCGCGAGCGGGTCGCTTCGACCCACTGCTGCAGTTCCCAACGGTCCCAGATGGCCTTGCGTTCGTCTCCGTCCACCGAGTCGAGGGCCTTGCCCAAGTCTCTCGGCAGCTTGCCGTCGGCGCCCATGCTACTTTTATCGGCAGCGGCTCGCCGGTTTCGCACCCCGAACCGATTCATTACGCTCGAACGTACGGCGACCCGAGCTTCGCTGCCGAAAACGAAGGCGTGAGGGAAGCGGACGAGCCCCCGACGCTGCGCGACGTCGTCGCCGCGCTCGGCGCTCCGGTCCGCGTTCGAGCGGCGATGCCCGAGCTGCGCTACGAATGGCGGTGCGGCTGCTGCGTCGTCGTCGACAGCGACCTCATGGAGCGCCGCTGGGACCGCTGCGCGGCGCACGCGCGCTGGGAGGCGCGGCGCACCGCATAGGGAGCACCGCCGGACCGCAGAATGTCGTCCCTCCGCTTGGAGAAGGAGACATTCTTCCGATGAGACCTTCACGTGGTGCTTTTCTCGCGGGTGCGGCAGGGACCGCGGCGGCGGTCGCCGCTCCGACGCTCGTCGCGGCCGCCGGCCCGGCCGAGGTCGCCGCGGCGACGCACGGCATGACGTTCACGACGCTCCGCGACGGGGGCGTCGATCACGTCGGCGTCCGCACCTCACGCGGCATCGTCGACGTCGCGCGCGCGGCGCGCGTGCTCGGTGTGGCGCAGCCGCCGCTCACGGTGGACGACGTCATCGCGGGCCGGGGCGACGTCGCGGCGCTTCCGCGGCTCGTCGAGCACGCGCCGGCGAGCGCGATCCGCGCCGAGAACGCGGTCGAGTACGGGCCGCTCGTCGGTGCGCCGCCGAAGATCATCTGCGTCGGCTTGAACTATCGCGCGCACATCGCGGAAACCGGCGAGAAGCTGCCGCCGTATCCGGACCTGTTCAACAAGTACAACACGGCGCTCAACCGCCACAACGGCACGGTGAAAGTGTCCGGACTGCCGGCGGAAAAGTTCGACTACGAGTCCGAGCTGGTCATGATCGTCGGGAAGACGGCCTCGAACGTCAGCGAAGCGCAGGCGCTCGATCACGTCTTCGGCTACGCGTGCGGCCACGACTTCACCGCGCGCGACGCGCAAATGCGCGTCTCGCAATGGATGACCGGGAAGACGCCGGATCAGTTCGCGCCGCTGGGACCGTGGCTCGTGACCGCGGACCAAATCCCCGATCCGCAGACGCTGCAGGTGCAGACGTTCGTCAACGACGAGACGACCCCGCGCCAGAACATGAACACCTCGCAGATGATCTTCAGCTGCGCGCACATCGTGAGCTACACCTCGCAGTTCATCACGCTGCAGCCCGGCGACGTGATCTACACGGGGACTCCGAGCGGCGTCATCATGGGCTACCCGAAGGACAAGCAGGTCTGGCTCAAGCCCGGCGATCGCATCCGTACGGTCATCTCGAAGCTCGGCGAGCTGCACTTCACGCTCGTCTAGGACAGCCGTCTCGCCTCGGGCGGTCATCGCGCCGCCCGAGGCGAAGACCGTGCCGCCGCGGGCATGTGGCGGAATCGGTAGACGCGCTGGATTTAGGTTCCAGTGGGGCGACCCGTCTGAGTTCGAGTCTCAGCATGCCCAGACTTCGCGCCTTCGGCGCGAAGCCATAGCGGTGCTCGCTGCGCTGCGCTCCGTTCAAAGGAGTTGTGAGAAGGGCGCGCTGGTGGGTTCGCGTTCCGCGAACCCTTCACGGTGCTCGCTGCGCTGCGCTCCGTTCAAAGGAATTGTGAGAGGGCGCGCTGGCGGCCCGAAGCCGTTGGGGGCGGGGTTCGGGGTTGACGGGTGGAGGGGGCGTCGGTATGCTTCCAGGGTTCGTGCCGAGGCTCGCGAAACGGGGCTGACGGCCGCGCGGAAGTAGCTCAGCGGTAGAGCATCGCCTTGCCAAGGCGAGGGTCGCGAGTTCAAATCTCGTCTTCCGCTCCAATTTCGACTTCAGTTCGACGGCGGGCGCTTGCCCGCCGTCCCCGCTTCCGGAGGTCCGCCGCACTCGTGCCCTCGACGCTGAAACCGCTCGACCCGACGCAGGTCGAGCTCGAGATCAGCATCACGCCGGAAGAGTTCGCCGCGGCGCAGGACGCCGCGTTCCGCAAGCTCGTTCGCAGCGCGAAAGTGCCGGGATTCCGTCCCGGCAAAGTCCCGCGAAAGATCTTCGAGAACACCTACGGCGTCGCGCAGATCATCGACCGCGCGCTCAACGACCTCGTCGGCCCGAAGGTCGACGCGGCAATCCAGGAGCATCACCTCTCGCCGCTGGAGACGCCGAGCGTCGAGCTCGTTCCCGGCGAGGACGACGGCCCGCCGAGCTTCAAGGCGCACGTCTTCATCCTGCCGGAGTTCGAGCCGCAGGGCTATACGGGGGTCGACGTCACCGACGTCCCCGAGGCGGCGAGCGACGACGACTTCGAGCGCACCGTCGAGCAGATGCGCCGCAACGCCGCGGTCCTCGTGCCGGTCGACCGGCCGGCCCAGCTCGGCGACACGGCCGTCGTCGACTACGAAGGCAAGATCGAGGGCGTCGCCTTCGAGGGCGGCACCGCGAAGGGGCAGGAGATCGAGGTCCTCGAGGACCGCTTCATCCCCGGCTTCGCCGCCGGGATCGTCGGGATGCGCGCCGGCGAGACGAAGGACGTCACGGCCACCTTCCCGGACCCGTACGCGAACGCCGACCTGGCGGGCAAGGAAGCCGTGTTCACGATCGCGCTCCACGAGGTGAAGGAGCCGGAGCTGCCCGAGCTCGACGACGAGTTCGCGAAGCGCGTCTCGCGCTGGGAGACGCTCGAGGAGCTGCGCGCCGACGTCCGGCGCCGGCTCGACGAGAACGCGAAGACCGCGGCCCGCCGCCGCATGTCGCAGGAGCTGCTGGAGAAGATCGCGGCCGCGAACGACATCCCGATCCCGGAGGTCCTCGTCGGGCGCGAGACCCAGCAGATCCTCGGCGACATGCGCGCCAACATGGCGCGCGCAGGCATCGCCTGGGACGAGTACCTCGGCGCGAACGGCAAGAGCGAGGACGAGGTCCGGGCCGAGCTGCGCCCCGAGGCGGAGCGCCGCGTGAAGAGCACCCTCCTGGTCGAGGCGATCGCCAAAAAGGAAGGGATCGAAGCGACGCAAGCGGACGTCGAGGCCGAGCTGGACGCCCTCGCGGCGCAGTACGGCCAGCCGCGCGAGAAGATCGTGCAGGCGCTCCGCTCGAACGTGCCCGCCCTCATCGACGGGATCGTCCGGACGAAAACGCTCGACAAGCTGATCGAGCAGGCCCGCCGCGTCCCCGCAACTGAAGTCGCAACCGGGTAGGTCACGGAAGGCGCACATGGGACATCTCGTACCGATGGTCGTCGAGCAGAGCGCACGCGGTGAACGCGCGTACGACATCTACTCGCGGCTCCTCAAAGAACGCATCATCTTCGTCCACGGCCCCATCGACGACGGGATGGCCTCGCTGGTCATCGCGCAGCTCCTCTTCTTGGAGCGCGAGGACGCCGATAAAGACATCGACATGTACATCAACAGCCCGGGCGGCTCGGTGACCGCCGGGCTGGCAATCTACGACACGATGCAGCTCATCAAGCCGGACGTCGCGACGATTTGCGCCGGCATGGCGGCGTCGATGGCGTCGATCCTGCTCACGGGCGGGGCGGCCACCAAGCGCTACGCGCTGCCCTACTCGAAGATCCTCATCCATCAGCCCTGGGTGCAGCAGGTGGGTGGCCAGGCGACGGACATCGAAATCCACGCTCGCGACCTCATCGCGACGCGCCGCACCCTGGCCGGCATCTACGAGCAGACCACGAAGCAGCCCGTCGACAAGATCCTGAAGGACATCGAGCGCGACTACTACATGACGGCGCAGGAAGCGCTGGAGTACGGGATCGTCGATCAGGTGTTCAGCAAAGACAACCGGACCGTTACGCCCAACACGCCCACGCCGTAGGTCGACCGCATGTTTCGTTTCGGGGACGAGAAAGGCCAACTGAAGTGCAGCTTCTGCGGAAAATCGCAGGAGCAGGTGCGGAAGTTGATCGCGGGACCCGGCGTCTACATCTGCGACGAATGCATCGAGCTCTGCAACGAGATCATCGAGGAAGAGCTCTACAAGAACGTCGACGAGAACCTTCGGCTTCGGAACATTCCGAAGCCGAAAGAGATCAACCACATCCTGAACCAGTACGTCATCGGTCAGGAGCGGGCGAAGAAGTCGCTGGCGGTCGCGGTCTACAACCACTACAAGCGCGTGAACGCGGGCGGCGCGACGGGCTCGACCGAAGAGGTCGAGCTGCAGAAGAGCAACATCCTGCTCGTCGGCCCCACCGGCAGCGGCAAGACCTACCTCGCGCAGACGCTGGCGAAGATTCTCGACGTTCCGCTCGCGATGGCCGACGCGACCAGCCTCACCGAGGCCGGCTACGTCGGTGAGGACGTCGAGAACATCCTGCTCAAGCTCATCCAGGCCGCCGACTACGACGTCAAGCGCGCCGAGAAGGGCATCGTCTACATCGACGAGATCGACAAGATCGCGCGCAAGAGCGAGAACCCGTCGATCACCCGCGACGTCAGCGGCGAGGGCGTCCAGCAGGCGCTGCTCAAGATCCTCGAGGGCACGACGGCCAACGTTCCGCCCCAGGGCGGGCGCAAGCACCCGCACCAAGAGTTCATCCAGATCGACACCACCAACGTGCTGTTCATCTGCGGCGGCGCGTTCGACGGCCTCGAAAAGATCATCGAGAGCCGCGTCGCCTCGAACTCGCTCGGCTTCCGTGCCAACCCCGAGACGAAGAAGGATCGGCTGCACACGAAGATGCTGCAGCAGCTGATGCCGGAGGATCTGCTGCGCTTCGGGCTGATCCCGGAGTTCATCGGCCGTCTGCCGATCGTCGTCACCCTCGACGCGCTCGACGAGCTGGCCCTGCGCCGCATCCTCGTCGAGCCGCGCAACGCGCTCGTCCGTCAGTTCCAGAAGATCATGGGGATGGACGGCGTCGAGCTGACCTTCACGAAGGAAGCGCTGATCGCGATCGCCATCAAGGCGCAGTCGCGCAAGACCGGCGCGCGCGGTCTGCGCTCGATCCTCGAAGAGATCATGCTCGACGTGATGTACGACCTTCCGTCGCTGCAAGGCGTGAAGAAGTGCATCATCAACAAGGAAGTCGTCGAGAAGCGCGAAGCGCCAGCGCTGATCTTCGCCGAGCGCCCGAAGGACCAGAGCGCGTAGCCGCAGCCGAACTTCGGCGTTTGCGGCCGGCGTCGCCGTGCGCGCTACGTCGTCGCCGAGCGCGCGTGCAGTGCCGCGGTGATGCGGTTCGCGACGTCGTCCGCGCTGTCCGGCGGGTCGACGTGGAAGAAGAGATGCTTGTACTTCGACGCGTTCTCGGCGAGGTCGATCACCAGCACGTCCTCGCTGCCCTGGTAGTCGAAGAACACGACGTCGCCGTGGTACAGGAACGTCCCGGCCATCTTCAGCGACCCGGCGTTCGTGCCGAGCACCTTCAACGACTCCCAGAACGAGGGCGGCTTCGACACGGTCGCGGACGCGATGTTCGCGAGCGGGACGCGGAACGACCCGTGGATCGCCCAGAGCTTGTCCCAGGACGAGAGCTCGACGATCAGGAGGTCGTTGTCGATGCGGACGTGCGCCATGCGACGTGCTACCCGCGCGCGGCGCGGCGGTTTCGGGGTACAACGGCGCCATGGAGACGCAGGGCACACTGACCGTCAGGAGCTCGATGTTTCGTGACGGCGAATCGATCCCGCAGGCGTGCGCCTTCGACGGGATGGGCTGCACCGGCGGCAACGAGAGCCCCGACCTCGCCTGGTCGGGCGCGCCGGCCGGGACGAAATCGTTCGCGATCACCATCTGGGACCCCGACGCGCCGACCGGTGTGGGCTTCGTCCACTGGGTCGTCTTCGACATCCCCGCGAGCGTGACGTCGCTCGAAGCGGGCGCCGGCGGCAAGAAAGGGGCGGGCGTCCACGCGACGCAGGGCTTCACCGACTTCGGCGAGAGCAAGTATGGCGGGCCGTGTCCGCCGCCCAACGATTCCGCGCACCACTACCATCTCACGGTGTACGCGCTCGATCAGGACAAGCTCGGCGTCGACGAAACGACGACGTACGCGAAGTTCCGGTTCATGACGCGCGGTCACATCCTCGCGCAGAAAGAGATCGTCGGACTCTACGCGCGCCCGCAGCAATAGCGCAGCGCGACCTGCTGCTCGGCGCGTGAGGCGATCAGGCGCGGTCGAGCGCCGCGCGGATCGCTTCGCGGACTTCCGTATCGGGCTCGTCCGCCAGGGCGCGTCCGAGCAGCGACGACGCCCACGACGAGCCGATTTCGGCGAGCGCGGCGACGAGCGCGAGGCGTGCGCCGGCCTCGCAGTCGGCCGCGCGCGGATCGACGCCGGCCGGCCACGTCGCACGACGCGGCGCGTCGTCCTCGGCGCGCCGAGTCGCAGGACCGCGCGGTGACGGCGCGGCGAACGGATCGTCCGACGCGTTCGTGAACCGATCGATCCGCGGATCGATCGCGACGGACGGGGGCGCGAACGATATCGCGGGCGGCGGCTGCGCGGGGCGCGGCGCGAAGATCGCGATCCCGGTGAGCACGCAGCCGAACGCGGCGAGCAGCGCCGGCAGCACGAGCGTCAGCACGGAGCGATCTGCATCGCTCGGAGCGCCGCCAGCAGTTCGGCGCGCGCATCGTCGAGACGGTCGCCGGCCCGCCGCCCGAGACCGTCGTCGAACGACGAGCGCGGTGCGCCGTCGTATCGCGCGAGCGCGCCGTCGAGCGCACCGGCATATCCGGCGAGCGCGGCACCGACGCGATCGTCGCCGCCGGCCGCGTCGGTGCTCCCGCCGTCGGCGCCGGTCCGGCCGCCGCCGGCCGGCGGGGCCGGAACGAGAGCGAGCGCCGCGCGCAGCGCGGCGGCGTCGCCCAGCGGCGCATCGGCGAGCGTCTGCAGAACGTACCGCGCTCGGGAGGCGCCGAACGGCGCGACGCTCGCGCCCGACGCTGCACGCCGCTCCAGGGTCTCGAACACGCCGGTGAGCGCTCCCCGCATCTCGACGTCTTCAAGGTCGACCGCCTCGACGTCCAAACCGGGAACGCGCAGCTTCACGAAGAGCCGGTCGAACGAATCGGCCGCCGCCGCGCCCAGGCGCTCCAGCGCGGCGGCGATCTCCGCGTCGCCCGACGTCGCGGCGTCGGGCAGCATCCCGCGCAGCGCGAGCACGTGATCCGCCAGCCGCGTCGCCGGAAACCGCAGCAGCCGCGCGAGCAGCGCGCGGCGCTCGGTCTCGCGACCCGGATCGAACGCGAGGCGCACGGGCAGCGCCGGCGCGACGTCCGTTTGCGGTTCATCGGCCGCCGCTTCCGGTTCATTGTGTGGTTCATCCGCCGCGCATCGCGGGTCGGCCGCGTCGCGAGGTGCCGCATAAACGGCTGCTGCGGCCGCGGGCAGCTCGGAGACCGCGGGCGGGGCGACGCTCGCGATGACGCTGCAGCCCTCGACATGATAGGCGAGCGTTGGCGGGCGCAGTGCGAACGCCGCGCGGTGCACGAGCGCGACGGACCCTCGCGCTTCTGATTCGCCCGAAGCCGAGCGCACGTGTGCGACGATCGCTGCGTGCTGCTCTGCCGAGGTCGAGGACGAGGACACGGAGCATTCCACGACGATTCGCGCGCCCGCCGGAACGCCGCGCAGCGTGAGCCCGGACTCGAGCGGTGAAACGCCGTCGAGGTCGAGCAGCGAGCAGCCGTCCACGCGCGTCGTCCCCGGCACGATCGACAACGCGTCGCCCGCGTCGAGCGTCACCGCCAGCTCGTCGTCAGCCGCGCGAGCTTCCACGATCGTCCGCACGCCGAAGGCGCCGCCGGCGACCGCTTCATCGGGGACGCGGAGCGTGACGGCCGCGGCCTCCGGCGAGCGCGGCGCCGACGCGGGCAACGCCAGCGGCGAAGCGTTCTCCGCGACGATGCGGCCGCCGCGGCGCGCCTCGCTTTCGCTCACGGACAGCTCCCACCGCGCGCCGCGCTCCAGCGCACGCAGCTCGCGCCGTTCGTCGCCGAACGTGGCGACGATCGCGCGCGCGGCGGCGTGCCCGGCGTTCCGCACGCCGTAGACGATCGCGCCGTCAGCACCCGTCGGATCGCCGTCGAGGACGAGCGAAGCGCGGTCGCAGACGCGGACGGCGACGACCGCTTCGCATCGCTCGGGCGCATCGGCCGGGTGCCGCCGAAACGCATCCTCCTCGAGCGCAGGCGCGCGACGCGCGGCGACCCGGAAACGAACGAGGTCGCCGTCACGGGCGTGCACCGGAGTCAGCGCGCTCGCCGCGATCGCGCGCACGCAACCCGCGGGCAGCACATCTTCACCCTCGCTACCGGCGACACGCGCAAGGGACGTGCCGAATGCACCGGCAGCGCCAGTGCCGATTTCCGGCGCAGCATCCGTGGCCGCCGCGTCGGAGCCGCCGCCGTGGTCCTCGGCAGCACGGAGATCGACGAGCGGTTCGACCGCTACGTGCACGCGTTCCGCGCCGTCGCCGGCGTTGAGCACCAGCGCGGAAAGGTCGATGCGCGCCCCCGGTTCGGTGCGGTCCGGAGCATCGACCGCGAGCACGCGAAGCTCGCGCGCGAGGACCGGCGTGAACGACGCTTCGGCGTGCGTCGCGTCGTGCTCCGCATCGCCGGCGAGTTCGTGCTTGCCGGCGTCGCGGCGGACGCGCGCGACGATCGTGCTCGCGGGCGAATCGGCGCCGTAGGCGAGATCGACGCACACGGTGCTGCACGCGCGCGCGGGGACGCACGCGATCGATACCGACGCGGTATCGTCGTCGACGCGCAGTCGCGCGTATCGTATGCCGGCGTCCGCCGCACCGGCGCACGCAGGCGCGGCCGGACCGCGGCGCGAGCGCCTGCGCGGCGTGGTTTCGCCGGCCGAGACGTCGGAAACCGGCACATCGTTCACCGACGCCGCATCGCGAAGAACGCGCACGCCCGGCGGCAGAACGAGGGAGACCTCGACGTCGCGCGCGTCGCTCCACCCGTCGTTCCGAACGTCCACGGACACGGTGGCGCGCAGTCGTGCGGCGCGCACGCGCACGGCCGCGCCGAGCAGAGGCTGGGTGATCGCGCCGGCGCGCACGCCGAGCGCCCGCGGCGGTTCGTCGCCGAGCCGCACCCACGCATCGTTCGCCCTGACCTCGCCGGCGACGCGCGCGACGACGAGCGCATCGAACGCGAGCTCGACCGATTCTCCGGGCGCGAGCTGGGGCACGCGCTGCTCGGCGGCCTGATCATCACCCGCGTCGCCCGGCAGGCGCGCGCACCCGGGCGGCGGCGGTAGGGTGACGACGGCGTCGCGCGCCACGGCGTCCCCTTCGTTGCGCACGACCGCGCGCACGCGGACGGTCTTCGCGTCGAGCGCCTCGACGAACGTTCCGCTCGCCGGTCCGTCGAGCACCGCACGCCCGCGAACGACCACCTCGCAGACGTTCGTACCGAGTTCGGCGTCGGGCAGCCGCAGCACGGCCTGCGCGTGGAGCCGCGTGCCGTCGTCGCACGCCGCGAGGACGCGCACCGATGCTTCCGCGACGACGTCGTCGCCCGGCGCCGCCGGTTGCACCTCGAGCCGCAGCTCGCCGATCGGCTCGAAGCGGGGATCCAGGCGAAAGCAAACCGTCCCCGCGGGACTGGGCGTCGAGCCGAGATTCCGCGTGCGAAAGCGCAGCCGCACGACCTCCCCGGGCCGCGCGATCGACGGCTCGGCCGTGAGGGCATGCAGCGCGGGCGGAAACTCCGTCGTCATGCCGCTCCCGGTGCCCCCGCGCGTTCCACGACAAGTGCAAAGACGTGGTAAAGCATGGCGGGAACGTTCGTCGTTGGGACGATCAGAATTCCGTGGCCACGTTCCCGCCCGGGTTTTCCGGGGCGCGGTATTTTACGTGCCGCGGATTGTTTCGGCGAGCCGCGGCGCTCGCCGTCGCCTTCGTTCAGATCGCGTTGCTGCTGTCGGGCACGGTCCTGGCGCCGCTTCCGGCGCTCGCGACGAGCGGAGCGCCGTGCGTCCCGAACCCGGGGAAGGACGGCGCCGCCGGCAGCATGTCGTCGGTCGTCGACGAGTATTTTACGCCGCGGACCGGCACGCTGAGCGCGGGGGCGACCAGCGTCCGTCTCTCGAGCACGACCCCCGACACCGCGGGCGGCGGCGCGTCCAGCCCGGCGCTCTCCGTCGGCGACGAGCTGCTCATCATTCAAATGCAAGACGGCACGTTCACGACGACCAACGGCAGCTCGTACGGCACCGTTTCGAGCCTCTCGAGCGCGGGCTTGTACGAGTACGTCTACATCTCGGCGGTGAGCGGCACGACGATCACGATCGTCGGCGCGGGCAGCGGCAACGGGCTCCTCAACAGCTATCACGAAGCGGCCGCGTCCAGCTCGCACGGACAAGAGGTCTATCAAATCATCCGCGTTCCGCAGTACACGACGGGAACGCTGACGAGCAACTTCCACGCCGCGTATTGGGACGGCAAGACGGGCGGCGTCGCGGCGGTCGACATGGCGTCGCTGCTGACGCTCGGCGGCGCGAGCGTCTACGCGACGGGCGACGGGTTCCGCGGGGGCGGTTTGACCGACAGCGGCTCGACCCCGAGCAGCGTGCTGAACAACGACTTCCTCGACTCCGCCGACATGAACGGCAGCTCGGTTCCGGGCTTCGGATCGAAGGGCGAAGGCATCTTCGGCACCCCCGCAAACCTGTTCTGGTACACGAGCTTCTCGACGCCCAGCACCCCCGGCTCGCCGACGGTGCAGAACGGCGAGACCGACGGCTATCCGAGCGGCGACATGGGGATGGGCGCGCCCGGGAATGCGGGCGGCGGCGGCGACGACGACGACCCGGCGGCGAACGACGAGAACACCGGCGGCGGCGGCGGATCCAACGGCGGCGCGGGCGGCAACGGCGGCTATCCCTGGACCCCCGTGTACAGCGGCAACACGCCGTACTACCCGCCGAACGGCGGTCCCGGAGGAACCGGCTACAACGCGGTTCCTTCGACGAGCTCGACGCAATCGTACGGAACGAGCACGACCAAGTTCACGCCGAACAACGCTCACGACATCGGCGGACGCGGCGCGGCGGTCGTCACGTCCGCTTCCGTCAGCCGCGCGTTCATGGGTGGCGGCGGCGGCGCCGGCGTGAACAACAACGGCTCGAACAACAACGCCTACAACGAGTACGGCTCGTCGGGCGGCACCGGGGGCGGCATCGTCATGATGCGGCTCAGCACGACGAGCGGCAGCGCGAGCCTCTACGCGGACGGGACGACGGGTCTCGCGCCGCTGAACGACGGCGGCGGCGGCGGCGGCGCGGGCGGAACGATCATCGTGACGGCGCCGCCGGGTCATTCGCTCGGCGTCACGGCATACGCCGACGGCGCGGCCGGCACGACGGCGAACGCGACGAACAGCAGCCTCTCGCAGCAGCACGGTCCCGGCGGCGGCGGCGGCGGCGGCGTCATCATGACGAGCGCGTCGGTCACGAGCAGCGTCACGGGCGGGGCGGCCGGAACGACGACGACGTCGGCGACGACGTACGGGGCGACGGCGGGGGCGGCCGGCTCCACGCTGACCGTCACCGCGGCGTCGATCCCGGGCGTCGCGTCGGGCGGCGAGTGCAACGGCATCAACAGCACCGTCTACACCGGGCCGCTCTCGCAAGGCTCGACGACCGGCTATAACGCGACCGGAAGCTACGACGGGGTCGTCGGCGCGACGAACGACAACGACTTCACGGCGAAGGCGTTCTATCCGGCCGGGATGCCGATGTACAACATCAGCTCGACGCCCGGAACGTGGCAAGGCAACGTCTTCAAGACGACGTCGGCGACGACGATCGACGTGCCGAACGAGCTGTACTACAACAACGATCCGGGCGGCACGCAAACACTGACGTTGACCGTCACCGCGCCGACGGGCTGGACCGGCCAGGTGTGCCCCGACAGCTCCGGCTCGCCGAGCTGCGCGTCGTCCGGCGGCTGGACGGTCGGCGCGGCGGGCCAAACGTCGTCGACGACGTACAGCGTCGCCGCGAACACGCTGCTCTCCGCGACGAAGACGTGGACGGTGTACACGATCCCGAGCGGGACCAACGTGACGGCGTTCAACCGCTACGACGCGACGCTCACGGCTTCCGACACGTACGGCAACACGAACACGACGCACAACGAGCTGTATCCGGGCTTCGTCGTGCTGACGAAGAACGAGACGCTCCCGAGCAACGGCGGCTGCCCCGCCGGCGACACCATTCCCGCCAACGGCCTCTGCCCGGGCGCGATCCTGACGTTCTCGATCGACTACCGCAACATCGTCGCCGGCGCGAGCAGCGAGCCGACCCTCACCAACGACTGGCCCTGGGTGCGGCCCGGCACGTTCGTGATCACCGAGAACGGCACGGCGAGCGGGCTGATCGACACGACCACGGGGAACAGCACCTCGAACACCTGGGGCGCGAGCACGTTCTCGTGCGGGCTGAACGACGCCCTCGTCGCCGGCGCGAACGGAACGACGACCTTCGGCGACAGCACGGCGAACTCGACGTTCACGGGCGGCACCGTGAAGTCGACGTCGTTCACCGACACGGTGGGCGGGAGCGGGTTCGCCCTCGTGCCGTCCGGGATCACCTCGACGGCCAACCTCAGCGGTGTGACGAGCGTCGCGTCGCAAGGGACGCTCTGGTTCCGCGTGATGGTCGTCCCCGCGACCGGCTGTCCCTGATCCCGCGTTCGGCCTGACGACGAAGGTCGGGCGGTGCGGCTCCTCCAAGTGTGGAGGGGGATGATCGACCACGCGACCCTCCGGCGGATCCCGCTGTTTCGGGATTTTTCGGACGATCAGCTTTCGCAGGTTCTCGCGACCGTCTCCGACCGTCGCTACGCGAAGCATCAGTTCATCGTGCGCGAAGGCGACCCCGGCGACACGTTCTTCGTGATCGGCTCGGGGTCGGTCGCGGTCTGCCGCGTCACGCCCGACGGCCGCGAGACGATCCTTTCGATCCTGAAGGAAGGCGACTTCTTCGGCGAGATGTCGATGTTCGACTCGTCGCTGCGCTCGGCGTCGATCAAGACGCTGACCGACGTCGAGGTCGGCGCGATCCGCCAGAGCGACTTCATGGGCCTGATCGACAAGAGCCCGCAGATCGGCCGGCTTCTCGTGATCGAGCTGTCCGAACGGCTGCGCGCCGCAAACGCGCTGATCGCGGCGACGACCTCGCAGGACATCCGCGCGCGGCTCGCCTCGCTGCTGCTGAACCTGACCGAGCAGTTCGGCGAGCCGGTCGCCAACGGCACGCGCATCACGCTGCGCCTGACGAATCAAGAGATGGCGAACATGATCGGCACGACGCGCGAGACGGTGAACCGGACGCTGAACCGCTTCTGGGACGACCGTCTCGTCGACATGCGGACCGCGAACGTCGTCGTGACCGACACGGAGAAGCTCCGGCAGCTCATCGCGTAGCACGAACCCGAACGTCCTGGGCAAACGGCGCACGCCGCCGCGTACCCCGCTCGGGGTCCAGGACGATGCACAGCGTGAGGGGCGGGCACCGTCGTCGACGTGCAGCTCGCGTCGTCGACGTCACTCCCGGCGTGGCTTGCGGGCGGGGCCGTCCTGCTCGCCGCGGCGTCGAGCGCGATCGCCGGCGTTCTTCTGGCGCAGCTGCTTCGTACGCGCACGGCGATGCGAAAGCTTCGCGACGATCTTCGACGTGTCGCCGCCGCCGGTGCGCTGGACGCGGACGCGCTTCGGCAGGTTGCCGAAGCGGCTCGGGTTTCCGTTGCGGCCGTGCTGGAAGAGCTCTCGCGCAGCGCGGCGACGATCGCGGGCGTCGACGGCGTCCTCGTCTTCGAGGAATCCGACGGCGAGCTCGCGTGCATCTTCGCATGCGGCCCGCGTACGTCGTACTACCCCGGCTCGCGCGTCGCGCTCGATGCCGACGCGCTTCCCGCCCGGGTGTTGCGCGCCGGACACCGGCTCACGGCGAACGCTCACGTTCCGCCGCCGCATCCGCGAGACGCGTTCGCGCTCGCCGTTCCGCTCGCGACGGACCAGGGCGTGCGCGCCTGCATCGTCTTCTCCGCGAGCGGGACGGTCCGCGACGAGGCGCTCGAGCGGCTCGCGCGCTTCACGGAGCAGTGCGCACCGGCGTATCGTCTCGCGCTCGAACGCGAACACGACCGGCGCCGAGCCGAGTACGACGCCCTGACCGGGCTCCTGTCGCCGGCGGCGTTTCGGCGGCGGCTCGCGACGCTGATCGATCGCGCGCGACTATCGCCCGGCCGCGACGTCGCCCTGCTGTTCGTGGACAGCGATCGTTTCAAGGAGTGGAACGACGCCTACGGTCACGGCTGCGGCGACGCGTTGCTGCGCGAGCTGGCGCGCGAGCTCGCCGCGGTCGCGCGCGGTCCCGACGACCTCGCCGCACGGAACGGCGGCGACGAGTTCTGTCTCGTCCTCAGCGACTGCGGAAAAGCCGACGCGATCGCGCGCGCGGAAGAGCTGCGCCGGCGGGTCGCGCGGCTCGACGTCGACGCGCTCCGGCCCGCAGGCGCGCGCGCCGCCGTGACGATCACCGCGTCGATCGGCGTCGCGGCGTTTCCGGCCGACGCCCGATCGGCGCACGAGCTCCTCGAGCGCGCCGACGCCGCGATGTATCACACCAAGGGAACCGGGCGCGACGGCGTGTCGTTCTCCGCGCCGGGCGGCGTCTTGTGCCGTCTCGACACCGGCCGCGCCGTGCCGCGGCACGTGTAGCGCGCGGCGGCTGGAGAGCCGTGCCGGGCGACGAAGATGCGGGCGATGTCCCGGTCCGGTCGTCGCCTCTGAGCGTGCGCGTCGACGTCCTTCCCCATCTCAAGACCGCGCGCTTCGACCGAGCGCTGACGTACGGCGTTCCGGACGGGCTGCACCTGACGACCGGCGACGTCGTTCGCGTGCCGCTCGGCCCGCGCGTGGTGTACGGCTACGTCGTGAGCGAGCCGTACGAGGGCGCGGACGACGCGCAGCCCGGCGGCGAGCCGAAGCTGCGTGACGTCATCGCGAAGACCGACGGCCCGCGCGCCTTCGATGCGACGGGCTTGGCGCTCGCGCGCTGGATCGCCGACTCGTATCTGTGCTCGCTGCGCGAGGCGCTCGGCGCGGTCGTGCTCGCGGCGGCGATTCCGCGCTCGGTCGAGCGTGTCGTTCCCGTCGGCGCGCCGCCCGATGCGGGCCGTTTCAAAGCGGTTCCCGAGCGGCTGATCCGGCTGCTGTGGAGCGACTTTCGCGACGGCGTGTCGCCGGACGCGCTCCTGCGTCATCCCGAAGCGCGGCGCGCGGGAGATCGCACGACGCTGCGTCACGCGCTCGACGCGCTCGTCCGCGCCGGCGCGCTCGAGCGGCGGCGCGTTCTGGCCGACGCGCGAGTCGGCGTCGCGACCGTTCGCGTGCTGCGCGCCGGTGACGGGACGGTGAAGGGGAAGAAGGCCGAAGCGCTCGTCGCGCACGTCGTCGGGCTCGGTGAGGTGCGGCGCGGCGATGCCGTGCTTGCCGGATTCTCGGACGCGGTGATCCGGCGCGCGGTGCAGGCGGGCGCGCTCGTGGAGGAGGCGCGCGAGATCCGCCGCGAGCGCAGCGCGCGGGTCGCGCTGCCCCCGTTCACCGCGACGGACGAGCAGCACGACGCGATCGCGCAGATCGCGCAGCTGCTCGACGCGCGGCGCTACGCGCAGGCGCTGCTGCACGGCGTCACCGGGAGCGGCAAGACGTTCGTGTACCTGCACGCGATCGCGCGCGTGCTCGCGCGCGGCGGACGCGCGATCGTGCTCGTTCCCGAGATCGCGCTGACCCCGCAGACCGCGGCACGCTTCGAGGCGGCGTTCGGCGACCGCGTCGCCGTGCTGCACTCCGCGCTCTCGGAGCGCGAGCGCTTCGAGGCGTGGCAGGCGGCGGCGCGCGGCGAGATCGACGTCGTCGTCGGCGCGCGCAGCGCCGTGTTCGCGCCGCTTGCGAACGTCGAGCTGATCGTCGTCGACGAGGCGCACGAGACGTCCTACCGGCAGGACACCGTCCCGCGCTACGACGCGATCGCGGTCGCGCGCGAGCGGATGCGCCGCGCCGGCGGTGTCGTCGTCCTCGGCAGCGCGACGCCCCTGCTCGACGACTACGCACGCGCGAAAGCCGGCCGGTTTCCGCTCATCCGGATCGCGGCGCGCGCGACCGCGCAGCCGATGCCCACGGTGCGGATCGTCGACATGGGCGCGGAGTTCGCCTCGGGGAACCGGCGCGTGTTCTCCAGCGCGCTGACGGAGGCGCTCACCGATCGCCTGGCGCGCGGCGAGAAGTCGGTGCTGTTCATCAACCGGCGCGGATCGGCGCGGTTCGTCCTGTGCCGCGCCTGCGGCGGCGTCCCCGAATGTCCGCGCTGCTCGACGTCGCTCACCGTGCACCGCTCGGAAGCGCTGCTGCGCTGTCACTGGTGCGATCATCAGGAGCCGCTGCGCGAAGCGTGCTCGGCCTGCGGCGCCGGGCCGGTGCGCGAGTTCGGCACGGGAACCGAGCGCGTCGCCGACGAGCTGGAGCGGCTCTTCCCCGAGGCGCGCGTGGTTCGGATGGATTCCGACACGACGACGCGCGTCGGAGACCACGCCCGGCTGCTGGAACGCTTCGGCGACGACGGCGACGTCCTCGTCGGGACGCAAATGGTCGCGAAAGGGCTCGACTTCCCGCAGGTCACGCTGGCCGGCGCGATCGCCGCCGACCTGGACCTCCACGTCGCCGACTATCGCGCCGCGGAGCGAACGTTCGCGCTTCTCACCCAGGTCTGCGGCCGCAGCGGACGCGCGCGGCCCGGCGAAGCGATCGTGCAGACGTATGCGCCCGAGCACCCGGCGATCGTCCATGCCGCGCGGCACGACTACGAAGCCTTCGCGCGCGCGGAGCTGGAGGATCGCCGCGACCTGCGTTGGCCCCCGTACACGCGCATGGTCGTCGTCGGCGCCATCGGGCGCTCGCGGCGCGCCGTCGAAGGCGCGATCGCCCGCTGGGCGGATGCGCTGCGCGGCGACCCGCGCTTCGAAGTGCTCGGACCGGCCGCCTACCCCGTCGCCCGCGTGAACGACGAGTGGCGCTACCGCTTCGCGGTCCGCACGGCGCGGCTCGACCCGCTCCGCGACGCGCTGCGCGAGCGTCTGCTCGTGCCTTCCGCCGGCGTCCAGGGCGTTCGCCTGGCGATCGTCGTCGACGGCTGAGCTTCGTTCCGCGGCTCTCGCCCTCGCCGGCGAGCCGCTCCGCCGCGGCGCCGCACCGAGCCCCAGCGGAGGGACGTACCGGGCGGTGGACACGGCGTCACGAGCGTCCCTGCGCTTGTAATGGTTCTGTCAGTGCCCGACAGATGCGGGTGTGCCAGGGAAACCCCAGGTTGGGCGGATCCGGACATGGAGGTTTTCCGCGTGCGTCGCTATGGATGGCTCGCGCTCGTCGCCGCGGCGGTGCTCGCCGCGTGCTCGGGCGGCGGTGGTTCGCTCGTTCCGCCCGCATCGACTCCCGCGCCCGAGCGGCCCGGCGGGACGATACGGCACAGCAATTGCCACGTCGGCGCGCCGAACGGCGGCAACGTCGAGTCGTGGACGCTCTGCAACAACACGGTGTTCGAATTCCCGGCCGACGACTACTACGGGAATCCGGTCAACCCGACGACCAGCTCGACGAACCCGGCGGTTCTGACCATCGTCGCCGACACGGCGAAAGACCAGTCGGAGCCGACGTACAACGGGAAGCCGGCGTACTGGTTCATCGTCACGACGTACAAGGCGGGGACGGCGAGCTTCACGCTGACGGACACGAAGGGCTACACGGCGACCGCGAACGTGACCGTGCAGACGTGCGGAACGCCCACGCCGAGCCCGTCGCCCACACCGAAGCCGACCGCGACGCCGACCCCGAAACCGACCGCGACCCCGTCGCCGAAGCCCACCCCGTCGCCGAGTCCGACGCCGTCGCCCACGCCGAAACCGACCGCGACGCCGGTGCCCACCGCAACGCCGAAGCCGACGGCGATTCCCACACCGAAACCCACGGCGACGCCGACTCCGACGCCGACGCCCAAGCCGACCGCAACGCCGACCCCGAAGCCCACCGCGACGCCCACGCCCAAGCCGACCGCGACGCCGACGCCGACTGCGACGCCCACGCCGAAGCCCACCGCCACGCCGACGCCCAAACCGACGGCGACGCCGACCCCGAAGCCCACCGCGACGCCGACCCCGACCCCGACGCCGAAGCCGACCGCCACCCCGACGCCGAAGCCGACCGCGACGCCCACGCCCAAGCCGACCGCGCTTCCGACCGTGACGCCCAGCCCGACGCCGCGCCCCAGCTGCACTCCCGGGCCGGTCCCCGCGCTCGTCGGCGTCTTCACCGGCGTGGTCGGGAGCGGATGCTGACGGCCGCTAGGCGTGTAACCTTTCGGTTAAGTAGGGCGAACGGCCTAGGACTGTCGGGAATCGATCTATCGGGCACATCACGCGATCACGGAGGCTCCTTGTGCGACGCTATGGATGGCTAGCGGTGCTTACCGCGTCCGCCTTGACCGCCTGCTCGGGCGGGGCGAGCAGCACGATCCCGTCCGCGGACGGCGGCTCGAACGCCCTGTCCACGGGTGCCGTACGCTACGTCGCCTGCAACATGGGCGGCGGGAACGGCGGCGGCGGCGGTAACGGCGGCGGCGGGAACGGCGGCGGAGGCGGCCAGACCCAAAGCCTCACGTTGTGCGACGGCACGAGCGAAGACATCGCCGCGACGGACAGCTCCGGCTGGTCATCCGCCTCGGCGTCGTCGTCGGATACGAACGTCGCCACCGTCGCGCCGGACAGCGCGATGGACAGGAGCCAGCCGCGCTTGAACGGGCAGCAGGTCTCGTGGTTCACGGTGACCGCGGTCGGCGTCGGAAGCGCCGTCATCACCGTCAAGGACGATCGCAACTCGAGCGTCGTCGACGTGACGGTCAAGAATTGCGGCAAGCCGACGCCTACGCCGACCGCGACGCCGACACCGACGCCGACTCCGGGGCGCGGCGGGTCGACGCCGACGCCGGCGCCGACCGCCACTCCGACGCCGGTGCCGACCCCGACCCCGACCCCGGCCCCGGCGCCGACCGCCACACCGACCCCGGTGCCGACGCCGACTCCGGTCCCGACGCCGACGCCGAGCCCGGTGCCGACCCCGACGCCGAGCCCGGTGCCCACGGCGACGCCGACGCCGCTGCCCACGCTGGCGCCGACGCCGACCCCGACTCCGACCTGCACCCCGGGCCCGCTCCTCCGCTCGCTGAGCGGCGTGAAGCCCATGACCGGCGTGATCGGCGGCTGCTGACCGGAGCACCGCCGAGAACGACGAGAGGCCGCCCCGTTCGGGGCGGCCTCTCGCTGCTTCTGAGAAAGGACGGCGCGGCGGCTAGGCCGACTTCGCGACCGCCTTCGCGAGCCGCGACTTCTTGCGCGCGGCCTTGTTCTTGTGGATGACGCCCCGCTGCGCCGCCTTGTCGAACTGCGACTCGACCGACGAGACAACCGCCGCGTCCTTGGCGCTCTTCGCCTTCTTGAACAGCGTCTTCAGGCGGGTCTTCGTGTCGAGGTTCCGCAGCGTGCGCTTGTCGGTCTGGCGCACCCACTTGACGGCGGCTTTGATGTTGGGCACGAAGAGTAGCCTATCACAAATCCGGGGAGCCGGTCCACCCTCTGGGGGCCGCCTCGGCGATGCGCGCGTACGAGGCGTAGCGGCTCGGGGCGATCTGCCCCTCCTCGACGGCCCGGCGCACCGCGCATCCCGGCTCGCTCAGGTGGCGGCAGTCGGCGAAGCGGCAGCGCGTCGCGGGCTCGCGCATCTCGCTGAAGAGCCAGGCCGCTTCGGACGCCGGCATGGGATCGAGCACGAACTCGCCGATCCCCGGGCTGTCGATGAGGAACCCCTCGCCGAGCCGCACGAGCCGCGCCGAGGTCGTCGTCTGTCGGCCGCGGCCGAACCGGGACAGCTCGCCGACGACGCCGATCCCGCCGAGCGCGCGGAAGATCGTCGACTTCCCGACCCCGGAGTTTCCGACGAGAAGCGCCCGCCGGGCCGCAATCGCCTCGCGCAGGCCGTCGACGCCGCGGCCGGCTTTCGGGTTGAGCAGGATCACCGGGACGTCGACCGCGCGGTACAGCCGCGCCGTCCGTTCGGCCTGCTCTTCGCCGGCGAGATCCGGCTTCGTGAGGAGGAGCAGCGGTGCGATATCGTGCTGCAGGGCGAACGCGACCAGGCTGTCGACCAGCTCGAAGTTGAGCGGCGGCTCGGCGAGCGCGGCGACGATGGCCAGCGTGTCGACGTTCGCCGCCATCGTTTTCGTTCGCCCGCCGCCGGTCCGCCGGACGAGTGCGAAGTCGCGCGGCGCGATCTCGTCGATGACGACGCGGTCCGGCGCCATCTCGCGCGCGGCGACCACATCGCCGGGGACCGGCATCGCGCGGTGCGCCCCCTTGCGCAGCGACGCGAGACGCGGCTCGCTCTCGTCCGCGGCGACGATCCACGCCGCGTTGCGGCCGACCGCGATCACGCGCGCGCGGCGGAGTCCGTCGTCGCTCACGCGAAGCGTACGCCGATCGTGATCGCCGTCCGCTCCGTCGTCCTCGCCGACCCGCTCGCCCGCGCGAACGTCGTCGAAGCGTTGGCGGGCGACGGCGCACCGGCCGGCGTGCTCGACGTCCTCGAAGAGGGCGAGACGGTGACGGTGCGCTTCGACGACGCGATCAGCGCGCCGGAGCTTGTCGACGATCTCATCGCGATCGAGTCGGTGTTCGTCCCCCGGCGCTCGCCCGAGGCGCTCGCGCTCGAAGAGGCCGCCGCGATCGCGGCGGCGGGTCTGGGCGATCCCGAGCTCGACGGGAGCCGCGTCATCGAGACGTACCTGAAAGAGCCGCGCCGATGACCTGGCCCGCGATCCCGGTTCATTTCGGGGTCGGCGACGCGATCGACATCCTCGCGACGTCGGTTCTCACCTACTACTTGCTGCTCCTGATTCGCGGCACGCGCGCCGTGCAGATCATGCTCGGGCTCTTCGTCCTCGTCGTGATCCTCGCCGCGTCGAACCTGCTGCACCTGCTCGTCCTCGCCACGCTGATGCAGTACCTGCTCCTCGGCACCGCGGTCGGTCTGCCGATCGTGTTCCAGCCCGAGCTGCGGCGCGGGCTCGAGCAGCTCGGCCGCGGGCGGCTGTTCGTGCGCGACCGCATGGCCGAGGACGAGCTCGCGGCCGAACAGATCCGCATCGTCTCGCACGCCGCGTTCGTGCTGGCGCGGCAGCGCATCGGTGCGCTGATCGTGGTCGAGCAGAAGACGGGGCTGCGCGAGTACGTCGAGAGCGGGACGGCGCTCGACGCGCGCCTCTCGCTCGACCTGCTGCTCGCGATCTTCAACAAGACCTCGCCGCTGCACGACGGCGCGGTGATCGTGCGCGACTTGCTGATCGAAGGCGCGTCGTGCTTTCTGCCGCTGAGCGACAACACGATCGGCGTCGACCGCCACGTCGGCACGCGGCACCGCGCCGCGGTCGGGCTCACCGAGCAGACCGACGCCGTCGTCGTCGTCGTGAGCGAAGAGAGCGGCGTCGTCTCCGTCGCGCGCGCCGGACGGCTCTCCGTGCCGATCGACGACGAGGAGCGGCTGCGCCGCGTGCTCGCCGCGTGCGTGCGGCCGACGCGACGGCGCGCACAGACCGAAGGCGGCGGCCTCGCCAACCTGCTCCCGCGGTTCCCGCGTGCTCAATCTCCTCAAGAACAACTTCGGACTTAAGGTCCTCTCCGTCGCGCTCGCCGTCGCGGCGTGGGGTTACTTCCACCTCGCCGCGGCGCCCGGGATCACGGCGCGCTTCGATCAAACGCTCGCGGTTCCGATCGTCGTGACGGGCCTGCGCGCCGGCTATCAGGCGCGCTACGAGGACAAAGTGGCGACGGTCGTCATCGAAGTCCCGCGCAACGGACAGCCGGTGAAGTCCGATCAGGTCCAGGCCGTCCTCGACGTGAGCGATCTCGTCGATCCCGGGTATCACAACGTGCCGGTGAAGATCGTCTCGCCCGACGTCGCGATCAAGTCGCTCTCGCCGGCCTCGGTGACGCTCTCGCTCGACAAGCTGGAAGACCGCACCGTCCCGATCGCGCTCGACTACTCGGGCGACAAGCGCGGGATCGTCGTCGAGTCGGCCGGCGTCAGCCCGGCGACGACGACGATCCGCGGCGTCGCCAACGACCTCGCGAAGGTCAGCGGGGTACGCGTGCAAGTGCAGATCCCCTCGAAACCGCAAGCGCTCGACGAGATGATCCGGCCCACGCCGACCGACGCGCACGGCGCCGAGGTGAGCGGCGTGCAGATCTCGCCGAACCTGGTGCGCGTGCGCGTGCGCTTCGTGAGCGCCGGAGCGAGCGGGAAGTAGCGGCGGCGCGCGGCATTAGGGCGCGATGGGCAAATACTTCGGGACCGACGGCGTGCGCGGCGTCGCGAACGGCGATCTCACGCCGGAGCTGGCGTTCGCCGTCGGCCGCGCCGGCGCGGCGGTGATCGCGCGCGATCAGCCCCTCGACAAGCCGATCGTGGTGGGCCGCGACACGCGTCTGTCCGGACCGATGCTCGAAGGCGCGATCGTCGCCGGCATCGCGTCGACCGGGCGCAACGTCGTGCAGCTCGGGATCGTGCCGACGCCGGCGGTCGCAGCGATCACCGCAGCGATCGAAGCGGCCGCCGGCGTGATGATCTCCGCTTCGCACAATCCCGTCGAGGACAACGGGATCAAGTTCTTCGGCGCCGACGGCTTCAAGCTCTCGGACGCCACCGAAGACGAGATCGAAGCGCTGCTCGACGCGTCCGATCTCCCGCGTCCGACCGGGCTCGACGTGGGCGTCGTCATGCAGACGCGGGGGCTGATCGACAACTACTTCGCGAAGCTCGTCGCCGCCGGCGGCGATCTCGCCGGGCTCACCGTGGTCGTCGACGGTGCGTTCGGCGCGGCGTATCTGATCGGGCCGAAGATCTTCGAACGCCTCGGCGCGCGCGTCGTCCCGCTGCATTGCGAGGACGACGGCAGCCGCATCAACGTCGAGTGCGGCGCGACGCACCTCGCGCCGCTGCAGACGCGCGTGCGCGAAGAGGCGGCGCGCACCAGCGGTCCCGTCGTCGGCGTCGCGTTCGACGGCGACGCCGACCGCGCGCTGTTCGTCGACGAGAGCGGGGCCGTCCTCACCGGCGATCACGTCATGCTGATCGTCGCGCGCGATCTCGCGCGCCGCGGTGAGCTGCCCGCGAACACCGTCGTCGGAACGGTGATGGCGAACATGGGCTTCGAGAAAGCGCTCGAGCGCGACGGGATCCGGCTCGTGCGCGCCGCCGTCGGCGACCGCTACGTGCTCGAAGCGATGCGCACCGGGGGCTATCGTTTCGGCGGCGAGCAGTCGGGACACGTGATCGATCTCGCCCGCGGCACGACCGGCGACGGACCGATGACGGCGGTGACGCTGTTCTCCACCGCGATGCGGGCACGCGCGTCGCTGCACGATCTCGCGAGCGATCTCGTGCGTTTCCCGCAAGTGCTCTTGAACGTGCGCGTCGCCGACAAGACGATCGCCGAGCATCCGCGGGTGCGCGACGCGATCGCCGGCGCGGAGCGCGAGCTCGCGCACGACGGTCGAATTCTGGTGCGCCCGTCCGGGACCGAGCCGCTCGTGCGCGTCATGGTCGAGGCCGGCGACGAAGCGCGCACCCGCGCGCTCGCCGAGCGGGTCGCGGAGGTGATTCGAGCGGTCGCGCCCGCCGGTTGAGGGATTCTGAAGAAAGTCGCAATTCGATCTTTACAAAAGCGTCGGGGGACGGGGAGGAGATGCCATCTCCCGGGCGCTATCCAGCCAACGTGGCCAGCGTCGTTGTCGGCGCCGGCCGCCGGTCCGGTGAAGCGTATCGCTCCACCGGGATTCGCACATACCTGCTGACAGATCACGGAGTCCGCCTTAGCACGGCGGAGCGGGGGACTTTCCAGGCAGGGGTGAACGCGCCGGTCGGCGCGCGGGCGATTCTTCCGTCCGAACCCGTCAACTAACCCCGTACGTGTGGAAGAAGGAGCAGTTTTGCATCGTTCCATCCTCACCGGGTTTTTCGCGTGCGTTCTCGCGGCCGGTCTACCGGCTTTGGCGAGCGCGCATACGACGGGTGAACACGCCGCTCCGGCCCCCGCGACGACGGTCGCGGCGAGCGCCGTCGAGGCGGCGCAACCGACTGCCGGCGCGGACCTCGCCATGTGGAACGCGGCGCCGGAGAAGCCCGAGGCGGCCCCCGCCCCGGCGCACCTGGAGCACGGCGTCTCGCGCCTGCTCCACATCCAGAAGTTCGCGGGCGGGATCGCGGCGAGAGGAGCGGCGATGGCGTCGACCCTGACGCGCAACGCCATGCGCTTTCTGGGCGTCCCGTACGCGTTCGGCGGGACGTCGGCCTACGGCTTCGACTGCTCCGGCTACGTGCAGCACGTCTTCGCGATGATGGGCCTGCACCTGCCGCGCACGGCCGACGCGCAGTACGCCGTCGCCCACAAGATCACGGGCACGCCGAAGGCCGGCGACCTCGTGTTCTTCCAGACCTACACCGACGGCGTCTCCCACGTCGGGATCTCGCTCGGCGGCGACCGGTTCGTCCACGCCTCCTCGAGCCACGGCGTCATGGTCTCCAGCCTGCACGACGCCTACTGGTCGGCCCGTTACCTCGGCGCCCGGCGCGTCGTCGAGTAGCCCGGCCCCTCTCCGTCGAAGCGTGCCGGCGTGAACGACGCCGGCACGACCGAGCTCCGCCAGCGCGCCGCGCTCGGGTACGTGGTGTGGCCGCTGGCCGTGCTGGACCTGTTTCGCGAGCCGCCGGACGCCACGGGCTGGTCCCGAATCCACACCCGACAGGCGTTCGTCTACGGCATCGCCGCCGCATTCGCATACCTCGTCCTGCTGGCGCTCCCGTTCCTGATCGTCGTCGCGATCCCGGGGATCGGCGCCGGGCCGATCGTGTGGCTCTATGCGCTCGGCATGCTCGCCGACATCGTCGGCGCGCTCGTGCTGTTCGGCTTCTCGATGAGCCTGCGCGACCGCGCGCTGCGCGGAGAGCTGTTCGCCCTGCCGCTCGTCACGCCGCTCGCCGATCGGCTGCTCGGGCGCGAGAAGGCTCGGCCCGAACGCCGTTAAACCAGACGAACGCGAACGGCTCGCGGCACGTGAGCCCACGATGGGGCGTAGCCAAGTGGTAAGGCAGCGGACTTTGACTCCGCCATGCGTTGGTTCGAATCCAGCCGCCCCAGCGTCGTGCCGCGTTCGCGAGCGCCGCGCATGAGCGGTGCGCTGCGCGCGCTGCTCGAGGCGTTCGAGCGCGGCGACCTCGACGCGGCGAAAGAATGCTTCGCCGAGAACGGGACGTACCGCGAAGCGCGGCGCGAGCCCGTGCACGGGCGCGCGGCGATCGGCGCGCTGTTCGAGCGTTGGGCCTCGTCGGGGGTCGCGTGGCGCTTCACGGTCGACGAGGTGATCGAGGCGGACGAGCGCGCGTGCGTCGTCTACCGCTTCGCGGTCGGCGGAGGCGCGGGCGAGCCGTGGCGCGAACGCGCGGGGTGCGCTCTCGTCCGCTTCGGCGAACGGAGCCTGATCGCGGAATGGCGGGAGTACGAAGGATGAACGTCAACGGCAGCACGTCGCAGCACAGCCTCCAGCAGAACACCTCGCACCAGCACGAAGACCTCTCGATCCACGTGCACACCGTCGACGGCATCAAGGTCTTCGACCTGACCGGCTCGCTCGACATCGCCACCTCGCCGACCGTCCGCGCCGCGCTGACCACCGCCTCGGAGCAGGAGCAGCAACACCGCTTCATCGTCGATCTGACGAAGGTGGAGTTCCTCGATTCGACCGGGCTCGGCGCGCTGATCGGCGCGCAGCGCCGCGCCAAGGAGTTCGGCGGCGACGTCCGGCTCATCGCGAAGGAAGGGCAGATCCTGCGCCTGCTGCGCATCACCGGGCTGCTGAAGGTCTTCGCCGTCTACCCGACGCTCGACGAAGGCGTGAAGGACGGCGAGCGGGTCGGCGACCTCTAGCGGCTCAGCCTTCGGCCGAAGGGTTCGCGTAGGGGCCCGCGGCCGCCGAACGCGAGATGGAAGCGTCGAGCAGCTCGACGACGTGCCGCACGGCGACGTGCTGGGCGCCGGCGCGGTCGAGGCCATTGCGCATCTGCAGCGCGCAGCCGGGGTTCGCGGTCGCGACGATCTCCGGCGTGACCTCGAGGATCCGGTCCACCTTGCGCCGCTGCAGGCGCTGCGCCATCCCGGGCTGCGTCATGTTGTAGATCCCCGCGCTTCCGCAGCACAGTGACGACTCGGCCATCTCGCGGACTTCGAGGGCGGGGATCGCCGCGAGGAGCCGGCGCGGCGGCTGCGTGATGCGCTGCGCGTGCGCGAGATGGCACGCGTCCTGGTAGGTGACCACCGCGTGCACCGGCCCGAGCGCGCCGGGCGGGAAGCCGAGCTCGTCGACGTACTCCAGCACGTCGCGGACGCGCGCCGAGAACGCGACGGCGCGGTCGTGCCATGCGGGATCGTCGTGGAACAGCTCGCCGTATTCCTTGAGCGCTGAGCCGCAGCCCGCCGCGTTGATCGCGTACACGTCGGCTTCGCTGTCCTCGAAGGCGACGATGTTGCGCTTCGCGAGCTCCCGCCCGAGCGGCATCTCGCCGGCGTGCACCGCGATCGCCCCGCAGCAGCCCTGTCCGCGCGGCACGACGACGTCCACGCCGGCCGCGTTGAGCACGCGCACCGTCGCCTCGTCCCAGCTCGCGAACGCGACGTGCATGATGCAGCCGGCATGCAGGAACGCGGTCGCGCGCGCCGGCCCCTTCGCCGGAAAGCGCTGATCGCGCGGGACGAAGAAGCGGTCCGACACCGCGGGCGCGACCGCCTCGACGTCCTGCAGGCCGAGCGCCCGGAGCAGCCCGGTCCGGCGAACGAGATCGCGCAGTCCGCTGCGCTGATAGAAGCGCAGCAGCCATGCCGCGAAGCGCATCGTCCCGAGATTCTCGAACAGCCGCCCGATCAGCACCGCGCGCCCGAGCCGCGCCCACCAGGAGCGCGCCGGGGACATCGCGCGCACGATCTGGGTGCGCGCCGGCTCGAGGATCCGCCCGTACTCGACGCCGGAAGGGCACACCGCCTCGCACGCGCGGCAGTCGAGGCACTCCGACATCTGGTGCACGAAGCCGGGGCTCAGCAGGTCGAGACGCTCTTCGGCGACCGCTTTGATCAGCGCGATGCGGCCGCGGGGACCGGACGTCTCGACCAGGGTTTCGACATACGTCGGACACGTCGGCAAACAGAGACCGCAGCGGACGCAGCGGTCGAAGACGTCGGACGGCGGGACGTCGGGCGCGACGAAGCCTCGGCGGGCTTCCGGTTCGATCACGATGACCCCGCGTTCGCGGGCGCGAAACGGGAGCCATGCAGGTCGACCACACTCGCGCGCGCAGCTCGGTTCTGCTGGACGGCCGCGATCGCGCCGCCGCGCGATCGATGCTCCACGCCGCCGGCTACAACGACGAGGAGCTGGCGAAGCCCCTCGTGCTCATCGCGAACACGTGGACCGACTCGATGCCGTGCAACTTCCACCTGCGGACCCTCGCCGACCACGTGAAGGCCGGCGTGCGTGCGGCGGGCGGCACGCCGATGGAGTTCAACACGATCGCGATCTCCGACGGCATCACGATGGGCACCGAAGGGATGAAGGCGTCGCTCGTGTCGCGCGAGGTCATCGCCGACTCGATGGAGCTCGCGGCGCGCGCCTACAACTTCGACGCGATGGTCGCGCTGGTCGCGTGCGACAAGACGATCCCGGCCGCCGGCATGGCGCTGCTGCGCCTCGACATCCCCGGAATCGCCGTGTACGGCGGGTCGATCGCGCCCGGGCACCTGGACGGGCGCGACCTGACGGTCGGCGACGTCTTCGAAGCGATCGGCGCGCACGCGGCGGGCCGCATCGACGACGCGGAGCTGAAGGCGATCGAGTGGGCGGCCTGCCCGGGGGCCGGCGCGTGCGGCGGCCAGTTCACCGCGAACACGATGGCGACCGCGTTCGAGTTTCTGGGCCTCTCGCCGGTGGGCAGCGCGAGCCCGGGCGCGACCGATCCGCGCAAGGAGAAGGCGGCGTACCGCGCGGGCGTGACGGTGATGGAGATGCTGCGTGCCGGCCTCACGCCCCGCAAGCTCGCGACGCGCGCGGCGTTCGAGAACGCGGTGGCCGCGGCCGCCGGCACGGGCGGATCGACGAACAGCGTCCTGCATCTGCTCGCGATGGCGCGCGAGGCGGACGTGCCGCTGACGCTGGACGACTTCGCGCGGATCTCGCAGCGCACGCCGATCGTCGCCGACCTGCGCCCCGGCGGACGCTACGTCGCACTGGACGTCGATCGCGCCGGCGGCATTCAGCTCATCGCCAGACGCATGCTCGACGGCGGGCTGATCGACGGCGACACGCTCACGCCGAGCGGCAAGACGCTGCGCGACGAGCTCGCGAGCGCGACCGAGACGCCTGGACAGCAGGTCGTCGCGACGGCGGAGCGTCCGTTCAAGCCGACGGGCGGGATCGTCGTCGTGCGCGGAAACGTCGCGCCGGACGGCGCCGTGGTGAAGATCGCCGGGCACGAGCCGACGCTGCTGCGCGGGCGCGCGCGCGTCTTCGAGTGCGAGGAGGACGCGATGCACGCGGTCGACGCGCGCACGATCGTCGCCGGCGACATCGTCGTCATCCGCTACGAGGGGCCGAAAGGCGGGCCCGGGATGCGTGAGATGCTCGGCGTGACGGCGGCGATCGTCGGCCAGGGACTCGGCGAAAGCGTCGCGCTGGTCACCGACGGCCGCTTCAGCGGAGCGACGCGCGGGCTGATGATCGGGCACGTCGCGCCGGAGGCGTTCGCCGGCGGGCCGATCGCGGTGCTCCGCGACGGCGACGCGATCACGATCGACGTGGAGGCGCGCCGCGTCGACGTCGCGCTGGGCGAGGACGAGCTGGCCGAGCGCATGCGCGCGTGGCGGCCGCGGGCGCCGCGCTACGCGAGCGGCGTCTTCGCGAAATATGCGGCGCTCGTCTCGTCGGCCTCGGAGGGCGCGATCACTCGTCCCGTCGCGTCGTGATCGCGCTCCGCTGCAGCGTCTGCTCGGCGGCGGCGCGCGATCCGGACGCGATCGCGTGCGCGGACTGCGGCGAGCTGCTCGGATTCGCGCTCGACACGGAGGCGATCGACGCGCGTGCGGTCGAGGAAAACGCGCGGCTGCGACGCGCCTCGACCGAGCCGCGGGACCGCAGCGGCGTGTGGCGCTTCCGCGAGCTGCTGCCGCCGATCGGCGAGGCGCACGTCGTGACGCTGCGCGAAGGCGACGTTCCCGTGTACGACGCGCCGCGCGGCGCGGCGTTCGCGGGCGTCGAACGCCTCGCGTACCTGCACCTCGGGATGAATCCCACGGCGTCGTTCAAGGACGCCGGGATGACGGTTGCGATCTCGCGGGCGCGCGAGCGCGGCGCGCGGATCGCGGTGTGCGCGAGCACCGGAAACACGGCCGCTTCGATGGCCGCGTACGCGGCGCGCGCCGGCATGACCGCCGTGGTGATCGCGCCGGTCGACGGGATCAGCGCCGCCAAGGTCGCGCAGACGCTGGACTACGGCGCGCACGTCGTGGCGGTCGAAGGCGATTTCGACGCCGCGCTGCGCGCGGTGCGCGCGCTCGACCCCTCGCGCGTCGCGGTGGTGAACAGCGTCAACCCGTACCGCATCGAAGGCCAGAAGACCGCCGCGTTGGTGCTGCTCGAGCAGCGCGCGTGGCGCGCGCCGGACTGGGTCTGTCTCCCGGGCGGCAACCTCGGGAACGCGAGCGCGCTCGGCAAGGGATTTCGCGAGGCGCGCGCGATCGGGCTGTCCGACGCGCTTCCGCGCCTCGCGGTGGTGCAGGCGTCCGGGGCCGCGCCGTTCGCGCACGCGTGGCGCGGCGATGCGGATCTCGTCCCAGTGCGCGCGGAGACCGACGCCACGGCGATTCGCATCGGTGCGCCGGCGTCGTGGAAGAAAGCGCGCGCCGAGGTTCGCGCGAGCGGCGGCACGGTGCTCGACGTGAGCGATCCGGAGATCGCCGAAGCGCGCGCGACGATCGGGCGCGACGGGATCGGCTGCGAGCCTGCCTCGGCGGCGGCGCTCGCCGGACTGAAACGGCTCGTCGCCGAGGGCGCCGTGAGCCCCGGCGACGACGTGATCTGCGTGCTCACGGGCCACGTCCTCAAAGACACGGCGTACGCGACGCGCTACCATGCGTCGGGCGCGCCGCAGGCGAACGCGATCGTGCGCGACACCGCGCTCGCCGCGCATCTCGACACGCTGCTCTCGCGCGCATGACGCGCTTCACCGTCTCGGCGCCGGCGTCGAGCGCGAACCTCGGCGCGGGCTTCGACGCGGTCGCGCTCGCGCTGGAGCTGCGGATGACGGCGCGCGTACGCGTTCTCCCGCCCGGCGCCGTGCCGGTGTGGTCGTACGGCGGCGAGTGCGCGCCGACGCACGACGCGATCCGCACCTGCATCGAGACGGCGGCGCGCAGGATGATCGCCGACGTGCCGCCGCTCGAAGTGGCGCTCGACAACGCGATCCCGCTGGGCGCCGGCCTCGGAAGCAGCGCCGCGGCCTACGCGCTCGGCGCGGCGATCGGCGACCGCCTGCGCGCCGCGGACCGCGATGCTTCGCGGGAGAGCGCCCTCGGACGCGATGATCGGGCGCGCGTCGTCGCGGAGCTGGAAGGGCATCCCGACAACGCGCTTGCCGCGTGGCACGGCGGCGCGATCGTCGCGGCGCTCGGCGACGACGGGCTCACCTACGCGCGCTTCGCCCCGCCCGAGCTCGATGCGGTCGTCGCCGTGCCCGAGCTGACGCTCGCGACGGCGGATGCCCGCGCGCTCATGCCGGAGACGTACACGCGCGAGGACGCGGTCCACAACGTGCAGCGCGCCGCGCTGCTCGGCGCGGCGCTGGCGTCCGGACGCGTCGACCTGCTGCGCGCCGCCGTCCGCGACCGGCTCCATCAGCCGTACCGCGCGGAGGCCGTGCCGGGGCTCGAGGAGATGCTCGCGCTCGACGACCCGGAGCTCGTCGCGGTCGCGCTGTCCGGCGCGGGACCGTCGGTCCTCGCGCTCGTGCGCGCCGGCGCCGGGGGCGCCCACCGCCGCATCGGCGCGGCGCTCGAAGCGATCTTCCGGCGCCACGGGATACGGAGCCGCATCCTCACGCCGGCGCTCGCGTCGCACGGCGTGACGATCGCTTCCGCGAGAACGTGACGCGGATCGCGGGTACCGTTGAACGACGCGGGCTTCAGCGAGCGAGCTGGAGGGGCGGCCTGCGAGCATGAGAAGGAGCACCGCGATGATCAGCGTCAGCGTCGGTTCGCCGGCCGGCATGTGCACCGTCGCGCACCCCGCGTTCTACCGCTACGTTCTCCGGCTGGCCGAAGCGCCGCTCAGCACCAGCCCCGCCGACCGCGCCCAGCTCGACGTCCTCGCCAACATCCCGCACGCCTACGCCGAGGAGGAAGAGTCCTCGGGCGACGGCTGGCGCATCGTCCCCGCCGCGTCCTACGAAGACTGGCCGGTCCTCGAAGCGACGCCGCAGCGGCTCCGCGCGGCGTTCCAGACCGCGCGCCGCGTCCTGTGGAGGAACGCCGGCTCCGTCGGGATCAGCGCGGGCGACATCGTCGCCGTCGACCACGAGATCGAGTCGGTCCTCGGCGTGCTGCGGCAGGCCGAAGCGCGCGGCTACAGCGTCAACGTCAGCTACGTGAGCTGACGCGCGACGCGCCGCGGGCCCGTACCGGCGGGCCGCGATCGCGCGCTATTGGCGCTGGTTGAAGAGCGAGCCGAGCACGCCGCCGATGTTGCTCTGGCCGCCTTCGCGCTGCGCGCCCTCGGCTTGCGGCTCGTGGTAGGTCATCGACTGCAGTCCCAGACGCCCCGGTCCGGTGAAGCGGTTCAGCACCAGCGATGCG
Organism: Vulcanimicrobiaceae bacterium; assembly: GCA_035650875.1. Taxonomy (GTDB): domain Bacteria; phylum Vulcanimicrobiota; class Vulcanimicrobiia; order Vulcanimicrobiales; family Vulcanimicrobiaceae; genus Vulcanimicrobium. The sequence goes on from DASRGU010000011.1 coordinate 680,808, forward strand.
CCGCCGACGAACGCGCCGAGCGCGCCCATCAGTCCGCCGCCGCCGCCCGACTGCAGCACCGAAACGGTGTCCATCGAGACGCTCGCGTCTTTCCAGAGCCACGCCCCCGGCTCGACGTCGAGCTGCTCGCCGGGCCCGAGCGTCTTCTCGAAGACGTTACCGTAGCCGTGCAGCAGCAGCAGCCCGTGATCGTCGGTCGGCGTGAACCGGTCGACGAACAGCCCGGTGCGCGAGAAGAACACGTTCGCGAGTCCCTGCTGCCAGTAGAAGTCGTACGCGACGTTGTCGGTCGCGAGCAAGAACTGATGCTCGCGCACGTCGACGACTTCGCCGCGATGCAGATGCAGCGCCACGATCTGTCCCGGCGCCTCGCGCGAGAACGCGATGTTGCCCGGACCTTGCGCCGTCGAGATGAAGATCTGCAGCCCCGCGAAGAACCGCTTTCCGGCGTTGCGCAGGTTCATGAACCCGAGCCGGACCTGCGGCGACTTCCAGAGCAGGATGTGATGCTCGAAGTAAATGCCGGTGCGCCCGCCGAGCTCGACGTCCGCGACGGGCACGAGCTCCCCTTCGATGATGAAGCTCGCGTCGCCGACGCGCATCGGCTCCTGCGGATTGTCGCCTTCGGCAACCGGCTCGGTGTACGTGCCGACCGCGATCGGCTGCGGCGCCGGCGCACCGCAGCTCGGACAGAAACGCGCGCCGTCCGGAACGACGCTCTGGCAGCTCGGGCAGGTCATGGCGCCGAGCGTTCGATAGCGTCCGTTTCGAAGCCTGGGTCGGCTGGCCGATCAGGCGGCGTTCAGGCTCGTCTCCGGGGCGGCAGCGCTCGCGCGGCTGACGCGCCGGCCGACTCCGATCATCCCGATACCGCCGGCGACGAAGATGCAGGACAGCGCGACGAGCTCTTCGGGGGAAAGCGCGATCGCCTCGCGCTCGGCGCGCACGGCGAAGCTCGGCGTCGTCGTGGCATGCCCGTGCGGGCCGATGGTCGCGACCGACAGGGTCCACGTTCCGGCCGTCGCGAGCGGCACGGGCCCGGTCCACGCGCCGTCGGCCGCGCGCTGGAGTTGGAAGCGCTGATTGCCGCCGAGCGGATCGACCGCCAGCACCGCGGCCGCCGTAGCCGTCGGTGCGATCACGCGCACCGCGACCGGGGTCGCCGTGTCGTACGTCGCGAGGTTGCGGACGTGCGAGCCCGCCTCGGTCATGTCGACGACGAGCGGCTGCGATGCCGCGCCGGCGCGCGTCGCCGCGACGCCGAGCGCCGCGACCAGGGCCAGCACAACCACCGAAACCGCGCGAAGCATGTCGGCGGACTGTACCCGCTTTCGCTGAGAATTTCGGGTAGGATCGCGCCGTGGAACGCGAAGGCATCGACGAGCGCCCCGCCGCGAGCGAAGAAGCGCTCGGTTCCGACGACGAGGAGTTCGCCTCGGTCGACGACGTCGGCGCCGAGCCCGCGGAGAATCCGCAGCTCGACGACGTCTGACGGACCGCGGGCCTCGACCGCGGCGAGGAGCGGACGAAGAACGCGAGGGCGCTTCGCCGGCGTCAGCGCGGGGCGGTCTTGAACATCTCGCGCAGCGCGTTGTCGCGCACGTTCTCGAGGCGCGTATAGGTGGAAATCATCCGGTCGTCTTTCCAGCCGCCTTGCTCGCGGATGAGCGAGCGGCGCACGCCTGCGGCGTCCGCGGACGTGACGAAGCCGCGGCGCGCGGAGTGCGCGGCGAAGCGCGCGGGATCCAGGCCGATGGCCGCGACGACGCGTTTCACCGCGCGCGCGACGTCGCCGCCGTCGAGCGCATTCTCGGTGAGCTTGCGGTGTTCGGCATGCGGCGTCAGCGTGAACGTGCGGAAGAGCGGGCCTTCGCGCACACCGCTCGCGTCGAGCCAGGCGCGCACGGCGCGATACGCGCAAAGGCTGTCGCCGCCGGGCAGCTCCGTGACGATCACGTACCGCCCGATTCCCTCCTGATCGGTCTTGCTGCGCGGGACGAAGATCTCGAGATAGCGCGTGCCGTCGATGTCGTCGGTGCGAAAGCGGACGTCCTCGACGCGCATCGCCGCGATGTTCGAGCGGCGCAGCGCGGAGCACCACGCGAGCGCGACGATCGCGCGGTCGCGCAGATCGCGCAGATCGTTCAGCGGAAAGTTCGCGAGCGCGCGCGAGGCGTCTTCGCGCACGAGCGCTTCGCGCTTTTGCCGCGCGGTGTCGTGCTGCCGACGCAGCCCGCGGATCTCGCGGCGCAGCATCGCCTCTTTGAGCGGAGACGGCAGCCCCGCCAATTCGTGCGCGTACTGGATTGCGGCGAGCCGTCCGAGGATCGTCGACTTCGCGAGACGCTTCACGCGCAAGTGGCCGATGTACAAGCCGACGAGCGGCGCCGGCGCGGGAAGCGCCGCGTACTCGGCGTGATGCTCCGCGACCCAGCCCGCGAACTGCGCCCAGTCGCGAGCGTAATGGCGCAAGGTGCTCTGCGCGCGATCGGCCTCCATGAGCCGGCGCGCCTCGGCTACCGCGTTGTCATACGAGTCACCGCCCGCGCCGTACCGCGGCCAGGAGGAGAAGGCGCCGTGCGGACCCCTCTCGGCCGCTCCGAGGTGCGATCCGTAGCGCGGGACCAGCGAGGACACGCTCATCGTGTTCCCGCTTTTGCAAGGGAGCCCTTGTTTTCTTCCAGCGAACGGCGTATGATTTGAATGTCGGCCAACGCGAGGCCGAAGCGCGCCCGTGCGTGCTGCAAGAAGAGCGTGCGCTTCTCGCTGTGCCCCGCAGGAGAAGAAGAGGCTGCGTTGACCGCAAGGCCCGCCGGCGGATCCCTGCCAAACAGACGCTTTTCCTCCGGTCTCAGGTCGGAGGTCACCGCGTTTCGGGGCGCGCTCGATGGCCGTTTACGACACTGATATCGAAGGTCCGAAGCTGGATTGGCGCGTCGCGGACGCGCTGCAGGTGTTCGTCATGATGGCGAATGCCGACGGCGTCGTGACGTCGTTCAACAAGCCGTGGCACGCCTATACGGGGCAGCCGGAGTTCGACGTCGACGCCGACCGCCGGTGGCTCGAGTACATGCATCCCGACGATCGCGAACGTGTGATGAGCGACTGGGCTGGAGCCGTCGCGGCCGGTCAGCGCGTCGTGGACATGGAGTATCGCCTGCGCGAAGCGGCGACCGGGAATCATCGCTGGTTTCGGGCGCGCGCGACGGCGCTGTGCGCCGCGGACGGGACGATCGAGCGTTGGGTCGGCGTCGCCATCGACGTCGACGACGAACACCGCGCACATGCGAAGCTGGAGACGCTCTACGCCGGCGTGCGTGCCGTCGCCTCGAGCATGCAGCGCGCTTCGCTCCCGTCCGAGTTGCCCTCCGCACGCGGCGTCGAATTCGCCGCGCTCTATCTGCCGAGCGTTCGCACGATGACGATCGGCGGCGACTGGTACGACGCGTTCGAGCTCGACGACGGATCGCTCGCGATCTCGATCGGCGACGTGCAAGGACACGGCGTCGAGGCTGCCGTGCTCATGGGCAAGATCCGCTACAGCCTCCGAACGATCGCGCTTCGCGCGGCGACCCTGCACAGCGGCGGGCCGGCATCGATGCTCCGAAGCGCGGAAGCCGCTCTGCTGAGCGAGCATCGGGAGGCGATGGCAACCGCGTTCTTTGCGATCGTGGACCCGGCGCGCACGACGATCACGTACGCGAGCGCCGGCCACCCGCCGCCGTTGTTCCTGTCTCGGGACGGCGGATCGGCATGGGCTGAGCTGGGCGATCCGCCGCTGGGCTGTCGCTTGGGCGACTTCCCGCGCCGCGACCACGCGATGCCGTTGCGCGACGTCGCGCGTACCATTTTCTATACGGACGGGTTGATCGAAGCCGAGCGCGACATCGTCCGCGATCTCGACGTGCTGCGCCAAACCGCCGAGCGGCTGCGCGACCGCAGCCTCACGCACGTTCCCGAAGCGCTCGTCGAGCGTCTCCACGCCTCCGTCGCCAACGACGACGTCGCGGTCCTCGTCGTGGACTTTGCCGGCACCGGCGCGGACCGGTCCGCCGGGGACCGCTAGCGGCAACCGGGCTCGAAGGCCGGTCGCTTCGGCGGAGGATCTTCCGGCCTGCCCGTGTCTGGAAATTGCATGCCTACGGTGCTCGGGTTGTCGAGTAGTGGCATCTGCGTTGCGGAGCTCTGCGTCGGCACGCTGGCCGTCGCGATCACGAACGCACCCGCGATCGCGAGCAGCACGTACCGAATCGGCTTGCGTCCGCGGCGGTGCGTCTCGATCACGCCGGCAGCGCGCAATTCCCGCGTCAAATTGCCGATTTGGTCCTCGGTCACACCCATGCGCGCGGCGAGGTCTCGAGACGGAATCGACACCTCCCCGGATTCGAGCGCGCCCGCGTTGAGCAGCATCTGGTAGAGCAGCCGCGAGGACGGCGACAACCTCGGGTCGTTGATGACGCCGAGCGGTGCCGATATTTTGGCACGGCGAACAGGCGTTTGCGCTGCGGCTGCGGAAGTGCTCAAGTGACGCTCCTCGTGATGGTGGGGCGCCGGGTCGGTCGCGCGAACGCTCCCAACTCCTTCGGCCCCGAGGGGATCCTTGGGGCCGAAGCATTTTGCGGGTCGAACCGAGTCCCCTTTTGACACGGACTTAACTTAGACTCGAAGGGGCGCGCCAGCCGCGCGTCGCAGCGCCCGCACCCCGGGACCAGGATGGACCCGGGAAGCTCGTCGAGGCCAAGGAGGGCACGATGTTCGAGCAGATCGCGGCGCGTCTGATGGGGCGCCTCGGTGGCGTTTTCGGCGACGACGCTTTGAGCGACGCCGCGTTCGACGTTCTCGACGAGCGGGTGGCGCC
>DASRGU010000012.1:0-37916 GCA_035650875.1 Vulcanimicrobiaceae bacterium
CGTCAGAAAGTTCTGCACGTCGCGCCGAAAGCGCGACACGACCTGATCGCTGGTCTCATACCGGTCCTGCTTCGCCACGACGCGTAGCGCGTCGACGATCTTCGCCGTCGTCGGGACGCCGAAGTCGGCCGCGATCAACAGCTCCTCGAGGTCGTCCCACAGCGCCTCGTCGACCGGACGGCGGGCGAGCGCCATCTCCTCCAGCTCGCCGCCGAACGCTTGGCGCGTCTTGGTCAGCGCCGTCTTGAGTTTCGAGAACCAGCCCACGAGGCCGATTTCTTCCGCGCGGGTACACGAGCGCCATGCTTGCGCAGCGCGAGATCGCACCCGGCGTCGCCGTATCGGCGATCGGCTTCGGCGGCTATCACCTCGGCCTCGTCAAGGACGAATCGGAAGCGATCCGCCTGCTCCACAGCGCGATCGACGCCGGCATCACGTTCATGGACAACGCGTGGGAGTACAACGAGCACGTCAGCGAGGAGCGCATGGGCAAAGCCCTCGCGCAAGCCGGCTACCGCGACAAAGTCTTCCTCATGACGAAGCTCTGCAGCCACGGCCGCGGCTACGACGTCGCGATGCAGCAGCTCGAAGAGTCGCTGCGCCGCCTCAAAACCGATCACCTCGACCTCTGGCAGATCCACGAGTGCGTCTACGACGACGACCCGGCACGCCATTACGCGAAAGGCGGCGCCGTCGAAGCGATCGACAAGGCGAAGAAGGACGGCAACGTTCGCTTCGTCGGCTTCACCGGCCACAAAGGCCCGTGGATCCACCGCGAGATGATCGAGCGCGGCTATCCGTTCGACACGGTCCAGATGCCGCTCAACGTGCTCGACCCGAACTACCGCAGCTTCGAGAAGAACGTCTTGCCCTTGGCCCGCGAACGCGGGATCAAAGCCCTCGGCATGAAAGCCTTCGCCGAAGGCCGCATGCTCGAAGCCGGCCACATCGACCCCGACGACGCCCTGCGCTACGCGATGTCCCTCCCCGGCGTCCTCACGACGATCACCGGCATCGACTCACAGCACGTCCTCGACCACCACGTCCGCATCGCGACCGATTTCAAGCCCCTCAGCGAGATCGAGCTCCAAGCCCTCCGCGACAAGTACGCCCACCTCGCCACCGACGGCCACCTAGAACTGTACAAATCAACGGCAAAGAACGACGCCGACGAAGGCCGAGCCCAACACGGCTTCCCCCCAATGTCCGAACTCGCGATGTAAGCGATGCGAAGCGAGCGCGATCAGCTCGCGCGCCAACCCCACGATCGTGCCGGGGCGGGCGGGGCGCAGTGCCGTTGCGGGGCCTCGCGGAGTCGCGAAGGCCAGGATGGCCGGGAGCGACTCCGCGCGGAGCGACCGGAGCGCAGGAAGCGCGCAGGGAGCGTCCCCGCAACGGCACTGCGCCCCGCCCGCCCAACCACGCAAAGCCCGCGGACGCTTTGCTACGCGCTACCGCCCCAAAGCCGTATCGTAGAACCCATCCAGATCCCCCCGAAACTCGACGAGCGCATTGTGGTTGAGATACACCTCGTGCCCCGACGGGAAGTACGCGTAGTGCACCCGCCGCTGCTCCGCCTGGTTCAGCCCCATGTGCTGCAGCAGGTACTCCGTCGCATAGAACCCGGTCGCGAGATCGTAGTACCCGTTCGCCGAGAGCACGTGCAGCGAAGGATTCTCGACGATCGCGCTCTTGAGATCGTTCACCACGGAGACCGCGTTGGGATCCTCGCCGCGCTGATACTTCCAGTGCTGGTTCACGCCGTAGTCGAGCACGTCGTACGGCCGGTCTTCGCGGTACTTGAGGATGTCGTGCAGATAGTGGTTGAACGCGGTGACGAACGCCGCGCTCGTCATCGTGTCCGAAGGATCGTAGTTCGGATACGTCGCGTTGCGATCTTCGTCGGTTCCGCTGTAGCGGCCGTCGTAGCGCCCCACCTCGCGTCCTTCGTCGCGTAAGAGCTGCTGCCGGAAGCGGTTCGGATCGATGCGGAGGTTCGCGGCTTCGATGTAGTCGGCGCTGAGCCCGGTGTACTGATGCAGCCGCGCCACGACCCGCGCGCGCTCGGCGGGATCGAGCGCATCGCCGCGGCGGAGCGCCTGCGCGTACTCGCCGGCCGCGAACGAACGGACCTGTGCCGCAAACGCCGCGAGATCGGCGGGATTGCGCGCGATCTTGTGATGGTACCACGCGACGCACGCTTCGGTCGGAAGATAGCCGATGTAGACGAGATCTTCGCCCGGGCCTTGCCCGATCGGCAGCAAGTTGTAGTCGAGCGCGGAGGAGAGCAGCACGACGCCGTCGACGGCGATGTTGTCGCGCGACTGGAGCACGTTCACGACGTTGGCGGCGCGCGTGGTGCCGTAGGACTCGCCGAAGAGGAACTTCGGCGACTGCCACCGCGCGAAGCGCGTGACGTAACGCTGGATGAACTGCGAGAAGGCGCTCGCGTCTTCGTCGACGCCCCAGAAGTCCGACGTCTTGCCGCGTCCGACGACACGGCTCCAGCCCGTGCCGACCGCGTCGACGAAGACGAGATCGCTGCGGTCGAGCAGCGACGACTCGTTCGTCACGAGCGGCGGATTGGGTCGGGGCTGCGTGCCGTTCGCCGGCACCTGGACGCGCACGGGGCCGAAGGAGCCCATGTGCAGCCAGATCGTCGACGAGCCGGGTCCGCCGTTCCAGAAGAACGTCACCGGACGCGTGCGCGGATCGGTGTGGTCGGCCGTGTACGCGACGTAGAACACGCTCGCCGTCGGCGCACCGTCGGCATCGCGAAGGAGCAACGTGCCGGCGCGCGCGGTGTAGGCGATGCGATGCCCGCGCAGCGTGATGTCGTGGTGCGTGATCGCGTCCGGGATGTGCGGCACCGGGATCGGCGACGGCGTGGGTGAGGGAGCCGGAGCGGCCTGCGCGGCCGTGACGCGCGGCGTCGCGCCGAGCGCGGCGACCGTCGCGGCGAGGGCGAGGGCGAGAATCGGGCGTCGCATCGCTTAGTGCACCGTCGCTTCGTGATAGAACCGGACGAGGTCGGCTTTCAGCGCGCGGCGCGCCTCGTCGTTCAAGTAGACCATGTGACCGGAGGGATAGAACCCGTACTCGATGTGGCCGCGCAACGCGGCAGGCAGACCGAGATGCCCGAGCGTGTACTCCGTACCGTAGAACGGCGTCGCGAGGTCGAAGTAGCCGTTCGCCGAGAACACGTGCAGGTACGGGTTCTTGATCAGCGCCTGGCGCAGGTCGCCCGCGACGTTCGTCGCGAGGATCGAGCGCGTCTGCCGGTAGTTCCACGCGCGGCCCACCACGCCGTAGTTCGTGCCGAGATAGGGGCGATCGACCTTGTAGTCGAGATCGTCGCGCACGTAGCGGCTGAAGTTCGAGACGAACGCGTCGGTGAGGTTGTCGTCGCTGGTCGGATCGTACTGCGTCGAGTCGGCGGTGCGGTCGATGTCGTAACCCTCGTACCGTCCGTCGAGCCGCCCCGTCGTCATCCCGGTCTGATGCAGCAGCTCGTGCTCGAAGCGGCTGGGATCGATTCGCAGGTCGGCGCGGTCGATGTACGCAGGATCGAGCCCGGTGTACGCGTGAATGCGAGCGATGACGGCGCGCCGCGTCGCGGCGTCGAGCCGGTCGCCGCGCATCAGCGCGTCGGCGTAGGCGCCGCCGGCGAACGCGCGCACGTCGGCGACGAAACGCGCGAGATCGGGCGGGTTCCCCGGCACGCGATGGTGGTACCACGCCACCGCCGCTTCGGTCGGAAGGAACGCGATGTACTGGAGGTCTTCGCCGGGCCCGGCGCCGTCGTCGAGGGCGTTGAAATCCAGCACCGACGAGAGCAGCACGACGCCGTCGATCGCCATGCCGTCGTTCTGCAGCAGGTTGACGACGTTCGCGGCCCGCGTCGTTCCGTACGACTCGCCGAACAGGAACTTCGGCGAGCCCCAGCGCCCGTTCTCCGTCGTCCAGTTGCGGATGATCTGATCGAAGGCACGCGCGTCCTGATCGACGCCGTAGAACATCGCCGGGGTGCCCTTGCCGGTGAGCCGGCTGTAGCCGGTGCCCGGTGCATCGATGTAGACGAGGTCCGTCGTGTCGAGCAGCGAGTCGGAGTTCGGAACGAGCGGCGTGTCGGGCAACGGCTGCGCCGCGTTCGAGGGAACGGCGACGCGCATCGGTCCGTACGAGCCGAGCTGCAGCCACATCGTCGACGATCCCGGCCCGCCGTTCCACACGAACGTCACCGGGCGCGTGCGCGGATCGGCGCCGTCGGCGAGATACGCGACGGTGAAGATCTGCGCGGTCTCGTCGCCTTGCTGATCGCGCAGCGTGATCGTCGCGGCCTTCGCGGTGTACGCGATCGGCCGTCCGTCCACCGTGATCGTGTGGTGCGTGATCGCCGAAGCGCCGGCGCTCGCGGGCGCCGGCGGGGAAGCCGCCGGCGACGGCCTCGGCGCGGACGGCGTCCCCGGCGTCGCGGGCGGCGCGGCGCCGACGGGCATCGCCGGCGACAGACACGCCGCAACCGACGCGGCGAGCAGGACCGCGAGTCTCCGTATTCTCACGGAGTCCGCCTTCGCGCGCCGGGCGCGCGTTCCTCGGCTACCGTTGCGCGGCGGCTTCGGCGTCGACCGCGTAGACGAAGGCGAGGACTTCGGCGACGACCGCGTAGAGCTCGCGCGGCAGCGACTGCCCGACCTCGAGCTTCGCGAGGGCCTCCACGAGGCCGGCGTCCTGGTGCAGCGGGACGTCGTGCTCGCGCGCGAGACGAACGATCTCCTCGGCCGTGAGACCGCGGCCGATGGCGACGATCTCCGGCGGCCCGTCGCCGACGGGATCGTACGAGAGCGCGGCCGCCGCGGGCGTCTTCGGCGCGTTGCGGCGGGCGTCGAAGTAGCGCGCGTTCATGCGGAGCGGTCCACCGTCGCGGCGGGATCCGCCGGCCGCGCGGCCGGCGTGTCGACCGCGATGGTCGTCGTCGTTCCGACCGACGCGCCGGCGGATGCGACGCGATAGCGCAGCGTCTCCAGTCGATCCGTCAGACGGCCGAGCGCGTCACGGAACGCGCGCATCGCCGGCGCCGCTTCGGTTCGGACGTCGACCGTGACGTCGCGGCCGACCGTCACCACGTCGATCGCGACGGTGCCGTAGTGCGCGGTCTCCAAGACGAACGCGATGCGGAAGTTGGCGGGCTCGCCGGCCTTCGCGCGTGACTCGCTCGGATCGCGCTGCACGCGGATGTGCGCCGACGCCGGGCCGTTCGCCGTCGCGAGCGGTACCGTGAACGCCAAGCCGTCCGGCCGCGCGGCGAGCATCTGCGCCGCGTTCACCTGCACCGACGTCAGCGCGGTGAGGGCGTTGCCGAGCGCGGGCGCGAGCCCATCGGGCGTCGCGGGATCGGCCGCGAGCGCGAGCATCGTCTGCTTGAGGTTCGCGTCGAGCGCCGCGCCGCGTTCCGCTGCGACCGCCGCGGGCAGCGACGCGGCGTCCGGCGCCTGCGCGCCGCCGTTCGTCGCCGCTTCCTGCGGAGCGTTCGCCGGCGCGCCCGACGCATTCGGCGCCGCCGGCTCGGGAAGCTCCGCACCGCTGCGCAGCGCGGCAAGCAGCACGGCGAGCTTCGGTTCCGCACCCGCGACGACGTGATCGACGTACGCCGCGAGCTGCGCCGCGAGCGCGGGCGAATCGGGTTCTATGCGGCCGACGAACGCGAGCAGCGTCCGCAGCGTCGCCACGCTCGGATCGTCGGCGTTCTGCGGCAGCGCGCGCTCCAGCGCGGCGAGCGACGTCGGCAGCTGCTCGGGGTGATCCAGCGCCATCCGCGCGGCGGCGACCGTCGTCGGCGTGACCGCGATGCGCAGCGCGCGCAGCAGCGCCACCGGCTCCGCGTAGGCGTTCAGCCCGCTCGCGCGCTGCGGCGCTGCGGCGCCCGGCGCGACGCTCGCGGCGGCGCTCGGCGCAGCGCCGCGCGCGACGATCGGCGGCGGCGCGACGAAGCGCGATCCGCCGAGCGGCGGAGCCGCCGGCGCGGCGTGCGCGGTCGCGTCATCGTCCGCCGGGGGCACGTCCGGGAGCCGCGTGGCGAGCGCGGCTCGCGTCGCGACGAGACGCGCTTCGATCGTCGTCGGCTCTCCCGCCGGCGCGATCGGCGCACGAAGCGCGCCGGATGCGGGGGCGTGGCTCGCGTTCGGATCGGCGCCCGCGATCGCCGCGCGCGACGCGGCGGTCGACATCGTCGCCGCGCTCCCCGCTGCGGACGCCGGCGGAACGGCGGGAGGCGGCAGGGCGAGCGCGCCGCTCGCCTCGGGCGGCGCCGGCGCATTCGTGCCGGTCGCCACGCCGCTGGACGTGCCGCCGGCCGAGGCGTACGGCGTCGCGCCCGAACCCGTCTCGACCGCCGCCTGCGCGCCCGAGCCGAGAATCTGCAGCAGGATGCGGTCCGCATCGAAGTCCGTCACCTGCACGGTGATGACGTCGCCGGGCCGCACGGTGGGCGGCAGCGACGCCGCGACGCGCAGCCCGAAGACTTCGAGCAGATCCGTCAGCCCGTTCGACGGAAGCACTTTGGCGCTGATCACCGCGTTCTCGACGAGGATCCCGCGCAGCGCCTGCGCGTCGGCGGCGAGCGAGGTGAGCTCGGCGGCGATCAGCGCCGACAGATCGCCGCCCGCGGCGGCACCGAGGCTCGCCGCTCCGGCGCTCGCCGGATCGACGCTCACGTCACGCCGTGAAGTCGATCAGGTGCGGCGGCTCCGCAAGCCCCGCCGCCTCGTCGACGACGCGGTCGAAGGCGCCGGGGTGCCGCTGCCGCGGCTCGCCCTCGTCGCCGCCGCGGCCCTGCGCGTCCGGATCGACGCGCGAGCCGAGCGCCTCACCGCTCTGGTCGACGCGCTCTTCGCGCTCGCGGACCTGTGCGGCGAACGAGGCCTGCTGCGCGGCTTGCGCTGCGCGCGGGGCTTCTTCGGCGCGCTGGGTCAGCGGCGCCGTCTGCGACGCCTGCCAGATCGCACCTTGCATGTCGGTCGGACGAATCGCCATCGCCAACCTCCTCGCGGGCTCAGCCCGCGGCGCCGACGTCTCCCGTCTGGGCGCTGTTTCTGCGCGTGTACTTTTGCTTCACGTTCGGGTCGCCCTCACGATAGCCGAGATCCGCTTTGAGCGCGCGCAGCTTGCCGCGCAGATGGATCACGGCTTGCGCGTGGATCTGCGAGACGCGTGACTCCGACACGTTCAGCGCGCCCTTGATCTCCTTGAGCGTGAGGCCTTCGAAGTAGTAGAGCGAGATCACGGTGCGCTCTTGCGGCGGAAGCTCGTCGACGGCGCGGATCAACGCTTGCTTGATCTCGCGTGCCTCGACGGCGCTCGTCACTTCGGTTCCGTCGTCGCGCAGCGTGTCGAGCAGCGGGATCTCGTAGCCCCGCTCGTTCGGAAGGAACTCCTCGAGCGAGAGCACCGACGTCCCGCGCACCTTTTGCATGAGGACGTCGAGCTCTTTGACGGTGAGGCTCATCTTCGCGGCGACCTCTTCTTCGGTCGCGGCGCGCCCGAGCTCCACTTCGAGCTCCTGATAGGTGCGCTCGAGCTCGCGCGCCTTCTGCCGCACCGCGCGCGGCACCCAGTCCAGCGCACGGAGCGCGTCGAGGATCGCGCCGTTGATGCGCGTGATCGCGTAGGTCTCGAACTTGACGCCCCGTGCGTCGTCGTACTTCTCGATTGCGTCGATGAGGCCGAGGATCCCGTCGTTGATCAGGTCGTTGATCTCGACGTTCGGGGGCAGGTTGATCGAGATGCGGCCCGCGACGTACTTCACGAGATGGAGGTACTTGTGGACGATCTCTTCGCGACTGAGCTCCACCCCGCCGATCACGTATCGCGGGGTATCGCGGAGTGCTTTCACGGCATGCTCCCATGACGGGACACCCGCCCCGATTTTCCGCTCTGTTCACGGTCGGCAGGCGGACTTCCCGTTGCCCGGCGGGCCAATTGTGTTGGAGCGCGGTTAATCCTCGGTTCAGGAATGGCTCGAATCCTCGCTGCCCGGGAGCGCGGTGCCGGTGAGCTCGCACAGCGCGCGCGCGACGCCGTCGAGCGGAACGACGCGGTCGACGAGTCCGGCGGCGGCGGCCGCACGCGGCATTCCGTACACGACGCTGCTCGCCTCATCCTGTCCGAGGACGTAGCCGCCGCGGCTCTTGATCGCCTGCAGACCGCGCACGCCGTCCTGCCCCATCCCGGTGAGGATGACGCCGAGCGTCCCGGCGCCGTACGCCTCGGCCACCGAGGCCGTCATCACGTCGACGCTCGGGACGTGCAGCGAGCGCTCGCGGTCGTCTTCCAACGCGACCGTCACGCCGCGCGCGCGCCGCACGCGCAGTTGCTTGCCGGCCGGTGCGATCACCGCCGTCCCGGGCACGAGCGGCATCCCGTCCGTCCCTTCGACGACCGCGATCGCGCTCGCCGCGTTCAGCCGTTCCGCGAGCGGACGCGTGAAGCCGGGCGGCATGTGCTGCACCACGACGATCGGCACCGGAAACGCCGCCGGCAGCTTCGGCAGAACGTTCGTCAGCGCGACCGGGCCGCCCGTCGACGTGCCGATCGCCACGCAGGTTACCGCGGCGCGCTTCGCGGCCGGGCGCGGCGGCGGCTGCTCCGCGCGCGCCGCGCGCTCGCGCAGCAGATCGTCGAGCCCCGCGCGTCGCAGCACCGTCGTCTCGCGCAGCGCGCGCAGATACGCGCCGCGCGAGCCGAAGTGCCGGATCTTCTCGACCAGCTCGCGCTGCACGTTGACGATGTCGATCATCGCCGAGTCGGGCTTGGGGATGAAGTCCACCGCGCCGCTCTCGAGCGCGCGCAGCGTGGTCTCGGCGCCTTCGCGCGTCAGCGCGCTCACCATGATGACCGGCGGCCCGCGGCGCGCGACGATCGCGCGCACGGCTTCGAGCCCGCCCATCCCCGGCATCTCGACGTCCATCGTGACGACGTCGGGCTTCAGCCGCTCGATCAGCTCGAGCGCCTCTTCGCCCGACGCCGCGGTGCCCGCGACCCGGATGTCGATTTCCTTTTCGAGCATCTTCTGGATCGCGCGCCGCATGAACGCCGAGTCGTCGACGACGAGCGCGTGCAGCGTCGTCATCTCAGGCGGTACACGATCGCGTCGGACGACACGACCGGCTCGTAGCGGTCGGTGAGGTGGAACAGCGATTCCGCATGCCCCAGGAACAGGTAGCCGCCGGGGCGCAGCGCCTTCGCGAACGACTCGACGACGCGCTTCTGGGTCGGTTTGTCGAAATAGATCAGCACGTTGCGGCAGAAGATCGCGTCGAACGGTCCTTCCGCGGCGACGCGCACGTCGTCGAGCAAGTTCAGCCGCGCGAACGACACGAGCCGTTTCACCCGGTCGGCGATCGCGAAGCCGTCGTCCTGCGGCGTGAACCAGCGCTGGATCAGCGCCGGCTCGGTCGCACGGAACGACAGCGCGCGATAGTACCCGCGCTGCGCGACCTCGAGGACCTTCGGCGAGATGTCGGTGGCCCGGATCGCGATGAACGGATCGGCGACCTTCCCGGTCTGCAGCAGCGTCATCGCGAGCGAGTAGGGCTCTTCGCCGGACGAGCACGCGGCCGACCACAGCCGCACCCGCGGTCCGCGCGCGAGGATCTCGTCGAGGACCGTTCCCGCGAGCAGCTTGAGCTGGCCGTGCTCGCGGAAGAAGTAGGTCTCGTTGTTCGAGAGCACCGAGGCGAGGTCGGTCCACTCGTCCTCGCGTCGCGGATCGAACTGCAGGAACGAGACGTAGCGGTCGAACGTCTCGAAGCCGCGACCCGCGACGCGCGTCGAAAGCCGGCTCAGCAGAAGGAACCGCTTCTGGTCGTCGTACCACAGACCGAAGCGCTCGCGGATCAGGTCACGCAGCCGCGCGAACTCGCCGTCGGAGATGTCGAGCACGTGCTATGCGCGCAGCGCCGTGAGCGAGAACTTGGCGGCTTGCCCGTACAGATAGAGCCACTCGCGCGCGGTGAACGCGTTGCGGTCGCGCTGCAGCATCTCCGCGAAGCGCGGCGTGCTCTCGAGCTGGCGGAACAGCACGTCGAAGCGCGCCGGCCGGCGCTCGAGGAACGTCATCAGCTTCTGCCGGTGGCGCAGCCGGCCGTAGAACGCACGCCGCACCGCGCGCTGGTAGCGCGGCGCCGGATCGCCGCCGTGCCTGCGGTCGCGCGTCGCCGCGACCGCCTCGGCCGCGAACCGCCCGGACATCGCGGCTTCGTGGATCCCTTCACCCGTCGTCGCGTCGACGAGCCCGGCCGCCGTTCCGCCGACCATCACGCGCTCCGCGCCGATCGTCTCGCGCGGCAGACCGCCGTACAGCAGGTTCCCTTCCTCACGCACGGTGTACGGCACGCCCGGAAACAGCCGCCGCTCCACCGTTTCGAGAAACGCTTCGAGCTCAGCGCGCAGCGCCGCGCCGGCGACCTTCGCCTGGATCCCGAGCCCGATCGAGAGATGGTCGCGCTTCGGGAACATCCACGCGATCACGTTCTTTCCGGAGAGCGGGCTGACGTAGTAGTGCATCTCCAGCCGGCCGTACGTCTCCGGGCGCGCCGGGCGTTCCGGATAGACGCGGTACTGGAAGCACGTGATCAGCCCCGCGTTCCAGCCGGCGTGCCGGAAGCGAGCGTCGACGTCGTCGAGCCGCGCGCTCGAGCCTTGCGCGAGGAAGACGCTGCGCGCGCGGATCGTCCGGCGCTCCCCGGCGCGCGTGTCCGCGTACTCGACGATCACGCCGTCGCGCTCGCGCCGCAGCCCGCGGAACAGCGTCGACGTCCGAATCTCGGCGCCTTCCTTCGCGGCGAGGGCGCCGATCGTGCCGTCGAGCTCCTCGCGCGTCGTCGTGTGCGCCGGACCGACCTCGAAGCCGTACGTCCGCCGCGCCGTGCTCAGCGTGATGGTCGGCGGATCGAGGTGCACGATCGCCCGCGGCAGATCGAACTCCTCGCAAAAGCCGGGACGCAGCCCGGCGGCGCAGACCCGCTTCGCGCCGACGACGCTGTCGCGCTCCAAGACGACGGTGGCTACCCCTTGGCGGGCGGCTTCCCGGGCGGCAGTGCCGCCGGCCGGGCCGCACCCGACGACGAGAAGGTCCGTCGACTCCATCTGCGGCCCCAAGCTTCGCGCCCCGCCGGACGATCCCGCCTCCACCGCAGGACGAGGCGAAGGCCGCGCTCAATCCACACAGGTCAAAGCGCCTCGACCATCCGGGTCGGGCCCTTTTCTTGTAACGCGGAAGCGCGGAAGGACGAACGTGACCCTCACATCTCAGCTCGGGATCGAGCTTGGCCTGATCGCAGGCATCCTCGCGATCTTGTACGGACTGTACTTGGTCTTCTGGGTGCTCAGGCAGCCGGCCGGCAACGAGACGATGCGGTCGATCGCCGCGGCGATCCAGGAAGGCGCCATGGCGTTCCTGCGCCGTCAGTACACGACGGTCGCGATCGTCGCGGTCATCCTCTTCATCGTCATCGGCGTGCTGCCGCAGCCGCTGGGCTGGCAGGCGGCGATCGGGTTCGCCATCGGCTCGATCCTCTCGGGCGCCGCGGGCTTCATCGGGATGATCGTCTCGGTTCGCGCCAACGTCCGCACGGCCGAGGCCGCGCGCCGCGGCCTCGGTCCGGCGCTGAACCTCGCGTTCAAGGGCGGCTCGGTCACCGGGCTGCTCGTCGTCGGGCTCGGCTTGCTCGCGGTGAGCGGCTACTACGCGATCCTGATGTCGATCAACGGCGGCGACGAAGCGCACTCGCTCGGCGGTCTCGTCGGCCTCGCGTTCGGGTGCTCGCTGATCTCGGTCTTCGCGCGTCTCGGCGGCGGCATCTTCACCAAGGCGGCCGACGTCGGCGCCGACCTCGTCGGCAAAGTCGAGGCCGGGATCCCCGAGGACGACCCGCGCAACCCCGCGGTGATCGCGGACAACGTCGGCGACAACGTCGGCGACTGCGCGGGGATGGCGGCCGACCTCTTCGAGACGTACGTCGTCACCACGACCGCCGCGATGCTGCTCGGGCATCTGCTCCTCGGCACCGTCACCGGCGCCACCACGTTCCCGCTCGTCCTCGGCGCGCTCTCGATCGTCACCTCGATCATCGGGACGCTGTTCGTAGGCCGCGGTCAGATCAAGCGCAGCGGCATCATGAACTCCCTCTACACCGGGATGATCGTCGCCGGCGTGCTCTCCGCGGTCGCCTTCTGGTTCGCGTCCAACGCCGAGTTCGGCTCCGGCGTCACCGTCGGCGGCAAGGCGATCGCCTCGTGGCAGATCTTCGTCTGCGCGCTCATCGGGCTCGCGGTCACCGGGCTGATCACCTACATCACCGAGGTCTACACCGGCACCACCTTCCCGCCGGTGAAGGGCATCGCGAAGTCGTCGGTCACGGGACACGCGACGAACATCATCGCCGGACTCGCGGTGTCGATGCAGGCGACCGCGCTTCCCGCGCTCGTCATCGTGCTCGCGATCCTGTTCTCGTTCGCCGCGGCCGGCTTGTACGGCGTCGGCATCGCGGTCATGGCGATGCTCTCGATGGCGGGGATCGTCGTCGCGATCGACTCGTTCGGTCCGATCACCGACAACGCGGGCGGCATCGCCGAGATGGCGGAGCTTCCCGAAAGCGTGCGCGACGTGACCGATCCCCTCGACGCGGTCGGCAACACGACGAAGGCGGTCACCAAGGGCTATGCGATCGGCTCCGCGGCGCTCGCCGCGCTCGTGCTCTTCGCCTCGTTCCTCCAGGAGCTCAGCGACCGCTGCAAGGCGACGCCGGACGCCGCGTGCGCGAGCGGCGTGAGCTTCGGCGTCGGCGACCCGTACGTGCTGTGCGGTCTGCTCATCGGCGGCATTTGCACGAACCTCTTCTCCTCGCTCGCCATGCAGTCGGTCGGGCGCGCCGGCGGAGCCGTCGTCGAAGAGGTGCGGCGTCAGTTCCGCGAGCGGCCCGGAATCATGGACGGCACCGAAAAGCCCGAGTACGGCACGACGGTCGACATCGTCACGCGCGCGGCGCTCAAGGAGATGATCGTTCCGGCGCTCATCCCCGTCGGCGTGCCGATCCTCGTCGTGATCCTCTCCGTGATCGGCGTGTTCCAGGGGACGCAGGGCGCGCAGGTCATGGGCGGCATCCTCGTCGGCTCGATCGTCACGGGGCTGTTCCTCGCGATCGCGATGACGGCGGGCGGCGGCGCTTGGGACAACGCGAAGAAGTACATCGAGGACGGGAACTACGGCGGCAAAGGCTCGTCCGCGCACGCGGCCGCGGTGACGGGTGATACCGTGGGCGATCCGTACAAAGACACCGCGGGGCCGGCGATCAATCCGATGATCAAGGTGCTGAACATCGTCGCGCTGCTGCTCGTGGGGTTTCTCGTTCACTAGGAGCCTGTAGGGCTTTCGAGCGCCAAATCGGTTATACTTGTGATGTGGCCGAGCACTTCAAGCTCTTGACCGAGACACGTTGTTCTTGATGCCGCCGAGCGTGCAAGAATGGATTCCCGCCGACCATCTTGCGCGCTTCGTGGTGGATGTGGTCGCGAAGCTCGATCTGCAGCCGATCCGCTCGCGGTATGCGGGGCGCGGTTCGGCGGCGTACCAGCCGGAGACGTGTTGGTGGCCTTGCTGCTGTATGGCTACGCGACGGGCGTGTTTTCCTCGCGCAAGCTCGAACGGGCGACGTACGACTCGGTCGCGTTTCGATATATCGCGGCGAATCAGCATCCCGAGCACGACACGATCTCCGATTGGCTCGACCGGAAAGAACAACGACATCAACAACATCCTCTACCTCTACGAGGGAGCGACGGTTTCCGCGAACGGTATCCCCGGTGGATCCGTTATTGTAGGTTGGGTCGCCACCACGGCGGGCGGACAGTACTATGTCGTGTCAAACGGCCGCGATGCGAATCTCGCGCACAACCTTGCTTCTCAGATTCCCGTTCTCGGGCAACTCTGGACAGCAGTGAACAATTCGCAGGCGTTCACGATCAGTCCGTCGCTGAACGGCACTCAGGCATCGCAGCTCTTCAGCCAATATCCGGTTGGCGCGAAATCCGGAAACGGCGCCGGGCAGTGTTTCACAGGCCCGTTGTCGACGAGCCAACTGACATGAGCACCTGGCTTATCGCCGGGGTGCTTATTGCCGGGATCGCACACCCGGCCGGTGCTCACGACGGTGCCGTATCGCGAGGGCAGTACTGCAGGGGGTCCGAGTCCGCGATTGGGGACAACCTCCCGCTGGGGTCGTCCTCTACGCAGACCGATATCGCCGGGATCGAAACCATAGTCGACGCGCGAACCGGTCGCGACGTCGGATGGCTGTATATCACGCGTCGCAAGGACGCGTTCATACAGGCACCATCCGATCCAAGCGGCGTGATCCGGGCTTTGCGTGTTGTCGGAGCGCAGAAACTTGCGACGTCGATCGCGAGTCGCAGAGTCGGGGGAGCGTACTATGCGGTACCGGCGAGCACCGTTACGCTTCTGCGGCAACGCGGTGAGCTGAGGCGCTGCTTTCGTTAGGCTTGTGCAGCGTCGCGACGCCGAAAGCTGGCGGGCAGGTGTCGTGGGCGTAGTCCGCGCGACCTGCATTCCAACCGAAAGGCGTCGCGACGGAGCCGTTCGCGGTGGCTTATCCGCCGACGCGGTCGGGCACCGCAGGCGGTATGGTCGAGATCGACATCGATGGCCTCCAGCCAGACCTCGGAGTCGATCGACGATCGTCAGCGCAAACGACGATATGATGGTCGTGATAAAACAGAACGGCACGGTGATTCGGCCTGTTAATATCGGCAAGGCCGACGAAGACGTGACGGAATACCCGGAAGTCGGCTACCGCGCGAACAAACAGTTCTCATTCGCCATAACGGCGCTCAATCTCCGACAGCCGTTCGCGCTCATTATTGCGAACGTCGTCACTGACGGCGAAATGGGGCGCGAAGAAGTGTCGTGGACGGTATCCGACCACGATTAAGTAGGAACCGATGTCGCGCCGCACTACGCGCTCGGCGACCGCGAGAACTAGACCGTAGCTATCGTCCTCGCGACCATGGGAGGTCCACGATGAAACGGCTCGCCGTCGCTGTACTCGCGGCATTCGCTCTAGAGGCCCGGGTTTCGATTCGGCCGTGGTTGATGCGGCGTCGTCGTAGTCGCGGAGGCGGGGGACCTTCGCTCGCGGGCACGCGGCCCCGGACATCGTGTCCGGGGCCGCTCTGTCTTCACATCGCTTCCGTGCATCCTGCACACGCTCGTTCACACGGCCCGCGAGCGAAGGTCCCCCGCCTCCGCGACATGGGCGCAGTTCGGCGCACGTGGTCGTACGGACGCGGCGGCGCATAGCGAAGGTTTCGCTCGCGGCGTTGCGCGTGGACGACAGCTTGTGCGTGCGGGCGAGCCCGCTCGGCCGGCTCTTACGGCGTCCGGCGGGCGGTTCGGAGCGGCGGTGCGGACTCCGCCGTCGCGTCGTGGAGGAACGTGGCGAGTGCGCGGCCGGCTTCGGTGTCGCCGTAGGCGTTGCGGTCGAGCAGCGGTTCGGGGATCGCGGCGAACGTTTTCTTGCGCGCGGGGCTTGCGTCGAAGACTTCGCGGGCTTGGGCGATCGGCGTCGGGTCGGTGTCGGTGCCGTGGAGGACGAGGAGCGGGGCGTGGATCATGCGCATCGCCGCGACGACGTTTCCGTATTCGCTCAGCTCCGGGTCGAGCTGGAGGCTGAAGGTCATGCGGACGTACGGCGGCAGCAGGACGTCGCGCATGTAGCGCAGCTCTTCCTCCGCGCTTGCAATGGGGGCTTCGAGGGCGAGCGCGCGGACGGGGCGTTCCGAAGCGACGCGCGCGGCGACGATGGCGCCGAGCGACCAGCCGTAGACGACGGGCTCGGCGCCGTCGCCGTCGGTGCGGCTCATCTTTGCGACGTCGTCGTATTCGTGCAGCGCGTCGGCGACGATCGTGTTGAGATGCGGCGTGCCGTCGCTGTAACCGTAGCCGCGGTAGTCGAACAGCACGACGTTGAAGCCCTGGTCGCACAGCCAGCGGGAGCGTAAGGTCGCTGCCGCGATGGTGTGCTGCGTGCCGTAGAACACCAGCAGGAACGGCGCGTGCGGGTGGGTGGACGGGTAGAACCAGCCGCGCAGCGTCGTGCCGTCGGCGGCGGTCAGCGAGATCGCGCGACGGCCTTGCGCGTCGGGGGCGCTCCAGGTGGAGAGCGGCGGACGGTACGGCGGGTGGAACAGGACGTCGTCGTGCACGACGCGCGAGACGAAGCCGGCGCTCGCGGGCAGCGGTTGCGCGAGCGACAGCGTCGCGGTAAGGGCGGCGGCGGCGAAAAGAGGCCGCGCGATCACGAGACCGCGGCGGCCGGCGCCGCCGCGGCGAGCAGCGCGCTGACGGCGTCGCCCGACATCGGGCGATAAAAGTGGAACCCTTGCGCGAGCTCGCAGTCGAGCGCGATCAGCTCTTCGGCTTGGCGTGCCGTTTCGACGCCTTCGGCGACGACGTCGATCCCGTAGGAGCGCGCGAGCTGCACCAGCATGCGGACGATCGGCGCGCTTCCCAGCGACCCGTCGGTGCTTTCGACGAACGAGCGGTCGATCTTGAACGCCGAGAACGGGAGCTGGTGCAGATACCGCAGCGACGAGTAGCCCGTGCCGAAGTCGTCGATGCAGAGGTTCACGCCGGTGGCGCGCAGGCGCGCGAGCGAGCCGAGCGAGAGCGTGTTGGACCGGATCACGGCAGTTTCGGTGATCTCGATGACGAGGTCCTCGGCGCCCAGCCCGAAGCGGCGCAGGTTGCGCGCGACGAACGCGTCGAGGTCCGGCTCGAGCACTTCCTGCACCGAGAGGTTGATGTGCATGCGAAGCTCGAGCGCGGGGGCGAGGCGGCGCCATTCCGCAAGGCGGCGGCAGGCGTCGACGAAGACGTAGCGGCCGATCGGGACGACCAGACCGACGTCCTCGGCGAGCGGGATGAACTCGCCGGGCAGCACTTCGCCGGTCACCGGGTTGCGCCAGCGAACGAGCGCTTCGAATCCGGTGATCCGTCCGTCGGCGAGGCGCACGATCGGCTGATAGTCGACGCTGAACTGCTCGTCTTCGACCGCCGCGCGCAAGTCGCTCGTCAGCGCGAGGCGGCGCGCGGCCTCGTAGTGCATGTGATGATCGAAGAAGGCGTGGCGGCCGCGTCCGAGGGCTTTCGCGTGGTACATCGCGGTGTCGGCGTTGCGCAGCACCTCTTCGATGCGTTCCTCGGTCGGCTCGATCGGCGCGATGCCGATCGACGCGGTGTTGTACACGGCGCGGCCTTCGATCAGCATCGGCGTCACGAGAGCGTTCTGGATGCGCTGCACCAGGTCTTCCACCTCGCGCCGGTCGCCGCGCCGCGCGAGCAGCAGCGCGAACTCGTCGCCGCCGATGCGTGCGATGAAGTCGTCGGACCCGATCGTCGCGCGCATGCGGTCGGCGACGCCCATCAGCATCGCGTCGCCCGCCATGTGGCCGAGCGAGTCGTTGATCGACTTGAACTCGTCCAGATCGATGAAGAGCACCGCGAACACGCTCTCGGGGTTCGCGCGCGCATGATCGAGCGTGGCGGCGAGACGCTCTTGGAAGAACGTGCGATTCGGCAGGCCGGTGAGCGCGTCGTGCGTCGCTTCGTGGCGGAGGCGCGCCTGATTCGCCTCGAGCAACCGCCGGCGCTCCACCTCGGCGCGGTGCGCCTGGGCGTTCGCGAGCGCGAGGCCCATGAGGTTCACGAACAGCTGCAGCGCGCGCAGCGTCTCGTTCGTCGGAATGCGTCCGTCGGCGGGGCCGTCCGGGCTGAGGTAGCCGATCATCTGGCCTTCGGGGTCGCGCAGCACCAGGCAGATCGAGTCGCGCTCGTGCCAAGCGTTCGCGGCGCTGCGGGGTGCGTCGCGGTCCGTCTCGGCGGTGTAGATCGCGCGCTCCCAATGGAACTCGCGCTCCGCCGGGATGTAGAACGCGTTTTCGAAGACTTCGTAGTGCGGGGAGAGGACGGCGAGGATGTCGTCCTTGCGGACCCGCTCGTTCTTCCGCTCGCGGATGACCTCGTCGCTGTAGCCGAGCAGGACGCGCCGCGTCATCTCGCCGCTCTGGCTGCCGTCGGCGAGCACGATCGTGACGTAGCGGAACTCGAAAAGGTCCATGACCCCGCGGGCGATCGACTCCAGAGCCAAATCGAGCTCGCGGAGGCGCAAAATATCCCGCGTGATCTCGAGAACCCGCTCGAAACGACGCTCTACCGGCATTACTACGGACTGTATCGGCGGGATCGGCCATGGCCCCTAGGGGGACGAGCGTACAGAATGCCACCCCGTTGGCACGCGGACCCCGTACCGTGACGTCCATGGACACCATCTGCCTCTGCCCCGACTGCGGCGCCGAGCACGACGAGCCGGCGGAACCGGCCCTCGGTCACGTGGTCCGCTGCCTCGACTGTCAGATCGAGGTCGACCTCGCGCTCGAGCTGAGCCGGCAGCCACCTTCTCGCCTCGCTGCCTGACCGTCTACGGACTGCCCGGGCGCCTCATGGATGGGGTCTGGCGACCGCCTCGCGTTTCAGACGCGCCTCCATCTCTTCGAAAACCGGGATGCTGTTCAGGGCGGCTTGCGCCGGCTTGCGCGCGGCGTCACTCAGCTCGGTCGCGGTGTACTCGCGGCCTTCTTCCACGAAATACGGCGCGGGCGGAACGACGAGATAATGGTCGCCGCGCGGAGCCGCGGGGTCGCCCGCCCACACGAACCACAGCGCCGTGAGATGCACGTTCATGCATTGGACCATCCGCACCGTGTAGCCCGCGTCGAGCCGCGCCACGATGTCCCCGTGCATGCGTTCCAAGCCCCGCTCGAGCCAGCTCGAGTTGCGCGGGTCGTCGCGGAACAGCGCGGACATTCCGCCGGCGGCGAGCTGTGCCGTCTCGAGCCCGTCGCCCGCGGCGAGTCGCCGCACGTCGGCATGGTACAGCGGTGCGTTCATCCGGAGCCGCTCCGGCCGGCGGACCTCGTTCGGCGGACGCCCGAGATCACGCACACGATCGTACAGCAGCGAGACCGCGGGCATCTCGTCCCGGCGCGCGCGCGTGAACAGCGTATATGCCCACTCCCCGCCCGCGCCGTACGCCGCGGTGAACGTCTGCGCGTCGAGCGATCCCGGGTTCGGGCCATCGCCGGGGTCGCTGTAGCGTAGTCGGGCGCGCTCGACGTTCACGCCGCTGATCACGATCGCGTGAAAGGACAATGGATACCGCATCAGCGCGACCACCGGGCGATCGCGTTCCAGCTCGCGCCGTATCGTCCGCAACGCGACCGGACCCGCGAGCGCCGGCGGCGCGTCCATCCGGTAGTGGCGCAGAACGAGATCGACGGGATACTCGACGTCGCACCGGGCGCTGCGCTCTTCGCCGCAGCAGGATCGCGTCTGACGTAAGAACTGCGTCGCGTACTCGCATTGTCTCCGTCTAGGACCGCCGTAGTATTCGACGATCCCTTTCGCGACGGCCGCCCAGCACCAACGAAGGCCGTTTTGGCGTTCGACGTGCACGTCCAAGGCCACGTCCCATTCGGCGTCGCCGGCAACGGCGACGTCGTGCGGCTCCATCATGCTCCGCACGGTGCCCGGCCCGGCGGCGCGGCAGTCCGGCGACCGGCGTGCGCGCCATCGACGCGGTTGGTGTGCGCCGCGCGCCTATTCGAGGAGCGCGAGCGCGCGGTCGGGCGTCTCGAGCTGTTCGATCGTGCACTGGCGCGGCGCTTTGTCGGGGCGCCAGCGGACGGGGCGCGTACCGTGCCGGATGCGACCGCCCGTCACTTGGTCGAACGCCACCTCCAGCACGAGATCGTGCTTCAGCTTCACGTAGCTGCGGTCGCGCTCGGGATCGCGGCTCCAGCGGCTCGGCGCATCGCCCGGCGCGCCGCCGGTGAAGCCCGGCTCGCCGACGTGCGGCTTCAAGCGCTGGATCAGCGCACGCTTTTCGTCGGCCGGGAAGCTGCTGCAGAACCCGATGTAGTCGAGGCGCCCGTCGTCGTCGTACAGCCCGAGGAGCAGGCTTCCGATCTGCGTCGTGGAGCCTTTCGCCAAGCGATAGCCGCCGACGACGCAATCGGCGGTGCGCGCGCGCTTCACCTTGACGGCAGCATCGCGCGTCCCGCTCGCGTACGGAAGGTCGGCGCGCTTCGCGATCACGCCGTCGAGCGCGCCGCCGACGCGAGCGAACCAGCCGTCGACGACGCTTCGCTCGCGCGTCGCCGGCGAGAGCCGCAGCGTCTCGCCGTCGAACGCGCTCGCGAAGCGTTCGAGGCGCGCGCGCCGCTCGCTCAGCGGCAAGTCGACAATGTCGACGCCGTCCTCGTCGAGAAGGTCGAACGCGAGATACCAGGCCGGGGTCTTCTTCGCGAGCATCGCGACGCGCGACGCGGCCGGGTGGATCCGCTGCTGCAGCGCGTCGAACGACAGCGCGCCGGCGAGAGGGACGACCAGCTCGCCGTCGAGGACGAAGCGCTTCGCGCGCAGCCGTTCCAGCGCGGCGACGATCTCCGGAAAGTAGCGCCCGAGCGGCTGTCCCGCCTTCGACTGCAGCGTCACCTCGCGTCCGTCGCGGAACGCCAGGCAGCGGAAGCCGTCCCACTTCGGTTCGTACTGCCATTGTGGGCCGTCGGGCACCTCGGCGACGGCACGCATCTCCATGGGCGGATAACCGAAGGGAATCACGTGCGCAGCGTACCCGTCGCTCAGCGCTCCTTGCGCACCGCGCGCGCCTTCGCGCTCGTCGGCGTCAGGTAGCGTTCCAGCTTCACCCGGCTGGTCTTCTTCTTCATCGGCGCCCACAGGTCGCCGAGGCGCGCGAAGCGCTCGCGCACGTTGTCGAGCCGGAAATCGTCGATCTCGATTCCGCCGGCGATCTCGTCCCAGGCGACCGGTGTCGAGACCGTCGCGCGCGGCGTCGCGCGGACGGAGTAGACCGACGCGAGCGTCTTGCCCCAGGCGTTCTGGTTGTAGTCGACGAGCACGCGCCCGGCGGGACGCTTCGCGATGCGATACTCGGCGGTGATGATCTCGGGGTGCAGGCGCTCGAGCGTCTGCGCGAACGCTTTCGCGAACGTCCAGACCTCTTTCTGCAGCGGCCCGCGCTCGATCGGAACGTAGATGTGGATGCCGGACGAGCCCGACGTCTTCGCGTACGCCGGGATCCCGAGAGCGTCGAGCCCTTCGCGCACGCGCAGCGCGACCTCGCGCACCGTCGAGAACGGCGTCCCCTCTACCGGGTCGAGGTCGAAGTGCAGGTAGTCGGGACGATCGGTGTCGTCGCAGCGCGAGTACCATTCGTTCAAGTCGATGCACCCGAGGTTCACGAGCCACAGCAGGCCGGCGAGGTCGTCCACCATCGGGAACGCGATGACGCTGCCGGAGCCGTGCTCGATCGAGCAGGTTCGCAGCCACGGCGGCGCGTTCGACGGCGTGCGCTTCATGTAGAAGAACTCGCCGGACGCGCCGTTCGGATAGCGCTTCATGACCTGCGCTCGATCCTGCATGTACGGAACGAGCAGCGGCGCGACGTCGGCGTAGTACTGCAGCAGGTCGCCTTTCGTCGCGCCGGTCTCGGGAAAGAACACCTTGCGCAGATTGCTGAGCGCGACTTCGCGGTCGCCGGCGCGCACGAGCGCGCCGTCGCGGTCGCGCGGGATCGTGATCCCGCCCGCGTCCTTCCCGGGCGTCGTGCCGCGCGCCATCTCAGAGGCCCGTTTCGCGCCGCCGCGAACGTCGCCCCGCGTGCGCTTCCGGGTCATCACCTGTAATCTGAACGGCATCCGCGCGGCGGCCCGCAAGGGCTTTTTTCGGTGGATGGACGCGCAGGACCCAGACGTCGTCTGCCTTCAGGAGACGAAGGCGCAGGAGCATCAGCTTCCGCCGGAAGCGCTCGATCTCACGCGGTTCCACTCCGCGTTCGTCGACGCGCAGAAGAAAGGCTACAGCGGCGTCGCGATCTACGCAAAGCGCGAGCCGGTCCGCGTCGTGCGGGGGCTCGGCATGGACGACATGGACCCGGAAGGCCGCTTCGTGCGCATGGACTTCGAGGGCGGCTTGTCGATCGCGTCGCTGTACGTGCCGTCGGGAACGACCGGCCCCGCACGACAAGCGGTGAAGGAGCACTTCCTCGACCGCTTCATCGCCACGCTCGCGCAGCTGAAGAACGAGGGGCACCCGTTCATCGTCTGCGGCGACTTCAACATCGCGCACCGCGACATCGACGTGTTCAGCCCGAAGTCGTGCGAGCGCACGACGGGGTTCCTTCCGCAGGAGCGGGCGTGGATGGAAGACGTGATCGAGCGCGTCGGCTGGGTCGACGCGCTGCGCGTCGTCGACAAGGAGCCGAAGCGGTTCACGTGGTGGTCGGGCTGGAAGGGCGCGTGGGAGAACAACCTCGGCTGGCGGATCGACTACCAGCTCATCACGCCGGACCTCGCACCGCGCGTGCGCGCGGCCGCGATCTACCGCGATGAGCGGTTCTCGGACCACGCGCCCGTCACGATCGACTACGAGCTGGACTGACCTCGGCGTCAGCGGTTCGGGTTCTTCGGCACTTTCTTGCCGGAACGCCGCGCTTTGCTGAGCCCGATCGCGATCGCCTGTTTGCGGCTCTTCACCTTGTTGCCCTTGCCGCCGCTTCGCGCCGAGCCGCGCTTGTACTCGCGCATCTCTTTGCCGACATCGTTCCCGGCGCTGCGGCTGTACTTCCGGCGGCTGCCGCCGGACTTCTTCCGGCCGGAGCTCTTCTTCCGGCTCGACGTCTTCTTGCGTCCGCCGCTGCTCTTGCGCCCGCTCGAGCTCTTCTTGCGCGAGCCGCTGCTCTTGCGCGAGCCGGTGCTCTTCTTGCGGGAGCTGGTGCTCTTCTTGCGCGAGCTGCTCTTCTTGCGGGAACTGGTGCTCTTCTTGCGCGAGCTGCTCTTCTTGCGCGAGCTGCTGCTCTTCTTGCGGGAGCTGCTGCTTTTCTTGCGGGAGCTGGTGCTCTTCTTGCGCGAGCTGCTGCTCTTCTTGCGCGAGCCGGTGCTCTTCTTGCGCGAGCCGGTGCTCTTCTTGCGGCCGGAGCTCTTCCGGCGCGTGCTGGACGAACGGGTCGCCATCGGCAAAAGCCTCCTTTGCATCTTGCTTACCCGATTCGGGGCTCGCTCGAACAAGAGCCCAGCGGCCGACCGGCGAACGCCAGTCCATGGCGGACGAGATCACGTTCGAAACGGCGATCGAGAAGGACGCCGGCAGCGCGGCGTGCGGGATCGGTGTCCCGACCGCCGACGTCGTGCGCTGGTTCGGCCGCAAGAGCCGCGTCCCGGTGGTCGCCACGATCAACGGCTACGCCTACCGCAGCAGCCTCACGCCGATGGGCGGCCGGCACGTGCTTCCGGTGAACGCCGACGTTCGGCGCGAAGCGCGCGTCGCGGCCGGCGATCGCGTCCGGCTGACGCTGAGCGAGGACCGCGCCGAACGCACGATCGAGGTTCCCGACGACCTCGCCGGCGCGCTCGGCACGGCCGGCAAGCGCGCGGCGTTCGACGCGATGAGCTTCACGCACCGCAAGGAATGGGTCCGCGCGGTGCTCGACGCCAAGCGGCCCGAGACGCGCGCGAAACGCATCGCGGACTGCGTCGCGGCGATGCGCGCGCGCTCGATCTGAAGCTCGCTCGCTTCGTGAAAGGCGCTCGCGCTCGAAACCGCGGCGCCGCAGGACGCCGTTATGGAAACGCAATGAATACGAACGTTTGGGGAGCGGCGGCCGCCGGACTGCTGGCATGCGCGCTCCCGCTGAGCGCCCCAGCGCAGACGGGCGCGCCGAAGCACTACGTCTTTCAGACGGCCATGCACACGGAGAACCGCGCCGGCGAGGTCGACGGCGTTCTCGACATCAACGTCTATCCGGACGGCATCGTGCAGGGCACGTACCGCGGCGCGGACGGCGGCCCGATCCGCAGCGTCGCGGGCGGTGACAAGAACGGCCACATTTGGTTCAACGTGGGACCGAACGGCAATCTGCGCGTGACCGGGACGCTCCGCGACGGCGTGCTGCGGACCGTCGTCGAGCGCCCCGGCGCGTTCATCACGACGCTCGACTCGACGAGCGTTCAGAGACCCTGATCGTCAGGGGGCGACGCTGCCCGTCGTCCCCTCCAGCACGTACGTGTCGGTTCCGTGGACGCCGCGCCCGAGCCGGTACGCGCGCAGCTTCCCGTCGGCGAGCGTTCCGTTGAAGCGCGCCGTGCCGTTCCGGTACAGATCGAGCCAGATCTGCGAGCCGTTGATCCCTCCGACGATCGGATGCGGTGCGCGATCTTGGCCCTGATACTCTCCTTGGACGATCCCGTCGGCGCTGATGTCGAGCGTGAGAATACCGTCGATCTCGCCCGCGGGATCGTTACGGTCGACGATGCGCGTGTGCAGCACCAAGTGCTGCGGCGTCGTCTGCGCGGCGGCGACGCCGCCGAGAAGGGCGAACGCCGCGATGAACGTCCCGCCCGCGAGCATTGAGCAGAGTCGGCGTGTCATGCAAGTCCCTCCACCTCAGTCTTACCACCACGCCGCCGAAAAAGTAAGCGTCCCGCGCCGGTTCGGCACGGGACGCGGGACAAGTGGGCTGGTGTCCCAGACCCTCTGTGCCCTCCATGGGACGCCTGCTACACGTCCGAGCGGACGAAATCTCGAAGTTCGTTCGACTCGTCGCGGCCGAACCTGAGAGATCGCTGGGCCAGATGGGCTGCCGGAGAGGGTACGAGCTTGCCATGAAAGCCGTCCTCATCCGCACCACGCTCGCCCTCGGCACGCTGTGCAGCGTGGCGACCGCGGCCCTCCCCCGGCCGGCAGCGGCGGACACGACCTCCACCGCGATCATCGCCGGCGCGGCGGCCGCGATCATCGGCGGGCTGATCTACGACTCGAACCGCCACCAATACTACTACCAGCGCGGCGGCCGTCACGTGTACGTCGACAACCGGACCGCGCAGTACTATCGCAGCCACGGCGGACGCTATCGCGGCCCGCACGGCAACTGGCACGGCAACGGCTACCACGACAACCGTCGCGGCCACTAGATCGATCCGTTCCGCCGGCGGCCGAGCCGGCCTCGCTCCCCTCGAATCGGGAAACGGTCTCCGAAGAGCCTCGCACCTGCGAGGCTCTTCTTTTTTCGTGCGGATCGAGGCGCGGGCGCTGAAGCTCGTGTCTAGGAACAAGGCAGGCGCGCGTTGTACCGTGGCGCAGGCGGGGCAGACGTTCGCGAGGGCTCGACGATGCACATCAAGCCGCGTGTTCTGTTCGCACTCTGCATCGCGAGCGTCGCGGCGGCGGCCGGATGCTCCGGAAGCGGCGGCACGGCGCGCAGCGTGCCGGCTGCGCCGGCGCCGACGCCGACGGCGACGGCGACCGTCAAGCCGAGCGCATCGCCCAGCACCTCGCCGACCGCCACGCCGACCGCGACGCCGCGCCCCTCCGGCAGCCCGAGCTCGGCGCCGACGGCGACCCCGTCGCCGACGCCGATGCCCACCTTCACGCCGACGCCGGTCGCGACGTTCACTCCGACGCCGGCCCCGACGCACACGCCGACGCCCGTGCCCACCGCGACGGCGACGCCGACGGCCTCACCGACGCCCGTGCGGAGCGCGACGCCGAGCCCCACGCCCAGCGCGTCTCCGAGCGCGGCGGCGTGCACCTTCACGATCCAGGAGTTCAGCATTCCGAACGCCGGGAGCGCACCGAAGGACATCACCGCCGGACCGGACGGCGCGCTCTGGTTCGCCGATGCAGGCACGAACAGCATCGGGAGGATCGCGACGAACGGCACGGTCACCGAGTATCTGACCCCGACGACGAACAGCGGGCCGTTCGGGATCGCGCTCGGATCCGACAACGCGCTGTGGTTCACCGAATACACGGCCGGCAAGATCGGGCGAATCACGACGGCCGGCGCGATCACGGAGTTCTCGGGCAACGGCGTCTTCTTCAAGCCGTGGACGATCGCCGCGGGACCCGACGGCGCGTTGTGGTTCACCGACTACGACTCCGGCGCGATCGGCCGGATCACCACGGCCGGTGTAGCGACGGAATATCCCGTGCCCGGAAGCGGCGTCGGCAACTACCGCGAGCCGTACGGCATCGTCGCGGGTCCGGACGGCGCGCTCTGGATCACCGACTATCTGGGCTACATCGACCGCATGACGGTGAACGGGACGGTGACGAACCAGTACTCCGTCAGCAACGACGAGGCGACTCGGATCACGGTCGGTCCCGACCAAGCGCTGTGGTTCACGTACAGCGCGTTCTACGCGATCGGCCGCATCACAACGTCGGGCAGCCTGCACAACTATCCCACGCCGCAAACGGGCGGGCGAGCGTACTCCAACGGGATCGCGAAAGGCGCCGACGGCGCGCTGTGGTTCGCGCTGAACGCGAGCGCGATCGGCCGCATCACGACGAGCGGGACGGTGAGCGAATGCGCGACGCCGACATCGAGCAGCCTGCCGTTCGGGATGGCGGCGGGCCCCGACAGCGCGATGTGGTTCACGGAGAACGTCGCCGGCAAGATCGGGCGCATCCCGGTGTCGGTGCTGCCCGGCAGCCGCCGGCGATCCCGCTGACCGAGCGAGGCCGTCGCGCGCGCTGACCCAGCGGCGCCGCCCGCACCCTCGCGTGCATCGGAGCGGGCCATCGCGGACGATGCGCGAACGCTTGCCCGCGATGCCTCTGCGCGTGAATTCCATCGATCACATCGTCATGAACGTCGAAGACGTCGAGCGCACCGCGGACTGGTACGTCCGCGTGCTCGGGATGACGCGTGAAACGTTTGATCCCGGCAACGGCGCCGCGCCGCGAGTCGCATTGAAGTTCGGCACGCAGAAGATCAACGTCCGCCCGGCGAGCGCGGACAAGGTGCAGTGGTTCACCGGCGAGCACGCCGTGGCGGGCAGCGAGGATCTGTGCTTTCTGACGGAATCGCCGCCCGACGAGGTGGCGCAGCACTTCCGCGACTGCGGCGTCGCGGTGGAGCTCGGCCCGGTTCGGAAGCAAGGCGCGCGCGGCGCGCTGCGTTCCGTCTACTGCCGCGACCCCGACGGCAATCTGATCGAAGTCTCCTCGTACGAGCCGTGATTCGGCGCATACCTTCATTGAAAGAGAAAGCCCGCCAGAACCGCAAACTGACGGGCTTTCGCAATGTGCCGAGACCCAGAATCGAACTGGGGACACCAGGTTTTTCAGACCTGTGCTCTACCAACTGAGCTATCTCGGCGCGGCGACCTACGCCGGTTCGCCGCGCCGAGACTCGGCCCTCCCGGCGGCTGCTCCCGGGCCGAGCGGGCGGCAACCCTAGAGCACAGGCTGAGCGCGATCTCCTCGTCGAAATGCTCGAATGTGGAGCAGTACTCGGTCGACGGCCGAGGGCGCGCCGAGACCTATGTGACCCTCGCGGTGGTTGCTCTCGCGTTGGCATACCTTAGCCGCCGCATCGTGGTTGCCTCGCACGTCGAGGTCCCTTGGTGGTTCGACGCGCCGTCCTTCGCCGGCTTCTATGGGATCGTGCACGTCGTCTACGATCGGTGGCTGTGGCGCGTGCGCGCGCTCGGCGTGCGGCTCAGCGAGATCCCCGACTTCTCCGGTCGGTGGCAAGGGTCGATCCGAGCCCACGCCGCGGAAGGAGGCTTCGTTGAAATTGCGATCGTGGTGACGATCAGCCAGACGTGGTCGCGCGTCGCGGTGCATGGACGAACGGCCGACGGAACGACACGATCGCGAATCGCGGGCGTGCGTGTCGCCGAAGAGGAGCTGCGGTACGAGTACGAAGCGCACACCACGATCGAGCGCGTCCACCACTTCGGCTTTTCGATGCAGCATCGCGTCGACGACGACACGCTCGAAGGGTTCTATTACAACTTCGAAGGCGAGACGACGCACGGCTGGGTCTCGCTGCACCGGGCGAGCGGGCGCCCGTGACGACGGCGCGTACGGGGCGTGGGCTCCGCGCGGCGAACGGTGAGAGCGTGGAACGATTAGCCGAACGCCGGTGCATCCCGTGCCGGGGTGACGTCCCGCCGCTGACGCGCGATGAGCTGGCGCCGCTGCTCGCGCAGATCGATCCCGCGTGGCGCGTCGAGGAGCGTCCGGATGCGCGCCGCGGCTCGGTGCTGCTGCTCCGGCGCGATTTCCGTTTCAAGGATTTCGTGGGCGCGATGGCGTTCGCGGTGCGGGTCGGCGAGGTCGCCGAGGAGCAGCAGCACCATCCCGACCTGTACGTCGCGTGGGGAACGGTCGGGGTCGAGATCTGGACGCACAAGATCGGCGGGCTCACCGAAAGCGACGTCGTCTTCGCGGCGAAGTGCGACGCGCTCTTCGCCGACCGCTAGCAGTCTTTTTCGACGGCTTCGCAGAGCTACCCGCGGCGGGCGAGGAGCGGCGCGCAGTCCGAAGCGGACATCGGACGCGAGAACAAAAACCCTTGCACGACGTCGCAGTCGAGCGCGCGCAGCCGGTCGAACTGCGCTTGGGCCTCAACGCCTTCGGCGACGGTCTGCACGCCGAGGCCGCGCGCGAGCGTCGTCACGGCGCGCACCACCGCGTTGTCGAACGTCCCGTCGGCGACGTCGGCGATGAAGCTCTTGTCGATCTTCAGCACGTCGACGGGGAAGCGCTTGAGGAAGCCGAGCGACGTGTACCCCGTGCCGAAGTCATCGATGGAGACGCGCACGCCGAGCTCCCGCAGAGCGCGCAGCAGGCGCGCGGCCGCGGCGACGTCTTGCATGATCGACGACTCGGTGATCTCGATCTCGAGGCACGATGCTGCCACGTCATGGCGCTTCAGCAGGCTCGCGACCAGCTCGGCAAGGCTGTCGTTCTCGAGCTGGCGCGCCGAGACGTTCACGCTGACCCGCACCGCCGGGATCCCCGCATCCGACCAGGCGCGGATCTGCGCGACGGCGCGATCCAGGACCCACGCGCCCAGCTGTTCGATCGTCCCGCATTCTTCCGCCAGGGGGATGAACCGATCCGGCGCGAGCATCCCCAGCCGCGGATGCCGCCAGCGCACGAGCGCTTCGACCGCGTGCACGGCGCGCGTCTCGACGTCGTACATCGGCTGATAGTACAGCTCCAGCTCGTCCCGCTCGATGGCGTGGTGCAGATCGTGCCGCAACATCATGCGGTCCAGCGTGGACGACGTACTGGTCGCCCGGTACCAGCGCACCATGTTGCGGCCGCAGCGCTTGGCCTCGAACACCGCCGTCTCCGCCTGACCGACCAGCGCCGCCACGTCGTGCCCGTCGTCGGGCGCGGTGGCGATCCCCACACTGGCGGTCAGGCGGACGGGCTTCCCGCCGACGGCGAACGGGCGTGCGACGGCGGCGAGCGCCGTCTCCGCGGCGGCGCGAATCGTGCCGGGCTCGCGCTCGTGGCACAGCAAGACGAACTCGTCGCCGCCGAAGCGGGCGACGTAGCAATCGGAAAGCGCCTCGCGCAGCCGCGCCGCGATCTCGCGCAGCACGGCATCGCCGGCGCTGTGATCGCCGAGGTCGTTGACGCTGCGGAAACGGTCGACGTCGAGGAAGAGCACGCCGACCGACGTTCCGTCGCGTTCGACGTCGGCGAGCGCCGCCTGCGCATTGCGTGCGAACGCGCCGCGCTGCGGCAGCCCGGTGACCGGATCGCGCTCGTCCGAAGGCGCAGCGGAGTCGCGGATCATGCTGATCGCCACGTGTCGGCGATCGAACGGCGGCGCGCCGAGCGGCTCGATCGCCGCCGTCCCGCCCGCCAGCTGCAGCCGTCCGGAGCGCTGCGCGAGCACCGCGCTCGCAAGCTCGTCTGCTTCGTCGCCGTCCCGCACGAACGGCAGCTCCGTCAGCGGCCGACCCACCAGATCCGGACGCGTCGCATAGACGGCCGTCGGAGTGCCGCCGTCGAGCGCAACGACGACGAGGTCGTCGTTCGTGCGCCGCAAAGCTTCCTCGACCAGGGCCGTTTCCGACCGCGCGCGCTGGAGTGCGGTCGCGAGCGCACCCTCGCGAAGCGCACGCAACAGCGCGGGTCCCAGGCGCTGCAAATCCGAAGGCGCGACGACGTCGACCGCACCGAGCGAAAACGCGTTTCGGATCCCGTCGGCATCGAGCGCGCCCACGATCAGCACCGGCAAGTCTTCGCGCACCGCACGCACCCGGCGCAGCGTCTCACGGTACGCCGCGTCGGGGAGCGCCGGCGCGAGGATCGCGACATCGAACGGCTGCCGGTCGAGGAGGTCCAGGGCCTCGATCAGCGTGGCCGCATGCTGCAGCTCCAGGGAGCAATCTTCGAACGCCGCCGCGGCCCACCGCAAGGCGTCGAGCGGGTCGGCCGTGACGGCCACCGCTCGGACGTGCTTCCTTGCCGTCGCCGCGTACTCCACGCCGCTTCCATGCCCACCATCCGAGCGTGCGTATCGGACTTGCCGGCGAACGTGCGTTTCGTTACAGGCACGTGTGGCAACGGTCACGGCCTCGCGTGTCGAGCATCACGCTCGTCGTTTTCGGATTTCTCACGCGCGTATGTCGAGGACGATGACGGTCTGTACCCAAAACCGGGATAGGCATGTCGTTATCGTGAGGACCGGGGCTACCGCCGGAGTCATCCGATTTCTACCGGCGTCGCGCGGACGGAATACGGAATGGATAAGCGTTTCAGCCCAAATTGGACGATTCGGGGGACGAAAGGTGACTGAGACCGTCGAGGCGGTGCTTCAATACTGGGCGATCCACCACGTGCCTTGGCTCCCCGGCAACTCGGAGCAGTCGATTCGGCGCTTCGAGTCTCGGATTGGCTTCGAGCTTCCGATCGGCATGCGGCAGTTCTATCGCGCGACGGACGGCACGTTCGTGCCCGGCAGTCGATTTCACGATCATAAGGGATTCTATTTCTTTCGATTGCAGGTCGTCGAGCTGGATGAGGAAGGCTATGGCTTCATGTTCGCTGACTATCTCGAGTGGTCGTGGCGGTACGCCGTCGATCTTTCCGGAAAGGTCAGCGAGAGGGGCGTCGGGGCCATATATCAGCTGTACGACGTCGGCCGCAAGCCGCGCTTTGTCGCCGCGACGTTCGAGGATTTCTTACGCGCATACATCAAGGACGATGCCAGCATCTACAGTGGAAAAGCGGAATAGCCCGATCCGGCGCGGCGTCACGGCGTGTCGAACGATTGTAGCGGCTACAACCTACCGCCCTTGCCGTTTGCCCCGTTCGGCCTCGGCCGCCGAGCCGAAAGAGACGATGTCGATGAGACGATTGCTCACGTTTTCGGACCAGCGTGGCTTTTTCGTACTCCTGGATTCCGACGGCGGGATGTTGGACGCGGACGGTGACGACTTCGCTGCGCGCACCGGATTCGCCGAATGGCAGGTGATGCGCGACATCATGGCACGCATCGGATACCGATACGGTTCGCTCCGAGGGCGTTATCGCGGCACGATCCTCAGCGACGTCATGCCGTTAGCACCTGAAGACTTTTGGGCTGAGCAGGACGAGCCGGGTATTCGGACATGGCGACGCGACGGCGCCTTCTTCGAATTCTCGCCGTACACACTTGCCGATATCCGGACCGTAACGAGATGCGGAATGGTCCAGCTGCTCTTCGGTGCCGAAGCCGCAGATGTGAGCCTTCGGCTAGCGATGAACGAGAACGGCTTTTCCTGTCTGAACTTTCCGAAGCAGTGGGTCGACGGCGCCATCGAGATGCTATCAGAGCTCGGCTTGCCCTTCGTACCGGAACCAACGCTCGAGACATACATCAACCGGCAGGGAACCATCACGTTCTGACCGGTCCAACTCGGCAGGGCCGTTTCGGCGACTCAGCCGCGTCGTGCGATTCGCCACGGAATAGCGATACGTTCGACCGCATCGGCGGTTACGGACAACAGGAAGCCGAGCAGCGACACTGCCACAAGGGCAGCATAGAGACGTTCCACGTCGAGGAGCTGACCCGCGTTGAAGATTGCGTAGCCGAGCCCGACGTTGGTGAGCTGATACTCCGCGGCAACGTCCAGAACGATCGCGATGCCGATGCTCAGCTTCAGGCCGGCGTAGATGTTCGGCAGCGCGCCGGGCAGCAGGATGCGGAAGAACACCGTCCACGGACGCGTGCGATAGGCGCGCGCGACGTCGAGGTAGATCGCTTCGATCTGGCGCACGCCGGCCTCGGTGTTGATCGTCATGAGGAAAAACACGCCGATCGCGACGGCGGCCCAGCGCGAACCGTCCCCGGCGCCGAAGATATAATACAGCAACGGAAGAATCGCGATCTTGGGGATGGGGTAGAGCAACTTCACGATCGGATCGGCGTACGCGCTGACGTAGCGGCTCATTCCCATGGCGAGTCCGAGCAGCGTCCCCGGAATGCCGCCGAGCACGAGGCCGATGATGATGCGGCCCAGCGTCGCGAGCGTGTTCGTCGCGAGCTGGCCGCTCGCCGCGTACGCGACGAAACTTCGGACGATCGCGCTCGGCGGCGGAAAGAACGCCGGATTCAGCGCCCGCGTCGCAACCGCGACCTGCCAGATGATCAGCAGTGACAGCGGCGCCGCGACGCGAAGAGTCCAGCGTACCGATCGCGCCGCTTCGGCTGAGCTCACCGCGTCGGATCTCCCGTGCCGAGCAGCTCCCAGATCCGCACGACCAGCTCGGCGAATCCCGGCGCCGCGCGGATCGTCACGGCGTCGCGCGGG
The DNA here is from genome assembly GCA_035650875.1 of Vulcanimicrobiaceae bacterium. Taxonomy (GTDB): domain Bacteria; phylum Vulcanimicrobiota; class Vulcanimicrobiia; order Vulcanimicrobiales; family Vulcanimicrobiaceae; genus Vulcanimicrobium. The sequence goes on from DASRGU010000012.1 coordinate 32,758, forward strand.
CGCGGAAACGTCACAGGAACGATGTCCTTGACGCGGCCGGGACGCGCGCTCATCACGACGACGCGATCGGCGAGCGTGATCGCCTCTTCGATTCCGTGCGTCACGAAGATCACTGTCTTCGGCGAGCGCTCCCAGAGCCGCATCAGCTCGTTCACGAGGCCGACGCGCGTCAGCTCGTCGAGCGCGCCGAACGGCTCGTCCATGAACAGGACCGGCGGATCGACCGCGAACGCGCGCGCCACGGCCGCGCGCTGCTTCATCCCGCCGGAAAGCTCGTGCGGCCACGCGCGCTCGTAGCCGCCCAGCCCGACGGTAGCGAGCACCTCGTGCGTCCGCCGGCGAACTTCGTCGCGCGCGACGGCGAGCGCGTCGAACGCGAACGCGACGTTTTCATCGACCCGCATCCACGGAAAGAGCGTCTGCTCCTGAAACACCGTCGCGCTCGGCAGCGCGTCGGCACGCGCCGGCGCGCCGCGCACGACGGCCGTTCCGCTCGTCGCTCGATCGAGGCCGGCAACGATGCGCAGCAACGTGCTCTTCCCGCAGCCGCTCGGTCCCACGACCGCGACGAACTCGCCGTCGGCGATCTGTACGTCGATCCCGTCGAGGGCGAGCGTCCCGCTCGGGTACCGCTTCGTGAGCCGCTCGACTGCGATCGAGGCCATCGCGCACCGGTTCGAAACGGCGAACGCCGCACCTGGTCCGCGAGCCGGCGCGATGGCGCGCGCCCGGTAGCCCCCGCCGCGCCGCGCACTTTGCGGGAGGTGAGTGTGCGCTGACGAACCTTCATCGGAATGAAGGCGCTCGCGGGGCCGGTCTTGGCGGCGTTCGCGCTGGCATTTCTCGTCGTGACGTTCGGCGAGGTCTTCTGTCCGCTTCCGCGTAGCGGCTTCGGGATCCAACTCGGGGCCGGCGGCGTCGTGAACGCCATCGCACCTTCCGCCGACGCGGCGGCGCAGGGCATCCGCGTCGGCGACGTCATCGACCTCCGCGCGCTCACGCTCGCACAGCGCATGCGCCTGCAATCAGGAAGCCCGCCGGGGACGGTCACCGCGCTCAGGGTCGAACGCGGTGACCGGCAACGTGTCGTGACCGTTCGCGCGCGAGAGTTCCCGGCATCGTTTCCGATGAACCGCATCGCGCTGCTCGTCCAGACCGCCGTCTTCTGTCTGGTCTTCGGCTTTGCCGGATTTTCCCGGCCCTCGGTCGCGACGGCCGCACTGATCCTCTGCTCCGCGACCTTCAACACCGGGCCCGTCGCGGCGCAGTTTTCTCTGATCCCGGACCCTTGGTACGGGCTCGTCGCAGCGGTGATCTTCGGACTGTTCTCGGGACTCCCGCTCGCCGCCGGGCTCGTCTTCATCGTGCGCTTCCCGATCGACGCGCCGGCGCGGCGCACGCAGCGGCTCGTCGCCGACGCCTTGTTCGCCCTCGCTTTCGTGCTCGCGATGATCGAAGCGGTTGCCGAACCGGTGCTCTTCACGTCGTGGTACTTCGCGGACAACGTGGTGCAGTATGCGTTCCTCGCTGCGGTTCTCGCCTTCGCCGTACTGCGATACTACGATTCGCGCGGCGAGGCACGCCGGCGCATCGGCTGGGTGTTGGCGGGGTTTTCCGTCAATGCCGTCACGTTCGTATGGTTCAACCTGATCGACATCGCGCGACCGCGGAGCTTCGAATTGCAGGCGACGCTTTCGGCGCTGTTCAGCCTCGCGTTCCCGATCGCGCTCGCGTACGCGACCTTCCGCCATCGTGTCATCGACGTACGCTTCGTGCTCAACCGAGGCGTCGTCTTCGCCGTCCTGACTGCGATGCTGGTCGTCATCGTCGGTCTCGCCGACTGGGTCGGCGGCCGTATCCTCTCGGGAACGAACCTTTCAGCCGCGCTCGAAGCGCTCGTCACCGTCGCGTTCGGCGTCGCGCTCAATTGGCTCCACGCGCGGGTCGAACGCTTCGTCGATCGCGTGATCTTCCGCGCCCGTCATCGCGCGACGTCGCGCCTCGAAGAGCGCATCCTCGCGCTCGACTTCGCCGAGTCCGAGGCGACCGTGGACGCGACGCTCGTCGACGAGGCGGCGCGGCTCGTCGGCCTCGCCTCGGCGGCCGTCTTCCGCTTCGTCGACGGCGACGCGGTGTTCCGGCGAGTCGCCGCCGTGGGGTGGGACGGCTCTGCCGACGTGCTGGGGCCGGAACACGTCCTGGTACGCACCTTGCGCGCCCTCGAACGCACGATCGTGCTGGACGCGTCGGCGATCGACGAAGCGCGCTTTCCACAGGGCCGGAGCCGTCCCGATCTCGCGATCCCGATCGCGATCCGCCACGCGCTCGTCGGTTTTGCGCTCTACGGCACGCACCGCGACGGCGCCGTCCTGGATCCCGAGGAGCGTGCCGTCCTCGAGCGCCTCGTTCGCGCCTCCGGCACCGCACTCGACGCGATCGAAGCGCGTCGCTGGCGCGAGCGCGCGCTCGCGCACGCCGCCGAGCTCCGCCGTCGCGGGGGCGACGCTTTCGAAGCGGCGGCGCTTCCGAGCTAACGTCCGAACGCCACACGATGTTTGGCCGGGACGGGCCTCGAGTATCTGGAAAATTACGGCGAACTGCTCGCGGACGGCTCGCTCACCGCGGTGAAGTGGTCGGCGCAGGCGCTGGCGACGGCAGAGGCGGCGCCAGCCAGACGCTGCCGTCGGTGAAGATCACGCGCCGCAGCGTGCAATACGCCTTGGCATAGGACGCGTCGCTCCCGACGAACCGGATCGATCCCCAGATCACGGCGCCCGGCGCGAAATGGCCGCCCCTCCACTCGGAATGGGTCCGCACGCTGCCCGACGCGCCGTCAACGACGAACCGAACGTCGACGCGCCGTACCTCCTCGACGCTCGTGTTCGTCAGGTAGATGTCGGTCGTGAGCACGCCGTCCGGACCTTCATGCACGAGGCAGCGGTCGAAGCTGACCGGGGCCTCCCTCGGTCGCGGCAGGATCTCGGTCGGGACCGCCGTCCCCGAAGCAGGCTGGGGAATCGATTCGCCGGCGGTACCGTCGTCGACGTGAACGCGCCAGGACGCCGCACCGAAGACCGGCGTGGCGCTCGAGATCGCGACGAGCAACGCGAACGCCAGCGAACCCAATCCGACGCGCTTCATTCGGCTCTCTTTCCGCGCCGGCCCACAGCGCCCGCGCCCCGTGGGCGCAGCTTATTCGAGCGCCGGCGCGGTTCCTCGCGCGTGCCGGCCTTCGGCGTATGCTCCGGCGACGAGCGCGGCCGCTGACCCTCCATCATGAACGGTGTCCGACCGCGGCGGCGTCTGACGTTTTCTCACAACGGCGATCGTGCGGCATTCGGCGACGTCGACGACGCCGAACATCCACGCGCACGAGCAACCCGGTGCCCAAGCCGAAGCTCTGGAGCGGCTCGACCGCTACGTGCGCAGCGAACGCCGCCGAACGGCAACCGCGGCGCCGGAAAAACAGAAGAAACCCCGATTCTCCTCGGGGCTTCTTCCGGCAAGATGGCGACGTTGATGGGGCTCGAACCCACGACCTCCGCCGTGACAGGGCGGCGCTCTAACCAACTGAGCTACAACGCCATCGAGATGGTGGGCACGGTTGGGATTGAACCAACGACCCCCCGCGTGTGAAGCGGATGCTCTCCCACTGAGCTACGCGCCCATGCCGGCTCCGGCACCTTGGACAAAACCGTATCTTACCCTACCGCTCCGCGGAGTGTCCAGCACGGACAGCGCAGGCTACTGGTGGAAAATCACAACGTGAACGTCACTGCCGTCGTTGCCGCTGCCGCGTTGGCGGCCGCCACCTCCGTTCACCTGCCGGTCTCCACGACGAACCTGCAAGCGCAAGCCGCCGTGGATCGCGCGCTCTTCCTCTATTATGCGTATAACGGCGACGCCGCCGCGCAGTCGTTCTCGCAGGCGGCGGCGACGGACCCGCGGCTGGCCATGGCATACTGGGGCCTCGCTCTGGCCAGCGGTCCCGACTTGAACACGCCAATGACGGAGCAGCGCTTCGCCGCCGGAGCCCGGGCTATTCGACAAGCCGTCGCGCTGGAATCGAATGCCGCGCCGGAGGGACGCCGGCTGATCGCCCTCATGGCGCTACGCTATAAAGGAAGCTTTTCGAACTGGGCCGACGACGACGACGCCTACCGCAGCGGCATGCTGGCATGGGCGAAGAGTTCCAGCGATACGAACGTGGCGCTCCTCGCCGCGGAAGCGCTATTGGAAAGGGGAGGCCTGACGTGGTCGGACGGCGCGCCCGCCACCGAGCAGAGCCGCAACGCATTGGCGCTGGTTGACGGCGTGCTGCGCGACGATCCGTCCAATCCGATGGCCAACCACCTCTGCATTCATCTCTACGATCTCGCGCCGCAGCGCGCCCCGGCACTGAGCTGCGCGCAGCGCCTCGATCGCGCCACCTTTGCGCCGCCTGCCGAACATCTCGCCCACATGCCGGCGCACTACTGGATTGAAACCGGCGACTATGCCGCGGCGCTCGCTTCGAGCGCGCGTGCCTATGCGCTCACCCAGGAGCCGGGCGGCGGAGGGCTATCCAATCGCTACTTCACGCACGACGTCGCGGTCGGCTATTCCGCGGCGATGATGCTGGGAAACTCCGCAGTCGCGCGACAGTGGTCGCAGCGCATGAACGCCGCGCTAAACGCGAACTACAGTGCGCTGACCGCCCTGCGTTTCGGCGATTACGCCGCCGCCTACGCAGCTTCGGGAAACCAATACGCCGAGTCGGCAGTTCGCGGCCTGGCCGCGATTCAGCTGCACAAAATGACCGAGGCTCGCGCCATGGCGGTGGAAATATTGAAAAACGGCGGGCCGAAGCGGGGTTATTTACCGCAGCTCTTTTTGGCTCGGCTCGCGGAAGAGGACGGAAACGATTCCGACGCGCTCCGGTGGATCGACGCCGCCCTTGCCAACCAACGAAACGACTATAGCGGCGAGCAGATTCCGTACGTTCCAGCCGGGGAGGCGTTGGGAGCGCACTTCTTACGCCGCGGCGATAATGCGCAAGCGATCGCCGCATTTCAGGCGACGCTGGCGGCCTATCCCAACGATCCGCGGGCGCTCTTCGGGCTGGCTTCGGCGATGGCCGCGGACGGACAACGCACGCAAGCCGTGGCGGTGCGCGCGCA
>DASRGU010000013.1:0-115061 GCA_035650875.1 Vulcanimicrobiaceae bacterium
GGCGCCGGCGTCGTGCTCGCGCAGGATCGCGACGATCTGCGTCTCGGTGAAGCGGGTCTTCCGCATGGGCGGGCTCCTTCGGCCCTTCGGCCGGCGGAACCCACAGTCTCAGCTGGCCCGGATTACCGGGGCGACGTCAGATTGCTGCGTCGTCGATCGCCAGAACGCGCATTCGTTGAGCAGCTCGTCGCGCGTGAAATTATCTCTAGGCAGAAACTCAGATGTGCAGCTTCTACTGAAGCGCAATCACAACGTTGTCCATGAGGTCTCGAATCACGTCCTCTGCGGTAACGTCGTTGACTTTAATCCCGCCGGGATGCGCGACCGCGTTGCGCCGACGGAGTTTCTCGTCCAAGACCTTGTGCAAGCTGTTGGAGATTACGGGTGCCTTCCGAGCTATTGTGAGAACGAGGTCTTCCTTCAAATGGGAGAAATCGTCATAGAGTCTTATCGAGCTCACCGGCTGGTTCTTCAGCGCCGCAAGATATGCATTGAATGTCGCGAGCCGCGCGGCGTCGTTCAATATCCAGCGTAGGAGGTGGTCATAGGCAAGGTTCCACGCCATCACTATAGCCGCGCGATGCGCTTTATTCTTGAAGCAGATCAGAACTTCGTCGAGGTACGCCTTTTGAGCCGCATTCGTGATTTTTCCCTCAAGTTCTTGCAGCTGGCGAGTGAGCTGTTGCGTTGACGCACGTTGTCCGTATTTCGAATCGAAGTCAGCCCTGACTAGATGTTCGAGGCGGTAACCACCCTTGGACTTTAAGGCCTGCTTCGGGCGCGTTTCACTAAGCGCCGCCAAAGACCGCGGGAGGTTCGTGGGGCCGTCGACATGCAGCTTATCGAAGCACGCAGCCACGTCGCGTGGAGCTATATAGCTCCGGTTCTGGTACGTGTGCAGATACCACATGAAAAACCGAATGCGATCAGCGTGGCCCCAGGACTTGAACTCCGGGGCACGCTGAACCGCTTCTTCCAGCGTCACGCCGTCTTACGAAACGTCGCCAGCTTCTTTTCTCCTACATGATTGATGTGGTAGCTGCCGCTCTTCTCACCAGCGCTGAGCCACTTCATGCTGCGCTGGTTCGCCGCATCGCTCAGAGGCTGCGCCGGATTATCCGGCAGGTCGGTCCAGCCGAGACTGCGGTATGCCGTGTAAACGTGGTCGACTGTGATGTCTTCGACAGGACCCTGTTCTTTAAACCAGCCTGCGATGCCGAGATATTTTCGCAACGTCTTGTCTTCGAAGTTGTACTGGTCCATGTAGTCTTGAAGCGACTTCGTCTTACCATCGAAGCTGATGTCCTCGATAAGCTTCAGCGTCCGAATCTTCCGCTTAACGGCCGGACGCCGCGCCTTCACAGCGGGTTCCGGGCCCTGCTCGATCGTCTGTTCATCATCTTCCTCGCTGTACTGGACGGGTCCGCCGCCATTACCTGACGCACCATTTGCGCTTGGTGCGTTTACGGCACGCAATGCCCGCGGCGGAGCAGCCGTCGCCACATTGCCGGACAATGCCGCCGCGACGTTTTTCAGACTGTCAATCAAGTCCGGCGTCGCGCCCCTGACTTTGAACTTAACGATCTGGACCTCGACTTCGCCCGTGGTGTCGGGCGCGTAACCCTTTGCCATGACTTCCTTCGTAAAGCGGCTCCAAGTCGAGCCGCAGACCTGATGGGCCTCGGTCCGAGCGAACTCGGCGGGCCCTTAGATCTTCGCGTACGGCCAATGCCAGCAGGCTGGCACTGAGCCTCTGGCAACTTTTCGACGCGGAGCCTTCTGCAGGCTGTGCTTCTCGAACGCGCGTTCGATTCCCTCTTACCGGTACGCTAGCACGCCGCATCCGACCGGGCGTCCCGCGCTGTTCACCATCGGGCTCGACTGCCCCGCGCAAGCGATCTATCTAGTCCCGAACGCCGCGGCGCGCGCGGCCAGCGTCCGGTAGAGCCGACCCAGCGCCGGCGCCCGAGCGCGCATGCCGGCGCGCGGCGTTTACTCGCCGGTGAACACGCGCTTCAAAGCCGGGTCGGGTTCGATGACGGCACCGCAGTGCGGGCACTGCCGCGACCGCATCGCCCATGCCGCGGCAATCAGCGGAAGCGCCACGGCGGCGCACGCGAACACGATGAACACGACGATCATGGACGAGCCTCCCCGGCGAACGGGCGTTTCCCGCTGTACGGCGTGTCCCGCTGGCAAGTTTCGCGGGCTCAGCGCTTCAGCGGCGAGCGCTCGAGGTGCTCGAGCGGCCGCTGCTCGAGGTGCCCGAGCGGCCGCTCATTCGCGGCAGGGTCCCCAGGGACGTCCGAACGATGGATCGAACATATGTTCGATGGATGGGCCTCCGGTGGTGCGGCGGTTCGGCGAGGTTCGGGTCGTCGAGGCGGCGGCGAAAAGCGCCCTCAACCGCGTCCGCGGCATGGGCTTCACCTGGTCGCTGAACCCCTACGCAGGCTGCTTCCACCAGTGCGTGTTTTGCTACGCTCGCGGCACGCACGCGTACCGCGAGCTGGACGGCGTGCGCGAGTGGGGCTCGGTCCTGACGGTGAAGGTCAACGTCGCCGAAGCGCTGCGGCGCGATCTTGCGGCACGGACGTATCGCGGCGAAGAGATCGCGATCGGCACGGCGACCGATCCGTATCAGGCGCTGGAAGGGCGGTATCGGCTGATGCGCGGCGTGCTCGCGGCCCTTCGCGACGCGCGCGCGCCGTTTCACATCACGACGCGCTCGCCGCTGATCGTGCGCGACCTCGAGCTCCTCGCTGCATGCGCGCGTCGCACGGACGTCGGCGTCGCGGTCAGCATCGCAACGCTGGACGAGTCGTTGGCGCGCGAGATCGAGCCGACGGTCGCTCCGACGCGCCAGCGCCTTCGTGCGGTCTGCGCGCTCGCGACGGCCGGCGTACGGGTCGGCGTCGCGGTGGCGCCGGTCCTTCCCGATCTGACCGACTCGGACGAGTCGTTGCGTCGCGTGGTGCAAGCTGCCGCGAACGCCGGCGCATCGCACGTCTGGCACAACGCGCTCAACCTCGGCGACGTGACGCGGGATGCGTACTTCGCATATCTCCGCGAGCGACGCCCCGAGCTGGTCGAGCGCTACGAGCGGCTCTTCCGTCGCGGGCGCTACGCGGAGCCCGCGTATCCGCGCGACGTCACCCAGCGCTTTCACGCGATCTGCCGCAGCGTGCGGTTCGCACGGTACCGCGCCCCGCAGCGCGACGAATCGGGACGTCAACTCACGCTGATCTGAAGCGCGCTCATTTCACGACGTGATGCCGGCGCCAGAACCACCACAAGATGAAGATTCCTACGGTTACGTACGCCGACGCGATCGTGACCGTCGTCGGAAGCGCGAGCGCAGTGATGCTGTTCCCGACCGCCGTGATTGCGAAGCACACCGACATGAAGCGAGCTTGACCTTCGCTCATCTTGATCTCGCTACACCTTCCTGAACCGCCGGACGCATTGAGATTCGCGGCGCGCGCGGGCCGCCCTCGCGAACCGGGATGCGACCGTGGTCAAGAAGACATCCTCCCCACGGTGTCCGCGAGGCGCGCGATGTCCGATCGGTACGCGAGCGGCGTCCCGGCCGGGAACGCTTCGCGCAGCGCGCCGACGGCGTCGTACGCGCGCACGCGAGCGGTGGAAAGATCGGCGGCGCGCGCCGTGACGGTCAGCACGCGACCGCCCGGGGACGAGACGGTGCCGTCCGCACCGCGCGACGTCGTGCCCCAGAACGCCGTCGTGCCCGGCGAAAGCGCGAGATCGGCGGGCAGCCCGCGCACCGGCGTGTTTTCGTATGGGTAACGCGAGGTCGCGAGGACGACGCCGACGCACGCGTCGGGCGACCAGCGAACGGCGTCGGCCGCGAGAGCGCCGTCCGCGGCCGATTTCAGGTACGCCGCGAAATCGCCGTCGACGCGCGGCATCAGCACTTGCGTCTCGGGATCACCGAAGCGCGCGTTGAACTCGATCACCATCGGACCGGCGTCGGTCTGCATCAGCCCGCAGTAGAGGACGCCGCGATAGTCTTCGCCCTCCGCGCGTAAACCCCGCAGCACGCGCTGCACGACGCGCTCGTCGACGAGGTCCAGCAGGTCGTCGGGAAACCCGAGCGGCGGCGAGTACGCGCCCATCCCGCCGGTGTTCGGGCCGCGGTCGTCGTCGCCGGCGCGCTTGTAGTCGCACGCCGCCGCGATCGGCGTCATCGTGCGTCCGTCCGCGATCGCGAACACGCTGACCTCGCGTCCGCTCAGCCGCTGCTCGAGCACGACGGCCTGTCCGCCGCCCGGGATCGCGTTCTTGTCGTACCAGCCGCCGAGCAGCTCCAGCGCCGAGGCGGCATCGTCGCAGACCACGACGCCTTTTCCGGCGGCGAGGCCGTCGGCTTTGACCACCGCGCCGCCGCGCCAGTCGTGCAGCGCGCGCCGCGCCTGCTCGATGTTGTGGACGACTTTGAAGCGCGCGGTCGGGATCGCGTGCCGCTCCATGAAGCGTTTCGCGAAGACCTTGCTCGTCTCGAGCCGTCCGCCGCTGCTGTTCGGACCGAACACGGCGATCCCGGCCGCGCGGCAGCGGTCGCCGGCCCCGGCGGCGATCGCGGTCTCCGGGCCGAGCACGACGAGATCGATGCGCTCGTCGCGCGCACGGTTCGCGATGCCGCGCGCGTCGGTCGGCGCGAGATCGCTCCAATTCCTGCCGCGCGACGCCGTGCCGGCATTGCCGGGCGCGTGGAACAGCGCGTCGCACGACGGCGATGCGGCGAGACGCCACGAGAGCGCATCCTCACGCGCGCCGCCGCCGACGACCAGGATTTTCATGCGGCTAGCGCCGTGCGCCGGTGGTTGCGGTATATCCTCTGCGTATGGACACGCGTCTCGCGCCTCTCGCCTCGCTCGCGCTCGCCGTGGCCGTCCTGACCGGCCAAGTGACCGACAAGACGACCGGACAGCCGCTTCCCGGCGTCAGGGTCCTCCTCACCGTGCACGGCAGCCCGGCGACGAAGCGCAGTCCGGCCGGCTGGACGAACGCGCAGGGCCGCTACCGCATCGCCAACGTCCGGCCCGGCACGTACGACGTGTCATTGTCGTCCGACGACGTCCCGACGCAGCTCTTTCATGTGAAGGTGGGCGCGAAATCGCCGCAGAGCGCCGATTTCGTCGCCTGCAGCATCACGTTGGACTACAGCTGCGGCGCGCCGTAGCGACCGCGCGTCATGCGCGCGCGAGCAGCGCTTCCGGGTCGCTGCGCGCGTCGTGCACGAACACGCGCACGTTGGCAGACGCTTGCGAGGCCGCATCGGCGACGATGCGCACGCGAACGCCGTTGCCGTGCATCGTCTCGTTCAGCGAAAATCGCGCTCCGTGCCGGGACAGCCCGTCGCGGATCGACGCCTCGAGCGCGGCGACCGTCTTCGCCGGCACGCGAATCGGCGCGGTGATCGTGACGAGCGCCGCGTGGCCGGCGGGCACGGCATCGCGCAGCGCCGCCTGCAACGCGTGCGTGACGCGCAGCGCGACGCGGTCGAACCGGAGCCGGGGTGTCCCCGTCGGAGGCCGCGTCACTCCCATTCCACCGTTGCGGGCGGCTTCGAGGTGATGTCGTAGGCGACGCGATTGACGCCCGGGATCTCGTTGACGATGCGCGTCGAGATCGTTTGGAGCAGGTCGTGCGGGAGGCGCGCCCAGTCGGCGGTCATCCCGTCCTCGCTCGTGATCGCGCGGACGCCGACGAGGTTGCCGTAGGTTCGGCCGTCGCCCATCACGCCGACGCTGCGCACCGGCGTGAGCACGGCGAAATACTGCCACGGCCGCGGCGACAAGCGGCCTTGCGCGATCGCCGCGTCGATCTCCGAAGTGACGATGAAATCCGCTTCGCGCACGGTCTCCAGACGCTCCGGCGTCACGTCGCCGATGATGCGCACCGCGAGCCCCGGCCCGGGGAACGGCTGGCGTTCGACGATCGCGTTCGGCAGACCGAGGACGCGTCCCACTTCGCGCACTTCGTCTTTGAACAGCGCCCGGAGCGGCTCGACGAGCCCGAGCGCCATGCGCTCGGGGAGTCCGCCGACGTTGTGATGCGACTTGATCTTGTGCCCGGCTTTCGAGCCCGGCGTCTTCGATTCGATGACATCGGGATACAACGTCCCTTGCACGAGAAAGCGAACGCCGTCGATCTTCTTCGCCTCTTCCTCGAACACGGCGATGAACTCGTGCCCGATGCGGATGCGCTTCTCTTCGGGGTCGTCGACGCCGGCGAGACGCGCGAGGAAACGCTCGCGCGCGTCGACGTGCACGACGCTGAGGTGCAGGACGTCGCGGAACGCGGCGAGGACGCCGGTCGACTCGTTCTTGCGCATGAGCCCGGTGTCGACGTAGATGCACGTGAGCTGCTTGCCGATCGCGCGCGACACCAGCGTCGCCGCGACCGCGGAGTCGACGCCGCCCGAAAGCGCGCACAGGACATTCGCCTCGCCGACCTGCCCGCGGATCTTGTCGATCGCGTCGTCGACCCACGAGTCCATCCGCCACGCGGGCGCGATCCCGGCGATGGTGTGGAGAAAGTTCTCCAGAATCGCCGTGCCGGCTTCGGTGTGCACGACTTCCGGATGGAACTGCACGCCGTACGCACGGCGCGCGTCGCTTCCCATCGCGGCGACGGCGCAGCGCGGCGTGTGCGCAAGCGGCTCGAAGCCCGGCGGGACGCGCGTCACCGAGTCGCCGTGCGACATCCACACGCGCGACTCGAGCGGGACGCCGAGCAAGAGCGGCGACTCCGGACGGTCGATGGCAAGCTGCGCGGGGCCGAACTCGGCGTGCTCGAGCGGAACGAGATCGCCCCCGAGGTTCTTCGCGAGGAGCTGCATGCCGTAGCAGATCCCGAGCAGCGGCACACCGCTGTCGTACACGCGCAGATCGCAGTCGAGCGCGTCGGCGCCGAGCGTCGACTCCGGCCCGCCGCTCAGCACGATCGCCGCCGGCTCCCGCCGCGCGATCTCGTCCCACGGCGTGTCGTACGGGAGCAATTCGGAGTACACGTGCGCCTCGCGCGCGCGGCGGGCGATGAGCTGGCTCACCTGCGATCCGAAGTCGAGGATGACGACCGTCGCGGGCCGCGCCTGAACGCTGGTGCTCACCTTCCCGCCTTCGCCGCGGCGGCGCCGCCGTCCGGCCCCGGCCCTGCGAGCCCGTTCACGTCAGCACCTCGGCGAGGCGGCCGGCGTCGCGCGCCCACGCCAATTCCATCGCGATGCGCTCGCCGACGGAGACGTCGCGGCCCCACAGGTACGAAGTGTAGGGCGTGTAGCGCGTCCCCGGCGAGCCCGGGATGCGCAGGCTCACGTCGTAGACGACGAAGTCCTTCGGCGGACCGCTGACGATCACGCACTGCAGCGCGAACGGACCGATCACCCCGACGCCGTCGACCTCGCGCGCGGCGCGCACGAAGCGCTCGCCCAGATCGAACGCTTTCTCCAGCATCGACTCCGTCAGCGTCGCCGCGATGTGGCCCGCTTCTTCCATCCGGACCGGCTCGTCGGCGAGCGCCTGTGCCTGCGCGAACGGCAGCCCGGAGAACCCGTCGCGATTCGTTTGGCGCCGCGTGTCGGTGCCCATGAGCTCCAACTCGCCCAGCATCGGCGACCAGAAAAAGTTCAGGTTGACCGTCGGACCGAGCGCGAACTCCTCGATCACGGCGCCACGCAGCCCCTCGGGACTCACGATGCCGGCGTCGAGCAGCCGTTCCGCCGTCGCGTCGTACTCCATCGCGCTGCGCGCGAGAAAGAACGCCCGCTCGAACGAGACCTTCGCGTGCGGTGCCTTGACCATCACGAGCCGGTCGATCTCGTCCGGACCGGCAAGCTGGCGCGGATAGCGGATCCCCGCGCGCTCCATCAGCGCGTACTGGTTCTCCGCTTCGTCCCGCTCCTCGGCGCGCAGGAGCCGCCGGTTGCCGAAGAACGGCACCCGCATGCGTTCCTCGATCTCCGTGTACGAGTAGCGCTGGTGGAGATACACCTCGAACGACCGGTTCGCCACGAACACGACGTTTCGGGCGCGCAGCTTCTGCTGCACGTCGTCGTTCAACACGTCGGCGAAGCGCTCGACCTGCAGCGTCGCATCGACGCAGCCGCGGGCCGGACCTCGCCCGCGCTCCTCGGGCTCGCCGCCGCCGCGCCGGGCGAAATACGCGTCGTACGTGCGGTTGCGCCCGCGCTCGGTGACGATCAGGTTGCGCAAGCCCTGCGCGCGCGCGCCGGAGGCGACTTCGAGCGCCGAATGGCTGCCGATCGAGCACAGCGTCAGCTGTGTCGGATCGTAGGCGGCGAGCGTCCCGGCAAGGTCGAACGGCACGCCGCCTCTTCCGCTACGTCGAGAGGAAGCTCCTCGCTTCGCTCGAGTCGGGATAGTCGACGATCAGGGTCCGCTTCACCGTTTGCAGCGCCTGCTTCGCCTCGGTGCTGTCCTCGCGGCTGAGCAGGTCGTACGCGCGCTTGTAGAGGCGCGGCAGCTCGTAGTCGCGCGGGTACTGGTGCTGCCAGTCGTCGAGCGAGTCGACGACCCACACCGTCTCCTGGGTCATCCGCGGGCCCCAGCCCGCGTCGAGGTATTTCGAGATGCGCGTCAGCTCGTTGCGCACGCCGATCGGCGAGAGCTTCGTGTGCCCGAAATACTCGTCGGCGGGCGCCGTGATGATCAAGTACGACTGATGCGAAAGGACGTGCCCGATCACCGGCAAGCCGTGCGAGGAGGCGCGATGCGAGGCGACGGCGCGCGCGTCTTCCTGCTCCGCCGCGGTGTAGCCGGGCGCGGCGTTGCGCGCCGCGTCCACCATCGGAAACAGCACCTTGCCGAGATCCGGCGGAACGGTCGCGATCGGGAACTGCGGCTGCGCTGCGCGGCCGAGCGCCAGCGCGCGCCACACGTCCTGGCCGGTCAGCTCGTAGGCGCGGAGATCGGCGTCGACTTGTCCCAGCAGGGCCTGCACGTCGCCCGGATACTTCTGCACCAGGGCGGTCGCGTCCGCGTCGGCGTCGTGCGCGAGCTGCAGCGGACTGGCGTCTTCGGCGTCGAGCTTCGCGATCAGCGCGCGCGCGGCCATGCCGCGGGCCGGATCATCCTTCCACGTCTCCGCGGCGAGCCGCACGTACCACTCCGCGGCGTCGTTGTTCGTCAGCGGATCGTAGTCGAGCTGCGTGGCGAGATCGACCGCGACGCCCTTCAGCGCGGCGTTGTGCGGATCGTCGCGGCGGCGCAGTTCGTAGGCGCGCCCGGCATCGAGCACGGTGGAGAAATAGTCCAGCTCGTCGGCGAGATGCCAGCCGGCGGCGGCGCCTTTGTCGTACGCGGTCTTCATCTGCGCGTAGAGCCGCGTCGGGTCGACGTCGAGCGCGGCGCGCGCGGGACGCGGCACGCCCGCCGTCGCGAGCACGAGCGCCGCGACGGCTGCGAGAACGAGGTTACGAACCGGCAATCGTGCTGTCGTCCAGAACGGCGTCGAGCGAGTTCGAGAGCAGCGCGTTCTTGATCTCGCGCGCGATGCGGCGGCCGGTCGACATCGGCTCGCTGTAGTTCAGGTACGAATAGGGGGAGCCGTCGATGAAGAGATTCGTGCCGGCGACGATGCGCGCGCTGATCTCCATGATGTAGAAGTTCGTGTCGGGCGTGATGATCGTCTCGATGCAGAACGCGCCGAACAGCCCCTTCGGGCCGCAGATCTCGCGGCTGACGCGCACGACGTCCTCGCCCATGCGGTACGCTTCGGCGAGCATCGACTCGCGCAGGCTGATCGGCTGGTTGCCGACGACGACGTACGACGGATCGACGTCCATCCCGGCCTGCGCGGTCGAGGGGATGCGGCCGAGCGAGTCGACGTTCGTCTCGTAGCGGCGGTCCATCGACATGATCTCGAGCTTGCCGCTCAGCGGAGAGTAGAAGTAGTGGATGTAGAGCGGGACGCCGATGATGTACTCTTGCAGGATGTAGTTCTGACGCGCGAGCAGCGAGGCGCGCTCTTCGAAATCCATCGCGTCGCGCAGGAACATGTAGCCCTTGCCGCCCTGCGCGCCGTACAGCTTCACGATGACGGGGCGGTCGATCTCGGCGCCCGTCTTGAACTGGCGCGGCAGCTTGAGCCCGGCGCGCAGGAGCCATTCGCGCTGCAGCTCGCGGCTGGCTTCCCAATCGAGCACGGCCTTGTTCCCGAAGTACGGGATCGTCATCTTCTTGTGCTCGTCGAGCGAGAGGTACGCCACGAACGAGCCGTGCGGCACGATGATGATCTTCCGCTTCTCGAGCTGCGGCACGAGCGACATGAAGTCGCTGTAGCGCTCGATCGTGATCACCTCGTCGACGAAGGCGAACGACTCGTAGAGCCGCTGCGTGTCGCGGTTCGCGATCGCGAGCGTGCGGAACCCTTCGTCGTGCGCGCCCTTGAGGATCTGCAGCGCGGAGTGCGATCCCAGGGTGGCGATCGTGTACATCTCGCCGATCCCGTCGCGCGCGCTGCGCTCGTTCGGCAGGGGTTCGACCATCATCGTCATCGGGCGGCTCGATCCGTCGTCGTCGTCATCGTAATGCTTCTTGGAACGCGGGGTTGCAGAGGAACGTCTCGACGGCGCGCGCGAGCGTCGCCTCGGGGACGGGGCGGCCTTCGTCGTCGTACAGTCGCCAGCCGGTGCGCCGGCGAATCGCGCGGACGCCCGGGATCGCGCGCCCGCCGACGAGGGTCGCCGGGGCTTCGTCGCGCGCGGCGATCCACACCTCGCCGGGCTCCGGTTTCGCGCTCGCGCGCTCGACGAGCCGGTGCTTATTCGGGTTGAAGATCGTCTCGATCGACGCGACCGCGTCGCGCAGCCCGGCCGTCGCCCCCTCGTCCACCTCGAAGAGCCAGATGTCGCTCCGGGCTATCCGCGCCGCCGGTATGCCGAGGCGCCCCACGGTCTCGAGCGCGGTGAACGCTTCGTTGTCCGGGATGGTGAGCGAGACGGCGAACGCCCGGGTCGTCATGCCGCCCGTCCGTTCAGCGCGCGCGCGAAGCAGGCGAACAGGCGGATCCCGCCCGACGGCTCGAGCATCGCCTCGCGCCGCCGCGTCGCGCCGAGATGCTGGAACGTCCACGCGTCGCGCTCGGGGTGCGGCATCACGGCGAGTACGGTGCCGGCGCGGTTCACGAGTGCGGCGGCGCCGAGCGCGGAGCCGTTGGCGGCAGGGACCGGTGTGCCGTGACGGTCGGCGTAGACGAAGGCGACGTGGCCGTCGCGCGCCATGCGCGCGAGCTCGTCGGGGGGCGCCGCGAGGCGGCCGTCGCCGTGCGACGCCCAGGCCGGGATCACCGCGTCCGGCTCGATGCCGGCCAGAATCGGCACCCGGTCGGGCGCGACCGCGAGCTTGATGTGGACGTGGAGCGAAGCGAACCGTCCGCTCGCGTTCGGCGCGAAGGCGGCGGTCGGGCGCCGCAGCGGCCCGGTCCCGGGGACGAGCCCCGCCTCCGCGAGGATCTGCGCGCCGTTGCAGATGCCCAGGACGAACTTGCCTGCCTGCGCCGCCTCGATCACCGGGTCCATGAGCGCCTCGTGCGCCGCCGCGGCCCCGGCGCGCACGCGATCCTCGTGCGCGAAGCCGCCCGGCAGCACGTACGCGTCGAAGTGCGGCAGCGCGTCCGGCTGCGACCAGTGGACCAGCGCGGCGTCGAGCCCGACCGCATGCAGCCCGCGCAGCGTCTCGTCCTCGCTGTTCGTGCCGGGGAACACGAGCACCGCGACGCGCGCGCTCATGCGCGCACCGCGCCGTAGAAATCGCGCAGCGGCGCTTCCCATGCATCGCGCAGCTCGTCGAGCGCGACGCGCTCCTCGCCCAGCAGCGCGACGGGCTCGGCGAGCGTCTCGCCCGCGTCGTACCCGGGGACGCCGTGCTGGGCGGCCAGCTCGGTGAACGCGGCGACGTCGAGCACCTCGACGGCGAACGCGGGCGTCTCGGAGAACCAGGCCAGCTCGTGACCGGCCGGCTCGGCGAGCGGGCGCGGGTCGATGCGAAAGCCGAGACCGTCTTCCGACGCGAACGCCATCTTCGCGAGCGCCGCGAGCACGCCGCCGTCGGTGACGAGGTGCGCCGCGCCGATCGCGCCGCGCTCGAGACATGCGATCACGAGAGCGCATTGCTTCGCGAACGCGTGCGCGCGCAGATCCGGGAGCGTCGTCGTCTCGAGCGCGAGCAGCTCCGCGATCACCGATCCGCCGAACGCCGTCTGCAGCGGGGCGGTCAGGACGATCGGCGAGCCGGCGCGCTTGAACGCCATCGTCGCGCTCGCCGCGACGTCGGCCATCACGCCGATCGCGCCGACGATCGGCGAGGGCGCGACGTGCCGCCCGGACGACGAACGGTTGTACAGCGAGACGTTGCCCGAGACGAACGGCACGTCGAAATGCCGCGCCGCGTCGGCCAGCCCGTTGACGGCCGCGACGAAGGCGCCCATGTGCTCCGGAACGGTGGGATCGCCGAAGTTCAGACAGTCCGTCAGCCCGACGGCGCGCGCCCCGACCGCCGCGACGTGACCGATCGCTTCGGCGACGGCGAGCTCGGCGGCGCCGCGCGGATCGATCTTCCCGTAGCGCGGATTCCCGCCGATCCCGGTCGCCGCGGCGAGCGGCGCGCCCGGGATCGGCACGAGCACGCCCGCGTCGGCGTAGCCGGGCGGGATCGCGGTGCAGCCGCGCACCACGCCGTCGTAGCGCGTGTAGATCGCCGCGCGCGAGCAGACGTCGCGGTGCGCGAGGACGGCGCGCAGCCGTTCGCCGAGCGAACCGGGGCGTGCGCGGTCCGCATCCGCGAGCGTGCGCTCGCGCTCCGCCTCGCTCTCGCGCCGCACGTGCGGCAGCGTGTACTCGCGGCGGTAGCGCACCCCGCCGGTGAGGAACGCCAGATCGACGTCCATCACCGTTTCGCCGCGGTGCCGCGCGACGTAGCGTCCGCTCTCCGTCACCTTCCCGATCTCCGCCGCGCACGCGCCGCGCGCGACGCGCGGCAGACCGAACACGTCGTTGTAGATCTCCAGCAGCAGCGGGGTGAACGACGGTGGAACGATCCAGCACAGCCGTTCCTGCGTCTCGCCGATCGCGATCACTTCGGGCGGGAGGTCGCGCTGCGCCGTCGGCACGCGCTCCAGCTCCACCTCCGCCCCCATCCCGCCGGCCGCGCACAGCTCGGCGCTGCAGCCGGCGAGTCCGCCCGCGCCCAGATCCTTGAACCCGGCTTCGACGTTCTGCGCGCGCAGCTCGGCGAAGACCGCGTACGTCGCGCGCATGATCACGTTCTTCAGGAACGGATCGGGGACTTGCACGGCGCCTTTGTTCTGGTCGGCGTCTTCTTCGTCGAGCGTGAGCGAGGAGAACGACGCGCCGCCGAACCCGCTGCGATCGGTCGCCTTTCCGACGAGCACGATGTCCCACCCGGCGCTTCCCGCCGGCGCGCGCGAGTGGATGATCTCGTTCGCCTTGACGAGCCCGAGCGCGACCACGTTGACCAGCACGTTGTCGTCGAACGACTCGTCGACGAAGACGTCGCCGCCCACGTTCGGGACGCCGATCGCGTTGCCGTACGCGGCGATCCCGTCGACCACGGACTGCGCGACGTAACGGCAGTGCTCGTTGTCGAGCCGGCCGAACCGCAGCGGATCCGCGACGCCGATCACTTCCGCGCCCATGCACAGCACGTCACGGACGATGCCGCCGATCCCCGTCGCCGCGCCTTCGAACGGCACGACCTGTGACGGATGGTTGTGCGACTCGTGCGCGACGACGACTCCGTAGGTCTCGCCGTTCCATTCGCCGAGGCGAACGATTCCCGCGTCCTCGCCGACGCCGAGCAGCACGTCGGGTCCTTCGGTCGGCAGCTTGCGCAAGTGCTCGCGTGACGACTTGTAGGAGCAATGCTCGCTCCACTGCGCGTCGAACGCGAACAGCTCGGTGACGGTCGGAACGCGGCCGATCCTTTCGGCGATCCGCCGCAGCTCGTCGTCGGAGAGCGCGACGCCGACGCGCCGGCCGAGCGCGACCGCGTCGTCGAGCACCGCGCTCATGTCAGGCGCGCGCGACTCCGGGCGGCGCCGGCGGCGGAGGAGCGTTCAGCTTCGCGTCCGCGGCGACGATCTCGCTGCGCCCGTTCGCCTGCAGCAGCAGGACGCGGCCGAAAACGACGGTGTCTTCGAGCGCGAGCGTCTTCGCGGCGGCGAGCGCGATCTGCTCGGGACGCGGATCGGCCGCGTCGACGCCGAGCACCGGGCTCGCCGACGCATTGGCGACGACCGACGGCAGCGCGGCGTTCGCACCGCCCACCGCGACGATCAGCAGCCGCGGGAACGTCGCCTCGAGCTGCGCGAGCAGCTGCAACACGTACCCGGGCGTGCGCGCGACCGAGACGACGTGACGGACCGTCGGCAATCCGTACGCGCCGAGCGCGCGCACGATCGTCTCGACGGCGGCGAGATGCTCCGGGCCGTCGGCGAGGACCGCGATCATCCCCGGCCGCATCTGCGGAAATTGGCCGACGAGCTCCGCGACCTGCTCGTAGTTGGTGCGCACGCGATCGAGGTCTTCCGGCGTGACGCTCGAGAGATTGCGATACACCTGCTTGTCGAGCATCAGCTCTTCGCGGCCCTGCGGCCACACGCGCCACGAGTCGTTGTCGATGACGTCGGCGATGACGAGCTGGCCTTTCCCTTCGCCGCTGGCGAGGCGGCCGAACTCGATCTTGAGGTCGACGAGCAAGGCGTTGTGACGGCGCCAGGCGTGGGCGAGGATCTCGTACGTGATCCGCGCCAGCTCGGTGATCGTTCCGACCTCTTGCGGCGACGCGATGCCGTTCGCGACGATCGCGTCGGGATCGATCTCCGGGTCGTGGTTCGCATCGTCCTTGAGAAAGAATTCGATCATCCGCGGAACGAGCAGCGCGCCGCGCTGCATCCCCGGACGCCGGCGCACGAGCGAGCCGGCCGCGACGCCGCGGATGACGACTTCGAGCGGGATCATCTGCGCGCGGCGGACGAGCATCTCGTTGTCGTCGTCGTCCTCGCCGCCGTTCAGGTAGTGCGTCGGCAGCCCGCACAAGTTCAGCAGCCGGAAGACGCGCGCCGTCGTCTGCGCCGCGAGCCTGCCTTTGCCGGGCATCTCGTCACGCCGCGCGCCGTCGCCGGCCGTGATCGCGTCCATCTGCTTGACGATCGCGACATCCGGCTGCCCCTCCAGCTCGAAAAGAACTTTGGTCTTGCCGCGAGCGATCTCCAGCCCTTTTTTCATGCTTTCTCTACTGTATCGCGGATGCGTTTCGCGAGCCTGCGGGCGCGCTGCGGGGCGTCGCCGACGTGGCCGGTCGGGTCGAGGCGCTCGCGCACTTCGGCCGGGTCGACCCAGCGAGCGATCCGTTCGTCGTCGGCGAGCAGGCGGGCGAGCGGGTTCGACTCGCCGTTCGCGAGCGCGTCGTACGCGTGCATCGCGCTCTCGCGGATCACCTCGTGCAGCTCCTGGCGGTTGGCGCCGCGCTTCGCGGCTTCCATCAGAATCGCTTCCGTTCCGGAGAACGGACCGTAGGTCCGCAGGTTCTCCGCGATGCGGCGCTCGTCCACGCGCATGCCGTCGACGATCTTCTTCGCGAGCGAGAGGATTTCGTCCGCGCAGAGCAGCGCTTCGGGAAGGATCGTGCGGCGGTTCGCGCTGTCGTCGAGCGTGCGTTCGAGCAGGTTCGTCGCGGCGTTTTGCCACGCGACGTCGGCGTACGCGGGCAGGAGGCGCGCGAGCGAGTCGATGCGCTCGGCCATGACGGGATTGCGCTTGAACGGCATCGCGCTCGAACCGACTTGTTTCGCGCCGAACGGCTCGGCGAGATCGCCGAAGGCGGGGCTCGCGAGGACGCGCACGTCGAAGGCGAACTTCGAAAGCGACGCGCCGAGCCCGGCGAGCGTCGAGAGCAGCAGGTAGTCGAGCTTGCGCGGATACGTCTGCGTCGCGACGTCGCGCGCCTGCAGACCGAAGTGCGAGAGCACGTCGGCTTCCTGGTCCTCCGGCGTCACGCCGGTGCCGGCCAGCAGCCGCGCGTACGAGGCCGACGTGCCGACCGCGCCGCGAATGCCCTTCGCCGTGAGCTGCTCGCGCGCCGCGAACAGCATGGCGCGGTCGATGAGCAAATCTTGCGCGTACACGGCGAGACGATAGCCCAGCGTCGTCGGCTCGGCGGGCTGCAGGTGCGTGTAGCCCATGCACACGAGGTCGGCGTGGCGCTCGATGCGCGCCGCGAACGCCACGAGCACGTCGTCGAGCCCGGCGGCGATCTGCTCGAGCGCCAGGCGCAGCCGGAACGTCTCGACCGTGTCCTCCACGTCCATCGACGTCGCGCCGAGATGGATCTTCCCGCCGCCGACGGTCGCCTGTCTCGCGTAGACGCGAATCTCCGCCATGAGATCGTGCCCGATCTCGCGTTCGATCTCGAGCGCCGCATCGATGTCGATCGCGTCGGCATGCGCGCGCAGATCGTCGAGCTCCGCCTGCGAGACGAGCCCCGCGCGCCGCTGCGCGTCCGCGAGCGCGACCCACACGGCGCGCCACAGCTTGCGGCGACCACGCTCGGAGAACAGCTCGCGCATCGCCGGCCGGCCGTAGCGCCACGAGAACGGCGAGGCGTAGGTGGTGTCGTTCACGATCCGGCGCGTCCGCTTCGCGCCTGCACGGGGATCGGCCTCGACGAGAAACGTCTCAGCGGCCCGGCCTGCCGCTAGAAGCCGTAACCGGTGGTCGTCTCCTGCACCGCGATGAGCGAGAGGAAATTGTTCGCGCCGTTCACGGCATACAGCTCGTAGGTCGCCGGCGAGGACGGCGCACCGACGGAGACCTCGGCCGGCGTCGGCTCGACGTACGCCTGTGCGGTGAAGGTCAAGGGCGACGACGGCTGGGTGGGCAGGAGGCTCGGGCCGGTCGCTTGGTTGACGACGGCCGTCGTCCCCGACGGCTTTGCGATCGGCACCGACGTCTCGCCCGGGATCGGCGTGTCTCCGCTCGCGCTGAGATAGCCGAACGTGAGGGGCTCACCCTCGGCGACGTTGTGGGCGACGGCCTGGATCCCGGCCGGGACGGCGGCGAAGTCTGGCTCGGCGAAGACGTAGAGCGCGGACGTGGCGGTGCCGCGGCCGCCGAGAACGACGGTCAGCCGCGAGCCGGTCGTCGAGGCGGGCGGCGACAGCACCGTATACGCGATCGGCGCCTCGCCGAAGTACGGGCCGGGCGCGGTCGCGCACTCGCTCCCGGGCGCGGTTCCCGCAGTCGGCGCGTAGACGCTGATCACGTGCGCGCTTCCGTTGCCGCCGCTCACCGCGTACAGGGCGCTGGCGTGAGAATACGCGACCGAACTTCCCGTGTACGCGAGCGGCAGCTGGTCAACGCACACATCCACGCTGGCGTAGCCGACCGACCCCTGCACGAACCGGATCAGCGCCGAGCCCGTTCCGGCCGGGACGTTCGACCCCGAGCCGCCGCCGGCGTTGTTCGGCGGACCCGCGTACGGCAGCGAGGTTCCGCCGACCGCGCAGCCGCCGAGCGCGACCGCGAGCAGCGCGCAGAGCGACGGACGGGCGTGACGGCGGCGCATCACGGTCGCCTTGGATCGCGCGAGAAACGACTCCTTTGGTTCGTCAGCGGGACGGAGCGAGCCGCGCGACGTCGGCGGTCAGCAGCTCGATCATCGCGCGCGGGTCCTCGAACCGGCCGGTGACGACCGCCTCGAAGCCCCGCACGGCCGCTTCGTAGCCGTAGCGCGCCCGCCGTTCCCCGAGCCGCCGCGCGATCGGCCGCAGGATGCGCTCGCGCCAGCGATGCCGGGGCGGCAGATCGCCCCCGCCGGGCCGCGCCAGCTCCCACAGCAGCGCGAACTCGTTGGCGAGCGCGCTGGCGAGCGGCACCGCCGCGCCGCGCGGGTCGTTCGCGAAGAGATCGAAGGCGATCGCGAGCGCTTCGGACGGACGTCCTTCGATCACCGCCGCGGCATACTGCCACGCCTTCGGGTCTTCGACGCTCAGACTTTCGCGCTCGAGGTCCGCGACGGTGATCGTGCCGCCGGCGAGCGCGAGCTTCTCGAGATCGTTGCGGATCGCGCCGAGGTCGCCTTCGCTCTCCGCGAGCATCGCGACGACGCGCGGCTGCGCCTTCGCGCCAAGCCGCTCGAGCGTCTCGCGCACGAACCGCTCGCGCACTTCGGCGTTCGGCGTGGTGTCGATGCGCAGCGCCTTGCGCCCCGCGAGCTGGCCGAACGGCTCGGGCTTCGTCTTCTTCGCCGGCGGAAAGAGGTCTTCGAGCACCAGCGTGTTGCCCGCCGGGACGTTCTCCGCCGCGGCCCACAGATCGCGCCGCGGCTGCGCGCGCATGCGCTGGCAGTTCCGAACGACGACGACGCGGCGCTCGGCGAGGAACGGCATCGCCGTCACCGCGTCGCCGACGACGCGCCCGATCGCATCGCTCTCCGGGCCCTCGATGACGTCGCAGTTCAGCGCGCGCATGTCCTCGGGCAGCAGACGATCGAGCACGACGTCGAGCGCGCGCTGCGCGAGGATGGCATCCTCGCCCTCGATCACCACGAGCGCGTCGATCTTCGGCTCGCGATCGAGGAAGTCGTAGAATCTCACGGTGCCGGCGCGAGAAACAGCTTCGGGCGCGTCTCGAGATCGGGGATCGAGTCGGCGTAGGGCGGTGCGATCACGCCGTACTCGGTGATGAAGCCGGTGACGAGGCGCGCCGGCGTCACGTCGAAGGCGGGATTGTAGACGGGATCGTCGGGGGCGATGCGCACTTCGTCGGGGTTGCGCTCCTCGATCGGGATCTCGTCGCCGGACTCCAGCGCGAAGTCGAACGTCGAACGCGGCGCGGCGACGTAGAACGGGATGCCGAGGTGCGCGGCGATGATCGCGACGCCGTACGTGCCGATCTTGTTCGCGGTGTCGCCGTTGCGTGCGATGCGGTCGGCGCCGACGACGACGGCGCGGACGTCGCGCCGGCGCATCGTGATCGCGGCCGCGCTGTCGACGATGAGCGTGCACGGCACGCCCGCTTCGCGCAGCTCGAACATGGTGAGGCGCGCGCCCTGCAGCAGCGGGCGCGTCTCGTCGACGAACACGTGCAGCGCCTTCCCGGCCCGGTGCGCCGCGACGAAGCAGCCCAGCGCGGTGCCGTCGCCGCCGGTCGCGATCGGCCCGGTGTTGCAGTGCGTGAGCACGTTGCCGCTCGCCGGAAAGAGCGCGACGGACGCCTCGCCGATGCGGCGGTCGACCTCGCGCTGCTCGTCGTGGATGCGCTGCGCCTCGCCGAGCTCGTCGCCGGGCACGGCGAGGATGCGGTCCACCGCCCAGGCCAGATTCACGGCGGTCGGCCGGGCCGCGCGGATGCGCGCGGCGGCGGCCTCATAGGCGGGCCGGTCGGCACGCAGCCGCTGTGCGACGAGCGCGACGCCGTACGCGCCGAAGATGCCGATCGCCGGCGCGCCGCGCACCGCGAGCGTCGCGATCGCCTCGACGATCTCGTCGACCGACGAAGCGCGCGCGCGAACGACGGAGCGCGGAAGCGCCCGCTGATCGACGTAACCGACGGCGTCGCCGTCGAACCAAACCGAATCCACGGCCCGCGGATTCGGCGGGAGCGACTGTTAGGCCCGCACCGCCTGCATCGCCGAGTAGCAGCTCCTGCAGTACACCGGGCGGTCGCCGCGCGGGCGGAACGGCACCGTGGTCGCGCTCTCGCATTGCGCGCACACGGCGTCGAACATCTCGCGCAGCCCCGCGGTCGACGTCGGTATGACCCCGAGCCCGGCGGAGCGCTGCGCCTTGCGCGCGCTGCGGCACTCGCGGCAACGCTGCGGCTCGTTTTCGAAGCCCTTCTCGGCGTAGAACATCTGGTCTCGCACCGTGAAGTCGAACGTGGCGGCGCAGTCTTTGCAGATCAAAAGCTTGTTTTCGTACACCGACCTCGACCGGGCGACATACGACGCCCGGCCCCCATGGGACTTGGACGGAAAAACCCGCGCCGGCCGAAGACCGACGTCGGTACCCGCGAGTATACGGGAGAGGCGTGTTCTTGGCAACGGGGCAGCGAAAGCGTCGAGGAGCGCCCGCCGCCCCGGCGAATCGGCCCTGCATGAAAGCGGGTGTCGTCGCGATTCTCGTCGCTTTCGCGTGCGCGGCAGCCGGGCAGCCGGCGCGCGCCCAACTGTTTCCGCCCTCACCGCCGGCGTCGATCGCGCCGTGCATGAGGCAGATGGCGCTGACGACGGTCGACGGAAATCCGAACGCTGCGATCCTGCGCATCGGGTACTGGACGCTGCCGCTCGCCGGCGACGTCCGCGTCTACGGGCACGACGTCATGTGGCACGCGACGCTTCACAACGGTGCAACGGCCGTGCAGCCTTTTCGGCCGCGCAATGCGCTCGAAGCGTCGGTCGA
Source organism: Vulcanimicrobiaceae bacterium (assembly GCA_035650875.1). GTDB lineage: Bacteria > Vulcanimicrobiota > Vulcanimicrobiia > Vulcanimicrobiales > Vulcanimicrobiaceae > Vulcanimicrobium. The sequence continues at coordinate 20,464 of DASRGU010000013.1, forward strand.
GCTGCACGCGCCCGGGCCCATCGAAGGCGTCGAGTTCACGCCGAGCGGCGCCTCGTGCACGCTGCATGCGGGACTCCGGCGGCCCACCATGTTCGACGGCGAGGCCGTACAGCGCCCGATCGTCGTTGCGACGGATCCCGCGCCGGTCGCTCCGCCGTCATGTGCAAATCCGTATGCGTCGGTGCGCGTCGTGCGGGCGGCAGAGCCCGTGGCGCCGCCGATGGCGCGCCAGCAGGGGATCGCCGGCGACGTCACGGTGGCGCTCGCCGTCGACCGAACCGGCACCGTGACGTACGAGCAAATCCTGAGCTCACCGTCGGTCATCTTGAACGCTGCGGGCGTCAACAGCGCGCGTACGTCGAAATTCTCACCAGCGGTCTTCCGCTGCGTGCCGGTGGACAACGGCTATGTCTTCGCTGCGGCCTTCGTGTCGGGCAGCTGAAGATCGAAGGCCGGGCTAGCGAAAGCCCATCCGGCCGGCGACTTCGCGGCGCGGCTCGATCATCGCGACGGTCGCGGCCGCGACGGCGGCGTCGTAGCCTTTGTCGCCGCGCGCGGGGTCGGCGCGCTCTTCCGCTTGTGCGCGGTTGTCGGTGGTCAGAACGCCGAAACCGATGGGTATTCCGCTGGCGAGCTGGACGTCCATGATCCCGCGCGCGCACTCGCCGGCGACAAAGTCGAAGTGCGGCGTCTCACCGCGGATCACGACGCCGAGCGCGACTACGCCGTCGAGCTTCCCAGTCGCGAGCAGTCGGCGTGCCGCGAGCGGCAGCTCGAAGCAGCCGGGAACGCGGAACGTCTCGATCGCATCGGGATCGATCCCGCAGTCGACCAGGCCGCGGCGCGCGCCGTCCTCGAGCCAGGCCGCGAGATCGGCGTAGAAGTCGGCGACGACGATCGCGAAGCGCTTCCCGGAAGCGTCGGGAAGCGCGTGCCGCTTGTCGGTCTTCATTCCGCTCCGGCGGGATTCGGCGCGCCGAACATGTGCCCCATCTTCTCCCGCTTCGTCTCCATGTAGTACGCATTGTACGGTGTGGGAGCGATCTGGATCGCGACGCGCTCTTTGATCGTCAGCCCGTACCCCTCGAGGCCGGCGATCTTCTTCGGGTTGTTGGTGAGAAGCCGCATCTCGCGCACGCCGAGATCGTGCAGGATCTGCGAACCGATGCCGTAGTCGCGTTTGTCGGCGGGAAGGCCGAGCAGCACGTTGGCCTCGACCGTGTCGGCCCCGGCATCCTGCAGCGCGTACGCTTTCAGCTTGTTGGCGAGCCCGATCCCGCGGCCTTCCTGGTGGAGATACAGGAACACGCCGCGGCCTTCGCGCGCGATCGCCGCCATCGCAGCGTCCCTCTGCGGCCCGCAGTCGCAGCGCAGCGAGTGCAGCGCATCGCCGGTGAGACATTCGCTGTGGACGCGCACGAGAACGTCCTTTCCCTCACCGATGTCGCCCATCACGAGCGCGACGTGCGCGATCTTCTCCTTGTCGGTCGTCGTCTCGTACGCGACGCCGCGAAAGACGCCGTACCCAGTCGGCAGCGAGAATTCCGCGATTCGCGCGACGAGCTTCTCGTGCCGCATGCGGTACGCGATCAAGTCTTTGACCGTGATCATCCGCAAACCGTGCTTCTCGGAGAACTCTTTGAGGCCGTCGCGGCGCATCATCGTGCCGTCGTCCGCCATGATCTCGCAGATCACGCCGGCGGGATACAGCCCCGCGAGTCGCGCCAGATCGACCGCAGCTTCGGTTTGACCCGCGCGCACGAGCACACCGCCTTCGCGCGCGCGCAGCGGAAACGTGTGCCCGGGCCGCAGGAAGTCGGCCGGCCCGCAGTTCGGGTCGACGAGCGCCTTGATCGTATTCGCGCGATCGTGCGCGGAAATGCCCGTGGTGACCCGCCCGCGCGCCTCGACTGAGACCGAGAACGCCGTCCCGAGCGGGGCGGTGTTGTCGTTGACCATGTTCGGGATCTGCAGTTCGTCCAGCCGCTCGGACGTCATCGGGACGCAGATCAGCCCCCCGGCCTCCTTGCGCATGAAGTTGATCGCCTCGGGCGTCACCTTGACAGCTGCCATGACGAGGTCGCCCTCGTTCTCCCGATCCTCGTCGTCGAGGACGATCACCATCTGCCCGTCACGGATCGCCGCGATCGCCGACTCGATGGAGTCCATCCGCACCCGCTCGGCATCTTGGCCGGCCAGCGTAGGAAGCACCGCGGCGAGTGCCTTGACCGTGCGGTAGGTCGGCTCCCGCCGCCCGCTCCGAAGCAGCGAGATCGCGGACTCCGTAAGGCCGGAGCGCTGCGCCACTTGCGCTGCCGTTAGGCCCGCACCCGCCATCGCCGCCTGAAGCTCGTCCGCGAACCGTTCCATACGACAAGCCTCTCGCATGGCTTTGCAGATGTCAAGGCGATATACTATAGGCACCAGCCTTTTCGTCGCGGTAGCTTGCTTCAGGACGGCGGCCCCGCTGGTGCCGCGAGGCGTTCGAGCCCGCACCCTGGGGTCGTCGTCCCGCAGCCCGCGCGGGGCTCGCGAGGCGGGCGTCGGAGTAGCGTCGGGATATGGAGGATAACACAGGCGGAGCTGGCGACGGTTCAACCACCGAGCCGCCCGGGCAGCAATCTCGTCCCAGAAGGCCAGACCCCGCGACGATCTGGCTCGCGATTGCTCCCGCAATCGTGTTGACGGTATTCCCGCACCTGTGGCCTCTGGTGAAGGTTGCGATGCTGGAGGCGCTTGTTTGGAGTAGCGTCCACTGGCTATTTACTGCAGTGCGACCGCTCTACGCACTGAGTCTTCCAAAGAAAACGTGGATTCATATCGGCGTGGCCCTCGCCGCGTTTTATCCGTTATTGCTCGCCGTCAACGCCGCCAACCGTGTTGATACAGGAGCGCAAGGCACCAATGGTACAGGTTCGCCGTTCCTGCAAGGCGCCGCCGGGACAAGTTCGCCGTCTCCGAAACCCCGCACAGGGCGACAGACGGGCCACGGCCCCTCAAGGCCTACGTCGAAGCAGACGACCCAAGTAGCGTCAGCCGCTCCGACCCCGCAGCAGCGCCCGAAGATTGTAGTTATAGTCGCGACGCCGGTACCAACCCCTCGGCCAACGCCGACGCCGCACGTTACCGCAACGCCGCATCCAACGCCGTCGCCGACGCCGACTCCGATAGCAGTCACGTTCCCAAGCGTTAGTGCGGAGTTTCAGCCTAATGCGCCGGGCACGCCGCCGGGTCGTGTAACGTTTCGGGTGGGTTATCAAATCGGCAACAGGACCGGTGGCGATATTGACGTCAAGCAATGCAGCGTGGCAACGACGTCGTTGGCGAGCGTCTCAATCGCTGATGCGGAGCAATATGTCCGAACCGGTTTTCGGTCAGAGAAGGCGGCGGGGCTCTGCCGTGCGAGTCCGTTCGTCACCGTCCCGTTTGGTACGAACGGTATAGAGTACGTTGCGAACGGCAATATGTCGCAGGAAGATTATGCGAAGATTCAGGACCGCACCTCAACCTTTTACTATGCTGGCGAAATAACGATCCGCGTCCCGAACGGCCGGACGAGAGTCTTTCCGATATGCGGTCGCAGCACGGGCAGCGCGGAAGTGTTTCTCTGCAATAAGGAGTAGCTAAATTGGACGACGATCCCGAAAGATCGATGGAGCGATTCGAGGACCTTGGTCGCCGCGTTTTTCGCGTGACCAAAGAGGACCTAGCGCACGTCGAAGAATCCGACGACGAAACCGCAGTCGAGGAATCCGAAACGACCGAGATCGTGGAGGGCGAGGACTAGATGGCGACAATAGCGCCGTGAGCGTCCGAGCGTCTCGTCGCGCTGCGCGAGTACGGGCGTGGCTACGCGATTGGTCTACGGTCGGGGGGCTGATAGCGTTCGTCATCGCTATGGCGTTCAATGTGCTTTCAGCTCGCGATTCGGCGATCTCGGCTGAAGCATCTGCTCGGTCGGCAGCCGCGACAGAAGAGTCTGTACGCATTGAGAGCGCACCAGCCCTGACATTGCGATGTGTGGCTGGAGTTCGAGGTAATGCCGATTACGAGATACTCATCGGCTGGCCTGGGTGGCCTCTAAAGCGCTCGGTCCAAAAGTTTGAACATAGCCCGTTTCGTGAGTTCGATTACGAGACGTGTACGCTCAGTAATTTTGGAAGATTACCAGCGCTGAATGTTCGCGTGTCGTTTAAGGCAGCGCTTTCCAAAGCGCCAGCCGACAGGTTTTCGAGGCCGGGTGCTGCTGCGGAGGCGGTCGAGACTTACGACGCCGAGATTGATGGCGTCGGAGCGCAGTCGAGCGTTACGATTTGGATTCACAACGAATCTCAGAAGACCCAAGCGATAATCTATCCGGACCCCATCGCGCATTTCAAGGTGCCCCCGAACGACGCGGAGGTGACATATTCGTTGCCCCTCTCGTTCGAGATACCGGTCGTTCTTCGCCCTGCTCGCGCGCAGGCGCCGCCTACGGAGAAAAACTAGATGCGGTCGCTTGTGCCGGGAATCGGCTGCGCGTTCATCGCGGCGCGACGGGCTTCGGCGCGGGCCGCACGGCCGGGACGCAAGCGCCAACGGGGATGCGAGGTCGTGAGCGCGGCATACGTCAGGCGCTTGCCGTCCGCGCCTTTCAGCGTCTCCACGAACCGGCCCGCGTCGTTGTCCTCGCGAGCGTTGAAGCGGAATACCTGCTCGTCCAAGTATGCGTCAAGGTGGAACGGACGAACCGCGATATACGTCCCGTGCAGAGTGCGCTTCACGCACGACCAGAAGTTTTCGATGGTGTTCGTGTGAACGCGACCGTTGACGTAGGCCACCGAATGGTCGATGAAATCGTGAACGAAATCACGGTCCGTTTGCCGATAGGAGCGCAGCGCGTCGGTGTAGAGCGTGGAGCCCGGCAGGACGTTCTCGTAAATCTTCGGGATCAGCGAGGACGCCCGATGATTCGGGACGACCATCGCGCGGGCCTGAGACGGCTTCCCGTCGCGCCCGCGCTGCACCATCCCGAACACCGTCGTCTTACCGGCGGCAGGGCCACCGATGGGGACGTTCTTGCCGACCGCGTTCACGCGCGTAGGCAAATGCTGGTGCTTACCGCCCACGAACGTCTCGTCCGCTTCGACCTCACCGGCGAGCGGCATGAGGGATTCGGCTTTCATCGCGAGACGGATGCGGTGGAACATGAACCACGCCGTTTTCTGCGTGACGCCGAGCGCGCGAGCGAGTTCGTGCGAGCTGGTGCCGTTCTTGGTATTCGCGAGCAGCCAGAAGGCCGGGAGCCACTTAGTAAACGGAATCGGCGAGTCCTCAAAGATCGTGCCGACCTTGACGCTAAACTGCCGTTTGCACTCCTTGCAGCGCCACTCGGCGCGTCGGAATCGCCTGAACGGACGCCGATCCGCAGCCCTTGCGGGGGCAAGCAACGCCGTTGGGCCAGCGCCACCGGACCGCGTAGGCGTGGGCGCGATCCGGGTCCGAAAAGTAGGTGACGGCTTCGAGGAGGGTGGTCGGCGTCCGGTCCATGCTCCAACGCTATACCGAGGGTGTGCCTGCTGGGTGGCACTCTTTTGTGCCTCAAGTATATCGTCCTGGCAGATGTCAAGCAGCTCTTTAACGGGCGAAATGATAAGCAGCCGAGCGAGCGACGTGAACCACAGCCCGACGTCTCGGTCCAACTATGGACGGAATCTGCTCGAGTCGACGTCGGAACCGCTCGCCAATGGCCTAGTCGCGGCCCTTCTGACGTCGGCGCGACCGAAAAGCCCGTCGTCAGGCGGCAGCGCGGACTTTCTTTTTGGGACGCGATTCTGCAGCTTTCGGCGGTCTGCCACCCTTTAGCCCATTCGCACGCGACGCTGCCGCCCGCGCCGGCGACGTACGCGCGGCTAATAAGCGTGCCGCTATCGTCGCCAGCGCATCGCCGGCCACTGCCTCAAAGAGCGTCTCGACGCGCGCGCCCATGTCCGCTTTGTCTGACCAGACGGAAAAGCCGGATTTTTGCGCCCTAAGGTCGCCGAGCAGTCCCGCCGGCGCTTTATTGATTCCCGGGAGCTTGCTCCGCGGGACGATCAGCGTCCCGCCGGTGGAGAGCTTGACGATTATTGCGTCACCCTTCGCGTCGAAGAACGCACTCACGATTCGGGTCGCGGTCTTCGCTCGCGACCGAGCTTCTGCAACGGCCGCTCGGATTTCAGCGTCAGTCGTTCGGATTCGGGCGGGCTTCACAATTTTCGGTTTTGCAGCATTCTTGCTCATGATGGACGGCTGTTCTCCCATAGCTCCAGCAGATCGTCGTAGCCGGCGGCCGCAGCACGCAGAGCTTTCCGCACGTCGTTCGCCTTCACGTGCGGGTCCGCTTTATGCTGTTCCGAGAGGCGGATGGAACGATCCGCCAGCAGCTCGATATCGACGTCGCCCTCGTTGAAGTGGGCATGAACGTGCGGTATTGAGGCGCCGGCATGGTCGCCGGAGTAGCATTGGAACCTGACGCCGCGAACGTTCTTCGATCCCATCGGCTACTGCATTGTAACCCAGCGCCAGGTTTTCGTCTAGCCCGTTTGCGCACACGGCCGGCGGCGCGTTACCCGGTTCCATCGAGGTCGACGGCTGGGGGCCAATCTTCAGCCCGCAGTCCCTCTAGACACCACGGGCGGATCATCGATCCCTCGTAAGGTGGGTTCAGCGGCCTTCCCGCCGGCTGCCGATGATCGCCGCCGCAAGTCCCGATCGCGCTTTGGATGCGTTCGGTCGTTTCGGGCCGAGGCAGAAGCGCAGCGGCGCTGGCCCTTTAGTCCGTCGGTACGTAGCCGAGTCGTCGCTCGAACTGCGCTCGCGACGCGCAGTTTTCGTCGATCTGAGCGCTACACAGAATCGTAGGAAACGACGCGGTCGTCGTCGCGGCGATGCGCGCCCACAGTAGCGCAGCGAACGGATCCTCTCGCTGCAACGAAACGTAAATACTGCGCTGCGTCGGCGATGAGACGCGGTATTTCGCCATGAGCCGGTTTCGGCAGAACGTCGAAGGCTTCGCGTAGAAGCACCCGAGCCAGCCACGCGAGTCATTTTTCGCATACGAGATAGGCGCGGCATGGAAGCGGCGGTACGTCACCATGTTCCCGTCGACAAGCCCGATTCCGGTGACGCGCAAGGTCACGCGGTACGGCGGCTGCCATCCCGAGGCGAAGCGGTCGACCGCGCTCTTCCGGATCGCTATTACGTAACGACCTAAAGGCAGCTGTAGTTCGGCTCCGAGGTCCATGACGAGCGTTTGCCGCGGCCGTAAGCTGCCGAACAAGACGCGCCGAACGTCGACCGAGTACAGCCGATCATCGTGCAGCTCGCTCCGCAGGTTCTGCAGGATATCGGCGTCGATCAGTGCGTCAGACGCAAAGGCGACTTCCGGCGGCTCGAGTTTGTCGACCATGTTCGGACTTCCGTGCGGGATAACGGGCTGATTCAGAAACGCGTTGCGCGCATCGTCCCTGCACAGCACCGTGCCGACGACGGACGCGATGAGCAGTAGCGACAGAACGGCGCCCTGCATGGCTCGACACCCCGCCCCGTTCATGAACACACGTGCCGCAGTCTAGCGATCGTCATGCGAGCTTTGGTACTCGCGACAAGTCTCAGCTTCTTTCGCAGTGGCTTCACGTGCGTCGCAACTTTGCTATAACGGTTGTCGAACACGCGTTCGCATGCTACAATACTCACATACAAACTCAGCGGCTCGGCCGGTGTTAGCGCACCGACCGAGCCCGTCAAGCGATGGGAGTATCCACCGATGACATTTCCGTTGTTCTTCGGCTGCGCGCCGAGACTCCTCGACGATCCGGAGTTCCGCGCCAAGCGCGTTCGGCGGGATCCCGCTGGCGATGCCGAGGACGTCGTAGCCGACGTCCCCGATCGCGCGCTTTGGGTGCAGTTCGGGTTCACCGAAGAGGAAGCGCGCGAGTGGCGCGCAGCGGCGAGTCCGCGCTTCACGCCCTTCACCGCGGCGACGTGGCGCTTCGAAGGCTTCGGCCCCAGCGACGCCGCGTTGTGGAGCCAAGTATACTGCGATCCGATGCTCGCGCGGCAACGCCGTAACCGCGGCTACGCCGACCCGTTCATCACCGACTGATCGCAGCGACGGCGCACGAGCGCGCGCTCGTGCGCCGGTGAGCGTTCCTTACGAGCCGCAGTAGGCGGTGAAGGCAGCCGTCACGTCGGGAGCGGGCGACATGCTTTGCGGACGCGAGTACGTGATGCGGGTCGTGCCGCCGCCGGTGCCTTCGTCGATGATGAGCTGGTGGAACGTCGTGCCGTTCAGCGTCATCTCGAGCTCGTGCGCCGGCTTGCCGGCGCACGTGATGTCGCGGTCGACGGTCGGGTGCACGTTGTTCCCCGCCATGTTCTTGTGCACGGCGGCCACGACGTCGCCGTAGACGACATCGGTCGAATTGAGCGCCGAGACGTTCTGGTCGCCCTTTTGCCACGATTCCGCCGAGCGCGGCGACGTGGGCGACGGCGTCGCCGTCACGGTGTGGTTCCAGCCGGCCGGCCCGGTGAACGGCTTTGGCGCCGCGCCGGCGGCGAAGGGCGCGAGCAAGGCGGCGAAAGCGACCGCCGCGGTAAGGTAGGGCGTACGCATCCTCGCCCTAGCGTACCGGGCGATCTTCGCCGGAGCAAGATGCAGCGGCCAAACAAGCGGTCTGCCTGCGGTTTCGACGCTCTCTGGACAGATCACGATATATCGTGTAGTATCGCGACATGATGAGTCAGGTGATTCGCCGGGGTGTCTTCTTCCGGCACGGTCACGAGCATTTCGGGCACGAGCACGGGCCGCACGAGCGCCACCGCCACGCGCGGCACCACGGGCCGGGGAGCGAGTGGATGCGCGGCTGGGAAGGCGCGTTCTGGGGCGGCTTCGGCCGCGGCCCGGGGCGTCGCGCGCGCCGCGGTGACGTGAAGTACCTCGTCCTCGAGCTGCTCGCCGAGGGGCCGAAGCACGGCTATGAGATCATCCGCGCGATCGAGGAGCGGCGCGGCGTTCGCCCGAGCGCGGGCTCGGTCTATCCGACGCTGCAGATGCTCGAGGACGGAGGTTTCGTCAGCGCCGAGCAGGTCGACGGCAAGCGTGTCTACACGATCACGGAAGCCGGCCGGGCAATGCTGAACGAACGCGCGACCGATCCGGACGACGACGCCGAGACCGACGAGCTCGACGTCCGCCATCTCGTGCGGCAGTCCGCATTCAAGCTCTTTGCCGCGATTGCGGGCGCCCGCGGCAGCGACGACGCGACGCTCGGCAAGATCCGCGCCGTGCTGGACCGTGCGCGCAAAGAGGTCTACGCGATCCTCGCCAGCGACGAGACGTAGCTCCCAGCGACGTCAGCCTGCGCCCGTCGTTCCTCGGCCGGCGTGCTGCTCGATCGCGGCGACCACGTCGCGCGCCGCGCGCAGCACCTGCGGCAACGGTTCCGCACCGTACCCCACGACGAAGCCGCGACAATCGGTGCGCTCGATGCAGAACGCCGAGAGCGGTTGGAGGCGAATGCCGCGCGCCACGAGCGTCTTCGCGACGGCGACGTCGTCGAACTCCGGCGGCCCGACGAGAGAAACGTTCAACCCGCCGCTCCCCGCGGACAGCGTGAAACCGGCGCGCGCGAGCGGCTTCTGGAGCAGCGCGATCAGCGCGCGCCGCCGCTCGCCGTACGCGGCGGTCATGCGGTGCACGTGCCGTGCGTAGTGTCCTGCGGCGATGAACTCCGCGAGCGTCGCCTGCACGTGCTGGTTCATGCCGAGCGTCGCAAGCACGCGCGCGAGCGCGAAGCTCTTCGCGAGATGCCGCGGCACGATGAGGTACCCGACGCGCAACCCGGGGGCGAGCGTCTTGCTGAACGAGCCCACGTACAGCACGCGCTCGTCGCGGTCGATGCTCTGCAGCGCGGGAAGCGGCCGTTCGTCGTACCAGAACTCGCTGTCGTAGTCGTCCTCGAGGACGTACGCGTCGTGTTCGCGCGCCCACGTCAGCAGCGCGTCGCGTCGCTTGCGGCTCATCCGCACACCGAGCGGAAACTGGTGCGACGGCGTGACGTAGGCGAGGCTCGCGCGCCCCGCGTGTCGGACGTCGACGCCGTCGGCATCGACGCGCGCGGGGATCAGCCGCATCCCCCACGCTTCGAGCCCGCTGCGCGCGAACTGATAGCACGGGTCTTCGACGACGACGCGGTCGCCCTCGGACAAGAGCACGTCCGCGGCGAGCCGCAACGCCGCCTGCGTCCCCTCGACGACGATCACGCGATCGGGGTCGGCACTCACGCCGCGCAATTGCTGCACGTGCTGAACGATCGCCCGGCGCAGGTCCGGATCGCCTTGCGCGTCGCGATAGCCCCAATAGGTCGGCGTGAGCTTGCGGCGCGCGATGCGCAGCCACGCGCTGAAGGGAAACTCCGCGACGTCGGGGATCCCGCCGCGCAGCGGACCTTCGCCGAGCGTCCCTTCGAGCCGATCTTCCGCCGCGGCGAAGCGCTTCGCACGCGCGGGCAGCGACCGCGGCTCACGACTCGCCGCGGCCGGCGGCTTCACGACGCCCGCCGCGATGAACGTTCCGGCGCCGACGCGGGCTTCGAGGTATCCCTCGGCGACGAGCTGCTGGATCGCCGTCGCGATCGTGTTCCGCGAAAGGCCCAGCCGCTGCGCGAGATCGCGCTGCGGGAGCAGCCGCGTCGCCGGCTGATACAGGCCCGATTCGATCGCCTCGCGCAGGCGGCGCGCGACCTGGCGGACCAGCGGCTCGGCGGAGTCGCGATCCGGGAAGAGCGGTTCGAGGTCGCCCGGCGTGCGCGCACCCATCGGCATGCGCTTCTCAGGCGTACGCCGAGGGGCCCTGCGAAGGACCGTCCTTAGTTCGGCACCTCGCACGACTCGAAGGCGAAGCTGTAGACCGCCGTGCCGGGCGCCGCGGGCGCCAACCGCAGATCGTGCGAACCCATCTTTGCGTTCATGATGAGCTCGTACGCGCGGGGCGCGTCGACGGTCACGTACGAGGCGCCGCCGTCGTCGTAATGCACGTCCGAGCCGGCATCGGCTTTCGGAACCGGCGCCCCGTCCTCGGTCACCGCGACGCGCACGCTGCCGCCCTTCGGCGGCGCCAGAACGCCGACGAGCTGCGTCGCGTGGTACCGAAGCACGAGCGCCGCCGGCACCGCGCCCGCCACCGCCGCCTCACCGTCCATGCGCCACGTGCCCGCGAGGTAGACCGCGCCGTCCGTGTACGGACCGCCCGGATCGGCATACACGGCGTTGCGCCGCACATCTCCGGCCGGCGCATCGGCGATCTTCGTGTGCTCGAGCAGAACTTCGGGCGTGCGTGGATAGCAGCGCGCGCCGGGCTTCGTGTAGTCGTCCTGCGGCAGGAGCGCCATGACGGGCGGAAGCGTGAGCTTCGGGTTACCCGCCTTCAAGAGGCTCTGGATCATGAGCTCCGTCTCCTGATACGGCCCTTCTCCGACCACTGTGTGCACGAGCCGCCCGTCGCGGTCGAACAAGAACTCTTCCGGCCAGCCGTCCGTGCCGTAGCGGTTCCAGATCGCGTTGTCCGCATCCACCACGACCGGCCACGCGATTCCGAGCCGCTGCGTCGCCTCGCGCACGTTTCCGACGTTCCCGGAGAACCCGAACTCGGGCGTGTGGACGCCGATGATCTCCAAGCCGTCGTCGTGATAGCGCTGGTACCACGCCTTCAGATACGGGAGCGTGCGCAAGCAGTTGATGCACGTGTACTCCCAAAAATCGACGAGAACGACCTTGCCGCTCAAGTCGAGCGGCCGTACGGGCCGGCCGATCCAGCCTGTGCCGTCGGTGAACGGCGGGATGCCGTAGCTTCCCGGCTTCGGCGGTCCCGGCGCGATGGTGAGCAGCAGCAGAGCGACCGCGAGGATCCGTCCGAAGAATTGCACGCGCACGATACGTCAAGGCCCCACTGAGAACGAGCGGGCCGCCGCTGCGAGCGGCGGCTCCTCGCCTCAGTGTAGCACCGCACGGCCCGGCCAGACAGGGCCGCTCCGGCACCGGGCGGTGGTTCCAATCCGCTCGCCGCGGCGACCGGCCCGGTCAGCTCCCGCCCAGCGCGGCGCGCAGCGGCTCGGGAATGCGCGTCGCGCGCAGCGTCGTGCGGTCCACGGCTGCGAGGACGAGCGTCGCCGCGACGAGGAGCGTTCCGTCGTCGCGTTCGACGCGGAACGCGAACGTCAGCGACGAGCCGCCGATTTTTTCGAGCGTGGCGGTCGTCACCAGCTCATCGTCGAGCTTCGCGGGTGCGCGGTACTCGCACTCGAAGCGCACGCGGGCGATCCAGACGCCGAACTGGTCGGCGATCGCGTCGTACGTCCAGCCGATCGCGCGGAAGAACTCCGTCTCCGCCGCTTCGATGAAGCGCGAGTAGTTCGCGTGGTAGACGATGCCCATCATGTCGAGATCGCGCCAGCGCACGCGCTCCCGCACGGCCGGTCCCACGCGCAACGGCGCCTCCGCGTGCGCTGCGCGCTCGCGGCTGCTCACGCGCGAGCCGCGCGCGCGTACGCCTCGAGCGCGCCCTGTGCGTAGCGGGCGACGGGATCGACTTCGATGTTCACGCGGTCGCCGCCGTTTTTCGTGCCGAGCGTCGTCCGCCGCGCGGTCTCCGGGATGAGCGCGATGCTGAAGCGACCGTCGTCCGCCGCCGCGACGGTCAGGCTGACGCCGTCGACCGCGACGTAGCCTTTTTCGACGATGAACGGCGCGAGCGCGGGCGGCAGTTCGACGTGCAGCCGGAATCCTTGCCCCTCCGGTTCCTTCGCGAGAACTGCGGCGTTTGCGTCGACGTGTCCGTAGACGAGGTGGCCGCCGAGACGGTCGCCGAGCCGCAGCGACAGCTCGACGTTCAGCCGGTCGCCCGCATGCAACGTCTCGAACGCGGTGCGTGCGATCGTCTCCGGCACGACGTCGAAGCGCATCGTCCGCTCGTCGAATCCGACGACGGTGAGGCACACGCCGTTGACCGCGACGGAGTCTCCGAGCGCGACACCATCGGCGATGGCGCCTGGCGCTTCGACGATCAGGGTCATGCCGCGCTCGCGATCGCCGTCGATCGTGGCGACGCGGCCGTCGTGCGCGATCAGGCCGGAGAACACGTGGTGAGATCCGCGGAGAGCAGCATGTCGTCGCCGAGGCGTTCGCTGCGATCGAAGCGCCATCCGTTCACGGCCGCGACGTCCGCGCCGGCGAGCACCGGCACGGCGTCGTCTCCGCGCAGCAGCCTCGGCGCGATCAGCCACACGAGCCGCTGCACCAGATTGCCGGCCAGCAGCCTTCCGGCCAGCGTCGGGCCGCCCTCGCACAGCACGCTCGCGATCCCGCGCTCGCGCAGCGCGACGAGGGCCGCTTCGAGGTCCAGCGTCGCGGCATCCGGCGCGCCCGCGTACACGACGTCCGCACGGCCTTCGAGCGCCGCGAAGCGGTCGCGCGCGGCGCCCGGCGCCAGCACGATCGTCGGCGCGTACGCGCCGAGCGGCGCGTCGTCCACCGTCCGCAGGACGGCGCTCTCCGGCGAGATCGGATCGCGCTCGCAAACGACGACGCGCACGTACGGCTTGCGACGCGAGCGATGCGGACGCACGGTGAGCAGCGGATCGTCGACGCGAATCGTTCCCGCGCCGACCATCACGGCGTCGTGGTCCGCACGCAGGTCGCGGACGCGCTCGCGGGCGAGCGGGCCGGTGAGCCAATCCTGTTCGCCGCGGTGCGCCGAGACGTAGCCGTCGAGCGACATCGCCATCTTCAGCGTCACGTACGGGCGATCGTGCGCGATCGTCCAGCGGAAGCGCTCGATCAGCGCGCGCGACGCCGTGTCGTCGAGCACGTCGACCGCCACGCCGTTCTCGCGCAGCCGCGCCACGCCGCTCGCCGCCGTCTTCGGATTCGGGTCGAGCGCGCCGGCGACAACGCGCGCGACGCCGGCTTCGAGCAGCGCGTTCGTGCACGGCGGCGTGCGTCCGTGGTGGTTGCACGGCTCCAGCGAGACGTACGCCGTCGCTCCGCGCGCGTCGTTCCCGCGCGTGCGCGCGTCGCGAAGCGCCTCGACTTCGGCGTGCGCCTCGCCGCGACGGCGATGCCATCCCTCGCCGAGCGTCACGCCGTCGCGCACGAGCACGCAGCCGACCGGCGGATTCGGCGCCGCGTCGGCGATCGCGCGCGACGCCAGCTCGACGGCGCGCGCCAGGTACGTCGCGTCGACGCTTACGGCTTCACCTCGACGCCCTTCCAGAAAGCGACGTACCCCTCGATGTTCTTCGCCGCGTCTTTCGCCTGCGGGTAGTACCACGCCGCGTCACGGTTCTGCGCGCCGTCGACCTCGACGGTGTAGTAGCTTGCGGTGCCCTTCCACGGGCAGACGCTGTGGGTGTCCGAAGCCCGGAAGAACTCGCGCTTCACCGCGTCGGGCGGGAAGTAGTGGTTGCCCTCGACGACTTCGGTGCGGTCGCTTTCGGCCAGGACGGCCCCGTTCCAGATCGCTTTCATGCGACGTCATCGACCGGCCGACGAAATGGAATGGTTCCAGCGGTCAGTCCTCCGTCCGCGCGAGGACGACGAACCGGCGGACGCGGGCGCCGGCGGCCCGCACCGCGGCGGCCGCGTCCCCGAGCGTCGCGCCGGTCGTGCAGACGTCGTCGAGCAGCGTCACCTCGGCCGGGACGCTCGCGCCGCGGCGGATGCGGAAGCGGCCGCGGGCCAGCAGGCGGGCATGCCGGTTGCGGCCGGCCTGCGCGCCGCCCCGCTTCTCCAGCACGTCGGCGTACGGTGCGCGGCGCGCCGCGGCGAACCGGCGCGCCAGCTCGACGCTTTGGTCGAAGCCGCGCTGCGCCGCACGGGCCCGCGACGTCGGCACGGGGACGAGCACGCCGTCGAGCGGCGCGCGCTCCTCCAGCAGCGCCCCGAACGCATCGAGCGGATCGCGCTCGCCGCGCTTCATCGCGACGATCGCCTCGCGCAATGCGCCCTCGTAGGGCCCGAGCGCGAACGCCGGAACGCCCTCGAGCGCGAAGCTCAGCGCCTCGGTGGGATGCGGCTCGCAGCCGCGGCACAGCGCGGGCCCCGGCTCGCCGCACGCCGCGCACGCGGACGGAAAGAGCCACGACCGAATCCAGTCCAGCACACCGCTCGTTCACGCCGCGACGCGGCCGCGGCAAGGGGCTCCCTACGCCGACGCGGCGTCGGGCTCGTTGGCGACGATCGCATCGGTCAGCGTCACGCCGTCGTCGACGCGATAGCGCTCGCCGACGATGGCGTCGCGAAGCGTCGCGCCGGAGCCGATCCGCGCGCCGTCCCACACGATCGCGCGCTCGAGGACCGCGCCGTCGCCGATCTCGACGTCGTCGCCGACGACGCTCGGTCCGGCGATCCGCACGCCGTGCCCGATCCGCACGCCTTCGCCGACGCGCACGTCGCCCTCGATGCGCGCGTCGGGCGGGACGGTGACGCTCGCCGGGACGCCGGTGGCGCGGGCGCCGTGAACGCGCACGCGTCCGCTCAGCACGTCCTCGTTCGCCGCGCGGTACTCGCCGGGCGTGCCGACGTCGCGCCAGTACGCGCCCGCGAGCTGCATCGCGTAGAACGGGAGCCCGTCGCGCAGCAGCTCGGGAAAAACCTGCTTGCCGAAATCGTAGAACGTGTTCGCCGGAATCCGCTCGAAGATCGCAGGCTCGAAGACGTAGATGCCGGTGTTCGCGAGCTTCGAGCGCTCGGTGCCGCGCGCCGGCTTCTCTTGAAAACCCGTCACGCGGCCGTTCTCGTCGACGATCACGACGCCGTACTGCTCGACGTCCTCGACCTCGAGCAATCCGATCGTGGCGAGCGCGCGACGCTCCTTGTGAAAACGCACGAGCGAGGCGAGATCGGCGTCGGTCAGATCGTCGCAGCCGACGACGACGAACGTGCCGTCGAACCAGCCCTCCATCTGCTTGAGCGCGCCCGCGCTTCCGGTCAGTTCCTTCTCGCGCAGGTACTCGAGCTTCACGCCGTAGCGGCTGCCGTCGCCGAACGTGCGCTCCACCTTCTCGGCGAGATAGAACACGTTGATCGCGATCTCGTCGTAGCCGAACGACGCCAGCCAGCGCATCACCTGACCGCTGATCGGCTCGCCCGCGACGGGGACGATCGGCTTCGGGACTTCCTTGGTGAGCGGATAGAGCCGCGTGCTCAGGCCGCCCGCGAGAATCATCGCGCGCATCAGCTCTTGCTATTCCCGTGTTTCCGTTCGGCGAGCGCTTCGCCGAGCGCTGCGGCCGCGAAGCGGGGAAGCGCGAGCTGCCGGCGCCAGCGGCGCGGCTCCTTCGCGAGCCGGTAGGCCCACTCCAGCCCCGCTTTGCGGAAGGCGGCCGGCGCACGCGCGACGTTTCCCGCATACACGTCGAGCGAGCCGCCGATGCCGATGCCGACGCCGCAGCCGCTCGCGGGCAGCCAGCGCGCGAGCCACAGCTCCTGCTTCGGCGATCCGAGCCCGGTGCACAGCACGTTCGCACCGGAAGCACGGATCGCGTCCGCGACGCCTCCGCTCTCGGCGTCGCCGAAGTAGCCGTCGCGCGTGCCGACGATGGCCGCGCCGGGATGCGCGCGCCGCAGCGCGTCCGCGGCGCGCTCCGCCGTATCGCGCGCACCGCCGAGCAGAAACAGCCGCACGTCGCCGCGCGCCGCCGAGCGTTGCGCGAGCGCGCCGACCAGCTCGACGCCGGTGACGCGCTCGCGCAGCGGTCCGCCGCGCAGCTTCGAGGCCAGCAGCAATCCCACGGTGTCGCACGTGACGAGCGCGGCGTCGTTCACGACGCGCGCGAACGCCGGGTGGCGCCGCGCCGCCATCACCATCTCGACACCGAGCGTGACGACGAGCGAAGGGCGCTCGCCGGCTGCGAGCGCGACGATGCGTTCCACCGCCTCCTCGCGCGTGACCGCGTCGACGCGGCAGCCGAGAACGGTGAACGCCCGGGACGATCCGATCAAGGGCGGTACGGCGCGATCAGCGGCTCGAGCGTCGCCTTCAGCGCTTCGGGCATCGCGCCGAGCGGTGAGCGGCAGGCGCCGGTCTTGAAGCCCAGGGCGCTCATCACCCACTTCACGGGGATCGGGTTCGTCGTCTGGAACAGCGCGCTCACCAGCGGCGAAAGATCGCGATGGATGCGTGCCGCCGTGTCGACGTCGCCCGCGTCGAACGCCTCGGCCATCGCGCGCAGCTCGCGCCCGACGAGATGGCCCGCGACCGAGATCAGCCCGTAGCCGCCGATCGCGAGCGACGGCAGAAAGATGTAGTCGTCGCCGCACCAGAACGTCACGTCCTCGCGGGTCCGATCGCGGAGGATCGCGGTGAACTGGTTGACGTCGCCGGTCGATTCCTTGATGCCCGCGATCGTCGCGTGCCGCCGCGTCAGCTCGTGAAACATCGCGGGCGGCATGTTGACCGCGGTGCGGCCGGGGATGTTGTAGACGATCAACGGCAGCTGCGTGCACTCGGCGATCGCGCCGAAGTGGGTGAGCATGCCGTCGGGCGTCGGCTTCACGTAGGCGGGGACCGTGGCGAGGATGCCGTCGACGCCGCACTCCGCCGCGCGCTTCGTCAGCTCCACCGAGTGCCGCGTGTTGTTCCCGCCCGTTCCGGCGATCACGGTGGCGCGATCGCCCAGCGCGCGTTTGATCTCCGCGAACAGCTTCAGCTTCTCGCCGGTCTCGAGCGCGTTGCCCTCGCCCGTCGAGCCCGCCACGACGACTCCGTCGTTCCCGCGTTCGACGAGGAACTCGGCGACGCGCACCGCTTCGGCGACGTCGATCTCGCCGCGCTCGTCGAACGGCGTGATCATCGCCGTGAGCATACGCCCCAGCGATCTCATCGCGCCACCGTGCTGCGGCCCAGCCGGAAGGCGTCGTGGAGCGCCTGCTCCGCGACCGTCGCCTGGTCGGCCGGGACGAGGATCGAGATCGTGATGTTCGAGTCGGTGGAGTGGATGATCTCGACGCCGGCTTGCGCGATCGTGCTCACGACGCGATACATCACGCCGGAGGTTCCGCGCATCCCTGCGCCGACGACCGAGATCTTCGCGCAGTGCGGGCGCATTCGCAACGCCAAATTGAGATCGGCCAGCGCGGGCCGGATCGCCTCGGCGTGCTCGTCGTCGACGATGAAGAACACGCCGGCGTCGTTCACGTTCACCATGTCGATCGAGATGCCGCGCTCGGCGACCCGTGCGAGCACGTCGCGGTCCACGTCGGAGCGGTCCGTCTCCTGCGTCAGCCCCTGGATGATGCGGCAGAACGTGACGTCGGGGATGATGGCGACGCCGCTGACGGGACGGCTCGGATCGACCGGCGCGTCGTCGTCGACGGTCGTGCCGACGTTGCTGCGCAGCCCCTTGACGACGTACGGCGTCTTCGTCGCGTGCGCCAGCTCCGCGGCCTTGCTGTGCATCACTTTCGCGCCGTTTCCGGCAAGCTCCACCATCTCGGCCTGCGTCACGCGGTCCATCGCGTGCGCGCCGGCGATGCGGCGCGGATCGGCCGTCATCACGCCGGAGACGTCGGTGTAGATCTCGACCGAAGCCGCTTCGAGCGCGTCGCCGAGCGCGACCGCCGTCAGGTCGCTCCCGCCGCGCCCGAGCGTCGTGATCGCGCCGTCCCGCGTCCCGCCTTGAAACCCCGTCACGACCGGCACGACGCCCTCGTCGAGCAGCGCGCGCACCGGCGCCGGATCGATCTCGACGATCTCCGCGTCGCCGTAGCGGTCGTCGGTGCGGATCCCGGCCTGCAGTCCGGTCATCGCCTGCGCGGGCTGCCCGAGCGAGACGAGCAGCTCGGCGAAGACCGCGCACGCGATCATCTCGCCGCACGCGAGCAGCAGATCGCGGTTCGGCCCGCCGCGCGCGGGTCCGACGAGGCGCAGCAGCGAGTCGGTCGCGTACGGTTCCGGAGCGCGGCCGATCGCCGAGCAGACGACCACGACGCGGTCGCCGCGCCGCAGCGCTTCGAGCACGCGCGAGGCGGCGATCTCGCGCAGCTCCGGCGTCGCGAGCGAGGATCCGCCGAACTTCTGCACGACCACGCTCACCGCGCCGGCTCCTTCGCGAAGCGCCCGCGCGCGATCAACAGCTCGAGGATCTGCACGGCGTTGGTCGCCGCGCCTTTGCGGAGCTGATCGCCGACGACCCACATCTGGAAGCGCGTTCCGGTCGTGTCGTCCGACTCGACGCGCACGCGCGCGACGTGCACGAGATCGGTGTCCTCGACGTCGCGCGGCGTCACGATCCCGCGCTCGTGCAGCACGACGCCGGGCGCACGGCGCAGCGCGTCGTGCAGCTCGTCGACGCTCGTCGGGCGCGCCGTTTCGAGGAACACGGCCTCGCTGTGCGCGCGCCGCACCGGAACGCGAACCGTCGTAGCGGCGACGTGGAGGTCCGGGCGGTTCAGCATCTTGCGCGTCTCGGCGGCGACCTTCTGCTCTTCGCCGGTGTCGCCTTCGCCGTCGAAGCTGCCGACTTGCGGGACGACGTTGCGCAGGATCGGCGCCGCGAACGTGCCGTCCGGCGCTTCACCGTGCTCTTCGCGCTCGAGCGCGTCGAGGCCGGCTCGCCCCGCGCCGCTGACCGCCTGATACGTCGCCACGCGCACGCTGCGCAGCCCGACGGCGCGCTCGATCGGCGCGAGCGCGACGCACAGCACGATCGCCGTGCAGTTCGCGACCGGAAAGATGCGGTCGTCCTCGCCCACGGCGCCGGCGTTGACCTCGGGGACCACCAGCGGGATCCCGGGCGTCAGCCGGAACGTCGCGGAATTGTCGATGACGACGGCGCCCGCATCGACGAGCGCGCGGGCCAGCTCGGCGCTGGCGTCGTCGCTGGACGCGAAGAGCGCTACGTGAGGTCGATCGCCGGCGAGCCGCTCGCGCGTCGCCGCGAACACCGGGACCGTCTCGCCTCGAAACCGCACGCCTTCGGCGCGGTCGCGCGAGGCGTACGCGAGCAGCGCATCGACGCTCACATTCCGTTCCTCGAGCACGCGCAGGATCGCGCCGCCGACGACGCCGGTCGCGCCGATCACGGCGACCCTCATCGCGGCACCGCCTCGCGCGACGCGCTCGCATCCAGGACGGCGTCGAGTCCGACGGTGAGCCCCGGCGGCATCGCGCGCACGGCGCGGACGGCGGCGACGATCCCCGGGCCGAAGGAGTCGCGCGAAAGCGTGTCGTGACGGATCGTCAGCGTCTCGCCGGTGCCGCCGAAGATCACTTCCTGGTGCGCGACGAGCCCCGGAAGGCGAACGCTGTGGATCGGCGGCGACGGTGCGCCGGTGCGCGCGACACGCTCGGCGGTGAGCCGCGCCGTCCCGCTCGGCGCGTCGCGCTTCGCGTCGTGGTGCAGCTCGACGATCTCGCAGCGCGGAAGCACGCGCGCCGCCTCCTCGGCGAAGCGCATCATCAGCAGGGCGCCGAACGAGAAGTTCGGCACGAGCAGCGCGGCGACGCCGCGCGCACGCGCCTGCGCGTCGAGCGCGGCGCGGTCGTCGCCGCTCCAGCCCGTCGCGCCGATGACCGGAGCGACGCCCGCGTCGACGCACGCACGCGCGACGTCGAGCGTGACGGGCTGCACCGTGCAGTCGACGACGACGTCGAGACCGCGGGCGAGGAACGCGCGCAGGTCATCGTCGGTCACCACGCCGGAAGCGGCCGCTTCGCCGGCGCGGCGCGCGAACGCGGCCGCGAGCTGCAAGCCGGCGGCCGTTTCGATGGCGGAACAGGCGACGCGCCCTAGTCTCCCGAGCGCGCCGGCGACGCCGACGCGCAGAATCGACACGGCGGCGGCTACACCTTTTCCAGCGGCGCGTATTTCAGCATGACCATCTTCTGCCCGACGTTCGGGAAGTTGATGGTCAGCAGCCCGTCGCCGCCGGCGCCGACCATGTCGACGACGGTGCCCTCGCCCCACTTCGGATGGCGCACCTTGTCGCCGGGTCCGAGCGACATGCCGACGCCCGCGCCGGCGTTCTCGTGGATCGAGACCTCGCGCCATCGGCCGCCGCCTGGGCGCGGGCCCGCGCCGCCGACCGGCGCGATCACCTCGACCGAGGGCATCTCCTCGATGAAGCGCGACTTCGGATGCGAGAACGTGTTGCCGAACAGCGTACGGCGCGCCGCGAACGACAGATACAGCCGGTCCATCGCGCGCGTCACGCCGACGTAGGCGAGACGGCGCTCTTCTTCCAGCTCCGTCATGTCGGTGAGCGCGCGCGTGTGCGGGAAGACGCCCTCTTCCAGACCGGTCAGGAAGACGATCGGGAACTCGAGCCCCTTCGCCGCGTGCATCGTCATCAGCGTGACGAACGACGACTCGGGATCGAGCGTGTCGATGTCGCTGATGAGCGCGATGTTGGCGAGGAAGTCGTCGATCGTGTTGCCCTGCTCGGGGTTCTGCTCGAACTCGCGCGCGACGCCGATCAGCTCTTGCAGGTTCTCGATGCGCGCGCGTCCTTCGGCGGTCTCGTCGGCCTGCAGCTCGCGCAGGTAACCGGACTCCTCCATCACGGCGACGAGCAGATCGCTGACGCCCATCGTCTGCGCCTTGTCGCGCAGGTCGTTGATGAGCTCCGCGAAGCGCTCCAGCTCGCGCTGCTTCTTCGGCACCGCGCGCTTGAGCAGGTTCGAGTCGAAGACGGCCTGCCCGACCGAGACACCGCCCTGGTTCGCGGCTTCCAGCAGCGATGCGAGCGTCTGCTGCCCGATCGAACGGCGCGGAACGTTGACGATGCGGCGGAACGCGACCGCGTCGGACGGGTTCACGATGTAGCGCAGGTAGGACAGCATGTCCTTGACCTCGGTGCGCGCGTAGAAGCCGACGCCGCCGACGACCCGATACGGGATCCCCTCGGCGAGAAAGCCTTCTTCGAAGTAGCGCGACTGCGCGTTGGTGCGGTAGAGCACGAGAAAGTCGCGGTACGCGGCGCCTTCGCGCACGTGCTCCTTGATCTTCTCCATCACGTAGCGCACTTCGGCGCGCTCGGACTCGGCCTGGAACGCGGTGATCGCGTCGCCGGCGGCGCGCTTCGTGAAGAGCTGCTTCGGATGGCGCGTATCGTTGTGCGCGACCAGCTCGTTCGCGGCGGTGAGGATCGTCTGCGTCGAGCGGTAGTTCTCTTCGAGCTTGAAGACCGTCGCGCCCGGGAAGTCCTCTTCGAAGCGCAGGATCATCCGGTAGTCGCTGCCGCGCCACGAGTAGATCGACTGATCGTCGTCGCCGACGACGGTGATGTTCCCGTGCTCCTTCGCGAGCGTCGCGACGAGCTTGTACTGCGCGTAGTTGACGTCCTGATACTCGTCGACCAGGATGTACTTGAACTTCGTCTGGTAGCGCGCGCGCGCTTCTTCGTCTTGCTCGAGGAGCCTGATCGCGTTGGCGATCAGATCGTCGAAGTCGAGCCCGTTCGACTCGGCGAGACGGCGGTCGTACTCGCGGTAGACCTGCGCGAAGCGCTCGCCGGCGAACGACGGGTTCTTCTCTTCGTACTGGTCGGGCGTCCAGAGGTTGTTCTTGGCCTTGCTGATCTCGGCGAGCGCCGCGCCCGGGCCGATCTGCCGCTCGTCGAAGTCGAGGTCGGCGATGACGTCGCGGACGATCGCGCGCTGATCGGCGTCGTCCATGATCGCGAAGTTCGGCGCGATCCCGATCTTGCGGCCGTCGCGGCGCAGCATGCGCACGCACATCGCGTGGAAGGTGCCGACCCACAGGTCGCGCGCCGGCGCGCCGACCATGCGCTCGAGACGGGCTTTCATCTCGCCCGCCGCCTTGTTGGTGAAGGTGACGGCGAGGATCCGGTCGGGGAAAACCTTCTTCGTTTCGAGCAGGTACGCGATCCGGTGCGTGAGGACGCGGGTCTTGCCCGACCCGGCCCCGGCGAAGATCAGCACGGGGCCGTCAGTGTGCTCGACAGCCTCGCGCTGGACGTCGTTGAGGAGTTCGCTCTGCGCCAGCATCAGGACAATGTTCGCCGCGCAGGGCTCCGCGGCCTAGCGGCGCGCCGCGCCCGCTCCGCACAGGTGTTCGACGGAAGCGCGAGCGCGGAGATGTCGACTTCTATCGCACCAGACGCAGCGACGGCGCGAGACCGGCGATCGACGAGAGCGCGTTGGTGCTCATGACGTACGCGATCGTCGATTCGGCGCCCATGTTCGGGTTCAGGCCGTGCGCGTCGAGCCCGTCGCAGCAGCCACCGTCGCGCGCGAGCTCGACGCCCAGGCTGTTGTGCCCGAGGTACCACGCGTGCGCGACCTCGGCGGCGCCGCGCCAGCGCACGTCGCGGGTGAGCGCGTACGCCGCCAGCGAAGCGTCCACCATCGCCGCCGCCTCGAGCGGCTGCTGCGCGAAGCGCGCTTTCGTCCCGCCGCGCGGATACCAGCCGGCGCTTCCGACCGGAGCGAAGACGCCCCGCTCGATCGTCGTCGCCGCGAGAAACTCCAGCATGCGCAGGCCCTTCTCGACGTAGCGCGCGTCGGTCAGGGTCTGTCCGGCGCGCAGCAGCGCTTCGGGCAGGCGGCCGAGGTCGTAGGTCATCACGTCCTCGCACCAGGCCCAATCGGGCGTCGCGTGCGCGTCGTACGCCGCGGCGATGGGGGCGGCGAGCGCGTCGATGGCCGCGCGGACGGCGTCCTCGTCGTCGGGGCGCGTTGCGGCGACGTGGACGAGGCCGAGCACGGCGTACGCGTTCGACCGCAGGTAGCGCAACGCGGGCAGAATCGGCATCGAGCCGCGGCGCAGCCGCGACGCGACGGCGCGCCAGCTCGTGCGCGGGGCGTGGCGCTCGGCGTAGCCGAGGCCCCAGATCGCGCGGCCCACCGCGTCGGGCGTGCCGCGGTCGTCCTGCCAGCGCCGGTCGTAGCTCATGAACCCGTGGAACCAGCCGCCGGGGAGCTGCGCGTCGTGCAGAAACGCGAGGTACGTGCTGACGAGCCGCGCCGCATCCGCCTCTGCGACCGGCTGCGCGCCCGCGTCGCACGCGACGATCAGCGCGCGGCCGACGTCGTCGGTGCAGTAGCCGCACGAGCGATTCGGGACGTCGAGAACGGCGTGCTGCACCACCCCGACGTCGTCGGTGAGCGTCATGAGATGGTCGATGCCCGACCAGCGGAGCGAACGCATCGCGGACGCGCCGGTCAGGCCGGCGTGGCGAGCGCCTCGCGTCCGTGCGCGGGAAGCATGTCGGCGAAGACGGTGCCGTACGCATTCGCGACGTGCGGCCAGGTCATGCGCCGTCCGAACTTGTACGCGCGGCGCTCCGTCGCTTCGCGTAAGCCGGGATCGTCGAGGAGTGCGACGAGGGTCGTCGCGATCGCGGACGCGTCGCGGAACGGCACGAGGAAACCGCGCCCGTTCGCCAGCAGCTCTTCCGCGTACAGATATTCGGTCGAGACGACGGCCTTGCCGCAGCCGACCGCGTACGCGAGGGTGCCGCTCACGATCTGCCGCGGATTCAGGTACGGCGTGAGGTAGACGTCGGTCGCGGCGAGATAGCCGACGACTTCGTCGAACGACAGGTACTTGTCGACGAGGACGACGTTGTCGGAGAGACCGTTCGCCGCGATCTCCGCCTCGAGCGCGCGGCGGTACGACTCGCCCTCGTTGCGGCGCACGACCGGGTGCGTCTGACCGAGGATCATGTAGAGCGCCTCGGGATGCGACTCGACGACGGCCTGCATCGCTTCGATCGCGTACTCGAGCCCTTTGCCGCGGCTGATGAGCCCGAAGGTCGAGATGGTCATGCGATCGCCCAGACCGAGACGCCGCTTCGCTTCGCGCGTGTCGGTGAACGGCACGTCCGGGACGCCGTGGTGGATCACGCGGACTTTGTTCGGATCGACGCCGTACCGGTCGACGAGGATCTGGCGGCCGGTCTCGGAGAGCACGACGATCGCGCTCGACGTCGCGCACAGCGCGCGCGCGACGCGCAGATGCTGCGGCGACGGATCCGGCAGGACCGTATGCAGCGAGGTGATGACCGGTTTGCGCACGCCGGCGATGAGATCGACGATGCGCTCGCCGTCGTCGCCGCCGAAGAGACCGTACTCGTGCTGGATGTTGAGCGCGTCGCACGGCCACGCGTTCACGAGCTCGGCGACGCGCTGATACGACGCGTGATCGTTCTGCGACAAGCGCGCGACGACGCGGCTCGGGTAGACGCGGCCTCCGCCGCCCGGCTCGTCGATCGCGACGACGGAGCTGAAGGAACCGTACGCGGCGTCGTAGCTGTCGACGACGTCCTTCATGAACGTCGCGATCCCGCATTCGCGTGGCGGGAACGATCCCAGAAACAGCATCCGAGGCGCTTGGCTGGTCAACGTCATCCCCTTGTGGCGGCGCGGCGCGAAAGCGCCGAGCGACGTCTTCCGCGAGAGAGATAACCGAAAGGAATCACCTCTCTAGGAACACGGTCGCTTGTGCCTTGCGTTTCGTACCCCGACAACGCGCAGCGTTAACCGACGCTTGCCGTGTCGCGGACTCGGTCGCTCGGCGAGGCGAGCGTGTTCGTAATGCGCGCGCGTGAGCGCGGCGCGGTCGGACGTGCGCGTGCGAGCTGGCGCGCACGGGACAGGGCGCGTACGAGTGGGCAGCGCGCGTCGACCGCGATCTGAACAGGGCGCACCGTACGGCGAGCCCGGCGTGCTCAGGGCGAGCGGGGCACGCGCTCCGTGAGCGGCCTAGCGCGCCCTATTGCTGGACGGCGATGCGAGCGTTTTCTTCGACGGCGGCGCCGGGGGCGATCGAGGCACCGTGGCCGATCACTGCTCCGTGCCCGACGCGTGCGCCGGCGCCCACGTGCGCCCGGCTCGCCACGATCGCGCATGCAAGATGCGCGCCGGCGTCCACCGTGACGTCGTCCCACAGGACGGAGTTCACGACCGTGGCGCCCGCCGCGACGGTGCAGCCGTCGCCGAGCACGCTGTACGGGCCGATGACCGCGGCCGGATCGATGCGGCAGCCGCGGCCGACGAAGACCGGCGGCCGAACCGCCGAGGCGGGGATGGTTTCCCGGCCGGGCCCGTCGACCTCGGGGGTGAGCCCGAGCGGCATCGCGCCGTCGAAGATGTCGCGGTGCGCGGCGAGGTAGGCCTCCGGCTTGCCGAGATCGATCCAGTAGTCGTCGGTCGTGAACGCATAGAGCGGGCGCTCGCCCGCGATGAGCAGCGGAAAGGTCTCCCGCTCGATGGACACCGGGCGGCCGGCGGGGATCCGGTCGAGGACCTCACGTTCGAGCAGGTACGTCCCGGCGTTCACCTCGTCGGTCGGCGCTTCGTCGCGGGGCGGCTTCTCGACGAAGCGGCGAACGCGGCCCTGCTCGTCGTGGACCACGCAGCCGAAGGCGCTCGGGTCCTCGGCGCGGATGAGGTGCAGCGTCCCGATCCCGCCCTTCCGGCGGTGATACTCGAGCATCGCGCGCAGGTCGAGCGACGTCAGGACGTCGCCGTTGAGCACGAAGAACGGGCCGTCGATGTACCGTTCGACGTTCTTCAATGCGCCGGCCGTGCCGAGCGGCGTCTCTTCGATGACGAAGCGGAGGCGCAGACCCAGCGCGGAGCCGTCGCCGAAGTACGAGGTGATCGCCTCCGGGAGATAGCCGGCAGGCAGGATGACGTCGTCGATCCCCGCGTCCTTCAAACGGCGCAGCGTCCGCTCGAGGAACGGCATGTTCATCACCGGGACCATGGGCTTCGGCGTCTCCAGAGTCAACGGCCGAAGCCGCGTCCCCTCACCGCCGACGAGAACGACAGCCTGCACGACGAAGCGTCTATCGGGCTTCGCCGCCACGGGGCCTGCCGAGTAGGCGCACCGACCCGAACACCCGTTTGCCGTGCCGTCGTGAAGGTCAGACTGTTGGCACACCGCTCTGCGACGATGACGGCATGCGGGGGAGCAAGGGAGCTCGGTACGACTGGAACGAGGTGCAGCGGTTCCACGATCGCGGACACGGACGAGACGCGTGCGTCGAACAGTTCGGCTTTACGATCGGCGCCTGGTACAAGGCGATCCGGTTTCGCCGTTTGCGCGCGCCGCTTCAGCGACCGTCGGTCGATTGGGCTGCCGTTCAGGTGTACTACGATGGCGGGCACACGTACCGCGAATGCCGGGCTCGATTCGGCTTCGCCGCAGCCTCGTGGACGAAGGCCGTTCGCAGAGGCGCGCTCCGCGCTAGGCGTAACCGCTGGCCGCTGATGAAGGTCTTGGGACAAGCCAAGAACCGCCGCACCGTCAAACAACACCTCTTCGCTGCCGGCCTTCTCGAAAACGTCTGTTCGGTATGCGGATTGTCCGAGTGGCAGGGGAAGCCGCTCGTGATTCAGCTGGACCACATTAACGGCGTGAGGAACGACCACCGGCTGGAGAACTTGCGCATGCTGTGCCCGAACTGTCACAGTCAAACCGACACATTTGCAGCGAGGAATAAGGCTCGGCGCGTACGAACCTTCTGACGCCGATCCCGGTTGATGTAACGGCAACATGCCTCGCTCTGGACGAGGTCATCGAGGTTCGAATCCTTGACCGGGAGCCACGGCCCTATCGTCTAGAGGCCTAGGACGCCGCCCTCTCACGGCGGTAACACGGGTTCGAATCCCGTTGGGGCTACCACGAAAACCGCGCTACGGCGCGGTTTTTCGTCACCTCTCGTTCGTGGTTCTACCCATTGTCTATCTCATTCGTAGACGCGATGCTCGGCGAGCGCGCGCCCGCACTTGGCAAGAGGATCGCGCGGCTTCCCTGCCGAGCGGGGCCCAATGCGCCGGCGGAGGTTGCTGCCGCGTCCTTCGCGCGAAATCTGCTTCACGATTCCATCCCTGCGTTTTCGCGGCGCGATGGGAGCACCACGTTGGCCGCTTGCTCCGCGGCGTTGCGGAGCGTGCTGTGCGAGGTGCCCTTCTGTTTACGCAACGTCTTGCATCGATGCGATCGCTGCGGCAAAGGCCGCGGGCCGCAGGATGCCGACGCCGTGCGGAGCGTTCGGCTCGACGATCACTCGTCCCGCGACGGCTGCGCGCGCAAAGCGCGCCGCACTCCAGACGATTGGTACGTCCCAGCCCCCGACGATGAAGGTGATCGGGACACGAATTGCGCGAACGTCGGCGAGCACGTCGTGGCCGATCAGCGCCCGCGTCGTGACGTTGCGCATCGCCGGCGCGGGCCCGCGCGCTTCGATCGCGCACGCGACGTCCGGTTCGCATACGCGGTCGATCGGCGCCCGCACGGCACCCGGCGGGATCACCATGCCGGGGATGAGAGAGATGCGGGCAACGGCCCCGGCCAGCCCGCGCATTGCAAACGTACAACTTCCGGCGACCACTCCGGCGATGGAATCTCCGAGTTGCGCTGCGGCAGCCAACACCAGGTACCCGCCGAGCGAATCGCCGACCAGGACGGTGGACGGCCCCGCTTTGCGCGCGGCAGCAACGATGCCGCCGACGGCGGACGCGAAATCAAACGGCTCATCGCGGCGCACGCCGTGCCCGGGTAAGTCATCGGCAATCACCCGGACGGAGTCCGGTAATATCCGCTCGAGCGGCATCCATGTCGCGCCGTTTACGGCCGCGCCGTGGACGGCGATTACTCGCACCGTATTAGCGGCGCGGTAGGAGCACCAAGTCGGCCGCCGCCTCAGCGTCTTTGAGGAGCGTCCTTCGCGAGACGCCCATTTGCGCACGCATCGTCAGACCGCGCGCAAGGTCGAGCACCTGGCTTGCGCGTGCGGCGACCGGAAAGTCCGATGGGATCTCTCCCGCGCTGATCCCACTTTGGAAACGGCGCTCGACGAGCGCCACGGCGCCGACGGCGGCGTTGCGGACGAACTGCCGGACCTCTGCGTCATCCACCAGCGGCGCGACGCACATGAGAAGGCACCCCGAGGCGCTTCCTTTCTCGGTCGCGCTCGTGACGTTGAACCTCAGAAATCCTGCGAGCGAGTCGCGCAGAGTCGCCGGCGCCAGGAGCGCGTGTGCAGCGAGAGCGCCTTTCGTCTCGGCGTACGCCTTGAGAACACGCAGAAAAATCGTCCGCTTGTCCCCGAAGATGGAGTACAGGCTCGGCCGTCCCACGCCCATTCCGTCGACGAGATCGTCGATCGTTACGCCGTCATAGCCTTTCAGCCAGAACACCTGGGTCGCTTTTTCAAGCGCGGCGTTCTCATCGAAGCTGCGGGGGCGTCCACGCGGCCTCACCGACTTTTGAATCATTTCGTTCTAAAATCCTTGCACTCGGCCATCCAATCCATTATAGTACGGAAAAGTTCGAAATTGACAAGCTGACCGCACTTGCGGGCCTTCCGGTCCGAACCCAACTTCTGCACCACGGAGCACACATGAACGACTCGACCGCGCTCATCACCGGCGCCACTTCCGGGCTCGGGCGTGCGGCTGCCGGCTTACTTGCCGCCGAGGGCTACCGCGAGGTCATCGTCACCGGGCGCAGTCTGCCGCGGATACGACAAACCGTCGTCGAGCTCGCCGCTCGGACCAAGGCGGACGTCTTCACGCCGCTCGTGCTGGATCTCGACTCGCCGTCCAGCGTTCAGTCCGCCCTCGACGAACTGGTCCAGCGGGCTCGGCCGATCGACTTCCTCCTGCTCAATGCCGGGCTGGTCCCTGGCAAGGCGCGCGTCATCACGGCGGCGGGCGTCGAGGCGGCTCAGGCCCCGCTGATCGGCCATCATCAGCTCACTGTCGGTTTGCTCCGCGCCAACCTGCTGAGCCCCAACGCGCGCATCGTTATCGCGGGGGCGGAGCCTGCCCGCGGGGGCGTGCCGATGTTCAAGTACACCGACGTGCCTGCGTTCGCCGCAAAGTACTTCCGTGGTGACCGAGCCGCCGCCATCGAAGCCCTGATTCGCAACGGCCCGAACGTGAAGTACGTCGCCAACACGACGTATGCCGACGCGAAACTCATCATCGCTTGGTGGGTCGCGGAACTGGCGCGCCGGCTGCCCTCCGGCATGGCCGTGTATGCTGTCTCGCCCGGTGCCGCAACCGACACTCAGGCGGTGCGAAACGTCAGCCCGGCGTTGAGATATCTGTTTATCCCGCTTGTAAACCTCATTCCCGGAATGAACCAGACGCCGGAGACAGCGGCTCGCCGGTACCTCCAAGCATTGCAGTTCGGAACCGATGTCTCTGGGCAATTCTTCGCCTCG
This sequence comes from Vulcanimicrobiaceae bacterium, assembly GCA_035650875.1. GTDB lineage: Bacteria > Vulcanimicrobiota > Vulcanimicrobiia > Vulcanimicrobiales > Vulcanimicrobiaceae > Vulcanimicrobium. Next base: position 50,683 of record DASRGU010000013.1, read on the forward strand.
GCTCAAGGAAAGTTCACCGGGCCGGTGGAGGCGCAGCGCCAGCCGCACCTCCACGATCGCGCCAGCCAAGAAGCCGCGTGGCGGGCCGTCGTCAAGGTCGCCGGCGTCGACTACTCTCGTCCGTCCTTGAGCGCGGTGCCGTCAAGGGACGGTGGTCACAGCTGACGTCATTCCGGCGCCACACAACCTAGATGCGAAGGGGACAATTCGACCGCACTCATTTCCGACCGAGCCGCGGTGCGTTGCGTGGGACGGGCTTCGTCGCTAGGCGTGTGCGGCCGGCGTAATGGAAATCATGTCACCGGGCCCACGAGATCGCCGAAGGCCCAGGGCGCAGCCGGCACCGTCTCTTACGGGCGTGTTGTTGCTCGTCAGCCGCCGTACCGATGTTTGTAGCCTTGCGGCTCGTTCGCCGCGAAGACAAGGCGTCCGTCGATGGAGCAATCGACGCGCCGGCAGACGACTTCATAGTACGGCCCGAGGTCGAAGAAGATCGCATAGTGCTGGACGCCGAGCGGATCGTCGCCATGCTTCCGGATCCACCTCGTGCATTCACGCAGCAACGGACTGGAGTCCCACCTGACCAGCGTGTCGTACGCGGCTCGAATCGGGGTGAAGTTCAAGGACGGCCGATACGTGCACTTGTACACTTCGACGTCGCCAAAGACGATCTCGATGCTGCCGATCGCATCGTCGGGGCGGCGATAGTACTCCATCGATAGACGCCGGTCTTGGAAGCGCGGTCCGTCTGCGAGCGAAGTTGATGGCACCGGCAACGCCGAGAGAATCGTAGGCGGACGCGACAACAGCATCTTCAGCGGCCCTTTGCCCTTCCCGACGACCGTCCTGCGCGCAGGCCGGCATATCGCGGAGTTGCGACTCTCGACCCCGTTCGACGCCGTCGAACAAGGCGGGTGACCTCTACTGAGAGGTGATTATCAATAGCTGGCCGAATGGACCTGGGCCAGCGATTGGGAGAGCCATGTCCATCACACGTTATGCCGGCACGTCAGCGCCGTGAGCGAATTTCGGGTCATCGTCGGGCTTCGCCTCGACCGCGCGGAGTACTATCTCGGCTTCGACGCGACCGGACCCGGCAACGCCGACTATCGGACCGTGCGCGGGATGCTCTCGGACCACCTCGCGGAGCTCGAATCCCAGGCGAAGGCGCTGCGCTCGGTCCTCGCCACAGCGGATCCCGAGGCCGCTGAGCGGCTCCTTCAAGACGGCGTGCACGTTCAGGTTTCGGAAGTGGTGCTGCGGCCGCGCGTATCGTCGGCGGAGTTTCTGCCTCGCCTGCGGGAAGTCGCCGGTGACCGCGCATCGCTCGACGCGCCGCCCGCCGACGACACGAGCACATTGGGCCCGTAGGCGGCTCCTCAGCGGCCGTTCGTCCGTGCGGGCGAGCGTGCGCGGCGTTTCCGCCCGCACTCCGCGCACGTGCCGTAGATCGTGACGTCGTGGCTGGTCGCGCGGAAGCCGCGGGGCAGCGATCCCTTCACCTCGGTCGAGCAGTTGTCGATCTCGAAGACGCGTTCGCAATCGCTGCACAGGAAGTGGTGGTGGTGCGCTTTGTCCGCGCGCTCGTACATCACGACCCGGCCCGGCAGTTCGACCGTCTGCAGCAGCCCGTCATCGAGCAGCGCGCGCAGCGATCGGTAGACCGTTGCCATCCCGAGCCCCGCGCTGGCCGCCTGCGCCTGCTCGAGGATATCCTCGGCCGACAGCGGTTGCGTCGCCCGTTCGAATACGTCGCGGATGGCTCGCTTCTGCCGAGTATCACGCACCGCCGGAGGCATCGTCATCCCGCCCGCTTCGACGGCCCCGTACGTGGACACCGCTCGGCCCGCGTATCACCCCGTCGCGCCGAACCGCCCGCGGGGTCGTTCCCGCGGGCGGTCGCTCGACTTACGCGGCCAACGTCATCACGAGCAGTGTGCCGCCGGCGATGACGATGAAGTCCGGTCCGCCGAGATCGAGCGCGCGCTGCGCGCGACCTCGGCGTCCGAGCGAGCTCGCACCGGCAACGGCACGGCGCGAGGCCCGTGCGGCGCCCGCGATCGCGATCAGCGTGCAGCTCATCCCGGCGGCGATGGCGAGCAGCATCCCCACTCCTGCCAGCAGAATGCCGTTGCCGAGCGGAGGACAATTATCGATACTTGAGAATCATTTATCGATAATGAAACGGTCGGCCGTCTTGAGTCTCCCGCTCGCCGGGCTGCTCGCGCGAGCGGCGTGCGCGGACGCGCCGCTGCCCGTGGTCGCGGCCGAGGACATGTGGGGAAGCATCGCGGCGCAGCTCGGCGGCGCACGCGCGGCCGTGACCAGCATCGTGACCGACCCGAACGCCGACCCGCACGACTACGAAGCGACCGTCGCCACCGCCCGAGCGTTCGCACAGGCCCGCTACGTCATCCTCAACGGCGCCGGATACGACGCCTGGGCGCAGCACCTCGTTGCCGGCGATGCGTCCCGCGTCCAAAAGGTGCTCACCGTCGCCGACGTCGTGGACCGGGCGCCCGGAGCCAACCCGCATTTTTGGTACGATCCGGCGTACGTCGAACGTGTGGCGGACCGCATCGCCGAAGATCTCGCGCGCCTCGATCCGCCCGGCGCGGCGTATTACCGCAGCCGGCGGGCCGCCCTGCGTCGCGCGCTGGAGCCGTATCACGCGCGCATCCGCGCTATCCGTGCGTTCGCCGCGGGGCTGCCGGTCGGAGCGACGGAGACGGTCTTCGTCTACCTCGCCGCCGCGCTCGGCCTGCGCCTGATCTCCCCGCCGGCGTTCATGGAGGCGATCAACGACGGCACCGAGCCGCCGATGGATGCGGTCGTCGCGATGATGCATCAGATCGCCGAGCGGCGCATTCGCCTCCTCGCGTACAACGTGCAGACCGTCACGGCGGTCACGACGAACCTGCGGCGTCTCGCGGCGGAGCACGGCGTGCCGGTGGTCGGAATCTCGGAGACGATCGTCCCCCCCGGCGCGACGTTCCAGCGCTGGCAATCGGCGCAGCTCGACGAGATCCGCGCGGCGCTGCGACGCGCGGCGTGACGTCCTTGGTGGCCTTCCGAGACGCCGGCGTGGCGTATGCCGGACGCTGGGTCTGGCGCGGTGCGACGTTCTCCGTGGCACCCGGCGAGTTCGTCGCGGTGATCGGTCCGAACGGCGCGGGCAAGACGACGCTGCTCAAGGCCGCGCTGGGCGCGATCGCCCCGACCGAAGGCAGCGTGCTGATCGACGGCGCGCCGCCGAGACGCGGAACGGTACGGATCGGCTATGCGCCGCAGATTCGTCCCGTCGCCGAGACCGGCGGTATCCGGAGCAGCGACGTCGTCCGGTTCGGCGTCGACGGGCACCGCTGGGGCTTGCCCCTTCCCGGTCGCCGGAGCAGCGTTGCGCGAGAGCGGGTCGACGAAGCGCTCGCGAGCGTCGGGGCGACGGCGTACGCGTCGCGCCGCACCGGCGAACTGTCGGGCGGCGAGCTGCAGCGTGTGATGCTCGCGCAGGCGCTCGTGCGCCGGCCCCGCCTGCTCGTGCTCGACGAGCCCGTCGCGAACCTGGACCTCGCAAGCCGCGCGGAGTTCATCGCGCTCGTCGCCGGGCTCGCCCGCGACGGCGGCGTCGCGGTGCTGTTCGTGACGCACGACCTCTACGGGCTGCGGCCGTCGCTGGACGGCGTCGTGCGCGTCGCGGGCGGCCGGGTCGACACGGGCCCGCCCGAGGCGCTCCTGCCCGGTGACGCGCCGTGACGGCGGCCGCCGCGCACCTGCTGCATCCCCTCGGCGCGATGTTCGCCTACCCGTTCTTCCGCCATGCGTTCGTCGCGGGCACCGTCGTCGCCATCGCAGCCGGCGCCGTGGGCTATTTCGTGGTGCTGCGCGGGCTCGCGTTCGCCGCGCACGCCCTCTCGCACGTCGGCTTCGCAGGCGCTGCGGGTGCCGTGGTCATCGGGATCCCGGCGGTCGACGGGCTGCTCGCGTTCACGGGCGCGGGCGCCGTGGCGATGGGACTGTTGGGGGATCGCCTCCGCGGGCGCGACGTCTCCATCGGAATCGTCCTGGCCTGGACGCTCGGCCTCGGGGTCCTCTTCATGTCGCTGTACCACGGCAACGCGACGGGCGCGTACGCGTTGCTCTTCGGAGAGATCCTCGGCGTGAGCCCCGCGAGCCTCATCGTCACGACGGTGGCGTCGGTCGCGGCGCTCGCGGCGCTTGCGGTTGCCTACCGTCCGCTGCTCTACGCGTCGATCGACCCCGACGGGGCGTTCGTCAGCGGCGTGCCGGTGCGGATCGTCGGCGTGGTGTTCATGCTCGTGCTCGCGATCGCCGTTTCGGCGGCGGCGCAGGTGGTCGGCGTGCTGCTGATCTTCACGCTGCTCGTGGCGCCTGCCGCGGTCGCGGATCGCCTCACGGCGCGGCCGCTCCTCGCGATCCTCCTGGCCGTCGTCTGCGCGCTGGGATTCACGTGGGCGGGGCTCGTGTGCGCCTTCTTCGTGCCGTTCCCGGTGAGCTTCTTCATCACTTCGTTCGCGTTCGGCACCTACGTCGTCGTGCGGTGTCTGCCGCAACCACGCTTCGCTTTCAACGCAAGGAAACTCCCATGGCCACGCTTTCGGCGCCGCCGGAACAGCGGGACGCACGCGTCCCGGTCACCGTTCTAACCGGCTTTCTCGCCTCTGGAAAGACGACGCTGCTCAATCGCATCCTGACCGAGAATCACGGGAAGCGCATCGCCGTGATCGAGAACGAGTTCGTCGAGATCGGAATCGATCACGGGCTCGTCGTCGGCGCCGACGAGGAGATCTTCGAGATGAACAACGGGTGCATCTGCTGCACCGTGCGCGGCGACCTCATCCGCATCATCGGCGATCTCATGCGGCGGCAATCTGCTCGCGTCCGCTTCGACGGACGGTGCGCTCGCGATCTGGGAGCCGTCGGTGAAGAACGAACCGGTCGAGTCGCTCGATCCCGACGACGTGACGGTCGCCGCGCTTGCCTGCACGCTCGGCGACGACCTGCTCGTCGGCCGGCAGGACGGCCGGGTCACCGCCTGGGACGCTCTTCACGCTTGCCGCTGACGCCGGCCGCGTCGCAAAGGGGGTACAACCCGAACGGGGGATCCGGAGGGCATGGGTATGCGCGAGCATCACGTTCACGACACGCACGATCACGAGCACGGCGATGCGTGCGGACACACGGCGGTGCAGCACGAGGGGCACACCGACTACCTGCACGAGGGCCATCTCCACCATGCGCACGAGGGCCACGTCGACGAGCACAACGTTGCGGTCACGACGCACAATCCCAACGCCTGCGAGGCCGGCCACGCCTGCGCCGGCCACGACGCCGCGCACGCGCACGGCGAAGGTTGCGGGCATCAAGCCGTGCCGCACGGCGACCACGTCGATTACCTGGTGTCAGGGCACCTGCACCGGCAGCACGAGCGGCACTGCGACGACCACGGACGCCTCACCCCAGCGTAGCCGGCGCCGGAACATCATGCCATCGAGCGATCGTCCGGCGCGCGCAGCCCGAGTGGAGCTGCGCCGAGCGTAGCGCGTCGTCGCTGTTCAGCATCTCGTGCGCACGTTCGCGATCGCGTCGTTGCGAGCGATCGCGGTCATCGCTTCGGTCACCCGGCGCGTGATTCTCCCTCCGGCACCGTGGCTGAATCTGCCGGTCATCGCGCCCACGGCGGCGACGGACGCCTCACGAGGTCGCCGTGGAGTCACGCTCAAGCTGGCGGAGCTCGGGTGGAAGCGTCACGCGCTCGCCGTCCTCCACCTCAGCATCGTACGGGAGGCGAGAGGACTTGTCTAGGACATAAGCTCGCCGGAAACGAGCGGCGCCCGCGCAAGAGCCGCTCGCGCGTCACGACGTTCTGCCCATCCGCTTATGCGCGCCGCTGCTCTCTGAAGATCACGCGGTACGAGCTCTCCTCGGTGCGGGTTCCCGAACGGAAGAGACCTACGACGATGTCCTGCACGACGGTATCCCATTGCGCGCCGGCCCAGTCGTCACGCGCTGCCCATTCGGTGACGACGCAGAGGTCAGTCGTGTCGAGGCCCTGCAAAATCGTCGCCCGATGAAACCCGGGCAGCCTCGTCAAGGCGTCATCAATCTTTGAGCGGAATTCGCGGAGAATCTCGTCGCCGGGGACCGCCTCGCCCGCGACGATGAGCGTGTGGACGAAGCCATTCCCTACGGCATCGTCGCCTGCGGTCTGGTGCATTCTCGGAAGTTCGCGTCTCGCCACAGCCGCTCCGGCCGGTCGCGCATCCATGTGCGCGCAAAGATTCATCGGGTCTCCGGGCGCGATATGCGGCGCCCGCGCAAGAGCACGCGCGCCGTGAATTTCGTTCGGCGATCGCACGCGCCGTGCGCGGAAGCTAGCCGAAGCGAAAACCCGAGATCGGCTTGCCCATGGCGTGCCCGGAGAAGGCAACTTCGCCCGCTTCGCCGGGCGCCGCGCCGGCGGCGACCATGAGCGGCAGCAGATGCTCCTCGCGCGGATGTGCGCTCCGCGCGCCCGGCGCGCGCGACCAATCGGTGAGCGAACCCTCTCGCGTCCGGGGATCCGTCATCGCGCCGCGCAGCCACGCATCGAACGCTTCCGCGCCGGGGTCGGTTCGGTCGCCGCCGAGCGCAAAGCCGCGCATGTTGTGATAGCTCTGGCCGCTGCCGATGATCAAGACGCGCTCGTCGCGCAACGGCTTGAGCGCGCGACCAACGGCGAGATGCGTTTCGGGATCCAGGCCGCGCTGGAGCGACAGCTGCACGACCGGAATGTCTGCGGCCGGAAACATGACTTTCATCGGCACGAACACACCGTGGTCCCAGCCGCGACGAACGTCCTCGCCGCTTTCGATCCCAGCCTTGTGCAGCAGGTCGCGCAGTTCCGAGGCGAGCGCCGGGGCGCCCGGCGCCGGCCACTGCAACTGATACATCGCCTCGGGAAAACCGCCGTAATCGAACAGCAGGGGCGGCGCCGCGCCGGCGTTGACGGTCGGCCGATCCTCTTCCCAGTGCCCGGAGACGACGACGATCGCGCGTGGCCGCTCGGGCAGGGTGCTCGCGAATGCTCGCAGGTATTCCTCGAGCCCGCTCCACGCATCGCGCATGGGACCCGGCGGAAGGAAGAAGCACGGGCCGCCCCCGTGGTTGATGAAGTACGTTGGCATCATGCGGCGTATCTCGGTCCGACGAACGCGCGATGGTCGTAGGCGACGACGATCCGCAAGACGCTTCCGCTTCCTCCGTCGACAAACCCGTTCCGTTTGGCGACAGCTCCGTGAAGGGCGTTTACCGTCACGAGGGGACCGGCGCGAGGGCTCCGTCGCTCGCGGTCGCGTGCGGTCACGGCGAAGGCGTTTTCCGCCGAGGGCGGGACCCCGACCCAAGCGCCGCGATGTGGTCGAAGCCCTCACGCACGATCTCGACGAGGTCGCGTTGCTGCGCCTCGTCGAGCCAGCGGCTGAAGGCGACGTAGAACACCGCGACCGCTACGTCGGCATTCAAACTCGCCTCGGGTTCCGGCATGCCTCGGCGCCGCATCGCTTCGGCGAGAGCACGCGTCAGCGCCGCGCGCTTTGCGTGATCGCGCTCTTGCAGCTCCGGGTGCGCGGCGATGATGGCCCTCCGCTCCCGGGCAAGGTCGCGCCGGCCGCGCATGTGGCCGGCGATGGTTTCGACGGCAATCCGCATGGCATCCATCGCGGAGCCGCCCTTCGGAAGGCTGTCGAGGGCGCGTACCAGCTCGGCCTCGAGGAAGGCGGCGCCGCCGAATAGGACCTCGCGCTTGTCGGCATAGTGCCGAAAGAACGTCCGCTCGGTGAGCCCTGCGCGCGCCGAAATCTCGGCAACGGTCGTTCGATCGTAGCCTTGATCCCGGAAGAGCTCGTAGGCCGCCTGCTCCAGGCGGCCGCGCGCGTCAGGCTGCCATCGGCCCACATCGTTATCATACATGATGACAGCGCCTGACATGCGTGCTATAGCGATGTCAGTAACTGTCGTCACGAAGGGAGCGAGGATGCGCGTTTTCCTCACCGGCTCGACCGGATGGGTCGGGTCCGCCGTCGCCGAGGAGCTCAAAGGCGCGGGCCATACCGTCATCGGGCTGGCACGCTCGGATGCGAGCGCCGCGGCCCTCGAGCGCGCCGGGGTCGCGGTTCACCGTGGGAGTCTCGAAGACGTCGAGAGCCTCCGCGCCGGCGCCGCCGCGGCAGACGCGGTGATTCACACGGCGTTCAACCATGACTTCTCTCGCTTCGCCGACAATGCTGAGGTCGAGCGTCGCGCGATCGCAGCATTGGCTGCGCCGCTCGAGGGCAGCGCGCGACCGTTGATCGTCACGTCGGGAATGGCCCTGATTGCGCCGGGCCGGATCGTGACGGAGGACGATGTGCGCGATGCGACGTCCGTGCCGTTTCCGCGCGACCCGGAGACCGTCGCAGCAGCCGCAGCGTCCCGCGGCGTGCGCGTGTCCGTCGTTCGGCTTCCGCCGTCGGTCCACGGTGCCGGCGAGCAGCATGGCTTTCTTCCGAGGGTCATCGCGGCCGCCCGCGAGCACGGCGCGTCCGCGTACATCGCGGACGGAAGCAATCGCTGGTCCGGGGTGCACCGGCAGGATGCGGCGCGCGTATTTCGCCTCGCGCTCGAACGAGCCGCCGACCGCGCGATCTATCACGCGAGCGCGGACGAGGGCGTGCCGTTCCGCGACATCGCGGCGACGATCGCACGCCGCCTACACGTGCCGGTCGTCAGCAAAGACGGCGCTGACGTAGATGCGCATTTCGGCTGGTTCGCCCGCTTTGCGGCGATCGATGCGCCGGCGTCGAGCGCGAAAACACGGCGTACGCTCGGGTGGCATCCGACGCACCCGTCGCTGCTCGATGACCTCGAGGACGACTCGTACTACGTCTCGCGCGCCGCGTAAGCCGGCCACGGCGCGGCGCCTGAGGATCCGACATCGATGGACCCGCACGACGCTGCGTCGCTGCCGCGAGGGCCCGCGCTACGTTTCGGCGTCGTCGACGGGTTCGAGGTAGACGGCGGAGATGTTGGCCAGCAGACGCTGGTCACCGTCCCGGAGGTCGTAGCGCGGATCGGATCCATGCAGGTGGACGGCGACGACCTCGAACTCGTGAGCGGCGGTGAATCTCCCGAGGCGGTTCGTCATGGGGATCGCGAGCCGCACGCGATCCCCAAGGCCGATGTGCCGCGGTACGAACGTCACGCCGTGACGCGACGGGCGTTCAGCTCGGACCCCGCATTTTTCAGACGGAACGCGAGCATGGCGAGCGCGACCGCGCCGAGCGTCGCGTACCACCCGATCGTGTAGACGAGCGCGAGGACGCCGATGTCGGGGCGAACGAGCAGCGCGAAGCCGAAGGCGACCGTGATCACGCCCAAGAGCCCGAGCCAGAACTCACCCCGAACGACGTTCCGCAATGTGATCGCCGCGGCGACTTGGAGCAATCCCGTCGAAACGAGCCACACGGAGAACATGTACGCAAGGGCGAGCGGGGCGAGACCTGGTTCGGCGAGCATGATGATTCCCAAGACGCCTTGGGCGAAGCCCATGATGAGCAGCGCCCACCAGCTTCCGCGGCCGGCGAAACCGACGCCCGCGGCGATCGCACTGGCTCCGCTGACGAGCAGCAGAGCACCGACCGTGTACACCAGTGCGACGGTCATCCATCCGGGCGACGCGAACGCGAGAACCGCGACGGCGGCGGCTGCGACCGCGCGGACGAGGAACGTCCACCACCGGCTCGTGACGTTTTCGACGACGTGGTCGAGCATGGCTAGTTGTTTCCGGCCGGTGCGGGCTTGCGGTTCTCGGAAACCGCTTCGTCGAGGTGTTTCAGCGCGTCGCGGACGCGTGCCGCGGCGGCGGTCGCCGCAGCGTGCATCTCGGCTACTATTCTTGGCTCGAGCAAGGCCGCGAGCTGCTGACGCTGCCGAACTTCGAGCGGCTCTGGCGGACGCACGAAGTGCGCTGCCGCCCCGCGCCCAAGGAGTACTTTCGGTCCGAGCCGTGGCGGCTGCGGCATCCGGTCGCCGGAGCGCTCGACATGCACCGGCTCGCCTTCAGCGTGCCGACCGCGCTCCATCGCGAGATCGTCGTGTACAGCGCGGCGGACGAAGCCACGTTTTCGCGGCTGGAGCGACTGGCGGGTCGAAGCGGCGTCGGCGCCCTGCTCCGCGAGTAGGCGTCCAGCCGCGACAACGGCCCCGGCTGGAACCGCGCCGATTCGAAACCGCTTGAGGCGGCCACTCCACTTGAATTGCAGGAAAACCACCTAACTGCGCGGCTTTCTCTTCGTTAAGCGCGACGTCGGAAGGCGTCTCGCGGCACGATGCCGACCGTTGCACGCTCAGCGATCGGTCGACCGACGCTCATCATGCGGTTCGCTCGGAATGGGAGGTTCACGTCGTGACGGAGGACCCGCGCAAACTGGCCCGGCTGATCGGCGCGCTGTACGCATACATCATGATCGCGGCGATGTTCGCCGAAGCGTTCGTCAGAGACAGATTGGTCGTGGCCGGCAACCCCGCCGCTACCGCGCAACGGATCTCTTCCTCCGAAACGCTCTGGCGGTGGGGCGTGGCAGCGAACGTTTCGACGACGCTGTGCGACGTTGCGGTGGCCGCGTTGCTGTACGTCCTGCTTCGGCCGGCCGGTCGTACCATGTCATGCACAGCCGCATTTTTCCGGCTCGCATATGCGGCGGCGATGGCGGCGAATGCGGCTTTTCTGGCGGCTCCCCTGTGGCTTCTCCGGAATACGACAGACACGTCGGCGGCGGATTTGTCCCGGGCTCAGTCGCTCGTCACGTACTCGCTCCGCCTGCAGGGGGCGGGATTCGACGTCGCGCTCGTGTTGTTCGGGGCGCACCTCGTGCTCGTCGGACTGCTGATCGCCCGCTCGACATTTCTTCCAACCTGGTTGGGGGCGGCCATCGCCGTTGCGGGCGGCTGCTACCTCGCGAACAGCTTCATCGGTTTCGTCGCTCCCGCGGCGGCATCGAACCTGTTCCCCTGGATTCTGCTTCCCGGACTCTTCGCCGAGGGCGCCCTGACGCTCTGGCTATTGATCACAGGCGTCAGCGCGCAGCGCTGGAATCTCGCAAACCGCGCATACGACTAGCGACGCCGCCGAACTGGACTGAGCCGTCCCGCTCGTACGGTCGGCGCCGCGGAACGACGCCATCTACGGCGACGCCGGCGTTTGCGATCCCGAGTCCGCCGCGTGGGCGCGCGCTTCGCGCAGCGCCCGTTCGATCGGCCATTCGGAGATGGCGAACATGATGCCGAGGACGAGGTTCAGCGGAGAAATCAGCATGAGCAGTCCGAGTGGCGCGGGATACCCGGCCTTCGCGGCGACGCGCGTGCTCACACCCGCCGCGACGACCGCCGTCGCGGCCAGGGCCGCGATCGCCGGCGGCGGCATCCGCCGGCGCCCCCAGCGCTCGGCTTCGTCATCGTGGTCGCGCTTCTTCCGTCCCATCACCGCGGGATACCGGCATTGTCGGCCGCTGTTTCGGGCCGCGCCCGGCTCGTGCATCGCACCGCGCGTCCTCATTGCGCCAAGGCCGGTATACGGGGCATCTCCAATGCGAAACGATTCTACGCCGACGCCATCGGGCTTCGCCCGGGTGCAATGGTACGCTCGCGGAGCGTGCCCCGCCGCCCCCTCGTGGAAAGCCCTGCTCGCGTCCCGTCTCGGTCTCGGCGAAGCGCGCGCTACGCCACGATGCGAACGGCGAGCATCGCCACGTCGTCGCGGAACACGCCGCCGGTGTAGTCCTCCAGCTCGTCCATCAGGGCGGCGACGATCGAGCTCGGCGGCTCGTCGCGGAGCATTTCGGCGGCGGCGACGAGCCGATCCATGCCGAAGAGGTCTCCGTGCGGGGAGCGCGCTTCCGTCACGCCGTCCGTCGTCGCCAGCAGCAGCGTTCCGGGGACGACCTCGGCCAGCCGCTGCTTGAAGAGATGGTGCTGATCGTCGAACACGCCGATGAGCGGCGCGGTCGGCGGCAGCCGGCGGGGCGGCGCGTGCGGCTCGATGAGGATGACCGGCTCATGTCCCGCGGAGGCGTACATGATCGCCTGCCGGCTCTTGTCGACGATTGCGAAGAAGACGCTCGCGAACGACTCCGTCCGTTCGAAAGCGTTGTTTTCCAAATACGCGCGGTCGAGCGAGCGCAGCACACGCTCCGGTGTGAGCCCTTCGGAGGCGAAGCAGCGAAGACCGTATTTCACCAGCGCCGCATGGATCGCGGCCTGCGCGCCCTTACCGGCGATATCGGCGATCGACAAGGCAGCATCGCCATTGTCGAAGTGATACACGTCGACGATGTCGCCGCCGATCGCTCCGTGCGCGAGGCGATACGCCGTCGCGTACTCGAGACCGTCGATGTGATGCGCCGGCGGCGCGAACAGATGCTCGATGAGCACCTGCGCCGCCGCGCGATCCGCCCGGCTGAACGGAGCGCGCGACTCGGACTCCGAGAGCGCGAGTTGCTCCGCCGGCGTCGGCGTCGGCTCGGTGGCGAACGGGCTGGTGAAGGACGAGCGGGGATCGGACACGGGACGGGCACCCACGGAAAGCGGCGCCGGGACGAATTGTCCCGGCAAGCAGACAGACGCGCGAGGCGACGAACGAGACCGTCCGCCGCCCGAGCGCGTGACCTCGCGGATTAGCCGCCGGGCCCGCACCCTGCTCCCTCCACACGATTCAACTTTGGTAAAGATCGCCGATCTCGCGTCGCGAGCAAGAAGCTGACGTCGCCGGCCAATCCGACTCGTCGCCGCGGTCGCGCAGGCGCACGAACGAGCGGCGAAGAGAGCGTGGTACTCCGGCCGGTCTTGCGCGTTCGCGGGCCGTTACGCGTCTTGCCGTCCGAGATTCGTCCGCCGGACGCGGAAGAAGTCGCCGTCCTGGATCTCGGTACCGCGCGCTTCGGCTCGCCGCTCCGCCGGCAGGACGCCGTAGCGCGGAATGTGCTTCGAGCAGTGGATGTAGGCCTCGTGCACCGTGACCTCGACCCAGTGCTCGAGCGGCGATTGCCCCTTCAGGTTGGCGTGCACGAGCGGCTCGCCGTCCTCGTACGCCGACGGATCGTGGAACAGACGGACGGCGCCGTTGACGTGCAGGCCGACGCGCGCGCCCGTGAAGTCGACGAACAGCAGGCCGATGTGCGCGTTCTCCGTCATGTTGCCCAGACTGGCCATGACGCCGTTGCCGCGATACTCGGGATAGAGCAGCGTCTTCTCGTCGACGACGCGCACGAATCCGACGCGGCCCGCGCGCAGCGTCGCGTCGCAGTTCCCTTCGGCGTCGGCGGTGGCGACGAACATCACGTCACGCTGCGCGATGAACGCGCGCATCTGCTCGTTGATGTGATCGAGCACCTGGTTCGCGTAAAACTGCTCCGCCCGCTTCGCCGTACCCATGCGGGATTGCAGGGACCGCTCACCGCGCGATCCTCGGCTCGACTCCGTTCGTGTTTCGATCACGATCCCTCACAACTGTGACCCGGCGCATCCTTGCCCGAGTTCGGTTGTATCATTCGGTCGTCCGCACGTGAACGGGTGTGACAGGATCTTTACACCTGTACGACGTCGCGCTCGTCTCGCGGTCGGCGCGTGACAAGTCGGCTCGACTTCGGTGCGCGGCACCCGCGACCGAGTCTTCAGCAGCAAGGCACGGGATGTGAAGCGACGCCGGAGCTGCTTGCGCCGCAAGCCGCTCCGGCGAGTCTCCATCAGCCGCGCCCTAGGACCGGAAGTTCTGTGCGAACCAGTCGACCCAGCGGCGCGCGACGTCTTCCATGTGCAGCGGGTCGGCCGGAAAGTGCCCGTTGACCGGATAGATCAGCAGCTGCACCGGAGCTCCCGCCGCGCGCAGACTGTGGTAGAACTCGTACGACGTCGGCGTCGGCACGCGCTGGTCGCCGGCGTCGCTGACGATCAGCGTGCGCGTCTTGACGTTCGCCCAGTAGGTCTGCGGCGACTGTTCGATCGTCGTCCGCATCGCCGCTGCGTCGTTCCACGGATCGCCGCCGATGAGGATGTTCGCGTACGAGTCGATGTCGCCGATCGTCGCGACGTTCTCGAGCGAGTCGACGGCGGCGCCGTCGAACGCCGCGCGCCAGCGCGTATCGTGCGTGATCATCCACGACGTCATCCAGCCGCCCGCCGACCATCCCGAGACACCGATGCGCGTCGTGTCGACGTGATAGCGCTTTTCGACGAGAGCGACCGACTCGAGGATGTCGCGCCCGGCGATCGACGCCGGGTGCTTGATCGACGTCGCGATGCCGCGTGCGCCGAGGCTGTTGCTGCCGCGGTAGTTCGGCTCGAGAACGAGCCAACCCCGCGCCGCCATCAGCTCCGGGACGCCGAGAAAGTCGAACCCGACGGATGACGCTCCGGTCGGGCCGCCGTGGATGTAGAGCACCATCGGATAGCGCTTCGCGCGATCGAAGCCGACGGGTTCGGTCACGACGGCATCGAGCGGGATCCCGTCCGGGCTCGTCCACGCGATCGTTCGCCGTGTACCCATCGGGTGCCGCGCGAACGCCGCATTCGAGTTCGTGAGCGCCGTGAGCCGGCTCGCGTGCGGCGCGAGCACGTACACCTCGGAAGGATCGTGCTCGGTGACGCCCGCGAACGCGAGGCTGCCGTTGCGCGCCGTCGAGAACTCGACGTAATTCGCGTCGACGTCTCCGAACGGAAGCGGCTTGAACGAGCCGCCGCGCAGCACGTACCCGCGTCCACGCGTGCCGTCGCCGGCCGAGATCACGACCGCTCCGCTCGCGTCGAACGCCGGCGGATCCGCGCTGCGATCGAGCCGCGCGCCGACGTCGACCGGGTGCGCGCCGTCCGCCGCAGCGACGATCACGTCGTTCTGCAGCTGGGCGATACGGTTCGGCCCGAGGTACGCGACGCGCGCGCCGGCGCGGTCGTACACGGGGTCCATCGTCCCCGGCCCGGCGAAGAAGCGCACCGCGCCGCTCGGGACGACGGCGTACGCCGCTCGCGTACGCCCGTAGAAGTTGAACGATCCGTCCGGGTTCCACGTGAACGCGATCGCGCGGCCGTCGGGCCGCCACACGAGCTTGCTCGTCGGCGCGACGCCCCACGTCCCGTGGGTGAGCCGCTTCGCCTTTTTCGGATCGTCGCCGACGATCCAGATGTGCGCCGGGATCACCGCGCTGCGGGCCGTAAACGGCTGCTCCGTGATGACGAAGCCGTCGTCGTGCGCTTCGATGGCCTTCTTGTTCGGCGCGGTGTCGAGGGTGACGTACGCGATCCGCTTCCCGTGCGGGCTCCACGCGTAGATGGTGATGCCGTTCTCGGCCGCGGTCGCGGGTCGCGCTTCGCCCCCGTTCATCGGCAGCACGTAGACTTGCGCTTTCTTCTTCTCGTCGAGGCTGACGAACGCGAGCCGGTCGCCCGAGGGCGACCACCGCGGCGCGCTGACCATCGCGCGATCGACCGTCAACGCGCGCTTCGCATGCGTCGCGACGTCGATCACCACGAGCTCGGGCTTCGGATGATTCGCCGTGTAGTCGTTGCGCGTCTCCACGGCGGCGACGTAACGGCCGTCCGGCGAGAGCTGCGGGTCGGAATACCGGACGATCGTCCGAAGGTCGCTCAACGCGAGAGGAGCCGGCGCCCGGGCGGCGCCGAGCAACGCGACGGCGGCGATCATCGGAACGGCATGACGCAGCAGCGTCCTCACTTCAGCCACCTCTCGAACCATCCGGCCCACGCTTTCATGATGCTCTCGCGCGCGACCGGATCGCTCGGGAAGTGTCCCTCGCGCGGCCACGCCATGAACTCCACGGTCTTTCCGTTGTCGTGCAGCGCCCGGTACAGCTCGAACGACTGCGTGATGGGTACGCGCTGATCGCCGATGTCGCTGAGGATCAGCAACGGCGTCGCGATGTGCGAGGCGTACGTCAGCGGCGACTCCTCGTCGAAGAACTGCTTTCCGGTCTTCGTCCACGGCGTCGCGCCGCCCAAGAAGGTCGACGTGAACTCCTCGTTGATGTCGGAGAGGACGGCTTGTTCGAACCAGTTGTCGACGCCGGCACCGGACACGGCGGCGCGCCAGAAGTGCGCGTGTCCGACGAGCCAGGAGGTTTGCAGACCGCCGCCCGACCAGCCGCCCACGCCGATCCGCGACCGATCGATGATCCCCATCGCCTCCACGGCCTGGACGCCCCGCAGATTGTCTCTGCCCGGTCCGCTGGCGACGTGCGGAACGATCGCTTGGAGAAACGCGTCGCCGGCGTTGTCGCTCCCCCGGTAGTTCGGCTCGAGGACGAGATAGCCGTGCGCGGCGAGCACTTGGACGAGCCCGCTGTCGTACCGATTGAAGTCCCACGTGGACGTGGACACCGGGCCGCCGTGGATGTTCAGCACGAGCGGGTACGTCCTGCCCGGTTTGAACCCGATCGGATACGTCAGCACGCCGTCGACCGTCAGTCCGTCGCTCTGCCACGTGATCGCTTCGCGCTTCGCGAGCGCGTAGCCCGAGAGCCACGCGTTTTCGTGCGTGAGCTGCTGCGGCGCCCCGCCGCCGCGCACGACGTAGATGTCGCCCGGATCGGTGCGGCTGACGCCGACGAACGCCATCGTTCCGTTCGACGCGATCGACACGGGCTCGGCCACGTCGACGTCGCCGAGATCGACACGCTGCGACGAACCGTCCGCGGCGAGCCTCCACATCACGGACCGCACGCCGTCGTGCGCGCCGACGTAGAGCGCCTTGTCGTCCGGCGCCCAGCGCGTCCAAGCGACGTTCCGGTCGATGCCCTTTCCGCTCACGATCTCCGCGCCGCCGGCGAGCGAACGTACGCTCACGTCGTGCTGAAGGAAGGCGCTGCCGTGGCGCGGCCAGCTCAGCGCGATCTTCGTCCCGTCGTGCGACAACGTCCCGCCCGTATCGGGACCGTTCGCGATCGGCACCATCGCTCCGGACACGACGTCGATGCGGTCGGTCTGCGCTTTCGAAAGATGGGCGAGCAGCGCATCGGGCCCCATCGTGGCGACGATCGTCTTCCCGTCCGGCGTGTATTGGAGCTCCGAGAAGTAGTCTGCGACGGACGCTTTCCCGGTCGTCAGCCGCTTCGGCTTGGAGCCATCCGCCTGCACCGTCCACACCGCGACCGGGACGGTCTCTTCGCGGGTGAGATAATGCTCGTCCGTCACGTAAAAGGCGGGGACATAGCCTTTGGGCTTCGGCGGCTTCGGCAGATCGCGCGCGGCGAAGGCGAAGCCCCCGCCGTCGGGACGCCACGCGAAGTCCGAGACGCCCGCCTTCACCGAGGTGACTTGCAGCGCGTCGCCGCCGTCCATGGGCAGCACGAAGATCTCCGGCGGTTTGTCGCGTTCCGGCGAAGCGAGGAACGCAAGCCGGTCGCCGTTCGGCGACCAGCGAATCTCGCTGATTCCGTGCCGGTCGTGAGTCAGCGCGCGTACCGAGCCGTTCGCGACGTCGACGAGCTCGATCTCGGTCGCTCGTTCGTCGGCCTTGTAGTCGCCGTGCGTGCGCACGTAGGCGACGCGCGTGCCGTCCGGCGCGATCTGCGCGTCCTCGATGCCGGCGAGGTTGCGCAGCGCCTCGAACGTGAGCGGCTTGAGCGTCGCCGCGGCCGGCGACGGCGTCGCCGTGACGGGCGCGGCCGCAGGCGCAGCGACCGGCAGGCTGAGGCACGCGACCGCCGACGCGCATGCCGCGGCGCGAGTGGCCGCCGAAGCACGAACTCCGTTCATGGTTACCGTCCGATCTGCAGCGAGTAGATCAGGCGATAGACCGCCGGACCGATGTTGCCCGATTCGATGATGCCCAGGTTCCCGACACCGATCCCGTGCGACCCGTTCACCAACGGCACCGGGATGCCGCCGAAGAAGTTGAAGTACGGCTGCGCGTACACTTGGGTGATGTTGTAGCCCGAGAGCTGCAGCGCACCCGTCTTGCCGATCTGCTGGCGGATCGTGCCCTGCCACACGACGAACGGCGGGTTGTTGTACGAGTTGTTGGGGCCGTAATACGT
Organism: Vulcanimicrobiaceae bacterium; assembly: GCA_035650875.1. Lineage (GTDB taxonomy): Bacteria > Vulcanimicrobiota > Vulcanimicrobiia > Vulcanimicrobiales > Vulcanimicrobiaceae > Vulcanimicrobium. The sequence continues at coordinate 68,760 of DASRGU010000013.1, forward strand.
CATGCCGAGATTCGCATACAGACCCTTGCGCGTCTTGTAGTTGAGCTCCGCGTACCCTTGGGAGTACGGAACGCGTCCCGCGAGGGCGTTGACGTCCTCGACGCCGTTGAAGCCGATGCCGGTCGGCTGGAAATTGATCAGCGGAACGACGGCGAGGTTCGTGGTGTACGGCCCCGAGCTCGTCGCGTACAGCGAGTTCGGGATGTCGTACGCGAACGCGCGCATCAGCGAGCCCTGGACGCGAAAGCCCACGCCGACGATCGGATCGTCCACGACCTGCGCCTCGACGCCCTCGTAGCGTGCGTGTCCGAGATTCGCCGTCTCGGTGATGTACAGCGGCGCGGTCTGGCCGATCGCCCCGCCGCTCGTCGCCGTGTACGTGCCCTTCTGGTACGTCTCGTCGAGGAACATGTTGCGCAAGTTCGTCAGGTACACGTCCGCGCTCGCGGAGATCCGCGCCGCGAGCCGCCGGTCGATGCCGAGATCGTAGCCGAACGCCGTCTCCGGGCTGATGTTGCCGTTGTTCACGTTCTCGGTGTAGTACGTCGGCGCACCCGGGATGTTGGGGACCGGCGCGCCTGCGGGCGCCGAGAGCAGGCTGATGTACGGCGGCGCGATGGACGCACCGGCGCTGAAACGGATCGCCGTGTCGGGGTTGGGACGCGCCAACAGCGCGAACCGCGGCGCGTCGAAGTGGTGCGAGGAATCGGCGAACGTCGCACCGCCGTTGCCCGAGTAATGGCTGGAGTAGTTGATGAGGTACTCCGCGAGCGTGGCGGAGACGTTCTTCGCCAGCGCGATCTGCGCTTCGCCCTTGATCGTCGTGAACTGCTGGCCCGAGCCGGGCGAAAGCTGGTACGCGTTGATCGCGTCGAGCGGCGCGTCGAGGAACTCCGTCGACTCGTGGTTCGACTGGTCGAACGAGATCGAGTACATGTTGTCGCCGGCGGGCCGGTCGACCTCGAACGAATAGCCGTGCGAGTGGTCTTGATTCAGCTGCAGGTTCGGGTCGCCGCCCGTGCCTCCGATCGTGACCTTCTGTCCGTTGAAGTACGTCATCGTCGCCGGCGGCCCGGCCGTTCCGTTGGGGAGGTTGCAGCCGCCGGCCGGCGTGGCGATGTCGCCCAGCGGGCAGAGCGGCACGCCGCCCCACGTCGCGAGCGTCATCGTCGACTCGCCGGGCGAGGTCGTCAGATCGGTCTCGTAGCTGCTGTAGATGCGCCCGAGAAACGTGTACGGACCGATGCCGGTACGCAGCTCGGCTTGATACAAACCGGTCTGCGAGCTCGTCGTCGACATCAGCCCCGCGTTGTCGTCGAACACCGGGTTCGCGCCCGCCCCGACCGATCCCGTATAGCCCGGCGGAGGCACGAAGTCGAAGAACTGAATCCCCAGCCCGGTGAACGCCGCCAAGCTCGTCGAATTGCTGTCGTACACGGCCTGACCGCCCAGGAAGCTCATCGTCAGCGCGGTCTGCTGCGAAAAGTTCACGCGAATCTTCGCCAGCTCGCTGTCCTGGTGGAACCCGGTGTTGAGCGCGTTGCAGCAGAAGTACAGCGGCTGCGAAAGCCGGATCTCGCCGGGGTATCCGGCGTATTGCGGCGTGTTCGCCGGCACGAACGTCGTCGTGGGACCCGCGATCTGGCGGCCGTTGATCGTGTACGGCGCCGCGCCGAGATAGTCGAACGTCGTGGTCGAGCTCGGCACCATGAAGTTGTCGAGCGGCCCGGTCGTTCCGTCGGTCGCGAGCGCGAACGCGTAGTCGACGACGTGTCCGGGCAGCGAGCCCGTCGCGCGCGCCGTGGTCGTGATCCCGCCGTACTCGTCCGAGCCGATGTTGAACGACTCGTGCGGCGTGCGGGTGGGCTGGAGCGTGATGTAGTTCACCGTACCGTTGATCGCGGAGTTGATCTCGGTCGCGAACGAACCCGGCCCCTTGACGACCTCGACGTCCTGCAGCACGCCCGGATTGATGAGGATCGGGTTGTACTCTCCCGTCGCGCCGATCGAGATCGGATGGCCGTCGATGAGCGACTCGGTCTCGTACGGGAGGCCGCCGCGGATCATGACCGCCTGCGTCGTCCCCTGCGAAGCACCGTTCTGCTCCAGATGCGTCGTGATGATGCCGGGCGTCTCGTTCAGGATGTCGACGAGCTGCGGCTGGCCTTGGTCGACGAACGCCTGCGCGGTGACCACCGCGACCGACGACGGCGTCGTGTTGATCTGCGAGCGGCCGTTGACCGTCGCGGACGTTTGACCGATGACCCGCAGCGAGGTGAACGACGACTGCGCCATCGTCACGCGCAGCGAGACGGGCGCACCGGCGACGACGGCGATGCCGGCGACGCGCGCGGTGTCGAAGCCGCTTCGCGTAACGACCACCGTGTAGACGCCGGGGGCGATGCCGGTTAAGGTGAAGGTTCCATCGCTCGCGCTGCGCGCTCCGGCGCGGCTGCCTTCGAGCGAGATCTGGGCGTTTGCGACGGGTTTGCCGTTCTGATCCACGACGGTGCCGCTGACCGCGCCTGCCGTGACCGCATTCCCCCCTGCGTTCTGCGCTTGTGCACCGGCGAGTATCGGGCAGCCCACCCACGCGAGTCCCAACAGAAGTGAGAAAGCGAGTGGCTTCAAAGCAACCTCGAGCTCGTCAGTTTTCTTGCGAGAGCACGGAACGCTGTGAAACGGAATTTCGCCGGACTCCTAGAAGACCGGACGCGTTCCTGCTCCGCGTCGCGGATTCGGCGACGGTGACAGGCTGTCCCCCCTCATACCGCTCCTCGCGTTCGCGGCGCGGCGCGAGCAGCTCACGGCCGCCGGCAGCTGTGCGTCCTCGCCTCAGCTGCGGCAGGGAGCGCGCGCATGCGCTCGTAACGGCATCATGCAGCGCCGGCGCGGTCGCGCGCCGGATCGGCGAACGCGGTTTGAGAGGCACGGCATGAAAAACGAAGCCATCATCGGCGGCATCACGATCGGCGGCCAGCCCTCGCGGGACGAGCTGCGGTCGGGCCGATTCGCGCACGTCGTCAACATCCGCGCCGCGGGTGAAGAGGGGAACGATTCGGAATCGGCGCTCGCGGGCAGCGACGTCGGCTACACGCACGTTCCGTGGACGATCGACAGCGTGACCGGCGACGACATCGACCGCATCGAACGAGCGGTCACGGACGCGAACGGTGCCGTTCTCGTCCATTGAGCGGGCGGCACGCGGGCCGCGGTCGCGGCCGCCGTCATCCAGGCAAAGCGTGAAGGCACCGGCGAGCGCGGCGCGATGAAGGCCGCCGCCGACGCGGGGTTCCCGGTCGAACGAACGCCGTACGGCGACTTCATCCGGCGGTACTTCGCCGGGCGGTAGAAACGCGTCGAGCCGCACGCGCGCAGCGCGCGACGTCGTTACCGGCGAGGTCCGGAGATCAACACGCGCTGCGCGACGATGAGAATCAGCAGGAACGCGATCCCGGCGAGCGGCACGGCATATGCAGGACCGCGAGCCGGCCCTGCGTCCGCGGACCGCACGAGCGCAACACTGAACGCGACCGCGATGCACGGCAACACCAGGATGAAGCCGCGCGGGCCGTACGTGACGTCGCCGGTGTCGCCGCCCCAGCGCGTCGGAATGCGGGGCGGCAAGCGGCGCCACGCGCGAAACGTCGTCACGAGGAGCGCGGCGAGCGCAGCCGCCTGAATCGCGAACAGCGCCTCCACCAGGTCGCGCATGCAGACATCATAGCACGGCCGGGCGCGCCGGGTTGGAGCGGCGTCGCAACGAAGGGGCCGCAATGACGCTGCTGGAGCGCGCCGCGCTCGTCGAGCGCATCGCCGGGGTGGCGCGAAGCGTCGCGCTCGTTTCGCTGCACGCCCCTCCCGGCTACGGGAAGACGATCGTGCTCGATGCGGTCGCCGGGCGCCTCGGCGCCGAGGTCGCGCGCTACGACGCCGCGCCGTGGGACGCGAACGTCTTCGTCGAGCCGCTCGTCGAGGCGGTACGCACGGCTCGCCCGGACTTCGGCCGGGCGACGCTCGCGCTCGCGGCGCTAGGCGCCGAGCCGCAGCGGATCGGCGCGACGTTCGCGGCCGACCTGCGTCACGTCACCGAGCCGCTCACGATCGCAGTCGACGACGCGCACCTGCTGGGCGAGGCGTTCGCCGCGTTCGTCGACGCACTCGTTCCGCGACTTCCGCGGCACGTGCATCTTCTCGTCGCATCGCGCGGCGCGCCGGGGTTCGCGCTCGCCGAGATGGTCGCACGCGAGCGCGCCGCGGCGTTCGGATCCGACGATCTGCGCTTCGATTCCGCCGACGCGGCCACGCTGGCGGCGGCGTGCGGCTCGCGGCTGAACGAGCGCGAGATCGAGCTGCTCGTGCAGCGCACCGAAGGCTGGCCGGCTGGGATCGCCGTGGCGCTGCGCACCGGCGTGCGGACGATTCCAAGCGCCCGCGCGTCGTACGACGCGGCCTCCGCATTCCTCGCCGAGCACCTGGCGCGCAACTTCTCCGCGGACGAGATCGCGGTGCTCGAGCGTGTTTCCGTCTACGAGCTCGTCGACGAAGCGGTGCTCGGCACGCTCGGCGATCCGGCGGCGCGCGCGCACCTGCGCGCGATCGCTCGCCGCGGCGACATGGTCTCCGAAACCGCGCACGGCGCGTACCGCGTTCATCCGATGCTGCGCGACGTGGTCCTCGCGCGTCTGCGGCGCGAGCGGGGCGAGGCGGCCGTCGAAGATGCGCATGCCGCTGCGGCGCGTCTGGCCGCGCGACGACGCGCGCTGGGCGCCACGATCCACCACTTGCGTCTCGCGAAGCGACCGGCCCTGACGCGCGCATTGCTGCGCGAGCTGGGCGCCGTCGCGGTTGCCGCGGGATACGGAGACGACGTCGCAGCACTCGGGGCGCAGCTCGCGCCGCGCGAGTCCGGCGACGACGCGCTCGTCGCGTATCTGGTCGCTCTCGCCGAGAAGCGCAGCGGCGCACCGGCCCGCGAGCGTTTCGTCGAAGCGTCGGCCGCCGCCGATGCCGGATCCGAGGCATCGATCGCGTTCCTCGCCCGGCTCGAGATCGCCGAAAACGACCTCGGCCGCGGACGTGCGCTCGCGCGCGGCCAGACCGACGAGCTGCTGCGACGCGCGCAGTCGCTCGGACCCGCTGCCGTCGCGTCCGCCACGCTGCGCGCCGCGTGGGCCGACGTACTCGACGGCGCTTTCGAGAGCGCGTTGCACCGCATCGCCGCCGTCGCGTTGACGGCCGATCCGCTCGAGCGCTGGTTCGTCGCGCCGATGACGGCGTACGCATACACCGCGCTCGGGCGGTTCGACGACGCCGAACGCGAGATGCACTTGCTGCTGGACGCGCTCGCCGAGACCGACGCGCTGGGCCTGCGCGTTCACGCCCTCGTCTGGGCGGTCCGTCTGGCCCTGCTGCGCGGCGACACCGAATCCGCCTGGGGCGGCGCGCTGGAGCTGCTCGCCGCGCCGGTCGCCGACGGACGCGGCGCCTCCGCCGCGCATGCGATCGCGATCGCCGAGGCGGCAACGCACGCGGGCGATGCGGCGATCGCCGAACGCTATGCCGCGCAGGCGTCGCGCGACGCCGCGTCGGCGTGGTACGTCGGCGACGTGGAGCGCATTCCGGCGCAGGCGGCGGGTCTTCGCGCCCGCGCGGCGTTCCTGCGCGGCGACGTGCGGCATGCGCTGGCGATCGCGCGCGCCGCCGCGCCGGACGCGCCTGCGCCGCAGCGCGCCTTGCTCGCGGCGGAATCCGCGGCGTATGCGGCGCTCGGCGGCGGCGACGTCCGCGGCGCCGTCGCATCCGCGCGCGAGGCGCACGCCTCGGCGCTCGCGCGCGACGCCGCCGACGCGACGGCGCTGCACGACGCCGCGCAGCTCGTCGACGCGCTCGCCGCGCGCGACGCGGGCGCGCGGGCCGAGCTCGCCATCGGCGGTCCGTTTGCCGCGCTGCTGCGCCGCCGAGCGCCGCTGCGCGCTGCGACGAGCGCGGCGAACGGCGTGCGGTTCGAAGCGGCGCTGCTCGCGCGCGCGCTCGGGGCGGCGGGCGATCGAACCGCCACGCCGCACGCCGGCGCACTTCTCGAGCCGCTCACGCCGCGCGAGCACGAGATCCTCGAGCTTCTCGCCGGCGGCCTCACGAACAAAGAGATCGCGCAACGTCTCGTCGTCAGCCCTCGCACCGTCGAGACGCACGTCGCACGCGTGCTCGGAAAGCTCGGCGTCACGTCGCGCTCGCGGGCGATCGCGAAAGCCCTCGCGACGGGACTCATCGCACGAATCGCGCCGGCGTAGCGTCCGGCGCCGGCGCGTCGAGCCGACGCCGCACCGGCGGTCGTGTGAAACGTGCGGAACGACGGCCGGCTCAGCCGGCGGCAAACGGCCGGACGTAGCGGTCCAGCGCGGCGAGGAACTGCGTCGGGTCGGTGTAGCAGGCGAAATGGCCGCCGTCGATCGCGACGAACCGCTTCGCCGGCGCGCGCAGCGACGCGAGCCACGCCTTCGCGGCGGGGAGCGACGTGATGTGATCGTCGCGTCCGTCGATCACGAACACGGGGATCGCGAAGTCGCGGCTCTGCGCGCGCGCGTCGAACGCGCTGATCGCCGGCCAGAGCTTCGGCCCGCTGAAGGCGCCGGCGTTCGTCCACGCGACGACGAAGGGATCGGTGCGGGCGTCCGGGCGGTTCATGAAGTCGCGCTCGCGCTGCAGGTACGCGCGGTCGGAGGCGGGCCAGCGCCAGCGATTCGTCGCCGCGAGACGCCGCGCGTCGCTCGGCGGCAGCGACTGGGCCGCGTCGAGCGCCTTCAGGGCCGCAACGTCGTGCGCGGCCTGCATTCGCCGGCGTGCATAGCGCTCGCGCTCGTCGAGCGAGAGCTTCCAGCTCACGGGCTGGCCGGTGCCGACGTAGGCCGAAAAGACGTCCGGCCGCTCGAGCGCCGCGCGCATCCCGAGCACGCAGCCGAACGATTGGCCGACGAGGAGCACGTTCCGTTTCCCGAGCCGCCGCCGCGCATGCTCGGCGACTTCGATCGCATCACGCGTCATCCGCGGCACGCTGACGTCCGGCGTCGCCGTGCCGTTTCGCTCGAACGTCCTGCCGGCGCCCCGCTGGTCCCAGTTGACGACGGTGTAGCGTCGCTCCCAGGGCGCGAACTCCGCGAGAAACGGCGACTGCGCCTCCGCGGGACCGCCGTGCAGGAACACGATCGCCGGATTGGAGACGTCGTCGCCGCGAATCGAGATCCACTGATCGATGCCGCCGATGCGAACGAATCCGCTCTCCGCGATCGCCCGCCCAGCCGCCGCTCGCGCCGGGCGTCGTATCGCGCACGCGGCGGCGGCGACGGACGCTGCGGCCGCACAGAGAAATCCGGCCCGACCGTACCGTCGCGAGCCGTACGCGCACTCCGGCGCGGAGCGCGGCGCTCGCGACTCGCAGTTCGTCACTCGCGCGCGGATCGTCACCAGCTCATCGTAGCCGCCTACGAATCGCGCTGTCAACTATTTCGTTAGTATTAGTGCGGGATCGACGCCTTCGCGTGTCGTCGGCGCGCGACGGAGCGGCCGCGGCGGCCGCTCCGCGCGTCGAAGGTCATCCCGCCCGGAAGCGGCCCAGCGACCCGTCTTTCCGGTCGCGTGCCTCCGCGACGACGCCGGCGTTCGGGATGCGCGCCTGGCTGACCGTGCAGTCCGGACACGCGTGATGCCCCGGCGGGCAGTAGCAGGGCGGGACGGGCGTCGGCTTGGGCGTCGCCGCCGACACCGCTTGCAGCGCGTGCGTCGAGTTCGCCGACATGCAGGCGATGTCGGAACACATGTGGTGCGGGATGGGCGGACAGGAGCAAGGGTTCGGCGTCGGCGTCGCCGCGGCGTTGGTCACCGCGGCGGGCGCGCGCACCGCCGACTGGAGCGCCGTCGGCGGCAAGGTCGACGAGCCGGGCGTCGTCCCGTTGCCGCACGCGCTGAGCGCCAGTGAAGCAATCGCGGCAACGAACGCCGGCATTGCGAAGCGAAGTTTCATCGATCACACCCTTTGTGAACGCGCGCGCCCGTGCGGGCGAGAAGACGCCGGTCGAGCGCGGCGCGGTTCACTTCGCATCCCGCGGCGCCGTGCCCCCTGGGGATGAGGACGCCGGCTCACGCGCAATCGAAAACGCGCCGCGCGAGGGCGTCGACGATCTCCGCGGCGTCGCCCGGGCGTTCCAGCGGGATGAAATGCCCGGCAGGCAGCGTGCGCAGCGTCGAACCTGCGATGCCGTCGTGCAGCAGGCGCGCGATCGCCGCGAAGTCGCCGACATCCGCATCGCCGGTCACGATCTCCGCCGGTACGGCGACGCGGTCCAGCCGCTCGAGGGTCGGACCGATCCGGCGCAGCGACTGATTCGGTTTCCGGTCGCGCGTTCGAGCGCGCGCGGCGTGCACGTAGTCGCGAATCTCCGCAGAGACGACGGACGCGTCGCGGCCGTGCAGCAGCCAGAAGTCGACGTCGGCCTCGAACGCCGCCTGCTCGCCGCGCTCCGCGCGGATTCGGGCCATGCGCGCAGCGAACTCCGACATCTCCGGTCCGTACGTCCAGCCGCCGGCGAACGCGGCGAAGAGTGCGATCGCCGCGGGGAGCTCGGGCTTTGCGACCGCAGCGTCCAGCACGGTCGATCCGCCGAGCGAGTTCCCGACGAGCACCGGACGGTGGAGGCCGAGCGCCTCGCACACCGCCGCGACGTCGTCGCAATCCGAGTACGGCGATTCGGGGAGCGACGAGTCGCCGAAGCCGCGCTGGTCGATCGCGACGCACCGATAGCGCGCGCACAAGCGCGCGACCACCGGGCGCCACATCGCGCGATCTGCGCCGGCGGAATGCAGGAAAACGAGCGGCGCACCGTCGCCGCGCGTCTCGTACGCGATCTCACCGTGTTCGACCGGGACGCGCCCGACCGCCGCGTCCGCCGCGAGCGAAAGCTCCGTCACGGGGAGCGCTTCAGCCGCGCCGCGCGCACGGCCCTCCTCGTGCGAGGGACCGCGCGCGCGCGGTGCGGGATACTGCGGCCGATGCTCTTCCTGATCGTCGAACGCTTCAAGTCCGGGCGCGAGCGCGCGATTCACGAGCGCTTCACGCGGCACGGCCGCCTCATGCCCGACGGCGTCGCCTACCGTGCGAGCTGGATCGATCCCGCAAGCGCCCGCTGCTTCCAGATCGTCGAAGCCGTCTCGCGCGAGCGCGTCGAGGAGTGGACGAGGCGCTGGCACGACCTCATCGCGTTCGAGGTCATCCCGATCGAAGAGCCCGCGGAATACTGGGCGAGGATCGCCGGCGCCCCGCCGCCCTGAGAACGCGCTCGGCTACGGCGGGTGACGAAGCGAGCAATGCCGTACCATCGAGGATGATCGGTCGTGCAGCGGTTCGAGCCGTCGCGGCTTTCGCTGCGGCCTTCGCGCTTGCGGCATGCGGCGGCGGCCGTGCGAGCGGGCCGCTCCGCGCCGTACCTGACGCGTCCGCGGTCCGGCACGCGCTCGTAAGCGCTCCGTCGAACGGCTGGTCGTCCGTGCCGCTCGTGCAGCCGGTCGCGACCGTCGGCGGAACGGTGGGCATCGCGGACGGCGTCTGGGTCTCGGACGCCGCCGCCGGCCTCGTGCAGGTCGTCACCGCGCGCGGCGCGGCGGCGTTCCCGGTGGCCGCGCCGCGGGTCTACGGGCTCGCGCCCGAGGCGCCGAACGGCGTCGTGTTCGCGACCGACGCCGGCTACGGCGTCGTCGAGGACGCCGGGCTCTCGCAGACGTTTTCGGCGCGCATGTCGAGCGGCGAGGCGCTCGCGCCCGGCGAGATCCAGTACCTGCAGTCGGAAGGCGTCATCTTTCTCGGCGGCTCGCAGACGCAAGGCGCGCAGTGCGCCGATACGATCTTCGTCTTTCTCGCGGGCGGCCGTTCGCCGCAGCCGTATCCGGGCGACCCCGGCTCCGCGCCGTGCGGCCTCCCGATCCATCATCTGACGACGGACGGCACGTACGTCTGGTTCGGTGAAACGAACGTGACCCCGCACGTGCTGGCCGCCGTGACGCCGCTCGGAGCGAACGTGACGCGCGCGCTTCCGGCGGCGGCGAAAGGCGCCACGCCGGGCGAGCTGATCGCCGGCGTCGGCGGTGACGTGTACTTCTCGCTCTGCGGCGCGGTCGACACGCGCCCCGGCGGCAACGCGTATCTGCTGCGCGTCAACGCCGGCTCGCCGCTCGAGTCGCTCTACTCGACGTACGCGCCCTGCGCGAACGGCACGAACAGCATGGTGGGCGACGCGAACGACGGGCGCATCTGGATCGCGAACGGGACGAATACGCTCACCGCGGTGCGGGCGAGCGACGGGGCGGTGAGCAGCTATACCCTTCCGTCGACGCCGGGCGCCACGGGCGGCTTCGTGGCGGTGACGGAAGGTCCGGATCGCGCGCTGTGGGCCTTCCGCGACGGTGACGCCGACGCGCATGCCTACGGCGATCGCCTCATCGGCGCCGATCCCTCCTACGTCTACACGCTGCACGGTGCTCCGGTGACGGTCAGCGTCGCCGAGTATCAGTACTCCGGCGGCTTCACTGCGACGATCGCGAAAGGGAGCAGCGCGACGTGCGTCGCGGCGCCTGTTCCCGGCGTTCCGGTCACGCGCTTCGCCGTGACGTCCGCGCCCGGTACGGAGTGCACGGTGGCCTTCAGCGACGCGAACGGCGTCGGGACGGTCTACGTCCCCGTCGTGACGCACGCCGGGGCGAACGTTCCGCCGCAGCCGCAGATGCCGTAGGCCGCGCGTTCGCACGCCGCCGCATGGGTACGACGCGGCGGAGATGAGACTGGCCACGATCGCCGGCGGCACGCAGCGTAGCGTCGCGCTCGTCGAGAACGACGGGGCGACGTTCCGTCCCCTCGCGCCCTCGCTCGCCGGAAAGGCCGCCGTGCTCGACATGCAAACGCTGATCGAGGGCTGGGAGAGCCTGCGCGACCGGGTCGCCGGAGCGGCAGGCGATGCGGTCGCGCGCCGCGCCGTGCGCCTCGAAGCGCCCATCCCGCGGCCGCGGCGCAACGTCATGTGCGTCGGCAAGAACTATCGCGAGCACGCGGCGGAGTTCGGCCGCAGCGGCTTCGACAGCAGCGCGGGGAGCGACGCCGCGGCACCGCCCGACGTGCCGATCATCTTCACGAAAGTGCCCGAATCCGTCATCGCGGACGGCGCGGCGATCCGGTATCCCGAGGGCGTGAGCGACGCGCTCGACTACGAAGCCGAGCTCGCCGTCGTGATCGGACGGGAAGGCCGTGGAATCGCGCGCGAGCGCGCGTACGAGCACGTCTTCGGTTACACGATCGTCAACGACGTCACCGCGCGCGACTGGCAGCAGCGCCACAAGCAGTGGTTTCTCGGCAAATCGTTCGACACGTTTTGCCCGATGGGTCCGTGGATCGTGACCGCGGACGAGCTGGACGTGAGCGATCTCGCCGTACGATGCCGCGTGAACGGCGAGCTGCGGCAGGACGCGCGCACGCGCGACCTGATCTTCGACGTGCCGGCGCTGATCGCGACGATCTCCGCGGGCATCACGCTGTACCCGGGCGACGTCATCGCGACCGGCACGCCGGCCGGAGTCGGCATCGGCTTCCGCCCGCCGCGCTACCTCGCGCGCGGCGACGAGATCCGGATCGACATCGAGGGGATCGGAACGCTGACGAACCGCGTCGCGTAGCGCGCGTGCCGGGGCGCTAACCGACGGCGGCGGTCGCGCGCCCGCGCGCGGAACCTTGCTGCGCCGGCCGAGCGGCGGCGCGCGGGAGACGCACCTTCACGTACGTGCCGTAGCCGGGAAGGCGCCGAATCATGACGTCTTCGGAAAGCGCCGCGACGAGGAACAGACCGCGTCCCGACTCCGACCACACGTCGCTCGGCAAGGCCGGTGGACGTTCGAATCCCGGACCCTCGTCCATGACGTGCAGCAGCACGCCGCCGCTTTCCAGCGAGAGCGAAAGACTGAGCGGGCCGGGCGCGTAGCGCACCGCGTTGCCGATCAGCTCACCGAAGATCAGCTCGCACGCGGCGACGTCGAGGTCGACCGCGGTCTCGGCGATGGCGTGAAGGAACTCGCGCTTGATCGCGTAGGCCGCGCCCGAATCGCCCACGTCGAACCGCCACTCGCCGCTCGACATTCCGAAGCGCACGGTCAGGATCGCCATGTCGTCGCGCACGTGCTTGCCGGCGGTCGCGCGCTCCAAGAAGCGCGCCGCGTTCGCCGCGTGCAGCACCATGTCGTCGTCGATCAGCGCGGCGACCGCGGCTTCGCCGTCGAGCGGAGTGCGATCGATCTCGGTGAGTCCGTCGGTGTAGAGGACGAGAAGCGTCGCGCCGTCGAGCGCGACGCGCCGCGTCGCGTATTCGGGCTCGTCGGTCGCGCCGAGCGGCACGTCGGAGCCGGGAAGAAGCGCGCTGCCGCGCAGACCGCGCTTGAGGAACGGGGGCGGGTGCCCCGCCGAGACGTAGAACAGCGCGTTGCGCTTCGTGTCGAGGACGCCGATGAACGCCGTCGCGAGCGAGTTCTTGCGCTCGAGCAGCATCGCGCGGTTCAGCAGCCGCATCATCTCGCCGGGATCTCGCGAAACCACGGACGCAAGACGCACCCACTGGCGGATCTGCACCATGAGGCGCGCCGCGTCGAGTCCCTTTCCGGTGACGTCGCCGACGGTCACCACGATCGAGTCGCCGGTCTCGAACACGTCGTACCAGTCGCCGCCGAGGGCGCTGCCGTCCTGCGCGCCTCGATACAGCGCGTGGAAGCGCAGCGTTTCGCAGCGCGGAGGCTCGTCGCTGAGAAACGCACGCTGCAGCGTGTCGGCGACGTGCTGCTCGCGGAGATACTGCTTCGCGTTCGCGACGGCGAGGCCGGCGCGCCGCCCGAGCTCTTCCGCGGCCTGCACGTCTTCCGGATCGAACGGCTCCCCTTCGACGGTGCGCACGAACGTGAGCGCGCCGAAGATCTCGCTTTGCGCCGCGACCGGCACGACGATCTTCGAGCGATAGCCCATCGTACGGATGAAATGCTCGTGCTCGTCCGACGCGGCGTGCTCCATGATCGTGCGCTCGTCGAACGTCGGCACGAAGTAGGAACGCCCCGACTGCGCCACGCGCCGCGCGGGATGGATGCCGCGCGACTCGCCCTGCAGCAGCGGCGTGACGAGCGCCTTGAGCGAGGACTCGATCTCCGGATCCCGATGGGCACCGACGCTGACGTACAGCTTTCCCGACGACTCGTCGAGAAGATCGAACAGGCACAGGTCGGCGAACGACTCGACGGCCATCCGCGCCACGTTCGAGAGCGTTTCCTCGAGGTCGAGGGACTGATGGAACAGCTCCCCTGCGCGAACGAGAAGCGCGAGGCGCTTTTGGGTCTTCTCCGACGCGGCCCTGGTCGAGCGAATGGAAGGCGAGCTCACCGTCGCCGGGCACCTGCGCGCCGCCCGCGTCCGAACCCTGCGGCGTAAGCAAAGCCCGCAACGCGACCGTACATTCCCGGACCGGCGGCCACCATCGTAGCCGTCGTACCCGGTTTCAGGGGTCGTCTATCCCCAGGAGCACCTTGCCGGTCGTCTCGCGGGCCTCGAGCGCGCGATGCGCTTCGGCCGCGTGGGCCAGCGGATAGCGCGCGCCGATACGTACCTTCAGCGCGCCGGCGCGAAACGCGTCGAAGAGATCGGCGGCCCGGCCCAGCAGCTCGTCACGCTCGCGCTTGTAGTCGGTCAGCGTCGGACGCGTGACGAACAGCGAGCCGGCCGTCCCCAAACGCTGCACGTCGAGCGGCGGGATCGGGCCGCTCGACGTGCCGTAGAGCACGAGCATCCCGCGGCGGCGCAGCACCGCCATGCTGCGCTCCCACGTGTCCTTGCCGACGGCGTCGTACGCCGCCGCGACGCCCGCGCCGCCGGTGAGCCGCTTCACTTCGGGCGCGAAGTCGGTCTCGCGATAGTCGAGCACCTCGTCCGCGCCGTCGGCGCGCGCGAGCGCAACCTTTTCCGCACCGCCGGCCGTCGCGATGACGCGCGCGCCGCGGCGCTTCGCGAGTTGAACGAGCAGCGAGCCGACCCCGCCGGCCGCCGCATGCACGAGCACCGTGTCGCCGGGCCGCACCGCATACGTCGACGTGCAGAGATACTGCGCGGTGAGGCCCTGCAGCATCAACGCGCAGCCGGTCTCGTCGTCGATGTCGTCCGGCAGCGGCACGATCTCGGAGAACGGGACGCGGTTGAACTCGGCGTAGCCGCCGAGATGCGGCGTCTCGGAATAACCGACGCGCGTGCCGAGCGCGATGCCGTCGACGCCCTCGCCGAGCGCCGCGACGGTTCCGGCGCCTTCGCGCCCCGGGACGAGGGGAAGCGGTTTCGAGATCCCGCCGCGGCGCACGGCCGTGTCGATGTAGTTGATGCCGGCGACGGTCTGCCGCACGAGCACCTCGCCCGGTCCGGGGCGCGGCTCCTCCAGGTTCGCTTCGAGGAGCACCTCGGGTCCGCCGGTCCGTTCGATCTGAATCGCGCGCACGCGGACGAGTCCCGCGCCGCGCCGCGAAATCCTATCGGCGCAGCCGCTCGCTGTGCGGCGCCCCCCCCCGCTGGGTACGCTTGCGCCGATGGAACGAATCCGAGGTGTCGCCGCCGTCGCGCTCGGCGCCGGAGCGGGCGTGCTCAGCGCCGCGCTGCTCCGTCGCGCGGCGTATCGCCGCACGCGCGCGAGCCTGAACGGTCGGGTCGTCCTCGTCAGCGGCGGATCGCGCGGGTTGGGCTTCGAGCTCGCGCGCGAGCTGGCGCGCGGCGGCGCGATCGTGACGATCGCCGGTCGCGACGAAGAGACGCTGCGCCGCGCGCGCGAGCGGCTCGCTCTCGAAGGGCTCGCGGTCGAGGCGGTGCGCTGCGACGTGCGCGAGCTGCGCGACGTCGAAGCGCTCGTCGCGCGCGTCGAAGCGAACAGCGGCGCGATCGACGTCGTCGTCAACGACGCCGGCGCGATCGAAGTCGGCTCGGTGTGGGACCAGTCGCTCGACGATTTCCGCGAGTCGGTCGATACGCACGTTTACGGGCCGCTGCACGTCATGCGCGCCGTGCTCCCGGGGATGCGCGCGCGCGGCGAAGGGCACATCGTGAACGTCTCCTCCGTAGGCGGGCTCGTCGGCGTGCCGCACCTCGCGCCCTACGCCACGGGGAAGTTCGGCCTCGTCGGGCTCTCGCAAGCGTACGCGGCGGAGGTCGCGCACGACGGGATCACCGTGACGCTCGTGTGTCCGGGTCTGATGCGCACCGGCTCGCCCGATCATGCGTTCTTCAAAGGCAACGCGCGCGCGGAGTACGCGTGGTTCGCGATCTCCGACAGCAACCCGCTGCTCTCGTCGTCCGCGGCCGGCGCGGCCCGGCGCATCGTCCGCGCGATCGTGCGCCGCGAGCTGTTCGTGACGATCACGCCGCTCGCGCGCGCCGCGATGCTGGTCAACGCGCTGGCGCCGAACGCGACGACCCGGATCCTCGCGCTCGCCGCGCGCATCATGCCGCCGCCGCGGTACGACGAGGACACGAAACGCGAAGGGATCGAGAGCCACTCACCGGTCGCGCCGAGCGCGCTGACGGCGCTGGATCGCGCGGCGAAGGCCGCCGAAAACCAGCCTTAGAGCGCGCCCGGAACGTCGCGCGCCAGCGCGGCGAGGTCCGCGTCGATGCGCGCGGTCAGCCACGCGTCGGCTTCGGGCGCGGCGTCGTACGCGCGCCGCGCCTCGCGGAGCTGCGCTGCGGCGCCGGCGCCGTCGCCGCTGCGGCGCGCAACCGCTGCGAGCGTCAGGTGCGCGCCGGCGCGGACGTGCGCGCGGTGTGCGACGCTCGATCCGTCGTCGGCGCCCGGCGCGGCGGCCTCGCGGGCGAGCGCTTCGGCGCTCGCGACGTCGCCCGCTTCGAGCGCGGCGACGGCGCGGACGGCGGCCAGCTCGGCGTGCAGCGTCGTCGCGCCCGTTGCGTGGATGTAGCGCTCCGCATCCTCGAAAGCGGCCTCGACGTCGTGACGCCGAAGGGCGACGGCGACCGCGGCATAGACCGTGTTGAGCTGGGCCCGCTCGAGATCGCCGGCGTCTTGCATCGACGCGTCGACCGCGGTGCGGAGCGCGAGATCGAGCCGGCCGAGCCGCGTCAGCGCGCGGACGCGCAAGATCGTGGCGCGCTCGTAGTCGAGGCCCTCGAGAAAGCGCAGGCAGCCCTCCATGTCGCCGGAGCGGTAGGCGTGGAGCGCGCGGGCGTACGAAGGCCGCGGCGGCGGCCGATGCGGTGGTCCAGACATGCGGGTGCTTCAAGGTCGCGACGCACCCGTCAGGCCGCAGGTCCGTCTTATTGCTCGGGCGGCAGCCCGACCCTGCCTGCGGCATCCCGAAATTGGGCGGGTCCTCCCAGCATGCTGTCGTCTCCGCCGGCCCCGAAGAACCCGGCCGCCTCGATGGCGCTGAGCCGCCGCTCGACGTCGCGAAGGCGGCCGACCAGCGAGCTGCCCTCGCCGAACGCGAGCACGGCGGGGTCGACTTCGAGCACGTGCGCAAGGCGCAGTCCGACGGCGAACGACGCGGATTTGCTCTCGCCGCTCTCGAGCTGACGTATCGCGCTGTCGGTCACGCCGACCAGCTTTGCCAGCACCCCGATCGTGAGCCCCCGCTCCGTGCGCAACCGCCGGAGCCGCTGTCCGAAGGTTTCCACCGCGCTCTCCTTCTCGCCGGGTGACGTGCCGTCTCCTCGCATGCCGCATCGGTACGAAGCATGCTGTTGCTTTTCGGAATCGCGCGTGGTATGAGTGTCGCGATGGCTCGCGCGTGACTCAGCTGGTCGCGCCGCCGTCACTCGTCCGCGCCGTTCGCCTTCGGCGAATGCGCGCGAACGGGGAACGCCGCCGTGCCACCTCGCGAGCCCCAGAGGCTCGCCGACACCCCGGGGATGGTACGGCGGCATACCCCCGCTCCGCGGCCCCGCCCAGGCTCGTACGCCTCCGGCGGCGCCTCGCAGCGCCGCGGCGGCTCACGCCGTCAGAACCAGCGCGATCGCGGCGGCGGCCATCACGACGATCGTGATCGCGACGAGCACGTTGCTCAGACGCCCGTTCCGCCAGCGTCCCATGAGATCGCCCCGGTTGCCGGCGACCAGCACGCCGACGAGGAGCGGAACCGCGACGAAGCCGTTGACGACGGCCGACCAGAACAGCGCCCAGACGGGGTCGAGGCGCATCACGTCGGCGACGACGCCGAGCGCGATCCCGAGCGCGATCACGCCGTAGAACAGCGGGGCGGAGCTCGGCCGCGCGTCGAGATTTCCCTCGAAGGCGAACGCGTCCGCGAGCGCATACGCCGACGACCCCGCGAGAACCGGAACCGCGAGCAGCCCCGCGCCCACGACGCCGATCGCGAAGAGCAGCTCGGCGGCGTCGCCGGCGAGGGGCCGCAGCGCCCGCGCCGCGTCGGCGACCGTGTTGATCGAGGGATGCGCGGCGTGCAGCGTCGCGGCGCTGGCGAGCACGATGAACCAGGCGACGGCGTTCGAGTACACCATCCCGGTCGCGACGTCGGCGCGCTCGCCGCGCACCTCGGCGCGCGTCGCGCCGCGGCGCTGCCGCACCGTGCGCCGTCCCTGCGAACGCTCTTCCTCGACTTCGAGCGCCGCCTGCCACACGAACAGATACGGCGTGATCGTCGTGCCGAGGAACGCGACGAACGTCGCCGTCCAGCTCTTCTCGAGGCGGATCTCGGGGATCAGCGTGTGGCGCAGCGCCGCAAGCCAGTCGACGCGCACGACGAACGCCGTCGCGACGTAGGCGAGAAGCGTCAGGCACAGCCACTTGACGATCGACGCGAACACGCGGTACGACGCGAACACTTCGATCAGCACCAGCAGCACGCCGAACCCAACCGCCCACGCTTCCGCGGGCAGCGGCGTGACGAGCGCCGCCGACGACGACATGCCCGCCACGTCGGCCGCCACGTTGAGCGTATTCGCGCCCACGAGCAAGCCGACGAGAAGCAGCAGCAGCGCGCGCGGCATGACGCGGCGGAGCGCCGCGACCAGTCCCGCGCCGGAGACCATGCCGACGCGCGCGCACGTCTCCTGGACCGCGATCATCAGCGGCGTCGTGATGAGCGCCGCCCACAGCAGCCCGTATCCGAGGCTGGCACCGGCGATCGCGTACGTCGCGATCCCGGAGGGATCGTCGTCCGAGGCGCCGGTGATGACGCCGGGCCCGATCGTCTTCGCGCACCAGGCGGCGCCGGAACGGCAGCGCGCGACGAACGACTCGTGCGCGCGCCGTGGACGCAGGGCCGCTCCGTCGACCTCGTCGGCCATCGCTTCCAAGTCTACCCGGTTTCCGGGCGCTTGCCTAGCGCGACGTGCCCGGCCGCCGGAGCGGCCGGGCACCCGCTCACGCGGTCAGCGCCCGCGCATCGTCCCGAGCGGCAACGCCTCGCGGCACCACTGGCTGTTCACGACGACCGCCGCGCCGGCGTAGAAGGCGAGCAGCGCGGCGGCGCACAGGAACCAGCCGCCGATGTGACCGACCGCCGCGGGCGCGCCGGCGTCGTTCGCGCCGACGAGCGCGTACCCGGGGATCAGCCCGAGCACGGTCAGGAAGTAGATCGCGTTCGTGCGGAGCGCCGCGACGGCGAGCGCGAGCGCGATGAACGCGAAGCAGCACAGCGTGATGCCCAGCATCGTGCGTGCGTCGGCCGACATCGGGATCAGGCCGGCGTTCTGCATCCACACGAACGTGCCGACCACGATGTTCGCCATACCGAACGAGCCGAACGCGGTGGCGCCGAACGTGCTGCCGCGGGCCAGCGCGAAGAGCGCGCCGATGAACTGCCCGACGCCGGCGAACCACAGCAGCGGCGGGACCACCGCGGCGAGCGCGGCCATCGGCCACATTCCGGTGAGAACGGCGGACGCGACGAACGTTCCGACGGCGAAGGCGAAGAGAGCGAGCGCGGCGGGATCGCCGAGAACCGCTTGGTGCTCGGCCTCGATCCCGTGCAGATTGGGCATCGGCCGGTCGGTTTCCACCATCCCGGCGTTCGTCCAGAGTGCCGTCAGGTGGCCGTTGCTGCCGTCCGCCGTCGCTCGCTGTAGGCTGTTGGGTTGAACTCTCGTTTCCACGATCAGTGCGTGACCTCCGGATGGTTCATACCCCTCCCCGGGAGGGGTATAATCGGAGCACCGGAGGTTGAACGCGATGGCGGAACGACGGCCATGTGCTTGAGCTGGACGACGATGCGGAGGCTGCTCGGCGACCCGACGACGCAGAGCGTCGACGACGGCCGCCGCTACACGGAGATGCTGCGCTGGGCGTGCGGGTGCACCGCGCACGCCGACACGCTGCGCTTCTACGACGTCGCGCCGTGCGCGGCGCACGCGAGCGCCGCCCGCGCCGCCGCCTTCGTCTCGAGCGCGATGATCCCTTAGCGCAGCGGTTTGCGTTCGCCGTTCTGCAGCGTTTCGCGCTGCTGGTGAACGACGTACTTCGGACCTTCGGCGGACTGCTTGCCCGCGTCGAGGACGGCGAAGCGCTCGCACACGCCGGCGCCCGCCACCAACAGCGCGGCGACGCGGTTCGCCAGCGTGCTGCTGCGGCCGATCAGCGCGAGCGCCACCCCGCTCAGCGCGAGCATCGACGAGGCGCGCTTGAAGGCCCCCGCCGTGCCGCGCGAATAGGGCTCGCCGAGGACACCGAGGCGCTTCTCCATCTCACGCGCGGTGACGCCCATCGCGATCGCGCCCGCGATCATCATGCGGCGCGCGGAGCGACGCTGCGCGGCCGGCGCGAACGCCGTCGCGCACGCACCCGCACCGGCGATCCCGCTCGATGCGAAGACGAGGGGCAGCTCTGCGTGGGCTTCGTGCCACACCGGCGTCGCGGTGTTCGAGACGAGCACCGCGGTGTAGGTCGTCAGCACCGGCCCGAGCCCCGCCGCCGCGACGTCGCAGACGCGCGCGAGCGCCGGCGCGCCGAGGACTTTGTCGGCGACGAGCGATCCGGTCACCGCGGCGCCGAGCGCGGAGAGCACCCACGAGCCCACGCTCATCGGCGACGTCGGCTTGAACACGCGCAGCATGTTCAGGAAGCGATGGCGGACGCCGAGGTCGAGGATCAGCAGCACCGGCGACGTCACGATCCCGCCGAAGGCGACCCAGCGCTGCACCTCGGCCAATTCGTCGTCGCCGCGGATACGGGCGATCAGCCCGTGCACGCACGCGGCGCCGGTCGTCCCGCCGATCCAGAAGTACCACGGAACGAACGGCGTCCAGACGTGCGGCTTGAGGATCGGTCGCCCGTAGTAGCTGTCCGGAGACGACTGGACGGCGCGCTCCGGGGCGACCGGCTCGGACGCGCGCGACAGGGTGTTCACGCGCGCGGCCCCACCGAGCACAGCGCGATCGTTCCGACGATCGCCGCCATCGCGTACGCGGCGCGGCGCCACATCTTGCCCAAATCGCGCGTCGTGTCGACCGGGTCCGGGGGAAGGCCGTAGACTTCCGGACGGTCGAGCAGCAAGAAGAACGCGCCCGCGCCGCCGATCCCGTCGTCGGGACCGCGCAGGTAGAGACTGGCGTCGGTGAAGCGCTCGTCGGCGCGGACCTTCTCCAAGCGCTCGTCGGCGCGGCGCCGCAGATCGTCGAGATCGCCGTACTGGATCGACTCGGTCGGGCACGCTTTCGCACAGGCCGGCGTCTCGCCGTCGCGCAGACGGTCGTAGCACAGCGTGCACTTCCCGACGTGCCCGTCCTCGGGCCGCTTGTCGATGACGCCGAACGGGCAGGCCGGGACGCAGTAGCCGCAGCCGTTGCAGACGTCCTCCTGCACGATCACCGTCCCGAATTCCGTGCGCACCAGCGCGCCGGTCGGGCAGACGTCGAGGCACGCCGCGTGCGTGCAATGCTTGCAGACGTCGGACTCCATGAGCCAGCGGCTCTTCTGCGGCTGCTCGACGAACGCGACGTGACGCCACGTCGTGCCGTTCAGCTCGCCGGTGTTGTCGTACGACTGCGCGGTGAACGCGTAGCCGTCGGCGGGGAGCTGGTTCCACTCCTTGCACGCGACCTCGCACGCCTTGCAGCCGATGCACAGCGTCGTGTCCGTGAAGAAGCCCTTGCGCGGCTGCGCCCGCTCCCCGTACGTCGCGACCTCGGCGGACGCCGCGGTCGGCTCGAACAGCTCCATCTATTCCTCCAGCGGCAGGTGCGCGCGGGCGCGGTAGTCGTTGACGAGGTCACGCAGCGCGGGCCCGCGCGGACGGCGCCCGGCGCGGATGTCGCAGGTGAACGCCTTCGTCTCCTGGATGTGCACGTTGGGGTCGGCGCTGATCCCGACGAGATCGTTGACCGAGTCGCCGCGCACGACGCCTTTCACGCCCCAGTGGTACGGCAAGCCGACGACCTTCGTGGGGCGCCCGTCGACGACGTAGTCGGGGACGCGCTCGGTGACGAGCACGCGCGCCTCGATCGCGGAACGCGCGGTGATCACCGTCGCCCAGCCGCCGTTCTCGAGGTTGCGCTCTTCGGCCAGCGCGGGGCTTACCTCGACGAACATCTCGGGCTGCAGCTCCGAAAGGTGCGGAACGCTGCGCGACATGCCGCCGGCGGTGTGGTGCTCGGTCAGCCGGTACGTCGTGCCGACGTACGGGAACGCGTCGGCCCCCGGCTTTCCGTCCGACCAGTGCATCGGATTGTTCGCGCTCGGCCACTGCTCGCGCACCGGGTTCGACTGCTGCGCGTAGAGGGGGTTGTTCACCGGCGACTCTTCCGGCTCGTAGTGCGCCGGGAACGGTCCGTCGACGAGCCCGTCGGGCGCGAACAGCCAGCCTTTGCCGTCGCCTTGCATGATGAACGGCGATTTTCCGTCGATCGCCTGTTCGCCGACCGCCTCGTCGGGCGGCACGTAGTCGGGGCGCTTGTCCTTCTCGAAGTCCGGAACGTCGGGCCCGTTCCACTGCCCCTTCGCCTCGTCCCAGTAGACGTATTTCTTGCGCTCGCTCCAAGGCTTGCCCGCCGGATCCGCGGACGCGCGGTTGTACAGGATGCGACGGTTCGCAGGCCACGCCCAGCCCCATTCCGCCGCGACCCAGTCTTGCTCGTGCCGCGACTTGCGGCGCGCCGCTTGATTCTGCTCGTCTTTGAAGCAGCCGCAGTAGATCCAGCACCCGCACGCGGTCGAGCCGTCGGGTTTGAGCTTCGTGTACGCGTCGAGCGCCTTGCCGTCCGGACCCCAGCCGTTCACCTCGCGCAGCACGGCGTGCGCGTCGGGTTCGGCGAGCCGGCCTTCCGTCGGATAATTCCAGGTCAGCTCGGTGACGGCGCGGTTCTTCGGATCGTTCGATCCGGCCAGCTTCTCGCGGATCTTCCGGCCGAGATGGTAGTAGAACCACAGCTCGGAGCGGCAGTCGCCTTCCGGATCCACCGCTTTGTGGTGCCATTGCAGCAGCCGCTGCGTGTTCGTGAACGAGCCGCTCTTCTGCAGATGGTCGGCCGCCGGCATGAAAAAGATCTCGGTCTTGATCTTCTCCGTCTGCAGCGCGCCGGTCTCGATCTCGACGCTGTCGTACCAGAACGCAGCGGACTCGATCTCGACGAAGTCGCGGACGACGAGCCAGTCGAGGTTCGCCATCGCGCGGCGCTGCAGCGGGCCGTTCGCCGAGCCGACGACCGGGTTTTCACCGACGCAGAAGAACCCTTTCACATTGCCTTCGAGCATCCCCATCATCATGGGATAGCACGAATGGTCGCCGGTCACGCGGGGCAGGTAGCCGTAGCAGAAATCGTTCTCCGGCTGCGCGTGCTCGCCGTACCACGCCTTCAGCAGGCTGATCATGTACGCGTCGGTGTGGTACCAGTAGCCCGCTTTTGATGTCGTCTCCTCGATGTAGTTGGCCAAATCGACGTTTTCTTTGTGCGGCATCGCCAGGTAGCCCGGCAGCAGCTCGTAGAGCGTCGGGATGTCGGTCGAGCCTTGAATCGAGGCGTGACCGCGCAGCGCGAGGATCCCGCCGCCGGGCCGTCCGATGTTTCCGAGCAGCAGCTGCACGATCGACGCGGCGCGGATGTACTGCACGCCGACGGTGTGATGCGTCCATCCGACGGCGTACGCGATCGCCGACGTCCGCTCGCGGCCGGAGTTGCGGCAGAGCGCGTCCGCGACCTTGAGGAACTCGGCGCGCGGCGTCCCGCACACGCGCTCGACCATCTCGGCGGTGTAGCGCGCATAGTGCTTCTTCAGCAGCTGAAACACGCAGCGCGGGTGCTGCAGCGTCATGTCGACGTGGGGCGGCTCGCCGTGCTCGAGGAGCTGGTTCTGCGCCTCCTGCGATACCTCGCCGGGATGCGCGTCCTGCTTTCCGCCGCTCACCGCGGATCCCATGCGCCGCCCGGCCGAGCCGTGCATCGCCATGTCGTCGTACTGCCACGAAGCGATGTCGTACTTGTCTTCCTTCGGCTCGAAGCCGGAGAAGACACCGTCGAGGTCCTCGGTGTCCTGGAACCGCGCGTCGACGATCACCGGCGCGTTCGTGTACGTCCGGACGTATTCGTCGAACCAGCGGTTGTTCTCGAGGATGTAGTTGATCAGCCCGCCGAGGAACGCGATGTCGCTCCCCGGACGGATCTTCACGTGCATCGTCGACACCGCGCTCGTGCGGGTGAAGCGCGGATCGACGTGGATGATCTCCGCCCCGCGCTCCCGCGCCTCCATCACCCACTGGAACCCGACGGGATGGTTCTCCGCCATGTTCGAGCCCATGATGAGGATGCAGTCGCTGTTCTGCAGATCCTGCTGGAACGTCGTCGCGCCGCCGCGGCCGAAGGAGGTGCCCAGACCGGGCACCGTCGAGCTATGTCAAATGCGGGCTTGGTTCTCGACCTGCACTACACCGAGCGCGGTGTAGAGCTTCTTCATCAGGTAGTTTTCTTCGTTGTCGAGCGTCGCGCCGCCGAGGCTCGCGATTCCGAGCGTGCGGTTGAGCGGCTTGCCGTCTTCGCCCTTCGCCTCCCACGTCTGCTCGCGCGTGGCGATGACGCGGTCGGCGATCATGTCCATCGCGGTCTCGAGGTCCAGCTCTTCCCAGGCGGTGCCGTACGGGCGCCGGTACTTGACTTTGTACTCGCGGATCGGGCTTTGCGCCAGCGTGCGCGTCGCCGACCCTTTCGGACAGAGATGCCCGCGTGAGATCGGGGAGTCGGGATCGCCCTCGACCTGCACGATCTTCCCGTCCTTGACGAACGCGAGCTGACCGCAGCCGACCGCACAGTACGGGCACACCGAGCGCACGACGCGGTCGGCAGTTTGCGTCCGCGGCTGCAACGACGCGGTGACGCTGGACTGCGCCGCATCGGCGAGCGCGTACTTGTCCGGTCCGCGCAATTGACGGGCGAGCGGGTGCGAACGGGCGACGCGCTTTTCGACGGCCATCACGTCGCGAGTACCCCTCCCGTATGGGGTCTAATCGTGCTCGCCCGGCGCCGGTGACCGAACGCGATCACGTCTCGGTCGCCGCGGGGTCGACGTCGACCTGCGGGGATTGCGTGAGCCCCGGGCGGATCTCGGCGTTCGTGATCTCCTCGTCCGGGAAAAACCGGATGAGGATCGCGCGGATGACGCCGGCGGCCGGGACGGCGATCAGCAGGCCCAGGAGTCCGAGGATGTGCGCCCCGATCAGCAGCGCGAAGATGACGGCGAGCGGCGTCACCTTGGTGGTGCTGCCGACGATGCGCGGCCCGAGCAGGTGCGCCTCGATCTGGTTGACGATCGTGAACGCGACCACGACGAACAGCATGTTCGTCCAGCCGTGCGCGAACAGCGCGACCAGCGCCGCCGGGATCGCGCCCGCAAACGGCCCGATGTAGGGAATCACGTCGGCGATCCCGGCCCACGCGCCGATCAGCACGGCGTACGGCACGCCCAGGATGAGCAGCGCGACGATCGCCATCGCGCCGACCGCGGCCGCGACGATGACTTGCCCGCGCACGAACCCGCCCAGCACGCCGTCGACGTCGGCGAGCACGTCCATCGCGAGCGAGCGGTGCTCGGCGGGGATCAGCCGCGCGAAGAAGCGCTTCGCCATCGCGGACTCGCCCAGCATGTAGAGCGAGACGACGGGGATCGCGACGACGAGCGCGCCGATCGTCGCCAGCGAGAGCACGGCCGGAAAGACGTGCGCGCTGAGCGAGAGCCCGACGCGCTGCACCTCGGTCGCGACCTGACCCGGCAACTTGGCCACGTAGCCGCGAATCTGCGGGGGAAGGTGCGTGATGAGCGGATTGTGCGTCCTCGAGAGATACGACTCGACCATCCGCTGCATCGCCGGCACGTCGGTGAGCAGCTGCTGGAACTGGCTGATCAGCGAGGGCACCAGAAGCCAGACGCCGGCGACGATGACCAGCGCGATCCCCACGTAGACGATGCTGAGCGCCAGCCACAGCGGAAGCCGCACGTTGAGCCGCCGCACGATCGGCAGGACGAGATACGCGACCAGCAGACCGCCCACGGCGATGATCGTGACGTCGTAGAACTCGACGAGCCATTCGACGAGCCGCCACGCGATCAGGTACGCGATGACAACCGCGCCGAGCGCCTTGAACCAGGCGTCGGCGCGCGCGTGCCACGCGGGCCCGTCCTTCACACGCTCTCGCGCACCAGCTGCCATATCACGACGAGAAACGCCGCCAGCGCGAACACGGCGAGCATCGGATGGAGCACGATCCCGATCACCATGCACGTCGCGCAGACGGCGAGCACGACAGGCCACGGAGACTCCGCCGACACGACGGCGATCTCTTCGCCGGCGAGCTCCGCCGGGGCGCGCTGCTCGTCGCCGTCCAGCTTCGTCTTCGAGCGGATGGAAAGCAAGAACGCGACGACGAAGGCGAATCCGACCGCGAAGAGTCCCAGCAGGAAGGTCCCGACGACCTCGCGCGTGTCCCACCAGTACGCTACGGCGACGAGGATGCCGAACGTCATCGACGAGATGAAGATCCGCGTCGCGATGCTCACGGCGGCGAGGTGTGGGCGAGCTCCGGATGATGCTTGTCGAACGCCGGCCGCTTCGAGCGGATCGGCGGCAGCGAGTCGAAGTTCAGCTCGGGCGGCGGAGAGGACGTTGCCCACTCCAGCGTGTACGCGCTCCCCCAGGGATCCTCGGGAAGCGCTTCGCGCTTCCGCGACGACACGATGACGTTCCAGGCGAACGAGGCGACGGAGATCGTGATGATGGCGGTGCCGATGCTCGCCAGCAGATTGAGGTCGTGCCACGCGGGGATCGCCGGATAGGTGTAGACGCGCCGCGGCATCCCCATCATCCCGAGGAACAGCATCGGCGCGAACGTGACGTTGAAGCCGACGAACATCGTCCAGAAGTTGAAGCGGCCCCAGCGCTCGTCGAGCTTGACGCCCCAGATCTTCGGAAACCAGAAATACAGCGCGGCGAAGATCGCGAACATCGAGCCGCCGCCCAGCGTGTAGTGAAAGTGGGAGACGAGGAAGTAGCTGCCGTTGGCTTGGAAGTCGATCGGCGGCGAAGCGACCATGACGCCCGTGATCCCGCCCACGAGAAAGTTCAGCAGAAATCCGATCGCGAACAGCATCGGCGTCTCGAAGCTGATCGCGCCGCGCCACATCGTCGCGATCCAGTTGAAGAACTTGATCCCGGTCGGAACGGCGATGAGGAACGACATCGCGGAGAAGAACGGGTCGTTCACCGCGCCCGTCGTGAACATGTGGTGGGCCCAGACCCCCATCGACAGCCCGGCGATCGCGAAGGCCGACAGCACCAGCCCCGTGTAGCCGAAGACCGGCTTGCGGGAGAAGACGGCGATGACCTCGGTGATGACCCCGAACATCGGAAGGATCATCACGTAGACCTCGGGATGCCCGAAGAACCAGAACGTGTGCTGGTAGAGCACCGGGTCGCCGCCGCGCGTCGGATCGAAGAAATGCGCGTTCGCGTGCCGGTCCATCAGGGCCATCGCGAACGCCGCCGTGAGCGGCGGGAACGCCATGAGGATGAGCAGCGACGTCGCGATCATCTCCCACGTGAAGACGGGAAGCCGCCACATCGTCATCCCCGGCGCGCGGAACACGATGGGCGTGACCAGGAAGTTGATCGCGGTCAGGATGCCCGAGATGCTCGTGAGCGTCAGCCCGATGAACCACAGGTCCTGACCGATGCCCGACGAGACGCGGATGTCGGAGAGCGGCGTGTAGGCGTACCAGCCGGCCGACGCGCCGCCGCCGGCGGCGAAGACGCCGGAGAACACCGTGAGACCGCCCAAAAGGAACAGCCAGTATCCGAAGGCGTTGAGGCGCGGAAAGGCCATGTCGGCCGCGCCGCACTGCAGCGGGATCAGGAAGTTCGCGATGCCGAAGCCGAACGGCGCGATGAACAGGAAGATCATCGCGGTCCCGTGCAGCGTGAAGACTTCGTTGTAGGTGTGCGGGCTGACGAAGTTCTGCTGCGGGCCGGCGAGCTGCAGCCGGATGACGTCGGCGAGGAATCCCGCGATCAGAAAGAAGACCAGGGTCGTGCAGATGTAGAGGATCCCGATCTGCTTGTGATTCGTCGTCACCAGCCAACCGAGGATGCCGTGCTTGACGAGGCGGCGCGGCGGCGCCGCGGCCGTGGTGGCGACCGCGCTCACGCGGCGCTCCGGGCGCGCACCCAGCGCGCGAACTGATCGGCCGGCAGGACGCGGACGGTGAACGACATGTGCGCGTGGTACGTCCCGCACAGCTCGGCGCAGCGGCCCATGAACACTCCGGCCCGCTCGGGCGTGAAGTCGAACGCGTTGACGATCCCGGGGATCGCCATGCGCTTGAAGAGGAACGAGGGGACCCAGAAGGAGTGGATGACGTCGCTCGACGTCAGCCGGATCTCGGTCGTGCGGTTCTCGGGCAGAACGAGCTCGGGCGGCGATCCCGTGGTGCCCTGGACGACGACGTGCTCGTTCGCGTACACGAAGCGCCAGCTCCAGCGAAAGGCGACGACCTGCACCACCTCGCCCGGCCGCTTCACCATGTTCTCCACGTGCTGCTCCGCCGGAAACGTCACGAGGAAGAGTCCGGCGACGACGATGATCGGTGCGATCGTCCAGCCGATCTCCAGCGGCGTGTTCTTATGCACGGCGTTCGCCTGCACGACCGACGGATCGCGGCGCCGGTACGCGAGCGCCGACCACAGGATGAGGCCGCCGACCAGCACGTACACGGCCAGCCCGGCGACGATGAAGACCGCCCACACGCGATGCATGTCGGCGGCCTGGACCGTCGTGTCGTTGGGGATCGCGGCGCAGCCGGCAAGACCGATGAGCGCCGCGAGCGTTGCGAGCCGCCCCACCATCGTGCTCGTCGTACCCGATGAGCGTGCGTTCAACCCTCCCCGTAGGGGGTACACGGAGCCTACCGTGTCCGAACGCATCGGCTACGCCGCGCCCCGCGACCGCCTCGCGGTTCGCGGACACACGCTCCGGATGGGCGTCGTCCTGTTCCTCGCGTCCGAGCTCATGTTCTTCGCGTCGTGGTTCGCCGCGTACTACGATCTGCGCGGGCGCAACGTCGACTGGGGACCGCCGGCGGGACATCCGCTGGGCGAGACGGAGCCGGCGATCGGAACCGTGCTGCTCGTGCTCTCCAGCATCTTCGTGATCGTCGCGCTCGAACGCGGCTTGAAGAAAGGCCGCAGCGCGCTCGCGCGGCGCTGGCTCGTCGCGGCCGTCGTGCTCGCGGTCGTGTTCATCGGTCTCACGCTGCACGAGTGGGCGACGAACGGGTTCGGGCTCGACACCAGCGCGTACGGTTCGCTGCACTACGGGATGACCGGCTTCCACGCGGCGCACGTGACGGTCGGCATCGTGCTGCTCTCGTTCCTCGCCGCGGGCGTGAAGCGTCCCGCGTTCCTCGGCGAGCACGCCGGCGGCGCCGACGCGATCAGCTACTACTGGCACTTCGTCACGGTCGTCTGGCTCGGGATCTGGGCCTCGATCTTCCTCGTCAAGTGAGCCCGAAGGAACGCCGCGGCCGGCGCCGCGCAACGGTGTGCCTCGTCGTCTCGATGCTCGGCAGCGTGCTCTTCGCGACGTCGTTCGCGCTCGGCGGACAGACGCAGCTCGAGGGACTCGGGCTCGGGCTCGCCTTCCTCGGATTCGCGGGGGCGCTGATCGTATGGGCGCGCGACCTCATGCCGCAGACGAAGGTCGAGGACCCGCAGCATCCGCTCGCTTCGAGCGAACAGGAACGCGACGACGCGGCGGCGCGGCTGGAAAGCGGGATCGACGACGTCATCGGACGGCGAGCATGGCTCGTCCGGCTCGCCGGAGGGGCCGCGGCGTTCCTCGGGATCGCGGCGCTGTTCCCGCTGCGTTCGTGGGGACCGTCTCCGTACGGGCGCATCGGGTTCTCCGACTGGGCGGCGGGGCGCCGGCTGGTGCGCGAGGACGGCAGCGTCGTCAAGGTCGCCGACGTGGAGATCGGGACCGCGCTGACCGTCTTCCCCGAGGGTGAGGTCGGCCCCGACAAGATTCAAAACATGGCCGACGACGCGGTGATGCTCGTGCGCGCGGAGCCGACCGCGTTCGAGATGCCGAAAGACCGCGCGGGGTGGACGCCGGACGGCTTCGTCGGCTACTCGAAGGTTTGCACGCACGCCGGCTGTCCGGTCGCGCTGTACCGCGCCGCCGATCAGCAGCTGATGTGCCCGTGCCACCAGTCGACCTTCGACGTGACGAACGGCGGCACGGTCGTGTTCGGACCGGCGAACCGTTCGCTGCCGCAGCTGCCGATCGCGATCGACTCGGACGGAGTGCTGCGCGCCGCCGGCCCGCTCAGCGGGTTCGTCGGCCCGGACACCTGGGAGACGTCGCGGTGATCCGGCGGCTGGTGCGCGCGCTCGACGACCGGCTCGGCGCGGCGCCGTTCCTGCGCCACGCGCTGCACAAGGCGTTCCCGGACCACTGGTCGTTCATGCTCGGCGAAGTCGCCGCGTACTGCTTCATCTTCATCCTGCTGAGCGGGACGTACCTGACGTTCTTCTTCCATCCGTCGCTGCAGCAGACGGTCTATCACGGCGCCGGCGTGCCGTCGCTCGACGGCCGCGTCGTCTCGGACGCGTACGCGTCGGTGCTCGACCTGTCGTTTCAGACGCAGGCCGGGCTGCTCATCCGCCAGGCGCACCATTGGTGCGCGAACCTGTTCGCGGCCGCGATCATCGTGCACATGTCGCGCGTGTTCTTCACCGGCGCGTTCCGCAAGCCCCGCGAGATCAACTGGTTCGTCGGCCTGACGCTGCTGCTGCTCGTGATGGCGGACGGCTTCAGCGGCTATTCGCTGCCCGACGACGCGCTCTCCGGCGCCGGTCTGCGCATCGCGTACTCGATCGCGATCGGGATCCCGTTCATCGGCGATTGGATCGCCTCGCTGATCTTCGGGGGACGCTTTCCGAGCCCGGCGTTCGAAGGGCGGCTCTACGCGCTGCACATCCTGTTCATCCCCCTCGCGCTCGCCGGGCTGATCACCGTGCACGTGATGATCCTCTGGCACCAGAAGCACACCCAGTTCCCGACGCCGGGAAAGCGCGAGAACAACGTGCGCGGCTCCCCGCTCTGGCCGACGTACGCGGTGCGCTCGACGGCGCTGATGATGGCGACGTTCGGCGTGCTGCTGCTGCTCGGCGGCCTCGTCGAGATCAACCCGATCTGGAACTACGGCCCGTACGATCCGTGGACCGTCGCGTCACCCGCTCAGCCGGACTGGTACGTCGGCTGGCTCGACGGTTCGCTGCGTCTCGGCCCACGCTGGGCGATCTACTTCCCGCACCACGCGATCTCCACGCTGTTCTGGCCCGCGGTCGTGCTCCCCCTGACGTTCTTCGCGATCCTCTACGCGTGGCCGTGGATCGAGCGGCGGCTGCAGCGTGACGACCGCTACCACGAGCTGCTGCAGTTTCCGTGGCAGAACCCGCTCCGCACGTCGTTCGGCGTCGCGGCGCTGACGTTCGCCGGAATCCTGCTCGCCGCCGGCAGCGACGACGTGCAGGCGCGCCTCCTCAGCGTCCCCGTGCAGTCGCTGGCGTGGGTGTATCGTATCGCGCTCTGGACGGTTCCGTGGATCTGCGCCGCCATCGCATGGCGCATCTGCATCGAGCTGCAGGCACGGCATGCGTACAAGGACGAGCATCCCGAGCGCCTGGTGCTCGTGCGCAGCGCGCAGGGCGGATACGAAGAAGGCCCGAGGCTCTCGACGGAATGATCGCGCTCCTCGCGCTCGCCGGGACGTTTGCGCTCGCACCGGCCGTCGCCCATGCGTCTCCAGCCCCGGTCGCTGCCGGCGCGGCGCCCGCAGCGGTCGTCGCCTCCGCCTCGCGCGCGACGGCGCGCATCGTCGCAAGCGACATGACGCCGCAGCCGCAGACTCCGCCGCGCGTCGCGGTGCCGAACGTGCCCGGCGCACGGCACGGCCACGTCGACACGATGAAGGTCGGCGCGGAGCTGTACGCCGAGCACTGCATCTCGTGTCACGGCGCGACGCTGCACGGTACGGGCGACGGCCCTTCGCTGATCGGCGCCGGGACGGCGGCGGCGGACTTCATGCTCTCGACGGGACGGATGCCGATCGAGGTTCCCTACACGGAGGAACAGCCGGGTCCGCCCTCGTTTCCGCCGGAGCAGATCGCCGCGCTCGTGGCGTACGTCGGCACGCACGGCGCGGGAAACGGACCGCCGATCCCGCGCGTCGCGCCGAGCGGCGACATCGTCCGCGGCCGCGCGATCTTCGAAGAGAACTGCCAGCAATGCCACGGCGCGGTCGGCACCGGCGCGGTCGCCGGGTTCGGCTGGATCGCACCGCCGCTGCCCATCGCGACGAACGTGCAAGTCGCCGAAGCGGTGCGCTTCGGACCGGGCATCATGCCGCGCTTCGACGAGCACGCGATCTCGCCGCGCGACCTCGACGCGCTCGTCGCATACGTGCAAACGCTCCACCATCCGCAAGACCCGGGCGGCTGGTCGGTCGAGGCGTCCGGGCCGGTCGGTGAAGGCCTGATCGCATTCGTCGTGGGCCTCGGCGTGACGATCCTCGTGATGCGCCTCGTCGGCGAAACCGTCAAGCAAGAACAGAAAAGCGAGCTGTAGCCCTACCGGGAAGACACGCTTCGCGAGCACCGCACGCAGCCGGCTCAGCGGATCACGCGCCCTCGTACGTACACGCGCTCCGGTCGCGCGTCGCTCGAGGCGAACACGTACCGGTCGAGCATCGTCTCGGGCGTGTCGTCGGCGGTTCGAGGAAGATCGCCTTCCGCTTCTTCCGGCGCGATCACGACGAAATCGGCGCGGCACCCGGGTGCGATGGCACCTGTCGCGAACCCGCATGCGCGCGCGCCCGCGGACGCGGCCGACGCATACAGCGTCTGCCCGCACGATTCGCCGGCGCGTCGTGCCGCGACGATGCGGCGTCCCGTTGCGAGGCGCTGCCCGTACTCGAGCCAACGCAGCTCCTCGGCCGGCGCGATCGAGACGTTGCTGTCCGATCCGATACTGAAGGCGCCGTTCGCTCGCAGATACGGCGCGAGCGGGAAAACTCCGTCGCCGAGATTCGCCTCGGTCGTCGGACACAGTCCCACGACCGCTCCGCTGCGCGCGAGCGCGTCGCGCTCGGAGTCGTCGACCTGCGTCGCGTGCACCAGGCACCATCGCCGGTCGACGTCGTGGTTCGCCAGAAGCCATGCGACCGGACGCGCGCCGAGCGTGGCTTCGACGCTTCGCACTTCACGAAGCTGCTCCGCGACGTGGAGGTGCACGGGGACATCGGGCGGCGACCCTTCGACGAGCGCGCGCAGCTCGGCGGGCGTCACCGCGCGCAGCGAGTGCGCGCAGGCGCCGACCACGACGCTCGGGTCGTTCGCGTACGCCGCACGCAGCTCGTCCGCGATCGCCAGCACGTCGTCGACCGTGGTGGCGAAGCGCTTCTGACGATCCGCAAGCGGCGCTCCGCCGACGTCTGCGTGCGCGTACAACGCCGGAAGCAGACACACCGCGAGGCCCGCCTCGCGTGCCGCCTCTACGAGCGCGCGCGCCATGACGGCCTTGTCGGCGTACCACCGGCCGGACGGATCGCGATGTAGGTAGTGGAACTCCGCAACGGCCGTGTAGCCCGCGCGCAGCATCTTCCGGTAGACCGACGTCGCGAGCGCCTTCAGGTCGTCAGG
Organism: Vulcanimicrobiaceae bacterium; assembly: GCA_035650875.1. GTDB lineage: Bacteria > Vulcanimicrobiota > Vulcanimicrobiia > Vulcanimicrobiales > Vulcanimicrobiaceae > Vulcanimicrobium. The sequence continues at coordinate 102,009 of DASRGU010000013.1, forward strand.
CTGCAGAGAAGCGGCGAGCGCGTACATCGCTTCACGCCACGACCAAAAGTCGTCGTCGCCCGGTCCGCGCCTCTCCGCGCTTCCCGCCATCGCGCGCTGGAACGCGTGGGAATGCACGTTCGGCATCCCCGGCAGCAGTGCGCCGTCCACCGCGTCGTCGTCGGGCGCGCGGCGCGTACCCGGCGCGACCGCGACGATCGTTCCGTCCGGCGCGATGTCGATCGCGACATCCGGAGCCCAGCCTTCCGGCAGCAGCGCCTGACGAGCGTGGATCCGCATGCGCCGGCCCTACAACGCCGCGTCTCGCGCCTCCCGGCGAAGCGCCCTGCGAAATCGCATTCCGAACGCTCCGGCCACCAGCGATGAAGGCGCCGCAGCGCGGGCGCTCTCCGGTCAGACGCCGAAAGAGGCGTCGCGATGGCGCGGTACGACACGTTGTGGGTCAACGCCGATCTCGCCACCATGGCGGCCGGAAGCGTGCCGTACGGCGCGATCCGCGACGGGGCGCTGGCCGCGAAGGACGGCAAGATCGCGTGGGTCGGACGCCGCACCGAGCTCCGTGACGCTCCTGCGCGTCTCGCCGAACGCGTCGTCGACGCGGAAGGCCGCTGGATCACGCCGGGGCTGATCGATCCGCACACGCACGTGGTCTTCGAGGGCGACCGCGTCGCGGATTTCGAGCGGCGGCTCGGCGGGGAGAGTTACGCCGCGACGAACCGAACCGGCAGCGGGATCGCGCACACGGTCGCGATGACCCGCGCCGCCGGCGAAGACGCGCTCTTCGCGTCCGCCGCGCAGCGCGTTCGAACGATGATCGCAAACGGGACGACGACGCTCGAGATCAAGTCGGGCTACGGCCTCGACGTCGAGACGGAGCTGCGCATGCTGCGCGTGGCGCGCCGGCTCGGCGACGAGCTGGGCATCACGGTCCGCACGACGTACCTGGGCGCGCACGTCGTCCCGCCGGAGTACGCGGACGCGCGCGACGCGTACCTTTCGCTGGTGTGCGAGCGCATGATCCCGCGGGTCGCGCGCGAGCGGCTCGCCGACGCCGTCGACGTCTTCTGCGACACGATCGCCTTCTCGCGGAGCGAAACGGAACGCGTGCTCGACGCCGCGCGCCGTCACGGTTTGCCGGCCAAGGTGCACGCCGACCAGATCGACGACACCGGCGCAGCGCGCGTCGCCGCCGCGTACGGCGCGCTCTCGGCCGATCACCTCGAGCACACCGGCGAAGCCGGCATCGCCGCGCTCGCGGCCGCCGGCACGGTCGCCGTGCTGCTCCCCGGCGCGTACTACTACCTGCGAGAAACCACGAAGCCCCCGATCGACCGTCTGCGCGCGCACGGCGTTCCGATCGCCCTCGCGACCGACTGCAATCCCGGCACGTCGCCGATCCTCACCATGCCGACGACCATGAACATGGCGTGCCTGCTGTTCGCCCTGACGCCGGAAGAAGCGCTCGCCGCCACGACGCGCCACGCCGCCCGCGCACTCGGCCTCGAAGACCGCGGCGAGCTCCGCGAAGGCGCCCGCTGCGATCTCGCGCTCTGGGACGTCCAATCACCCGCGGCACTCTCGTACTGGCTAGGCGCAACCCGCTGCACAGGCACCGTCGTAGCGGGCGTCCCGCACGCCGTATAGCGAGCCCGCGCCCGAGCAAACGGCGTGCTTGCAATCCCGCGAAGTCGCGGGAGCGACGCACCTCCGCCGGCGGCCGTGTGAACGAGCGTGCGCAGGATGCGCGGAAGCGATGTGAAGACAGAGGGGCTCCGGACACGATGTCCGGGGCCCCGTGCCGCCGGCGGAGGTGCGTCGCTCCCGCGACCCGCCACCCAGGCCGTCAGCCCACCCGCAAAGCCCGCTCGAAGAGCGCAAGCGTCTCCGCCCAAGCCGCCTCCGCCTGCCGCGCCCGATAGCTCTCGCGGTCACGCGAAGCAAACCCGTGCGGCGCCCCCGGATACACGCTGAGCGTATACCGCTTCTTCAGCTCCGAAAGCCGCGAAGCGATGCGCCCGTGCTCGCTCGGCGTGATGCCTTCGTCGTCCGCACCGTAGATCAGCAGCAGCTCGCCGCGCAGTCCGTCCGCTTTGTCGAGGATCGGCTTGAAGAACCGCGGCTGATCCGGCGCGATCCCGCCGCCGTAGAAGGATGCCGCCGCAGCGATCTTCTCGCCGAGCGTCGTCGCGCTGAGGTACGCGAGCCGCCCGCCCATGCAAAAGCCGACGCATCCGACGGCGCCGCGCTTCACCTCGCTCTGCCCGTCGAGAAACGCGATCGACGCGCGCACGTCGTCGAGCATCCCCTCGTCGGTCAGCGACTGCAGCTTCGGCTGCACCTTCTCCCACTCGCCGTAGCCGAACGTCTCGCCGCGGAACAGATCGGGCGCGATCGCCGCGAAGCCGTGCGAGGCGAGCCGGCGCACCTCGCTCTCGATGTAGCCGTTGATCCCGAACGCTTCCTGAAACAGGACGACCCCGGGCGACGGCCCCATCCCGACGGGGCAAGCGTAGTATCCGCGCAGGTCGCCGCCGAGCGAAACGAACTCGGCGCGGCCGATCTCAGTCTGTTGCATCGCGCGGCGCCTTCGCTCGGCGAGCGGCGTTTCCCAGCCGGGCGCGCGCCGACTATGCATCGTCGCGAAACCGGTAGCCGATGCCGGAGACCGTTTCGATCACGTGTGCGCGCTCGCCGAGCTTCTTGCGCAGCGAACGCACGACCACGTCGACGACGTTGCTCGCGACGTCGGCGTCGTCTCCCCAGACGCCGGCGAGAAGGTCCTCGCGAGCGACGACCTCCCCCGCATGCCGCACGAGCCAGTACAGCGTGTCGAACTCGCGCGGGCTCAGCGCCGCACGGCGCGCGCCGACGACGAGCTCGCGGCTCGCGACATCGAGGATCTCGCTCGCCGCGATTCCGAGCTCGGCGGCGACCAGCCGGGCGAGCCATCCGTCCACGGAGCCTGGGCCGAAGTCGAGCATCGCCGTGAAGAACGGCGCGCCGTCGATCGTCGTCTCGCACTCCGGAAGAACGGTGAAGCCGAGCCGCGTCGCCGCGGCGGCGTACGGCGCAAGATCGCGAACCGTCAGATAGACGCGCCGCAGGAACGGGCGATGCGCCATGTACGTGCGTTTGATGTCGAGCCAGCACGCCGCCTGAACGGCCGACGGCGCTTCGCCCTCCTCGAGCGAGAGCCACCGGCGCAAGAAGAGAATGCGCTCGCGCGGCTCGACGGGATGCCCCGCAACATGTGCGAGCCAGCGGGAGAACACGGGATCGTTCGCAGCGATCTCCGGATCGAGCCCGGCGGCGTCGAGCAGAACGTCGTATCCGACGACCGTGCCGCCACGATCGCGCGCGACGGCGAAACCGTCGGGGCGGGCCGTCAACCACGCAAGCGTCTCGCGAGCCGCCGACGGTCCGTCATGACGCTCGGCGATCGCGACGATCGCCGCTTCGTCCGCCGGACGCGCCGGCTCGACCGCGTACCGCTGCGCGCCCGACGGGAAGAACGCTTCCCGCACGACCGGATTCTCGAGCAGGTACAACAGATCCGCGGTGCAGCGCCAGAGCTCCGCCGGCGGCGCCGTGCGCAGCTCGCGCGTCAGCCGGCTCCAGCATGCGCGGCGCAGTGCGACGTACCGCTCGGGATCTTCGGCGCGCAGCTCGTGAGCGATCGCGTCCCGTACCGAGTCGTGCAGCTTCAGGCCGTCGCGACCGTGCTGCATCAGCGGAAGCGTGCGAAGACGTTCGTAGGCGTCGCTCGGCGCGACGTCGGGCAGCATCGCCCCGAGGAGCGGCGCGGTGACCGTGCGTACCAGCGCCGCCGCCACTACCGCGCGGCGCGTCACTGGGTCCGGGATCTCGGCAAGGTGCCGGCGCGCCAGCTCCGCGACGATCCGATGGAATGCGAGGTCTTCGAGCGCGGGATCATCGACGCTCTGCAGCGTGGTCGCGGCGAGCGTCAACGCCAGCGGGTGGCCGCGCGCGATCCGATTGACGCGCGATGCCTGCGCGGGCTCGATGCCGGCCTCCGTCAGCAACGTCACGGCGTCACCGTCGGCGAGCGGGGCGAGCTCGAGGCTGCGGAAGGTCCCGCGCCACGGCGTCTGCAGCCAGGCAGCCAGCGGCGGGTCACGGCCGCTGAAGACGACGTGGACGTTCGGCGGCAAGCTCGGAACGAGCGCCCGGCGCAGCCACGCGTCGAGCAGACGGAGCGCGTCGATGTCGTCGACGAGCAGCACGACGTCGCCGAGCTCGGCGAGGCGCTGCGCGGCCTCCTCGCACGACGCGATCTCGCCGCCCGCCGCGCGGCTGAGCTCGCGGTAGAACCCGGCCTCGGTCGGCTCGACGAGCCGGCCGTCGATGTGGACGACGGCACCACCGGCGTTGCGGCGCCGTCGAGCGAGCGCGTCGAGCAGGCGCGACTTCCCGATTCCGCCGATCCCGTTGACGAACGTGATCGACGGGAGACGCCCCGTCGTCAGGCGCTCGAGGAAGGTGACCTCCTCGGTGCGCCCGACGAAGGGAAGCTCTTCTCGACGCGGTCGGCTCGCGATCACGTCGCGCCGACGGGCGTCTTCCCGGCGGCGAGCGCTTTGACGGCGTCGGTCGTGAGCGCTTGCCCGCCGATGCCCCAGTCGCCGCTCTCGATCTCGTCGATTTTCACCCACGTCACGCCGCGCATGTTCTCGCCCTCGATGGAGACCATCGCGTCGGTCAAGCGCGCGATCATCTGCGCCTTTTGCTCGGGCGTGAAGACGTCTTTGATGACGCTCACCTGGATCAGAGGCATGGTGGAACTCCTCGTCGGGTCGTCCTGCAAAACCGCCGGACATGGGGTGAGCATACGCGCCGCCCGCAACAGCGTCATGACGAAGTTATGACGACCGGTCCCCCAGGATAGACGCTTCGGCGCTGCCGGTCAACCGTGCGAGGCAAGCAAGCAATCGTGCGTGGACCCCGCGCCCGTGCCGCACCTCGTCAGACGTGCGCGGCCGTCGGCACGATCGGCGCGACCAGCGCCCCGAAGCGGCCGTCGCGGATCATCGCGGCGACCCGCTCGATCTCCGGCGCCAGAAAACGATCGCCGGGCGTCGCGCCGCCGGGCTGTATCTGTTCGAGCGCCGACTCCAGCACCGCCGACGTGCGCAGCGGGCGCCGGAAGGCGATCCCGCGCGCCGCGCTCAGCAGCTCGATCGCGACGACGTTCGCGGCATTGTCGAGCATCGCGCGGAGCCGCCGGGCGCCGTGCGTCGCCATGCTGACGTGATCTTCTTGGCCGGCCGAGGTCGGGATCGTGTCGACGCTGGCCGGATGCGCGAGCATCTTGTTCTCGGAGACCAGCGCCGCCGCGCTCACCTGCGCAATCATGTAGCCGGACTCGAGCCCGGGATCGGTCGCGAGAAACGCGGGGAGCTGGCTGAACGTCGGATCGACCAGCAGGGCGCTGCGCCGTTCGCTGATGTTTCCGATCTCGGCGATCGCGACGGCGAGCGCGTCGGCGGCGAGCGCGACCGGTTCGGCGTGGAAGTTCCCGCCCGAGATCACCTCGCCGGTGTCGGCGAAGACGAGCGGGTTGTCGGAGACAGCGTTCGCCTCGTCGACGAGGATGGCGGCCGTGTCGCGCAGCGTGCGCAGGCACGCGCCGAGGACCTGCGGGATGCAGCGCAGGCTGTAGGGGTCCTGCACGCGGCCGCAGTCGCGGTGCGACTCGTTGATCTCGCTGCCGTCGATCAGCGCACGGACGGCGGCGGCGACGTCACTCTGCTCGCGATGGCCGCGCACCGCGTGGATGCGCGCGTCGAACGGCCGCACGCTCCCGAGCGCGGCTTCGATCGTCAGCGCGCCCGCCACCAGCGACGCCGCGAGCAGGTCTTCGGCCCGGACGAGCGCATCGAGCGCGAGCGCGGTCGAGATCTGCGTCCCGTTCAGCAGCGCCAGACCTTCCTTCGCCTGCAGCTCGAGCAGCGCGATCCCGGCCGACGGCAAGGCGTCGCGCGCCGCGACGCGCGAGCCCTCGACGACGACGTCGCCGACGCCGATCAGCGCCGCGGCGAGATGCGCCAGCGGCGCGAGATCGCCCGAAGCGCCGACCGAACCTTGGCCGGGGATCGCCGGCAGCAGGTCGCGCTCCAGGCACGCGAGCAGCGTCTCGATGACCGTCCAGCGAACGCCGGAGTACCCGCGCGCCAGTGAGTTGATCTTCAGCGCGAGCGCGAGGCGCACGACGTCGCGCGGCAGGAGCGCGCCGACGCCGCAAGCGTGCGAGATCACGAGGTTGCGCTGCAGCTCGCCGAGCCGCTCTCGCGGGATGCGCGTCTGCGCGAGCTTGCCGAAGCCGGTGTTGACGCCGTACACGCTTACGCTGTCGCCGGCGATGGACGCGACGACGGCCGCCGCGCGCTCGACGTTCTCGCGTGCGCCCGCGTCGAGCGCGAGCCGTGCGTCCTCGCGCAGCAGCGCGCGAACGTCGCGCAGCGTCAGCGCACCTGCAGCGAGCGCGATCGTCCGCGGCGGGAGCGCGGCGGCGCTCACGCGTCGTGCATCGGAAGGCGCAGGCCGTTCGCGCGCGCCGCTTCGAGCGCGCTCTCGTACCCGGCGTCGGCGTGCCGTGCCACGCCGCTCGCGGGATCGTTCCACAGCACGCGGGCGATGCGCCGCGCCGCCGCATCGGTTCCGTCGCAGACGATGACGACGCCCGCGTGCTGCGAGTATCCGATCCCGACCCCGCCGCCGTGATGGATCGAGACCCACGTCGCGCCGCCCGCGACGTTGAGCATCGCGTTGAGCAGCGGCCAGTCGCTGACTGCATCCGAGCCGTCACGCATCGCTTCGGTCTCGCGGTTCGGCGAGGCGACGCTGCCGCTGTCGAGGTGATCGCGTCCGATCACGATGGGCGCCTTCAGCTCGCCGCGTGCCACCATCTCGTTGAACGCGAGTCCCACCCGGTCGCGGTCGCCGAGCCCGATCCAGCAGATCCGCGCGGGAAGGCCTTGAAACGCGATGCGCTCGCGCGCGAGGTCGAGCCAGCGGTGCAGGTGCGGGTCGTCCGGGATCAGCTCCTTCACCTTCGCGTCGGTCTTCGCGATGTCGCCGGGATCGCCGGAGAGCGCCACCCAACGGAACGGTCCGACGCCGCGGCAGAACAGCGGCCGAATGTACGCCGGCACGAAGCCCGGGAAGGCGAACGCGTCGGCGCAGCCGGTTTCGTACGCCATCTGACGGATGTTGTTGCCGTAATCGAACGTCGGCACGCCCATGCGATGGTAGGCCAGCATCGCCTCGACGTGCGCGACCATCGAGCGCTTCGCGGCCGACGCCACACCCTGCGGATCGCGCGCGCGCTCGGCGCGCCAGCGTTCGAGCGTCCATCGCGCCGGCAGGTAGCCGTTCACGGGGTCGTGCGCCGACGTCTGATCGGTCACCGCGTCCGGCCGCACGCCGCGGCGCACGAGCTCGGGAAGCACGTCGGCCGCGTTTCCGAGCACCGCCACGGAAACCGGGATTTGCGTGCGCCGCGACTCCTCGATCAGCGCGAGCGCCTCGTCGAGCGACTCGGCGCGACGGTCGAGGTAGCGCGTCTGCAGCCGCTTCTCGATGCGCGCGGGATCGCACTCGATCGCGAGCATCGACGCGCCGGCCATCGTCGCGGCGAGCGGCTGCGCGCCGCCCATCCCGCCGAGTCCGGCAGTGAGGATCCAGCGCCCCGCGAGGTCGCCGCCGTAATGCCGGCGCGCGAGCTCGGCGAACGTCTCGTACGTTCCCTGGACGATCCCTTGCGAGCCGATGTAGATCCACGAGCCGGCCGTCATCTGGCCGTACATCATCAGCCCTTTGCGATCGAGCTCGTGGAAATGCTCCCACGTCGCCCAGTGCGGAACGAGATTCGAGTTGGCGAGGACGACGCGCGGCGCGTCGGGGTGCGTACGGAAGACGCCGACCGGCTTCCCCGACTGGATCGCAAGGGTCTCGTCGTCCTGCAGCCGCTCCAGCTCGCGAACGATCGCGTCGAACGACGCCCAGTCGCGCGCGGCTTTGCCGATCCCGCCGTAGACGACGAGATCGTCCGGACGCTCCGCCACCTCGGGATCGAGGTTGTTCATCAGCATCCGCAGCGCGGCTTCCGTCTGCCAGCTTCGAGCGCGCAGCGCGGTTCCGCGGGGTGCACGGATCGTCCGTGCGCGTTCCTGGATCACGTCGTTCCTCCGGCCGATATACTCCCGGCCGCCGCCGACGGGCTCCTCTCGCAGGCGCCGGAGCCCCGAGAGGGGCGGCGGCGCGCGGCCGTCAAGGAGCCGCGGAAGGAGGACGTGCCGTGCGCTCGAGCCCGTGCGCGATCGACGAATTGGCCGCCGCGCTGCGCGGCCTGGGCGGGACGCTCCAGCCCGTGAAGGTGGCGGCGGCGCTGCGTGAGATGAGCGTCGACCTGCGGACGCTCGCGCCGTTCGTCTCCTGGTGTTCCGGGCGGTACACGCGCAACCTCGTCACGCGAACCGAGGCGTTCGAGCTCGTGGCGATCTGCTGGGACGCCGGCGCGCACTCGGCGATCCACGACCACGCCGATTCGGACTGCGCATTCGTCGTGCTCGACGGCACGCTCGAATGCGAGAACTACCGGCTCGCGCTCGCGCCGGACGGCGGCTCACGCGCCGCGCTCACGCGCGCGGGGACGCGCACGCTGGCGCACGGCGACCTCGACGTGCGCAGCGGTCATCTGTCGGTCCATCGCGTCGGCGCACCGGCGGGCCGCGCCACGACGCTGCACGTGTATGCCAAGCCCATCGACGTCTGTCTCGCGTACGACGAAGACGGGACGCCGCGCGAGGTGCGTTCGGTCTACGACACCGTCCCGCGCTGACGCACCGCGGGCGCTTCGACGGCTCAGCCGGCCACGGCGTTTCGTCCGGCGTTCTTCGCCGCGTAGCACGCGGCGTCCGCAGCGGAGAGCGCTTCCGACGCGCTGAGCGTCGTCGCGTCGATCTTCGCGAGACCGATCGACACGCCCACGCCGAGCAGTTCGCCGCCGTGCTCGACCACCGACGACTCGACGGCGCAGCGAATCTTCTCGGCGATCCGGCGTGCGTCGCCCATGCGACAGTTCATCAGCAGCAGGGCGAACTCGTCGCCGCCGAAGCGCGAGAGGACGTCGCCGCTGCGCACGAGGGCGCCCATGACGCGCGCCACGTCGCGCAGCACCCGGTCGCCGACGGGATGCCCGAAGCGGTCGTTCACGATCTTGAAGCGGTCGAGGTCGAGGAATCCGACGACGTGGTGCTCGCCGTGCTCCCACGCCGAGCGCACCGCGCTTTCCAGGCGGTCGAGGAACGCGCGCCGGTTCGGCAGCCCGGTCAACGCGTCGTGCGAGGCCTCGAACGACAGCCGCAGCGCGAGACGATGCTCGAGCGTGACGTCGCGCAGGACGACCACCGTCCCGTGCTCGCCGGCGCCGATCCGCGAAGCGACGAACGCGACGTCGATCGCCCCGGACGGCGCGCGGAGGTGGCCCTCGCCGCGCCACACGTCGTCGCCGCCGCGCGAACGGCCGGCCAGGTCGATCGACCGGCCGTCGTCGTCGACGAGCGGCAACACCTCGCCGACCGGAGCGCCGTACGCCTGCGTGAGCGCGATCCCCAGCAGCCGTTGCGCGGCGGCGTTGACGAACTCGACGCGCCCGTCCGGCAGGACGCACACCACCGCATCGGCGATCGCGGCGAGGGTCGTCTGGAGCTTGCTCTTTTCCGCCGCCAGCGCGTCCTCGAACTGCTTGCGTGACGTGACGTCACGGAAGCTCACCACGAAGTCGACCAGCTCCTCGCCGGCGCGGACGGGCGTCGCGGCGACCTCGGTCCAGCGCGGCGCGCCGTCCTTTCCGTAGAGCACGATCACCGCGCGCGCCTGCTCGCCGATCGCGACGCGGGCCCGGATCCAGTTGACGCGATCGACGTCCGTCAGCGGCCCCCACAAGCGCTCGCCGATCGTGCGCCCCACGATCTCCGTCGCGACGAAACCGAAGAGCTGCGTGAACGCGCTGTTCACGTGCAGCGCCGTGATGAGCGGATCGGCGAGACGCGGGACGCTGAGCACGGCGATCGGCTCGGCAAGCAGCTCGATGCTCTCGCACAGGCGCTCGAGGGCGCTCGGACCCTGTGCGCGGCCCTCGGGATCGCAGGTCTTGCCGATCTCCGCGGCCAGCGGGGTCAATGCGCGCACGTCCAGCGCGCCGACGCCGGCGACGAAGATCAGCTCGGCCGCGCCGCCGTCCTCGAACGCGAACGGCAGCGTCGCGAACGACGGGACGCCTTCGTGCTCGTTCGCCCGCAGGACGCGGAGCAGTGCTTCGGCCGGACCGGGGTCGCAGCCCCATGCCGCGACCGGCACGTCGGAGCCCGGACGGGCCACGAGCACGACGGAAGCACCCGCGATGCGGGCGGCGATGCGGAGGAGCGCCGTCGTGACCTCCATCGCCTCAGCTATCGGCAGGCGAGCGGTCGAAGTCTAGACGCAGCCGGGCCGTGTGACGGCCGTCATGGCGGGCCGAAATTCCCAGGCAATTCGCAGGAACCGCTCGTGCGGCGTCCGTACAGCCGAGGATGTCCCGCTCGGCTTCCTTAGCCGAAGCGCCGGGACGTCGTTCGCCTCTCCGGGCGTTGGAGGTTTTCGCGCTTGAGACGTTCTCACCGGCTCCTTTCTCGCGGCACCGCATCGGCGCTGCTGCTCGCACTGACTCTGGCGGGCTGCGGCGGCCGCGGTGGGTCGACGCTGCCCGCATCACCGGGTCGGGACGCGTCCGACGCGCTGACCCGAACCCCGGCGACCCCGGTCGCACCGGAAATCTCGGTACCGAAGCTGTTCGGGCCGCTCGCGTTCACCGACGGCGGACGCCGGGCCGCGAACGCGCCGGTGAGCGTCACGATCACGCTGCGCTACAACAATCAGGACGCGCTCGACCACTTCGTCGCGGACGTGAGCGATCCGCACTCCGCCTCGTACGGCCACGTGCTGACGCCGGCGCAGTTCAACAGCACGTACGCGCCCACCGAGGCGCAGGAAGCATCGGTCGTTCGCGCGCTGCAGCAGGCGGGCTTCACGATCACGCATCGGTTCGCGAACCGCACCGTCGTCGACGCGAGCGCGCCGAGCGCCACGGTGGAGCGCTTCTTCTCCACCGAGATGCACACCGTCAATCAAGGCAAGTACGGTCAGCGCTTTGCCAACGTGAAGAGCGCGACGGTGCCCTCGTCGATCGCCTCGCTCGTGCGCACCGTCTCGCTCACGAACCTTGTGATCGCCCGCACCAAGGTCGATGAGTCGACGCCCTCCACCGGTGATCCGAACCGCGTGAAGGTCGCCGCGTCACGCCACGTCCCCGCGTCGATGCACGTCCTCGCGCGCGGCGACGCGACGAACGTCGTCGCCGACCCGGGCTTCGAGTCGGGCGGCTTCAGCTACTGGTCGCAGTGCGGCAACGTCGCTGCGAAGATCTCGACGGCGAAGCCGCACACCGGAAAGTACTCCGAGCTGAGCGGCAGCACCACTTCGGAGCCGAACGGCGACGCCGGCGTGTGCCAGGCCGTGACGATCCCGTCGAGCGGTGTGCTGACGTTCTGGGTGTGGCAGCAGACCAACGAAGTCAACACCGAGTACTCGTGGCAGGAGGCCGACCTCCTGAACTCCAGCGGGTACGTCATCGACAACCTCTACACCACCGTCTCGAACGCGCAGGCGTGGGTCCAGAAGAGCTTCAACCTTGCGTCGTACGCGGGCCAGACCGTGTACCTGTACTTCGGCGTCCACGGGACGCCCGGCGGAGGCTATCACGACCTGCAGTACGTCGACGACATCTCGCTGACGAGCGGGTCGGCCACGCCGACGCCGACGCCGACCGCAGCACCGACGGCGACGCCGAAACCGACCGCGACGCCGGTGCCGACCCCCACGCCGACCGGCGCGCCGACCGCGACCCCGAAGCCGACCGCGACCCCGACGCCGACGAGCGCACCGACCGCGACGCCGGTGCCGACCGCGACGCCGACCGGCGGCTGCAACGGTGCGGCGGCCGACAACGGTCCGCTCACGAACTCGTCCGGGACGCTCGCGACCGGGATCGCGAAACCGTTCGACTTCCCCGTGCAGCACGGCTGCAACGGCGCGGGCTACACGGCGGCCGTCGTCATCGACGATCCCGTGAGCACGAGCTACGTGAAGACGTATCTGACCGCGGCCGGCGTGACCCAGACCGGCACGATCACGAACGAAGCCGTCGACGGCGGCGGCTCGGGTGACGACGCGGAGACCGACCTCGACGTGCAGACGATCTCGGGACTCGCGCCCGGCGCCAACATCATCGTCTACGACATCGGCTCGCTGACCGATCAGGCGATCGAGGACGCGTACAACCAAGTTCTCAGCGACGGAAAGGCCAGCGTCGTCAACTCGTCCTTCGGCGGCTGCGAGTCGAGCGACACGTCGTTCGAAAGCTCGACGAACTCGATCGCGGAGCAGGGCGCGGCCGAAGGCGTGACCTTCGCGGCGTCCGCGGGCGACTCGGGAAGCAACGAGTGCGGCAGCAACGACAACGCCAAGGGCGTCAGCGCGCCCGCCGGCGACCCGTACTTCACCTCGGTCGGCGGCGTGAACTTCACCGACACGAGCGCCGGTGTACTCGAAACGGTGACGATGGGCACCGAAAGCAGCTACTCGGGTGGCGGCGGAGTCTCGACGGTCGTCCCGCTCCCCAGCTTCCAGAGCGGGATCACCGGAGTGATCACGAGCGGACGCAACCAGCCCGACATCTCGCTGCCGTTCGACCCGGTCGCCGTCTACACGGGCGGCGCGTGGGGCGACTACCTCGGCACGTCGTGGTCGTCACCGCAGAGCGTCGCGCTCTTCATCGAGACCGACGAGCTGCACGCGACGAAGATCGGCTGGATGAACCCGACGATCTACAGCCTGTTCAAGTCGACCGGCTACAACAGCTACTACACGCCCTGCACCTCGGGCAGCAACGGCGCCTACTCGTGCAGCGCGACGCAGTACAATCAGGCCGCCGGC
>DASRGU010000014.1:0-221323 GCA_035650875.1 Vulcanimicrobiaceae bacterium
GGCGCCGGCGTCGTGCTCGCGCAGGATCGCGACGATCTGCGTCTCGGTGAAGCGGGTCTTCCGCATGGGCGGGCTCCTTCGGCCCTTCGGCCGGCGGAACCCACAGTCTCAGCTGGCCCGGATTACCGGGGCGACGTCAGACCCGACACCCAATAGTCACGGTCGACTTGAAACGTTGAGGCGAAAAAGTGCATGCGGACTACGCCACGGCGAGCCGCATCGGCGCGGTCGACCGCCCTCGTCGTACTTGGCGACGACGCCACGACGCGGTCAGGAGAACACGTGAAGCGCTCTTATCGCTCGAACGCGCTCTGACGAAAATGTAGTGTTCGTGCCGCATGAGGATCAGATTAGCTGCGCGACGAGCCGCGCGACTTGTCGTCTCGTGCCTGCGTAATTGCTAGAGTCATCAAGGGTGATTGTGCGTCGAAGTCCATTTGCGAATCGAGTGAACGAGATCGCTCAAAACGAGTTACGCGGCCAGAAGGCTCCAAGGAGCGCCAGCCGAACGTCGCGCTTCGATCCGCTGCGAGGTGTGACGGTTCAGTAGGGCGTCGACTTGTCGGCTCCGGTATTCGCGCATCTCCGCTGGCGGTACTCATTTCCGAAAACCGGAGGAGCGAAGTGAATCGGAGACACCTACTGATCGCGGCGGGAGCCACGGTCCTGAGCGGGTGCTCGGGTGGCTCGATGGGATCGGTTCTTGGCCTTCAGCGTCGCACGCCGGAGGTATTGTGCTCAACCGCCTGCGCGGGCGGCGGCTCTACCACGTATTCCTCGACGGGCGGCGTCGATCCAAAGGCGTGGTCGCAGTTTTCTCAGTATACCGGTGCAAACAAGTATTCCGTCGGGTGGTCGAGCGCTTGCAGTCTCGCACATGGGGGGAACGACTCGAGCGGAGCGCTTATCTATACCGCGAGCTGGACCGCTTCGCAGACGAGTTCGGAGATCTCGTTCAACCACACCGTCAACGGCGCATCAAATTCATACACCGGAAGCGGGAGCATCTCGCCGTCCGTAGCGGCAGACGGTACGATCACAACGTCGTGGGGAACGATGAACTCGCCGGATGGCTCATCGCTCACCACAACGCTGAACGTGGGGGGTACGCCTTGTTCGGTCACCGTCACTCCGACGAGTTCAAACTGGCAGACCATGACGGTTGTGTACAAGAACCTGCTCTCCGGATACGCTTGGACTGTGGCAGTAACGTTGCCAGGCGGCGTAACTGCGAGCAGCAAGGCGCGGTCCGCGCAATCGTACCGGCATCTGGAGCAGAAGCTGTGTTGTTGCGTCTACGCATTCGCGGCGCTTTTCCTCGGCGGCGTGGCGGCAGTTCTGGGGACGATCGCGCTTCCCGAAGTAGTCGCGGGTGCGGCGTACGCCGCCATGATGGGAAACGCCATCAATGGCCTCGCATATGCAAGCGTCGCGGCCGGGTTTATCGACTTCTTCAAGATCGGATGCTCATAACCCGTGACTGAGCCGAGATAAGCGATGCAAGTTTGGCGAATGCGGACTCCGGCCCTCATACTGGTCATCGTCGCGGCGGTACTGGCGCATCGCTGCTTCCCGGTAGCAGCGGACGCTGTAGCGGTCGGAGCCGTATTTGCGATTGGAGTCGTAGCACTACAGAGGCGGCGAAGCCCGGACCGTCAGTAGCGGTCCTCGCACATCGTGCGACGCAGCCCTTCGGGATTCGGGGCTTGCGTCGCACTGGTCGGTGGTCGGTGGACGCGGCGACGGCGCCCGGAAGCATGGCAACTCCGGCGTACACGAGGATTGCTCTTGCGAGCTACGTCGAGCCGACTAGAAATTCGCCAGATGATTCACACGCCGCCTTCCGCCCCGGCGAGCGACCGCTTCGTCGAGAAGTAGGTCCTGATTCGTCGTTACGATCGGCGCAGACGTCAGCGCAGCAATGGCGAAGTGGCTGAAGTTCGGCTGGCATGGATTCCAGCCCAAGAAAGTCGACGATGCGGTTTACTTGCGCGCGATTTCCGTCGCTGTCGTTGATCAGCAGTGAAAACGCTGCCCGATCCGCGATAGTCGCCAAGTGCCATGTTCGAAGCGAGTATTGCAGCGGGATCAACGACGTCGACCGCATCGGCATGCAGTCGTCTCGCGACGGCGGCGCGTATGGCCTCGCCTGCAAGGGGGAAATGCGTGCATGCAAGGACCAGCATGACGCTGCTGCGACGCATGCTCGGTATGGCGGAGTCTACCGCCGATTCCACGCAGACTGCGACCTCCGGCGATCTAGGCCCGAAGTCCTCGATGCACTTTGCAAGCACAGCCGATGAAACGACGAAGGTTTCTGCGGCCTCGACCACTGTATATGCGCCTGATGCCGTAGTCGTCGGAGTGCCGATGACCGCCAGTGGCCTGCCCTGCGCCGCGCGACGGAGGAACGTCACCGTGGGCTGGATGATTTCTATGGCGGGCCCCGTAGGCGATCTGCCACCGTCGATATCGTGTTGCATGCCAGGACGACGTGATCGGCCCGGTCCGCAAGATAGTCGACCAACGCTTGTGCGCGCTGCACGATCCACGGTATGCCTTTCACGTTGAACGGCACGTTACGCCGCTCGCCCAGGTAGATGAGGTCTACGTCGGGTTGCCGCGCAAGAATCTGCGAGACGACCGTGAGACCCCCAAGTCCCGCATCCAGCACGCCAAGGCGCATAACACCCTCTATCTGATGGACCGCTCGACTTGGTTCTGCGTCCTTCGTCGGAACTTCCGCGATTGTTCGCTAGGCCGGGCGGCCGCTACACGGCGGTCGGCCGACTCCGGCATCGCAGAAAAATCGACGCTTGGGGCATCATCGCAGCGAAGCAGAATGTCCTCCGATCGAATGGTCTGACGATTAGGCGAAAGGGGCGGGCATCGAGATGGCGGTCGCACGATCCGCGACCACTGGCGGCCATCGTCACGAGAACGACCGAGGAACAGCCTTTTGAAGGCACCGTGCCGCGGTGCTGGCACGACGAGGGGCCATCTTGAAGCCTCCGGCACGACGAAGAGGGAGACATGGGATTCGACGACATTTTCAAGGGTGAAGCCGACGAGCGGGCACGGCGCGAGCACGAGCGCCGCCAGATGCTCTTGGCGCTGCCGGACCGCGCCGACGAGGCGCGCGACAACGCCCAGGCGGCCGTCGTCAAGGCGCTCTCCACGATTCAGGACCTCGGGCCACCGGGCTTTGCTTCGACCGGGTATCCGCCGCCGCCTCAAGGCGAGGCCGTCAAGCGCGCTTTCGCCGTCACCGTGCGGACCAAGGACGGAAAATATGAGTTTCTTGTGACCGGCGTGCTCGAGTGCCGAATCGAGGACGGCCGGTTCGCGTACGAGCACGAGCCATTGCGACTGCACGCCAGCGGCTTCCAGTTCATGCAGCCGCGGACACGAGCGGGTGAGTTCACCAATATCCGCGCCGGTTCTGACGAGCCGACCTACGAGGTCGAGGCGCTCAGTTTGCAGACCGCACTCGAGGATCTCGTCAGGCAAATGGCCGCCTAAGCGAGGCCTGCAGCGTGCCTGTCAGAATTAATCCGAGCACGCGGCGCTTCAGTTTTGTCTAAACCGAGCAGGCCGAGAACGTCAATAATTGTCGTCCAGAGCCGGCGAGAGCGCGTCGACCGCCGGCGGCGTCGCCGGCGCCGCGTCGGGCGCTTGCGGCGGCGGGACGTCGAACGGGTGCGGCGGAGGCGCGCTTTGCGCGCGCCCGTTGCCGTTCGGCGTCGTGCGGGCCGGGCGCGTGCCGGCCCCTCGTGATGCAGCGCTCATGCCCTGGTCCCCCTTGCCGGCGTGAAAGCGGACGCGCTTCCTTTGGCGGCAGGGCTAGGTAACCTTCGGGTATCTCGGGTCGCTCGGCGGCGGCACGGCTCTAATCCAAGCCGAGAACGATTCTCACCACCGGCTTAGACCTTCCCGTGGCACGCGCGCGTAGCCGGTACAGCCATGTTCACACTCGACCGGCCGGCGACGAACGGCCACGTCTCTACCGTCATTCTCGAGCCCGCGCGCCGTCGCCCGCGCTGGTTGCTCGTCCTCGCGGCGGTGGCGTGCATTCTCGCCATCGTCGCTTCCGTCGTCGTCGTCCGGTCGCGTGCCGGCGCGGTGACGTACACGACGACGCCGGTCACGACCGGCTCGCTGGCGCAGACCGTCACGGCGAGCGGGACGCTGAACCCGCAGAACACGATCGACGTCGGCACGCAGGTCTCGGGGACGATCTCCGAGATCGACGCCGACTTCAACGCGCACGTGAAGAAGGGGCAAGTCCTCGCGAAGCTCGATTCGACGACGTTCCAAGCCGCCGTCGATCAGGCCCAGGCGTCGCTGCAGCAAGCCGAGGCACAGGCCGCGGCGAGCGGCGCGACGGCGAGCGGCGGCCCGTCCGCGGTCGCCGAGGCCGAAGCGCAGGCGCAAAGCGCGGCGGCGAGCGCGCAGGCCGCGCAGGCCAACGCCGCGGCCTCGAAGGCCGCGATCGCGACCGCGCAGACCGGCGTGACGAAGGACCAGGCCGCGCTCGCGCTCGCGCAGCAGACCGTGAACCGCGATCGTCAACTGCTGTCCCAGGGCTACATCGCGCAGGCCCAGATGGACAGCGACCAGTCGAATCTCGTCGCGGCGCAGAGCACCCTCGCGAGCGCCCAAGCCGCTGTGCAGCAGGCCCAAGCGCAGGACGCCGCCTCGGTCGCGCAGATCGCGCAGGCCGCCGCGACGCAGCAGGCGCAACAGGCCGCGACCGGCGTCTCGAGCGCGACCGCGGCGAACCAAGCCGCGACGCACGACGCGAGCGTCGCGCAGATCGCGATCGACCGAGCGCAGCTCGTCACCGCGCAGCAGAACCTCGCGCACACCGTCATCACGTCGCCCGTCGACGGTACCGTGATCGCGCGCGACGTCTCGGTCGGACAGACCGTCGCCGCGTCGCTGCAGACGCCGACGCTCTACGCCATCGCCCAGGACCTCACGAAGATGGAGCTGGACCTCGCCGTCGGCGAGCCGGACATCGGCCGCGTGCAGGCGGGCGATCCGGTCAGCTTCACCGTCCTCGCCTACCCGAACCGCACGTTCACCGGCACGGTGCAGCAGGTGCGCAAGAACCCGACGACGGTCTCGAACGTCGTCAC
Source organism: Vulcanimicrobiaceae bacterium (assembly GCA_035650875.1). GTDB lineage: Bacteria > Vulcanimicrobiota > Vulcanimicrobiia > Vulcanimicrobiales > Vulcanimicrobiaceae > Vulcanimicrobium. The sequence goes on from DASRGU010000014.1 coordinate 5,142, forward strand.
GTACGACACCGTCGTGATCGTCGACAACAAGGACGGCGCACTGATGCCCGGCATGACGGCCGACGCGACGATCCAGGTCGCGCACGTCGACGACGCCACGATCGTCCCGCTCGCCGCGTTCAGCTACACGCCGCCCAGCGGCGCGCTCAAGGGCGCACGCAAGCGGAACGGGACGACCGCGCAGAGCGGCTCCGCGCACGCGTCCGCTGCGAAGACCTCCAGCGCCGCGCGCAGCGCCGGCACGCAGCCGAGCGGCGGCGGATCGCCGTGGGGCAAGACCACGATCGCGAGCAGCGGCGCCGTGACGCCGGGCAGCACCGGACGGATCTTCGTCCTGCAGAACGGCAAGCTGCATCCGGTGCCGGTGAAGGTGGGGCTCGTCGGCGACACGACGGCGTCGGTGACGCCGCTCCGCGGAACGCTCGCCTCCGGCGCGCAGGTCGTCGTCGGCGACAACAGCTCGGCGAAGGGCTCGCATGCGGCGAGCGGCGGAAACCCGCTCACCGGCGGCCAGCACGGCCCCGGCGGCCGCGGCGGCCCGCTCGGAGGTGCGCGATGACACGCACCGATCCGGTCGTCGACGTGCGCGACCTGTGCAAGGTCTACGCGCTCGACGGCAGTGAGGACGTCGTCGCGCTGCGCGGCGTCGACCTCACCATCGACCGCGGCGAGTTCGTCGCCGTGATGGGCCCGTCGGGCTCCGGAAAGTCGACGTTCATGCACATCGTCGGCTTCCTGGACCGGCCGACGTCGGGGACGTACCGGTTCGCCGGCCACGACGTCGCCGGGCTCGACGGAAACGCGCTGGCCGATCTGCGCTCGCGGGCGCTGGGGTTCGTCTTCCAGGCCTACAACCTGCTCCCGCGCACGACGGCGGTCGAGAACGTGGAGCTCCCGATGATCTACGCCGGCGCCCCGGCGGCGCAGCGCCGGCGCGCCGCGCTCGAGGCGCTCGACGCGGTCGGGCTCGCGAAGTACGCGCAGCACCAGCCGAACCAGCTCTCGGGCGGACAGCAGCAGCGCGTCGCGATCGCGCGGTCGATCGTGAACCAGCCGCATCTGATCCTCGCCGACGAGCCGACCGGCGCGCTCGACACCGTCTCGTCGGAAGACGTGATGGCGCTGTTCCGCCGGCTCAACGAAGAGCGCGGGATGACCGTGATGCTCGTGACGCACGAGCCCGACGTCGCCGCGCACGCCAAGCGTCTCGTCACGTTCCGCGACGGACGCATCGTCTCCGACGCGCCGACGGCGCGGGAGAAAGTCGAAGTTCCCGCATGATCTCGCTCGCGCAAACCATCCGCCTCGCGCTCACCGCGCTGATCCGCAACAAATCGCGCTCGCTGCTCACGATGCTCGGCGTCGTGATCGGCGTCGCGGCCGTGATCGTCACCGTGGCGATCGGAACCGGGGCGAAGAGCTCGGTCGCCGATCAGATCAACGGTCTCGGCTCGAACCTCATCGTCGTCATCCCGGGCAGCGTCTCGACGACCGGCGCGAAGACCGGCACCGGCGGCGCCTCCACGCTCACCGCCGGCGACGGGCTCGCGATCGCGAAGCTGCCCGGCGTCGCGGCGGTCTCGCCGTCCGTGACCGTGCGCGCGCAGGTCGTCGCCGGCGAACAGAACTGGCAGACCACGATCGGCGGCGTCGCGCCGAGCTACACCTTCGTGCGCAGCTGGCCGGTCGCGCAGGGCCGGTTCTTCACGCAGACCGAGACCGACGACACCGCGAAGGTCGCCGTGCTCGGGCAGACCGTCGTGCAGCAGCTCTTTCCGGGCGGCGCGAGCCCCGTCGGCCAGACGGTCCTCATCAAGAACGTGCCCTTCACCGTGATCGGGACGCTCACCGCGAAAGGCCAGAGCGGCGGAGGTCAGGATCAGGACGACACGGTGCTGATCCCGTACACCTCGGCGCTCCAGCGCCTCACCGGCGGGACGACCGTCGGCAGCCTCATGGTCTCGGCGGCGAGCGCGCAGACGATCGACGCCACGCAGAACGAGATCACGGCGCTGCTCGAGCAGCGGCACGGCATCGTCGCCGGCCAGCCGGACGACTTCTCGGTCCGTAACCTCCAGGACATCGCGCAGGCTGCCTCGGCGACGGCGTCGATCCTCGGGCTGCTGCTCGCGGCGGTCGCGGCCGTCTCGCTGGTGGTCGGCGGGATCGGGATCATGAACATCATGCTGGTCTCGGTCACCGAGCGCACGCGGGAGATCGGGCTGCGGGTCGCGCTCGGCGCCCGCGCCGCGGCGATCCTGCGGCAGTTCCTCATCGAAGCCGTCGTGCTCTCGACGGGCGGCGGAGCGATCGGGGTGGCGCTCGGCGTCGTCGGCGCGACCGCGATCGCCGTGCTCGCGCACTGGCCGGCGAGCGTGCCGCTGGTCGCCGTGGTGCTCTCGCTGGCGTTCAGTGCCGCGGTGGGCGTGTTCTTCGGCTACTGGCCGGCGCGCAAGGCGGCCGCCCTCGACCCGATCCGCGCGCTGCGCTTCGAGTAGCGGCGGCAGAGCGGTGGCCGGCGTCGCGTGACGCCGGTCACTGCTCGTTCCGACGACCCGTTATCCCGTTAAGTCCGGTTCCCCGGCGCCGATAAAGACTGTAGACCTCTCACGGACACGTCCGTCCACGGCGCCGCTCGGCGACGTTGACGGTGGTCCCGGAAGCGCCTGGTTCGTGAAAGGTTCCGAGCACAACGACGTCCGCTGTTCGCAGCGGCGCTCGCGTTCGCAAATTCTTTCCACGAGAGAACCGGACAATGATCGCTATCGGTGCCGTCATGGCGACCGTTCTTACCCTTGCGCCCATGCCGATGGTCAGCGCCTCCAACTCGGTGGAGCAGACCGTCTCGATCGCCTACGTCAACCCGCACTTCCCGACGGTGAACGTCCGTCAGGCCGACGCGCTGACCGGCGACCTCAACGCCGAGCGCGCCCGCTACGGGTTGCAGCCGCTCCAGCGTGACGCCTCGCTCGACCGCATCGCCTACGCGAAGGCCGTCGACATGGCGGCGCGGGGCTACTTCGGACACACCGATCCGGACGGGATCACGTTCTACGATCGCATGCGCGAGTACAAGTGGCCGACGGATTACGTCGCGGAGAACATCGCGTTCGACCGCAGCGAACCGGCCGCGAACACCGCGTTCAACACGAGCCCGCCGCACCACCAGAACATCGTCGACCCCAACGAGCGCAAAGTCGGGATCGCCGTGGTGACCGTCGGCGACGGCGAGACGTTCTACGTCGAAGACTTCTCGGGGCAGTGATCGAGCGCTCCGGCGAGCGCACCGCAACGAGTGAGACGACGGGTCAGGCGAACCAGAAGTTCGCCTGACCCGTTCCTATTGCCGCCTCGTAGCGGCCGAACTGCTCGCCCCGCGCGCGCCATGACGGGCCGCCGTGCGCACCCGCGAGCAAGAGGTAGTGCGCGAAGCGACCCTCGGGCGAGCACGCTCGGCGAAAGTCTTCGGCGTGCGCGATCACCTCGGCGTGGTCGCCGTCGCGCCACCACGCCATGATCCGCTCGTCCCAGTCGCGCAGCGCCGGGTCGCTGATGTCGGACGGATCGGCGCTCGCGCGCTGACGAATCGTCGCCAGCGGCCAGAAGCGATGCGACATCCCGCCCGACGCGATCAGCAGCACGCGCCGTCCCGTGCGCTGCGCGGCCGCGGCGATCGCTTCGCCGAACCGAAGATTCGGCTCGACCTCGGCCGTGTCGAGGACGCTGATCGGCAGCACGCGCTTCTTCACCGGCCCGGGATTGTAGTAGTGCATCGGGTTCAGCGTGCCGTAGTGCACCGGCAGCCCGCGGTGCGCGGCGGCTTCGGCCGGGACGCCGCGGGCCTTCGATTCGTCCGCGATCGCTTCCGCCAGCTCGGGATCGCCGGGATAGTCGTAGGCGTACTCGTGGATCATCCACGGGATCTCGTCCGACGTGTAGATTCCTTCGTGGCGTTCGTGCGCGTTGAGGATGAACTCCAGCGTCGAGTGCCAGTGCGTGTCGACGATGACGAACGTGTCGAAGTCGAGCGGCGCGATCCGATCGCGGCGAATCTCTTCGAGCGCATCGTAGAACGTCGTGACGTTCCGCCCCATGTACGCGCGGCGCGCCTCGGGGTCGAGGATCATCAGGCGCGGAACGTGGGTCGAGAAGAGGCCGGCGGCGATCATTCCGCGAGCACGCCCGTTACGGCGTGCGGGCTTCGGTCGCGGCCGCTTCGGTGGCGGTCGCTTCGCTCGCCGCCGCTTCGGCCGCGGCAACGCCCGCTTCGGCCGTGTGCGCGGCGGTCCAGCCGTCGGGGCCTTTGTAGCGCATCGGCGGCAAGTTCGGGATCTTCGCGCGGAACAGCAGGTACTGGCGGAAGCCGTCGAGCTCGAACCGGCGCTTGTCGGCGATCATCCCCGCGTCGTACAGCGACTGCGCGATCGCGGAGTCGCGGCCCAGCTTGCGGATCGTGATCGGCAGCAGCCGCTCCTCCAGGTCGAGGATGCGGAACACGGCCTCTTCGGGATCGGGCGCCGTTTCGATCGCCTCGCGCACGACGCGCAGCCCGGTGCCGATGTGGCGCACCTCGTCGTGCATCACGTAGTCGTACGTGACCGCGGTCGCGAGATCGCCGTAGCGGCGCGCGAGATCGGAGATGGAGTTGAAGAGGACGTGCGCCGAGTACGCTTCGAGCGTGCAGACCTGGCCGTACACGATCTCCACGAACGTCGGCAGCCCGTTGACGAAACGGAACAGCTCCGTCTGCTCGTAGGGGACGTCGAGCGAGTCGGCGAGATCGAGGTCGCGGATGCGCCGCCATTCGATCTGCGTGTGGCGCACTTCGTCGAGCGCGTGGGTGGCGTAGAAGTACTGGATCGTCGGGCGATTGGTCTTCGTGATGATCTGCGCGACCTGCGCGGTCGTCTGCGCTTCGCCCCAGCACGTCGTCAGCATGATCGGCTTCATCGCCGCGCGGTACTCGGCGGAAAGCTCGAGGTCGTGCGTCTTGTGCGCGCGGTACTTCTCGAGCAGCGCCTTGGTATCGCGATACTGATGCTCGATGTACTGCTCGTACGACTCGAGCGTCCCGAAGCTCCGCAGCTCCTCGTCCGGAACGTGCTTCGGGATGACCGTGACCGGGCTCATGTACGACATGCTGACCTTACCTGCGTGCGATGTTCACTGGACGACGAACGATGATACGATTCACCGGGAAGGTTCGCCGCCGCGTCCGCGCCGGCTCTTTCAAATTCCATTCTAGTAAGCCAGGCAGACGAGTTTCGGCTCGGTGAAGAAGTCCAAGGACCAGCGTCCTCCTTCGCGGCCCAGGCCGCTCATCCCGACCCCGCCGAACGGCTGGCGCAGGTCGCGCAGGAAGTAGCCGTTGATCCAGCACATGCCGGCGCGGACGCGCTCGGCGAAACGCATCGCGTTGCCGATCGAGGCCGTCCAGATGTAGGACGACAAGCCGAAGCGCGTGGCGTTCGCTCGCGCGACCACCTCGTCGAGCGTCTCGAACCGGAACACCGAGAGCACCGGGCCGAAGACTTCCTCGCGCGCGACCGTCTGCGTCTCGTCGCGCGGCGCGAAGATCGTCGGCGCCAGATAGTTGCCGGCCGAGAGCGCCGGGTCGTCGGGGCGCGCTCCGCGGACGAGCGCCTCGACGCCTTCGGCGTGCGCCTCCGCGACGAACCGCTCGACGCGCTCGCGATGCCGGGCCGTGATCAACGGCCCGAGATCGCTCTCGCGCGAGCGCGGATCGCCGACGCGCAACGCGCGCACGCGCTCGAGGTAGCGCTCGACGAAGCGGTCGTAGATCCCGCTCTGCACGTAGAGCCGTGTCCCGGCCAAACAGACTTGTCCGCTGTGGCGGAACATCGCGAGGACGCTCCCTTCGACGGCGAGCTCGAGGTCGGCGTCGTCGCAGACGACGTTCGCGCTCTTGCCGCCCAGCTCGAGCGTCACTTTCTTCAGCGTTTTCGCCGCCGCGAGATTGATCGAAATGCCCGTCGGCTCGCTGCCGGTGAACGCGACGGCGTCGACGCGCGGATCGGCGACGAGCGGCGCGCCGGCCGTCGGCCCGAAGCCGGTGACGACGTTGACGACGCCGTCCGGGACGCCGGCTTCGGTGCACAGCTCCGCGAGCCGCAGCGTCGAGAGCGGCGTCAGCTCCGAGGGCTTCAGCACGCAGGTGTTCCCCGCGGCGATCGCCGGCGCGATCTTCCAGGTCGCCTGCATCAGCGGCGAGTTCCAGGGCGTGAGCAGCGCGCACACGCCGACCGGCTCTTCGCGCACGATCGAGGCGATCTCGCGCTGCGCACCCAGGAACGGCTTGCGGTCGAAGAACGCGCTCTGTTCGCGCTGCTCGACCGCGCTCGCGAAGAACGCGCAATTGTCGGCGGCGCGCGGGACGTCGCGGTCGGCCGTCTCGCGGAACGGCTTGCCCGCGTCGCGCGACTCGAGCTGCGCCAGCTCTTCGCGGTGGTCGACGAGCAGGGAGGCGAGCGCACGGAGCACCTTCGCGCGCTGCGAGGGTGTCGTGCGCGGCCACGGGCCGTCGTCGAACGCGCGGCGCGCCGCAGCGACGGCGCGGTCGACATCGGCCGGCCCGCCGTCGGCGATCGGCGCGACGACCTCGCCCGTCGCCGGGTCGAGGTCGTCGTAGGTCGCGCCGTCGGCCGCATCCACGCGCGCGCCGTCGATCCAGAGCTGCATCCCGCTCTCTCCACGGCCGCCCGCCCCGGCGCCTGCCGGACCGCGGTGCGCGCCGTTCAGCCGCGGTCCGCGTCGGCCTCCGCGGCTTCGCCGCCCGGTTCGGGCGGCTCGCCGCCGACGACGTCGACGCGCTTCGCGCCGCTCGTCGCGAGCGCCGGCTTCCCGGCCGCCTTCAGCGCCGCGTTCGCGCGCGCGACGTCGTCGCGCTCGAACGCCGCGACGTCGCGCATCACGCTCGCGAGCGCGCCGTCCACGCGCGCCGCGTAGTTGAGCACCGCCGGCGTCGGGGTTCCGGCGCCGAAGTACGCGAGCACGCCGATGTCCTCACGGATGCGGCCGGGCCGCTGGATGAAGTCCTCGTCGTTCGTCTGGTCGGCCGTGAGCTGTCCGCGGAGCGCGAGAGCTTTCTCGCGCACTGCGCCCAGCTGCGCGGCGAGTGCGGGCGCGTCTTTCGCGCGCTGCGCGGCCGACGCGGCGTAGGCGTCGAGACGGTTCAGCGTCGCGTCGATCTCCGAGTATTCGCGCTCGTGCTTTTCGGCGAAAGCGTGCGCCGTCGCGTATTGCGCCGTCGTGTAGTGCAGGCGCGGGTCGGGCTCGACGCGGAAGCGTTGCGTGAAGGTTCGGCCGCCCAGCGCGATGCGCGCGGTGTACGTGCCGGGGACGACGAGGACGCCCGTGCGCGGGCCCATGTACTGCTCGCGTGCCGCGCCGGTCCAGCGGACGGGGCCGTCTTCGTGCAGGTCCCACGTGATGCGGTTGATCCCGACGAAGTTCGTCACGCGCGGGATGTCGTGTCCGTTGACGCGATCGCTCCCGCTGATGTGCCGGATCACGCGCCCGCGCGCGTCGAGGATGTCGATCTCCGGCGGCTTCGCGCCCGGAGTCTTCTGATAGAAGGCGATCGTCGCGCCGGGCGGCGGGTTCTTGCCGCCGTAGCGCGTGTAGAGCCCTTCGTCGTTGGAGTGCAGGGAGTACAGGTACGCGGTGCGCACCGGGAACAGCGCGACGCCGGCGGCTTCCGCGGCCGGCAGCTCCTGCAGCGGCGCGAGGTCGTCGAGGATCCACAGCGCGCGGCCGTGCGTCGCGACGATCAGGTCGTTGAAGCGCGGCTGCACGCGGATGTCGTACGTCGCGACCGTCGGAAGACCGAGCGACGGCTTCGTCCAGTGCGCGCCGTCGTCGTACGACAGCCAGAACGAGTTCTCGAGCCCGAGGTACACCAGGTGCGGGTTGCGGGTGTCCGGACGGATCGAGCGCGCCGGCTGATCGGCGGGAAGTCCGGCCGAGATCGGCCGCCAGTGCGCGCCGTCGTCGTGCGTCACGAACACGTACGGTGCGTCATCGCCGAGCAGGTGCCGGTCGATGACGGCGTACGCCGTCCCGGCCACGAGCGGCGACGGAGCCACCATCTCGGCGCGCCCGTCCGGCTGCACGCCGGGCGGGGTCACGTCGGCCCAATGCGCGCCGCCGTCGCGGGTGAGGTGGATCATCCCGTCGTCGCTGCCCGTCCAGATCTCGCCGCGCGTCTTCGGCGACGACTCGATGTCCAGCAGCGTGCCGGTGAACTCGGCGCTCGAGACGTCGAGGGCCAGCGGTCCGCCGGCGGGCTGCTCGTGCGCTTTGTCGTTGCGCGTCAGATCCGGCGAGATCACCTTCCAATGCTCGCCGCGGTCGTGCGTCGCGAAGACGACGTTCGCGCCGAGATACGCGGTCGACGGATCGAACGGATCGAAGCCGATGGGCGAATCCCAGTTGTAGCGATACTTCGACTTGTCGAGCTGAAAGTCGTCGATCGCGCGCGGGAGCCAGGGCTGCACGTAGGTGCTGTGCTGCGTCGCGCGGTCGTACACGAACAGCCGGCCCGTCTGCAGATCGGTCCACACGAGGTTCGGATCGCGCGGATCTGGCCAGGCCCACTGCCCGTCGCCGCCGACGACGCGGTCCCACGCGGAGTTCGGAATCCCTTCGCCGTCGAGCGAGTTCGACGGCCCGCAGAACCCGTTGTTGTCCTGGAGGCCGATGCACACCGAGTACGGCGTGCGATCGTCATAGCCGACGTGGTAGATCTGTCCGATCGCGAGATTGCGCGAGAACGCCCAGTGCTGCCCACCGTCGACGGTGATCGCGTAGCCGCCGTCCTCTCCGACGATCATGCGCTTCGGGTCGTTCGGCGCGATCCACATGTCGTGGTAGTCGACGTGCACCGACTCGGCGGTCGCCTTGAACGTCTTCCCGCCGTCCTTCGACTCCGCGAGCTCCTCGGAGACGCCGTAGACGTGGTCGGGGTTCGACGGATCGACGCGCACGTGCGAGAAGTAGAACGGGCGCTGATCGACGAGCGTGTTCTTCGTCATCATCGTCCACGACGCACCGGCGTCGTCCGAGCGCCAGAGGATCCCGTCCTTCGACTCGATCAGCGCGTAGACGCGCTTCGGATTCGAGGGCGCGACCGCGAGCCCGATGCGGCCCGTCATTCCTTCCGGCAAGCCGTGCCCGGTGAGCCGCGTCCAATGCTGCCCGCCGTCGGTCGATTTCCAAATGCCGTCGGCCGTTCCGCCCGACGTGAACGTCCACGGTTTGCGCTGGAACTGCCAGATCCCGGCGTAGATGACGTTCGGGTCCTTCGGATCCGCGGCCAGCTCGCTCGCGCCGCTTTCGGGGCCGACGTAGAGCGTCTTGGTCCAGGTCTTCCCGCCGTCGGCGGTGCGATACACGCCGCGCTCGGGCGAGTCGGCGAAGACGTCGCCGAGCGCGCCGACGACGACCACGTTCGGATCGCGCGGGTCGATGACGATCGAGGAGATCGCGCGCGTCGCGCGCAGCCCGACGTTCGTCCACGTCTTCCCGCCGTCGGTCGACTTGTAGATGCCGTCGCCCCACGAGACGTCGTTGCGCGGATTCGTCTCGCCGGTGCCGACCCACACGACGTTGTGATCCTTCGGATCGATCGCGACCGCGCCGATCGAGGAGACGTCCTGCTTGTCGAACAGCGGCGTCCACGTGGCACCGCCGTTCACCGTCTTCCACACGCCGCCGCCCGCGGCGCCGAGGTAGTAGAGCTGCGGATCGTCCGCGACGCCGACGACCGACGTGACGCGGCCGCCCGCCACGCCGGGGCCGATCTCGCGGAAGGCCATGCGATTGTACGGCGGAGTCGGCGTGGCGGTCGGCTGCGGCGAGCTCGACGGGATCGGTGAGCCTGCCGGAACCGGCGGGCTCGACGGATTCGACTCCGGAGAACGGGGCGGCGTCTGTGCGACCGCTGCGGCGGTTCCGCAAAGGAAGACGAGCGCCGCCAGCGCGGCGCGAGACGAGCGTGACAGCGTGGCGAACCCTCCCGGGGACGGGTGTGGCGACCCGTCGTCCGTACGAGGCCGCGCCGCGTCATCCTTTGCCTGCGCCGGTCTCCTTCGCGGCTTCCGTCTGCACGAAATCGACGTACGTCTGCACGGAGTGGTTCACGCCGGCGATGTGCGCCCACGAGTCCTGACTCTGCGGCATCCAGCCGGTGAACGAGAAGAGCGTCCCGCCGGAGACCGACCGGTACGCGTTGCCGATCGAGTCCTTGAAGATCTGCGCGAGCACGTCCAGCGCCGGATCGTAGAGCGAAAGCGTCTCTCCCGCCGGCGGGTACGCGCGCTGCACGCCGTCGACGTTCTCCCATGCCATCGGGACGACGTCGAGCGTGACGATCTGCGCGAGGAGGACGCCGGCCAGCTGCTGAGCCGCCGGCGGTGCGTCCGGCACGTCGGCGGCAGCTAGCGCCGCATCGTGTAGGTCGTGATCCCGCCCGAGCGATTGCGCCGCACGGCGTTCCAGAGGAACAGCGCGCCGACGACCAGCGCTGCGACCAGGGCGGCGACGAACAGAATCTTCAGGATGAACCCGAGCACGATCAGCGCGACGATCGCGATGGCGACGGCCGCGGTCACCCGGACGAAGAGTCCCATGAGTACCTCCGCCTCCACCTACCGCCTGCCGCCCGCGCCGGTTTCAACGCACCGCGAGCACAAGGTCTCGAACGTTCGTTCGATGAAACGAACGCGTTCCCGTGGACGGCGCCTTCGCTTCTCTGCATCCGGCCGTCGCGGCGTGGTGTGACGAGCACCTCCGGTCCGCGACGCCGCCGCAGGCGCAAGCGCTGCCGCTTGCCGCTTCGGGCGCACATGCCCTGATCTGCTCGCCGACCGGCACGGGGAAGACGCTCGCGGCGTTTCTGCCCGTCATGTCGCGGCTCGCCGAGCTGCGCGACGCCGACGAGCTGTTGGCGCGGACGTACTGCGTCTACGTCTCGCCGCTGCGCGCGCTCGGCTACGACGTCGAGCACAACTTGCGCCGGCCGCTGCGCGAGATGGGGCTGCTGGAACGCCCGAACACCGAGCGCGCACGCGTGCGCCGCGGCCGGGTGCGCGAGCGCTTCGTCCGGACCGGCGTACGGACCGGCGACACGCCGGTCGAGGAGCGGCGGCTGATGCAGCGGCGTCCGCCGCACGTGCTCTTGACGACGCCGGAGTCGCTGGCGCTGCTGTGCGCCATGCCGTCGTACCGCAAAGGGCTCTCGCACGTCGAGACGGTCGTGATCGACGAAGTGCACGCGCTCGCCGCGAACAAGCGCGGCGCGCAGCTCGCGCTCACGCTGGAATCGCTCGAAGAGCTGACCGGCGCGAAGCTCCGTCGCGTCGGACTGTCCGCGACGGTTTCGCCGCTGGAGCGCGTCGCCGCGTACGTCGCCGGCAGCGAGCGCGAGTGCGCGGTCGTCGACTGCCGCGGGCTGCGCGAGATCCGGCTCGACGTCGTGGCGCCGTTCGCCGGCGCGATCGCGCCGCTGCCGCAGTGCGCGCGCGAAGCGTACCGGCTGGCGCAGGACGTTCGCTCGACGCTCGTGTTCACGAACGTGCGCAGCCAGGCCGAGCGCATCGCGCACGAGATGGAGCTGGCGGGCGAGCCCGCCGGCGAGATCGCCGTGCCGGAGACGGCGCCGCGCGAGGCGACGGCGACGCGCGACCGGCGCATCGGCGTGCACCACAGCGCGCTGGAGCGCAGCGTGCGGCATCGCGTCGAAGCGGAGCTGCGCGCCGGACGGCTGCGCACCGTCGTCTGCTCCAGCTCGCTGGAGCTCGGGCTCGACGTCGGCTGCATCGACCGCGTGCTCATCGTCGGCGGCGCCCGCGGGATGACGCCCACGCTGCAGCGCGTGGGACGCGCGGGGCATCGTCCCGGCGCGGTCGCGAGCGGCGTCGTCGTGGCGCAGGATCGCGACGACATCGTCGAAGCCGCCGCGACGCGTCGGTGCATCCGCGACGGCGCGCTCGAGCCGCTCGAGGTTCCGGAAGCGCCGCTCGACGTGCTCGCGCAGTGGCTCGTCGGCCTGTGCGCGCCGGACAACCGCGTCGCGATCGCGGACGCGCTGGCGCTCGCGCGCCGCGCGTACCCGTATCGCGCGCTGAGCGAGCGCGACCTGCGCGCCTGCGTGGCGTACCTGAGCGGCGGCGGCGCGGGCCCGGACGAAGCGCACGTGAGGCGGATCGGTACCGACGGCGTCGCGATCTACGGGCTGGGACGCGAAGCGTCGAGCGCGTTCTTCGAAAACGTCGGCACGATCCCCGACGAGTCGACGGTGCCGGTGAGCGGAGCCGGCGGCAGCGGGATCGGCCGGCTGGGCGAGGACTTCGCCGCGGCGCTGAACGTCGGCGACGTCTTTCTGCTCGACGGCCGCACGCTGCGGGTGAAGGAGATCGGTCCGCGCGGCTTGCGCGTCGAGCCGCACGCGGGACGTCCGACCGTTCCGCAGTGGAGCTCGCATCTGAAAGGCATCCCGAGCGCGCTCGCCCACGAGATCGGCGTGCTGCGGCGGGGGGTCGCCGACGCGCTCGCGCTCGGCGGCGCCGCGCGAGCGCTCGCCTATCTCGCGCACCGCTACGCGCTCGAGGGCGCCGAAGCGGCGCACGTCGTCCGCTACGTCGCGCAGCAGCTCGCGCTCTCGGCGCTTCCCGAAGCGACGCGGCCGGTGATCGAGATCTACCGCATGGACGAGCGCCAGACGGCGGTCTTCCATACGGGCGCGGGCCGGCGGATCAACGAGACGCTGGCGCGCGTCGTGGGCGCGCGGCTGCACCGGCTCGCGCGCGTCAATTCGACCTTGACCACCGACGACAACGGTTTTCTGGTCGCGCTCCCCGCGCGGCGCAAGGTCGCGGACGCGACGTGGAGCGCGCTGCTCGGCGCCGAGGGCTTCGACGACGATCTGCTCGCCGGGCTGCGCTCCGGCTCGCTGCTGCGCGGGGCCTTCCGGCACGTCGCGAACACCGGACTGCTCGTGCTGCGCCGGGCCGGCGGGCGCGCGATTCGCGGCGGCGCGCTGCGCTGGAACGCCGCACGCATCTTCGACCGGCTGTGGGAGGCCGACCGCGAGTTCCCGCTGATTCGCGAGACGCTCCGCGTCGTGACGCGCGAGCTCCTCGACGCGCCGGGCGCGAAAGCGTATCTCGAAGCCCTCGACGGCGTACCGCGCGTCGTCCATCCGCGCGCCGCGACGCCGTTCACCTTCGGCATCGTGACGTCGTCCTTCGGCGACTCCGTCGTGATGGACGACCGCACGAGCATGGTCGAAGCGCTGCACGAGCGCGTTCTGGCGCTCCTCGGCGAAGCGGCGGAGTCGAGCGAACCGCACCGGCCCGCCGACCGCGTCACTGACGACGCCCGATTCGAGCGCCGTCAGCTGAGGCTGCTGTGATCCGGCCGGCCGCCGCGTGCGATTCGTACGAGATCGCGGACGGCGTGCTCGCGCTTCCGGGCGGGTTCGCGCTGCTCGCCCGGTCGCGCACGCTGCTGTGCGCCGATGCGCACCTCGGCTACGAAGACGTGATGGGCGGCGGCGCGGCGCTGCCGCTCTGGAGCACCGCGGAGATCGTCGGCGCGATCGTCGTCGCGGCGCGGCGGCACGACGCGCGCGAGATCGTGTTCCTCGGCGATGCGATCCACGGCGCCGGGATGAGCGCCGGCGCCGCACGCGCGGTCGCCGGCGCGCTCGACGCGCTGCGGGCGATCGCGACGGTGACGGTCGTCGCGGGCAACCATGAAGGCCGTACGCGTGGGACGGCGATCCTCGGGGCCACGCTCGAAGCGTGCGAGCGCGACGGCTGGACACTCGCGCACGGCGACCGTCCCGAGCGGCGGGCGCGCACGATCGTCGGCCATCTGCACCCGTCGCTGCGGCTCGCGCCGAACGTCACGGTTCCGGCGTTCGTCGGCGGCCGCTCGCTCGTCGTCGTCCCCGCGCTCACGCCGTATTCGCCGGGGCTCGACGTCGCGGGCGACGCGTGCGCCGACGCGCTCGCGGCGTGGAACCTCGCACCGCGCGAGCTGCGCGTCGTCGCGAGCGACGCGAACCGCGTCTACCCGTTCGGCGCGCTCTCCGCGCTGCGCGGCGCGTTGCATCTCGTCGCGCGCGACCGTTCCGCGCCCGAACGGCGCCGCTTGCGACCCGGCTAGCGCGCCGGGCGTTCGAGATACGCCAGCGCGAGCAGCACGGCGGCGACCTGCGACGATGCGGTGATCCGTCCGTCGTACGCCATCGCGCGCAGCTCGTCGAGCGAGACCATGTCGACTTCGATCGCTTCGGTCACGTCCAGCTCGGGCTCGCGGGTACGCGCCGCGTCGCGCACGACGAACAGGTGCATCGCCGACGTCGAGTTCGTCGGGTCGGCGTAGAGCGTGCGAACGTGTTCGGGCGCGCCGCCGGTGAAGCCGGTTTCTTCGGCCAGCTCGCGCGCCGCGCACGCCGCGGGATCTTCGTCGGGATCGATCATTCCGGCCGGGAGCTCCAGCATGATCTCGCCCGCGCCATGCTTATATTGCCGTACGAGCGGAACGAGACGATCCGACGTGAGCGCGAGCACGACCGCGAAGCCCCGCGACTCGCGGACGAAGTACTCCTCGACGACCGTTCCGTCGGAGAGCTGCACGCGGTCGGCGCGCAAGCGTAAAAACTTCGTATTGATCCGATATTCCGAGGCTAAAACCAGCCACTTTTGCAGGCCCCGGCGGTTCATCGCGACGGGTATACCCCGCCGGTGCGCGGAAGAGAACCACAGCCACCGCCACACGACGTCCACTCAGGGGAGACCGGACGATCGACAAGATACACATCGGGCAGCACTACGACACCACGTACGGAACGCTCTGGAAAGACGGGACGTATTTCCCGCGCGGATCGCGCGTCCAGATCACGGGGCTGCACATCGAGCAAGGCTTCTGCGTTCGGTTTCCGGCCGAGGTCGACGGCGAACCGCTCGAGACGTGGGAGGACTGGGACGAGCTCGACTTCCTCGCGGAGGAGGGCTCGGTTGAATCTGGTTCCGCACTGCCGAGCAGCGTGCTCCTCGAAGCGCGCGAAGTCCTCGACGACGCCGAGGACGGCTGCCACCTGCATTTGCACGAAGACGAGTAGCGCCGTCCCGTGACCGCGCCGCCGATGCGCCGGTCGCAGACCTTCGCCGCGCTCGCCGCGGTCGTGCTCGCCGCCGCGTCGCTGCTGCCGCTCGCGCCGTCGCTGCGCATCGCGTGCGCCGCGCTCGCCGTGCTGATCGTCGTCGCCGTGCTCGCCGGACGCGTGCGGATGCACGCCGCCCGGCGCACGAAGCCGTCGGGTTTCGACGCGTACGCGCGCGCGCAGCGCATCCGCGCCGAGCGCGCGAAGCGCATGCGCCGCTAAGCCGGCGCGTCGATCCCTTCGCGCGCCAGCATCTCCGCGTAGATCTCCTCGACCCGCGCCAGCGTGTCGGCGTCCTCGGGACGCTTGTCGTCGCGGATGCGCACGATGCGCGGGAAGCGCAGCGCGTAGCCGCTCGCGTGCAGCGTGCTCTTCTGGATGATGTCGAACGCGATCTCCACCACGATCGTCGGCTCGACGACGATCTCGTGGCGCTTCAGGTCGAGCCGTTCGTACGCGGCGCGCGCCTCCGCCGGCGGCAGCCGGTGCGCCTCGAACCATTCCGTCATCTGCGCGATCTCGGCGTCGGTCAGCCCGCTGTAGGCCTTGCCGATCACCGCGAGCGCGTCGCCGTCGCGCACCGCGAAGGTGTAGTCGGAGAGCACGTTCACCCGCCGTCCGTGGCCGCGCTCGACGCCGACGACGACGCAGTCGAGCGTCGCCAGCTCGCGCTTGAGCTTCAGCCACGCCTTGCCGCGGCGTCCGGGCGAATAGACCGAGTCGGTGCGCTTGAAGACCAGCCCCTCGTTGCCGTCGGCGCGCGAGACCTCGAAACGCTCGTGGATCGTCTGCGCGGCGGCGCCGTTCTCCAGCGCGGTCCACGGTGCGAGCGCGACCGCGCCGCCGCCGTTCGCGAGCAGCTCCGCGAGCGCGGCGCGGCGATCGGCCAGCGGATGGTCGAGCAAAAACGTCTCGTCGCGCGCGAGCGCGTCGAAGACGACGTACCGGACGGGGACCTCGCGCATCAGCTCCGCCGTCACGTCCTTGCGCTGCAGCCGCGCTTGGAGAAAGCGGAACGGCAGCACGCGGCCGTCGCGCACGGCGACGATCTCGCCGTCGAGCGCGCACGACCCCGGAAGCGCCCGCAGCGCATCGACGATCTCGGGATACGACGCGGCGACGTCGTTCAGCGTGCGGGAGAAGACGGACACGCGCTCCGGCGTCACGTGCGCCTGCGCGCGGATGCCGTCGTACTTGTCCTCGACCAGCCACGTCGCGCCGCCGAACTCCTTGTATGCCGAGCCGTATGCGATCGGCGTCGCGAGCATGAACGCGATCGGCGCGTGGTACGCGATCGTGACCTCGTCGAGCGCGTCGCGCTTGGCGGCGAGCGCGACCGCGCCGAGATCGCCCGCCGCGCTCGCCGCGCGCCGCACCGCGCCCGCTTCGCGCGCGAACGCGCTCGCGATCGCCTCGACGACCAGTCCTTCGCGCAGCCCGATCCGCAGCTCGCCCGTCATGATCTTCACGACGTACGTCGCTTCCAGCGGATCGGTGCAGGCGGAGAAGATGCGCTCGCACAGGATGCGGCGCCGCTTCTGCGCGCTCTTCCCGGCCGCGCCGGCGATCTCGAGGAGCAGCGCGTAGAGACGCGCCGGCGTGAGCGTCTCGCGAAACAAGCCGAGATCGGCCGGCGCGCGCACGAAGGGCCCGAGCGCCGCGCCGAGATCGCCCGTCGCCCGGTACGCGACGCCGAGCGCGGCGTCGTCGACGCCCCACACGTGCTCGGCGGCCTCGACGATTGTGCGTCCGCCGACCGCCAAGCTGCGCTCGTCGGACTGCGGGAACGGATTGCCGGTGAAGTAGCGCGCCGCCGGCGGAAGATCGTCGTCGGAGAGGCCGCGCAGGTAGGACGCAAGGAGCGCGATCTTCTCGAGCTTGCTCGCCGTCGCCGCGATCGCGGCACAGGTTCGGGCGAAGGCGATCACGGTGCCGCCGTTCGCGCCGCGCGTGCCGAGCACTTCAAGCCGCCGCGCGAGCCGCGCAGGTGGGCTTGCGCCGGGCGGGGTAGCGGCACGCGTGATCACCGCGATCGTGCTGATGAGCGTGGAGCCCGGCCGCGTGCGGCCTCTCGCCGAGGAGCTGCTCGAGATCGAAGGCGTCACCGAGTGCTACAGCGTCGCGGGACCGTACGACCTCGTGGCGATGGTGCGGGTGCGCGAGCACGACCAGCTCAGCGATCTCGTCACCGAGCGGATCGCCTCGCACGCCGGGATCACCGGGACCGAGACGCTGATCGCCTTCCGGGCGTTCGCGAAGCGCGATCTCGGGATGGTCTGGGACGTCGGGGTCGACTGAGCGCGAAGTAGGGGCGCCCCCCATCCCGCCGGCCGAGCGGGCGGCGCTATCGTGAGGCCGTGCACGTGCCCGACGCCGTCCGCGCGACCGTTCTCGGGCGGATCCGCGCGCTGGACCGCCGCGACCGCGCCGTCGTCATGCGCGCCGCCGTCATCGGGCGGCGGTTTCGGTTCGCCGTGCTGCTCGCGGCGTCGCGGCGCGCCGAGGACACGGTGCGCGCGGCGCTCGAGCGCGCCTGCGACCTGCAGCTCCTCATCGAAGAGGACGCCGCCGGCGACCGCTACGCGTTCCGCCACGCGCTGACGCGCGACGTCATCTACGACGAGCTGCTGCAGGGCCGCGTGCGGCCGCTGCATCGGCGCGTCGCGCGGGTGCTCGAGGCGATGCTCGCGGGCGGCGACGTCCCGCTCGGCGACCTCGCGTACCACGCGTGGGCGGCGGGCGACGTGCGGCGCGGCGTCCGCTACAACGAGCTGGCCGGCGACCGCGCCGCGGCCGTCCACGCCCTGGACGATGCGCGGACGTACTACGCGCGGGCCCTCGGCCTGGTCGCGATCGGCTCCGCCGCGTACGCCCGCGTGGCGGCGAAGCTTTGCGCCGCCGCGCCCCCCGGCGCCGCGACGCGATAGGCTCGCGTTCGTCTCCGGGCGAAGCGAGCGTGCGGCCGTGATCGTCCGCCCCGTGCTCTGCCGCCCCTTCGTCGGGCGGCGCGACGAGCTCGCGTACCTGCACGAGCGCCGTCTCGAAGCGGCGTCGTCTCACGGCGGGCTGGTGCTGATCGCGGGCGACGCGGGGCTCGGAAAGTCGCGGCTGATCGCGCAGTTTCGCGGCTCCCTCGGATACGCGCGATGGCGAACCGGCCAGGGACTGTGCATCGACGACGCGCGCCGGCCGTACGGACCGATCCTCGACGCGCTCGCGCAGCTCGGCGCCGACGGACGGCTCGAGCCGGCCGCGACGAAACAGGAACAGCTGGAGACGATCGCGCGGCGGGTCGCCGCGCTCGCGGCGCGCGGAGCGATCCTGCTCGTCGTCGAGGACCTGCACTGGGCCGACGCGGCGACCCTCGACGTCCTCGCGCACCTCGGCACGGCGGTGCAGCGGATGCGGGTGCTCATCGTCGCGTCGTTCCGTCCCGACGAGCTGCATCCCGAGCACCCGGCGATCGCCGGCGTCGCGACGATCGAGCGGGTCGCGCGCGCCGGGCGCATCGATCTCGCCCCGCTCTCCGGAGTGGAGCTGCGCACCTTCATCGACGAGGCGCTCGACGGCGTCGCGCTGCCGGAGGAGACGCGCCGAGCGGTCGCGCTCGCGGGCGAAGGCAACCCGTTCTTCACCGAGGAGCTCCTCAAGAGCGCGGTCGAGCAGAGCCGCAGGCGCGCCGGCGAGCGCGCGTCGCGGGAGCTTCCGATGACCGTGCGCGCGGCGCTGCTGGAGCGGCTCCGTCCGTTCGACGAAGGCGAACGGCGCGTGATCCGGCAGGCTGCCGCGATCGGGCGCAGCTTCGGCGTCGATCTGCTCGCGGCGACGACGGGCGCCTCGCCCGGCGACCTGCTCGCGACGCTGCGCCGCGCGCGCGACTTTCAGCTCGTCGAAGAGGCCGGACCGGCCGCGTTCCGATTCCGCCACGGTCTCACCCGGGAGGCGGTCTATCGCGATTTTCTCGCCGCGGAGCTGCGGCCGATGCACCGCGACATCGCGCTCGCGCTCGAACGGCGCGGCGACGACGCGAACGTCGAGGCGCTCGCGTATCATTGGTGGGCCGCAGGCGCGGGCGCCGAATCGGCCCGCTACAACGAGCGCGCCGGCGACGCCGCCGGAAGCGTCCACGCCCACGAGGACGCGATTGCGTTCTACGAGCGCGCGCTCGAGTCGGAGCCGCTGGATCCGCTCGTGCGGGCCGGGATCGCGCAGAAGATCGCCGACCGCCGCGGCGCGCTGAACGCGACCGAAGAGGCGTATCGTGCGTACGTCGCGGCGGCGGACGGCTTCCGGGCCGCCGGAGCGCCCGAACGCGAAGCGGCGTGCCGGCTGCGCGCGGCGATCGTCGGATACACGCTGAAGCTCGACGCGCCGACGCAGCCGCTCGAGGAGATGCTCGAGCGTCTGCCGCCCGAAGAGTACGTGGCGCGCAGCCGCGTGCACCTCGGGCTCGCCTGGCTGACCGCGACGCTGTGGTATCCGACGCGCGCGGCGCACCATCTGGCGGAGGTCGACGCGCGCGCCCTCGACGGCGCGCCCGACGTGCTGCTGCGCTTCCGCAACGTGTCCGCGTGGGTGGCGATGACGCGCGGCGAGCTGGACGCGTTTCGGCGGGAGCACGCGGCCTGGGTGGCCGCGGCGCGCGCGACCGGATCGGTCGGCGCGATCGCGTCGGCGCACTACAACGGTGCCATGTGCTTCGCGTACTTCGGTTTGCACGACGACGCGCGCGAGCACGTCGAGCGGGCGCTCGCGATCGCGCGCGACGAGCGGAGCGTGCACGGACAGATGAGCGCTCACGCCGTCGGCGCGCTGTGCGCGGTGATGCGCGGCGATCTCGACGACGCGCGCCGCGCGCTCGAGCACGTTCCCGCCTCGGTGGAGAGCCGGGTGACCTCGACGATCGCGGCTGCGGCCGGAGCGCTCGCCGGCGCGTATCTCGACGACCCGCGGCTGATCGCGACGTGGTTCGACGGGTTCGCGGGGAACGTCTCGGCGGCGGCGGAGACCGAGTGCGCTCCCGGCTTCGCCGAGATCCTGGTGCGCCGCGGGCGCTTTCGGGACGCCGAGGCGCTGGTGCATCGCGCGCTCCCGGAGTGCGAGTGTCCGCGCGGCATGACGTTCACGCTGCTCGCCGCGGGCCGGTACGGGACGCCGCGCGACGCCGCCCGGGCGCGCACCTACCTCGCGCGCGCGGCCGACGCGCCGGTCGAGATCGCGGAGCGGCACGCGCTCAGCCTGTTCGACGCCGAGGCGCTGCGCCGAGCGGGACGCGACGAGGAAGCCGTACCGCTCGCGCGCGCGGCCGCCGACGGATTCCGCCGCCTGGGATTCCCGCTGCTCGAGGCCGCCGCGCTCGAGAGCGCGGGCGATCCGGACGCGGCGCTCGCCGTCTACCGCCGCTGCGGCGCGCTGTTCGACGTGCGGCGGCTCGAAGCGCTCAGCGCTCCGGCGCCGCGCACGCCCGCGCCGCGCGTAGACGGCGAGCCGATCGGGACGCTGTCGAGCCGCGAGCGCGAGATCGCCCTGCTGGCCGCGGAAGGCCGCTCGAACGTCGAGATCGCGCGCGGGCTGTGCATCAGCTACAAGACCGTCGAGAAGCACCTCGGCTCGGTGTATCAGAAGCTGGGCATCACCTCGCGCGCGCAGCTCGCCGCGTTTCTCGCCGCGGCGCGCTGACGCGCCGCGGCCCCGCTACGCCAACGCGGGCTCGAAGACGTTCGCTTCCTGTTCGGCGTACAGCGGACTCGACAGGTAACGCTCGCCGGTGTCGCAGCCGATCGTCACGATGAGCTTCCCGGCGTTCTGCGGACGCGCCGCCACCTGCAGCGCGGCGTAGACGTTCGCCCCCGACGAGATGCCGAGCAGCATCCCTTCCTCGCGCGCGAGGCGGCGCGCCGTCGCGATCGCGTCCTCGAACGAGACTTGGATGACCTCGCCGTACACGTGCGTGTCGAGGATCGACGGCACGAAGCCCGCCGCGAAGCCTTGCAGCTTGTGCGGGCCGGGCTTGCCGCCCGCGAGCACGCACGACGTGTCCGGCTCCACGGTGACGCACTCCACCGACGGCTTGCGCTCCTTGAGCAGGTGTCCCGCGCCGGTGATCGTTCCGCCGGTGCCGACGCCGGCGACGAGGATGTCGACCTTGCCGTCGGTATCGCGCCAGATCTCTTCGCCGGTCGTCCGATAGTGGATCTGCGGATTCGCCGGGTTGTCGAACTGCCCGGGCATGAAGTATTTCGCGGGGTTCGACGCGACGATCTCGTTCGCTTTGGCGATCGCGCCTTTCATCCCGTCGCTCCCCGGCGTGAGGACGAGCTGCGCGCCGTACGCCTTGAGCAGGTTGCGGCGCTCCATCGTCATCGTCTCCGGCATCGTCAGGATGCACGGATAGCCTTTCGCTGCGCACACGAACGCGAGGGCGATGCCGGTGTTGCCGCTCGTCGGCTCGACGATCACCGAGTCGGGGCGCAGCTTCCCGTCGCGCTCCGCCGCCTCGATCATCGCGACGCCGATGCGGTCTTTCACCGAGCCGGCGGGGTTCTTCGACTCTTGCTTGACCAGGATCTCGGCGTCGAGCCCCTTGGCGAGCCGCGGGATGCGGACCAGCGGCGTATTGCCGAACGTGTCGGCCAGGTTGTCGTAGACGCGCATTGTCTTCCGGAGAACCCCAGGCCCGCGGAAAAGGGTGCGGCCCCGGCGGGACGCGAACGCACGTTCGGTCCGTGTTCTCGCTCGCCGAGAGGTCGCTCTACGTCGCCGACCTCGACCTGTGGATCGACTCGCTCCGGCCGCGTGCGCGCTGCTACGTTTCGCACGGACACAGCGATCACGCGCGCGAGCACGACACCATCGTCACGACCCCCGCGAATGCGGCGATCTGCAGGGCTCGCTTTCAGCGTGGCCGCCGGTCGGCGCCGCGCGCCGAGCGAGGGCAGCGGCGTGCGCCCGCGCGCGACCAGGCGGATACGCCGGTGCCGGCGTGCGAGTTCGAGGAGCGGCGCTTCAACGTCCCGTGGTCCGACGGCGAGCACGAGCTCACGCTCTTCCCTGCGGGGCACGTCCTGGGCAGCGCGCAGCTGCTGATCGAAGGCGAGCGCGGCCGCTTCGTCTACACGGGCGACTTCAAGCTCGCACGCTCGTACACGTGCGAGCCGCCCGAGGTGAAGCGCTGCGACGTGCTGCTGATGGAGTGCACGTACGGCCGCCCGCACTACGTCTTTCCCTCGCGTGACGAAGTCGAGGACGCGATCGTCGCGTTCGCGACGGAGGCGCTCGCCGCCGGCTGCGCGCCGGTGCTCTACGCGTACTCGCTCGGCAAGGCGCAAGAGGCGATGGCGATTCTTGGCAAAGCGGGGATCCCGCTCGCCGTGCACGGCGCCGTCGACGAGATCGCGAAGGTCTATGCGCGCGCCGGCGTCGTGCTGCCGCCGTACGAGCGCTACGACGCGCTCACGTACGACGGAACGCGCGCGCTGATCTGGCCGCCGTCGGGAAAGACGCAGCCGAAGGCGCTGGAGCGGCTCAAGGCCCGCCGTGCGATGCTTTCCGGCTGGGCGCTGGACCGCAGCGCGCCGTTCCGCTACGGCGTCGACGCCTGCATCCCGCTGAGCGACCACGCCGACTACGCGGCGCTGCTGCGCTACATCGAGCTGGCGCAGCCGAAGAAGGTGCTGCTGAACCACGGCTGGCGCGACTTCGCGTGGCGGCTGCGCCGCATGGGGGTCGACGCGACGTATCTCGAGCCGCACGAGCAGCTCTCGCTCTTCTGATCGTTCGCGGCGGCGCGGGCGCGCTACGCGGGCGGCGTGATCGCGATCGCCGGGTCGTCGAAGCGGGAGAAGCGCATGTGCGAGACTTTGCCTTGCTTGTCGACCGTCTCCATCGCGTGCGGGAAGCCGTCGGCGCCGACGAAGATCGTCAGCGTTCCGCTGCTGCCGCTCTGCTGCACGTCGTAGACGTGCAGGGTCTCCCCGTCGACGAGCTTCGGTCCGCGGTCGGTGACGGTGGCGATCTCCTCGGGGTGATCGGCGAGCGCCTGCGCCTGCGAGACGGACGCGCTCGCCGCGGCGGGGCCGCCGCGCGCTCCCATCGCGCCGCCCTGCATCGGAATCTGCATCCAGCTGCCGTTGACCTTCACCCACATCGTCGCACCGACGCGGATCATCTCCATCGCGCCGTTCGTCATGTGGATGCGGTCGGGACGGACGAAGTCCATCTCCATCCCGCCGCCGCCGGCGCCGCCCGCGATGGTGACGTGATAAGCGTGCGCATGCGCGAGCTTCAGCATCGCGGCTTTGACGTCGTCGGCGGGCGCCGCGAACGCCGGCAGCGGCAACACGACGGCGAGGAGCGCGACGAAAGCGCGGGCGCGCATGGGTAACCTCCGATCGCACCGGTCGGGCCGGTGGGCGAACCGACTTACACCACGAGCGCTGCGCTCCTGCGTCAGCCCGCGAAGAACGCGCGCAGGGCGGCGTACGTCTCCTCCGGCGCTTCTTCGGGCATGAAATGCCCGCTGTCGATCGGCCCGCCGCGCACGTCGCCGGCCCAGTCGCGCCACACCGCGAGCACGTCGTACCACGCGGGAAGGGCGCCGTGCGCCGCCCACAGCGCGAGCAGCGGCGCGGCGATCGTCTTCACGCCGCGGTCGGCTTCGTCGAGCGCGAAATCGTAGGTCGCCGCGGCGCGATAGTCTTCGCACGCCGCGTGGATCGTTTCGGGATTCCGGTAGCAGCGCAGATAGTCGTCGAGCGCCTCGGGGCTGTGGACGTTCGCGCGATTCGGGCGCCCGCTGAAGAAGGCGTCCGGATTCGCGGCGATCACCGCCTCCGGAAACGGGTACGGTTGCGCGAGGAAAAACCAGTGCCAGTACCCGAGCCCGAACTTCATGTCGGCACGGCGGAAGTGCTCGCCGGTCGGGATGATGTCCAGCACGGCGAGACGCTCGACGCGCTCGGGATGGTCGAGCGCGAGCCGGTACGCGACGCGTCCGCCGCGGTCGTGCCCGGCGACGGCGAAGCGCTCGAAGCCGAAAGCGCGCATGAGCGCGACCGCGTCGCGCGCCATCGCGCGCTTCGAGTACGGCTCGTGATCCTCGGTGGTCGGCGGCTTCGAGCTTTCGCCGTAGCCGCGCAAGTCGGGCGCGACGACGGTGAACTCTTCGGCGAGCCGCGGCGCGATGCGATGCCACATCACGTGCGTCTGCGGATGCCCGTGCAGCAGCAGCAGCGGCGGCCCGCTGCCGCCGCGGCGCACGCGCAGCGTCGCTTCGCCGACGTCGATGCGCTCCAGCGCGAAGCCCTCGAACATCGCGGGTCGCGTGCGACGCTCAGTACTGCGCGGGGTCGGCGTCGATCGCGGCGCGATAGAGCGTGTAGGGCGGCGTGCGGCGGTCTTCGCCCTCGTTGAACGACGGCATCCGGTCGACCTGGCTGTCGCTGACGTAGATCGTGCGGTCGGGACCGAGCTTCACCGCATCGGGCCAGATGAAGAAGCCTTCGCCGTGCAGCAGCGTCTCGTAGCGGTGCTCGGCCGGGATGAGCCGCTGCAGCGTGCCGTGCGTGACGTCGGTGAAGTAGACGCGCCCTTCGCGGTCGCAGTCGAGCCCGTCGCTCGCGAAATCGCGCGCGTCATGCTGCACGACGTGGCGCGCGACCCATTCGTCGTCGTTCGCTTGCCGGCCGACGAGCGCGTCGGTCGGGATGCTGTAGAGATCGTACGATCCGAGCGGCGTCCACCACAGCGTCGCGCCGTCCGGGGAGAGCGCGATCCCGTCGATCCCGCCGGCGACGCGCTTCACGCCGTCCTCGGTCGCGATCCCGAATCCCGGGCGCTGGGGAGCACGGACGCTCGGGTGTCCGGTGAGCCTGCGCCACGACGCGCCGGAGTCGAGGTCGACCACGATGATCCCGTTCGGGCCCTTCGCACCCGAGTCGCTGATGTAGGCGTAGCCCGCCTTTCCGCGCGCGTAGTCGATGACGAGGTCGTTGAGGTACGTCGTCTCCAGGCAGACGTCGCGCGCGAAGCCGATCCCGTGCACGATCGCGTTGCGGTCGAGGTCGATGACGTAGAGCTTCGCGGCGCGCGGGTCGCAGACGTCGAGCGAGCGCGCACCGGTGTCGAGCGCGAGAAGCCGGCCGCCGGGGCCGATCGCGATCCCGTGCACGTTCACGAAGCGGTGCTCGGTGTCGGTCGGATCGATGCCGTTCACGAGCTCGTCCGGAAACGCGATCACCTGCCCGTCGATGATCTCGCCCAGGTTGATCGGCGACGGCGTGGGATCGAGGCGCGGGAAGCTCACGAACAACCGGCCGTCGCGCGTCGGCGCGATCCCCGACGGCCAGTGATCGGGAAACCGGGCGATCGGTTCGGGACGAATCGAGGGACCGGAAGCGGTTGTGCGGGCATCCATGGCGAGGGGGTACCCGCGGAGGGGGAGGCCGACGCGGGGCCGTACGCGGCGCAGCGGTCATGTACTGGGAGTTGGCCGGCGTCCCCGCCGTGGCGGCGCGCCGAGGCGGGCGCGTCGAATCGGTTCACTGCGTCGCGGCGTGCGCGGCGGACGCGCGCGGCGAGGTCGCGCTCAAGATCGGCACGGTCGAGACGCCCGTCTTCCTGCGCTCGTCGGCCAAGCCGTTCATCGCCGCAGCCTCGGTGCGCGCCGGCGTGCTGGAGCGCTTCGGCTTCGGCGAGCGCGAGCTGGCCGTCATGTGCGCTTCGCACAACGGCGAACCCGACCACGTCGCGCTCGTCGCCTCGATGCTGGAGCGCATCGGGGCGAGCGTCGCGGACCTCGAGTGCGGCGCGCATCCGCCGGCGTACGAGCCGGCGGCGCAGGCGCTCGCCGCGCGCGGCGAGCAGCCGAGCGCGCTGCACAACAACTGCAGCGGCAAGCACGCCGGCATCCTGGCGCTCGCGAAGGTGCTCGGCGCGCCGTTCGAAGGCTACCTCGAGCCCGGGCATCCGGCGCAGCGCGAGATCCTCGCGCTCTGCGGGCGCGTGAGCGACGACACGTTCTCCGGCGATACGCTGGCCGTCGACGGCTGCGGCATCCCGGTGTACGCGACGACGCTGCGCAAGGCGGCGACGTCGTTCGCGCGCCTCGCGACCCTCGAGCAGGTCGACGACGCCGACGCGACCGCGCTCGCGCGCGTCGGTGCGGCGATGGCCTCCGAGCCGTGGTACGTCGGAGGCACGGCGCGCTTCGATACCGATCTCATGCGCGCGACGCGCGGGCGCGTCGTCGCGAAGGCGGGCGCCGAGGCCGTCCACTGCACCGCGCTCCTCGACGCCGGGCTGGGGCTGTCGCTCAAGGTGCTCGACGGGGGCCGCCGCGCGACCGCTCCCGCCGCGCTCGCGCTGCTCGACGACCTGCGTGTGCTCGAACCGGAGGCACGAGCCGCGCTCGCGCCGCACGTCCGCGTCGCGGTGAAGAACGTGGCCGGGAAGGTGGTCGGCGAGGTGTCTGCGCTCGAGGGCTGGATCCCCCCGCTCGAGGCCGACGCCTAGCAACCTTTCGCGATCTCAGCCAAGTCCCAGGCGGCGTGGTCGAGTTCTTTCTCCGGCGGCCGATCTTCGCATCGGTCTGCTCTCTCGTTATCCTGCTGCTCGGGCTCATCTCGATCCCGATCCTGCCGATCGCGCAGTACCCGAACATCGCGCCGCCCACGGTCACCGTGACGGCCGTCTACACGGGCGCGAGCGCCGAGGCGGTGGAAGCGTCGGTCACCACGCCGCTGGAGCAGGCGATCAACACGGTGCAAGGGCTGCGCTACATCTCTTCGCAGTCCGGCAGCGACGGCACGTCGACCATCACCTGCACGTTCAACCTCGACCGCGATCTCGATCAAGCCGCGAACGACGTGCAGAACGCGGTGAACCTCGCGCAAGGCAACATCCCGAACGAGGTCAAGCAAGTCGGGATCACCGTCTCGAAGAACTCCGGAACGTTCGTGATGGCGATCGGCGTGACGTCGACCGATCCGCGCTGGGACCCGATCTACATGACGAACTACCTGGAGAACAACGTCACGAACGACCTCCAGCGTGTGTCGGGCGTCTCGCAAGTGCTCGTGTTCGGCGAGCGGAAATACGCGATGCGGCTCTGGATCGATCCGAAACGCCTCGCCGACAATCAGCTCACCGCCGCCGACGTCGTCAATGCGCTCGAGGCGCAGAACGTGCAGGTGGCGGCCGGCGCGATCGGCGCGCCGCCCACGAACGGCCATCAGCCCTACGAGTACGGTGTCCGCGCGACGGGCCGCCTGCGCAGCACGACGCAGTTCGCGAACATCATCCTGCGCGCCAACCCCGACGGCGGATTCGTGCGCGTCCGCGACGTCGGCCGCGTCACGCTGGGTGCCGCAGCCTACAACGGCTCGCTGTGGTTCGACGGAAAAGAAGGCGTCGGGCTCGGCATCCTCCAGCTCCAGACGGGCAACGCGCTGCAGGTCTCGCAGCAGATTCGCGCGACCCTGGACCGTCTGCAGCAGAAGTTCCCGCCGGGCATGACGTACCACGTCGCCTTCGACTCGACGGAGTTCGTGCGCGAGTCGATCCGCGAGGTCGTCATCACGCTGCTGGTGGCCGTGCTGCTCGTCGTGCTCGTCATCTTCCTGTTCTTGCAGGACTGGCGGACGACGCTGATCCCGGCGATCACGATCCCGGTCTCGCTGCTCGGCACGTTCTTCCTGATGAAGGTGCTCGGCTTCTCGATCAACACGCTCACGCTCTTCGGGCTGACGCTCGCGACCGGGCTCGTCGTCGACGACGCGATCGTCGTGATCGAGAACATCGCGCGGTTCATCCAGGAGAAGGGCATGCAGCCGCTGGAGGGGGCGCGCGAGGCGATGCGCGAGATCTTCGGCGCGGTTCTCGCTTCGTCGCTCTCGCTGCTCGCCGTGTTCATCCCGGTCGCGTTCTTCCCGGGGACCACGGGGCAGCTCTACAAGCAGTTCGCGATGACGATCGCCTGCGCGATCGCGATCTCGTTGTTCAACGCGCTCACGCTCACGCCGGTGCTCTCGGCGCTTCTGCTGCGGCAGCGCACGCGCGCCGCCGGCGTCTTCCGCCCGGTGAACGCTGCGATCAGCGGCACGCGGCGCGCGTACCACGGAATCCTCCCCAACGTGCTGCGCGTGCGGTTCGTCGTGCTCGCGGCGTTCGCGCTCGCGCTCGCGTTCACGGGATGGTCGTACACGCGGATGCCGACCGGCTTCATCCCCGACGAAGACCAAGGCTTCATGATCGTCACGCTGCAGGCGCCGGAGAGCTCCAGCCTCGATCAGACGCACGTGATCCAGCGCAAGGTCGAGGCGATCCTGCGCAGCCAGCCGGAGATCACCGACCTCTTCGATGCGGCGGGCTTCAGCTTCACCGGCAACGGCGACAACCTCGCGACGATGTTCATCCGGCTCAAGCCGTGGGCCGAGCGGCACGGTGCGCAGCACAGCCTCGACGCCGTCCTGCAGCGCGTCAACCAGCAGCTGTTCTTCCTGCCGGGCGCGCAGGTGTTCGCGTTCAACCCGCCCGCGATCCCGGGGCTCGGCTTCGCCGGCGGGTTCACGTTCGAGCTCGAGGACCGCGCCGGAAACGGCTTGCCCGCGCTCATGCAGGCGGCGTACCAGATCATCGGACCGGCGAACGCGCCGACGAGCGGCATGCAGCGAGTCTACACGTCGTTCCGGCTCGACAAGCCGACGGTGCTCGTCGACGTCGACCGCGACAAGGCGCTGAGCCTCGGCGTCGATCTCGGCTCGATCTTCCAGACGATGCAGGTGTATCTCGGTTCGGTCTACGTGAACGACTTCGACATGCAAGGCCGGACGTACCGGGTGTACGTGCAGGCCGACGCGCCGTACCGTTCGCGCGTGAGCGACCTCTCGCAGATCTACGTGCGCAGCGCGACACAGCTCTTCTCGGTGGGCCAGAACGGAATCCCGGTGACGACGCTGCCGCCGCCGATCCCGCTCTCGGCGCTGGTGACGCTGCGCGAGGTGAAGGACCCGCAGACGATCACGCACTTCGACCTGTACCGCTCCATCGAGATCGGCGGGAACACCGCGCCGGGCTACGGCACCGGGCACTCCATCGACGCGATGCAGAACCTGGCCGCCGCGCTGCCGCCGGGATACGGCTACGAGTGGAGCGGGATCGCGCGCGAGCAGGTTGAGGGCGGCTCGCAGGCGTTCATGATCTTCGCGCTCGGCATCGCGTTCGTGTTCCTCGTGCTCGCGGCGCAGTACGAGTCGTTTGCCGATCCGCTCATCATCCTGTTCGCCGTGCCGCTCGCGCTCCTCGGCGCGCTCGGCGGCTTGTGGGTACGCCACTACGTCTCCGACGTGTTCGCGCAGGTCGGTTACGTCATGCTGATCGGGCTGGCGGCGAAGAACGCGATCCTCATCGTGGAGTTCGCGAACCAGCTGCGCGAGCAGGGGGTGCCGATGTTCACCGCGGTCGCGCGCGCCGCCGAGACGCGCTTCCGCCCGATCATGATGACCTCGATCGCGTTCGTCCTCGGCGTGACGCCGCTCGTGTTCGCGTCCGGCGCCGGAAGCGGGGCGCGGCACTCGATCGGCACGGTGGTCTTCTTCGGGATGATCGTGTCCACCGTGCTGAACCTGTTCGTCACGCCGGTGCTCTACGTGATCATCGCGAGCATCGAAGACCGCTTCGGCGCCGGCCGCGGCCCGCACGCCCGTGCTTCGGGCGACGTCGAAGGACCCTTCGCCCCGGAGACGACGCCGGCGCGCGTGTAGCGCCGGCGGTCAGCCCGCGAGCAGCTCCTCGGTCTGGGCGCCTTCGGCGTCGCGCGGGACGTAGGCGTCGATCGCGTACTCGGCGAGCATGCGCTGCGCGTTGAAGTGCGAGCCGTTGTAGGCGATCGCGTTGCGCATGACCGTCAGGTAGGCGTCCCGGTCGCGGTAGTAGGCGGGAAGGATCGTTTCGGCGAGCGTCCGGTAGAGCGCATCGGCCGTCGCGTCGTCGTCAGCGCCGGTGAGCGCGTCGATCGACCAGCCGCCGGTGCCGTGCGGCGCCGCTTCGATCCACCAGCCGTCCATCACGGAGAGGCTCGGGACGCCGTTGAGCGCGGCCTTCATGCCGCTGGTGCCGGACGCTTCGTTCGGCGGGCGCGGCGTGTTCAGCCACAGATCGGCGCCGGAGGTGAGCGCGCCGCCCCACGCCATGTCGTAGTTCTCGACGTAGACGACTTCGACGGCGCCGCTCAGCGAGGGCGCGCTGCCGACGATGTGCTGGATCATCGCCTTGCCGTCCCAGTCGGCGGGATGCGCCTTGCCGGCGAAGACGATCTGGATGCCGCCGAACTCGTGCGCGATCGCGGCGAGCCGCGCGGCGTCGCGCAGGATCAGGTCGTTGCGCTTGTAGGCGGTGGCGCGGCGGGCGATGCCGATCGTGAAGCGCGAGGGATCGAGCAGCTTGCCGGTCGCGTGCGCGACACGGTCGACGAGCAGATGCTTCGCCTGCGCGTGCGCGGCGTCGATCGCGTCGAGCGGGATCCCGACGGCCTGGCGCAAGAGGAAGTTGTCGCGCCGCCAGCCGGGGAGCTGACGATCGAAGAGCGCGCGGAACGGCGGCGAGGTCCACGTGCCGGCGTGCACGCCGTTCGTGATCGCGTGGATCGCGACGTGCGGGAACATCTCGCGCGTCACCTCGGCGTGCTTCATCGCGACCGCATTGACGAAGCGCGAGCCGCGCAGGGCCAGCGTCGTCATGTTCAGCGTGTCGCCGTCGAGCAGATCGAAGGCGCGCAGCGTCCCGATCCGTTCGCCGCCCAGGACGTGCGCGGCGAGATCGATTCCGAAGCGGTCGTGCCCAGCCGGGACCGGCGTGTGCGTGGTGAACACGCAGCGCGCGCGGACGCGCGAGAGATCGCGCGGGACGGTGCGCTCGAGCAGCGCGAGCACGAGCAGCGAGCTGTGGCCCTCGTTCATGTGGAACGTGGCGATCCCGTTGTGCCCGAGCGCTTCGAGCATCGCCGGCGCGGCGAGGCCGAGCAGCGCCTCCTGCTCGAGCCGGTAGTGCTGGTCGCCGCCGTAGAGACGGCGCGTCAGCGCGCGGGCTCCGTCGTCGTTGTGCGGCAGGTCGGTGTCGAGGAAGTAGACCGGAACCTGGTCGCCGTCGGTCCCGACGACGCGGTAGCGCCAGGCCGAGACGGTGACCGGCCGGCCCGAGACCGAGACGGTCACGAGCGCGGGCATCTGCTCCATCGCCGAGGCCGGGTCCCACGGCTGCGGCTCCTCGTGCTGACCGCCGCCGGCGTCGAGCCGCTGCCGGAAGTAGCCCTCGCGGTAGAGCAGCGTCACGCCGGCCATCGGGTAGCCGGCGTCCGCCGCCGCGCGAACGACATCGCCGGCCAGCACTCCGAGGCCGCCACTGTAGGTGGCGACCCCCGAGGCGACCGCGATCTCCATCGAGACGTAGGCGACCGACGGCTCCTTCATTGCTTTGATGTTCGGCAGCGTACCGTGAAAGTCCATTACGCGTCAGCGGGCGCCGTACGCACGGACCCAGGCCTCGGTCGTCAAGATTTTGCCACGTTTGCGGACGACGCGCAGCCGGCCGCGCTGGGCGGCCTTGTACAGACGCTCCGGGCGCCCGCCCTCGGCGAAGTCCGAGAGCGGCCGCAAGTCCGAGGGCGCCTCGGCGGCGTCGCGCAGGCGCTCGAGCCCACGCGCGAGACTGGCCCCCGCCAGCCGCGCGAGCGGGACCACGTCGCCCGCGAGCCCGGCCTGGAGCGCGGCCGGATACGTACGCCGCGCCCGGGCGTCGAGGACCAGGGGCGGAAGCCCGCGCCGGTAGGCGAGGAGGTTCGCGAGGAGCCGCGCCACGCGGCCGTTTCCGACGCGGAACGGACGCAGGCGGGCGATGCGCGCGATGGCGCGCGCGAGCGCGAGCGGCGCCGGGTCGCCTTCGCCGAGCGCGACGCGCCCGATGAAGCTCTCCGTCTCGAAGGCGACCATCCAGTGCGGCGGCGGCACCGTGCCGTCCGGGAGCGCGGGCAGGTTCTCCGTCCGCCACGCGCCGCCGTCGTCGGCGAGCCCGCTGACGGCCAGGCGGTGGAGCGTGCGCAGATCGTCGAGCGAGACGGCCGCGCGGCGGCGGGCGTGTGCGCTCGCCCACGCGGCGGCCGCGGCGTAGTCCCGGGTCAGCAGGTAGTCATCGAAGCGGTGCCCGCCGAGGGCCCGTCCACGCTCGAGCAGCGCCCGCACCTCGACGGCGTCGAGCGTCGCGCCGGCCAGCGTGACCGAGCCGACGATCTCGTCGAGCCGCAGGGCGGCGAAGGCGTCGCGAAGCGCCGCCGACGGGGGGGCGGCACGGACGTGGGCCGCCAGCGCGTCGAGGCGGCTCGCGATTTGTCCAATCGCGTCCATCCCTCGAATATTGGACCGTCGCGGCAGCATTCCGCTCGGCGCGCGCTCTAGGATGGACGTCCGATGGCCGACTATCTGGCGACCCTGCGCGAGCGCGTCCTCCTCTTCGACGGAGCGATGGGGACGCAGCTCATGGCCCGCCACCTGACCGATGACGACTTCGGCGGCGCGGCGTACCACGGCTGCAACGAGGCGCTCGTCCTCACGCGCCCGGACCTCATCGAGGAGATCCATCGCGAGTACTTCGCGGCGGGCGCCGACGTCGTCGAGACGGACAGCTTCACGGCCTCACGGCTGAAGCTCGACGAGTACGGCCTCGGCGCGAAGACCGAAGAGATCAACCGGCGCTCCGCCGAGCTGGCCCGCCGCGCCGCCGACGCGTTCTCGACGCCCGAGCGCGCGCGCTTCGTCGCCGGCTCGCTCGGCCCGACCGGGATGCTGATCTCGTCCTCGGATCCGGCGCTCTCGAAGATCACGTACGAGCAGCTCGTCGCGATCTACCAGGAGCAGGCGGCCGCGCTGGTCGCGGGCGGCGTCGATCTGCTGCTGCTCGAGACGAGCCAGGATCTGCTCGAGATGAAGGCCGCGATCGCGGGGATCACGCGAGCGTTCGCGGCCGGCGTTCGGCGCGTCCCGATCCAGGCGCAGGCGACGCTCGACGTCACGGGGCGGATGCTCCTCGGGACCGACATCAGCGCCGTGCGCGCGACGTTGGACGCGCTGCCGATCGACGTGATCGGACTGAACTGCTCGACCGGCCCGACGCACATGCGCGACCCCATCCGGTATCTCGTCGAGACGTCGCGCTGCTTCGTGAGCGTCATCCCGAACGCGGGGCTGCCGAAGATGGGGCCGCGCGGCGAGACGATCTATCCCGAGGCGCCGGGCGAGATGGCGGCGGAGCTGATCGCCTTCGTGCGCGATCTCGGCGTCAACGCCGTGGGCGGCTGCTGCGGGACGACCCCCGAGCACATCGCCGCGTTCCGCGCCGCACTCGACGCGCTCGCCGCGGGCGGCCACCGTCCGCGCATCCCGGAGCCCAAGCCGCTGCAGTTCGCGGCGTCCGCGATGACGGCGGTCGCGCTGAAGCAAGAAGGGACGGTGCTGCTGATCGGCGAGCGCGTGAACGCGCAAGGCTCGCGCACGATCAAGCGTTTGCTGCTCGAGGACGACTACGACGAGATCACGCTCGTCGCGCGCGAGCAGGTCGAAGGCGGCGCACATCTCCTCGACGTCTGCACCGCGCTCACCGAGCGCACCGACGAGGACGTGCAGATGGCGACCATCGTGAAGCGGCTCGCGCAGTCGGTGGAAACGCCGCTCGTCATCGACTCGACCGAGCCCAAAGTGATCGAAGCGGCGCTGAAGATCTACGCCGGGCGCGCGGTCGTCAACTCGATCCATCTCGAGAACGGCCGCACGAAGATCGACACGCTCATGCCGCTGGTGATGGAGACGGGCGCGGCGGTGATCGCGCTGACCATCGACGAGACCGGGATGGCGAAGACGGCGCAGCGCAAGCTCGAAGTCGCGAAGCGCATCTACGACATCGTCGTCGGCGAGTACGGCCTTCCCGCGGGCGCGCTGATCTACGACGACCTCACCTTCACCCTCGCGACGGGCGATCAGGAATACGTCGACTCGGCGGTCGAGACGATCGAAGGCATCCGGCTGATCAAGCGCGAGCTTCCGGGCGTGCTCACCTCGCTCGGGCTCTCCAACGTCAGCTTCGGGCTCAAGCCGGCGGCGCGGCATGCGCTGAACTCGGTGTTCCTGCACCATTGCGTCGAGGCCGGCCTCGACATGGCGATCGTCCACGCCAAGGACATCACGCCGTACGCCGAGATCGACGCCGTGGAGCGCGAGCTGTGCGACGATCTCGTGTTCAACCGGCGCCCGGACGCGCTGCAGCGCGTGATCGAGCACTTCGAGTCCAAGGTCGTCTCGAAGGACGCCGTCGCGCAGGTGGACGACGCGGACGCGCCCGTCGAGGTGCGCATCCACAACGCGATCCTGCGCCGCCGCAAGGACGGGATCGAGGCGAAGATCGACGAGGCGCTGCAAGCGCGCGATCCGGTCGACGTGCTCAACAACGTGCTGCTGCCCGCGATGAAGGAAGTGGGCGACAAGTTCGGCGCCGGCGAGCTGATCCTGCCCTTCGTGCTGCAGTCGGCCGAAGTGATGAAGCGCGCGGTCGCGCACCTCGAGCAGTTCCTCGACCGCGTCGAAGGCGTCAGCAAAGGGACGATCGTGCTCGCGACGGTCTTCGGCGACGTGCACGACATCGGCAAGAACCTCGTCGGCACGATCCTCTCGAACAACGGCTACACCGTGCACGACATCGGAAAGCAAGTGCCGGTCAACACGATCCTCGACAAGGCGGTCGAGGTGAACGCCGACGCGATCGGATTGTCGGCGCTGCTGGTCTCGACGTCGAAGCAGATGCCCACGCTGGTGAAGGAGCAGGACGCGCGCGGACTGTCGTATCCGGTCGTCGTCGGCGGCGCCGCGATCAACCGCGACTTCGGGCGGCGGATCGCGTACGTCGACGAGCGGCGGCTGTTCGAGCCGGGCGTGTTCTACGCGAAGGACGCCTTCGAAGGCCTCGAGCTGCTGGACTCGCTCACGGACGACGCGGCGCGCCCTCGGCTCGTCGAGAAGATGCGGCGCGAAGCGGAGGCGCTGCGCGCGAAGGACGCCGCCGCGCACGCCGCACCGTCGTCGAACGGCGTGACGGCGCGGGCCGACGTCGGCGTCGCCGACGTGCCGACGCCGCCGTTCTTCGGCGCGCGCACCGTGACGGACGTCGACGTGCGCGAGCTGTGGCCGTGCTTCGACCTGCGCAGCCTGTACCGGCTCTCGTGGGGCGGCGCGAACACGAAGGGTGCCGAGTGGGAACGGCTCCTCGCCGAAGAGTTCGAGCCACGTCTCCGCCGCTACGAACGGCTCGCTCAGTCGGAGCCGTTCCTGCAGCCGCGCGTCGTGTACGGCTACTTCCCGGCGGCGGGGAGCGGCGACGACGTGATCGTGTACGATCCCGCGGACCGCAAGCGGGAGATCGCGCGCTTCACCTTCGCCCGGCAGGCCGGCGGCGAGCACCTGTGCCTCGCCGACTACGTGCGCGAGCCGCAGAACGGCGGCGCGAGCGACGTCATCGCGCTGCAGGTCGTGACCGTCGGGCGCGAAGCCTCGCGGCGCACCGAAGCGCTGCAGGCGCGCAACGACTACAGCGAGTCGTACTTCCTCCACGGCTTCAGCGTGCAGTCGGCCGAAGCGCTCGCCGAGCACACGCACCACCGCGTCCGCCGCGAGCTCGGGCTCCCCGAAGAGCGCGGGAAGCGCTACAGCTGGGGGTACGGCGCGTGCCCCGACCTCTCGCAGCACGAGATCGTGTGGCGCCTGCTCGACGTGGAGAACGCGATCGGCGCGTCGCTGACGTCCGCGTACCAGATCATGCCGGAGCAGTCGACGGCGGCGATCGTGATCCACCACCCGCGCGCCGCGTACTTCAACGCCGCCGCGGTGCGGGAGCTGGCGGCCGTGTAGCCGTCCAGGGACAATGCGCCGCGCGGACGTAGCCACG
This sequence comes from Vulcanimicrobiaceae bacterium, assembly GCA_035650875.1. GTDB lineage: Bacteria > Vulcanimicrobiota > Vulcanimicrobiia > Vulcanimicrobiales > Vulcanimicrobiaceae > Vulcanimicrobium. The sequence continues at coordinate 41,308 of DASRGU010000014.1, forward strand.
GGGATGACGGTTCCCGGGTTCGTTCGGTTCGCCGGCGCGGGCGTGCTGGCCGCGCTGCTCGCCGCGTGTGCGCAGAACGCGTCGTCGAATGCCGGCGGCGCGTCCTCATCGGCGCCGGCGCCATCCGGCGCGCCGGGCTCGGCGGCGCCGGCGAACCGAACGACGGTGAAGGTCGGGATCGACATGCCGCTGAGCGGCGCCGACGCGTCCGACGGGCAACCGACCGCGAACGGCGCGATCCTCGCGATCGAGCAGGCCGACGCGCGCGGCGTCGGCGGCGGGCGCTTCACCGTGCAGCCCGATCTGCTCGACGACGCCGTGCAGGGAAAGCACGACCCCGCTGCGGGCGCGCAGAACGTCAAGACGTTCATCGGCGATCCGAGCGTGCTCGCGATGGTCGGGCCGTTCAACTCGAACGTCGCGAAGTCAGAGATCCCGCTCACGAACGACGCCGGGCTCGCGCAGATCGCGCCTTCCACCGTCGCCGACGGCCTCACCGTCGGCCCCGACGCCGCCGCGCTGCGCGAGTCGCATCCGGACGTCAACGCGTTCTTCCGCGTATGTACGCGCGACAGCCGGCAGGGCGCGGCGCTGGCGACGTTCGCGCTCAAGCGCGGTCTCAAGCGCATTTACGTCGTCGACGACAACGAGACGTACGGCAAGGATCTCGCCGACGTGTTCACCGCGGACCTCGCGCGCCACGGCGGGACCGTACTCGGACGCGATCACATCACCGCGAACCAGCAAGACTTCCGCGCGCTCCTCACCAAGGCGAAAGCCCTCGCGCCGCAGGCGGTGTTCTTCGGCGGCACGACGTCGACCGGCGGCGGGCTGATCCGCCGGCAGATGGCGGACGCGGGCATGCGCAGCGTGCCGTTCATCGGCGGCGACGGGATCAGCGACGAGACCTTCGTGCAGCAGGCGGGCGACATGGCGAACGGGACGTACTACGCCGTCGCGGCGCCCGACGCCGAGAAGCTGCCCTCGGCGCAAGCGTTCGTCGCCGCCTACCGCAAGCGCTTCGGCGCAGCGCCGGGGCCGTACAGCGCGAACGCCTACGCCGCGGCCCAAGTCGCGCTGGCCGCGATCGACAAGGGGATCGCCGCGGAGAACGGCGGCGTCCCGACGCGCGCCGAGGTCCTGCACGCGGTCGCCCGCACGCACGGGCTGGCCACGCCGATCGGAACGATCGGCTTCGATTCGCACGGCGACACGACGGCGCCCATCCTCACGCTCGTCGAGATCGTCGGCGGCAAGCCGCGCACCGTCGACCAGATCGTCCTTCCGGCCTCGTAAGCGTTCGACCAGCGTTCCCGGCGGACGCGGCGGACCGCCCGAAGCGCAAACGTGACGGCTTCGCGGCACGCCAAGCCGTCACGCAGGGCGGCTCGCCTGCTCGGGCGTACACAGGCCCCGATTCGCTCCTTGCCTTCTTCGAAGGTCGTTCGCATGCGTAGTCCGTCGCTCTCGCGCACCGCCGGTGCGGCCGTCCTCGCCGCGATGCTCGCGGCCTGTTCGAGCACGTCGTCGACGTCGACCACATCGGCGACGTCCGCGACCGGCGCCCCGTCGGACGCGGCGAGCGCCGTGCCCGCGGCGAGCGGAGCGACGATCAAGATCGGGATGGACTTTCCGCTCAGCGGGCAGGACGCCGCGGTTGGACGGCCGAGCGCGAACGGTGCGCTTCTCGCGATCGAGCAGGCGAACGCGGCGGGCTTCGCCGGCGGCAAGTACACGCTCAGCGCCGTGATCCTCGACGACACGGTGCAGGGCAAGCACGACCCGGCCGCCGGCGCGCAGAACGTGAAGACGCTGATCGCCGACCCGTCGGTGCTCGCGATGGTGGGGCCCTACAACTCCAACGTCGCGAAGGCGGAGATCCCGCTGACGAACGACGCGGAGCTGGTGCAGATCTCGCCGGCGAACACCAACGACGGGCTCACGACCGGCGACGATGCGAAGAAGCTCCGCACGGCGCATCCCGATGTGAACTCGTACTTCCGCGTCTGCACGCGCGACAGCCGGCAGGGTCTCGCGCTCGCGCAGTTCGCCCGCAAGCTGGGCTGGCACAAGGTCTACGTCATCGACGACAACGAGACGTACGGCAAAGGGCTTGCCGACGTGTTCGATCCGTCGTTCCAGAAGCTCGGCGGGACCGTGCTCGGCCACGACCACATCACCGCGAACCAGCAAGACTTCAAAGCGCTGCTCACCAAGATCAAGGCGCAGCATCCCGACGCCGTGTTCTACGGCGGCGACGTCTCCACGGGCGGCGCGCTCTTGCGCGAGCAGATGGCCGACGTCGGGATGAGCGCGACGCCGTTCATGGGAGGCGACGGGATCGGCACTTCGGAGTTCCTCAAGGTCGCCGGTCCGATGGCGAACCAGACGTATTACAGCATCGCCGCGCCCGATGCGGCGAAGCTGCCTTCGGCGAGCGCGTTCGTCGCCGCGTATCGCAAGCGCTTCGGCAGCGACATCGGCGCGTATTCGGCGAACTCCTACACCGCGGCGAAGATCGAGATCGCGGCGATCGAGAAAGCGATCGCGGCGAACGGCGGCAAGATGCCGACCCGGGCGGACGTCCGCAACGAGGTCGCCGCGACGAAGGGTTTCGCCTCGCCGATCGGAACGATCGGCTTCGACGCCGACGGAGACACCACGGCGCCGATCCTCACGCTGAAGAAGGTCCAGGACGGCAAGCCGATCACGTACGACCAGCTCGTTCTGAAGACGTAGCCGTCGTCCCGTGAATCCTTCGCGTTCGGTTCGCGGCCGATGCCGCGCGGTTCGTCGCTGACGGCATGCATCTCGACGCCGCGACGCTGCTGCAGCAGCTGATCAACGGGCTCTCGCAGGGCGGGATCTACGCGCTGATCGCGCTGGGCTATACGATGGTCTACGGGATCATCGAGCTGATCAACTTCGCGCACGGCGACGTCTACACGCTGGGCACGTTCTTCTCGCTCGCGGTCCTCTCGCTGCTCGGCGTGACGGGCGTGGTGAGCGGGCCGATGCTCGTCGTCGTCGTCGCCGCCGCGATCGTCGTCGCGATGCTGCTGTGCGGGCTGACGGGCGTGCTCATCGAGCGGCTGGCCTACCGCCGGCTGCGCAACGCGCCGAAGCTGGCTCCGCTGATCACCGCGATCGGGATGTCGTTCATCCTCGAGAACCTGATGCTGTACTGGCGCGGGCCGTCCCCCGTGCCGTTCCCGCAGGTGGTGCCGAACCCCGAGCTCGCCCTCGGCGCCGTGACGGTGCAGGCGAAGCAGATCATGGTGGTGCTGCTCGCGGTCGTGCTCATGCTGCTGCTGCAGTCGTTCGTCGCCAACACGCGGCTGGGCAAGGCGATGCGCGCGACCGCGCAGGACAAGGACGCGGCGCAGCTGATGGGGATCGACATCAACACGACGATCGCGCTGACGTTCCTGATCGGCTCGGCGCTCGCGGGCGCGGCGGGCTTCGTCTCCGGCGTGTACTACGGCTCGACGTGGTTCTTCAACGGGTTCGCCGCGGGGCTGAAGGCGTTCACCGCGGCGGTGCTCGGCGGGATCGGCAACATCGCGGGCGCGATGCTGGGCGGGTTCCTCATCGGGCTGATCGAGGCGCTGACGACGCAGTTCATCGGCGACCAGTGGTCCAACGTGCTCGTCTTCTCGATCCTCGTGATCGTGCTGATCTTCCGGCCGTCCGGGATCCTGGGCGAGTCGCTGCCGGCGAAGGTGTAGATGCGTCTTCGCGGAGGCGCGCTCACGGCCGTCGTCGGGTTCGCGGTCGCGCTCGTTCTGCCGTTCGCCGGGCACAACGCCGGCTTCACGAACTTCCTCGCCGACGCCGGCGCCTTCGTGCTCCTCGCGCTCGGGCTCAACATCGTCGTCGGCTTCGCGGGGCTGCTCGACCTCGGCTACGCGGCGTTCTTCGCGATCGGCTCGTACGCGTTCGCGATGCTCGCCTCGCCGCAGTTCGGGATCCACGTCCCGTTCTGGGTGCTGCTCTTCGTCGCTTCGGGGATCGCCGCGGTGTTCGGCATCCTGCTCGGCGCACCGACGCTGCGGCTGCGCGGCGACTATCTCGCAATCGTGACGCTCGGCTTCGGTGAGATCGTCCCGCAGACGTTCCTCAACCTCGCGCAGTGGACGGGCGGACCGAACGGGATCTCCTCGCTCGACCAGCCGTCGTTCTTCGGGCTCCGGTTCGGCTTCGATCCGCTGCCGTACTACCTGCTGATCCTCGCGCTGATCGCGGTGGCGCTGTGGTTCGCGAACAACCTGCGCGAAAGCCGTCTGGGCCGCGCCTGGATGGCGATCCGCGAGGACGAGCTGGCCGCCGCGCACATGGGCATCAACACGACCACGACGAAGCTCGCCGCGTTCGCGCTCGGCGCGTCGTTCAGCGGGCTCGCGGGCTGCGCGTACGCCTCGAAGCTGCAGCTCGTCTCGCCGGATCAGTTCCAGTTCAACGTCAGCGTGTTCATCCTCGCGATGCTGGTGCTCGGCGGGATGGGAAACTTGCCGGGCGTCATCCTCGGCAGCGTCATCCTGTCCGCGCTGGAGCGCTTCATCCTCCCGCAGGGGACGAACTTCTTGCACGGGATCGGGCTCACGTCGGTCGACCTCACGAACTCGCGCTTCCTGATCTACGGCGCGATCCTCGTGCTGATGATGCTGTTTCGACCGGAAGGGCTGCTGCCCAGCCGGCAGCGCAAAGCGGAGCTGCACGCCGCGGAGGCCGACGCCGGCGTCGCGGCCCGCGAGCAGGAGCTGTACACGGAGGCCGTGCACTGATGCCGCTCTTAGCGCTCGACGGCGTGACGCAGCGGTTCGGCGGCTTGACGGCGGTCTCGTCGCTGACGTTCGCCGTCGATGCCGGCTCGATCGTGGCGATGATCGGCCCGAACGGCGCGGGCAAGTCGACCGTGTTCAACCTCGTGACGGGGATCTACCGCCCCACGGCGGGCCGCATCGTGTTCGACGGCCGCGACGTGACCGGCCACGCGACGAGCGCGATCGCGGCGCTGGGCGTCGCGCGCACGTTTCAGAACATCCGCCTCTTCGCGTTCATGTCGGCGCTCGACAACGTGACGACCGGAGAGCACGCGCGCCTGCGCGCCAACCTCGTCGACTCGCTGCTGCACACGCCGCGCCAGCGCGCCGAGGAGCGGCTCGCGCGCGAGCGCGCACGCGAGCTGCTGCGGTTCGTCGGCCTGGAGCGGCACGCGGAGACGTACGCGCGCAACTTGCCGTACGGCTTCCAGCGGCGGCTCGAGATCGCGCGCGCGCTCGCCGGCGAGCCGAAGCTGCTGCTCCTCGACGAGCCCGCCGCCGGGATGAACCCGACCGAGAAGCGCGAGCTCGTCGAGCTGATTCGCGCGATCCGCGAGCGCGGCGTGACGGTGTTCCTCATCGAGCACGACATGGGGCTCGTGATGGAGCTGAGCGAGCGGATCACGGTACTCGACCACGGCGAGAAGATCGCCGAAGGGCTGCCCGCCGACGTGCGGAGCGATCCGCGCGTGATCGAAGCGTACCTCGGGACGCCGGCGTAGCATGGCGCTGCTCCAGGTCGCCGATCTCGTCGCGCGCTACGGGCGCATCACCGCGCTGCACGGTATTTCGCTGACGGTCGACGAGGGCGAGATCGTCACGCTGATCGGCGCGAACGGCGCGGGAAAGACGACGACCCTGCGCACGATCAGCGGCCTCGTGCGACCGGCATCCGGGACGATCGCGTTCGCCGGGCGCGATCTGACCCGGCTGGCGGCGAGCGAGATCGTCCGCGCCGGGATCGGGCACGCGCCCGAGGGACGGCGCGTGTTCCCGCGGATGACGGTGCGCGAGAACCTCGAGCTGGGCGCGTACACGCGCCGGGCGAAGGACGAGATCGCCGACGACACCGAGCGCGTGCTGACGACGTTTCCGCGGCTGAAGGAGCGCTACGAGCAGAAGGCGGGGACGATGTCCGGCGGCGAGCAGCAGATGCTCGCGATCGCGCGCGCGATGATGTCGCGCCCGCGGCTGCTGCTGCTCGACGAACCGTCCCTGGGGCTGTCGCCGAAGCTCGTGCAGACGATCTTCGAGGTGATCCGCGAGATCAACGCGCGCGGAACGACGATCTTGCTGATCGAGCAGAACGCGCGGCAGGCTCTCGCGGTCGCTTCGCGCGGCTACGTGCTGGAGAACGGCCGCGTCGCGCACGAAGGGCGGGCGGTGGATCTCGCGGCGAGCGACGCCGTCCGCGCGGCATATCTGGGAGGAGCGGCATGACGCATTCGGCGACGACCCAGGCGAACCTCATCACCCTCGCGATCATCGCGATCGTCGTGGTGCGGTTCCTGATGCGCGAGCTGCGTGCGCGTGTCGTGCGAGCGCGAACGCTGTGGATCCGCCCGGCGGTGCTCGTCGTTCTGACCGCGCTGCTGGCGTCGACCGCGTTCATCTTGCCGTACGGCGATCGTGCGCTCACCGTGTTCGCGCTGGCCGGCGGCGCCGTGGTCGGTGCGGTGACCGGCGCGCTCGTGGTGCGCTCGACCCGCTTCGAGCCGGCGGGCGAACCGAACGCGATCCGCGCGCACGGGTCGTGGGTGACTGCGGCGATCTGGATCGTCGCGCTCGCGCTGCGGTTCGCGGTTCGCTATGCGCTCTCGCCCGCCGATCCCCAAAGCCCGGCCGGCCAGGCGCAGTTCTCCGCGCTGAACGCCGGGCTCATCGCGCTCGTCGCCGCCGCGTTCGTCGTCGTCGCGGCGGGATTCCATCGTGCGATCGCGGCCGCCGGCGCGACGAACGCGCCGGCTGAGCGCCGCCTCTAGGAGGCGGCGACGACCAGGACGTTGTTGATCGGCGTGTAGCGCACGGTGTCGTGCGCGAGGAACTTGCCGTAGAACGTCAGCGTCTGTCCGGCTTTCGCGCGCGCCGACTCCGCGTTGTCGAGGTAGATGCAGCTCATCGCGCCGTCGCAGAGCTGCAGCCACAGGGCGTCGCCGCGAATCATCACCGTGCCGGTCACGCTGACGTTCTGGCCGTCCCAGCCGTTCGGGTTTCCGACGAGCTGCCCGATCGAAACGGGCTGCACCGGTGCGGCGAGCGCCGTCGCCGTGAGCGCGGCGCTCATGGCCAGGGTTCCTAGGATCGTCGTGATACCGTTCGGTCGCATGTGGCGCATCATTCCCACCGGCGCGCGATCCGATGCCGCGCGCCGCTGGGGCGGCTGCCGAGCGCACGCCGCCCAGCGGCTGAAGAGCGCACGCCGCTGACCGGGGCTGACGAGCGCACGCGCTGACGAGCCTTTCCGGACGGGCTCTCGGTTGCAGCGTGGAGTGGGCGGCCGTCCGTATGCGGGCGAGGAGCCGGTCGCCGCGCCCGGAAGCGCATCGCATGCGGTCCGATTCGTTCACCGTGCCGGCCGGAGAAGGGACCGTCTTCGTATACCGATGGCTTCCCGACGGCGACGCGAAGGCGATCGTCGTCGTCGCGCACGGGATGGCGGAGCACGCAGGGCGGTACGCGCGCTTCGCGCACGCGCTCACGGATGCCGGATACGCCGTGTACGCGCCCGATCATCGCGGTCACGGACGCAGCGTGCGCGACGAGCGCGAGCTCGGCATCGCGGGGCCGGACGGATGGAACGGGATGGTGCGCGATCTCGAGCGCGTCGTCGAAACCGCGCGTGCGGAGCACTCGCAGCGCCCGTCCTTCGCGTTCGGCCACAGCATGGGATCGACGCTCGTGCAGCGCTACATCGAGCTGCACGGTGAGCTGCTCGCCGGCGCGATCCTTTCGGGGACGTACGCCTCCGTCGCCGGGCTGCCGCTGCTTTCGATGATCGCCGGGGCGCTCGCGCGCGGCGCGGGCGCGCGCAAGCCCTCGCCGCTGCTGAAGAAGGTCTTCGCCGACTTCAACAAGCCGTTCGCGGGCGAGACGGACTTCGCGTGGCTGAGCCGCGACGCCGACGAAGTGCGCAAGTACGTCGGCGATCCGCGCTGCGGCTTCGCGGTGAGCAACGGCTTCGTCGCCGACATGGCGCGCTTCTACCGTGACGTCTGGGACCCGGCGAACGAGGCGAAGATCCCGCACGAGCTTCCGATCCTGATCTTCTCGGGCGAACACGACGTCGTCGGCAAGGTCATGGCCGAGCCGAACGCGCTCGCCGCCCGCTACCGTGCGAACGGCCTCACCGACGTGACCGTGAAAGGCTATCGCGAAGCCCGCCACGAGACCCTGAACGAAACGAACCGCGACGAAGTGACGCAAGACGTCCTCGCCTGGCTCGATGCACGCACCGCGTCGGCACCGCCCCACGGCGAACGTGCCGCGAGCGAGCCTTAGCGCTTTGCCGCGCGGTTGAAGAAGGCTTGCATCGCGGTGCGGGCTTCTTCGGAGGTGAGACGCTCGGTGAAGGCTTGCGACTCACGGCGGATCGCTTCCGCGATCGCGTCTCGGTCGTAGGTGACGAGGCGCTTCGTGGTGCGCACGGCTTCACGCGGCTTGGCCGCGACCGCGGCCGCGGCGGCTTCGGCCGTTGCGTCGAGCTGCTCGTCGGGGACGATCTTCGTCACGATCCCGAGCGCGGCAGCGGTCTCGGCGTCGAGCGTTTCGCCGAGATAGAGGGCGGCGCCGGCGCGCGCGCGGCCGATGCGGCGCGGCAGCAGCACGCTGCTGGCGGCTTCCGGGACGAGCCCGAGGTCGACGAACGGAACTTTGAAGCGCGCCGACGGCGAGGCGTAGACGAGATCGCAGTGGAGCAGCATCGTCGTTCCGATGCCGACGGCCGGGCCGCGGACCGCCGCGACGATCGGCACGTCCGTGCGCGCGAGCGCGAGCAGGTAGCGGAACGCCGGCGCGTCGTCGCCGCGCGGCGGGCTCGCGAGAAAGTCGTTGAGGTCGTTACCGGCGGTGAACGCGTCGCCGCGGGCCGCCAGCAGGATCGCGCCCACGTCGTCGCCGTCGGCCGTTGCGACGGCTTCGGCGAGCGCGCCGTACATCGCGAGCGTCAGCGCGTTTTTCTTGTCCGGTCGGTCCAGCACGACGCGCCGCACGCCGGCGCGATCTTCGACGGAGACTCCGAGCGACGTCATGCGCTCTTCTCCGCTGCGCGCCCGGCGTTCACCCGCCCGCCGCGAACGGAACGGAAAGCTGTGTCGGACGTCCGGGGCCGGCGAAGCCGCTCCTACTGCGCGAGGAGCGAGGCGACGACCAGCGGCAGGGGCGTCGCCACGCATCCGATCGCGGCGAAACGCCAGGCGGTCATCCGGACGCCGTGGCGGCGCAGGATCGCGAGCCACAACAGCGTCGCGAGCGATCCGTTCACGGTGAAGTTCGGTCCGACGTTCACGCCGACCAGTGCCGCCGCGGCGAGCGGCTGCGCGGGATGGGCACGCCCCACGTAGCGGCCGACGTCCATCGCGACGGGAAGATTGTTTACGACGTTCGACGCGAGCGCCGCCGCAACCGCGACCACCGGTTTTGCGAGCGGCGCGGCGGCGTGCGAGGCGAACGCGAACAATGCGCGCGGCAGCGCCGCGGCCCCCGCGACGTCGAGCGCCTCGACGATCACGAACAGCCCGGCCGTCAGGATCACGACCGGCCAGGCCACGCCGCGGGCGATGTCGAGCGGCGCGCGCCGGCGGCGCGTCGTCGCAACGAGCGTCGCCGCGACGCCGAGCGCGAACGTCACAACGCCGAGCGCACCGGCGCGCGAAGCGGTCACGACCAGCACGACCGCGGCGAGGACCAGCGTCGCGCTCGCGGCCGCGCGCGGCGCCGCCGCGAGCCCGTCGGCGAGGTGCAGCGGCGCGCGCACGTCCTTCCGGAACAACAGCACGAGCGCGGCGTACGTCAGCGCCAGCGAGGCGATCGCCGGCAGCGCGAACGACGCGAGCCAGCTCGCCAGCGGCGGCATGCCGTCGGCGAAGAACAGGAGGTTCGCCGGGTTCGCGATCGGCAGCGTGAAGCTGGCCGCGTTCGCGACGAGCGCGCACGCGACGACGAACGGCGCCGGCTCGGCATCGGTTCGCGCCAGCGCGGCCAGAACCGCCGGCGTCAGCACGACGATCGTGGCGTCGTTCGAAAGAAACGTCGTGGTCACGATCCCGGCCGCGTACACGAGCAGCAGCAGCCGCGCGCGCGACGCGCCCGCGGCGCGGACCGCGTGCGTGGCGATCCAGTCGAACACGCCTTCGACCCGCGCGAACTCGGCCAGCGCCATCATCCCGACGAGAAACAGATACACGTCGATCCCGCGAGCGAGCGCGCCGCCCGCCTGCTGCGGCGAGAGGGCGCGCGTCGCCACGAGCGCGACGGCGCCGCCGGCGGCCCACCACGCTTCGTTCGTCCGAAACGGGCGAACGATCACGCCGAGGAGCGCCGCCGCGGCGAGGACGATCCCTAGCAGGGAACGCTCGTGCGCTTACGCGTTCGCGCGAGTGGCGCGATAGAGATGCGCTCCGCCGTACACGGGGATGCCGCCCACGATCGTCGCGATCACCTCGTACTCGTCGCTCCAGATCGAGATGTCGGCGCGCTTTCCGGCCTCCAGCGTCCCCAGCTCGCGATCGAGGTTCAGCAGCCGCGCCGGGCTGCGCGTCGCGTTGACGATCGCCGTCGCGAACGGGATGTCGGCGTAGGCCATGAGATTCCGCACCGCCTGGTCCATCAGCAGCGCGCTGCCCGCGATCGTTCCGTCTTCCGAACGAACGACGCCGCCTTCGATGCGGTACCCGCTGCCCGCGGGAGGCATGTTGTCGGTGGCGAGCACGAGCCGGTCGTGCAGCGTGCGGTAGAGCAGGTCGACCATCGGCGGCGAGACGTGATAGCCGTCGCAGATGAGCTGCACGGTCGTGCGCGACTCCTGGATGAACGCGGCGAGGATCGACGGATCGCGATGATCGAGCGGCGGCATCGCGTTGAACGCGTGCGTCAGCGTCCGAAAGCCGAGGCCGATGGCGAGCATGCCGTCGCGATAGTGTGCCGCGGTGTGCCCCGCCGCGCAGACGATGCCCTGGTCGAAGAAGAAGCGCGCGATGTCGTCGACGCCGTCCATCTCGGGCGCCATCGTGACGATCACGAGCGCGCCTTTGCACGCCTCGACCATCTCTCGCGCGCGCTCGGTCGTCGCCGGAACGATCCACTCCGCGCGGTGAACGCGGCGAAACTTCGGGTTGAGGAACGGGCCTTCGAAATGGATGCCCAGACAGCGTGCGCCGATCGGCGTACCCGCTTCCTCGAGCTGACACGCCGCTTCCGAGACTTCCGCCGCGGCGTGCATCATCGACTCCCACGGCGCGGTCATGATGCCGGCGACGAAACCCGTCGCGCCCTGACGCGCGTACGCGCGCGCCGCGACCTCCACCGCGTTCCCCTGATCGCGGTTGAACAAGAACTCGTCGGCGCCGTTCGTGTGCACGTCGATCAGCCCAGGTGCGATCATCGCGCCGTCCGGCAGATGCAGATCGGAGGGACCGTCCTCGGGAAGAATCCGTGCGATCCTGCCGCGCTCGACGGCGAGACGACCGTGGGTCAGCGTGCCGTCGCCGAGCGCGATGCGCGCCGGGCCGAGGATGTAGCTGTCGGACACGTCCGGTCCGATTCGGGAGGCGCCGGGCCGACCCCCCTCGGCCATTTCCCAGCTATCCTTTGCCGAACAGGCGCCCGAAGAAGGAACGGCGCTGCAGCTGCGTTTGCGGCGCGGGTGCGCGAGCCGCCAAGCGCTCGCGCTCGGCCTGCTCGCGCTCCGCGCGCGCCAGCCGCGCCATGTGCTCTTCGGCATGCGCTTCGATCGTGGAGCGCAGCGCGAGCAGCTCGTTCCATCCCGCCGGTGCGCGACCGGCGTCGAGCGCCTCGCGGTACTCGTACGTCGACGTCGTGAAGATGCGCTGCGGCACGATCGCGCGCTCGCGCAGATAGCGGTCCGCGAGCATGACGACGTTGCGCCGCTCCGCGTCGTCTTCGTGGTCGGCGATCGTGTGCACGAACGTCATCGGCTTCCCGCCGCGCGCGATCTGCTCGTACAGCTCCAGCTCGCGGTCGGAGAGCTGGCGCGAGAACAGCGCGAGGATCTCGCTCGCGGTCGACGCGGCGGCGCGCACGATGTCCGGCGCGAGCGCGAAGCCGGAGTCGAACGCGGGCGTGTGCACGAGGACGAGCTGCTGCGGGAGCGTCCACGGCGTCAGCACGAGGACCGGCGTGCGCGTCGCCGCGTCGAGCACCTCGGAGGGAGCGATCTCGTTCCATCCCGCGTCGTCGCCCAGCGCGTAGGCGCGCGGCTCGGGACCGTAGCGCACGTGCACCGGAAAGCGCATCTCGACGTCGCCGCCTTCGTCGGGCAGCACGCGGCAGCCGGCGATCGTGTTGATCAGGCTCGACTTTCCGCGCTTGAACGCGCCCAGAACGACGATGCGCCAGCGCTCCGGCCGCAGGCCGTGCTCGTAGGTGAGGGGATCGAAGCGCGCGGCTTCCGCCGGCGCGATGCGCTCGAGTCCCGCCTGCGGATCGAGCGGCACGGACGGATCGGCGAGCTCCGCGCGCTCCATCCGGCTCTCACGTGCGAACGTCTCGGCGCGCGTATCGATGCGCGTCGCGAGCGCGCGCGCGGCTTCGGCCCCGGCGCGCGCTTGCCGCGCCGCCGCGGCGCGGTCGGTCGACGACGCGTGCGCCGAAAGCGCGCGCTCGAGCGGCTCCAGCGCTTCCGCACGCACGCGCGGCGCGAGCGCGGCGAGGCGCGCCGCGAGACGGCGCGCGATCGCATAGATGCGATTCGCGATGTCGTCGACGTACGTGCTCACCTCGGTATCGAACGCCAGAAAGACGCTCGCGAAGTCGGCGGCGATCTCGCGTTTCATGTACTCGCCCGGAGGCGCAGCGGCGAAGCGGCGCGCGATCGTGTCGACCAGTCCAACGGCTGGACCACCCAGCGCTCCGAGGACGATCGTCGAGCGCAGTCCCGTCTCGAGGTCGGCGCTCCAGGCACCGCTCGCTGCATCGCCGCCGAAGGCGTGCGCGGCGTCTTCCGTGACGGGAAGCCGTTCGGCAGCGAGCGCGTCCAGCAGCGGGCCGAGAACGTTCGCGCGATCGGCGTCGCGCGCGAGCGCCACGATCACGGCGGACGCGCGCTTCGCTTCCTCGCGCAGCCGCTTTGCGACGACTTCCGCCGTGTCGGCGGCGAAGCGTCCGATCACCGTCGCGACCACGTCGTCGACGAGGATGTGAAGCTTCGCACGGTCGCGCAAGCGCGCGATGTCGGCGACGTCGAACGTGCGGATCAGCGAACGCGCCAGCTCGGTGCGGGAGCGCTCGCCCCGCTCGCGGGTCGCCGTCGCCAGAGCGGCTCCGGCTTCGCCGAGCCGGCCTTGCGCGTCGCGCGCCGCCGCTTCGAACGCGTCGAGCGCCGGCGCGGCGTCGGCGCGTCGCGCGCGCAGGGCCGCTTCGTCGGTCTCCAGCGCGGCGGCGTCGAAGGCGAGGGCGTCGGCGGCGCGCGTCGCGACGCGGCGCGCCTCCGCGGCCGCGCGCCGCAGCCGCGACCGCCCGGTCGTAGCGACGAGCGAAGCGTCGAGCGCGCCGAAGAACTCGCGAAAGCGGCTTTGCGCGATCAGCGTCTCGTCGCCCGTGAGCAGGCCTTCGGCGTACTCGCGCGCCGACAGCGGGAACACCGGCGTCCCCGGCGCGTGCAGCGCGGCTTGCGCGACGATCCGCTGGGCCGCGCTCTGCCACGCCTCGCGCTCGCCTTCGCGCATCCGCCACAAGTCGATCTTCGTCTGCACGATGAACACCGACTCGATGTAGCGCCGGACGATGCCGAGAAACGACGCATCGCCTTCGGTGAACGGCTGCTGGGTGTCGATGAGGTAGAGCACCGCGTCCGCCCCGGGGAGGTACGACAGCGTGGCGCGACGGTGCGCAGGGTTGATCGACGCGAGGCCGGGCGTGTCGGCGACGACGAATCCGCCCCGCAGGAACGGCGAATCGACGCCGACCCGCACGAGCGACGGTGCACCGGAGTCCTGTGCGTCCGTCGCGTCGTGGAGCTTCGCCTCTTCGCCGACCGCGACGAACCGCGCGAGCCGGCCCAGCGGGACGCGCTCTTCGCGTCCGTTCGGGTAGATCGCGGTCGCGATCTCCTCGGCGGCGTACGACAGCTCGGTGATCGTCGCGGTCGACGGGTTGATGTCGGTCGCGAGAAGCCCGGTGATGCGTTTGCCGCCGTAGCGCTCCTCGAACGCGACCTTTCCGAGCAGCGCGTTGAGGAGGAACGACTTCCCGCTCGAGAACTCGCCGACGACGGCCAGCACGAAGCGCCCGTCACGCAGCCGCGCCACGGTGCGCGCGAGCGCCGTGTCGTCCTCCGCGGCGTCGTGCCAGCGTGCCGACGCCGCGACCAGCGTGCGCAATTCCTCGAGCGCCGCGGCGACGTCGTCCCGCGCGGCGTGATATCGCTCGAGCGGGTCGAGCGCGCTCAAGAAGCGATCAGCTTGAGCGCCTCGTCTCGATGCTGCTCCATCAGCGCGCGCGTGTCGCCTTCGACGTTGAGGCGCAGCAGCGGCTCGGTGTTCGATTTGCGCACGTTCAGCCACCAGTCCGGATACTGCACCGTCACGCCGTCGAGGTGGTCGATCTCGGCGTCCGTGTAGTGCTGCTCGATCGCGCGCATCTTGGCGTCGGCGTCGTCGACCTTGCTGTTGATCTCGCCGGATCGGAAGCGCGTGTTGTACGGCGCGATCGCCTGCGTGATCGGCCCGTCGATCTCCGAGAAGAGATCGAGGCACTGCATCAGCGCGATCATCCCCGAGTCGGCGAACCAGTTCTCGCGGAAGTAGAAATGCCCGCTGTGCTCGCCCCCGAAGGGGATGTCCTCGGCGCGCATCCGGGGCTTGATGAGCGAGTGGCCCACCTGGGAGCGGACCGGCGTGCCGCCGTGCGCGAGCACCGCTTCGGGCACGCTGCGCGAGCAGATGAGGTTGTAGAGGATCTTCGAGCCGGGATATTTCTTGAGCGTCGCCACGCCGACGGCGGCGGTGACGATGCTGCCGTCGGGAAAGCCGCCCTTCTCGTCGACGATGAACATGCGGTCGGCGTCGCCGTCGAACGCGGCGCCCAGATCGCAGCCCTTCTCGAGCACCGCTTTTCGCAGATCGAGCTTGTTCTCGTCCTCGATCGGCGAGGCCGGGTGGTTCGGAAACGTTCCGTCCAGCTCGAAATAGAGCGGCACGACTTCGACCTGCGGCAGGTACTTGAAGACGTACGGCACCGTGAGCCCGGCCATCCCGTTGCCCGCGTCGATCGCGATCTTGTACGGCTTGATCTTCGTGACGTCGCGGATGAACGAGACGCAGTGGCGCCCGAAATCGTCGAGGACTTCCTGTTCGGCGACGCTCCCTTTCCGCGACGGTTCGGTGAACTCGCCGGACAGCGCGAGATCGCGCACGTCGCCGAGCCCGGTGTCGAGCGAGATCGCCTGCGCCTCCTCGCGGCAGAACTTCAGCCCGTTGTACTCGGCGGGATTGTGCGACGCCGTGATCATGACGCCGCCGTCGAAGCCGTAGTGCCCCACCGCGAAGTAGAGCGCGTCGGTGGAGATCATCCCGATGTGGGTGACGTCGGCGCCGGCGTCCACCGCGCCGCGCGTCAGCGCGTCCATCAGCGCTTCTCCCGAGGGGCGCATGTCGCGTCCGATACAGATGTTCGTGCGCCCGAGCGCCTGGACGAACGCACGTCCGACCAGATAGGCGACGTCCGGGGTCAGCTGGGATCCGACGATCCCGCGGACGTCGTAGCTCTTGAAGATCGACGTATCGAAGGCGGTGCGCATGCTCGTTCGGCTTTCGGGAGGAGTGGTGGCGGGGCCCTAGTGGGCTCACGGACCGCAAGGCGGGTCTACCCGGCACGCGGGGCGCTGACGCCGGGCTCGCGCGGGCACCGCGATCCGCGTGCGGCATGCGGAGCGGGGCTTCACGCTCGTCGAGGTGCTGGTCGCGGCGGCCGCGTTCGCGGGCGTGGGCTTCGCCGCGCTGGAGACGGTCCGGGTCCTGGCGGCGGGGACGGCCCAGCTGGCCGCCCGGCATCTCGCCGAATCGGCGCTGGAGCGGCTCGGCGCCGAGCTGCGCGCCGAAGCGCGTACCGCGACGGCGATCCGCATCGCCGCGAACGCGCCCGGCGCGGCACACGACGGCTGCGTCCAGCTCGACCTCTTCACCGCCGATGCCGGCGGTCCGCGTTTTTGGAGCTACCGTCAATTCCCGAACCACGTCGCCGGCGACGCGATACCGCCGGACGTGCTGCAGCGACTGGCGGCGGCCGCGCCGATCGCGGCGTGCGACGCGTCGTCTGCGGGCAGCGTCGTGCTCTCCGGGCTGCAAGGGGCAGCGACGCTGACCGCCGTCGCACCCGCCGGGCTGGGCGCGCACGACGATCCGTATCTCGGCACGCCGGACGCGCCGTTCGTGGCGAGCGGCGTCCCGGCCACGCCGCCGTTCTCGCTCGGCGTGCTCGATGCGACGGGTCAGCCGATCTCCGGCCGAAACACGCTCGTCGGCGTGCGGATCGACACGGCGTTCGCGTCGCGCGCGTTCGAGCTGCTGCCGGGCGCGATGCCGAACGGCTACACTCAAGTGCTGCGGTACACGTGCAGCGAGCGCTGCGATGTCGGCCACGATACGGCGGCGCCGAAGACGCTGACGCGCTGCGCGATGAGCTGGCAGACCGCGTGGAGCGAGCTCGTCCTTTGGAACGACGCGACGACGAACGCCGACGGTTCGCTGAGCTTTCCGTCGGGCTGGTTCTTCGCCGGAACGTTCACGTTCACGTATGCCGGCACGCGCGCGTCCGACGGCGGCACCGACACGCTGGTGAAGCCGTACGTCGCCACGAACTGGGACGCGGCGCGCGACTACGCGGCGTTTCCGCCGGACAAGCCGGCCGCGAACGGAACGTCGGCCGGGTCCTTTGCCCCGTGGGACGTCCGAAACGAAGCACCGGCGGCGTGGCTCGCCGACGCCGCGCCGTATCTCGCGACCGGCGAAGCGGCCGGCATCGTCGCCGAGCAGCAGCGCTGCGACGCCGTGCAAGCGGAAGGAGACGCGAATGCGTTCTACACGAACGGCTGAACGGGGCTTCACGCTGGTGGAGCTGGTCGTCGCGGTCGGCGTGCTCGCGATCGCGGGCGCGGCGACGGCCGGCGCGTTCGCGGCGGTCGCGCGAAACGCCGCGCCGGGCGGCGTCCGCGACGCGGCGCTCACCGTCGCGGAGAACGCGCTGACGCGCGCGCGTGCGGCCGTCGCCTACGCTCCGCCGAGCGCGCCCGACGGCACGCCGCCGGCGCCCGACCGGTCCTGGGCGTTGGTCGCCGGCACGACGTCGTACGTCGCCGGCGCGCAGCTTCGCGGTCCGTCACCGTGCGGGGCCGCTTCGCCGCAAACCGCACCCGGCGCGGCGCCGAACGCGTCGAGCGCCGTGACGCTGAAGCTGCCCGTCACGACGACGTTCGATCCGTCGGCGCAGCGTTTCACCGTCGTCGTCACGTATCCGAGCGATCCGTGCGGCGTCCCCTCGGACGGATCGATCCCGTCCGCGCTGCAGCGCGCGGTGACGGTGAGCGAGACGCTACCGCCCTCCGCGTATCCGCCGGGACAGACGCTCGTGCGCGACGTCGCGCCGCCGGCCCGCATGTGATGCTCGGCACCGCGCTCTGGTTCGTCGTCGCGTTCGCGCTGCTCGCCGGCGTGCTTCTCGACGGCGCGGCCGCGTTCGCGCGCGCGGGCGTGCAGGCTGCCGCCGATCACGCGGTGGACGGAGCGATGCGCGACGCGATCGCCGGCTATCAGAACGCGCTGCAGACCGCGATGGCGAGCGCGACGGCCGGGCTCGCGTCGCCGCAGCCGTTCGCGGGCGCGCCGCCTTCGCTCGACGCGTACTCCGCCGCGCTCGCGAGCGTTCCGAACCCGTTCTCGGAAACGTTCACCGCCGGCGGCGCGAGCGGCGCGACGTTCGCGGTCACGGCGACCGTCACGCCGACGACGATCGCGCCGCCGGCGTGTCCGCAGGACGGAGCAGCGTCGGACGGTCCGGACGACGTCGCCTGGCTGCAGTGCAACGGCTTCGTGCAGGAGTCGCGCGCTTCGCTGCACGTCGTCGTTCGCGTGCAAGACACGGGCGGGAATGCGACGTTCGCGCAGCGCGACGCCGACGTCACGCTGCGCCTGTTCGCCGCGCCGCCGTACAGCGCCGTGGTCGGCAGCGACGATGCGTCCGGGATCGCGAGCGCGTCGGGCGACGCGACGCCCGCGCCGCACGAAGGTGACCTGGGCGGCGACACGCGGAGTGGCGCGTCACCGCAGCCCTCGCCGGGGCCGTGGCCCGCGGGCGGCACGCTCATCCACGTGCAGTACCAATGCCTCGACGGCGCCGGCCACTGCGCGAATGCGGCGCCGCCCGACCCGGACGCCGGCCTTCAGCCGAACGTCCGCTGGAGCGACGGAAACCGGCCGCAGCCGTGATGACGACGGCGCGCGAGTTTCAGCCGGCGAGCGGCCGTGCGATCGGGCGCAGGAACGTCGTCATCGTCTCCGCGACCGCCTCCGCTTCCTCTTCGTGCGGCAGCAGACCGCTGTCCGGGAACGTCACGAGGTCGGCGTGTCCGGCGAGCCGCACGAACTCGTCGGCGTTCCCGCGCGGGTTCGCCGCGCCGGCTTTGTCGCCCCACAGCACCTGCAGCGGCGTTCGGAGGAACGGCAGATCGCGCGCGACGTCGCAGTCGAGCGCACCGCCGACGAACGCCGCGGGGACCCAGCGCGCGCCGTGCTGGTGCGCGACGGCGTAGTAATGGTCCACGATCTCGTCGGTCGCGCGCCGCGGATCGCCGTACACCTGGTGCGTGAGGAACCAGCGCAGCGAGGCCTTCGACGCGAGCGCGTTCCACAGCGCCTCGCCGAGCACCGGGGAGCGGAACAGCGTCGTCAGCGCGGTGCCCGAGGCGTTCGGTCCGTGCTCGCGCTTTCCGTTGAGCCCCGTCGGGCAGATCACCGCCAGCCGCTCGATGCGATCGCCGGCGCGCGCCGCGGCGCGGATCGCGAAGGCCGCGCCGAGCGACGAGGCCACGATCGCGACGGGCTCGTGGGCGAAGGCGTCGAGCGCGTCGACGATCTGGTCGACGAACAGGTCCGACGAGTACGCCAGCCGGGGCTTCGCCGACAGCCCGCAGCCGAGCAAGTCGAACGCGACGACGCGGTGCGTTCGCGCGAGCAGCGGCGCGAGCCGGCGGTACTCGAACGACGACGCGCCGGCGTAGACGCCGTGCACGAGCAGAACCGGCGGCCCGTCGCCCTGCTCCGCGGCGAAGATCTCGTGCCCGCGCCAGGTCCACGGCAGCCTCGTGCCGCCCAGCGCGTTGGTCGGAAGAGGCGCGTTGCTGAGGGCACGGTTCGCTGCAGCGACGGCGCCGGTGAGGCCGGCGCCCGCGATGAGTGGCCGAACGAGCTTCTTCACGGTGTACCGATGTATACGTGCTCCGAGCCGCGTTCGTTGCGCTTCGCAGGACCGTCCGAGGCAGCCGTCGCAACGGCGGTCGTGGCCGCCCGGCTCTTCGGCGTCCTTGCCTTGGTCGTCGCGCTGATCTCGCCCGCGGGCGGCGCGTCGTCCTGCGCGGTGCCGGTCGGCCGCCACGTGGTCCTCAGCTCGCGCGCGATCGATCCGGACGTCTTCGTCTGGGACTCGCGCGAGCGTGTCGTGGAGTACGCCCGCGGCTACTGGCGGCACACGCACGACGTGCTGGCGCACACGCTGCTGGCGAACGCCGGGACGCGCGCCGTCATCATCGAATGCGCGCCGGGGATCGTCCCGTCGTCCGAGGACCCGCTCGACGCGGTCGGCGTCCGCATTCTGACCGGCCCGAATCGCGGGCGCTACGGCTGGGTGACGACCGAGGACATCCGCATCGTCGCGACGCGCGAGCGCGTCTGAGGACGGCGCCCGCGGCCGGGTGATTCGCCACATGGCCGGCCGCGAAGGCGCGGCGTTGGCCATGCGTCGGGGCGCGTGCGTGTGCGATGCTCGCGCCACCGACACACGTCGAGGACGGCGCGCGAATCGTTCGTCATTTCCCCAATGCCGGACGCGAGCGGAGCCCTTTACAATGCTCGCGATGGACAAGATCAGCGCCGGAGACACCGCGTGGGTCCTGGCGTCCGCGGCGCTCGTGATGCTCATGACGCCCGGGCTCGGGTTCTTCTACGGCGGGCTCGTGCGGCGGAAGAACGTCCTCTCGACGGTGATGCACAGCTTCTTCATCCTGTGCCTCATCAGCGTGCAGTGGGTGCTGTGGGGCTACTCGCTCGCGTTCGGACCCGACGTGAAGGGCTGGGGCATCATCGGTGACCTCTCGTGGATCGGGTTGAACCACGTCACGCTCGCGCCCGACAAAGACTACGCCGCGACGATTCCCCACCAGGCCTACATGGTGTTCCAAGCAATGTTCGCCGTGATCACGCCGGCGCTCATCAGCGGCGCGTTCGCGGAGCGCAAGCGCTTCAAAGCGTTCGTGCTCTTCAGCCTGCTGTGGGCGACCTTCGTGTACGACCCGCTCGCGCACTGGGTGTGGGGCCACGGCGGGTGGCTCAACAAGATGGGCGCGCTCGATTTCGCGGGCGGCACCGTCGTCCACATCTCGTCCGGCGTCTCCGCGCTGGTCGCCGCGTGGGTGCTCGGCAAGCGGATCACGCACACGCACGGCGAGAACGTCGAGCCGCACGACATCCCGATGGTGGTTCTCGGCTGCGCGCTCCTCTGGTTCGGCTGGTTCGGGTTCAACGCGGGCAGCGCGCTCGCCGCGAACGGCCTCGCCGTCAGCGCCTTCGTCAACACCAACACCGCCGCGGCGATGGCCGCGCTGACCTGGATGACGATCTCGTGGGCGCACAAGGGCGTGCCGAGCGTCGTCGGAGCGACGGCCGGCGCGGTCGCCGGGCTGGTCGCCATCACGCCGGCCGCGGGCTACGTGACGCCCGCCGCCTCGATCCTGATCGGACTCGTCGTCTCGCTCGTCTGCTACGGCGCGTGCCAGCTCCGCGACCGCATCAACGTCGACGACGCGCTCGACGTGTGGGCGGTCCACGGCGTCGGCGGCACCGTCGGCGCGATCTGCACCGGCCTCTTCGCCACCGTCACGATCAACGCGGGCGCCGCCAACGGACTGTTCTACGGAAATCCCGGCCAGCTCGGCGTCCAGCTCATCGCGGTCTGCGCGTCGTGGATCTTCAGCGGCGTCATGACCTTCGTGATCCTCAAGCTCGTCAACGTCGTCGTCCCGCTGCGCGTCAGCGAAAAAGAAGAAGCGATGGGGCTCGACCTCTCGCAGCACTCCGAAATCGCCTACAGCCCGTCATAAGGAGCCTCGCCACCGTGGAATTGCTCTGTGCCCTGATCGCGTTCTTCGCGCTCGTCGTCTCGTGGTTCGCGCTTCCCGCCGTCCCGCGCGCGACGACCGCGCACGCGCAAGCCCGCCCGCACCCCGTCGAAGCGGACCGAGTCGCCACCGCGGCGTAGCGCTTCGCCGCGCCGAACCGCGGCTGAATCCCTAGCGCCGAGCCGCGCTCGTGCGGCGGTGGAACGCGAGCCCGTCGGGGCCGCGTTCCACCGTCACCGCGACGTCGAACGCGCGGAAGATCGTCGCCGAGGTCAGCGCCGAGGGCGGCACGCCGTCCGCGATGACGCCGCCCTCGCCGAGCACCACGACGCGGTCGGCGAACGCCGCCGCCTCTTCGAGCTGGTGCAGCACCGCGACCACCAGCGCGCCGTGGTCCGCCAGCTCGCGAACCAGCCGCAGCGTCTCGACGGACGCCTTCAAGTCGAGATGCGAGGTCGGCTCGTCGAGAAGCACGACGCCGGCGCGCTGCGCGATCGCGAGCGCGATCCAGACGCGCTGCCGTTCCCCGGCCGACAGCGTCCCCAGCTCGCGCGCGCGCAGCGCCGTCAGATCGGTTCGCGTGAGCGCGTCGTCGACGGCGGCGCCGTCCTCGCCGGTCGGCTCCCATTCGAACCAGCGATGGTGCGGAAAGCGCGCCGACGCGACCGCGTCCTCGACGCTCAGCGCGGTGAACGCCGGTTCGCCGCCCTCCACGAGCGCGATGCGCCGCGCACGCTCGCGCGGCGCGAGCGCGCGCACGTCGACGCCGTCGAGCCGCACCGCGCCTTCGGCGGGCGCGAGCGCGCCTGCCATCGTGCGCAGCAGCGTCGTCTTCCCCACGCCGTTGCGTCCGACGAGCGCGACGAACCCCGACTCGAGCGCGAGCGTGACGTCGCCTAGCAGCGTCCGGCCGCCGCGCGCGATCGCGACGCGCTCGAGCTCGAGCGTCATGGCGTCGGCACGATCCGCTCGTCCGACCCGCACATCGGGTCGAACGCGCTCAGCTCCGTCGCCGTCACGCGTAACTTCGAGCGGCACCGCGCAAATACAGGACCAAGAACGTGGGCACGCCCACGAACGCGAGCAGCACGCCGAGCGGGATCTCCGCGGGCGCGGCGAGCGTGCGCGCGAGCGCGTCGGCGAGCACGACGAGCGCCGCGCCGACGAGGACGGCCGCGGGGACGAGCGCGCGCAGATCGGCGCCCACGACGCGCCGCGCCAGATGCGGCACGATGAGTCCGACGAATCCCACCAGACCGGCGAGCGCGACCGCCGCCGCCGTCAGCAGGGTCGCGCCGATCAGGAGCACCCACTGCAGCCGGACGACGTCGACGCCGAGCGCGGCGGCGCGTCCTTCGCCCAGACGCAGCACGTTCAGCGAGGGGATCGCGAACGCGCCGAGCGCCGCGCCGGCGAGCGCTTCGGGCGCCGCCGCGACGAGATCGGGCCAGCCGCGGCCGGCGAGCGATCCCGCCAGCCACGCCAGAATCGACTCGCTCGCCGCGCCGCGCGCGAGACGCTCCAGCGCGAGCGTGACGATCGCCGAGAGCAGCGCTGAAAGCGAGATCCCGGCGAGGATCAGCCGCTCGGGATCGAGCCGCGGCCCGCGGCGCGCGAGCACCGCGACGAGCACGGCGGTCGCCAGACCCGACGCGAATCCCAGCGGCGGGATCAGCGCGGGCGCGATCCCGAGCGTCGCCGCGATCGCGATCGACGCGCCCGCGCCGCTCGACACGCCGGTGAGGTACGGATCGACGAGCGGGTTGCGCAGCAGCGCCTGGAGCAGCGCGCCCGCGAGCGCGAGCGCCGCGCCGACGGTCGCGGCGACGCAGACGCGCGGAACGCGCAGCTGCCAGACGATCGTCGCGACGTCGCCGCCGCTCGCCGGATGCAGCAGCGCGTGCGCGAGCGCCGCCGGCGCGATCGCCGCGCCGCCGAACGCGACGCCGATCAGCATCGCGAGCGGGACGAGCGCGGCGAGCGCCAGCAGCCTCAACGCGTCGACAGCTCGAGCGCGAAGGTCCGCCCCGGCATCGGAAAACCCGACACGTCGGCGTAGCGCTCGTCGCCCAGATTGTACACGCGCAGCGAGAGCAGCGCGGCGGGCGCCATCCGCAATCGCACGTACGCGTCGACGCGCGCGAACTCGGTGTCCGGCGTGTCGTGCGGCCCGACCGCGTGCGCGAGCAGGCCGAGGCCGTCGAGGACTCCGTACCGGGAGCCGTACTCCAGCGTCAGGTCGGTGCTCAGCACCGGGCGGCGGGCGAGCCGCGTCGCGATCGACGTCAGATCGAGCGCGCGGTACGTGTCGGTGAGCGCGAGCGAGCTCGTGAACCCGTGGAACGGACGCGTGCGGATCGATCCGACGAATCCGGCGATCGAATACCGCGCGACGTTGATCAGATACGGGTTCGCGCCCGAGGTCGGCGCGGTGTAGTCGTAGCTCGGGTTGATCGCGATGAGGTCGTTGCCGTTCTCGGTGAACCAGCGCAGCGACGCCCCGCCGAGCAGCCCGGGCGCGTCGAGCGCCAGGTCCGTGCTCTTCGAGCGCTCGGGCCGCAAGTTCGGATTCGAGTACGTCGGATAGATGAGCTCGGTGAGATCGGGCGCGCGAAAGCCGGTCGCCGCGTTCGCGCGCACGTCGAGATCGGCGCCGAGCGGCACGCGCACGCCGAGCGACGGCGCAACGATCCCGCCGTACGCGCCGTCGCGCTCGCCGCGCAGCCCGAGCTCGGTCCGAATCCCGCTCGGCGTGACGAGCGTCTCCTGCGCGTACGCGGCCGTCTGCGCGAACGGCAGCGACGCCGGTGAAATCCCGTCGTCGATGCGCCCCGAGCCGCGCGCCAGATCGATGCCCGCGACGAGGGTCGAGCTTGCCGATTCGATGACGTCGCGCAAGCTGAGCTGCGCGCGTCCTTCGCTCTCGTACTGCGTCGTGCCGCCGAACAGGTTCCCCGCGGCGTACGCCGGATCGTCGGGATCGAAGGTGTAGAGGAATGTCTTGCGCGTCCCGCTGAGATCGAGCGTCGTCGTCGACTGCGCGCGGTCGAGCGCGAGCGTCACGCGCGCGTCGCCGGACGTCATGTTCTCGCGCGCGGTCGTCGACACCGGCGGGTACGCGTAGTCGCCGGAATCGCCGACGTGGTTCTGCGCGAGACCGGCGTCCACGCCGACGTGCAGCGCGCCGAGCGCGAAGCGCTTCGCCACGCGCGCGCTGGTCGTCTCGTAGTCGTCGTTCACGCTCGTTCCGGCCGGCACCGGCCCGATCGCCGGCCACGAATAGGTGTTCGCCGACACGCGCCGCTCGAAGGAGAAGACGCCGTTCTCGAAGGCGATCCCGCGCTCGCCGAGCGAGCCTTCGTCGACGGAAACGCGCGGCAGGCGCTGCAGGCTCACGCCGCCGCTCGTGATGATGTTGATCACGCCGCCGAGCGCGCCGGTTCCGTAGAGCGTCGCGCCCCCGCCTTCGATCACCTCGATGCGCTCGATCCCGGTCGTCGGGATCGTCCCGAGCGCGGTGAGCTCGACTTGCTCGCCCGCGATCGGACGTCCGTCGAGCAAGATCAGCACCTGGCTCGTACGATAGCCGTCGAGCGTGACGTCCGTCTCCGACCCCAGCGGGCCGCTGCGCTGGATGTTCACGCCCGGTACGCGATCGAGCGCGTCGGCGACGGTGAGATCGCCGCGCGCGATCATCTCCGCTTTGGTGACGACATACGTCGACTTGACGACGTCGCGGAGCGGCTCGTCGTGCCGGTCGGTGGTCGACACGCGCCCGATCTCGGGCGGTGCGGACGCCGCGGGCGAGGGGCTGGGGCTCGGCGCCGGGGCGCTCTGGGCGAACGCGGGCGAGACGGCGACGGCGAGAAACGCGCAGAGCGCGACGGAGGTGCGGAGCATGTGGTCCTTCCCTTGACGCGAGGGCGGAGTGCATGTCCGCGCGACGGTATCCTGACTTCGCGGATCGGTGCCGTATGCTGCGGCCTTCCAGCCCTTGCGGACCGTGACGCGCAGCGGCTCCCCGCTGACAGTGGCGCGACCGTGCCGGATTCCCACCGGCTTCCCGCGCACGCGAACCGCGCGATGTTCGCGCGAGGCCGCGTCAGAATCCTGGTCGAAGTCGCCCGCATGAGGGCCGAGAGCGCGCGCGAGGACCGCACGCCGCGCACGATGTGGGACGATGTGCTCGCCGACGCGCGCGCGCTCGCCGCCACATCGCCGCTGCTCGCCCCGGCGATCGAACGCTTCGTGCAGCGCGCCGGCGGCCTCGCCGGCGCGCTCGCCGCGATCCTCTCCGCGAAGCTCGACGGCCCGTTCGTCGCGGGCGCCGCGCTCGCGGCGACGATGCGCGAGCTGAACGACGCCGATCCGCGCATCGAGGTTTTCGCCGCGCGCGATCTCGCCGCGGTGCGCGACCGCGACCCCGCGCTGCGCACGCTCCTGCAGCCGCTGATGATGTTCAAGGGCTTCCACGCGCTCCAGACGTACCGCTACGCGCACGCGCTGTGGGAGCGCGGCGCGCACGGCGACGCGCTCTACTTGCAGAGCCGCGCCTCGGAGCTGTTCGCCGTCGACATCCATCCGGCCGCGCGCATCGGCCCCGGCGTCTTCATCGACCACGCCACCGGCGTGGTCGTCGGCGAGACCGCGGTCATCGAGAAGAACGTCTCCATCCTGCAGGGCGTGACGCTCGGCGGCACCGGCAAAGAGTGCGGCGATCGTCATCCGAAGGTGCGCGCCGGCTCGCTGATCGGCGCGGGCGCCGTCGTGCTGGGGAACATCGAGATCGGCGCCGGCTCGCTGGTGGCGGCGGGCAGCGTCGTGGTCAAACCGGTTGCGCCGCACACGACGGTCGCAGGCGTCCCGGCGGTCGTGGTCGGCCGCCCGCACGCGCCGCAGCCCGCCACCGAGATGGTCTACGATTACAGCATCTGACCGCTCGGGTCTGAGCGGACGCATCGCGACGCTCACCGCCGCGTTCGTACTGATCGCAGCCTGCGCGGCCGTGCTGACGGCATGCGCGCCGCGGCACGCGACGATCACCATCGTCGACGACAGCCCGCCGCCGCCGGCGAAGCGCATCGTCTCGCTGATCCCCTCGCTCACCGAAGATCTGTTCGCGCTCGGCGTCGGCGGTCGCGTCGTCGGCGTCTCGCAATACAGCGACTATCCGCCGGCGGCGCGCAAGATCGCGGTCGTCTCCACGTTCGCCTCGCTCAACGCCGAGCGCATCGTCGCGCTGCACCCGGACCTCGTCGTCGGCATCCAAGCGCAGCACGATCTCACCAAGCAGCTCGACGAGGTCGGGCTGCGCACGCTGCTGCTGCGCGACGACTCGCTCGACGACGTCTACGCCGACATCTTCGAGCTTGGCCGCTACACCGGCACGCTGAACCGCGCCGGAACGCTGATCGAGCGCTTACGCACACGTACGGCGGCGCTCCGCGCGCGCGCCGAGGCGCGCAAGACGCACCCGTCGGTGTTCGTCGTCCTCGGCACGGCGCCGATCTTCACCGTGGGCGAGGGCTCGTACATCGCGAGCCTCATCGCCCTGGCCGGCGGCCGCGACGCGGCCGCCGACTTGAGCGCGCCGTACGCGCGTTACAGCGCCGAAGCGCTCGTCGCGCGCCAGCCCGACATCCTGGTCGTCGATCCCGACGTGCCGCTGAAGAGCGTGCTCCGAGAAGCGCCGTGGAGCGCGCTGCACGCGGTGCGCGCGCACCGCATCTACACGCTCCCCGACGCAGCGATCCTCGAGCGCCCCGGCCCGCGCTACAACGAAGGACTGTCCTGGCTGGAGACCGTCATCGCGCGCAGCGGCCGCTGACGCGCATCACGGCGCGGCGAAGCCGCGCGCGCGCAAGAACGTCTGCCCTTCGGGCGACAGCATGAAGTCGACGAACGCGCGCGCGCCGGCCGGGTTGGGCGCGGACTTCAGGGCGGCGATCGGATAGAGCGCGTCGGGCGAGGCGCCGGGCGGGAACGGAATCATCGTCACCTTCGGCGCGATCTGCGGCGTGACGTCGGTGAGATACACGACGCCCGCATCGCCCTCGCCGAGCGAGATCTTCGTCGCGACCGCTTTCACGTCGATCTCGTTGGACACGACGTTCCGCTCCACGGCAGCGGCAAAGTCGGCGGGATAGTAGCCCTTGTCGTCGAGCGCCCGAAACGCCGAGCGCGAGTACGCGCCGACGGGGACGGTCGCCGCAGCCAGCACGACCTTCACGCCGGGCCGCGCGAGATCGCGCAGCGAGCCGACGTGCGTCGCGTCGCTCTTCGGCACGATCAGCACGAGCCGGTTGCGGGCCAGCGTCCGCGGCGGCCCGGCGAGCAGCCCGGCGTCCTCGACCACCTTCATCTGCGCTTCGTTCGCCGACACGAAGACGTCGGCGGGCGCGCCCTGCTTGATCTGCGTCGCAAGCGTGTCGGAGCCGCCGAACGAGTACGTCACGCTGAATCCGGTGCGTTTCGTGAACGCGGCGGAGGCGTTGTCGAACGCCTCGCGCAGGGAGGCGGCGGCGAACACGGTGATCGAGCCGCCCGCCGCGCCCGCCGGCGGCGGCGGTAACGCGAGGGCGAGCAGACAGAGAGCAAGCGTGGAAACCAGCCGGAATCGTCGCATGCCGCGCGGTTCGGCGCGCACTCCCGCTATCCCGGCTTGAAAATAACGGCGCGGCCGTGGGTCCGCAAGCCGGAATGCCCGCGCGGCGAACGGGCGAGCGACGCAAGCGTAGCGTCCCAGCCGTTCGGTCGATCCGCGACCAGAGGATGATCGTGCGTGCGGTGAAAGCCGGGACTCCCACCGTGAACGAACACCGACGACTCTACGCGACGACCGCCGCGCCGCAGCGCGCGCTCGTCGTCGCGGTCGACCTGCAAGACCCGCAGCGCCCGCTCGCTCCCGAGCTGGACGAGCTCAAGGCCCTCGCCGAAGCCGCGGGCGCGGAGATCGTCGGCGAGGTGGTGCAGAAGCTCGCGCACGTCGACCCGGCGACGCTCGTCGGGAGCGGCAAGGCGCGCGAGATCGCCGACCGCGCCGACGAGCTGAAAGCCGACGTGCTGTTCGTCTTCAACGACCTGCGTCCGCGGCAGCGCACCAACCTCGAAAAGGTCATCCCGCTTCCCATCGTCGATCGCACGATGCTGATCCTCGACATCTTCGCGCAGCACGCCCGCTCGCGCGAAGGGCAGCTGCAAGTCGAGCTCGCGCAACTCCGCTACCGTCAGTCGAACCTGATCGGCGTCGGCGCGGCGCTCTCGCGGCTCGGCGGCGGCGTCGGCACCCGCGGCCCGGGCGAAACGAAGCTCGAGACCGATCGCCGCCGCATCGCGCAACGCGTCTCGCTGCTCCAGCGCCAGCTCGAAGAAGTGCGCCGTCAGCGCGAGACCCGCCGGTCCGGGCGCGGCGCGGATCCGTTCGTCGCGCTCGTCGGCTACACGAACGTCGGCAAGTCCTCGCTGCTGAATCGCCTTGCCGGCAGCGGCGAAGGCGACCGCGCGTTCGTCGCCGACCAGCCGTTCGCGACGCTCGACCCGACACTGCGCCGCGCCTACGTCGCGCCGGGCGTCAACGTGCGCGTCGCCGACACGGTGGGCTTCATCACCGCCCTCCCGCAAGAGCTCGTCAACGCCTTCCGCGCGACGCTCGAAGAATTGCAGAACGCCGACCTGCTGCTCCACGTCTCCGATGCCTCGAACCCCGACTGGCCGCGTCAGAAAGCCTCCGTCGAAGCGATCTTCAAAGAACTGAAGCTCGACGAAAAGCCAACCATCTCCGTGTTCAACAAAGTCGACCGGCTGGAGCCCGCGGCGCGCGCCGCGCTGCCCGCCGACGCGATCGCCGTGAGCGCCCAGAGCGGCGAAGGGATCGACAAGCTGCGCGCCGCGATTGCCGACCGCGTCGCGTCGCTCGCGCCCGCACACGGCCGACCCGGATAGGAGGACGTCCCGCACATGTTTCGTAGGACGCCCCTCGGCGCGACGGCGGTCGTCTTCGCAATTGCAGCAGCGATGATCGCCGCGGGTTGCTCGAGGACGACGATGGCGACGCAGCAGCAAGACCGTTACGTCGCCGCGTACGAGAAGCTCCATCCGTCGGTCGTGTACTTCTCGATGAAGATTCCGGCGGATGATCCGAAGCGCAAGGGCAAGTGGGACGACGCGTACGGCAGCGGCGTCGTCGTCGACAGCGGCAACTGGGGCACCCGTATCCTCACCGACGCGCACGTCATCGAAGACGCGAAAGACCTCGTCGCCACCATCGGTGACGGCGCGCACGCGCCCGCGCACGTGGTCGCGCGTACGGGCGAAGACGAAGACCTCGCGCTCGTCGACGTCCCGCTGCACGATCAGAAACCCGCGAAGCTCGGCTCGATCGCCGGCCTCGAGCCGGGGACGCCGATCGGCGTGCTCGGCTATCCGGTCCCCGACGCGTTCGAGGACGAGAAGTTACGCCGCACGGTGTCGCTGTACACGGGCCGCGTCGCCAGCATACGCAACGGCGCGCTGGAGATCGATGTTCCGATCATCCCCGGCGAAAGCGGCGCACCGGTCTTCGACGTCGCGACCGGCGAAGTGATCGGCATCGCCGAATCACGCTTCGACGACGAGCGGGCGATCGGCTTCGCCACCCCGATCGACGAAGCGACGAATTTCCTCGCCGCCCACCCCCGCATCGAAGCCGCCCGCCGGCGCTGACCGCACCGTCCGCATCGCGGCTACGCGTGCGAGTCGCGAACCGTCACCTCGTCGCCTTCTGCGCGGCTACTTCGTGAAGGCCGCTCGGATGCCCCGTTTCCGCACTTCCGGCCGAATGGGCGCCGCTCGAAGCACCTCCCGGCCAACGCCGTTCGAGCGGCCGGCCCGAGGGGATCAGCGCGTGAGGCCGACGTTGACGTGGGTGCGCACGCGGGAGCGGTCGCCGATCCAGCGGGCGGGCGGGATGCGCCACCAGCGCGCCATCGCCTCCAGTGGCACCGCGTACGTCGCGCGCTTCGCCGAGAACGCAGGCCATGCGTCTTCCAGCGGCCGCAGCCGCATCCCGAGCTGCCGCATCGACTGATACGACTGCACGAACTCGTCGTACTGCACGCCGGCTTCCTCCCCGGTCGGCAAACGGAAAAAGCCGGTGAAATCGCGTACGAGGTGCGTTCCCGTACGCAGCGTCATCTCCGCGTTGCCGCGATGATCTACGTCGAGCGTGGTGAGGATCAGCGTCGAGGCGTCGAGCAGAGCGCCCAGCGTCCCCACCCACGACTCGTCGTCGTGACTGCTGCGGAAATACGTCAGCACCGGATAGGCGAGGTGCGTCTCCATGACCTCGGCGATCCAGCGCTGCGACTCGCGCAAGATCGTCCCGACGTCGTCGAACATGCCGAGCTTGTGATGCCGGATCACGAACTCGAGCCCGCTGGGCGGCGCGCCGGTCCGCTCCGACACCGCGACGACGAACGCCTCGCGCCGCTGAAACGCGCCGAACGTCTGGAACAGATACGTCGTCACGATCGCGAACGTCCCCAGCCCCGACGCGCCCGCCGCGAGCGACAAGGCGCGCACGACGCCGCTCTGCGCGACGATGTCGCCGTAGCCGATCGTCAGCAGCGACGCGCCGGCGTAGTAGATCGCCGCGCCGAGATCGGGATGCGGCTTCAACCCGGCGCGCAAGGCCCAGAAGATCAAGCCGAATCCGATGATCTGCGCCACCGCCCAGAACGCCAGCAGCGACATGATGAGCGCCGGCGCGAAGATCGCCAACGTGTCCTCGCGCCGCTCCGCATCGGTGATGCGCAGGCACGCGCCGCGCCATGCGCGCCAGCCGTACCGCGCGAACAACGTGCTGGGCCGGCGTCCGCTGCCCACCGTGCGCGGGACGATCACCGACTGGAACAGATCGGCGATCGACGAGAGCACGATGAGCGCGCCCGCGACCGCCGCCAGAACGTTCAGGATCAGGGCAAGCCCGTCGCCGACGAGAGCTGCAGCTCGCCGATGTCCGTGTTCTCGCCCTTGCGCACGACGACGCCGGGCTGGGTGTACGACTGATAGCCGGGCGACGCGATGACGACGGTCTGCGTCCCCGTCGGCACGTTCTTCACGACGAAGCCGCCCTTCTCGGCCGGCGTGATCCGCACGACTTGCTCACCGACCTGAACGGTCGCCGAGCTGATCGGCGCATGGGACTGAGCGTCGTAGACGCGCCCGCTGATCG
Organism: Vulcanimicrobiaceae bacterium; assembly: GCA_035650875.1. Classification (GTDB taxonomy): domain Bacteria; phylum Vulcanimicrobiota; class Vulcanimicrobiia; order Vulcanimicrobiales; family Vulcanimicrobiaceae; genus Vulcanimicrobium. The sequence continues at coordinate 72,899 of DASRGU010000014.1, forward strand.
TCCCGCGGTCGGTCACGCCGCCGCCGTTCGGATTGTCGCAGCCGCTCGCTCCCATGAAGGGGACCGCGGCCAGCATGAGCGCCAACACGGAGGCGCCGCGGGTGATGTTCGTGTATAGTTTCAGGTCGATGTCTCCCTACGGTCCGGTCGCAATCTACCTCGCCATCGCCTTCCTTGCCGCCCTCGGGTTCTGCCTGCTGCCGGGCTTGCTGGCCCGCAAGAAGCCGAATCCGGTGAAGGAGGAGGCCTACGAGTGCGGCGTCGAGGCGACGTCCGACGTCTCGGGCCGCTTCTCGGTGCGATTCTACCTGATCGCGATGCTGTTCGTGGTCTTCGACGTGGAGGCGGCGTCGTTCTATCCGTGGGCGGTGCAGATGCACGCGCTGCGGGTCTTCGGTCTGCTGGAGATGCTGATCTTCGTGATCGTGCTGGCGATCGGGTACGCGTACGTTTGGAAGAGAGGCGGATTCTCGTGGCGCTAGGCTCGGGCGGAGATTTTCTGCTCACGACGGTCGACTCGGTCGCGCGCTGGGCGCAGGCGTCGAGCGTCTGGCCGCTGACGATGGGCCTCGCCTGCTGCGCCATCGAGATGATGACCGCGACGGCGCCCGAGTACGACATCGCGCGCCTCGGCTCCGAAGTCTTCCGCGCCTCGCCGCGTCAGGCCGACCTGATGATCGTGTCCGGCCGCGTCGCGCGCAAGATGGGTCCGATCGTGAAGCGCCTCTACGATCAGATGGCCGATCCGAAGTGGGTCATCTCGATGGGCGCGTGCGCCTCGAGCGGCGGCGTGTTCGACAACTATGCGATCGTGCAAGGCGTCGACACGATCATCCCGGTCGACGTCTACGTCCCCGGCTGCCCGCCCACGCCCGACGGCCTGCTCTACGCGGTCACGCTGATCCAGCAGCAGATCAAACAGGGCGGCCGCGGCGGCATCCTGGCCCGAGCCTAGAGAATATGCCGAGCTCACAAGCACCGCCGGCCGGACACACCGCGTCCGACCCGACCGCCGTTCGGCCCGACATCGCCGACGCGCGCATCATGCGCATCCGCCCCGCGGAGGTGCTCGACACGATGCGCGCGCTCAAGCGCGAGGGCTTCTCGATGCTGCTCGACATCGGCGGCGTCGACTACCTGGGCCGCGAGCCCGACCGCTTCGACGTGGTCTACCACCTGCTGAAGCTGCCGCTGACGCCGGCGACGCCCGAGCAAGTCGGTGCGCCGGAGCGCGTGCGTGTGCTCTGCAGCGTGCCGGAATCGGATCCCACGGTGCCCACCGTCGTGGCGCTGTGGCCGGCGGCCGACTGGGCCGAGCGCGAGATCTACGACCTGTACGGCATCACGTTCACCGGCCACCCCGACATGCGGCGTATCCAAATGCCGGACGACTGGGAAGGCCACCCGCTGCGCAAGGACTACCCGCTGCGCGGCCCCGCCCGCGAGCGCACGCCGCGCCCGTCGTTCGCGCTGAAGTCGAACGTCGCCGCCGGCACGCCGGCGTCGGGCAAGACCGCCGCGGCGCTGCAGCGGCAGATCGCGCAGTCGCGCGGACGCAACGAGTTCCACGGCGCGCCGGATCCGGCCGAAGCCGCGCAGCAGGCGAAGCATCCCGGCGGCACGCGCACCGGCGGTGACGCGCAACCGAAAGAGCTGGCCGAACGGCCCGTGAACCTCAATCAGCAGCAGGACGGCAAGCAGTGAGCGCAGGTACGAGCGTCGCGCCCGAAGGCATGCTCGCGATGGACGTCGTCGAGCGCAGCGACAACCGCATGGTGCTCTCGATGGGGCCGCAGCACCCCTCGACGCACGGCGTGCTGCAGATCATGACCGAGATCGAAGGCGAGACGGTCACGAAGGCCTCGCCGGAGATCGGCTACCTGCACACCGGCATCGAGAAGAGCGCCGAGAACCTGTTCTGGTCGCAGGCGTCCACCGTCATCGAGCGGATGGACTACCTCTCGCCGCTCACGAACGCGCTCTGCTACTACCTCGCCGTCGAGAAGCTGCTCGGCATCGACACGCAGATTCCGCGCCGCGCGCAGCAGATTCGCGTCCTGATGTCGGAGCTCTCGCGCGTCGCCTCGCACTGCGTGTGGCTCGGCACCGGCGGCATCGACCTCGGCGCGCTCACCGGGTTCTTCTACGCGTTCGACATCCGCGAGCGCGTCCTCGACCTGTACGAGATGTCGGGCGGCGCGCGCATGCACCCGAACTACATCCGCATCGGCGGAGTCGCGCAGGACCTCCCGGCCGGCTTCCTCGGCCAGCTCGATCACTTCCTGAAGACGTACGACGAGCGCATGCACGACCTGCGCGCGCTGCTGCAGAAGAACCCCATCCTGCAAGACCGCATGATCGACGTCGGCATCATCGAGTGCGAGGATGCGGTCGCGTGGGGCATCACCGGCGCCGCGCTGCGCGCGACCGGGATCGCGTACGACGTGCGCAAGGCGTACCCGTACAGCGGCTACGAGCAGTATCAGTTCGACGTCCCGACACGCACCGAAGGCGACGCCTACGCGCGCTTCCTCGTGCGTCTGGACGAGATGGACGAGTCGGTGCGGATCATCCGCCAAGTGCGCAAGCACCTGGACGAGCCCGGCGCGTGGCAGATTCCGGACACGAAGTTCGCCCCGCCGCCCAAAGAGACGATCGCGCTCTCGATGGAAGCGCTGATCCATCACTTCAAGCTGGTGTCGGAGTCGTTCCGCGTGCCGCCAGGTGATGTGTATCAGGCGGTGGAGGGGCCGCGCGGCGAGCTCGGATACTACGTCGTGAGCAACGGCGACAACCGGCCGTGGCGCGTAAGAACGCGGCCGCCGTCGATGTACAACCTGCAGATCCTGAAGAAGATCGCGCTCGGCGAGCTGATCGCCGACATGGTCGTGATGATCGGATCGTTGGACCCGGTGTTCGGAGAAGTCGACCGGTAGACGGGCGGCTCCTCGCCGAACGAACCATCATAACTGAGCGGTCGCTACTCCCTCGGAAGTTCCTTGGGGACCGGCGCCGCCCACATTGTGAAGCGACTTGTGAAGCGCCATACCCCTTTTCGACGTGCCGCTTCGCCGCGTTTCGCGCCTCCGCCGCCGCGGAAGTGAGCGCTTCGGATCTCGCGGCCTGCTTCTCGCTAGGTAGCCGGCGGAACTCACCGTTTTCACGTGCCCCGGACTACTGGCGAGATCGACAGCGCGAGCGCGCAGTACAAGTTTCAAGCGTGTCGGCGGTGAGCGGCCTGCACTCGCTGATTGGGCAACAAACGTGGGCTGCTGCGTCACGCGCGTGATGGGCGCCTCGTCTGAAAGCAAGCAAGTAAGCAGCGATCGCTGCAGCATTTCCAATGGCACAGAGGGAAAGCGTCATGTACGCATTGCGTCGGCCCGATACACGCGTCTGATCGCCCGTGCCCTACTGCTCCGACGAATCGCCTTTCGCTACCCGCAAAACAACTGGTGGGCTCGCCTGACCTTGGATAATCTTGTATGCGTCAAGATCGGTCAGTGTAGCGACCGTTGAATGATGTACCGTAAGGACAAGATCCTGAAGCCTCGGATCTTGCTCGAGCTTGTCGACCTTCAAGCCCCAAGCGGCAGCCCTTTCGGGCCCAATGTGACGGCGGTGGGCCTTCGTATGTTGAAGCTGGGTGAAGTGCGCAATTACCGCCTTGGCCGCGTTTTCCGGGTCTTGCTCGTTACTTAGCATATCGCTCGAGAGCCAGCCTGTAACGATGTCTTCAGACCATTCTATAGCGCGCTGCGCTTCCGAAACAAATGGCGCGTAATTGTGAATTAGAGTACTCCAGGCAATTGCGTTCGCCGAATCCTTCTTCACTTCATTAACCGCGTTCCAAAAGTCATCTACAATCGTCCGTGCCGAACTGTTTCCCATAAGAGGGTCGAAGCCTCCCAAGCAGGAGTGCTTCCCCATAACGATACGACTCCCGATGCAAGCCAGCATCGTGCCTGCAGACAAGGCGAGTTGCGGTACGATGACGCGAATGTCGCTGAACAGTGACCGTAAGTAGTCGCCGATTGCCTCGGTCGCGGCCGCGTCTCCTCCAGGCGTATGCAGTATGAGATCGAGTCCTCTATCTTTCGGCAACCGTGAGACGACAGACATGAACGAGTTCATGTCGACGTCATTAATCTCGAAGAGCAGGAACGGAAGACCGAGATGGCTCTTTTGCAGCCAGCCCGAGTAGTAGATGACGCTGTTCCGATTCGTGTACTGATGAAGTTCCTCAAGCGCCTGCGTTCGTACGAGATCATACCTGTCAGCGCTTTCACGGATCGCCTTACAGACGGCCGCCCAATCACCCAAAGCCGAGCTTCTCCTGCGTCGCCCTTGATTGTCGGCTTAACGATCGGCAACCGCAGCTGCGACAACGTTTCGCGAACTGCAGACCGCCGACACAAAGTTCGGGCGCATGCGAAAAAGTCATCGAGCCAGCGTAGGGGAACGCCAATGCGCTGATATCGCTCATGATGTGTGTGCCGGCGAACTTACGCTCACTTGTCGTGAGGCTCACTTCTTTCGCGTACTCATAAGGCTGAACGGGTTGAGTCCACTCTCTCAGGCGCCTCTCGCCCAGCGCGGCTGTCGCGTTGCATTGGCCATGGACCGTGCGGCTCGGGCGCGAGCGCCTGTGATGTTGAGCCGATACGATGCGAGTTGTCGGCTTACTCCATACTTCAAGCTGATGTGGTCGAGGGTAAGCGAGAGACGCGCGCAATTTACGCAAGCTGCGTCGGGGAGCAACAACACGCCGGCAAGGTAGTCCGCCTCATCTTCAACGTCCCGATTGATGCTTCGGCAACCCTGTGTGCCGAGTGGCGCCGAGGGAATGTGCGACAGAAGCGCGTGCGCGAGTTCATGAGCGATCGTATTGTTGACGCGGCCATCCGAATGAGCATCGTTGTAGACGATGATGCGCCGCGAGCCAACAAAGAGCGTTAAGCCGGAAACGGCCCTGCCAGCTCGCCGGAGAACATCCAGAGCCTGATCGCAGCCGGTGATTTGCGCGAAAGAGACGACGGGAATGTTCAGAAAATTGGCCGCTACGCGCGGCGCGAAAGGCGCAAGCTCGTGCAACGAAAGTTCTGACCGAAGGTTCGCCGCAATTCTGTTAGCGTCTGCCTTGAAACCGCGTCTTAGTGGCAACGTTACTAGCGCTTTCTCGCCTTCGCCGGATTCACTAGTTCGTAAGCATTCCGGATCACGGTAGTGAGGGCAGTGGCCTGCTCCTCCGTCAGGCTCGGATCACCACGCAGTAGCACGGATATTTCTGTTAACGGATCCTTCTGTGAGGGCGAAGCGCCGAGGTAGTCATTGGCGTCTACGCCGGACCATCTGACGAGGGCGGCCAGTCCATCGACGTCCGGTCGCTTTCCTTGCGCCATTCGAGTCAGCGTCGACGCGCTTATACCGGCTTCCTTGGCAACCTGGCGCCACTGGAGACCGCGCCTGCGCCTCGTCGCATCGAGCGCGGCATATAGCCGATCGGCATCTAGACCCGGTCGTTCGGGCATACATCAGTCCTTTGCGGCGTCGGGGCGGGGCGGCGGTTTGACATTTAGAACAGCGTTTGATATATAGAACCGGGGGCCCGCCGTTGCGGGACTCGAAGCTCGTTCTTATTTCGCAACTAGGCGCGGGCAGCCCCTGCCGAACGGGAGGAACCAAGATGGATGAAATGCACGACGGTAAGGAGGCCGAGCTCGAAGGTGAGCTGCGCGAACTGGACCGCGCGATCGCTGAAGATATGGAGCGGCTCGAGCAAGATGAAGCCCGTAAGGCAGAAATCGAGCAAGAGATGGAGCGTCGCCCCATCGTAATCTTCGTGAATACGCGCGAGCGTCGCATCGAGGCCCGTAGCATTTCATATGATGAGCTGGTGCGGCTCGCGTTCGACCCTGCCCCGTCCGGGCCGAACATTGCCTTCACGATTACCTATCGTCGCGGCCCCCACGAGCATCCCGAAGGCATCGTGGCCCCAGGGCAGACCGTGCGCATTAAGGAGGGCGAGATATTCAATGTCACACGAACTGATCGATCGTAGCCCGGACCTACGGCGCCTTCGCGACGACGGGTATGAGTTGGAGATCCGCGGAGGCCATCTCCTCATACATAACGTCCCGTATGTGCGCGCGGATAAGAGCGTGGGCCTCGGAACGCTGGTATCGACTTTGCGGCTGGCTGGCGATGTCACCACGACGCCTGACACGCATGTCGCGACGTTCGCCGGGGACTGTCCTTGCGATACGAACGGCGTTCCGCTAACTCATATCATAAGCAGCAGCCGACAGCAGGTGGCTCCAGATCTCTACATCGATCACACCTTTTCGTCGAAGCCTGCGAATGGATACGCCGACTATTATGAAAAAATTACGCACTATGCTGCGCTGGTGGCAGGTCCGGCACAGGTGATCGATCCTAAGGCGACGCCGCGTCGCTACGCCGTCATGCAGGCCGATTCTGCGGAGTCACCCTTTGTCTATATCGACAATGCTTCCGCTCGCGCCGGCATTGAGGCGATCAACGCAAAGCTCGCAGGAGCGAAGGTGGCGATCATCGGGCTAGGGGGCAGTGGATCGTACCTTCTCGACTTTATTGCGAAGACGCCGGTAGCCGAGATCCATCTATACGACGCAGACGAATTCGCACAACACAATGCGTTTCGCGCCCCGGGCGCCGCGACTGTTGAGGAACTGCGAGCAAAGCCTAAGAAGGTCGTTTACCTTGCGGAGCGATATTCGGAGATGCACCGGGGCATTCGCGCGCACGACGAGATGATCAGCGCTTCGAACGCGGAGCAACTTGGTGGGGCGGACGTCGTCTTTACGTGCATGGACGAGGGCGCCGCAAAGGCTGATTTGATTACCGCCTTAGAGCGGCTCGACGTGACATTTATCGACCTTGGAATCGGCATCCAAGCCGACGAAGGCGCGCTGCATGGCATAGTGCGCGTCACTACAAGTTCTCCTGGACATCGCAAACACGTTCACGAGGGGCACCGAATACCACTCGGTATCGGCGGGCCCGATGACTATGCAAGCAACATCCAAATCGCCGAACTGAACGCACTGAACGCGGCGCTGGCAATAATCAAGTGGAAGAAATTACGGGGGGTCTACGCGGATCTTGAAGGAGAGATGCACAGCCTCTACACGCTTGACGGAAACCACCTGATAAATGAAGACTCCGCCAGATAACAGTCGCGAGCAACGGTTCACGGTTCAATTCGTCAAGAGCGTCCCCGAAACGCCGGCGCCGCGCGTCCTTTACGTATCCATGGAATTTGCGACGGCGGTCCATCTCTGTGGTTGCGGATGCGGCAACGAGGTTGTGACGCCATTGTCGCGCCGCAACGGCTGGAAGCTCTTGTACGACGGTGAAACGGTATCGCTGAGCCCGTCGGTCGGAAACTGGTCATTTCCCTGTCGATCGCACTACTTCATCACTGAGAACAAGGTACTCTGGGCGCCCAGCATCGAGGCGCAGCCGGCGACCGCCCGGGGCGAATCTCAAAACGTTCGCACGCAGGCGAAGTGGCGCGGATTATTCGCCGCGCTGGGATCTCTTATCAAGCGAAAGTAGGCTGACGGTATCATGCTCGGCTACCGTCGGGTCCCAGACGCTCTCGCGTCTGTTCGCATCAGCGCAACTCTTGAAGCATCGCGGACGTGTTCGGCATCCGCGCCGGCCGAGAACTCTGGTCCGGTCTAGTATCGGGATGGTCCAGGTCCAGATCGTTCGAGGAGACTGATCAGCGCCGACGTGACGTCCATCGCAATGAGTAGAGGCGACCGCAGACCGGGTCCCGGTCGCCCCTACGCGCCTACTCGCTCTCGAATGGATCAGCGTAGCCGCTGCTGCGCCGCTGGCGTGCGAGCATCGGGTCGCAGTAGACTTCGCTCCAGAGCGCAGCATCGCTCGGGCCGAATCCCTCGAAGCGCCACGTCGAGGCGGTGAACGGCGTGAAGCGGGGCGTCGCGGCAGCACGCCATTGGCGAGCTTCGTCTTCGGTGAAGCCGAACTGCACCCAAAGCGCGCGATCGGGGATGTCGGCTACGACGTCCTCGGCATCGCCGGCCGGATCGCGCGGAATCCGCTTCGCGCGGAATTCCGGATCGTCGAGGGCACTCGGCGTACAGCCGAAGAACAACGGAAAGGTCATCGGTGGACTATCCTCCATCGCTTGACGGACTCGGTCGGCGCTGCAACGCCGGCCGAGTCGCTTAGTATCTACGCCCCCATTCTACCATGCGAACGTGTGTTCGGCAAGCCTAGAAAGGAGGCGAACGCGACACAGTCGCAGTCGCTTGCTGTGGGTCGGGTGTCACGCAAATTTCCGGCTGTTGCAGCGCGCCGTGATGCGCACTGGGCGAAGTACGCGCGTCGTCTCACGAGCGGCATCCATCGGCCGCAAAGCTGGAATGCCACGCTGCGGATGGCGGTGATAGTGCTCGACGATGGCAAAGCGCGGAACGCCGGCGAGATTCTGTCCGCTGGGCTCGAACGCGGCATCGTGCGTTCGGACGTCAGGGCACAAGCAATTTTCGATTCGCTCGCGCGGTACATCCAGCGCGCGCACATGCTGGGGCGGCGGTCCGTAATAACCATGGACGAGTACCGCCGCTTCCGCGTCGATCAACCGCCCGACGAGTGGCCCGACCCGGCGCGTCCTGTAACGCGGCCGTCAGCGCCGACTTCGCAGGCGCTCGTGGCGCAATTGCGAGCGACGTGTACCGGCGAGGACGCGACGGGCTTCGAGATTGCAGTCTGCCAAGCATTTTCGGCGCTCGGCTTCGTCGCAACGCATCTCGGGGGACACGAAGCTCCGGACGGCGTCCTTGATGCACCGCTCGGACCACTCGCTTACCGCGCGATGCTCGAATGCAAGACGTGGCAGGGCACGCGCGTTCCGCGAGTAGACGTCGCCGAAGCTGCGAAGTACCGTCCCGCGTTTCACGCGGATATTGCGCTGCTCGTCGTGCCGGCTCTCGCCGAGTACGACATGGAGTTCAACTCTGAGCTCCGGACTCATGAGGTCTCGGCATGGTCGGTTGACGACGTTGCGCAGCTGCTGGAGATTGGCGCCGATCCGCACGAACTCCGTGCGCTCTTCGTCCCCGGGATCGGCGCGGATCATCTCGGCGATCTGCTATGGGAGCGGCGGCACGGTGCCGCCAAACGCGTCACCGTCGCGGCCGAACTCCTGTGGCAGACCGTATGGGACCAGCAGAAGCAGCTTGTCGGCTCGCCGGACGTCCCCGCGATCGACGAAGACGCCGCGATGCTGCTCCTGGATCAATCGCTTCGTGCCCGTGGATCGTCCGCGACAGCCGATCGCGTAACAGTCCGCCTCGCGATCGCGCAACTCAGCGCCCGCACGTGCGCCGCCGCAGCCGAAGGCGACCGGCTCGTGATCGTGCGGCCGCCGCCGGAGACCGCCGCACAGCCGGCTGCCAGTTCGCCGCGCGATTCCAAAACTAGGCGGTTATATACCTGGCTCAACAGCCGGGCGGGGCCGAGCCGCGGTCGCTAGCGAGACGAGAAACCTCTCCTGGCACGGCCCCGCGCGCCTGTATCTTCTCAGCTAGCACAATCGCGACCACTCACCGCCGCAGGACCGAATCGCGCTGCTCTACGATACAGGTGCCGAACGGAAAGCGCCAGTCAGGGCAGGATTCGCACCGGCGCGTTCGGGTCGTTGATACGGTACACCGTCCACGTTCCGTCCTCGCGGATGCACGCGCCCGCGACAACGGAATCGCCCTCAACGAGCAGGCGACCGACGACCGTGCCGTTCGCAAGCGTCACCTCGGCGCGGCGACCGCGGTTCCGGTCAACTATTGAGAAAGCGTCTCGCATGGGGGCAGCTGCGCCGTCCAAGGGCGGTAGCTCCTGCTGCCCTCGCGAGAGGGTGAGCGGCGGCGCGCTACCCGTTCATAACGGCCTCGTCTAAGTGCTCGTAGGGATCGGTGTCGCGGTACAGCACCCAGTGTCGCGTACGCGCGGCTGAAAAATCTGATCTTCGGCCGCGCGAGGTCGGGGAAGCAAATATATCGCGCTGGGTCGCGCGCGTGATTTCGGCGGCGATTGGCAACGCGGTCCGCCATTCAACGGCGAGGCAACCCCGACCGCGCGACCACAGCCGCAGGATCGCGGCGAGTTCGGTCACGAGAGCGCGATGTTCGTACCTGCAGCTCACGGTTGCACGCCCGCCCGCGAATCCACTCGCTTTGCGGCTGTGTGACTGGGAGCACGATCTCTCCGCCCGGGACATCACGACGCCGCTTTGCGTGCCCAGTGCGCCGCCTCGTTTCGGTAGCTCGCCGCGATGATTGCACAGACGACTGCATAGGCGGCATCCTCGGCGGCGCGAACGTCTCGGGCCGTTACGCGAATCGCGGCGTCGTCGTCGGTGGCCTCGGCGGCAACCCCGCACGCCTGGAGGCCAGCAGCAAGGGACCTGGCGCTCCGGTCCCGCTCGGCGAGCATCCCCGGGGTGTTGAACCGGTCGGCGGCATCCCTGGCGAGTACCGCGACCGCAAAGGTGAAGGTCCCCATGGGTACCACAATAAACCCGCCTTTTTGCTGTGTGGTATTGCGAAAACCGCGACAGCGCGGTATGCAGCGTCCCGTGGTGTCCGGGTGGTGCCGATTAGCAGTCGTCGACGAAGAGCGCTCGAAGCGCCAGGAGAAATCTATCTACGCGCGACCCGCGCGCGCAGGGGCCGTGCGCGCCATCGCTAAACGACGTTCCCCCCGGGGCTTTAGCCGCGGATGCCATGACTATGGTCGTTCAGGAAGGGGTCGGATGAACGAAGAGGGGTTTGATGCGTTGGGCGAGATCGACGGCTTTTTTGGTCCCGAAGTCGCCGCCTCAGCGGATGTCTTGGCTAACGCGGTTGACGCCGACGTACTTTTCTTTAATGCCGATCTAGACTACGGCGTCGATGAAGCCCTCATTAACATCGTAAGAGCACGCGAGCGACTGCGGCCCAATCTCGTCCTTGTTCTGGTGACGCTTGGTGGCGACCCAGATGCCGCGTACCGCATCGGCCGATGCTTGCGGCAAAAATACAAAGGCAAGATCACTATTTTCGTGAGTGGCGCTTGCAAGAGTTCGGGAACACTCCTGGCGCTCGTCGGCGATGAAATCGTGATGTCGGACTATGGACAACTCGGGCCAATCGACATTCAGGTTGCGAAGCCAGACGACATTGGGACCATGAGCTCTGGGTTGACCGCCACGACCGCGCTCACAGAGCTTAGGAATGAGGCATTCCTGACTTTCGAGCGGACGATGCTTGAAATCAAACGGCGAAGCTTCAGCAATGTGTCCTTCCGAGCCGCGTCTGAAGTCGCATCGAACCTCACTGTTGGGTTATTCGCGCCAATATACGCGCAGGTTCAGGCTCTCCAGTTAGGCGAGGTAGGCCGAGCCAATCGCATCACCGGCGCGTATGGACGCCGCCTGGCGAGTAGGAACGTGAAAAATGAGGCGATCGACCGGCTTATTGCAACCTTCCCGTCACACACGTTCGTTATTGATCGCGAGGAGGCACGCCACTACTTCGAGGTCGTCCGGGAGCCTAGCCCGGAGGAATGCGACCTTTTCGACTTACTAGGCGACGTGGGGCTCGCTCCGATGCACGTACAGGGAAGTCCGGCGGGTATGCACGTCCACGAAGCAATCGTAGAGTACCTGAATACCGTACCGAAGGATAACGAAGATGCCGCACAAGAGCAGCAGCAACAGCAGCAGCCTGGAGAGACTTCGGCGGGAGCAGATCGACGAGAGCGCGAGGCTCTTCATGATTCGCCAGGAGGGCGACCTCCCGCAACAGCGGGACCAGAAGTCGCGGTATCAGCGAACGGATCGGAGCGAACCGCGTGAGTGCCCAGCTAACTGCCGCCGTTCTAACGCCGTCGGGCCACGAGCGTCCACGCGACGCGTGGGTGAACCGAAAACCGGGTTTTTCACAGAGTAGGCCCTGGTCCGCCAAAAGTTGGCGCCTTACCCTTTAACGGGCGAGGTCAGCCGTTTGGTTGCGGATCTGTTTCGGTTCGGAAAGAGGCATTTGAACGGGCCCGGACGTTGGCGAAACGCGCCAGGAAAGATCCGGCGAGTTAGAATGCGTGGTAAGTCGCCGTTCTTCTGGTCGGCGTGTCGCGGCTTGCCGCGCGCTGCACCGCGGCGCTTTCGCTTGCGGATTCAGCGCGCTTAGCGCCTTGTAGTGGGGCCGCGTCCTTATTCCTAGGCTACGGCCGGCAGGTGTCACCAGGGCGCACTTTGTTGAACTAGATATAGCCCCGAAGAGTTAACGCGCCCAACGGACCTGCCGAGAGGAAGAACCGGCTGCCGTGTCGCTTATCCTTTGCTGTTGTGCAAGTTGCGGGTGGCCTTGCGACGACGTGAGTGTCGTTTCGCTTCCCAGTCGCGCTGCGCCGATAGTCGGCCGGCGCGTTTTCGCATACGCACGTTACCGTTCGACGTTCCTGCGGGGAGTAAACGAATGCAAGACGCTCAGCGCGCGGCCGAGTCCGAGAGCCGCCTCACCGACGAGCAAAAGGCCGTCGTACTCGGTCACTACGACCGCGCGGCGCCCCTGATCGTCGCGAGCTTCGCGGGCGTCCCGGTCGTCGCGGCAGAGTACATCGACGGTGTGGGAGGTCCCGCGGTCTTCACGGCGTCATGGCACAAGCCGCTTCCGCCGTCGATTCCGCACATCGACATTGGCCCGCCGCCCGCGGCGAAGCGTTACGTGGCCGTCGCTGTGAACTCCCTGCTGTGGCTCGTCCACCGCAATGCGGTCGGCTTCGGCTCGTGGACGCCGACCCCGCGAGATCCTGAACGAGTCGGCTTCGCGCGCATCTTGCTGAGCCGGCGCAACGGCGCGACTCCCGAGCAACTGCACGAGGCGATGCTGGCGCTGCGCTCGGCGTTGTCTTCATCCGGCGCCGAATCGATCCCGGTGCTCGACGGAGTTGACGGCGCAGCGCTGTTCATCCCGTTCCAGGACGCGCCCGCGTACGACGCGGTCCGAACCTGGCTGCATGCCGTCGTTGCATCCGCCGTCGCCGCGCATCCGACCCTGCTCACGGAAGAGCCCCATGCCGCCAAGGCGCTGATCCACATCAGCGTCACGACGAACGCCGTCGGCCGTTTCAGCACGCTGCCCTACTGCATCCAGGGCACCGCGACGCTCCCGATGGTCACGCCGATCGAATGGAACGAGCTGGGCACCTTCACCAACGGCGCCGTCACCGCGGCGAACAGCGCCGAGCGCCTCGCCAAGGCAGACGTCTTCGCGCGTGAAGCGCAAGCGCACGCAGCGCAGCGCTTCGCCGATATCAGCGGCTGACTCAACTCTTATCGGCGTGGGCCGTTAAGCCTGGTCCTCTGCTGAACAGTCGACGGCGTCGCAGTGCGCTGGCGGAGAATACCGTCGCCCGCTTCAGCTCGCTGCCCGTATTTCGTCCATAGTCGCGCCGAGTCGCGCTGGGAAAGTGGTCCGAGGTCAGACCTGTACTCCGACGCCTGCGCTGACGAAGCACGGCGTGTCATGGAAAGAGTCAACGACGTGAACTGAATCCATGACAATAGCTGCCCCGGCGGGCGCTCTTGACGAACCGCACTAACTTGACGGATCTGACAAACGCGGCGTACAATCGGAGCGTGAAGCGATCACCGGCCGGCAGTTCGTCCGTCAGGGCGTTAGCGATCTCAGCAAGCCAGGCCAAGAAGGCGGTCGCGGCGCGCCTGTATGACGACGTCCTACGACTGCCGTTGCAGGACGCTCGGTCCTTGGAGTCGTTCGTCGGCAGGATCGTGGACGCGCCGTCGGAGCCTTTCGTGACGGCGTACGTGCCGTCGGGAAACCCCGCGAACGTCACGGTGAGCTATCTTCGTACCGACGGCTTCGACTTGGTCGGAACGGCATCGGACCGCAGCGGCATCGTCTTGATCGAGCCTCGCCGAGCGCGCAGCCGCAAACGGCCGATGCACAGCACCACCCGACAAGTGCACGCGCCCACGGCGGCGGCGGACCCGATGGAGGTCGCACGGGCCCGCTATGCGTCGCTCCGCGCGGAGATCGTCGACAGATCGCTATCACTCCGCGCGGCAGCGGCGCGAATGGATCTGTCGCCGCAGGGCCTGTCCGATCGCATCGAGCGCGGCCAGATGCTCGCATTCCCGGACAAGAACCGCAAGATGATCCCGGTCGAGCTCATCGACCTCGAGCGGCCGGATCGAACCGTCCCGGGGCTGGGCGAGGTGATTCGCGCCGCGTCGGTCGAGCCGTTTCGTCTCGCCGTGTGGCTGCTCAGCGCGAGCCGGGCGCTCGGCGGGAAGCGCCCTGTTGACGAATTGCGCCGCGGTAGGATCGCATCCGTCGTGGACGCGGCGTACGGGCTGGACGCGTGACATGCTGCCGCCTCCGCCGCCACGCGGAAGCGTTCGGCCCCGTTTCCGCCGGTTGACCGTGGGAAGCATCGTCCATCGTGTGTACAACCCGGAAAAGTTTGGCGCGAGCGCGACCGGTTACCGCCGCTTTGGCCCCGTTGCTCGCATGGATCACCATGTCCGGCCGCGCGGCTCACGGCGGGACCGTGGAATCTTCTACGGTGCGCCGACATATCGTGGATGCCTCGTCGAAGTGCTGGACGACCGAATGCTCGACCTCACCAACCGTCGCCACGCGGTGCTGCGCATCACCAAACCGCTGACTCTGCTGGACCTGCGGCGCGCCGGCGCAATGGCTGCCGGTGTCGACGCTCGGATCGGCAAATGCCCTCATCGCGAATCGCAGCCGTGGGCGCGCCACTTCTATGAAAGCGAGTCGTATGGGCGCATAGACGGCTTTACGTGGCTCAACAGCCACACGGACGATGAGGCGTTCGCATTCGTCGAACGCGCCGGCGACGCGTATGCCGTCGTGGTGGACGTCCCGCTGACATCGGAGACTCGCGAGATTGCAACGTTGTGCGATCCGCTCGGAGTCGTCATCGGCCCGCTGTAACCGTCATGCCGTCAATCCGCCGGACAGCTACGCGCTAGGGCAATCGCAGAGCTCGCGCTACGGCCGGCGGATCGGCGAGGCGTTTCGACGCCGCGCGAACGGGTGCGGTCGAGCGAGGTGCCTGACAGCTCTCGTGGAACGGTATCCCAACAAAGGTTTGGATCGAGGGGTGCCATGACCGACCGAGCGCGCGTGACCGTGTACATCAACCCTGCGTCGTCGCAGCAACTTCGAGACGTCGCCGGATACAGGCTCGCCGACGGCTCGCCGGCGATCGACGTCGTCTGCCTGTTCGCCGGGAACTACGCCGCCTCCGAGCCGCCGTATCTCCGCGCGAACAACAACGATCCGCCGACGACGAGTCCGCTCAATCCGAGCATACAGTCCGTGCTCGACGACGGGTCCGTGGCCTACCTCCAGCAGCAGGGGCTCACGGTGCTGCTGACAGTCACGAACGGCTGGAACCCCGTGGGCTGGTCCCAGTTCACCTCGGAGAGCGACGCGGCGGCGTTCGCACAGTACCTGCAGTCCGACATCATCGGCGAGTACGGACTGAACGGAATCGACATCGACGACGAGTACAGCACCGGTTCACCGAACGACACGTCGCTGATCATGGTGACCACGATCATGCGATCGATCATGCCGGACACCGTCATCAGCAAAGCGCTGTGGTCGGACGCGAGTGACTTCGCCGCGACGTGGAACGGGCGCACGCTCGCCGGAAATCTCAGCTACGGCGCCGAGATGTCGTACGGCGGCCCTCCGCAGTACCGGCTCCCGGCCTATACCTCCGGGCAGCCGGCGGCGAATCTCCTCACGCCGAGTCAAGTATCATGCGGGTTCTGGGCGAATCAGCCCTCGAGCGATCCAAGCGCAGACGTGGCGTGGCTCCAACAGAACGGCTACGCCGGATTCATGATCTTCGGATTCGAGGATCAGGCCAACGTCGACTTGACCGGGACGCTGGTCAACGACTGGTACGGCGCCGGGAACTGGAACCCGCCCACGTAACCTGAAACCGCTTGAGCACGGCCGATTCTTGCCGACCGCCGTATCAGACGTGCTCGTTGACGTCTGAGTTGCATGGGGGCGTAGCGTTATGCGAACCGCTCGTGGTCACGGTCGGGCTCCTACGCCCCCGGAAGACACAGCGCAGTCCAGCAGGGCCAACTGGACGAGGCAGAATTCCTACTTGCGCGCGAATTCGCCTCAACGGACCGAGGCGTTCCGCTGTGAAAAGGCACTCTCTCTGCCAGAAGCTTGTGTCCCGATCACGTACGAGCGCGACGACCGCTCTTGATGACCGGGCCGGCCCGAAGCGAACCGGCGACATGCGGTCTTTTAGACGACCGTGGTACCGGATGAGCTAGCTTCACTGGCGGAGCGCGAGGGGAGTCGAACCACGCGCTCGCGCTCTCAGAACGAATCCGACTATTCCGCGCTCTTCGCCGACGGGATGCAGCTTTCAAATAGCATGACGCAGTGGAAGGTCGAATGTTCGCGCCGGCTATCCCGGACCGTCAAAGTAGCGGCGGTCGTCTTCAGCGCGCAAAGTTGCGTCTGGGCGGCAGTGCTCCGGGAATATCTGACCAGGTACAGCAGTGCGGTTTCTGTAACATTACGTCTATGGCGAAGCGAGGACATCGCCGATTTCTCGAGGCTATGGCGAAGAAGTACTTATGGTGGGAACCGGTCGGCCAGAAGCGATTCGATGATGCAAGGGTTATCGCGCAGGTCCTGAACATCGGCGAGTTCGACGATGCGAGGGCGGCCATTGAAGAACTCGGAGAGGACCGCCTGCGTGACGTCGTTATTCACGCAGAGCCCGGGTGGCTCTCACCGCGCTCATGGACGTTCTGGAACTACCGACTTGGCCTCATCTCGGAACGCGATCCCATTCCGCCGCTAAGAACGCGCCGGTTCGGACGGTGACAGCGTTCAAACCGAACAAGTCGATCCTCCCGGGAGCACAGCGGGCGCTTTGGGACGAGCTTCGGTTCACGGTCGAGATGGGCATGACGCTTTACGGCGGTACAGCGATCGCGCTACGGCTGGGACACCGGACGTCGATCGACTTCGACTTTTTTGCGGACGGACCGTTACGCAAACCAAAGATAACGCGCGCGTTACTTATCTCGAAGGACGATGTGGTTCTCCAGGACGCGCCCGATACCCTCACGGTGAACCTGTACCGCAGCGGCGCCCATGTGAAAGTGTCGTTCTTTGGTGAACTCGTACCGAAGCGTATCGCCGGGCGCGTGGGAGAACCGGAAATGACCGACGACGATGTGCTGTGCGTCGCATCGCTCGATGACTTATTTGCTACGAAGGTCAAGGTGATCCTCGACCGTGCCGAGGCGAAAGACTACATCGACATCGCGGCGCTCATTCGCCAAGGCCTGTCCCTCGAACGTGCGTTAGGGGCAGCTCAAACGATTTATGGTAACGCGTACCAAGTCTCCGAGGCGCTCAAGGCACTGACATACTATGGTGACGGTGATCTGGGCCGAGTCACAAAACAAGACCGAGCGTTGCTCATCACGAGCGCAGCTCGCGTACGGAATATCGACAAGGTGCAGCTAGCCGCGGCGAGCGTGTCGCCGGCTTGAGCGCCGTAGTGTAGCCGGCCGAGTCGAGGGCGCAGCGGCGCGATCGCCGCGCATCAGACCCTGCTGACGGAAGAGCTCCATGGCGCGAAGGCGCTGATCCACATCAGGGTCGCGACGAACGCCGTCGGCCATCTTAGCATGCTGCCCTACTGCATCCTGGTCACCGTGACGCTCGCGATGGTCACGCCGATCGAGGGAACGGCGCGCCGCGCCGTTCGTCCGCGACGGCGCGGCACGAGGCGGCGGAAGAGCGGCGAGCGGTCTCGTATCTTCCCGCTTCTGGGAAAGTGAGGCTGTCCGTTGGCCCGAGCGATCGGTCGAGATCGAGCAGCGTCGTTCGGCGACGCGGTCTTCGCGGTGATCATCACGATCATGGTGCTCCAGCTGAAGCTGCCCGCGCATCCAACGTTCGGCGCGCTTTTCGAAGAGTGGCCCACGGCGATTAGCTACGCGGTGAGCTACTTGCTGATCGCGATCATGTGGATCAATCACCACTTTCTGTTGCGATTCGCGAAGGACTCCACCCCGCGCCTGATCTTATGGACCTTCACGCACATGTTCGCAGCGTCGCTCGTGCCGTTCGCCACCGCGTGGATGGCGTCGACGCGGTTGGCGCCGGTCCCCGTGTTCGTCTATGCGGCGGCGATCGTCTTCGTGAACCTGTCCTACCACGCGTTCGCGTACGCCGTGATCGGGCCGAGAGCCGATCCGAACGTTTCTCAGGCGATGCGCCGCAAGGCGCTCGCGCGATCGCTGCTGACGATCGGACTCTTCACGGTCGCGATGATCGTCGCGCTGAAGTTGCCGATCGTCGCCTTTGCCCTCGTTACGTGCGTTCTGCTCACGTACGCGCAGCCCGAGATCCCCGGGTCGTCGAAGACGCTCGCATCGGATTCGCCCTGAGCGCACGGCGTAGGGTCGCTCGGGGCCGAGGCCGGAACTTGGGGCGTGCGAGCGAAGACGCGGCTGCGTGACCGACAGCCGCGATCGTTACACCGCGCGCGATCATGCCTTCCGCGAACGGGATCCGTATGCTGCCGCGAAGTACTGGCTCACGCTGCGGTGGCTGCGACCGCGGATGCGCCCCGGCGAGCTCCTCTATAACGTCGGCGTCGGAAGCGGCTGGTTCAATCACCTTGCCGTCGCGCACGGGCTGCGAGTGGAGGGCTGTGAACCGGACGCCGACGCCTTCACGGCGGCACAGCGCTCCGCGCCTCGCGGATGCACGCTGGAGCATGGCGGCCTCGAGAGCTTCGCGCGCGGCCGCCCGCCGGCGCCGCTGCTCGTGATGCACGACGTTCTGGAGCACATCGAGGACGACCGGCGCGCCGCTGCGACCGTGAGCGATCTCGTCGCGCCCGGCGGCGTTGCCGTCATCAGCGTCCCCGCGCTGATGTGCCTCTTCGGCCGACACGACGAGGAGCTGGGACACTTCCGGCGCTACACGCCGTCCTCGCTGCGTGCCGTCATGGAACCGTACTTCACGTTCGAACGTCTTCGCTGGTTCGGTGCGGCGAGTATCCCGATCGCCTGGTATTTCTCCCGCTTCCGACGCGCGCCGTATCCGACGGGCGCCGTCGGTTCGCCGCTCGGTCGCGCGTACGCAGCCGTGTGCGCAGCGGAAAGCTTCATCCCCGAGCCCATCGGCACGTCACTCATCGCGCTGCTGCGTCCCAGGGCGCCTGCTACGAAGACGTCCTTCCGGCTCTGAGACGTCCCGAAGCCGGATTCGCCGGCGGTCGCCGGGGGACGAGCGCTGCGGGCGCGCCCGCGTTCCGGCGCAGGGCCGAAGGCGCCTCTCCCCGCCGTCGATACGTCCCGCTTCGGTGGACACCGTACGGGCAGCGTCATCGTTGCGGCCAGCCCGCGGCCGTCGCGTCGACGCGGCACACGATCGCGGCGTGGGCGGCCGCTCCGTCGATGCGTCCGGCGCGAACGTCGTGCGCGAGCGCGCTCGCCCATCCGGTCGAACGATCCGAGCGCGAACGCGGCACATCGGGCCGCGTGCCGCCCCACAGCGACGGCGGCACGCAGAGCCGCCGATCCGGCTGCACGAACCGCTCGTCGGTGGTGCGCACCGTCGTGCCCCAGCAGAGCGGCATGTCGTGCACGGCGACGGCGAGCGGGTTGTCGAAGCGCGGCTGCGTCACGAAGTGGCCGAAGTCGACGAGCTGCGCGCGGCACGTCTCGTTCGCATCCTCGTCGCGTGTGAGCTGCACGTTCACGACGTCGCACTCCAGCGGCAGCGTCTCGTCCCGCAGCCAGCGGTCGAAGTTCTCGTATGCGGGCGGGTCGGGATCGGGTAGCGCCTCGTTCGCGTACGAGAACGTCAGTCGTCCGGCGTGCCGTTCGACGCGAAATCGGGTGCCGCGGTTCGCCGAGGTCACGCCGTAGCGGCGCAGGAACAGCTCGATTTCGAGGAGCAGCCGCGCCCGGTCGGAATCGTTTGCCGGAATCTCCACGCCGTCGATCTCGCGCCGGTGTGCGCGGCGCGCGAGCGCGCCGGCCGGGACCCGCTCGAACGTCCGCGTGACGACGTCGAAGCCGAGGTCGAGCAGTCCGTAGAAGGGCAGCGTGCGGAGATCGGGCGCGGCGTGCGCGAAGATGCGATCGACGAGCATCTGATACGCGACCTCGCGCAGCAGCTCGCCGAGCGTGCAAAGCCCGGACGCATGATGCGTGCGCGCCGGAGTGCACCCCGGCGCGACGCCTGCGCCTTTCACGTCGATCAGCCCGCGCGCCGCGCCCGTCGCTTCGTCGAAGTTCGCGGCGACGATCGTCGCGCGGCCGTAGCGCGGCGGTCGCCATGCCGGCATGACGGCGCCGCGCGCGTCGACCGGCGTGTTCGCAACGTCGGCAGCTGTCTGAGACGTCGAGACGACCCCCGCTCGCGCGAGGAGCCATCGCTCGACGCCGGCGTCGTCGCATGCGGTGAGACGCGGGAAATCGCGGCGCACGAGCCCATGATTCGCGAAGACGACTCGCGCCGTCGCGACGCGTCGCACGGTGTCCGGACGGACGAGCGGTTCCCACAGCTCGTGCGGCTCGCGCGGGATCGTGCTCGTCACGTCGCGTGGAAAGGCTGAAAACGACGTCATGCGAGGGAGAAGGTATCCGGCCGCTTTCCAAGCAAGGGCATCCGAAGTGGCGCATTCGCGCTCACGCTGTCCGATGCTTTGGGGTGATAACGTACATGGGTGATACAGCAGGCCCGGGCTCGAGCGATCAGGGCACGCCCGGAGGCTCCCGAACGCCGGTTCATGAGTTCAAGCGCGCCGTCGCGCGCGACCCCGCGCTGCAGGAGCAGCTGGCGAACTCGCAGAGCGAAGACGAGTTCCACAAGAACGCCGTGGCGCTCGGCGCCAAGCAGGGCTTCACCTTCACCGAAGCCGACAGCCGGGCTCACGTCGCCGAGACGCAGCGCATCCGTGCGCTCGGGCGACCGGAGCCGCCGCCGCAGCCGCAGACGTCCTCGAATTGCGGCACGGGCTATACCTGCGACAAGAGCAACGCCTGTACGTGGAACATCTACAAGGGCTGCTAAGACATGCCCGCGACGGCGCCTGCGGCGGCGTGGCCTGACAGCCTCGCCGCCGCGGCATCGTATGCCGTAGCGCATGGACGACGCTCGCGGCGGGAGGCGCGGGCGTTTCCTCTTCCGGTCCCGTTCGAAGACGCGCTTCGGCCGCTCTGCGCGTGGGCGTCCGGCGAAGCGCGCCGCCTCGGTGCGCGCTCGACTTCGCTCGAAGACGACGCTTGGGACGATCTCGAACGCGCGCTGGCGGTGATCCTCGCCACGATCGCGTCGGGGGCCCTGCTCGCCGAGTTCGATCGCGTCCGGCCGCCGGGGCGCAGCCTGCTCGCGCGATTTCTCCACGAAGAGGCGATCGTTCGCGCCGACGCGCCGGCGCACTCGCGTTCGCGCTACGACGCGTTCGTCGATGCGCTTCTGGATGACGGGTTCGCCCACTTCTTCGAAACGTATCCCGTTCTCGCGAGGCTCGCGGGCGTCGCCCTGGACGCCTGGATCGCCCGCACGGTGGAGCTCCTCGAACGGCTCCACGCCGATCGTGCGCGGTTGGCGGACGCCTTCGCGCTTGGGCCGGACGAGGTCGTCACGCGCATCGATGCGGGACTGTCCGACCCGCACGACGAGGGCCGCTCCGTAGCGATCCTCACGTTCGAGTCGGGCGTTCGGCTCGCGTACAAGCCGCGCAGCATCGCGCTCGATGCGGCGTTCGGCGAGGCTCTCGCGTGGTGCAACGCGCGCGCACGCTTTCTGCCGCCGGGGGACGAGGAGCCGGTCCGATTCGCCGTCCCTCGATCGCTCGCGTGCGGCACGCACGGATGGGTGGAAGCGATCGCGCCGGCGCCGTGCGCGTCCGAACGTGCGCGCGAGCGCGCCGACTTCGCCGGCGGCATGCTGCTCGCCGCCGCGTATCTGCTCGGCATGACCGACGGGCATGGCGAGAACGTCGTCGCGGACGGCGAGCGGCTCGTGCTCGTGGACGCGGAGACGGTGCTCCATCCGCACGTCGCAACGCAGCCCGGCCGTCGCGAATATCAGCTCGGCCGCACGCGCGGGTGGGACACCGTCCTGCGCACGGGACTGCTTCCGCAATGGCAAGCGCTTCCCGACGGGCGCGGCATCGTCGACATGAGCGGGCTCGCGACCGCCGCCGCGGTGCGCGGAACGATCGTCGGCGGCCGCTGGCACGCGCTGAACACGGACGAGATGTCGTTCGGCATCGAGCGTCGCGCCGACGTCCCGGACGCGGACGCCGATCAGCCCGACGCGACGGACGAGCGTCGCGTCGACCGCATCGTCGCCGGCTTCGAAGCCGTCTATCGCTTCGCCGCGGAGCACCGTGAAGCGCTGATCGCCGGACCGCTCGCCGCGTTCGCCGGGCTGCGCGCGCGTTTCGTCGCGCGCGGGACGAGCGAGTACGCTGCGCTACTCATCGAAAGCGTCCAGCCCGCGCGCCTGCGCGACGAAACGGCGTACGGCGAAGCGCTGATGCAGCTCGGGCCCGCGTGGAGCGACGACGCCGGCGAGAAGCTGCTCCACGCCGAGCTGCGCGCGCTGCGCCGGCTCGACGTCCCGTACTTCGAGGTCGACGTCGACGGCGCGACGATCGCCGATCGCACGGCCTTCAGCGTGTCGCCGCCGGCCGTGACGCGCGGCCTCCAGGACGCGACGGAGCGTCTTCGCGAGCTGTCGGACGACGACGCTGAGCGCCAATGCGCGCTGGTGCGCGCCGCGTTCGCGGCTCGCCGGGCGCGACTCGTCGATCCCGGGCCGGCGACGCCGTGGCCGCACGACGGAACATCGTCCGAGGCGTCGCTCCTGGAGGCTGCGCGGCGCATCGCCGACGATCTCGCCGCGACGGCGCTGTCGGCCGACGGCGATGCGGTCGAGTGGATCACGCTCTCGTACCAGAACGAGAACGCATGCTACGCGGTCGCACGCAGCGGCTTCGATCTGTACGACGGCGGAACGGGGATCGCGCTGTTTCTCGGAACGTTCGCGGCGCTCACGGGCGAACGCCGCTTCGAGCAGCTCGCGCGGCGCGCGATCGCTCCCGTACGAATCGCGCTGCGTGACGATCCGCAGGCGCTCGCGCGAAACGGCATCGGCGGCGGCTTCGGGGCCGGCTCCGTCGTGTACGCGCTGGTTCGGCTGGCGCACGCGCTCGACGATCCGTCGCTGCTGGCGGACGCGCGTGCCGCCGCCTCGCTGATCTCCGACGAAGCGATCGCCGCCGACCGCCGCTACGACGTGCTCGACGGAGCGGCGGGCGCGGTTCTCGCGCTGCTCGCGCTCGCCGCTGCCGGGGGCGTGGACGCCGTTCTCGCGCGCGCGGCCGTCGCCGCACGTCATCTCGTCGCCTCGCGCTCCGGCGAGGCGGACCGTCGTACGTGGCTCGTCGACGGGCGGCGACTGACCGGCTGCGCGCACGGCGCCGCGGGGATCGCGATGGCGGTGCAGCGGGCCGCCGCCGCGCTGCACGACGAGACGTTCGCCGCCGCGGCCCGCGAAGCGCTCGCGTACGAGCGCGCGACCTTTCTGCCGGCCGACGGCAACTGGCCCGATTTTCGCCACGCGCCGGACGACCAGGGCCGCCTGCGTTCCTCGATGATGTGGTGTCACGGCGCGCCGGGGATCGGGCTCGCGCGCCTGGCTTCCGGTGCGCTCGACGCGACCGCGGCGGAGGAAGTCGAGATAGCGCTGCGCTCGACGCTCGCGCATGGGCTCGGCAGCGCCGATCATTTGTGCTGCGGAAATTTCGGGCGAATCGAATTCGTGCACGAGGTCGCGCGGAGCCGCGGCGACCGTGCCCTCGCGCACCGCGCCCAGGCGGCCGCGAACGCGGTGCTGGAGAGAGCGCACCGCGGCGGCGCTTTCGGGCTCGGCTTCGACGACGCGCCGGCGCGCTGGAAACCATCCCTCTTCCGCGGTTCGGCGGGAATCGGATACGCGCTTCTGCGCCTCGTCGCTCCCGACGACGTCCCCTCGGTGCTCGCGTGGCGGTGATCGAGCACAGCGCGAAGCCGTTCGTCGAGCAGATCGTCGAGCGGCTCCCCGACGCACTCGTCTCCCCGGAAGAGCGAGCGTGGCTGTCGGGCCTGGCCGGCACGCTTCCGTTCGTGACGTTCGTCCTGCTCGAATGTCATCTCGGCGGAGCGGAGCGGCACGTCGACATCAGCGTCGGCTCGGACGACGGGACGAATCCGCTCGCGCGCGTCGTGCCCGCGCCGATCGCTGCTTGGCCTTGTCTCATGCTGGAGTACGACGCCGGACGGGGCCGCGAGCCCGCCGTGTTCACGCGCTTCTTGCCCGCGGCTCCGGCCGACGCCGAGACGCTGCTGCGTTTCGCGGAGCAGACGCTCGGCGCCACCGGCAGTGCGTTCGGCACGCTCTTGGCGTGCTGCGCGGCGCGAACGACGGACGAGGTCTGGATCACGCACGCCGGAGCGATGTGCGGGCGCCCCGATCGCCCGCTCCGGCTCAACGTGGGAGCGCGGCGGCTCGATGCGCTCGTCGCGTACGCGCGCGACGTCGGGTTCGCCGAGCGCGACGTCACGCGCCTTTCCGCCATGCTGGAGGACGTCCGCCCGTTCGTCGACGACGTCATCTTCGCATTCGACGTTCACGATCGCGTGCTGCCGAGGTTCGGCATCGAGTGCTACGTCGCGGATACGGCGCAGTTCGACGCGATGCTCGCGTTTCTGCGCGCAAGCCGCCTCGCCACCTTCGCGCAGGTCGATGCGCTCGGCGCTTGGACCGGGCACGATCTTGCAGCTCATGCCGAGTGGCCGCAGTCCCGCCGGCTCGTCGGCGACTTCCTCGGGACGCCCGACACGATCGTTCGGACGCTCAACCACGTGAAGCTCGTCGCGACCGCGGACGGTGTCCGCCAGGCGAAGGCGTACCTGGCCGCGCGCTGCGTGCGGCCGGTGAGCGAGCCGGCGTGACGGGCGGCGTGCGTTCCTCACCGCGGGTCGAGTGGCGCGGGGACCTGTTCCGGAGCGAGCTCGAACGGCTGTCCGAAGGGCTATGCGCGTTTCCGGTTCTGCGGCGACGGTTCACGCACACGGTCACGGTCTTCGTGCAGGACGTGCGGTCGCCGGTGCTCGACGTACGCGGCGGCTTGCGCATACGCGCGTACGTCGATCTCGACGAGATCTCCGAGCACGTCGTCGAACGGCTCCTCGCGCAACCGCTGCGCGGGAAGCTGCAAGGCAAGTGCGGAGGGCAAACGGCGGAGGCCGGCGACGTGCTCTTGCGCCCGGCCCAGGACGGACGATCGCGTCCGGCGTTCGCGCACGGCGGAACCACGTATGTGGCGTGGTCGGTGCGCGTCGCGCGGCGCGTGCATCGCGCGTTCGGACCCCAGCTCGGCATCGCGGTCGCCGGCGAGCGACATCGCGTCACCGTCGACGAAGAGCGCCATCTCTTCCGCATCTCCGAGGACGGGCGCGTCCGTTTCCTCGGCGAGCTCGGGCCGCGGATCGAAGTGAAGGCCCCGTCGCGCGCGGAGGTGCTCGCGGCGGTTCGCGCCGTCGATCCGAACGGCGTGTTGAAGCACGTCCCGAACCGGTCTCTCGCGCTGCTGCTTGCGGACGCAGCGCGCGATCGCGTGCGTCATCCGAAACCGCGCGCGTTCCCGGAGATCGAGCTGAAGCTCGCCGCGACGCGCGCCGCGAAGCTCGACCCCGCCGCAATCGAACGCTGGCTCCAGACGGCCGGCGCCGAGCTGCTGGCGCCCTTTCCGCACCGCATCGAGAGAATGCGGCGCTATCACGTGTGCGTCGGGGGAAGCGGCGAGGAGTGCACCGTGGTCGAGACGGCGTCGGGCCGGATGTCGGCGAAGCGCAAGCGCGACGCGCGATTGGTCGGCACGGTTCTGGTCCGCGACACCGAGGCGTCGCTCACCACCGATGCGACCGGCGCGATGACGACGCTCGACGAGTTCCTGCGCGTTCGCGGGTGGACGTGCGTGAACGCGTTCACCAAGCTGCAGACGAAGATCCCGTTCGCACTGCCGAACGGCGATGCGTTTCTCGTGACGCTCGACCGATGCCGCGACCGCGTGGGGACGCCCCTGCGCCAAGTCGAGCTCGAATACATCGGAACCAGCTCGCTCGCGACGCGCGACGTCGAGGAGATCGCCGCCGAGCTCGACGCGCTCGCGCAGCGGCTGCTCGCGGCCGAATGCGGCTTCGGCCTGGCGCCCACCGCCGGTTCGAAGCACGCGTTTTTTCGGCGAGCCGCCGAGACCGCCGGCTAGCCGAGCGTTTGCGAGAGCGCCCGCTGAACGGCGCGGCGCTCGTCAGCCATGCGCCGCGTCTGCGCGTAGACCTGCCCACGCGCGCGCAGCCGCTCGCGTAACGCGTCGTCGCGCAGCAGCCGGAGCACGGCGGCCGAATGCGCCGCTACGTCACCGCGCGGCGGCTGGAGCACGGTCTCACCGTCGCTGCAGTACTCGCGGTTGCCGATGGCGTCGCTGCAGACCACGACGCATCCGCGCGCCATCGCC
This sequence comes from Vulcanimicrobiaceae bacterium, assembly GCA_035650875.1. Taxonomy (GTDB): domain Bacteria; phylum Vulcanimicrobiota; class Vulcanimicrobiia; order Vulcanimicrobiales; family Vulcanimicrobiaceae; genus Vulcanimicrobium. Next base: position 99,587 of record DASRGU010000014.1, read on the forward strand.
TCCAGCGGGGGGAGAAAGAGGCCTTCGGACGCGTTCGGGATCGCGACCAGCACGTCGGTCGTCGCGAGCGCGTCGAGAATCTCGCCACGCGGCCTCCAGCGCTCGGAGAGCATGGACGGCGCCACGCCCTCGCTGCGAAGCGCGTCGGCGAGCTGCCCCGCGAACGCAGGATCCTTCCAGCCCCAGATCGTCACCGAGCCGGCGTCCCGAGACGGTCCCGGTTCGAAGAGCGCGTCGTCGATCGCCGCGGGAACGAAGTGCAGCGGCCCGTTTGCGAACGGCGACGCCGCGTCGTACGCGGCACGGCTCGTGCAGAACCGGATCGCGCGACGTCGCAAGTACCCGCGCAGCTCGGCGTCATCCGCGTAGCCGAGATGCTGCACGAGATGGATGACCCGCGTCTCCCCGGGCGGTATCAGCCGCCAGTCCTTGCCGTTCACGAACACGTAGTCGTACGCCCGCAGATCGGCGTCGACGACGACCCGGTCGGGCGGCACGGCCTCCCAAAGCGTTCCCTCGCGTGGCGCGGAGTCGGGAGTGAACCACACGTACGCGTCGAGCTGCGGATGCGCGGCGGCGTGCTGGAAATAGTCGCGAACCTTCGCGTTGCCGCCGGTCTCGCGGCGAAACGCGCGCACGAAGATGATGCGCTTCACGTCATGCCGGTCGGGCGCCGAACCGCCGCGAGCTTGCGCCGGCGGCCGTTCAGTTGCTCGCTTGCTTCGTTCTGTCGATTCGGACCGGCGTTCGGGCTCGGATTTCCGTTGCTGCGTCTCAATACGGTCTCCATGCCGACCCGACGCGCGCGGCGCGGACCGTACGGCGACGTGTCACCGTGCGGACGGCGTGAAGAAGTCGGGACGGGTTCGGCGTCGATACGCGGACCTCGCGGCATTCGGCCATCGCTTTCGCGTCCGCGGCGGAATGGCATTCGCCGGTGCGGAACATCGCGCAATGGCTGCCGTCTCCGTGCTCGAGCGTCCCGCGGTTTCGCGTGCGCGCCTTGCGGCTGGAATCGCCCTCACGATCGTCGTTGCGATCGCCGGGCTGTACCTCGTCAAGTGGTCGCCGTACTACGCGAAGAGCTTCAGCGCCGCGGCGCATCATTCGCTCGGCGCGTCGATCCTCACAGGGAAGGAGACCGCGGTTCCCGCGGTCGGGTGGCCGGCGGCGTGGCAGTACGCGCGCGCGTACTTTCTCGCGATCTGGCAGGCGCTCGTGCTCGCGCTTCTGCTGGGCGCGTGCGTGCAAGTGCTCGTACCGCGAGCGTGGATCGCGCGCCGCTTGGGAACGTTCGGCGCCGGTTCGGCGATGGTCGCGGGAGCGCTCTCCGTCGCCGGGATGATGTGCACGTGCTGCACGGCGCCGGTCGTCGTGGGTCTGCGGAAGCAGCGCGCGTCCGCAGGCGCGGTGATGGCGATGTTCGTGGCGACGCCGACGCTCAACCCGGCGGTGCTGCTCTTCATCGGCTTCGTGCTCTCGTGGCCGCTCGCCGGACTGCGGCTCGCCGTCGGTCTCGCCGTCGTCGCCGCTGCCGCCTGGCTCGCCCACGTGCTGACGCCGCCGGGCGAGCGCGACGTCGATGCCGCCGTGGCGCCGGCGCCGATCGAAGACCCCGCATTGCGGCCCGCCCACGTGGTGAGCGCGTGGCTCGGCGCGTTGTGGTGGGAGATCCGAACGATCCTTCCCGGATATGTCGTCATCGTGCTGCTGCTCGGCGCGGCGCGCGCGTGGCTCTTTCCCGCGGGATTGCTGCTGCACGCCGGCGGCGTCGGCGTGACCATCCTCGCCGCGGTCGCAGGGACGCTCTTCGTCATCCCGACCGGCGCCGAGGTCCCGATCGTTCAGTCGCTGGCCGCTTCCGGACTCGGGATCGCGCCGGCGACGGCGCTGCTGATCGCGCTGCCGGCGATCAGCCTTCCCTCGATCTTCATCGCCCGCACCGGCTTCCGGCCCGTCGTCTTCGCGGCCGTCGCAGGCGCGGTCGCGCTCGGAGCGGTCGTCGCCGGCGCGCTCGCCGCCGCGTTGCACCTCGCCGCCTGACACGCACAGATCACATCGAGAGACGCACGGTCGACCGCAGAGACCGTAGGCGGTTCGCCTGGCCGTCGCGGCCCGTCCGGATAGGAAAGCGGCCGGTCAGCTCGAACCGGTCGGCGTTCCGAGCTTTCTCTCTACGAAACGGGTGTTCGTCATGCTTCACCTGCGCGCTGCGGCGATTGCGATCGCCGCGTTCCTGGTCGCCGGCTGCGGCGGCTCCACGTCCGACCCCGCGTCGGTCGCGCGGGGCGTGTCCTCAGGCGCCGTTTCGCTGCGCGCGCCGATGGACGCGTCGGGTGCCCTCGCCGATCCCGGCTTCGAGAGCGGCGGAACGACGATTTGGCAACAGTGCGGCACGGTCAACGCGGTCGTGCAATCGTCGATCGTGCACAGCGGTAACTACGCGATGCAAGCCGGAAGCGCGACGAGCGAGCCGAACGGGAACGCCGCGCTCTGCCAGAGCGTCACGGTGCCGGGCGGATCCCCGAAGATCACGCTGTGGACGTACGAACAGACCAACGAGACGTCGACCACGTACGCCTATCAGGAGCTGAGCGTGCGCAGCGCGTCGAACACGGCGACGGTCCTCGGCACGCTGTGGAAAGGACTCTCGACCAGCGGCTGGACGCAGCGCTCGTACGACATGTCGTCGTTCGCGGGACAGACCGTCGCGCTGTACTTCGGCGTGCACGGCAACGGCGCGAGCGGCTATCACGTCGGCCTCTGGGTCGACGACGTCGCGTGGTCGGGCGGGAATCCGACGCCGACGCCGACCGCCACGCCGACCGGCAAGCCCACCGCGACGCCGACCGCGACCCCGACCGGCAAACCGACCGCGACGCCGACTGCGACGCCGACCGGCAAGCCGACGGCTACGCCCACGCCGACCGCGTCGCCGACCGCGGGTGCGTACGCGTGCAACAACCAGCAGTTCCTCACCGATCAGACGAACTTCGCGAACGGAACGATCACCGCCGACCAGCTCGTCGACATCTGCGGCAGCGTCACGCAGGTCCTCGCCGCGAAGAAGACGAGCAGCGGAAACCACGGCTATTTCTACGTGCAGATGCCGTCGGGATATCAGATCGAGATCGTCTCGAACCTCGACGCGATGGCGGAAGCGCCCTCGAACCAGCCGCCGGCGACGTGGCCGTGGGTTGCGGTTGGCGACTACGTGTACGTTCAGGGCCGCTACTACTACGACAGCGCGAGCAGCCAGGGCGTGGACTGGACCGAAGACGACACCAGCAGCTCGTGGGAGCACGTCGGCTACGTCGCCGTGTGCAATTCGGCCGGCGCGAGCTGCGCGAAATACTGGTAGGCGGCGACCGCCGCGCCCTCGGGCGCGGCGGTCGAGCCCGGGACGACCGCTAGCGGAAGCTAGGAGCGCCGGTCTCCGCGGTCGCCTTGGCCGCGCGGCGCTTCGTGCTCGGCCTCTCGGCGACGATCGGCGGTCAGCGAGCGGCCGACGTCCACCTGATCCTCGGTGAAGTGGCCCTCGTCGTCGCGGCGGACGTAGCGCTTCTCGCCGCTGGCCTCGGTGATCTCTTCACGCTTCGTGCTCATGGTGACAGTTTGCCCGGCGGTCGTTCGTGTGCTCGCTCGGTGTCGCCCGATAACGACCGTCGCGGCGGAAGAAGCGTGCCCACGCTTCGCGAACGAGTTCGTGTGTCCGCCCGGATCCGATCGGCTTCTACGCCCGCACGGTGGCGCTCGGGTGTCAGCTCTTCCGACGCGATCAACCACGCCAACAGCGTGCTGATGCTCGCCTCGTGCGTGTTCGCCTATCTCTTTCCGTTCGAGCTGTTCTTGTTCTCGTACGCGATCCTCGGGCCGCTGCACTACCTCACGGAAATCTCGTGGCTGCACGACCGCGGATATTTCATCCGCACCAAAGCCGCGACCGGGCCTCGCTTCGACCGCGCTTGGCTCGCCCTCGTCGGTGTGACGTTGACCGTCATGATGATCGGGGTCGTGGGCGAGAAAGTGCTCCATCGCGACGTGCCGCCGGTCTGGGAGATCGGGCTGTTCTACCTCGTGTTCCTCACGGCGTCGGTCGCCGCGATCGCTCGGAGCGTGAAGCGCGCGTTGCTGGTCGCCGGCGTCGGTGCCGTCGCGCTTGCCGTGTTCAGCCGGTCACCGCTGTTCGCGCTGCTGGCATTCTTCCTCATCACCATCATCCACGTCTTCGTCTTCACCGGCGCGTTCATTCTCATGGGAGCGCTGAAGACGCGCAGCGCGTCGGCTCTGCTCTCGCTCGCGGTGTTCGTGCTGTGCGCGGCCAGCTTTTTCGTCTACGTTCCCGCCGGTGCGGCGCTTCCGGGCGACTACGTCCGAACGAGCTACGAGTCGTTCCAGATGCTGAACGCCCAGCTCATCCGGCTCTTGCACCTCGGACCGGGCACGACGACGGCGGAGATCTACATGTCGACGGGCGGGTTCGTCGTCATGCGGCTGATCGCGTTCGCGTACACGTATCACTACCTCAACTGGTTCTCGAAGACGTCGGTGATCCGCTGGCACGAGATTTCGAAGCCGCGAGCCGCGCTCATCGCCGTGCTCTGGATCGCCGCGCTCGTCCCGTTCGCGTTCAGCTACGTGCTCGGTTTCGTGGTTCTCTACATGCTGAGCGTGCTGCACGTCATGCTCGAGTTTCCGCTGAACCATCACAGCTTCGTCGGCATCGCTTCGGAGCTGAGATCGTTGATCCGGCCGAAGGCCCGCCCCCGGTCGCAAACCGCGTGACCAGCCGTCGGGTGACAGGTTCAGCGCGGCGCTTTGGAGATGGTTGCACATCGGTTGCGGTTGCGGTATGGTTACGGCATGGCGATCGAACGGACGACGGCCAGCCCGCCGCGCAGGTGGCATTTGAGCCCGGACGCCCTGTACGTCGCACATGAGCGCGCCTACCGCCGCGCCGGAGAGCACGACCTCGCGCTGATCGCGGCCACCCTCCAAGCATCGCCTTCGGAGCTCGGTCAGCTTTTCGGGGGAATCAGCCGTCAGGCGGTCGGCAAGTGGATGCACGGCGGCATTCCGAGCACGCGTCTCGCCGAGGTGGGCCGTATCGCCGACATCACGCGCCGCTTGCGCCGGACGTTCAAGCGCGAACGGATTCCGGCGATCGTACGCCAGCCGAATCCCGGACTCGGCGGACACAGCGTGCTGCGCGCGCTCGCGGAGCCGGGCGGAGCCGCGCGCGTGGCGGCGGCGCTCGACCGGCTGACGTCGTACGTCCCCTCGCCGTAGCCGTGATCTTCGGGCACGTCCGACGCGGCGGGCGCTACTGCCGCGTCTGCGATCCTTCCTGGAGCGACCCCTCCGACACGTCGTATTCGCGCCGCTGCGGCGGACGCTGGAACCCGCCCGACCGCCGTACACGCCCCGGCTTCGGCGCGCTGTACATGAATGCGACGGTCGACGTCGCTCGCGCGAACGCGCGCAGGCACGCGCGGGCGTCGTTCGGTGTCGAGCTGGAAGACCTCGCGGACTCGCGGCTTCCGGATCTCCAATGGTACGACGTCGTCGCCGCGAAGCACGTGGACGCGGTCAGCGCCCGCGGCATCCGGATGCTCGAGCTGCCGGCGGACTACCCGCGCATTCCGCATGCACCCTGCCGGCAAATCGCGGAACGAGCGTATGCGCAGAACGAGCACGGGATCGCGGCTCTCTCGGCCGAGCGAGCCACCGATGAAGAGCTCGTCGTCTTCGACCGCGACGTGCTCGTTCTCACCGCAAAGCGAGAACGCGATCCGTTCGCGAAATGGTTCTGATCGCGCCGGCACCGGCGCGCGAAAGGCGCCCGTGATGATGTCGCTGCCTCTGAAGACGTTCGCGCTTTTGGCCGTGCTCGGCACGCTGACGGCCGCATCCGCGCCGCTGCGGCCCGCGATGTACGACGACTTCCGGCACTACACCCTCGCGCTTACGTGGCAGCCGGGCTTCTGCACTACGTCGTCGGAGCGCTGCGTCGCCGGGCAGCCGCGCGCGCCGCTGATCGGACTGCACGGCCTGTGGGCGTCGCGTCCGCAGGAGCTCATCGCCGAAAACGTTCCGAACCGCGTGTGGTGGCGGCGCGGCTGCGATCTCTTTCACCACAGCGACGCCGCTCCGCCGCTGTCGCCGGCGGTCGCGCGCGGGATCGACGCCGTCATGCCGCATCTTCCGTCCAGCTTGCTGGTCCACGAATACGACAAGCACGTGCAGTGCTTCGAATTCGATCCGAACGCGTTCTTCGCGACGGAGCTCGCGATGCGGGACGCCGTCGACCGCTCCGCGTTCGGCGCATATCTCAAACGTAACGTCGGGCGCGTGGTCCGTCATGACGACGTCGTCGCGCGGTTCGACGAAGCGTTTCGCGTCCCGAACAGTACGTCGCTGCAGCTCCAATGCGATCGCAACGACGCCGGCATCCAGGTCCTCACCCAGCTTTGGATCACGATTCGGCGCGACCGCGTCGCCGTGTTCCCCGCGCCGTCGTCGCTCATCGACACGGAGACGAACCAGGACACGTGTCCTGCGTCGTTCGGGATCCCCGGCTGGTCGCGATGAGGAGCGCGTTCTTGGCCTGCTGAGCAGGCAATTCCGGCGACGATTTCGCGTCCGCCCGAACGGAGAGGCCGCGGGACCGCCTCGTCGTGCTGTCGTAGCATGCGCCATGACGCGCCGTGCGATAGCGATGCTGTCCCTTGCCGCATGCTGCGTGGCAGCCGGCTGCGGCGGACGCGGCGGCGGCTCGGCGGTGACGCCGGGCGGACGCGAGTCGAGCGCTCGGGTGCGGCCGATGACCTCGCTGAGCACGTCGCCGTGGAAGGCGGTATCGCTCGTGCAGCCGCTGACCACCATCGGCGGTGCGTCGGCGGACACGTCCGGTGCGTGGGTCTCCGATGCGGCGGCCGGCACGCTCCAGCGCGTCACGACCGGCGGCGCGACGCAGTTCACGACGTCGGCGAGCTCGGTTCACGGACTCTCGCTCGGGTCGGACGGCATCGCGTTCTCGTATCCCGCGGGATACGGAGACCAGCCGGACGCGAGCCCGGCGACGCTCTTCCCCGTGCCGCTGCCGTCGGGCGCGTATTTTGCGTCGGGCGAGATCGCGTACAACACGTCGCTCGAGGTCATCTACCTCGGCGGCTACGTCCAGAAGAACGCCAACTGCACGGACGGCATCGACGCCGTTCCGGCCGGCGGCACGTCGGGAACGCCGTATCTCGGAAACGGCTACAGCACGGTGTGCGGCCCGCAGTTCTTGCGCATCGACAGCACCAACAGCGACGTCTGGTTCAGCGAGGGAACCACGCCGCGATATCTCGCCGATCTTTCGCTCAGCGCCGGGAAAGTGACCGACCATCATCTCCCGGCGGCGGCCGCCGCGGCGATCCCCGGCGACCTCGCCGCCGGAGCGAACGGCGATATCTACTTCTCGCTGTGCAACGTCACCGACTCGCACCCGGGCGGCGGCAACTTCATGGTTCGCGTCAACGCCGGCTCCACCCAACAGACGCTGTTTTCGACGTACTCGACCTGCGCAAACACCGTCGACAGCATGCTGTACGATCCGAACGACGGGCGCGTCTGGCTGGCGAACGACACGAACACCCTCACCGCAGTTCGGACCACGGACGGATCGGTCAGCACCTACACGCTGACGAACGGCTCGAGCGCGAGCTCCGGCTTCAAGGCGCTGGCGCTCGGACCCGACCGCGCGCTGTGGGCGTTCCGCGAGTCCGACGCCGACGCACACGCCTATCCCGACCAGCTCATCGGCGCGGTCCCGTCGTACGTGTATACGCTGCAAGGCCAGCCGGTGACCGTCACCATCGCCGAGCAAAACTATTCCGGCGACTTCACGGCCGGCGTGGTCGCCGGAAGCAACGCGAGCTGCACCGTGACGCCGATCGTGTCCGGCCGGTCGCAGACCGAGTTCAGCGTAGCGTCGCCGCCCGGCACCGCATGCACCGTTTCGTTCAGCGACACGAACGGGGTCGCCACGGTGTACGTCCCCGTGGTCACGGCGACGAACACGGGCATTCCACCTCACCCGCAGACGCAGCCGTCGTGAAGCCGTGGGTCGCCTCGGAGCCCGCGATCTAGTCCGTCCCTAGAGAGCCGCACTCCCAGGCGGGCCGGAGCGATTCGGGCGAGGATCGAACGGTCCCAGAAAGGATCGGCTTTCGCTTGCTTGCACCGGGTGTTTCCCCCATGACGGCCGCGCACACCGAACGCGCACGACCGCGCATCCTCGCCGTGGACGACGAGGCGACGATCCGCGATTTCCTCACCGTCGTGCTCGAGCGCGAAGGCTTCACCGTCCGAACCGTCGCCGACGCGAGCGCGGCGCTGGACGCGGTGCGCGAGTTCGAGCCCGAGTGCGTCCTCCTCGACGTCATGATGCCGAAGATCGACGGCGTCACGCTGCTGCCGATGCTGCGCCGGCTCACCGAGGCGCCGATCATCCTGCTCACCGCTCGTGCGGACGTGCGCGACCGCGTCGAAGGCCTCGCCGCGGGCGCCGACGACTACGTGCCGAAGCCGTTCGACGTCGACGAGCTCGTCGCGCGCGTCAGGACGGCGCTGCGGCGGCCGACCCTGCGCCACGTCGACACGCTGCGCTACGACGATCTCACCATCGATCTCGAAACGCGAACGGTGCAGCGCGGCGCGCGAGACATCGCGCTGACGACCCGCGAGTTCGACCTGCTCGCCACGCTCGCGCGCCGGCCGAAGCGCGTCTTCACGCGCATGGAGCTGCTCGACCTGGTCTGGGGCGACGAAAGCGAAGTCGTTCCGTCGACCGTGGAGACGTACATCTCGTACGTGCGCGCGAAGCTGGACTGGCCCGGCGAACCGCCGCTGCTCAAGACCGTTCGGGGCGTCGGGTACACGCTGCGGCGATCGTGACGTTTCGCGGGCGCCTCACGCTGTCGTACGCGATCGCGTCGGCGAGCTCGCTGACCGTGCTCGCGCTCGCGGTGTGCGTCGCCGCGGGCTTCGTGCTGACCCACTCGATCTCGCTGAGCGAACGGCACACCGCCGACGACGTGCGCGCCGTCGTGTGGCGCGACGCGAAGCGCCCGCTCGGGGCGATCGCCGCCGACGTACGGACGCTGCGTGTGCCGGACGACGTCGTCGTGCGCGTCAACCTGCGCCCCATGCGTTTTCACCACCTCGCTCCGCCGGGACCGCCGCCCGGACCGCAAGTCGCGCAACCCGGCGCGCCCGGCGCCCCGCCGGCTCCGCCCGGTCTGTCGGCGCCGCCGGGGGCCCAGCCGGGGACGACCGCGCAAGGACGCGTCGTCGCCGGACGCTTCGGCGGCCCCGGACGGCAAGGTCCGCCGGGGATGTTCAACGCGTTCGGGCTGATGGGGCTTTCACCGATCGTCGTTCCGCTGCCGGGTCGCGGCGACGTCTTCGTCGCGCCGAACCTCGCGCGTCTCGCACCGCTGCTGCGCGTCATCGCGCTGGGCTTTCTCGGGTTCGAGCTGGTCGCGATTCTGCTGTCATGGTTCGTCGGACGCCGAATCGCGGACCGCGCCATGCGGCCGCTCGACGCCATCCGCGCGGAGCTGGAGCGATTCGGCCGCGGCGACTTCTCGCCGCGCGCCGTGCGCGCGACCGCGGCGCCCGACCTCGACGCACTGGTCGGCGCGTACAATGCGGCCGCGGCGCAAGTCGCGAGCGCGTTTGCCGAGCGCGCGCGCGTCGAGAGCGAGATGCGGCTGTTCCTCGCCGAGGCCGGACATCAAATGCGCACGCCGCTGACCGTGATCAGCGGATCGCTGGACCTGCTGTTCAAACGCGGTGCGAACGACGCCGCGATCCGTGAGGCGACGTATCCCTTGATGCGCACGCAGACCGCGCGGCTGCGGCGTCTCGTGGAGCGCATCATGCGGCTCGCGAGCCTCGAACGCGCCGAGCCGGCGCAGGGCGAGGTGGTCGACGTCGCCGAGATCGCGCGCGACGTCGTGGACGCGGCGAACGCGCTGCGGGCCGGCCACGTCGTCCTCAGCGACGACGGCACGTTCACCTACGTGTGGGCGAACCGCGACGAGCTGCAAGACGCGCTCGGAAATCTCGTGGAGAACGGCGTGAAGTACGGGCGCGGCAACGTCCGCGTCGACGTCGTGAACGAAGACGAGTCGGTCGTGGTGCGCGTCGCCGACGACGGTCCCGGCATCGCGGAGCCCGACCGCAAGCGTCTGTTCGAGCGCTTCTTTCGCGGCGAGAACGCCGCGGAGGTCGAAGGCACGGGGCTCGGCCTCGCGATCGCGCGGCGCGCCGCGGAGCGTGCCGGCGGCTCCGTCGGTCTGGAATCGACGACCGCGCGCGGCTCGACGTTCCGTCTGGTGATCCCCGCGTTCCGCGAGACCGCGCGCGAGCGCACGCCGGTCGCGCTCGGCTGACGGCTGCGATTTCAGGAGCGGGCCCCAGCGCGTCATAAGCTCGCCGTGCAAGGCTCGACGTGATGGGGATCGACCCGGTCGGTGGGCGGCCGAGCATCGTGCCGCTTTCGTCGCCCGCAACGCCGGCGGCACCGTCGTCAACGGCGGCGCAGTTTTCCGCGCAGCAAGAGCTCGCGATCCAGCAGCAGTCGGGCGGCGGCCGCGGCGGCGGTCACGGCGGCGCGCACGCCGCGAAGAAGGCCGCGTCCGCCATCGAAGACATCGCCGCGCGAGCGTCACTCAAGGTAGAGCGCCGAAAGACGCCGGCGGAGCGCGCCGCCGAGATCGAGCGTCTCGCCGCCGAAGCCGAGGAGCGCGCCGTTCGCGTCAACGCGCGAGAGGATCAATTGCCGGACGACGACGACGCGGCGCGCGATGACCGCGCGCCGCGGCGCGGTCTTACGGAACCTGCACGGGGAACGGCGTCCACTTCACCGGATGGATGAGCAGGCGCGCGACACTTTTCAGATCGTCCATGAGCGAAAGCGATCCCATGCGCTGCCTGCTTTGTTCCCCCATCGACGTGTACGTACCGACCGAGGCCAGCGTAAACACCTCCCCGTGGTTCCCGACGTAGTTCGTGATGCCGCAACCCGGAACGTACGAAACGCTGTAGCTTTGTCCCAGGTAGGTGTACTGCACGGTCGCACCGTTCACGGGCGACGGGCACGCCGATTCACCCGGCACCGTCCCGACGCTTTGCACGACCGCGGAGACGCCGGGATACGTCGAGAACGACTGGCCTTGCGTGAGCGTGTTCGGCACGAGCATCGGCGTGCCGGGAACGATGCCTTCAGCGTACACCGAACCGTCGTAGTTCAGGAGGACGTAGTCCGCCGCGACGTATCCGTTGGTCGTCGATTCGAGGCCGGCGCCGCCGATCTTCAGCCCCGAGAATGCGGTGGTCGTCGTCCCCGTGTTCGCGAATCCGATCAGCGGCTCGATGCCGTTTTGGGCGGGATCCGCGTACACCGAGATCGTAGCCGCGCCGCCCAACGACGGCGCCGATCCGTGATAGGTCCAGCCGCGTGATGGTTGGTAGGCGATCATGTCGCCGGAAACGCTCGCCGACTGGGGCGTGACGCCGCCGCCGCCTCCGCCGCCGACGCTGCTTCCCCCGCCTCCGCCGCCGCCGCCGCAGGCGGCGAGACATGCGCTCGTAAGCGCAACGGCAACGAGCCCTTTCGTACGAAGTCGCACCGATTCAGACACCCTTCCACGGCTAAGCCGCATCGACACCCTTGCAACGCACGATTCCGCGCATACGAAGCATGCGCAGCGTTCGCGGATCCCGTGCGCGCCTTGGCCCTCGAACCGCTGCGTTCCTGTGCGTTGCTCGGAGATGTCGCGCGAGCGTGCGTGGTCAGCGCACGTAGCGGGCGATCCAGTCCAGCACGTTGCGCTCGTAGGCTTCGAGGCGTACCGGATCGTGCGGGTTATGATGCGCCGTCGGGATGGCGATCAGGCGGACGGGCACGCCGCGGTCGCGCAGCGCGTGGTAGAACGCCCACGACTCGGTGAACGGAACGGTCGCGTCCTGTAGTCCGGTCAGCAGCAGCGTCGGCGTGCGCACCTTCCGCACGTACGTGATCGGCGAGTCGGTGCGATAGCGGTCGAACATCGTCGCGCTCGTCCACGGACTGCCGCCGAGCGAGTCGCGCGCCCACGCGAGATTGCCGGCGGCGGAGAGATCGTACTCTTCGAGCCAGTCGACGGCGCCGTCGCCGATCACCGCGCAGCGCCAGCGCGCGTCGTGCCCGATGATCCATCCGGTCATGAAACCGCCGTAGGAGTGGCCGCCGACGCACTCGCGCGACGCGTCGATCGCCGGCCGCTTCTCGATCGTCGCGACGCCTGCCATGGCGTCGCTCATCGGGCCGTTGCCCGGATCCTCGAAGATCGCGTGCTCGTGCGCGTTGCCGAGATCGTTGCTCCCGCGATAGTTCGGCAAAAAGGTGTACCAGCCGCGCGCCGCGGCGAGCTGTCCGATCGGCTCGCCTTCGTCGGTCCCTTCGTCGTAGCTCAGGCTCACGGCCGCTTCAGGCCCTCCGTGATGCCAGACGAGCAGCGGATACTTCACGCCCGCGCGCTCGCCGAGCGGATGAACGAGCATGCCTTCCGAGATCGTGCCGTCGGGAGCGGTCCAGCGCACGGGCTCGACGCGCCCGTAGCGCAAACGGTCGAGCGCGGCGTTCAGCGAGGTGAGCGCGCGCGGCGCGGCGCCAGGCGCGCGCACGACGTACAGCTCGGGCGCGCGGGTCGGCGTGGTCGCGACGAACGCCAGCTCGCCGTGCGGCCCCGCGTCGACGTCGTTCACCGAAAGCGCGCCGACGTCGATGCGGCGCGGCGGGCCGCTCGGCGGAATCACGACGATCGCCTGACGCAGTCCGTCGGTGATCGTCGCGAACAGCGCGTCTCCCGACCAGTGCAGCGAGGCGACGTCGCGGTCGAGCGCCGCGGAGCGGTCGACGCCGTCGCCGTTCGCCGGCGTCGCGACGATCGCGTCGAACGTGCTGATCGGCCCCGGCCCGTGCGGGCGCAGATACGCGAATCTGCCGCCGCTCGGCGCGAACGCGGGCTCGTACACGTATCGGCGCGCGGAGCCGACGTCGCGCACGGCGCCGGTCGCGACGTCGACGAGCGCGATCGACGAACGGCCGGTCGCCGCGTCGTGCGCGTCGGGCGAGCGCGCGATGAGAATCGTGCGGCCGTCGGGCGACCACGACGGGTCGGCCGGTCCGCCCGCGAACGGCGGCACGCCTTCGTAGACGCTCCAAGTCCCGTGCGTCAGGCGCCGCGCCGCCCCGCCGGTGCTCGCCACCAGCCACAGATGCGAGGGCACCGGCGGTTTGTCGTCCAGAAAACCGTCGTTCCCCACCGCCCACAGATCGTCGTGACGCCTCGCCGCGGCGGCGTTCGGCTCGGGGTCGGGCGTGTCGTACACGAAGCGCCGGCCGTCGGGACTCCACGCGTAGTGCTCCACGCCGCGCGGCGCGTCGGTCACGGTCGTGCGCGCGCCGCCGGCCGTGCGCACGATGACGATCTGTTCCTCGTCGTGCTTCGCGTCGTGACGCAGGTACGCGAGGCGCGTGCCGTCGGGCGACCAGCGCGGCGCGTGCACGAACGGGCCCGCGTCGACGACCCGCGGCGCGCCGCCCGCGACCCGCTGCACGACGAGCGCCGACGCCATCCGGTCGTGCACGCGGTCGCCGACGCTTCGCACGTACGCGACCCGCGTGCCGTCCGGGGAGATGCGCGGCTCGGAGATCGAAACGAGCGCGCGAAGCGCGGCGAGCGTGAGAGCGTCGGCCATACCGCGCGGCTACGCGAACGGAGACCGGCGACCCTCGCGGGCGACGAACGCGGCAAGCGCCGGATCGGTCTGCGCGCGCTCGTAGTCCTCGACGCGATCGAACCACCAGTGCCCGCCGCTCATGCGATACCCGCGCAGCGCGCCCCGGGCGGCCAGCGCGGGAAGCACGTCGCGCCCCAGGTCCGACGGCGTCTCGCGCGGCACGACTTCGAGCAGCGCCGGTTCCGCGACGACGATTCCGGCGTTCACCCAATGCGATGTCGTCTCGCCCGCGCGCGGCTTCTCGACGAAGCGCACGATGCGGTCGTCCGTTCCGAGTTCCGCGACGCCGCTCTGCGAGACGTCGTCACGCGCGTACAGCACGACGGTCGCAACGGCATCGCTCGCACGGTGCGCGCGCACGACGTTGCGCAAGTCGACGTCGTTGAGGTTGTCGCCGAACACGATCGCGAACGTCCCGTGCGCGAACGCGTCGGCGAACGGCAGGAGCGCACCCGCGGTGCCGAGCAGCGCGGGCTCGTCGCCGTAGCGAACGCGCACGCCGAACGCCGACCCGTCGCCGACCGAGGCGCGCACGACGCCGGGAAGATGGTGCAGGTTGACGACCACGTCGCGGAAGCCCGCCGCGGCCAGCATCGCGAGGTTGTGATGCAGGATGGGCCGCCCGCCGATCTCGAGCATCGGCTTCGGCCGCGCATCCGTGTACGGGCGCAGCCGGCTCCCGACCCCGGCGGCAAGAAGGAGCGCGTTCATCCTCGAACCCGGTTAGCACCGTGACCGAGACGGAAACCTCCTACGCCGCGCGGCATCTCGCGGAGGCCGCCGAGGTCCTCCGGCGGCTCGACGTCGACGCGATCGAAGCGGTCGTCGCGCGGCTCGCCGCGGTGCGCGCGCGCGGCGGCCGGCTCTTCGTCCTCGGCGTGGGCGGGAGCGCCGCGAACGCCTCGCACGCCGTCAACGACTTCCGCAAGATCTGCGGCTTCGAGGCCTACGCGCCGACCGACAACGTCTCCGAGCTGACCGCGCGCACCAACGACGACGGCTGGGAGACGGTGTTCGAAGCGTGGCTGCGTACCAGCCGGCTGCGCGCGGACGACGGTCTCCTCGTGTTCTCGGTCGGCGGCGGCGACCTCGAACGCAACGTCTCGCCGAACCTCGTCAACGCGCTGCGCTACGCGAAGGAGACCGGCGCCGCGATCACCGGCGTCGTCGGCCGCGACGGCGGCTATACGGCGAAGGTCGCCGACGCGTGCGTCATCGTCCCGACCGTGAGGGAGGTGAACACCACGCCGCACGCCGAGGCGTTTCAGGCCGTGGTGTGGCATCTGCTCGTCTCGCATCCCGCGCTCAAGACGTCCGAGACGAAGTGGGAAACGGTGCGCTGAAGCGCGCCGTCTTTCTCGATCGCGACGGCGTCGTCAACGACGCCGTCGTTCGCGACGGACGTCCGCATCCGCCCACGCCCGAGCAGCTTCGCATCGCCGCCGACGCGCCGGAGGCGCTGAAGGCCCTGCACGACGGCGGCTTCGAGCTGATCGTGGTCACGAGCCAGCCGGACGTCGCGCGCGGCACCGCGTCGCTCGACGCGCTGCATGCGATCGAACGCCGGCTGCGCGATGCGCTGCCGCTCGACGCGTTCTACGTCTGTCCGCACGACGATGCCGACCGGTGCGCCTGCCGCAAGCCGCTGCCCGGGCTGATCGAGACCGCGGCGTGCGAGCGGGGCATCGATCTCGGTGGCTCCTTCCTGATCGGCGACCGCTGGCGCGACGTCGCGGCCGCGCAGGCGGCCGGCGTGACGAGCATCTTTCTCGACCGCGGCTACGCCGAGCCACGGCCGGAGCCGCCGGCCGATGCGACGTTCGGGTCGCTGCGGGAAGCCGCGCGCTGGATCGTGAACGGCGCAGCCGTGGAAGGCGTGCTCGGCGAAGCGCCGATCCCCGACCTCGCGCGTTTGAGGACGCGCGTCTTCGCCGACGGCGCCGATCTGGCGCAGATCGTCGCGCTCGCGGCGGACCCGCGCATCGCCGGCTTCACGACGAATCCCACGCTGATGCGCAAGGCCGGCGTGCGCGACTACGCCGCGTTCGCGCGCGCGGTGTTGGAGGTCGTCGGCGAGCGGCCCATCTCGTTCGAGGTCTTCGCGGACGACGAACCGGAGATGGAACGCCAAGCGCGCGCGATCGCCTGCTGGGGCGCGAACGTCTACGTGAAGATTCCGGTGACCGACACGACGGGCGTTTCCACGATGCCGCTCGTGCGCCGTCTCAGCGCCGGCGGCGTGCGGCTCAACGTCACGGCCCTGATGACGACGGCGCAGGTGCGCGACGTCACCACGGCGCTCACCGGCGGCGCGCCCGCGTTCGTCAGCGTCTTCGCCGGGCGCATCGCCGACACCGGACGCGATCCGCTCCCCATCCTGCGCGAATCGCTCCGAATCATGGCCGCAGAGCCGCAGCTGCAGCTCATCTGGGCGAGCCCCCGCGAGCTGCTGAACCTGTTCCAAGCCGACGAGATCGGCTGTCACGTCATCACGGTGACGAACGACATCCTCGCCAAGCTGGGCATCGTCGGCAAAGACCTCGACGCGTACTCGCTGGAGACCGTGAAGATGTTCCACGGCGACGCGGCCGCGTCGGGGTTCACGATCTAGACGTCGTCGCCGTAGCGCACGGGTGCGTTCGTGCGCGCCGAACGATAGAGCGCGCCGAGCGTCTCCATGGCGACGATCCCGTCGTTCGCATCCCCGAGATACCGCGTGCCGTCGAGGATCCCGCGGACGAAGTCGTCCCATTCGTCGCGCCACGACTCGTCCGGTTCGTCGAACGCCAGCACGTCGGTCTCGGGGACTCCGCCCTGCATCGTGCGCCGCACGATCGTGAGCGTTTCGACGCCGTAGCTGCGCCCCAGCCCCTCGACGATGAGCGCGCCGCGCTCGCCGAAGATCTCGAAGGAGAAGAGGTTCTGCCACTGCGTCCAGCTCGTGTGGAACGACGCCACGAGCCCGCCGTCGTAGCGCAGCAGGCCGAAGCCGTTGTCCTCGAGCGCGCCGAGGGGCCAGACCGCCGTCTGCGTGACGGCGTACACCTCGCGCGGAACGCCGAGGAACCAGTGCAGCAAGTCGACGACGTGGACGCCCTGATCGGTGAGCTCGCCGCCGCCGGCGAGCCGCGCGTCGCCCCGCCATTCGTTCTCGTACCCCGGGCGGCCGCCGTGACCGTAGCGCACGCGCGCGTTGATCGGCGCGCCGATCGCGTCCTCGCGAAGCGCGGCGCGCGCGCGCGCGATCGCGGGGTGGTAGCGATGGTTGAAGCCGACCTTCACGTGGCGCTTCGCGCGCGCCGCCGCTTCGGCGATCGCGCGCGCTTCCGCGGCGTCGCGGCCCATCGGTTTCTCGATCAGGACGTGCTTCCCGGCCGCGAGCGCGGCGCAGGCGATCTCGGCGAGAAAACCGTTCGGCGTCGCGACGCACACCGCGTCGACGTCCGGCGACGCGACGACCTCGCGCCAGTCCCACGTCGCGCGCGCGCCGAGCGCGGCGGCGAGCTTCCCGGACGCGTTCGGATCGACGTCGGCCACGACGACGACCCGCGTGCGCGGGTGCCGTGCCGCTTCCTCGGCGCGCCGCCGCCCGATCAGCCCGCATCCGACGACGCCGGTCCGCAGCGTCGAGCCCGCCGCGTGGACGGGATGCGGCTCGGTCACGGCGAGATCGTTTCAAGGATCGCGCAATTCGCGGCGAGCGCGGCGACGGGGCGCACGCGCGCCGAAGGCGAAACGCGCCGAACCGTGGCGCATCGCCTCGTGGCCTCGTGGCCTCGCGTCTCTCCGCCGCCCCTCCGGCCGCTTCGCGTCGCGCGCTCGCGTTCGCCCATGGCGCTCCAGTTCGTTCGGGCCGTGGCGGCTCCGCCTCAGCGGCAGGGCCGGAGCGCGGCACGATGATCGTCACGCGCACCCCGTTCCGCATCACCCTCGGCGGGGGCGGCACCGACCTGCCCGCGTTCTACGAGAAGCACGGCGGCTACGTCGTCTCGCTGGGGATCGACAAGTACATGTACGTCGCGCTCAACGTGCCGTACGCCGATCGCAAGGTGCGGCTGCACTACACGAAGAGCGAGACCGTCGACCACATCGACCAGCTGGAGCACGAGCTCGCGCGCGAAGCGCTGCGCCGCCACGGCCTGCACGACGGCGTCGAGATCGCCTCGCTCGCCGATCTTCCGGCCGGTACGGGCCTCGGTTCGTCGAGCGCATACCTCGTAGGGCTGCTCAACGCGATTCGCACGTACCGCGCGAAACCCGCGCCGTTCGACGAGCTCGCCGCCGAGGCGTGCGACATCGAGCTGCGCACGCTGCGCAAGCCGATCGGCAAGCAGGACCAGTACATGGCCGCGGCAGGCGGGCTCAGCGAGCTGCAGATCGCGCGCAGCGGCGCCGTGACGGTGACCCGCATCGCGCTGCCCGGCTACGCCGTCGCCGAGCTCGTCTCGAAAACGCACCTGTACTATACGAACGTCCAGCGCACCACGACCGAGATTCTCGGCGAGGAGACCGAGGCGCTTCGCGGCGGCACCGGCGACGTGGAAGCGGCGCTGCTGGAGATCTCGGAGATCGGCAAGCGCATCGGCTCGGCGCTGCGCGCGCAGGATTTCGACGAGTTCGGCCGGCTGATGCACGAGCACTGGTCGGCGAAGAAACGGCTGTCCGGAAAAGTGACCGTCGCGGCGGTCGAGGCGCTGTACGAGCACGTCCGAGCCGAGTACGGGGTGCTCGGCGGGAAGGTGGCGGGCGCAGGCGGCGGCGGGTTCGTCATGCTCTACTGCCCGGCGAACGGCGCGCGCCTCACCGAGTTCATGGCGAGCCGCGGCATGGAGCGGCTGGCCTACGAGCCCGAGTTCGAAGGCAGCAAGGTGATCGCGAACGTGATGTCGTCGCGCGCCGTCGACTACCACTCCACGCCGGCGCCGCCGCGCGGCATCGGGGTCGCCCGCGACGTGTTCGCATGACGCGTCCGATGTCCGACGAACGAGCCGCGATGTCCGAGGCGCCCTGCGAGCTGAGCATCGTCATCCCGGCGTACAAGGAGGCGACGAAGGTCGGACGCGACATCGAAGCGGCGTTTGCGTTCCTCGCGGGCGACCGCATCGACGGCGAGGTCATCGTCGTCGACGACGGCTCACCCGACGACACGGCCGCGGTCGCCGCGTCGTACCGAGCGCGCTATCCGGCGCTCCGCGTGCTGAGCTACACGCCGAACCGCGGAAAAGGGCACGCGCTGCGCTACGGCATCCTGCGCGCGCGCGGGCGAACGATTCTCTTCGCCGACGCGGGGCTGTGCGTCCCGTACGACGTCGCACGCATCCCGCTGGCGATGCTGGCGATGCGCATGTGCGACGTCGCGAACGGTTCGCGACGGATGCGCGGCAGCGTCAAGCGTGCGCAGCCGTTCTATCGGAAGCTCGGCTCCCGTCTCTTCGGCATCCTCGTCCACGGCGTGATGGGCGTGCCGATGTACGTCTCCGACACGCAGTGCGGCTTCAAGGCGTATCGCCGTGAGGTGGCCCGGCGGCTGTTCGGGGAAGCGTTCACCGACGGCTTCATGTTCGACACCGAGATCATCCTGCGCGCGCTCAAAGAAGGCTGCACGATTCTGGAGTTTCCCGTCGTGTGGGAGAACGACGCCGACACGCGCTTCAGCCCGCGCCACGGGTCGGTGCGCATCCTGCGCGAGCTGCTCGCGATTCGGCTGGGGCTGGTGCGCGGACGCACCGCATCGCCGCACGACACGGTGACGGCGCGCGACGTCGACGCGATGCTGCCGGCGGTGCCGCTCGCGGCGCCCGAGCGTGCGCCGATCGTCGACGCGAACGATCCGGCGAGCGCGCCGACCGGCACGCCGGCGTGAAGCTCGCGATCACCGGCGTCGCCGGCTTCATCGGCAGCAATCTCGCCGACAGACTGCTCGCCGAGGGGCACGACGTCGTCGGCGTCGACAACCTCGCGTACGGTCCGCGCGAGCAGATCCCCGAGCGGGTCGACTTCCGCGAAGCGGACATCCGCGACCGCAATCTCCACCGCCACTTCGCCGGCTGCGATGCGATCTTTCATCTCGCCGCGAAGAACTGCATCGCCGACTGCCAGGACGATCCCGTGGAGACGGCCGACGTCAACGTCACCGGCACCGCGAACGTCTTCGACGCGGCCGCGCGCGCCGGCGTCCGGCGCGTCGTCTATGCCGAGTCGTCCGCGGTGTACGAAGGTTCCGCCGTGCTGCCGACGCCGGAGACGGAGCTGGCGCCGCGCAGCTTCTACGCGATCAGCAAGCTCGCCGGGATGGCGTTCGCGGACGGTTTCGCGCGCTTCCGCGGCCTCGAGCTGACCGCGCTGCGCTACTTCGGCGTCTACGGCCCGCGCCAGGACTATCGCCGCACGATCCCGCCGGTGATGAGCGCGTTCATCCTCAAGCTGCTGCGCGGCGAGCGTCCGGTGATCTACGGCAGCGGCGAGAAGCGCCGCGACTTCGTGTACGTGGACGACGTCAACGACTTCCACCTGCTCTGCTTGCGCGACCGGCGCACGATCGGCGAGACCTACAATCTCGGGTACGGGACGCCGTACTCCGTGAACGAGCTGTACGCGCGGGTCGCGGCGCTTCTCGGCTGCGATCTGCAGCCGATCCACGAGCCCGATCTGCAGGGCGAAGCCCAGACGACGCACGCCGACATCGGCAAGGCGCGCGCGCTGGGCTGGGAGCCGAAGATCGATCTCGACGAAGGGCTGCGCCGCTCGATCCGCTACATCGCATCGATCGTCCAGCCCGCGCGTTCGTAATCCGGAGCCCCGAACCGCTTCGCGGCGAACAGCCCCTCCGGATCGTTCGCGTCAGCGCCTCGACCCTCGCGCCGGCACAGAGGCTTCGGTGTATCCCGGTACGGTGAGGCGGCCGATTTTGTTCGTTCCGATCTCGGTGAACCAGAGCGCTTTGTCCGGCCCGGCGGCGATCTGGTTCGGTTCCGCGTTCGCCGACATCCCGCCGGCGTATTCGCCGACCGCGCCGCTCGCCGTGATCCGTCCGATCGCATTCGTCGCCCAGTCGGTGAACCACATGGCGCCGTCGGGCCCGGCGGTGATCCCGTGCGGCTCGTGATTCGAGCCCAACGCGTGCACGGTGAAGCTTCCGGACGTCGTGACGCGGTCGATCGTTCCGCAGCACAGGTTCGGGTTGCTGCCGGAGTCGGTGAACCACAGCGCGCCGTCCGAGCCGGCCGCGATGATGAGCGGGCTCACGACCCCCGCCGCTTTCGCCGCCGCGCTGTAGTCGGTGACCGTGCCGTTCGTCGCGACGCGGATCACCACCGGGCCCGTCCCCGTCTGGTGGATTCCGACGAGCCACAGCGCCTTGTCGCTGCCGAACGTCGAGCTCGTGTATTCGGCGTCGGTAGATTTTCCGGTGGGGAACGGCGTCACCGTTCCCGACGTCGTCATGCGCCCGACCTCGGCGTTGCAACACCATTGTCCGAACCACAGCGCACCGTCGGGGCCCGGAGAGACGGTCCCCGGCATGCTCAGCGTGGTGAAATTCGACGCCGTGGCGGTCTCGAAATCCGTCATCGCGCCGCCCGTCGTGATGCGCTTCATCCCTTGACCGCCGGTGCTCGTGCAGCACGGCATCCAGAGGTTTCCGTCCGAACCCACCGCGATGCTTCCCCACGGGTACGGCAGCGGATCGCTCGTCGGGATCGGGTAGACGGTGTACGCGCCGGCGAGCGTCATTCTGCCGACCGCGGCCTGCTGGTCCGCGGCGCTGCCGGCTTCGACGAACCACAGAGCGCCGTCCGGACCGGCGGTGATGCCGGCGAGCCCTTCTTGGGGCGAGGACGGTCCCGCGGCGTACTCGGTGATCGACGGCGACGGGCTCGGGCTCGGGGACGGTGAGTTCGTCGCCTTGGGCGTCGCGGTCGGCGTCGGGCTGGGCGTCGGCGTCGGGCTCGCCGTCGGCCCCGGGGTGATCGGCGCACCGGTCGCGGTGAAGAGCCCGAACGTGTAGGTCACGCCGGCGCTCAAGGTGACGTCGCCGGTCGCCGGCTGGAACGTCCACGTCGTCACGCTGCCGCCGATCGACACGGGGCCGAGCAGCGTCGTCCAGGTCCCGGGCGGCGCGTCGCCGGCGAACGGCGGCGAGCTCGGCGGCACGTAGATCGCGACGTACGCCTGCGTCCCGGCCGGGAGCGACGACGCGCCGCTCGCGGACAACGTCAGCGTCGGCGTCGAACCGAGGGTCGCGTTCGCCGACGACGTCACGGTGACGTACGCGATGCCGGTGATGCCGCTGCCGCCGACGTCACGGGCGCGACGGCGGATGCTCTGCAGCACGGGCGCCGGCGAGGGTACGCCGCGCAGCGTCATCGAGAGCGTCCCGGTCCCGCTCGTGGTCGCCGGAAAACCGATGCTCGCCGAGACCGCCCCGCCGATCCCGGCCGCGGCCACCGGCGCGAACGTCGCGCTCGCCGGAGCCGGACCGATCGCGAGCGACGCGGTCGACGACGGCGGGAGCGTCGGCGCCGCGGTCGGCACCGGAGCTCCGCCGCGGAACGCCGGCGCGGAACCTCCGCCGCCGCAGCCGGCGGCGACTGCGGCCAGCACGACGGCGAACAGGCTCAACCGGAGACGCACGTTCATCACTCACCTCGCGGGACGGGCTGCGCTCACCGTAGCGCACGCCGTGCCGCCGCGGGATGGGGGGCATCCCCACGTCCGTCGTCAGCGGTCCGCTACTGCCAGCTCATCCCTCGCTCGCGCGGCAGGATGCGGCGAAGCGTGAAGATGTCCGTGTCGCGCAGCTCGGCGAGATGCTCGGGCCACGCGCGGTACCCGTCGTACGGCGCCGCGACGAACTTCCCGGTGATCCCGCGCGCCGCGTCGGAGACCAGAAATGCGGCGCACGCCGCGCCGACGCTCGCCGGCACGCCGCCGCGCGCGAGCTCCGCGCGCGTCTTCTCGAGAAAGGAGCCGGCCAGCTCGCCCGCCTCCAGCGTCTGCTGGTGAAGCCGCGTCGCGACGAATCCGGGCGCGACGCAGTTCACTTCGATGTCCGGCGCGAGCTCCTGCGCGATCGTCTCGGTGAGGCGCACCACGCCCGCCTTGCCGGTCGCGTACGCCGTGTAGTTCGGAAACGGGCCGGCGGCGCCGCCGCCCGAGAGCAGCACGATCCGCCCGCCGCCGTTCGCGCGCATTCCGCGCGCGGCGCGGCGCGCGACGAGAAACGTCCCGAACAGATTGATCTGCAGCGTCTCCCACCACGCGCCCGGATCCAGCTCGGTGATCGGGCCGATCGGGCCGTAGACGCCGGCGGCGTGGACGACGCCGTCGCAGCGGCCGAAGCTCTGCTCGAACGTCGCGAACAGCCGGTCGACCGACGCGACGTCCCCGACGTCGACGTGCGTCATCGCCACCGCGGACTCGCCGGCCTCGCGCGCGAGCTGCTCGCGCGCGCGTTCGAGCGCGTCGACGCCGCGCGCCGCGATCATCACGCGGGCGCCTGCGGCGAGACAGGTCCGCGCGCATTCGAACCCGATCCCCATGCTGCCGCCGGTGACGAGGATCGACTTGCCGCGCAGCGAGATCTCCGAACCGTTCATCGCGCCGAGGTTGTGCGGCGCGGCGCCGGTGTCCCGCACGCAGGAGCGGCCACGCCGCGGAGGCGAGAGCATCGCTGTGAAGATCGCCGTGACCGGGCTATGGCACCTCGGATGCGTCACCGCCGCCTGCCTGGCCGAGCACTACGACGTCGTCGCGCACGACCGCGACGGTGCCGTCGTGGACGCGCTGCGCGAAGGGCGACCGCCGCTGTACGAGCCGGGCTTGAGCGAGCTTCTCGCCGAGGGCGTCCGCGGCGGACGGCTGCGCTTCACGTCCGACGCGTCCGAAGCCGCGCGCGACGCCGAGGTGCTGTGGATCGCGCACGACACGCCGGTCGACGAGCGCGACGTGCCCGACGTCGACTTCGTCGCCCGCGCCGTCGAGGAGTTTCTCCCGCTGCTGCGCCCCGGAACGCTGGTCGTCGTCGCGTCGCAGGTGCCGGTCGGCTTCGTCGCGCGGATGGAGCGGCGTGCAGCGGAGCTGGGCGTCGCCGTCACGTTCGCGTCGTGCCCGGAGAATCTGCGCCTCGGAAACGCGCTCGAGATCTACCGTCGCCCCGACCGGATCGTCGCCGGCGTGCGAACCGACGCTGATCGCGCGAGGCTCGGGTCGATCCTCGCGCCGTTCAGCGCGAACGTCGTGTGGATGTCGCCGGAGTCGTCCGAGATGACGAAGCACGCGCTCAACGCGTTTCTCGCAACGTCGGTGACGTTCATCAACGAGATCGCCGGGATCTGCGAGAGCGTGGGCGCGGACGTGAAGGACGTCGAGCGCGGCTTGAAGAGCGAGTCGCGGATCGGCCCGCGCGCCTATCTCTCGGCGGGAAGCGGTTTCGCGGGCGGAACGCTGGCGCGCGACGTGCGCGCGCTGATCGGGATGGAGCTTCCCGCCGCTCCGCCGCGGAACGTGCTCGCCGGAGTGCTCGAAACGAACGAGCTGCAGCGTCAGTGGGCGGAGCGCGTGCTCGAGCGCGAGCTCGGCGAGCTTCGCGGCGCCCGGATCGCGATTCTCGGCCTCACCTACAAGCCGGGAACCGACACGCTGCGCCGGTCCGACTCGGTCGCGCTCGGCAAGCGTCTCCACGAGCGCGGCGTCACCGTGAGCGCGTACGATCCCGCGGTGCGCACGCTGCCGGACGACGCCGCCGCTTCGATCTCGCTCGCCGGCAGCGCGGAAGGCGCGCTTACGGACGCCGACGCGGTCGTCATCGGCACGGCTTGGCCCGAGTTCCTCGAGCTCGACGCTGCGGGCTTGACGCCGATGCGCGCGATGCGCGTCCTCGACCCGCAGCGCGTGCTCGAAGCGCGCCTGCGCGAGGCGCCCGGCGTCCGCTACTTCGGCGTCGGCTTGCCGCGGCCGGAGTCGCGGGCGACGCCGGCGGGACCGGACGCGAACGATGCGATGCAGGCGCAACCGCCGGATCGCCGCGCGCGAACGGGTGCGCCATGATGAAGGGATGAAGCACCGCACGACGATGGAACGCACCGCGCGATGAGCGTCCTCTCACCCGCCCGCCGGGTCGACTTCGCGGCGGTCGAGCGCGCGCTGCTCGACGACGGCTACGCGCACCTGCGCGACCTGCTGGACGCCGGCGACTGCCGCGCCGTCCGCGCGCTGTTCGAGCGCGACGAGCTGTTCCGCTCGCACATCGTGATGGAGCGGCACGGCTACGGCAAGGGCGACTACAAGTATTTCGGATACCCGCTGCCGGAGCCGATCGCCTCGCTGCGCACCGAGTTCTACGCCCGCCTCGCGCCGATCGCGAACCGCTGGAACGAGAAGCTCGGCCGCAAAGAGCGCTTCCCCGAGGCGCAGCAGCAGTTTCTCGCGCTCTGCAGCGAGCACGGGCAGCGTCGCCCCACCGCGCTCGTGC
This sequence comes from Vulcanimicrobiaceae bacterium, assembly GCA_035650875.1. GTDB lineage: Bacteria > Vulcanimicrobiota > Vulcanimicrobiia > Vulcanimicrobiales > Vulcanimicrobiaceae > Vulcanimicrobium. The sequence continues at coordinate 124,893 of DASRGU010000014.1, forward strand.
TGCGCTACCGGCCCGGCGACTACAACTGCATGCACGAGGACGCGTACGGCGAGATCGCGTTCCCGTTCCAGATGACCGTCTTCCTCAGCTCGCTCGACGAGTACACCGGCGGCGAGTTCGTGCTCGTCGAGCAGCGCCCGCGGCGGCAGAGCCGGCCGATCGTCGTACGCCCCGATCTCGGCGACGCGCTGATCATCCCGAATCACTATCGCCCCGTGCAGGGCGCGAACGGCTACTATCGCACGGCGTTCAAGCACGGCGTGAGCGAAGTTCGCTCCGGCGAGCGCTACACGCTCGGGATCATCTTCCACGACGCGCGGTAGCGTGCGGGTCGCGATCGGCACGTGCGGCTTCAGCTACGCCGACTGGGTCGGTCCGGTCTACCCGTCCGGGACGAAGCCGGCCGCGATGCTGGAGCTGTACGCGCGCCGCTTCCCGATCGTCGAGATCGACTCGACGTACTATCGCGTCCCGGGCGTCGCGACGTTCGCCTCGATGGCGCGCCGAACGCCGCCGGAGTTTCGGTTCACGGCGAAGCTGCCCGGCTCGGCGACGCACGTCCCCGCGGAGGCCGCCGGCCGCGTGCACCCCGACGTCGAGGCGTTTCGCGCCGCCGTCGCCCCGCTGGTCGAGGCCGGAAAGTTCGCCGCGGCGCTGATGCAGTTTCCGACCTCGTTTCGGCCGAACGACGCCACGCGCGACCATCTGGCGGTCCTGCGGCGCGCGCTCCCCGATCTGCCGCTCGTCGCCGAGTTCCGCCACCGTGAATGGCAGACCGCTGCGACGCTGAAGCTGCTCGAAGAGCTCGGCGTCGGCCTCGTGAACGTCGACGAGCCGCACTTCCACGCGCTGCCGCGGCCGAGCAGCGACGTGACGAGCGAGATCGCCTACGTGCGCTTCCACGGCCGCAACTACGCGCAGTGGTGGAAGGGCGACAACACGACCCGGTACGACTACCTGTACCCGGCGGAAGAGCTGGAGCCGTGGGCGGATCGCCTGGTCGACGTCGCGACGTCGCCGCGCGTGCGCGAGGTGCTCGCGTTCTTCAACAACCATCGCCGCGGGCAAGCGGTCCGCAACGCGGAGATGTTCGAGGCGATGGTCGAAACGCGATTCCCGCCCGGCACGGTGGCGCACGTCGCCGAAGCGGCGGCCGAAACGGCGCTGCCGGATGCGCCGATGCTTCCGTTCGGCGAGAGCGCCGGAGCGTAGCGTGCCGTTCGACAAGCGCGCGGTGCTCCGCGTGATGGCCGCGTACTACGCCGCCACCGCGGCCTGGCCGCTGCTCGACATGCGCAGCTTCGAGCGCGTCACCGGACCGAAGACCGATCGCTGGCTCGTCGACACCGTGGCAGCGCTGATCCTCGCCGACGCGCTCGCGCTCGCCGTCGGTACGCGCGCGCGCCGTCCGAGCGCCGAGACGCTCGTGCTCGCCGTCGCGGACGCGCTGGCATTCATCGCCGTCGACGTCGTCTTCGTCGCGAAGCGGCGGATCGCGCCGATCTACCTGGCCGACGCGGCGGCCGAGCTGTCGCTCCTGCTCGCGCTGGCCGCCGCGCCGTAGGGTTTCGGCAAGCTTCGTACCCGCCCGGCTGCCTTCGCTCGCATCGCGTTCGCACTCCGCGCGAGGGCTCAGGCGACCGCCTCGTCCGGGCGTTCCCACCAGCCGGGCGACGCCGGCATCCGCGGCGTGCGTCCGGCGGCAAGCTCGCGGACCATCTCCGCGACGAGCGTCGGTTGCGGCGTTCCGCCGTCGCGCGCGCACGTGAAGATCCCGTCCTCGCTGAACCCCTCGTTGCGGCACAGCAGCGAAGGCCAGTCGATCATGCCGAACGCCGCCCAGGCGCCGAACGCGCGCACGTCGATCCCTTCCGCGCGCAGGCGGACCGCATCGTCGAAGCGCTGCAGCAACCAGCGCGTGCGCTCCCGCTCGTCGCCGATGCAGTGGACCTCGGTGAACGCGACCGGGACGCGAAGACGCTGCGCGGCCTCGCGCAGCCTCCCCGAGCAGTCCATCGCCGAACGGTCGACTTCGACGAGCGCGACGTTCCGATGTCGCCCCGGCCCCTCGGAGAACAGCACGCGCTCCGAGAACGGATAGTAGTTCCAGCCCATCAGATCGACCGGCGTGGCGAACCAGCGGAGCGCCGCCAGGTCGCGCTCCGGAACTTCGCCCGTTTCGACGAGATATTTCCAGAGCGGATGCGCGTGGTCGACGCGCCCCATCACGAGCTCCGCCGAGAGAAAGCGTCGCTCCGACTTGTGCGCGACGTAGTCGGCGACCCCTGCGTCCGCCGCTGTGAAGCCTTGCAGGTCCTCGGTCAGAACCAGCTCCGCGTCCGGCACGATCTCGCGGATAGCGCGCATCGACTCCTGGATCGCAAGCGCCTCGTTGACGATCGCGCGCCCGAACGCCGCGTGATCGAAGAAGCGGTTCGGATACCATACCGCGTAGAGCGTCGAAAAGCGTGCGGTCGTCAGCGGCTCGTTGATCGGCGTCCAGCGACGCACCCACGGAAAGCGCCGTGCCGTCTCGCGCGCGTAGCCGGCGAGCAGCTGCGGGAACAGCGGATCGAGCAGACCGGTGTAGCGCGGCCCGCTTCCGTGGTGGACGAGCGTGACGATCGGCTCGAGTGCGTGCATCGCGAGCTGCGCCATCCGGCGGCTCGCCCACGCGAAGTCCATCGCGTCGGGCGCGTCCGGCGCGAGCTTCTCCCACAGCAGCGGATAGCGCGTCGCCGTGACTCCGAGCGAGGCGAGCCGCGCGACGTCGTCGTCGCGCGCTTCGTGACCGGTCTCGGCGAGCTGATCGCGCACGCGGCGCGCGTCGATCCGCGCGACGGTCGGTTCGGGCGACGCCCAGATCTCGATGCCGTCGGTCCTCATGCCGCGACCGTTCGCGCGAGCTCGGCGAACGTGACGAGCGCCGACGCGACGACCTGGTCCATGTTGAAGTACTTGTACTCCGCGAGCCGTCCGACGAACGTCACGTTGCGCTGCGCCAACGTCAGCGTTTCGTACTTCCGGTAGAGCTCGCGGTTCTCGGGACGCGGGATCGGATAGTACGGGTCGCCGGTCGCGCTCGGAAACTCCCGTGAGATCACCGTCTTGGCGTGGCGCTGGCCGGTCAGATGCTTGTATTCGGTCGTCCGGGTGTACGGAACGCTTTCGTCGGGCTCGTTGATCACCGCGACCGGCTGCGCCCATTCGCAGTCGAGCGTCTGGAACGCGAAGCGCAGCGATCGGTACGGCAGCGCACCGAACCGGTGCTCGAAGAACTCGTCGATCGGGCCGGTGTAGACGAGGTGGTTGAAGCTTTCGCGGTCCGCCGCGTCACGGTAGTCGACGCCGGTTGCGACGTCGATCCGCGGGTCGTCCAGCATCCGCTGCACCATCGCGCTGAAGCCGTCGCGGGGCATCGCCTGAAAGCCGTCGGTGAAGTACCGGTCGTCGTCGTCGGTGCGGGTCGGGATGCGCCCGCAGACCGTCGCGTCGAGCTGCGCGGGGTCCAGCCCCCACTGCTTTCGGGTGTAGCCGCGAAAGAACAGCTCGTACAGCTCGCGTCCGACCCGCGAGCGGATCATCTGCTCGGAGTTCTCGATCCGCGCGCACGGCTCGGCGCGTTCGTTCAGGAACGCCGCAGCGGCGCGCTCGTCCAGCTCGAGCTCGAACAGGCGCTCGAGCGTCGTGCGATTGATCGGAATCGGAACGAGACGGTCGCGCACGCGGGCGAGGACGCGGTGCTCGTACGGACGCCACGACGTGAACTGCGAGAGATAATCGACGACGTGCGGGGCGTTCGTGTGGAAAATGTGCGGTCCGTACCGGTGGATCCGGATGCCGCTCTCGTCGAGCGGGTCGTGCGCGTTTCCGGCGACGTGCGGCCGGCGATCGACGACGAGGACGCGTGCGTCCAGTTGCGTCGCGAGGCGTTCGGCCATCGTCGCGCCGGCGAGTCCGGCACCGACGACGAGGTAATCGTACATTCAGCTCCTTGCGTATGGAATTGCGTGACGGAGCGATACCCAGGGTATTCTGGCGTCATGCCAGGGCGAAGCGCTCGCCCGTTTCGCCGAGGAGGACCATGCCCAGCTTCGACGTCATCGTCGCCGCACTTCACTTGCGGTGGGACGGCGTTTGGCAGCGGCCGAACCATCTGCTCTCGCGCTTGTCGCGCGACGTGCCGGTGATCGTCGTCGAAGAACCGGTCCCCGGTGAACGCGACGGCGAGCGGATCGAACGCACCGGCAACGTCACGGTCGTGCGTCCCGTGCGCGCGTCGTGGACGGACACGATCGACGAGCGGACGTGCGAGGCCGTACGCAGGCTGCTCGGCGGGCGGCGTCCGCTGCTGTGGTTCTACACGCCGCAGATGCTGCCGCTCGCCGACGCGTTTCCGGCAGCGCCGGTCGTGTACGACAAGATGGACGAGCTGGCGCGCTTCAAGGACGCCGATCCGCGCATCGCGCAGCGCGAGCCGCAGCTGCTCGAGCGCGCGGCGGTGGCGTTTGCGGGGGGACGCACGCTGTTCGCGTCGATCGCCGACCGCGTGCGTGCCGGCGGCTGCTATCCGAGCGGCGTCGAAGTGGCGCACTTCGCCCGCGCACGCCGTCCGCGCCCGCGCGACGCTGCGCAGCGCGACGCGCGCCTGACCTACGTCGGCGTCATCGACGAACGCCTCGACCTCGACCTCATCGCGCGCGCCGCCGCGCTGCGCCCTGGCTGGACCTTCGAGATGAACGGCCCGGTCGCGAAGATCGACCCGCAAACGCTCCCGCGTGCGCAGAACATCGTCTATCCCGGCAAGCGCGCCTACGAGGAGCTTCCCCGAGTGCTGGCGGCCGCCGACGTCGCCGTCATGCCGTTCGCGCTGAACGAAGCGACCCGCTCGATCTCGCCGACGAAGACGCTGGAATATCTCGCCGCCGGCGTCCCGGTCGTCAGCACGCGCGTGGCGGACGTCGTCGCGGACTACGCCGGCATCGTCCGTTTCGCGAGCGATGCCGAAGAGTTCGTCCGCGAAGCCGAGCTCGCATTGCAGCCGGACGGCGCGCGGGAGAGCCGGGCGGCGGAACGCGTCAGCGTGGCGGACTGGGACACGATCGCCGCCGCGATGCGAGACGAGCTCGCGGCGAACGGCGTGGCCGCCGCGTCCGGCGCTCGCGACGGAGCACGCGGCACGACGCTTCAGGTCGCCCCGGCTCGCTGACCTTCGGCGCGCACAGGGTACGCCGAAGAGGCGTTCAGTGGGATAGTCCGACTAGTCAGACTAGCTGGTGCGCGGGGATCGCGGCCGAGGCTCATAGCGCTCCGCCCGCGACTTTGCCGCGGGCGCGGCGACGTCGCATCTCGAGCTACGCGACGGGACGGCCTCGGTGCGCCGGCGCGCCGCCAGCGCGCGCGTTGCGATCGGCGACGAACTGCCAGAACGCGTCGCTGCGCGTTGCGTGCGGCGTCGTCCGGCGCGGCAGCGATGAGAACGGAAGAACGACGACCACCGTCATCACGAGCGCGAACGGGATCCCGGTCACCAGAACGACGGGCCACCACGCGTAGAAGATGCCGAGCGCCGTCCCGCTGTCCAGGTCCCACAGCGCGACCGGTGCGGTCGCCGGCAGATGCGGGATGCGGGCGGCGGCGATCCCGGCGTACCCTGCGAACGCGATGGCCACCCCGCCGATGAACGTTCCGGCGATCTCTTCGCCGCGACGGTGCGCGCCGTACACGGCGCACACGACGCCGATCCCGGCCAGCGCCGCGATCGGATCCGCATGCAGCACCGTATCGACGAGCCGCGCGGCTCCGTACCCGGCGGCCGCGGCGAGCGCCGCGAGGAGTGCCGGGAGGCGTATTTCGCTCCACATGGCCGCTTGCGCCGAGGGTCGCGGAGGTGCGCCGCTCATGCCGGAAGGTTAGCCCTTTGCAGCGCCATGCCTGTCGCGTGCAGCCGCCATCACCGCTCGCAAAGCGGAGCAACCGCCCATGGTTCGACAAACGTCGCACGCGCGTGAGCCGGTATTCGTGGAGGCACGATCGCTTTACAATTCGAATGGGAACCGGTCGTGTCGCGGCCCTTTTTCGATCGATGCAAGCACGAGGCTGACCGGTAAGTGCACACTCAAACCGACGCCGCCGTCGGCGTCCATCCCGGTCCGGATGCGGTGGCCGATTGGTCACCGCTCGCGCGTCGCCCCGGTCATCCCTTCGACGACCTCTACGCGCGACTGCTCCCCGAGATCGACCGCATCACCGCGCAGTACGAGCAGAAGCGCTCGGCGCTCATCCCGATCGCGCATCTGTTCCAGGAGCACGAGGGCTTCGTCTCGGCCAATGCGATCGCCGCGATCGCGCACCACGTCGGCGAGAGCCTCGCGACCGTCGAGTCCACCGTTTCCTTTTATACGCTGCTGTACCGGCGGCCGGTCGGGAAGTACATGGTCCAGATCTGCCGCAACCTCTCGTGCATCATCAACGGCGCCGAGGAGATCATGGCGTACGCGCGCGAGCGCCTCGGCATCGGCCATCTGGAAACCACCGAAGACGGCCTCGTCTCCTACGAAGAAGTCGAGTGCCTGGCCGCCTGCGATCGCGCACCGTGCGCGCAGGTCAACCTCGAGTTCGTCTACGATCTCACGCGCGAGCGCGTCGACGCGATGATCGAGGCGATCCGCGCCGGCACGTCCGACATCGCCCCGCTCGCGCAGACCGTGAAGCCGGGCCGCACCTGGAAAGTCGCGCAGGACACCGGCCGGAAGTCGTTCGGCGCGCGCGACGTGAGCGATCCGAACAACGCCGGCGGGATCGGCGATCGGAGCGGGATCACGATGTTCGATCTGATCGTCGGCAAACCGAAGTACGAAGTGCGCTCGGACGAGCGGCTCGTTCGGGAGACGAACCTGCGTCCGGACGTCGCGCAGAACGGACACCACTGAGATGGCGAACGATCCGATCGTCCCCGTCCTCACGAAGGGGATCGGCGAGCTGAACCTGCGCGACATCGACGTCTATCGCAAGCAGGGCGGCTACGAGATGCTGCGCCGCGCGGTCACCGAGATGGAGCCGAAAGCGGTCGCCGACATCTGCAGCGGCTCGAATCTGCGCGGCCGCGGCGGGGCCGGTTTCCCGACCGGGCGCAAGTGGGCGTTCCTCCCGAACAACGGGCGCCCGCGCTACATGGTCTGCAACTGCGACGAGGCCGAGCCGGGCACGTTCAAGGACCACATGCTCCTCGAGGAAACGCCGCACCAGATCATCGAGGGGATCCTGATCGGCGCGTACGCGATCGGCTGCGACCACGCGTTCATCTACATCCGCGGCGAGTTCAAGCGCGGTTACGAGATCATGCGCGACGCCGTCGCGCAGGCGCGTGCGGCCGGCTTCCTCGGCGACGACGTCTTCCGCACCGGAAAACGGCTCGAGTTCACCATCCACCGCGGCGCGGGCGCGTACATCTGCGGCGAAGAGACGGGACTTCTCAACTCGCTCGAAGGCCGGCGCGGCGAGCCGCGCCTCAAGCCGCCGTTCCCGGCGGTGAAGGGACTCTACGGCGAGCCGACCGTGGTGAACAACGTCGAGACGCTCGCGTACCTGCCGCACATCATGCGCAACGGCGCCGAATGGTTCGCGAAAGCGGGCCCCGAGCGCTCGCCGGGCTTCAAGGTCGTTTCGATCTCCGGTCACGTGATGAAACCCGGAAACTACGAAGTCGCGATGGGAACGACGATCCGTCAGCTCATCTGGGACTGCGCCGGCGGATTGCGTCCCGGGCGCAGATTCATGGGCGTGCAGCCCGGCGGCGGCTCGTCGGCGTGTCTGTTCGAAGAGCACCTCGACCTGTCGTACGACTTCGACACGATCGCGAAAGCCGGCTCGATGCTGGGCTCGGGCGCGATGGTCGTCTTCGACGACACGACGGACTTCGTGAAGGCCGCGTACGCGCTGATCCGCTTCTACGCGCACGAGTCGTGCGGGCAGTGCACGCCGTGCCGCGAGGGCGGCCACTGGATCGAGAAGTCGCTCGCGCGGCTGCTCGCCGGCGGCGGCGTCGAGTCCGACGTCGACGTCATCAAGTCCGCCGCCCATCAGCTCACCGGGTTGAACCTGTGCGCTCTCGGCGACTCGATCGAGCCGTTTCTCGCGTCGGTGATCACGCGGTTCGAAGACCAGTTCCGCGCGTACGTCAAGACGCCGGGCCCGCTCGTGGAGGCCGCATCGTGAACGATCTCTCCCGCAGGTACTGGATCGCCAAGGACGGCCGCAAGCGCTCGCTCGTGCTCGCGATGCTCGCGGCCGGGCTGGCCTGCATCGCGCTCGGGTTCGCGACGCACCGTGACTTCATCGCGGGATTCGGGGCCGGTTTCATCATCGTCATCGCGCTCGTCGCGGTGCTGTCGCTGTTTGCGAGGAAGCCGTAGTGTCAGCCACCGTCCCGCAGACCGACCTCGTGACGCTGTCGATCGACGGCGTCGAGGTTCGCGTTCCGAAGGGCACGCTGCTCGTCGAAGCGGCGAAGTCGATCCACACCGACATCCCGGTCTACTGCTACCACGAGAAGCTCGGTCCGGCCGGGCTGTGCCGCATCTGCCTCGTCGAGATCGAGGGGATGCCGAAGCTGCAGATCGCGTGCAACACGCCCGCCGCCGACGGGATGAAGGTCGTCACGCGCGGACCGAAGGTGGAAGAAGGGCGCCGCGCGATCCTCGAGTTCTTCCTGCTGAACCACCCGCTGGACTGCCCGATCTGCGACAAGGGCGGCGAGTGCGATCTCCAGGACTACGCGATGGCGTACGGCCAGGGCGCATCGCGGATGATCGATCCCAAGACGCCGAAGCCGAAAGCCGTCGATCTCGGGCCGACGATCGTCCTGGACGAGGAGCGCTGCATCGTCTGCCAGCGCTGCGTGCGGTTCGATCAGATCATCACGCGCGAGGACTCGCTCCGCACCGACGACCGCGGCGCGCACACGATCATCGCGACCGCGACCGGCAAGCCGTACGTCTCCGACTTCACCGGCAACGTCACCGAGCTGTGCCCCGTCGGCGCGCTCACGGCGAAGGGATACCGCTTTCGCTCGCGCCCGTGGGACAACCATCGCACCACCACGTCGTGCACGCAGTGCGCGGTCGGCTGCCAGATGCACGTCGACGAGCGCGGCAACATGCTGCTCCGCACGATGAGCGTCACCGAGGACGACCAGATCTCGGACGGCTGGCTGTGCGACCGCGGCCGCTACAATCTCGGCTACGTCGCGGACCAGCGGCGGCTCACGACGCCGCTGCTGCGCCAGGACGACGGAACGTTCGCGCAGATCGACTGGGACGACGCGCTCGAGCTTCTGGCCGGCGAGCTGAAGCGGGCGGGCTCGGGCGCCGGCGTCATCGGCGGAGGACGGCTGCTCAACGAAGAGGTCTACCTCGCCCAGCATCTGTTCCGGGCGCTCGGCATCGAGAACCTCGACGCGCGCGCCGGGCGGCAGACGGTCGTCCATCACGACCAGTTCAAAAACCATCTCGATCTCGAGACCGCCGACACGATCGTCACGATCGGGCGTCCGCCCTCGCAGCTCGCGCCGATCCTCGACCTGCGCATCCGCAAAGCCGTGTCGCGGCGCGGTGCGAAGCTGATCTCCGCCGGCGACTGGCCGGCGAACAGCTTCGTGCCGGAGACGCGCGCGACGACGGCCGACGAGCTGCGCACCGCGCTCGGCGACGCGCCGGGGCGGCTCGCGATGATTTGGGACGGCGTGATGCGCGACGGGTGGCCGGCGCTGCTCGCCGCGCTGCACGAGGTCGAAGCGAAGGCGACGTCGGTCGACCGCTACGTGCTGCCCGAAACGACGAACGGCCGCGGCGCCGACGCGCTCGGGATGCGGCCGCGCGCGGGCGGGCTCAACACGCGCGCGATGCTCGAAGCGGCGCGCGACGGGAAGCTCGAGACGCTCGTGATCCTCGGTGCGAACCCGATGCTGCGTTTCCCCAACCGTGCGCTGGTGGAAGAAGCGCTGCGCGCGACGCCGTTCGTCGTCGTGACCGAGCTGTTCATGACCGAGACCGCCGCGCTGGCGAATCTGATCCTTCCGGTGTGCGCGGCGTTCGAGAAGAGCGGGACGACGACCGACCTCGCCGGCGACGTGCTGCCGGTGATCGGATCGGTTCGCGCGCCGGAAGGCGTGATCGCCGACGGCGACGTCATCGTCGACCTCGCCGAGCGGCTCGGCGTCGAGCTGCCGCTGCCGAGCGATCTCGAGGCGCGCATCCGGCACGTGCTGCACGAGACGGAAGGCTTCATGCCGGACGTTCGTCCGGGCGACGAGGCGGTCGTGGCGCCCGAAGGCGCGCTGCGCGTCCTCGCCGACGTCCCGATCTTCACCGGCGGCGGAACGCTCGCGTTCGATCCGGGCGCGCAGCCGTTGCGTCCGGCGCCGCGCGCGCGTCTGCATCCCGCAACCGCCGCGGCGCTCGGCGTCGCGCCCGGCGAGCTCGTCGGCGTGCGCGCCCCGAGCGGCGCCGCGCTGCGCGATCTGGTCGTCGTGCTCGACGAAGGACTGCCGCGCGACGCCGTCGCGCTGCTCGACGCCGATCCGGACGCGCCGCTCAACGCGCTGGGCGACACGGCGACCGTGACGCTGGAGAAAGCGATGGTGGCGGCGTGAACGGCGTGCCGTTCTGGCTGATCGTCCTGATCAAGGGCGTGATCGTCCTCTTCGTCGTCATCACGACCTTCGCGTACTCGATGCTGTTCGAGCGGAAGATCATGGGCTGGATGCAGCTGCGCCCCGGTCCGAACCGCGTCGGCCCGTGGGGGATGCTGCAGCCCGCCGCCGACGCGGTGAAGATGATGTTCAAGGAAGACCTGACGCCGGTGACGGCCGACCCGCTGATCTACCGGCTGGCCCCGTTCATCTCGCTGATCTGCGCGATGAGCGTGTTCGCGATCATCCCGTTCTCCGCGTCGAGCGACGGCACGCCGTGGTCGGTCGCGAACGTCAACGCCGGCATTCTGTTCATCTTCGCGCTCACGTCGATCGGCATCTACGGCATATCGCTGGCGGGCTGGGCCTCGGGCTCGAAGTTTCCGCTGCTCGGCTCGGTCCGTTCCACGGCGCAGATGATCTCGTACGAGCTCTCCATGTCGATGTCGGTGATCGGCGTGCTGATCCTCGCCGGCTCCACCGCGCTCTCCGACATCGTGAGCGCCCAGGCGCGGCTCTGGTTCATCGTCCCGCAGATCGTCGGCTTCGTGATCTACCTCATCACCGCGGTCGCGGAGACGAACCGCGCGCCCTTCGACCTCGTCGAGGCCGAGACCGAGCTGGTCGGCGGCTTTCACACCGAATACTCGGGGCTGCGGTTCGGGCTGTTCTTCATCGCCGAGTATCTCAACATGATCACCGTCTCGTGTCTCGGGACGCTGCTGTTCCTCGGCGGCTGGAACGGAGTCTTCGGGCTGCCGTCGGACGGCATTCTCGGACTCGTCTGGTTCATCATCAAGGCCGGGCTGTTCTTGTTCTTCTACATCTGGTTGCGCTCGACGCTGCCGCGCTTCCGCTACGACCGCCTGATGGATTTCGGGTGGAAGGTGCTGCTGCCGGTGGCGACGCTCAACCTCGTCGTGACGGCGGTGATCGTCGCCGTGTGGCCGCATGCGTAAGAATCTCTTCAACGTCGGAGCGCTGTTCGAAGGCTTCGCGACGACGTTCCGCGCGATCTTCAAGCCGAAGCCGACGGTACAGTATCCTTCGGTGCGCAAGCAGCACGCGCCGCGGTTCCACGGGCTGCACGAGCTGCGCCGCTACGCCGACGGCAAGGAGCGCTGCATCGGGTGCGAGCTCTGCGCGATCGCTTGCCCGGCGAACGCGATCACCGTCATCGGCGCCGAGAACTCGCCGCAGGACCGCCGCTCGCCCGGGGAGCGCTTCGCCGCGCGCTACGAGATCGACGAGCTGCGCTGCATCTTCTGCGGGCTGTGCGAGGAGGCGTGCCCGACCGACGCCATCGTGCTGACGCCGCGGTTCGAGATGGCCGACTACCGCCGGGGGGCGCTGATCTACGCGAAGGATCGTCTGCTCGTGCCCGCCGAGGCGGGCGTCGGAACGCCGCCCGACGAGCGTCCGAACGGGATTCCGTCGGACCTCGGCGGCGTCTACCGCGCGAAGGACACGGTCGACATCGACAAGGGCTACGACGCGACGAACCGGGGCGAGCAGCTGAAGGCCTCGCGGAAGGGGTTGACCGCGTGATCGTCTTCGCGATCCTCGCGCTGTTCCTCGTCGCGAGCGCGCTGTTCACGGTCACCGCGAAGAAGCCGGTCTACTCGGTCGTCGGACTGCTCGTGAACTTCATCGCGCTCGCCGCGACGTATCTCACCCTGCAGGCGGAGTTCCTCGCCGTCATCCAGATCGTCGTCTACAGCGGTGCGATCCTCATCTTGTTCGTGTTCGTGATCGCGCTGCTCTCGAGCGGGACGCGGGCGTTCAGCCTCGGGCCGGACCGGATGCCGCGCGTCGCGATCCCCGGGATCCTGTTCGCCGCGCTCGCGTGCGGTGCGATCGCGGTGACGGCGACGCGGACGTCCCTTGCCGTGCAGCCGACGGCCGGCGCGACCGGCGATGCGAACGTGTTCGGAAGCGTCGCGAACTTCGGCGCCGCGCTGTTCACCACCAACCTGCTGCCGTTCGAGGTCACGGCGTTCATCCTGATGGTGGCCGTCATCGGCGTCGTGCTGATCGCGGGCGACGAAGGGCCGGCCGGCGTGCCGCGGCGGAAGAAGCGCCGCAGCGGCCCGCGCGAGCCCATCGTCAAGCCGGAGCCGCTGGTCCGATGAGCGTCGCACCCGAGAACTACGTCGCCCTGTCGGCGGTGCTGTTCTTCATCGGCGTGGTCGGCGTCATCGTGCGCCGCAACCCGCTGATCATGCTCATGTCGATCGAGCTGCTGTTCAACTCGGCGAACCTCGCGCTCGTCGCCTTTGCGCGCGCCTGGGTCAACAACGCGGGCCACATCTTCGCGTTCCTCGTCATCACCGTCGCCGCCGCCGAAGCCGCCATCGCGCTCGCGATCGTGGCGGTGACGTTCCGCCGCACGCCGCACGTCGACGTCGACGAAGTGGCCGCACTCAAGGGCTGATCATGCTGCTCGCTCTCGTCTGGCTCTTGCCGCTGCTCGGCGCCGTCCTGCTGTTCGCCTTCGGTCCGCAGCTCCGCTCGTGGGCGGGGCCGATCGGCTCGGCGCTCGTCGGCGTCTCGTTCGTCGCGACGTGCACGCTGTGGAACGACGCGACCGTCGCCGGCGGCATGCACCTTCCGCTCGTCACGTGGCTCTCCGGCTGGAGCTTCGGGCTGTCGCTCGACAAGCTCTCGCTGGTGTGGACGCTGATCATCACCGGCGTGGGTTTCCTGATCCACGTCTACTCGATCGGCTACATGGACGGCGATCGCGCCTTCGCGCGCTTCTTCGCCTACATGAATTTCTTCATCTTCGCGATGCTGACGCTGGTGCTCAGCGACAACGTCGTGGGGCTGCTCGTCGGCTGGGGGCTCGTCGGCCTGGCCTCGTACTTCCTGATCGGGTTCTGGTTCGAGCGCCCGTCGGCGGTCGCCGCGGCACGCAAGGCGTTCGTCATGAACGTGGTCGGCGACGTCGGCATCATGTTCGCGATCTTTCTGATCGTCTCACGCGTCGGCTCGATCGCGTTCTCCGACATCTTCACGCGCGGCGTTCCGGCGTTCGGCGCGCACAGCCCCGAGCTGTTCCTGGTGTGCCTCGGACTGTTCATCGGGGCCGCCGCGAAGTCGGCGCAGGTGCCGCTGCACACCTGGCTCCCCGACGCGATGGAAGGGCCGACGCCGGTGTCCGCGCTGATCCACGCGGCGACGATGGTCACCGCGGGCGTCTACCTGGTGGCGCGGTTCGCGCCGCTGTGGTCGTCTTCGCCCGACGCGCAAGAGCTGGTCGGCGTGATCGGCGCGCTCACGGCGATCGCCGGGGCGATCCTCGGCTGCGTGCAGTGGGACATCAAACGGATCCTCGCCTATTCGACCATGTCGCAGATCGGCTACATGATCATGGGCGTCGGGGTCGGCGCCTACGACGCCGGCGTCATGCACTTCCTGACGCACGCGTTCTTCAAGGCGCAGCTCTTCCTCGGCAGCGGCATCGTGATCCACGCGCTGAACAACGAGCAGGACGTCCGCAAGATGGGCGGACTGCGGAAGGGCACGCCGTTCGCGTTCTGGGCCATGCTCGTCGGCGTGCTCGCGATCTGCGGCGTCCCCGGCTTCAGCGGATTCTTCTCGAAGGACGCGGTGCTGTACGGGACGCTCTCGCTCGGGCATCCGTGGCTCTACGCGGTCGGCGTGATCACCGCAGGCATCACCGCGTACTACATGTTCCGGCTGCTCTTCGTGACGTTCTTCGGCCGGTACCGCGGCGACGTGGACCCGTCGGCGCTCGGTATGCGCCATCCCGAGCTGGCCGGCACCGGCATGTCGGAAAGCTCCGGCGCGCATCCGGAAGAGGAGGAGCCGCACCACGAGCACGCGCCCGCGTGGATCATGTCCGTGCCGGTGGCGGTGCTCATGCCCTTCTCGGTGCTGATCGGCTGGCTCGACTACGGCGGCGAAAGCGCGCCGTGGGCCCGTTTCTTCAGCGGCGCGTTCCCGACGAGCGCCGCCGCCGCGACGCCGTTCTCAGAGCTGCTCTCGTCGGTGCTCGTCTTCGTGGTCGTCGTGATCGGCTTTGCGATCGCGTGGATGCGGTACTGCGCGCCGCCCGCGCGCGCGAACGCCGTCGAGCGGCTGCGCGGCGAGACGATCCGCACGCCGGCGGTGCTCGTCAACGCGTACTACTTCGACGCGGCCTACGAGATGCTGCTGGTGCGCCCGGCGTACGCGCTCGGCCGCTGGTTCGTGCGCGTCATCGACCCGCTCGTCATCGACGCGGGCGTTCGCGAAGCGGGGATCAGCTCGCAGTGGCTGGGCCACCTGTTCCGGAGCTTCCAGACCGGACTCGTGCGAACGTACGCGCTCACGATGGCGCTCGGCGTGCTGTGCTTCGTCGCGTACTACGCGTTCGCGTTCGGAGGTGCGCGATGATCGCCGGCGCGCTGATCCTCGGACCGATCGTCATCGGCTTGCTGCTCTACGCGGTCCCCCGTTCGTCCGCCAACGTCGCGCGTGTCGTGGCGGCCGTCGTCGCCGCGGCGACCTTCGTGCTCGCGCTCGTCGATCCGACGTCGGACGCGTCGGCGCACTGGCTCGCGCGCCCGTTCGACGCGGCGTTCCACGTGGGGTTCAACGGCATCTCGCTCTGGATCGTGCTGCTGCTGTCGCTCGCGACGTTCGGCGCTGCGCTCGCACTGCCGAACGCGCCGCGCTCGCGCGATCTGGCGGCGCAGCTCTTGCTGCTGCAAGGCGCGATGAACGGCGTCTTCCTCGCGAAAGACTTGCTGCTGTTCGCGCTGTTCTGGGACCTCATGCTGATCCCGGTGTTTCTCGTGCTCGTGAGCGGCACGGCGCACGGGCGCGTCGGCTGGAAGTATCTCCTCTACAATCTGGTCGGCGGGCTCGCGCTGCTGCTCGCGACGGCGGCGTTCGGCATCCTCGCCGGGACGACCGATCTCGTCGGAAATCCCACCGCGCACGTCGCGATCGGGACGACCTGGGGCATGTGGATCTTCGCGGGTTTCGCGTTCGCGTTCTTGGTCAAGACGCCGGTCTTCCCGTTCCACACGTGGATGCCCGATACGTACGCCGAGCTGCCGGCGCCCGTCGTCGCCGTCGTTTCGTCGGTGCAGTCGAAGGCCGGACTCTACGGGTTCCTCGTCATCGGCCTGCCGCTGCTCGGCCCCGAGATGAGCGCGGCGCGTCCGGTCGTGTTCGTGCTCGGCTTGATCGCGCTGATCTACGGTGCGCTCGCGGCGCTCGGCGAGCGCGACGGGAAGCGCGTCGTCGCGTACAGCTCGCTCTCGCATCTCGGCCTGATCCTGCTCGCCGTGTTCAGCGGTTCGACGCTGGCGTACGAAGGCGCCGTCGTCTACATCGTCGGCCACGGCCTCTTCAGCGCCGCGCTCTTCCTCGCGCTCGGCGGGGTGGAGCTGCGTGAGGAGACGCGCGATCTCGCGCGACTCGGCGGCCTCGGCCGTCGGAATCCGAAGCTCGCCGGTGCGCTGATGCTCGGCGCGCTCGCGGCGCTCGGCCTCCCGGGTCTCGCCGGGTTCGCCGGCGAGATCCTGATCCTCACCGGACTCTTCAAAGCGGGATTCTTCTGGCCGGCGATCGTCGCGCTGCTCGCGATCGTGCTCGCCTCGGCGTACATGCTGCGTCTGTTCCAAGGCATCATGAACGGCCCCGAAGTTGCCGACCTGCCGCAGCGTCGCGACATGACCTGGAGCGAAGGCTTCGCGATCGCGCCGCTCGTCGCCGCGTTCGTCTGGCTCGGCGTCGACCCCGGCCCGGTGGTCGCGCAAACGGCGACGGTGACGCAGAGCGCCGTCCCGACGACCACGTCACAGAGCGTACGAGGCCCGCGCAAGCCGAACACCGTGAGCGAGATCAGCAGTGCCGTCCGTTAACATCACCTACCCGTCCTCGGCCGACTACGCGGCGCTGCTGCCCGCGGCGATCGTCGCGCTCGTTCCGCTGCTGGTGCTGTTCGTCGATCTCTTCATGCGCCGCAACGGCATGGTGCGGCGGGCCGTCGCGGTGGGCATCGCGATCGTCGGCCTGGTCGCCGCCGGCGCGGTGCTCGCGAGCCAGTATCCGACGAGTTTCCCGGCCTTCGGCGGCGCGTTCGTCGAGGGCGGTTTCTCGATCGTCTTCAGCGAGATCGTCGTCGTCGCCACCGTCGCGACGCTGCTGCTCTCGCTCGGCGTCGGACGCGACGATCAGGTCGCGGGCACGACCGCGTTGCTGCTGTGGAGCGCGAGCGGCGCGATGCTGATGGCCGGCGCGGCGAACCTCATGATGGTCTTCCTGGGCCTCGAGCTGCTGTCGCTCGCGCTGTACTGTCTGTGCGCGATGTCGGCGCGCTCGAGCGCACGCGAATCGGCGCTGAAGTACCTGATCCTCAGCTCGATGGCGTCCGGGTTCTTGCTGTACGGGGCCGCGCTGATGTTCGGCGCGACGGGCTCGGTGCAGTTCTCGGCGCTCGTCGCGGCGACGCCGACGCCGCTGCTCGCGATCGGCGCCGGCCTGTTCCTCGTCGGGCTCGCGTTCAAGCTCAGCTTGGTGCCGTTCCACATCTGGACGCCCGACGTGTACGAAGGCGCGCCGCTTCCCGTCACCGCGTTCATGTCGGTCGTCACGAAGGCCGGGACGCTGGCGGTGGTCGCGCGCTTCGCGTACGCGTCGCTCCCGTCGGATCGGGCAGGCGCGATCCTCGCGCCCCTCTGGGTCCTCGCCGCGCTCTCGATGCTCGTCGGCAATCTCGGCGCGCTCGCGCAGACCGACATGAAGCGACTCCTCGCGTACTCCGGGATCGCGCAGGTCGGCTACATCATCGTCGCGCTCGCCGGACAGACGGCGCTCGGACTGCGCTACGCGATCCTGTATCTCGCCGGCTACACGTTCATGAACCTGGGCGCGTTCGCCGTCGTCGCGCTGATGGCGAAAGAAGGCGACGCGGTCGTCGGGCTCGGCCGCTTCGCCGGCCTCGCCTCGCGCCGGCCGTGGCTCGCCGCGGCGATGACGCTGTTCCTGATCGGCCTCGCCGGGCTGCCGCCGACCATCGGCTTCACCGGGAAGATCCTCATTCTGGCCGCGAGCGTCGGCGCCGGCTATGCCTGGCTCGCCGGGCTGCTGATCGTCGGCACGGCGATTTCCGCGTACGTCTACTTCAAGATCGTTCGCGCGATGTTCGCGCGCGTCGATCCGGTGCACGTGCACGACGAGCGTGCTCCCACCGCGCTGCCGTGGATCGTCGTCGGCGTGTGCGCAGCGATGACGTTCGCGCTCGGGATCTTCCCGCTGACGCCCTCCAACGTGCTGCCGCTCGTGAAATGACGAGCGGCGCACCGCCGCCGCCCGCGTCCGCCGAGCCGCCGCGAGGCCTGCTCAGCTCGCGCTTTCGCATTCGCCCGGCGCGGCTCGACGACGAGCCGCTGATCCTCGCCCTCGTGCCGCGCTTCGTGGAGCACGGCGCCGCGGACGGCCACACGCCCGAAGAAGTGATCGACGGCACGCGTCGCGTCCTGGCGGAGGCGCTGCGCCTCAACCCGCCCTCTGACGCGATCCTGATCGCCGAAGAAGAGGGCGACGGTCAAGGCTTCGTCTACGTCGTCACCGAGCGCGACTTCTTCACCGGCGAACCGTACGCGCACGTCTCGGAGATCGCCACGGACCGCAGCGGCAGCGGCGCGGGCGCCGCGCTGATGAGCGCCGTGGAAGCCTGGGCCGCCGAACGCGGCTATCGTTTCGTGACGCTCAACGTCGTCGAGGAAAACCGCGCCGCCCAACGTTTCTACGACCGCCTCGGCTACGGCCCCGGCCACCGTCACCTCGTCAAGCGCCTCATCTCATAGCCAACACCGGACGGCTCTCCACGCATCTCAAGGGTGTGAACGAGGAAGCTGACGTCCGGGCAGCGCGGGCAGGGGACGAGTTCGCGCGTGACCGCCTCCTGCGTGCGCTCTGGCCCCGCGCCTTCCGGCTTGCGGCAGGGATCGTGGGTGAGCGGACAGCCGCCGAAGACGCGGCACAAAACGCTCTTATCGTCGTCGCGACCCGACTGCACGAACTGCGCGAACCCGCTGCGTTTTCGTCGTGGTCGGCTCGCATCGTGGTCAACGCTGCCCGGGCGGTGTTGCGGCGACGCCGGAACGATCCGCCTGACCGGCCGGTGCCGTCGGTCGCGTTCGAAGAACTGTCGTCGCAGCGGCTCGACGTGCTGGCCGCGCTTGCGACCCTTCCCGAATGGCTTCGCGTACCGGTCGTTCTCCGCTACGTAGAGGATCTCACGAGCCGCGAGATCGGCGCGGTGCTCGGCGCACCGCCCGGAACCATCCGCTTTCGACTTGCGCTCGCGCGACGGCGCCTCGCCGCCGCGTTGAACGATCCGGCGGCCGATTGCCGCGAGGAGTTCGCATGAATGACGATGGCGTGAACCGGCGTGTTCGCGACGCACTCGAAGCGATCGCCGTGAAGCCGTATCCGTCTGCCGGCGTCGCGCATGGCATTGCGTGCCGCTCGAGGAGCGCTCGGCGCAGGGTGCGCGTGCGGCCCCCGATGGTCGTCGCGACGCTGATCGCCGCGATGGCGGCGACAGCGCTTGGTGCGGCGACGGCATCGCCGTACGCCGGCGACCTTGCGGAGCGCCTGCGCGCAGTCCTCGCCGGACACGCGATCCCGGTTCGCCGCGTGACCTTCGTGCACGAGCGAGCGGTCACGACGGCCGACGCGCAGCGTGCGGTCACGTTTCCGATCATCGTCCCGTCCGGACTCAGCGTAACGAGCACGATGCTTCTCGACGATCCGTCCGGCGGCCCCCGTTCCGTGGAACTGGCTGTACGAAATGCGGCGCTCACGACCGTCCTGCTCAATGAAAGCCCGGCAAGCGATCGGCGGTCGTCGGCGATCGAGCGAATGGCCTACATCACGCACCGCACGCAGCGCGGCGCGCTGGGCCGGCCCACCCGCCTCACTTGGCGCATCGGCGCGACGCGCCTCACGATCGTTACCGACGATGCCGTTTCTCGGTCTCTCGCCGAGCACGTTCGGGACATCACGCGATCGCAGCCGCGGCGCAGCCGGGAATGACAACACCCTGCATTGACATGCGTCGATGCGATGGCGTAGAATCGAAATGTGTCGATGCAGCGGTCGCGGCCGGCGTTCCCCAGACGCCGGGACGAGTGGGGCGAGGAATCGGCGCTCTTCAAGGCGTTGAGCGACCCGTATCGGTTGTCGATGCTCGCGACCCTCGCGCGGAGCGCCGACGAGGTTTGCGTCTGCGAGTTCACCGCGGCGCTTCCGCTCGAGCAGCCGACGGTTTCCCACCACCTGCGGATCCTTCGTGAAGCCGGATTGGTAACGTGCGAGCGGCGCGGAACGTGGGTGTACTACCGGCTCGGCGCCGACGTGCGCGAGCGCGTCGAACGAGCGTTGTCCCGCCTCACCCCGCGAAAGGCCGTCGCATGAAGATGCACTTGAACTTCGCGACGCGCGATCTGCACGCGAGCGTCGCGTTCTACACCACGCTGCTCGGCGCCCAGCCGGCGAAGCGGCGCGCCGATTACGCGCTGTTCGTCAGCGATCGTCCGGCTCTGGAGCTGGCGCTCGACCTCGACGGCGACGCGCACGCCGAGGACGGACCGCACTTCGGCATCGTCGTCGACTCGGTCGAGGACGTCGCCGCGCAGACCGCGCGCCTTCGGGACGCGGGGTACGCGACGGAGGTCGAGCGCGAACGGACGTGCTGCTACGCCAATCAGACGAAGGTCTGGGCCACCGACCCGGACGGACGGCGTTGGGAAACGTACGTCGTGCACGCCGAGACCCGAGAGCGAGACGATCCGGAGACGACGTGCTGCGGCAGCGATGCGGCCGCGCCGACGCCGACGTGCTGCGGCTGAGCACCGCGCAGAGGAAGAGCCGCGCGAACCGTGCCGGCGCCACCAGTGCACGTCCGCAGCGCTCGGGACGACGATCTCGACGCCATTCGTCACGTTTACAATCAGGGCATCGAAGACCGCATCGCGACGCTCGACGAGGAGCCGAAGTCGCGCGAGGACATCGCGGCGTGGTGGGCGCAGCACCAGGGCCGGTACGCCGTGCTCGTCGCCGACGACGCGAACGGCGCCGTCGTCGGCTGGGCGGCGCTCAATCCGTACTCGCACCGTTGTGCGTATCGTGGCGTAGCCGATCTCTCGATCTACGTCGCGCGCGAGGCACGCGGGCGCGGCGTCGGTTCGGCGCTCCTCTCCGCGCTCGAGCGCACGGCGAACCAGCACGCGTTCCACAAGATCGTCCTGTTCGCGCTGACGTCCAACGTCGTCGGGCAGCGGTTGTACCGGCGCTTCGGCTACCGCGAGGTCGGCGTGTTTCGCGAGCAGGGCCGCCTCGACGGCCGGTTCGTCGACGTCGTGGCGATGGAGAAGATCGTCGGGCCGTCCATGGAGCAGGGCGGACGAACGACCTGATCGCTAGCGCGTGTCCGCCGGCTCGCCGCTGACTTCGTGGCCCGCGGCGCGCAGCGCCTCGACCGCGGCGGGCAGCAGCGACTCGCGCACCAGAATGTGGTCCGTGTCGTACGTCGAGAGACCGAAGATCGGGATCCCGGCGGCGGCGAGCGGATCGGCGAGCGCGGCGATCACGCCGGTCACCGTGAAGTCCAGCGTCCCGGTGACGACGATGGCTCGGAATCCGCGCTCCACCTCGCTCACCTCGCGCGGCACCGCATCGTCGCGGCACACGATCGACAGCTCGCGCGCGGTACGCACGAGCGCGATCAGCTCGCTTCCGGCGACCCAGTCGGGGACCGCCGCGTTCCCCGGAAGCCGCGCGAGAGCGAACGTTTCGCCGAAGACGCGCAGCTTCATCGCCCGTGCGCCATCGCGGCGATGCGGACGACGAGCGGGTCATCGGCGTGGTGCAGCCGCTCGAGCAGCGTGAAATGGTCGTCGCCCGCCGCGTCTTCGTACGTGGCGGTGCAGCCCCGCGCGCGCCACGCGTCGACGATCGCGCGGCCCTGCGCGCGGAACTCCGGCGTCTCGCGCTCGCCGGTGATCGCGTACACCGGCACCGGCGCGGCCGGCGCGAGACGCGCCGGGCTGAGCGCGGCGGCGCGTGCGTCGTCGAGCTGCAGCCACGCGTTCGCGAAGGAGCGCGCCACCGCGACGAGCTCGTGCAGCCCGCTCATCGTCACGACGCCGCCGACCGGCGCATCGACCGCGCACATCGCGGCGAGATGGCCGCCGGCGGAGTGTCCGGCGACCACGAAGCGCGCCGGATCGGCGCCGTACACCGCGGCGTTCGCCCGCAACCAGCTCGCGGAGCGCCGCGCCTGCGCGGTGATCTCTTCGAGCGTCAGCATCGGCGCCAGCCCGTAGTTCACGATCGCCGTCGCGACGCCGTGCGCCGCGAGGCCGCGCGCGACGAAGGTGTGGTCGTTCTTGTGCAGCCGGCGCCAGTAGCCGCCGTGGAAGAACGCGACGAGCGGCGCAGCTTCGCGCGGCACGAAGAGATCCAACGACTCGTCCTCGCTCGGGCCGTAGCGCAGATCGTTCGTGACGCGCGGATCGTCGCGCAGCGCGTCGCTCCACTCGCGCCAGCGAGCGAAGAAGACGCTCACGTCCGGCACGGTCGCCGACGGATCCAGGGGATCCGGCGCCGTCGTCACCTCGCCGGCTGCGTCGCTCGCGTTTTCGCTCATCGCCTCGCGATCACGGTGCGTGCGGCGTCGGCGCTTGCTGCGGCACCGGCGCTTGCTGCGGCGCGGCGGGCGCAGGACCGGGTGCCGCCTGCGTCACCGGGCTGAAGGCGAGATAGTCGATCTTGCCGTCGGGCGCGAACTCGATCGCCTCTTCGAGCACCGGCGGATGCTCGCACACGATGCGAAAGACGTACAAGCTCGCGGTGCCGTGCGTGATGCGGCGGCTTTGATTGAACGACGTGACGGCCCCGAGCGCGCGCAGGTGCTCGGCGGCGTTCGCGAGCCCGTGCGCGTCCAGCTTCGACTCCATGCCGCTCGAGAATTGCGAGCGGTCGAGCGCGTTGGCGCGAACCTGCTCGAACACGAGCCGGGCGCGCGCCGCGATCTGCGGCGACGGGATCGCGGCGACCGGAGGCGCGGGCTCGGCGTTTGCCGCCGCCGGCCTCGCCGGCGCGGCGCTCGTCGCGGCTGCGGGCGCCGCCGGAACGGGTGAAGGTGCGGCTTGCGCGACGGCGGCGATCATGGCGCACGATTCCGCGCGGCAGCGAAAGAGCCCCCCGGACGCGCCGGAAGGCTCTTCGTCGAGACGGCCGCGGCGGGCGCTACTTCGGGTACGTCATCTCCTTCGGGACGACGTAGCGGTCGAAGTCCTCGCTCGACACGTAGCCGAGGGAGAGCGCGGCGTCCTTGAGCTTCGTCCCTTCGTGGTGCGCCTTCTTCGCGATCTCGGCGGCCTTGTCGTACCCGATGTGCGGCGAGAGCGCCGTCACGGTCATCAGCGACTCGTCGAGATAGCGCCGGATCACCGGCTCGTTCGCCTGGAGCCCCTCGATCGCGTGCTCGCGGAACATCGTGCACGCGTCCTGCAGCAGACGGCACGAGTGCAGAAAGTTGACGATCATCACCGGGTTGAACACGTTCAGCTCGAAGTTGCCCTGCGAGCCGCCGAACCCGATCGCGACGTCGTTGCCGAACACCTGCACGCACACCATCGTCATCGCTTCCGACTGGGTCGGGTTGACCTTCCCCGGCATGATCGACGAACCGGGCTCGTTCTCCGGGAGGATCAGCTCGCCGATCCCGGCGCGCGGTCCGGACGCCAGCCAGCGCACGTCGTTGGCGATCTTCATCAGCGAGGCGGCGAGCGTCTTGAGCGCGCCGGACGCGAACACGACCTCGTCGTGCGAGGCGAGCGCGGCGAATTTGTTCGGGTGCGACCGGAACGGCAGCCCCGTCAGCTCGGCGATCTTCGTCGAAGCGCGCTCGGCGAACTCGGGATGCGCGTTCAGCCCCGTGCCGACGGCCGTTCCGCCGATCGCGAGATCGTAGAGGCCGTCGAGCGCGAAGCGGCAGCGGTCGAGGTCGCGGTCGAGCTGGCTCACGTAGCCGCCGAACTCCTGACCCAGCGTCAGCGGCGTCGCATCCTGGAGATGCGTGCGCCCGACCTTGACGACGTCTTTCCACTGCTCCGCCTTCACGCGCAGCGCGTCGCGCAGCTTCTCCACGGCGGGCAGCATCGCGACCATCGCTTCGGCCGCCGCCATGTGCATCGCCGTCGGGAACGTGTCGTTCGAGGACTGCGACATGTTGACGTGATCGTTGGGATGGATCGGCTTCTTCGAGCCCATCTGGCCGCCGGCGATCTCGATCGCGCGGTTCGAGATGACCTCGTTCACGTTCATGTTCGTCTGCGTGCCCGAGCCCGTCTGCCACACCCGCAGCGGGAAGTGCGGCGCGAGCTTGCCGGCGATGACCTCGTCGGCGGCCTGCACGATGAGCTTCGTCTTCTCGTCGTCGAGCTTGCCGAGGTCGCGGTTGACGAGCGCGGCCGCCTTCTTCAGAACGGCCATCGCGCGGATGATCTCGCGCGGCATCACGTCGCGCGGCGTCTCGGCGTCGCCGATGTCGAAGTGGATCAGCGAGCGCGCCGACTGAGCGCCGTAGTACTTGTCGGCCGGGACCTCGATCTTGCCCATCGAGTCGGTCTCGACGCGCGTCGCGCCGACCGAGCCGTTCGTCGTGGTCGTTGTTGCCATAGCCCGGGGCGCTTCGGCGGCGCCGGTCTCCGGCACTCCGCGAGAAACGTCGCACGGGGTTGGCCGCTCGCCTTGTTCTGTTCGCGGATCCCCAGCGTGCTCTATACTAGCAGCCACCGCCCTCCGCGAAGGAGCGTGAAGATGCGTCCGCCGCCGCGCTCGGCCGTTGCCGCCGTCGCCCTCATCCTGGGATTCGCGTCCACCGCGGGCGCCGCCGCCGCGGCCGGCTCGCCGCCCGGGGCGGTGCCCGTCACCGCGCCCGCGCCCTCGAACCCGCCCGTCGACTATACCGGTCCGCCGGAGAGCGGCGAGGCCGCCGCGATGGACGCGGCGCGCGCGAAGGTCGCCGACGGCGACACGATGGGCGGCATCGCCGTCCTGGCACCGTACGTCGCCGCGCATCCCCGGGCCATCGCGGCCGGGCGGCTCTTGGGCGACCTGTACTTCCGCGTACCGGACTACAAGCGCGCCGAGCAGATCTGGCGCGGCGTCCTGGCGGTCGTTCCGAGCGACCGCGAGACGCACAGCCGGCTCGGCTCGCTGTACGCGGTCGAGGACCAGATCGATGCCGCGATCGCCGAGTTCCAGAAGAGCCTCCCGGTCGAGAGCGGCTTCACCGGTCTGGTGATGATGCACAAGAAGGCCGGCGATCTGCCGGTCTACCTGCGGACGCTCCAGCAGCGGACCGAAGAGGAGCCGCTGGACGTCATGGCCTGGCAGTCGCTGGGCGAGGTCCAGCGCTACCTGCACCGCTACGATCTCGCGCTCGCCGCCTATCAGCATCTGGTCTGGATCAAGCCGGCGGCCTGCGAGCCGCGCGTCGACATCGCGAACGTGATGGTGGACATCGGCAAGGTCGACGATGCGATCGCGCAGCTCAAGGTCTGCCTCGCGAACGACAGCGGCTACTATCCCGCGGCGGTGAACATCGGCGAAGCCTACCTCGAGAAGCGCGACTTCAAGACGGCGCGGCCGCTCCTCGACCGGGCGCTGGCGCTCAAGCCCGACGGGTCGGAGGCCCTCGTCGACATCGGCTACATCTACGACGCCGAGGGCGACTGGAAGACCGCGATCGGCTGGTACGATCGCGCGCTGCGCTCCGACCCGCTGCGGCCCGAGGCCTACATCGACCTCGGCTACGACTACAGCCAGCACCGGCTGTTCCCGCTCGCGGAGTCGGCCTTCCTCAAGGGGATCAGCGTCGCATCGGACGACGGACGCCTCCACTACGAGCTTGCAGTGACCTACAACGTCCAAGGAAAGATCGCGCTCGCGCGTCGCGAGTACGAGCTCGCGATCGCGTCGCAGGAACCGCTGGTCGTGCACGCGGCGCGGGCCGAGCTCGCGTTGCTCCCGCCCGCCGGATGACCTTCACGTCCGGTTTACGATCGTAGAGCGGTCGCAGACAATTCGGTCAATCCGTAAACGGCGCGTAACGGCGCCGTTTTCTTTTTGTCGTTTACCCGCTCCACGGCTTTTCTTGGGGCTGGCCGCTTGGTATCGTGTGCACGGCCGCTCCGGCTCTTTCTGCGGGCGGCGTTCGGCACGTTACCAGGAGTTTACACAAGGATGCGTATCTACGTGGCGTCGGTCACGGCTCTCGTGTTCGCGCTCGCCGCCCCGGCGATCGCGTCGGCGAAGCCGAGCGTGACGCTCAAGCTCAGCGGGTCGCTCGTCACGAAGGCCGCCGACGGCCGCGCCGTCGCGACGCCGGTCGAAAAGGCGACGCTTCATCCGGGTGACGCGGTCGAATACCAGATCGCCGCGCAGAACGTCGGATCGTCCCCCGCGCTCAAGCTCTCACCGGCCGGCGCGATTCCCGCGGGCACCGCATACGTCGACGGCTCGGCCCGCGCGGCGCACGCGCGCGTCGAGTTCTCGCTCGACCACGGCAAGACGTGGTCCGCCGCGCCGACGATCGCCGTGAAGAACTCCGACGGCACGACGTCGACGAAGAAAGCGCCGCCCTCGCTCTACACCGCGATCCGCTTCGTGACGGACGGCGCGCTCGCGCCGCACGCGAGCGCCGCGTACGCATACGAGGTCCGAGTCAAGTAAGATGCGGACCTCCATGGACGGAACGACGATCACGAAGGATCTGACGCTGCGAATCGGCGCGGTCGCATTCGCGCCCGCCGTTGCGGCACTCGCCTTCTTCACGCTCGGCGCGCCGGCGTCGGCCTCGGGCACCACGGCCGGCACGTCGATCTCGAACACCGCGACGGCGACGTACTCGGACGGCACCAACACCTACAACTCGCAGTCGAACACCGTCACGACGACGGTGCAGAACGCGCCGGCGATGACGATCGCCCCGCCGCAGGCGACGCCGGGCGGAAACACCGTCAGCCCGGGCGGTGCGATGAGCGACAACTACACGCTCACGAACACCGGCAACAGCTCGGGGTACTTCCAGCTCAGCGGGACGCAAGGCACGAACGACGGCGTCACCTCGGGGATGGGCACGTTCGTCCAGTACACGGTCAGCGGTACGGCCGCCGACGGCCACACGCTCTCGGGCACGTACGCGTCGATCGCCGCGCTCAACACCTACCTGAGCACCGGCGACACCGGCAGCACGCCGTTCCTGATCGCCGTCAACGGCACGATCCAGATCGGCGTCTCGTACAACGCGAACGCGGGCGCGAGCGGCACGATCACCACGCTGCTCACCCCCGACGTCGTCTACCCGGCCGGTTCGGGAACGACGCAGCAGACGTCCAGCACCGTCATCGGCCAGTACAACGACACCGTGATCTCCGACGCGCGCATCGACGCGCAGAAGACCGCGGTCGTCGGCGGCACGGTGGCGGCGCCGACCGTGACCTACACCGTCCGGTTCGCCAACGGCGGGGCGCGCAATCTGTCGCCGGTCTACAAGAACGCGCTTCCGGGCGGGAACGGCGCGACGTACAGCGGCTGCACGAACAGCACCGCGTGCGGCGTCGTCTTCACCGACAAGCTGCCCTCGTACAACTCGACGCAGCTGACGCTGAACGGCACGCCGTCGGTCAGCGGCGCGACCGGCACGGTCATCTACTCGACCGACGGCTCGACGTGGACGACGACCGCGACCGGCGCGGTCTACGTGGGCGTCTTCGTCCCCGCGACCTCGATCACGGGCGCCGGCCTCTCGACGTTCGCACCCAACTCGAACACGACGAGCCAGGGCAACGTCCCGGCCGCGAACGCCTCGCTGACGCTGACGTACACGATCAACGGCTCGACGGCCAGCGGCGCCGCGAACGCCTCGGCGATCACGAACGTCGTGAACTCGATCTACGCCGACCAGTCGGGCTTCATCGAGGGCCCGGGGATCACGCTGCAGTCGATCGCCAACGGCACCAGCGCGACCACCTCGAACACGGCGCCCGCCGTCTCGAACGCGAACGGCGCGCTGGCGGGCTCGGCCCAGGCGCAATCGGCTGCCTCCCCGGCGTCGAGCGCGGTGCTCAACGGCACCTACAACACCGGCACGAGCACGGCGTATCCCGGCGCGATCGGTCCGGACGGCTCGACCGCGACCGACTTCACGGCGATCAGCTACACCAACGGCGGCAACCTGCTCTCGGCGGTGAACGGCCAGACCGAAAGCGTGCCGGCGAGCGCCGCCGCGATCGCGTACACGAACTCGCTGCAGAACAACGGCAACAAGGACGACACGTTCAATCTGACCTACGCGACGGGCACGGGTCTCACCGCCCTCCCCGCCGGCTGGACCGTCTCGTTCCAGAGCACGGGTCAGACCGCGAGCGGCAGCTGCGCGGCGGTCGGCGCGGGCACGACGATCACGTCGGTCTGCGTGCCGTCCGGTGCGACGCAGACGTACAAGGTCATCATGACGCCGCCCGCGAGCGTGACGACGTTCACCGCCTACGCGGGGTACGGCGACGCGATCACCGCGACGTCGACGAACGACAACACGAAGACGAACGTCACGGTCGACGAGTTCTTCGTCGGCGGGTTCGTGCAGCTCGCGAAGACGATCGCGAACGCCGCGGGTCAGCCGTGCGCGAGCGCGTCGACCTGGACGAACGGACCCGCGAACGTGAGCCCCGGCGACTGCGTGCAGTACACGGTCACCTACACGAACGTGTGCCCGGGCCAGGGGAGCGGCTCCAACAACCAAGTGCTCAACGCCGCCAATCTCGTCATCACCGAGAACGGCACCGCGTCGGGCGGAACGCAGGTCGCGTACACCAACAACTGGGCGACCTACACGAACGGCCTCTACGCGGCGCCCGTCGACACGAACGGCGGGACGCTGGGAGGCTACAACCCCGGGCCCGGTGCGGCCGGATCGAGCGCGTTCACCGACACGGTGAGCTCGCTGGCGGCCGGCGCGAGCGGTTCGGTCTCGTTCAAGGTCCAGGTCAAGTAACGGTCCCATGTCTGCGCGGGTCGTCGGGCGCCTCGTGCGCGCGATCGGTCTCGCCGTGTTCTGTGTCGCGCTCGCGACGCACGCCGGCGAGGCCGCACCCGCGGCCGGGATCGTCATCAGCAATACCGTGACCGCACGCTACGTCGACGCAAAGGGCGAGTCGTACGGAGCGCAGTCGAACGCCGTGAAGGTGACCGTCGCGAACGTCGCGGCGGTCGCCGTCGCTCCGAAGGAGGCGGCCGTCGACGCGACGACCGACGGCTACCCGCAGGGGACCGCCATCGTCCGAACGTTCACGATCGCCAACGGCGGGAACGCGCCGGACGCGTACGTCCTTTCATCGGTCACCGCGAGCGCCGGGACGGTGACGGGCATCGCGTTCGTCGAGCCGCAAGGCAACGTCGCGGCGACGGTGGGATCGACCGCCACTCCGTCGCTCGCACCCGGTGCGTCGGTGCGCGTGCAAGTCACGGTCAGCACGGCGAACGTCGCAGTCGGCACGGCGTTCCACGTCGACGTCGTGGCGCGCTCGACCGACGCGGTGGCCGCGAACGGCGTCGTCTCCGACAACGGGCGGACGTGGGCGATCGCGCAGGCGCAGGCCTCGCTCGGGGGCCTCGGCGCGCCCGGCAGCCTCGTCACCAAGCTCGTGAACCAGCAGCGCGCCGACTCGGCGCAGCCCGGCAGCACGATCACGTACGCGATCTCGTTCAAGAACTACGGCGGCTCGCCGGCGACGCACGTGGTGCTCACCGACGACGTCCCGGCCGGAATCATCGCGCAGCCGTCGAGCGTCACGCTGAACGGCGTCGACGACGAGGCCAACGCTTCGCTCAGCGGACAGCGCCTCGTGGTGCGCGTCGGAACGCTCGCCGCGGGCGGCTCCGACACGGTCACGTTTCAGGCCGTCGTGCAGCGTACCGCGACGGTCGGTGCGAGCTACGTCAACGTCGCGTCGCTCACCGCGGACGGTGTGGCGCCCGTGGCGACCTCGCCGGCGAGCGTCTTGGTCGGCGTCGCCAACATCGTCTTCGACGGCTACAGCGGCGGCTCGCTGCCGATCGGCGGTGCGACGATGACGATCGCCGATCCGCTCACCCACCGCCCGATCGCGATGCCCACGGCGTCGACGCTCGCGGCGCTCGGCGCGGCGCTGCGCAGTCCGCTGGACGCGAGCGCGGGTGCCGTCGGCACGCTCGCGCCGAACACGACGAACGCGAATCCGTACACGACCGGGCCCGACGGCCGCTACAGCTTCGCCTTCGCGCCCTCGCAGCTGGGGACCGCCGCGCGTCCGGCGACGTACGAGCTCGACATCAGCGCGCCGGGCTACGTGAGCCGCCGTCTGCAGCTCACGATCAACGCCGACGCGTCCGGCGTGCTCTACGACGCGACGGTCACGTCGCTCGATTCGCAGATGCTCGCCGCCGCCGGCGGTTTTTCGCTCACCGCCCACAGCGTCACGCTCTCCGAGGTGTTCGGCTTGCTCGGCAACTTCCCCATGTTCACGCCGCATCCGCTGGCGGTCTCGAAGACGGTCGACCGCGACACCGCGTCGGGCGGCGACCGCCTCGTCTACACGATTCAAGTCGGAAGCAACGGCGGACAGTTCAACGGGACCAACGTCATCGACACGCTGCCCGCCGGCGTCGTGTACGCGCCCGGAACGGCGCGCGTCGACGGCGTCGCGGTCGAGCCGGCCCGCAACGGCCGCGTCCTCACCTGGAGCTTCCCTTCGCTGAGCGCTCAGCACACGATCACGTACGCGTGCGTCGTGATGCCGTTCGCGGCGGAGGGCTCGACGCTGATCAATCTGGTCGACGTCGACGCGGTGGCGTCCAGCGGGTTCCGCGCGAGCGCCAGCGCCAGCGCCGACACGCGCGTCGTCTCGGGCGCGCTCGGCAACCGCGTCGTCATCACCGGCCGGGTGTTCGTCGACGCCGCGCGCAGCGGCCGCTTCCGCGATCCGGACACCGGCCTCGCGAACGTGCGCATCTATCTCGAGGACGGCGAGTCGGTCACCACCGACAAATACGGCCGGTTCACGTTCCCGTCGGTCCATCCGGGCCAGCACGTGCTCCGCCTCGACGCGACGACGCTGCCCACGGGCGTCAAGCCGTATGCCGACCGCGCGTACGACAGCACGCGCAGCCTGCAACGGCTGCTGCACGGGATCTACGACGCCGGTCTGATGCAGGACGTCGAGTTCGCGCTGGAGCCCGCGCGATGAATCTGCGCGCGCGGCTTCGCCGGACCGGGATCGCGTTCGCCGTGGCGGGCTTGTTCCTGTCCACCGTCGACGTGAACCCGGCCGGCGAGATCCCGCGCGCGCTGGCCGACTCCAGCCTCCCCGCCGCCGCCGCCGCGGCACCGGCCGCCGGCGCGCCCGAGGCGGTCGGGATGAGCGGGGCGGCGCCGCAGAAGGCGCCCGAAGGCGGCGACCTCACGCACCTCTTCTTCACCGCGACGGGAGCGCTGAGCGCCGCGCTCACCGCGCCCGCGGACGGCGTCGCCTCGTCGACGTCGGCGACATTGGAAGTGGAGACGGTGAAAGGCGGCGGCGTCGAGGTGAAGGTGCACGACGAGCTCGTGCCGTTCTCGCGCATCGGCAAGCGCACGATCGACGACAAGACCGGCGAGACGCGCTACACGTACTACGGCGTGCCGTTGGCGCCCGGACCGAACGTCGTGACCCTCACCCCGCTCGGTGCCGAAGGCGCGCGCGGCGAGCCGGTGCAGAAGACGATCTACGCGCCGGGCAAGCCCGCGACGATCAAGGTGGTCGTCGCCGGCGGGCCGTTCCGCGCCGACGGGACGACGCCGGACACGCTGCGCGTCGAGGCGACCGACGCATGGGGTCACCGCGCGGCCGCCGGCGAGACCGTCGAGCTGGTGCTCGTGAAGGGCGATGCGCGGCTCGAGCGGCTTTCCGCCGCCGTCGCGGCGGCGAGCACGACGCCGATGCCGATCCCGACCTCGTCGCCGGGGATCGTGAGCGCCTCGGTCACGCATCAGACGCTCGATCTTCCGCTCGACGCGAACGGCACGGCGACCGTCCGCGTTCTGCCGGGGCTCACGCCGGGCGAGCTGCTGCTGCGCGTCGATTGCGGACAGATCGCGCGCGACGCGAGCTTCTACCTCGCGCCGAATCTGCGCAAGCCCTTCGTGAACGGGCTGATCACCGCCGGCGCGGGCGCCGTCCCGGGGATCCCCGACGAGGCCGACACCGACGCGGATTCGACGAACTCGCGCCGCGGGCGCATCGCGGTGTTCGGAACGGGCGCGATCGGGAACGCGCTCGCG
The DNA here is from genome assembly GCA_035650875.1 of Vulcanimicrobiaceae bacterium. GTDB lineage: Bacteria > Vulcanimicrobiota > Vulcanimicrobiia > Vulcanimicrobiales > Vulcanimicrobiaceae > Vulcanimicrobium. The sequence goes on from DASRGU010000014.1 coordinate 156,977, forward strand.
ACCTTCGCTTACGACACCGCGAACGTGCTGCAGCGCACGCCGGAGTACGGCAGCTCGTACGCCGCCGACCCGCTGGACCGCCCGTACCAGACGACCGGCGACGCCAGCGTGCAGCGCGACGACGCGCTTTCGCGCGACCACCTCTTCGCGCGCGTCGACACCGCGAACGCGACGGCCGAATGGGGTGAGTTCCGCGCGCGCACCGGCACCGACTCCTCGGCGCTCGGTGCGTTCGATCAGCTCGTCGACGGCGCGAAGCTCGACGTGGCGGCCGGCGCGACGAAGCTCTCCGGGTTCGCCGCGCAGAACGACGTCGGCTACGACCGCCGGGTGCTGGCGCCGACCGGGCTCGCGAACGGCATCCTGCTGCGCCCGAACGTCGTCGTCGGCTCCGACATCGTCACGCTGGCGACGCTGGACCGCCGCACCGGTGCGGTGCTCGCGCAGGCGCCGATGCAGCGCGGCGTCGACTACACGATCGAGTACGCGACGGGGCAGCTGCACTTCATGACGATCCCGCTGCCGTACGACGACGCGTTCAATCCGAACGAGCTCGTGGTGACCTACGAGTTCGACGAGCCGGCCGGAAGCGCGAAGACGGTCGGCGGCCGCGTGCAGACGTCGTTCGGGCCGAACCGCGCGATCACGCTCGGCGTCGGCTACGTCAACGACACGAGCGGCGCGGGGAACGTCACGCTCGCCTCCCAGGACCTCGGCGGCTCGTTCAACGGCGGCGCCTGGTCGATCGTACACGCGACCAGCGAAGGCGCGCTGCTCTCCACGACGACCGACGGCCCGTACGCGGGGAACGGCGGAAGCGCGCTGCACGCGCAGCTCGCGCGCGCCCTCGGCCTCGACACCTTCTCGTTCCTCTACGACCGCACGAGCGCGGGCTACGACGATCCGTTCGGCGGGCTGTCGACGCCGGGGCTGCTCAACGAGCATCTGCTCTACGCGCGCAAGTCGGCGAACGGGCTGGGCGAGCTCGACCTCGACCTCGAGCACCAGGCGAACTTCGCGCCCGGGATCGCGGGCACGACCCAGTCGAGCGCGACGCTGCGCGCGCGGCGTCAGATTTCCAAGCGGCTCACGGTGAACGCCTCGCTCGAGCGACGCGTCGCCACGAACGCCGCGAACGCGACACCTGCGCCGGTGATCGCGATCCCCGGCGCATCGCCGCTGCCGTTCTCGGACTACGAGGCCACGCCGGCCGAAGCGTCGACGCAGGTCACCGCCGGCGTCGACTGGCGCGCGACCACGAAGGTCGACGTGAGCGTCGACCGCACGCAAACGCTCGCCGGAACGAACGAGGTCCAGCCGACGCAGACCGACGCGCAGCTCACCTACGATCTCGGCAAGGGCGGCCGCGCCTACGTGCGCGAGCGCTGGAGCGCGTCGCCGGTCGAGAGCTTCGCCGCGTCGACGCAGGCGCTCACCGCGACGACGGGCGGCGAGCGCGCGACCGAGTTCGGCTTCTCGAAGAGCCTCGGGCCCGCGACGAGCGTCGACACGTCGTACGTGCTCGACCACACCGCCAACGGCAGCGACGTGTACGCGGCGACCGGCGTGCGTCAGCGCTTCAGCCTCGGCGCGCTGCGCGGCGATGCGTTCGTGCAGCACGGCACGTCGGTGGGCTCGTCCTCGCCCGGCGGCTTCGATCTCTACGGCACGACGCTCTCGTACGCCGACCCTTCGAACCGCTTCCGCGTCAGCGAGTCGACGCAGCTCCGCACCGGTGCCGGCGGCGGCTCGTCGATCACGCTGGGCGCCGCCGGCGCGCTGACCGCCGACACGTCGCTGTTCGCCAGCGTCAACGACGCGCGCGCCGCTGGCGACAGCCAAGACGACGAGCGGATCGGCTTCGCGTGGCGGCCCTCGCACAGCGATGCGGGCGTGACGCTGCTGCAGTACGAGAAGCTCACCGGCGAAGGCGACGCGCTCGACGGCGACACGCAGAGCGGGGTGCTCTCGCTCGAGCAGGTCGTTCGGGTTCGGGAACGGACCGAGCTCGTCGCGCGTTATGCGTACAAAGTGGACGGCGACGCGCAGTACGAAGCCCACAGCTCGCTGTTTGGCCTGCGATTGGATCAGCGGGTCGGCCCCCGCTTCGATCTCGGCGCCGAGGTTCGGCGCGAGAACGTCCTCGGGATCGACGGCGCGGTCGGGACCTCGTTCGCCGCCGAAGCGGGGCTGCGGCTCGGCGACCGCACCCGTCTCGCGCTCGGCTACAACTTCAGCGCGACGGCGGACCCCGCGCTGATGAACACGCCGACGCATCGCGGGGTGTACACCACGATGACCACGGTGGTCGACCGCATCTTCGGGTGGGGTAGGCCGTGACCGCGCGCCGCGCCGGCGCAGCGACTGCCGCGATCGCGATCGCGGCTTCGCTCGTCGTCGCGGTGCGCGAGCCGGCTCGCGCGGCAGCGCTCTGCGCGACGCCGGGGCGTGACGGCTCCTCGACGATCTCCGGGATCGTCGACTCGTATTTCCCCGGCGCGGCGAGCGTCGCCGCAGGCGCGACGACGATCTCGCTGAGCGCGCACGCGAGCGGCGACGCCGATGTCGCGATCGCCTCCGGCGATCTGCTGCTCGTGATCCAGATGCAAGGCGCGACGATCAACACGAGCAACTCGTCGTCGTACGGCGACGGCAGCGGCTCGGGGAGCGGCGCAACGGCGGTGACGGCGGGCACGTACGAGTACGTCGTCGCGCAGAGCGCCGTCGCGACGAGCGGCGGAACCGTGACGATCAAGGGGGCAGGCGCCGGCGGCGGGCTGCTGCACGCGTACAGCGCCGGAACGAACCAGCATTTTCAAGTCGTCCGCGTCCCGCAGTACAACGCGCCGACGATCGGCAGCGCGCTCGTGCCGCTCGGGTGGAACGGAACCGCGGGCGGCGTGCTCGCGTTCGACGCGCAGAATCTCGTGAGCGGCAACGGCGCGACGATCGGCGCCGACTACCTCGGCTTTCGCGGCGGCGGCGCGCGGCAGCTTTCCGGATCGGCGTCCGGGACCGCCGGCGCGTGGGCGAGCTCGAACAGCATCAGCGCGCACGGCGAGAAGGGCGAAGGGATCGCCGGGACACCGGCCTACACGTTCGTCTCGACGTCGGCGTCGGAGCCCGGTTCCGGTACGGAGTCGGGGAGCGGGACCGCGGACGGCTACACCGGCGGCGACATGGGGCGCGGCGCCCCGGGGAACGCGGGCGGCGGCGGCTCCGACAGCGATCCCTCGGCGAACGATCAGAACAGCGGCGGGGGCGGCGGCGGCAACGGCGGGGCCGGCGGGGTCGGCGGAAAGACGTACAGCTCCGATGTCGCCGACGGCGGACGCGGCGGGACGTTGACCGCATCGTCGACCGCCGCCGTGATGGGCGGCGGCGGCGGAGCCGGCGTGCGCAACAACAGCAGCGGATCGATGTCGTCGGGCGGAAGCGGCGGCGCGATCGTGATGATCCGCGCGGCCGGCGTCACCGGCGGCCTGACGGTGAGCGCGAACGGGGGAATGGGCGTCGAGCCGGACAACGACGGCGGCGGCGGCGGCGGCGCGGGCGGGACGATCGTGATCACCGCCATCTCGACGCTGAGCGGAGTGAGCGCACGAGCGAACGGCGCGAACGGCACCGACGCCGACGAGCTGAACTCCGGCGGCAACGCGCACGGCCCGGGCGGCGGCGGCGGCGGCGGCGTGATCGTGCAGAGCGGCGGAGTGTCGACGAGCGTCACCGGCGGCCAGCCGGGGATCACCGACGGCAGCCCGGATCCGAACGCGAACTACGGCGCGGCGGCCGGCGGTACGGGACAGACCTTCACGCTGTCGCCCTCGTCCGTGCCGGGCGCGTCGTCGGGTGCGGAGTGCGGCTCGTCGTCGACGAGCGGGCTGCTCATCGGCCCGGTCGGCATGCCGAACGCGACGGGCAGCTACGACGGGAACGTCGCGACGACGAACAACGACGACTTCGTCGAGAAGTCGTTCGCGCCGGCGGGATTCACCGCAATCAACAGCTCCACCACACCCGGCACTCCGAACGGCAACACGTACACGTCCGCGGTGACCGGGATCGCCGTGCGGCATCAATACCACAACTACAGCAGCTCGACGGTGTACGCGATCTTCTATGCGCAAGCGCCGTCGGGATGGACCGTCGGCGTCTACGCCGACAGCTCCGGATCGCTGGGCAGCGAGATCACCGGGTCCGCGAGCTCGAACACGTACACGACCTCCACGTCGTATCCGGTGACCGTCGCGGCGGGCGCCGACGGCTACGTCTGGACGGTCTACGCGGCGCCCAGCGGCGTCCAGGCGTACAACCGTTTCGACGCGCTGCTCGCGATCATCGATCTCTACACCACCTCGGACAACAACGAAGTGCACGACGAGCTCTACAGCGGCTACGTCGTCGAAACGAAGAGCTACACGATCACGGCGACGAACTGCAGCGGATCCCCGCCGGCCGGGAGCTGGTGCCCCGGGGCGACGCTGAAGTACACCATCGACGTGCGGAACATCGCGATCGCGGCCAACGGCACGACGCCTGCGTCGGCGACGCTCACGGCTTCCACGCTCGCGGTGACCGACGACGGCTCGAACACGAACTCGTGGGCGAAGGACGGCGGGTACCTCAACTCGCCCGGGACGTCGTCGACGGGAACCGCGCCGACGAGCGTGACGTACTACTACAACAGCTCGAGCTCCACGACGTTTCCCGCGAACTATTCGACGACGAACAAGGTGTTCAAGATCGCGGCGGCGTGGTCGTCGATGACCGCCGGGCAGACCTGCCAGCTCTCGTTCAACGCGATCCAGTTCTAGCCGCGCCGCGGGCGTCCGGGGTAGGACCATGGTCCCCTGAACTTCGGGACGAGCGACCGATCAGCGCCTTGCGCGCCGCGGGAACATGACCTGCGAGCGCCGCGGAGTGCGGTGCGACGCGTGGGCGACGGAGCGCAGCATGACGACACGAATTCAGCTTTTCGGCGCGTTCGCCGCGGCCGTCGCGATCGCGACCGCCGGATGCGCGGGCGGCGGCACCTCAGGAAGCGCGGTGCCGCAGGCGCGCTCCCCGCAATCGGCGGGGATCGCAGCGCCGGCTCGCACGAACCCGCTGGCGATGAAGAGCGCCGCGACGACGACGTACGGATGCGGTGCGACGATCGATCCGTTCGGCCTCGACTACGCGGGCACGTCGTGCTGGGCCGTGCTCGCGCTCGGGCCGACGTCGGTGTCGATCACGGGGCCGTCGTCGGTCGGCGGGCACGTCGACATGGTCGGCATCGACGGCACCTCGCAGTTCCAAATGAGCGACGGCACCGTCGGCGGTCAAGTCGACGTCAGCACGAAGACGACGACGAGCGTCAGCGGCCCCGCGGTGATCTCGGGCGGACTGAAGAAGGGCTCGCAGTACGACGCCGCCGCCGGCCAATCGTATCAAGGCTTTCTCGACTTCGCCGTCTCGGAAGCGCAGGCGGCCGTCAGCGCGCTGAACGCGCCGGCCGCCACGCTCTCCGTCGGCAGCAGCGTCACGCTCAACTCGACGAAGGCGACGCTGAACGGGCGCAGCGGACGGAACGTGGTCGACGTGCAGAACGTCGTGCTGAACTCGTCGACCGCGACCATCGACGCGCCGGCGGGATCGTCCGTGCTCATTCGCGTGCACGGCACGCTGTCGCTCACCGGTGCGAGCAGCATCGTTCTCGCCGGCGGCATCTCGCCGGACTCGGTGATGTTCGACGTCGTCGGCAGCGGGCAAGACGTCACGCTCACCGGAAAGTCTTCGCTCGCCGGCATCCTGTTCGTCCCGTCGCGCAACGTCTCGCTCTCGAGCGGCGTCGTCAGCGGCGAGGTCATCGTCGGCGGCAAGCAGCTCGCCATCACGTCGGGCGCGCAGATCAACGGCTGGTGCGGCTGCGACGATCAGACGCCGGCTCCGTCGCCCTCGCCGACCGCGAAGCCGACCGCGACGCCGACGCCGAAGCCGACCGCGACGCCGGCCCCCACGCCGAAGCCGACGCCGGTGCCGACCGCGACCCCGAAACCGACCGCGACTCCCGTGCCGACGCCCACGCCGACCGCGACGCCGACCGCGTGCGCGACCACGACGAGCATGGCGGTGAGCGCGAGGGGCGCGATCGCGGCGCCGTTCACGAAGGCCGGCTGTTAGAACGTCCTCATCCCGAGCGCGAGCGGGGGATGCGGCGGTACCGCGGATGCGGTGCCGCCGCGTGGGCTTTTCTGCCCGCGGTTACAGGCGGCGCTGCGCGATCGCGTCGATCTCGACGCGCGCTCCGCGCGGCAGCGCCGCAACCGCCACCGTGGAACGCGCCGGCGTGACGCTCGTCTCGAAGCATTCGCCGTAGACGCCGTTCACCGTCGCGAAGTCGTTCATGTCGGCGAGGAAGATCGTCGTCTTCACCACGTCGGCGAACGTCAGCCCTCCGGCCGCGAGAACCGCCGCGAGATTGGCCATCACCTGACGCGCCTCGGCCTCGACGCCGCCGCCCGCGAGCTGACCGGTGAGCGGATCCAGCCCGATCTGTCCGGAGGTGAAGAGGTACGGACCGGCGGCGACGGCTTGGCTGTACGGCCCGATCGCATCAGGTGCGGCGGTCGTGTGGATCGTCTCGCGGTTCATGGCGCGACGCGTGTTCGGGACCCGGACGCGACGGCCCCGCCCGTCGACGCCCGCCGCGAAGGTCGCGTGGGGGCCTCGCGAAATGGCGGGTCGTGACCCGATCGCAGCGCGCCGCCACCCCCGAGACCGCCGCGGAGGAGCCGCTCGCGGCCGGCGCCGCCGAAGACCACGAAAACGCCTCCGGGGCTGATACGGCCGTCCGTGACGACGCGGCGTTTCGCGCCGCGTTCGAACGCGTGTCGGCTTGGATCGGGGACTACTTCCGGGACACCCGGCGCTTTCCGGTTCTCTCGCGCGCGAAGCCCGGCGAGCTCGTCGATGCGCTCCCGCCGGAGGCGCCCGAAGACGGCGAGCCGTTCGAGCGCATCTTCGCAGACTTCGAGCGCCACGTCGTCCCGGGAATCACGCACTGGAACCACCCGCGGTTCTTCGCCTACTTCGCGATCAGCGCCGCGCCCGTCACGGTCCTCGCCGAAGCGCTCGCCGCCGCGCTCGACGTCAACGCGATGCTGTGGCGCACGTCGCCCGCCGCGACGGAGCTCGAGGACGTCACGCTCGGCTGGCTGCGCCGGATGCTCGGTCTCCCCGACGCGTTTCACGGAATCGTCTACGACACCGCGTCGATCGGCGGGTTCACCGCGCTGGCGGCGGCGCGCGAGTCGCTCGGGCTCGACATTCGCGCGCGCGGCATGGCGGGGCGCGCCGATCTCCGGGCGCTGCGCGTCTACGTCACCGAGCACACCCACTCGCACATCGAGAAAGGCGCGATCGCGCTCGGGATCGGCCGCGAGAACGTGGTGAAGGTTCCCGTCGACGAGACGTTCGCGATGCGGCCCGACGCGCTCGCGCGCGCGATCGACGACGATCTCGCGCGCGGCTTTCGGCCGATGTGCGTCACGGCGACCGTCGGCACGACGTCGACCACGTCGACCGATCCGGTCGCCGCGATCCGCGCCGTGACGCGCGAGCGCAACGTGTGGCTGCACGTCGACGCGGCGTACGGCGGACCGGCCGCGATCCTTCCCGAGTTTCGCTGGCTGCTCGACCCCGCGCACGACGCCGACTCCATCGTCGTCAACCCGCACAAGTGGCTGTTCGTGCCCGTCGACCTCAGCGTGCTGTACGTGCGCGACCCGGAGATGCTGCGGCGCGCGTTCAGCCTCGCCTCCGACGTGCTCGTCACCTTCGAGAGCGGCGTCCACAACTACATGGACTACGGCCTCCAGCTCGGCCGCCGCTTCCGCGCGCTGAAGCTCTGGTTCGCCCTGCGCACCTACGGCGTGCGCGGGATGCAAGAGCGTCTGCGCAGGCACATCGCCCTCGCCCAAGAGCTCGCACAGTGGATCGAAGCCGAACCCGGCTGGCACGTCGTCGCCCCGCACCCCCTCTCCGTCGTCTGCTTCCGCTACACTGACGCCGGCGCGTCCGATACGAACGGCGCCGACATCCCCGCGCCGGAGCGCATCGCCGCGCTCGATGCCGTGAACCAAGAGATCATGGACGCGGTGAACGCGACGGGCGAAGCGTTCTTGAGCTCGACGCGCCTCCACGGCGAGCTCGTCCTGCGCATCGCGATCGGCAACGAACGCACGACCCGCGACGACGTCGCGCACGCCTGGACGCTCCTCCGCCGAGAAGCCGCCGGTCGAACTACGGGCGGCTCGTCCGCGCTAGGTAGCCCGTGATATGATGGACGAGAAATGAGCGCACTCCGCGACCGCGTCATCACGGCCCTTCGCGACGCAGAGCCGGCCCTACGGGAACGTGGCGTTCTTCATCTCGCTCTCGCGGGAAGCGTTGCGCGCGACACTGCGAGAGACGACAGCGACGTGGATGTCCTTATCGACCTCGACGCTTCACGCCGCATCGGCGTCTTTACGATTGTCGATATTCAATTCGAGATCGAAAATCGCGTTGGCCGCAGGACAGATGTCGTGAACCGCCGCGGCCTTCGTCCCGGAATCCGGGAGTCGATCGAGCGACACTCAATTCAAGTATTTTGAGCGACCGAGATCGTGAAACGCTAGGCCACATGGCTGATGCGATTCGCCGCATGCGACAATACATCGCCGATAGAGATGTCGAAGGCTTTTCGTCTGACCCCATGGCCGTGGATGCGGTAGTTCGGACATTGGAGATCATTTCGGGGGCATCGCGTCGCTTGTCGCCGGAGCTGAAGGCGCAGCACCCTGAGGTAGCGTCGAGGCTGGTCGCCGGTGCAGGGAACGTCTATCGGCACAACTACGACGATCTCGATGTGGCCATCGTCTACGATACGGCGACCGTCGAAGTCATGCCGCTCGTCGAGGCGTTGAGGCGGGAGGGAGTGTTGTAACGATGGATTCAAAAGCAGCGTCTTCGCATCGACGTCCGGAGAGTCCAAATACGTTGCTGGATCGTCTCCGGTGGTGCGTCCTGGAGGTGCCCCTCGAAGGGTCCGCTCGCTATGAAGTCCGTCGGCGGCGAGATCATCCGGGGTCAATGGCCCGGAAATGCGAGAATCGTGGCGTTGCTCCTGGACGAAGGCGCGGCTATGCTCCTCGCGGAGGCGCTTCGCCGCGACCAGGTATAAAGCGAGCCGGAGAGTTTCAGAAGGTGCGTAGGTACTCGTCGCGCTCCCAGGGGTGGACGGCGCGGCGGTAGCGCTCGTATTCGGCGAGCTTCGCGTCGCGGAAGGCGTGGTAGAGATGGTCGCCGAGCGCGCCGCGGATCACCGGGTCGGCGTCGAGCGCGGTGATCGCTTGGCGCAGCGAGCGCGGCAGCATCGTGATGCCGTGCTCCTGGCGGTAGCGCTCCGAGAGGTCGTAGGTCGAGCCGGTGAACGGATCGCCGGGAAGACTGCGCGAGCGGATGCCGTCGGCGAGCGCTTCGACGAGCACCGCCATCGCGAGATACGGATTGCAGGCGGCGTCGGGGCTGCGCACCTCGATCAGCGGCGGCTCGCCGTCGAAGGACGGCGGCACGCGCACGAGCGCGTTGGCGCTCTTGTGCGACCACACCGTGTAGACCGGCGCGTCCCACGCCGCGACGAGCCGTTTGTACGAGTTCACCGTCGGATTGCAGATCGCGGTGAAGCCGGGCGCGTGCTCGAGCAGTCCGGCGACGGCGTGCAGCCGCACGACGTCGTCGACGTCGCCGAGCGCGAAGTAGATGTGCAGACCGCTCCCGGCCGACGTCTCGAGCGGCTTCGGCATGAACGTCGCGTGCAAGTCGTGCCGCTGCGCGATGCGGCGCACCGTTCCGCGCACGGCCATCAGACGATCCGCCGTCGACAGCACGCCGGCGGCGGCGAGGTCCAGCTCGTGCTGGCCGCCGCCGTGCTCGTGGTGCGCGCTCGACACGGGAATGCCCATCGCTTCGAGCGCGACGCTCATGTCGAGCCGCGCCTCTTGGCCGCGGTCGTTCGCCGAGAAGTCGAAATAGGAGCCGACGTCCGCGGTCGACGTCGTCGGCGCGCCGTTCTCGTCCAGACGGAAGAGATAGAACTCGACCTCGAGCGCGGTGCGCACGCCCTGCAGCACGTCCCCGGCATCTTCGAGCACGCGCTTGAGCGTGGTGCGCGGACAGCCTTCGAACGGCGTTCCGTCGGGCATGACGATGTCGCACATCAGCCGCGCCTCGATCTGATCGCGCTCCGTCCACGGCAGCACGGTGAACGTCGCGGGGTCGGGACGGAGCACCATGTCGATCTCTTCGCCGCGCACGAAACCGTCGATCGAGCCGCCGTCGAACGTGACTTTGCCGGCGAACGCGTGCTCCAGCTCCGAAACCGGGATCGACACGCTCTTCTGCACGCCGAGGATGTCGACGAACGCCAGCCGCACCCAGCGCACGTTGCGCTCCTTCGCGGTCGCGAGCGCGGCGCGGCGCGCGGCCGCCGCGTCCTTTACGGTCGTGAGCATCTACGCGTCCAGCGCGTCGACGGCGAGCGCCGCGCGCACCGTGAGCTGATCGTGCGGCGAGTCGAGGTCGAGCCGCCCGATCTCGCCGATCTGGCGCAAGCGGTAGAACACGGTATGGCGGTGCACGTTGAGCTGCGCGGCGGCTTCCTTGATGTTCTGTCCCACGTCGAAGAAAAGCTTGAGGGTGCGGATCAGCTCGGTCTGGTGCTTGTCGTCGTACTGCCGCAGCGGGTCGAGGACGCGCGTCGCGAAGGCGCGCCACTCCTCGCGCGTCGCCCCGGTGCGGTGCAGCAGCGGATAGACGCCGAGATCCTCGTACGGCATGACGCGGCCGCCGCCGTACATGCGGCGCGCGATGGTCATCGCCTCGCGCGCCTGGTCGACGCTCTGCGCGACGTGGATCATCTCCGCGTGGCGGCCGACGCCGCCGACCACCTTCACGTCGAGCCCGGCGCGCTGCATCCCCCGCGGGATCAGCGTCGCCGCGGTCCGCGCGTTCGCCGCGTCGACCTCGAGCGGCGCCGGGACGAGGAAGAAGAAGCCGCCGCCGCGCTCGACGACGACGACGTCGCCGGTGCGCGACCCGAGCACGTCGAGGCAGACGCGCCGGATCTCGGCGTTCCGCTGTCCCGCGACGCTCTCGTCGAGCCCTTCGCCCTCGACCGCGACGGCGACGTAGCCCGCGGCGAGCGTGATCCCGCGAGCCTGCGCGTCCTCGCGCGCCTCGAGCGCGTCCTCGTACGCGCGCGAGAGCAGCCGCTCCCAGAAACCGCGCCGCCGCCCGCCGCGCCCGCCGCCGGCCTCGCGCGCGATCTCCACCGCGATCTGCGCCGCCGTGAGGCGGATCTCGCCGGCGTGCTCGTCGGCGCCGCCCGTCCCGGCCGGGAACACCGAGAGCCGCCCGAGGCGCATCTCGCCGGCGCGGATCGGGTACGAGCGCGCCCGCGGAGAGGCCGGCGGCGCCAGCGGCACCGCCTCGTCGGGATCGGCGTCCTTCGGCAGCAGGTCGCGCACCGAGGTCGGGATCGCGCCCCCGCCGCTGCCCGCCACGGCCAAGTGACGCCACTGCGCGTCCTCGACGAGGATCGCGGCGTCGATCGCCGCGGCCAGATGCCCCGCCAGCGCCTGCGCGCCGCCGCCGCCCGACGCGACGCGCGCCAGCGCCTCCGCGTACGCCACGAGCGGCTCGGAGGCATCGCGGCGCAGCCGGCGGGGGGCGGCGACCTTCTCCTCGTGCACGGTACCGGTCGTGTTTCGACGGCGCCGCGGCGCTCCTTTGGCCGCATGCAGGGAGGAGCCGCGTGACGGCGTCGCGACGAGAGGGCGCGTGAGCCTCCTGACGATCCATCTCTACCTCGGCGTCGTCGTCGTGCTGCTGGCGCTTCTTGCCGTGTGGCGCCGCGGCGAGCGCCGCATCACGCTCTACGTGGTCACGCTGCAGATCGCGCTCGGCATCGTGCTGATGGTCCGCGGGCTGCGCGTCCCGGGGATCCATCCGGCGCTGGCGGTCCTCGGTTGGGCCGCGTACATGGTCGCGAACGCGCTCGGGCGGCGTCCTGGCGCGCCGCGGAACGCGCTGCTGGTCGCCGCGGCCGGCTCCGTGCTGATCCTCATCGCGTTCGCGATCGGGCAAGCGGCGGTCGCGCACGGCGGCTGAACGCGCCCGATCGCCAAGGAGAGGCTAAACCTTCGTAAAGCGCGCTGCGGCCCCGAGTTGGTCGGGAACGCTGGCCCCGATAGTTACTCCAAGGGAGTGGGGTCACACCAGTTTGCAGCACATGGATCGTGCGGACGAAGGCGTCCGGCAGCCGGCAGCCGCCGGGCGCGCACAGCGTGCCCGGCGGCGCGCTGCCGTCTCGCCCTCCGTCGCGGCCCGCCTGCGTGACGCCGCTCGCAAGCCGATCGCGCTCATCGTCGCGCCCGCGGGATACGGAAAGACGACGCTGCTGCGGCACCTCACCGCCTCGCACGGTGAAGCGCTCTTCGTCGACGCGGGCGCCGGCGAAGGGACGTTCCGCGACGCGGTGCGCGAGCTGTGCGAAGCGCTGCGCGGGATCTCGCTCGGCGCGCGGATCGCGTTCGCCAGCTCGTACGCCCGCGCGATGCAGAGCGGCCGTCCCGCGCCGCTGCTCGCGCGCTGGCTGGCGCGCTATCTCGAGGGACACGACGCCACGCTCGTCGTCGACGGCGTCGACCGGCTCGGGGCCGAAGTCCCCCTCTTCGCCGAGCTGATCGAACGGCTCGTCGCCGAGCTGCCCGGGCGCCTGCAGGTCGTGCTCGCCGCGCGCAACGACGCGGGGCTGCCGATCCCGCGCTGGTTCGCCAGCGAGCTGTGCGGGATGCCCCTCGGGGCCGACGATCTCGAGCCTCCCGCCGGACCGCTCCCGGACGCGCGCGCGCTCTTCGAGACGCTCTCCGAGCTGGAGCGCGGCATCCTGCGCAAAACCTGCCTGCTGCGTGCCTTCGACGAGCCGCTGCTCGCCGCGCTCGGGGTCCCTGTCCGCGCGCTCGTCGACGCGTCACCGCTTCGTGCGCTGATCGTCCCCGACGGTGCGGGCGGCTACCGGTACGAGGAGCGGCTTCGCGCGCTCGCGTGCGAAGCGCTGCGCGCCGATCCGCCGGCGCACCGCGAGGTCGCCGAGGCGACGGTCGACGCGCTCGAAGCGGCGGGCCGCGTGCGCGCCGCGCTCGACGCGGCGCGCGCCGCCCACCTGACCGAACACGTCCGGCGCCTGCTCCGGGCGCACGGCACGCGGCTCGAAGACCACGGCGACCTCGACGCGGTCGAGGCGGCGCTCGACGTGCTTCCGGCGCACGACGACGACCCCGCCGTCATGCTGTTCCGCGCCAGCCGCGAAGCCCGCAACGGCCGGACCGACATGGCGGAGGCGTGGTTCCGGCACGTCATCGATCGTGCCGCTTCGCCGCCGGCGCTCGCCGTCGAGGCCGCGTACCGTCTCGCGCGCGAGCTGGTCCGCCACGACCGGGCGGACGCGGTCGAGCTGCTCGAAGGGTTCGTGACCGGCCAGGCGCTTGCGCCGAAGGAGCGCGCGGGGCTGCTCTCGCTGCTCGCCCAGGCCTACGTCGTCGCGCAGCGTCCCGACGACGCCCACCGGGCCAGCGTGGAGGCGCTCGAGCTGAGCGGCCCGCTCGACGCCGCGACGCGGGCCCACGTGCACGCCCGCGCGGCGTACGTGGAGTTCAGCCGCGGCGACGCCGCGATGGCGCGCGAGCACGCGGCGGTCGGCGCCCGGCTCGCCGAAGAAGCGCGGCTCGACGTGGTGGCGGTCGGCGCCTACAGCGTGCTCTACAACATCGTCTACGACGCCGAGGGACCGACGGCGGCGATGCGCAGCCTCGAGCGCCTCGCCGACTGCGCGATCCGCTGCGGCAACGTCGACTTCCACGTCTACGCGCTCGTCGCGGCGTACGACATCGACGTCGAGCTGGGCGACGTCGCGGCGATCGAGCGGGTCGAGCACGGCCTGCGTGCCTTCGACCTCCACTACGGCGCCTCGCCGTCGCTCGAAGGGCTCGTCCCCGGGCGCGCGTTCCTCGCCGCTTGGGCCGGCCAGTTCGGTACGGCGCACGACCTCCTCGCGCCCAGCGCGGCGCAGCAGGTCCACTACCCCGACCGTGAGGCGCTGCGATGGTCCGAGATCGCGCTGTTCGCGGCGGCCGCCGGACGGCGCGACGCCGCGGTCGCGGCGCTCGAGCGGTTCACCGACGCCTTCGGACGGGACGGCGGGCATTCGGCGCTCGCGCTGCGCGGCTGCGCCGTCGCCTCCGTGGCCGCGGAGCTCGCCGGCGCCGCGCCGATCGCGCTGCCGGAGATGCCGAACGCGCGCCTCGACGCGCTCGCGAAGAGCGCCGCGACGCTCGTCGCGTGGTACCGCGGCGGCGCCGCGCTCGCGGACGTCCTGGCCGCGTTGCAGGCGCTGCACGGCGCGGAGCTCGGAGGGCTCGCGAAAGTCTTCGCGGCGCTCCCCGCGAGGGCCGCATGAACGCCGCCGCGCTCGCGTCGACCCTCGCCGCCGCGCCGGACGCGGCCGCCATGCTGCGGCCGTTCGTTCCTCGCGCCGACTCGCTCGTCGTCGAGGCGGTGGTCGACGCCTTCGTGCGGCGCGCCGCCGAGACGTCGACCGACGCCGGCCGTGCGCGCTTCTCGGAATGGCTGCGCGGCGTCTGCACCGCCTACGGCGACATCCCGGAGCTCCGCACGACGCTCCTCGCGCTTCCCGAGGCGCTCGCGCGCGCCGGCGCGGCCGGCGGCGCCGCCTTGCCGGCGCCCGAGCTGGAGGCGTTTTCCGCGGCGGTGAGCGCGACGGTCCAGGAGTGGTGGCGCCCGCTGCGCCGGATCGACGCGCAGCCGATCGACGAGGTCGACGCGCGGATCGACGCCTTCATCGTGCAGCTCGAGCTCCGCGACCCGATGACGTCCGAGCACTCGCGCGCGGTCGGCTCGTGGTGCCGCCGGCTCGCCCGGCGACTGGGTCTCGACGCGCAGGAGGAGACCTTCGCGGCGCGGTGCGGCATCCTGCACGACGTCGGGAAGATCAAGACGCCGCTGGCGGTGCTCAACGCCCCGCGCGCGCTCACCGCGCCCGAATGGAAGATGATGCGTGCCCACGCCGCGGCCGGCGAGGCGATGGTTCGCGCGGTGCCGGAGCTGCGCGCGTTCGCGCCGGCGGTCCGGAGCCATCACGAGCGGCTCGACGGCAAAGGCTATCCCGACGGCTTACCGTCTTCTGCCATTCCGCTGATGGCGAGGATCGTCGCGGTTGCCGATTGTTTCAATGCGATGATCGGACGGCGGCCCTACCGGCTGCCGCTCGAGCCGATGCTCGCGCTCGAAGAGCTGTTCCGCCACCGCGGGACGCAGTTCGATCCCGAGATCGTCGACGCCATGGCGGATGTCATTTCCGCGTAAAGAACCGAGGGGACGCTGTGTTCCATAGGTACCAAGGTACCGATGCGTCGCTCGTCGAACGTGTAGGACCCCTCCCGATCCCCTTCCGGAGTGCAGGAATGTCTCGTCTTCGCGCGTTCATGGCCGCGGCCATGATGTCCAGTCTCGCCGGGTGTGGCGGACTTGCGTCGGGAACGCTCCCGTCGCAGCCGTCGCACGAGGACACGGTTCTCCGGCCGATCCCCATCGTCTCGCCGACCCCCGCGGCGAAGCACGCCGACACCGTGCTGCGCCCCATCCCCATCGTGTCGCCGACGCCGGCTCCCAAGCACGCCGACACGGTGCTGCGCCCGATCCCGATCGTCTCGCCCACGCCCACCGCCAAGCCGTAACCGACTCACGCGGCCCCCGGGCGGGGCGGGCCGCGCGAATCACGGAGGATTCGCATGTTTTCGACCCGCTCGCTCGGGGCGGCCGTGCTCGTTGCAGCACTGGCCGCCTGCGCCGCGCCCATCGGCGGCGGCGGCTCCGCCGTACCCGGCGCCGACCAGCCCGCCACGCGGCTCCGGCCGATCCCGATCTACTCGCCCACCCCGACCCCCGCGCCGCCGGGGCTCATCGGCGGGATCATCGGGCTCGTCTCCTCGCTGACGTGCGGCGTCACGGCCGGGCTCACGTGCCACGTTCTGGCCGGGGCCGGTCCGCAAGGCCTGCCCGCCGGCACCGCGGCGAGCAAGCTCCCGGGGCTCCATCCCGCCGACCTGCAGAGCGCCTACGGCCTCGCCTCGGCGACGGCCGGCGCCGGTCAGAAGATCGGGATCGTCGTCGCGTACGACGACCCGGACCTCGAGGCGGACCTCGCCGTGTACCGCTCCACCTTCGGGCTTCCGGCGTGCACGACGGCGAACGGCTGCTTCAAGAAGGTCACCGGCGGCGGGCTCCTCGGCGCGCTCCTCGGCGGCAATCAGGGCTGGGGCCAGGAGAGCTCGCTGGACGTGGACGTCGCCTCCGCGGTCTGCCCGAAGTGCAAGCTCGTCGTGGTCGAAGCGGCCTCGGACACGCCGGCGAACCTGCTCGCCGCCGCGAAGACCGCGGTCGCCGACGGCGCGACCGTCGTGACGAACAGCTACAGCTTGGCGGAGTACGCGGGCGAAAACGACGCCGCGTACCAGATCGGCGTGCCCTTCGTGTTCGGTGCGGGCGACTCGGGGCCGGGCGCGCAGTGGCCGGCGTCGTCCTCGCACGTGATCGCGGTCGGCGGGACGTCCTTGACCCGCGACGGCAGCCCGCGCGGCTGGTCGGAAAGCGTTTGGGCCGGCTCGGGCGGCGGCTGCAGCGCGTACGTTCCGAAGCCGGCGTGGCAAGGGAACACGGGCTGCTCGACGCGCAGCGCCAACGACGTCTCCGCGTTCGCCGACCCGAACCCGGGCGTCGCCGTCTACGACAGCTACCTCTCGAGCACGCCCGGCTGGCGAACCTACGGCGGGACGAGCGTCGCGGCGCCGATCGTCGCCGGCGCGATCGCCCTGGCCGGCAACGGCGCGCAGCTCAGCGCGAACGCGTCGTTCGTCTACGCGCACGCGGGCGCGCTGAACGCGGTCGGCGCGGGCGGTTACGGCCCGCAAGCCGGGAACGGCTCGCCGAACGGCGCGGGAGGGCTCTGAGGCTCAGCCGCCCCCGGCGAACACGGTCTGCGCGGTCGATATGACCGTGAGCACGCCGACGACGATCACCGTCGCCCATGCGACGACGTTGAAGACGATGTTGTTCGTGTAGCGGCCCATGATCCGGGGGCGGTTGATCAGCAGCAGCATCAGCACGAGCACGAGCGGCAGCAGCACGCCGTTGATCACCTGCGAGTAGAAGATGATCGCGTTCTCGACGGCGTCCGAGGCGAGGAGCACGATGCCGCCGCCGATCGCGATCAGCCCCGCGTAGAGCGCGTAGAACACGGGCGCTTCGGCGAAGCGCCGCTGGACGCCGGACTCGAAGCCGAACGCCTCGCACACGTAGTACGCGGTCGAGAGCGGCAGGATGGACGCGGTGAAGATCGCCGCGTTCAGCAGGCCCAGCGCGAACAGCAGCGAGGCGTAGCGGCCGGCGAGCGGCTGCAGCGCGGTCGCCACGTCGCCCGCGGTCGAGACGGTGAGCGCGTGCTGGCCCGGCGTGAGGTGCTGGTTGTGGACGAAGATCGTCGCCGCGCAGGCGACGATGATGAAGAACGCGATCACGTCGGTGACGATGGCGCCGGTGATCACGTCGACGCGCGAGTACGCGTAATCCTTGATCGTCACGCCCTTCTCGACGACGGCGGACTGGATGTAGAACTGCATCCACGGCGAGATCGTCGTCCCGATCACGCCGATCGCCGCGAGCACGTAGGCCTGGGTCGGCGTGAAATGCGGGATCACGAGCGCGGTCAGGATCTGTCCCCACGGCGGATGCACCATGATCCCGCTCGCGACGTACGATAGATAGACGACGCAGAACGCGAAGAACACGCGCTCCACGACCTTGTAGTTGCCGCGCGTCACCATCGTGAAGACGAAGACCGCGACCAGCGGGACGATCAGGTACTTCGTCAGCACCGGAAGATACTGCTGGAAGACCGGCGAGGCGTACGCGATCCCGGCGAACTCCGCCGCCGTGTTCCCGAGGTCGGCGAGGACGAACAGCAGCAGCACGATGGCCGTCACCTTGACGCCGAAGTTCTCGCGGATCAGATCGGCGAGGCCCTTGCCGGTGACGGCGCCCATCCGCGCGCACATCTCCTGCGTGACGATCAGCGCGATCGTGATCGGGATCAGCAGCCACAGCATCGTGTGGCCGAACTGCGCGCCGGCGATCGAGTAGATCTGGATCCCGCCGACGTCGTTGTCGGCGTTCGCCGTGATGATCCCCGGACCGACGATCGAGAAAAAGAGCAGCAGCGAGCGGCGGATGCCGCGGCGCGCCGCGGTGCGCCGCGCCGCGATCTCCGGCGCAGCGTGCTCGCCGTCGAGCTGCTGCATCAGACCGCGATCGAGCGCCGCGCGCTGCCGTGGCGCGTGAAGCGCGGGAGCTGTTTCTTGAGCCGGTCGGGAAGGATCGCGTCGATCGCGTCGTCGACGGTCACGATCCCTTCCATCGAGCCCCCCGCGTCGAGGACCGGGCACGCGAGCAGATCGTAGCGCGCGATCGTGCTCGCGACGTCCTCCGCGCTCGTCTCCGGCGTGACGCTCACGATCTCGGGATCCATGATGGCGTGGATCGCCGCGTCGGGCGGCGAGAGCAGCAGCGTGCGCAGCGAGAGCGTGCCGAGCAGCTTGCGGGTCTGGTCGGTCACGTACAGATAGTAGATGAACTCGGTCTCCGGCGCGATCTCGCGGATCTTGGCGATCGTCGCGGCGACCGTGC
This sequence comes from Vulcanimicrobiaceae bacterium, assembly GCA_035650875.1. Lineage (GTDB taxonomy): Bacteria > Vulcanimicrobiota > Vulcanimicrobiia > Vulcanimicrobiales > Vulcanimicrobiaceae > Vulcanimicrobium. The sequence continues at coordinate 175,817 of DASRGU010000014.1, forward strand.
GGTGCGGATAGATCCACACGTACTCGGTCGTCATGAGGCTGCCCGCGGTGCCCTCCGCGTACGCGGCCAGCTCGCGCAGGTCCTCGGCGGTCTGCGAGTCCATTTGCGCGAGGAGCTCTTCCTGACGCTCCTGCGGCAGCTCCGAGAGGAGATCGGCCGCGTCGTCGGAGTCCATCTCCTCGATGATGTCGGCGGCGCGCTCCGTGCCGATCGACTCGATCAGCTCGCGCTGCGTCTCGACGTCGAGGTGCTCGAACGTGTCGGCGGCGTCCTCGTCGTCGAGCGACGACACCATACGGGCCGCGTCGGTCCGGTTCAGCTCTTCGACGATGTCGGCGAGGTCGGAGGGATGCAGCCGCGAGAGCCGTCCCTGGCTCACCGAGAGCCGGATTTCCGACGGGTTCATGTCGGCGATCGGCGCGACGTTGTCCCACGCGATGAGCGTCCGCGGCACGCGCTGCACGATCGAAGGCGCGAGCCGCCCGACGCCGAGCCGCCGCAGCAGTCCCGAGACCCCGATGTCGGCGGCGACCACCCGCAGGGCGCCGCCCGCGCGCGTGATCTCGATGTCGTTGATGCGCACGACCTTGCGGCCGTCGACGTCGATGATCTGCTTGTCGAACAGGTCTTCGACCAGGTAGAGCGTCTCGTCGTCCGGCGGCGCGGGCGTCGAGGGCGGCTCGCTCAGGACGAACGTGCCGTCGTCACCGATCGACGCGACGCTCGCGAGAGGGACCAGCATCTTCCCCTCGCGCGTCTTGAGCAGGACCGCGTCGATGGCAGGGAACGGCGCGTCGGGGCCGCCGACCACGAAGTCGGCGACCTTTCCGACCAGCTCGCGTCCGCCGCCGCGCTGCACGAACGCGGGACGCCCGACGAGCTCCGAGACGAAACCCTCGTGGAACGCCGTGGCGGCTGCCATCGTGAATCCCCTTTCCCAAAGGGGATGGGACTCAGAAGAACGTCGTCGGGTTGCCGACCGTCGTCAGCGCCGTCGCGCCCCGGTCGTCGACGAGCAGGATCGAGCCGGACGCGGCGCTCGCGAACCACACGGGGACGTTCAGCTCGGGGCCGCGCGAAGCGGCCTGCTTCGCGCGCAGATCGGCGCTGAACCCGAAGTCGCGGCCCAGCGCGAGCGCCGTCACCGAACGGCCGAGGCAATCGGCCGCGCCCAGCTGCGTGGGCGATCCGCCCGCGAGCGGGAGCGGGGAGGACGCCGCGGAGACCTGGATCTCGTTGACCTGGTAGGGGATCAGCAGCACGTCGGCCGGCCAGCTCCAGGTGAAGAACACGAGCCAGCCGCGAGAGGCGAACGGGCTCGCGACCGGTGCGACGGTCAGGGACGGCGCGCTGGTCGAGGTCCCGCTGAACGTCCCGGTCACGGTGACCGCCCACGGCCGGGTGGAGAAGGTGAGGATCGGCCCCGCGGCGCTCCCGCCGTACGCCAGCGACAAGGTCTGGGGGCTCACTGCGACCGGCGCGAGCGCCGGCGCGGGGATGTCGCTCGGATAGCCGGCCGCACAGAAGTTCAGGTCGGCGCCGACGCCGGCGTGGCAGTTCGGGTTCGTGCGCGGGCACGGACCGGTGCTCGTCGCTGCCGAGGCGAGCGTCCAATCGGCGCAGTCGTTCGAGTACGTGCCGTCGGTGCAGGCGACGATCTGCGGGAGCTGCAGCGAGCCGATCCCGCCGTCGTCGTACTGGGGCTGCAGCGACGCCGCGGTGCGGCGACCGGTGTCCGCGTGCGCGAGGATGTGCGCCGCGGCGCTCGAGCCGGCCGGAATCGCGTTGCCCTGCGCGTCGCGCAGCGCGCTCTGCGCGCTCGGCGCGACGCCTCCTCCGCATCCCGCGAGCAGCAGCATCGACAATGCGAGCGCCAACGTCCGTCCGTACGTCAACGAAACCTCCCCTGAAAGCGCGGCGGTCACCCTCGCCTGATAGATCGGCAGCCGGAGCGCCGATCTTTCGCGTCAGCTGACGATCGAGTCCGAGACGAGCGTCGCGACGCTCTGCGAGAGGTGCTCCGCATCGGCGACGAGCTTGGTCTGAAACTGCGTCTGGATCTGCGCGCGCGTGAACTCGGTGACCGCCGCGCCGACGTCGACGTCGCGTATCGCGGACTCCGAGGCTTCGGTGTTCACGCTCGCGGTCGTCGCGTTGTCCGCGGCTTCCTGCACGGAGACCATCTGCGCGCCGATCGTCGCGCGCAGGCTCCCGAGCGTCGAGATCGCGTAGTCGACGCGATACTCGGCGGCCTGGGTCTCGAGATCGTCGCCGAGCTGGACCTGGTTGACGCCGAGGTTCGTCGCGTTCACGGCCGGGATGTCGATGGCGACGGTGTCGCCTTCGGCGTCGCCGGAATTCACCTGCATCGCCGAGCCGGGCGCCTTTTCTTGCGCGGGCAGCGTGACGAGCACGGCGGTCTTCCCGACGTCCGCTTGCGTGAGCGTCCCGATGTTGAACGAGAGCACCTGGTTGTTGTTCTGGTCCATCTGGCTGAACGACGGCGTCCCCGGGGTCGGGGGCGAGAAGCCCAGCTCGTAGTTCGTGTCGTTGCCGACCTGAATCGTCGCGGTCTGCGAAGGCCCGAACGTGGGATCGGTGCTCTCGATCGTCACGGTGACGTTCAGCGCGTCGGCGACGGGATCGTACGAGTCGACGGAGAGGCTCTGCACGACCTGCTGCGCGGTCGGCGAGATCGCCGGCTCGTCGGGATCGACCGTCGTGTCCAGCAGATAGCCGCCGCCGGAGGCTTCCGGGTTCTCGACGAGCAGCGCGCGCGTGCCGAGGGGCAGCGCGCTCGAGCTGCTGCCGTCGAGCAGCGCCTTTCCGTTGAACGTGGTGTTCGCGGAGATGCGGTTGATCTCGAGCATGAGCTGGTTCAGCTCGCTCTGGATGTCGCTCTTGTCGGATGCGCTCTGCAGGTCGCTGCTGGCTTCGACGACGAGCGCGCGCATGCGCTCGAGGATGTCGTTCATCGTCGAGAGCGCGCCATCGGCCACCGTCAGGGCGTTTCCGGCCGTCTGAAGCTGCTGCGCCCCTTCGTCGAGACCGTTCACCTTGGACGCAAGCGTCTCCGCGATCGCGAGCCCGCTCGGATCGTCGGCAGCCGAATTGATACGCAAACCAGACGACAGCCGCTGCGTAAGCGTCTGCATCTCGTTCTGCGTCTTGAAGCTCGCGCTGAGCGCGGCGCTCGTCAGACTTCGAACGTCCATGGGTTGTGTGGTGAACGTCCCTCCTTGGAAGCTCCGCCACGCGGATGCCGGGATCCGTGTCCCTATGGCACCTATCGGACGGACGGTGCGCGCGGTTTACCTCGGACGGTTCGGCTTCCGGTACAGAACGAGGCCACGCCGACCGATGCTTGGTGTGTGCGACCCCGTCCGCGGCGGGCGATCGCCGGACTGGGCACCGTCTTTCTCGCGCTCTCCGCCCTCTGCTTCACGGCGGGAGGCGTGTCGCTTGCGGATCCGCTCCTCGCCGTTCGCCTGCACATCCCGATCGTGACGCCGACCCTCGCGATCGCCGAGCCGGCCCCTTCGCCCTCGCCGTCCCCGAAGCCGCGGAAACGGGGCCTCTTCGGCGACGGTCCCATCGTGCTGCGCGGCGACGGCACCTATCAGGTCGGGATCAGCCGCTCCAGCCGCAACGACATCCCGCTCGACTACGACGACTACGCCACGGCGCTGACGCTGACCGCGGAGCGGCGGACCGAGCAGAGCTCGCTCTCGTTCACGAACACGTTCGGCCTCGGCTCGGGGGGCGGCGGCGGGACGATCCTGGGCCAGTACGAGACGCCGAAGTACAGCCTCAACTACGGCCAGCTCGCCGGACCCGCCGACACGCAGCTGCAGGTCGGGGGACTCGCGCGCGGGATCGGGCTGACCTTCCCGATGCGCAACGGCGACCTGACGTACCTCGGCGCGACGGCGGCGCAGCAGGACGACATCACGTACCGGATCTACGGGGTCCGGCGCGACTGGAACGCCTTCGGCGGCTCGCTCTCGGCCGCCGGCTACGCGGGGACGGCCGAAAACACCGACGGTCGCGAGGGGCTCGCGGACTTCTCGTTTCAACGCTACGGCGCGAAGCTCTCGACCCAGACCGAGTTCGCCGTCTCGTCGACGCGCGACGTCTCGGAGGAGCCGGACGGCGTGCACCTCGCCGGAGCCTTTCAGGCGAACCTTCAGGGGCTCAACTCGCTCTCGACGCTCAGCGTGCGCTACGATCCGGCCGGATTCCAGTCGCTCTCCGGGCCGATCGACGGCGGGATGACGGCCGACGTGTCGGTGCGGCGGAACACGAACCTCCTCGGCCAGATCGGGATCGACCTCACCCACATCGACGACAAGCTCCCGGACACGGGGACGGATCAGCACGACGACCATCTGACGCTCTCGGGCGGCCGGAGCTGGTCGCACTTCGGCTTCCAGTACGTCGCCAGCGCCGACTCGACGCGCACCGACGGAACTGTCAGCCTGCAGCGCACGGGCGCGCTGACGCTGACGGAGTCGCTCGGGAAGCTCTCGCTGTTCGAGACGGCCCAGGCGAGCTCGACCGCCGGGACGCTCGGCGGAGCCGGGCAGAGCCAGCTCACGTTCGGCGCGAGCCATCCGCTCTTCGGCGGCTCGGCGGCCTATCAGATCGCGCGCAGCCTCGCCGTGGGCGCCTTCAGCGACGCCGGCACCGGGCTGATGCAGACGATCCAGTACCGGCGCAGCGTGGGGAAGAAGACCGACGCACAGCTCAGCGAGACCGTGGAAAGCTCGCTGAACAACGGCGTCCCGTCGCGCCAGATCGACCTGGGCGCGACGGTCGTCCGGCGGCTCTCGACGGTCGTCGCGGTGCAGGTCGCGGTCGACCGCTTCAAGGTCACCGGCGTCGGCGCCGGCACCGGTACCGCGTTCAACGCCTCGCTCGTCGGGCCGTTCGGATTCGGGCAGCCGCAGACCGGCTACGGCCGGGCGAATCCCAAGCTCCCCGCCGTGATCCGCGGGACCGTCACGTACACGACCGTACCGACGGCGGGCTTCGGTTTCAGCCAGCCCGCGCTGCACGGCTCGAACAACGTGCTCGTCATGCTGGACGGCGGCGTCTCGCAGCGCACCGACGCGAGCGGGACCTTCGAGTTCCATTTCGTGCCGCAGGGCGTCCACACGATCAGCGTCGATCCGGCCACGCTGCCTCCGGGCGTCGTGCTCGACCGCGAGTTCCAGACGTTCACGGTGCTGGGCGGGCAGACGATGACGGTCCAGTTCACGATCGGGAACTTCGCCGGCGTGGCGGGGACCGTCGTAGCGGTCGACAACGGCGGAAAACGGCATCCGCTGGGCAACGTCGGGATCGCGGTCGACGGGATCCAGGCGGTGACGACGACGAGCGACGGGCACTATCAGATCGGACGGCTCGGCGCCGGCTCGCACACGGTCTCGATCGTCGACGCGACGGTCCCCTCCACCGTCGCGTTCGTCGGCGACACGAAGAAGACGATCACGGTGACGCCGGGGACGCAGACGCCGGTCGACTTCGTCGCGACGACGCTCGGCTCGATCGGCGGCTTCGTCATGGCGCCCGCCGACGGCGCGTTCGGGACCCCGGTCGGGCTGAAGAACGTCTACGTCGTCGCCGAGCCCGGCGATCACGCCGGCATCACGGACGACGACGGCTCGTTCCTGCTCGACAATCTCCCGCCGGGGACCTATACGCTGAACGTCGACCCCGACACGATCCCCGACGGGCTGAGCGTTCTGTCCGGCCCCGACGCGCCGGTCGTGCTCGCTGGCGGGGCGGCAGTGTCCGGGATGGTGTTCCATCTGGGAGAAGGCACGAAGAACGTCGTCTACACCTTCAGCGACGGCAAGAAGCTGCCGATCCAGGTCTCGCTCGAGCCGCCGGCCGCGCCGCCCGGCGCGATGGTGCGCGTCGTCGCCCGCACCTCGCGCAAGGACGTCAAGTCGATGGCGGTCGAGAGCGACGTCCTGGGCGGCTTCCCGCTCCGCTACGACGCGCACGCGGAAGCCTGGTCCGGCGCGCTCGTCGTCCCGCCGCTGACCAAGGGCGACTACGCGCTGACCGTCACCGCCCATCGCTCGGACCTCGGCGAGGGCACCGCGCTGCTCTCGGTGGACCCGAAGATCCCGCTCTTCTCCCTGCGGGTCTTCCCGGAGAAGCCGGAACCGGGCCACACGATCAAGGTCTCGCTCAAGACGCTCGCGCCGGTGGAGGCCGGCGACACGCTGCTCTTCGAGGACGGCTACAAGATCGCGCTTCCGAAGCCGAACGGCCGGCTCTTCGTCTTCGAGATGCGCGTCTGGCGCAAGGGCCTCCCGTACTCGGCGACGCTCATGACCAAACGCGGCCAGACCTTCCCGCTAAGCCTGCGTTAAGTGTTCCGCGTCACTTCGGAGAGCGGCTAAGCGACGGCACCCCGTTCACCGATAGACCGACTAGGGGCGAGGGATCGCCCTTCTCTCTGCGTCCCTCCTCGAAAGGATTCGAACGTGAAAAGAGCAGTCGCTGCTCTCGTCATGCTGGGGATCGCGACCGTCACCGCGGCTCCGGGCACGGCTGCGACGACGGTCTACGGCTCGGCCCAGCTCAAGTACACCGTCAATGCCACCGCCGCGGTCTCGATCGCGGTGAACTACAGCGCCACCGGCGCGATCCAGTCGGGGACCGCCTCGACGATCCTTCCGTCCGCCGCAGGCAACTGCGCCGCGGGCGTCGCCGAGGGCACGAACGCGACCCTCACCTTCGGCGGCATCACTCCGCCGGCCGCCGGCTATACCGGCTGCTATTACAAGAACGCGATCTCGGTCGGCGTCAACTCGAACGACTCGGCGGGCGTGAAGGTTGTCGAGTATTTCGACACGGCCGTCGCCGGCACGCAGCTCTGCGCGTTCTTCCTCGACACGACCCCGAAGGCGGCGCCGACGGCTTCCGGCGCGTCCGGCAACCCGGCCGCGTACACGGCCTCGTGCCCGACCGTGAACTCGGTCGCGGGCGTGGCGCTCGCGCCGCTGGGCGCGGCGTCGAGCGGGACCTCGGGTTACGGCGCCGCGGGCAACCCCGGCGCGCCGGCGACCGACGTCAACGCGACGCCGCTCTACACGGCGTACACCTCGGGCGGCGCGACGATCTACAGCACGTCGAGCCAGCCTCCGGCGGGCTGGAACTTCATGGGCCAGGACGTCCAGCTCAACGTCAGCGCGGCCGCCCCATCGGGCGCGCAGACGAACGTCATCACCGTCGCGGTCATCCCGAGCTGATCGGACGCCGTGACTGAATCCGTCGGACGGAGCGGCCGAGAATGAAGGAGATGCGTACTTCGCTGCGTGCCCTTCGCGTGCTCGGTGCGGCCCTGGGCCTCACCGCCGCGCTCGCCGCTCCGTCGTCGGCGGACATCGCCGTCGACGTCTCGCCGGCCAAGTACGAGCTGCAGTCGCAGCCCGGCAAGGAAGAGACGTTCCCGATCACCGTCCGCAACACGAGCGCGGCGCCGGTTCACATCGTCGCTTCGCTCGCGGACTACACGGTCGGGCCGACCGGAAACTACAATTTCACGCCGCCCGGCAAGTCGCCGTTCTCGCTCTCGAAAGACATCTCGATCAACCCGCGCGAGTTCGACCTCGAGCCGAACTCGTTCACGCAAGTGCGGTTCTCGGTCGACGTCCCGAACGGCGCGAACGGCGAGTACAGCAGCCTCGTGTTCTTCACGACGCGGCCGATGCGCAAGGGCGGCGGTCTCTCGGTGGTCGAGCGAATCGCCTCGAAGATCTACGTGATGATCCCCGAGTCGACGCGCCTCGCCGGCGAGGTGACCGACGTGAAGACCCAGCCCATGGACGACGGCGAACACTATCTGGTCGATTTCAAGAATACCGGTAACGCGCACGAATATTTGAGCGGTCGCGTCGAGGTGAAGCAAGGGACTGCAATCGTCGATCGAGTGACGTTCCCGCAAGGGATGCTCGTCGAACGGTCGGGGAAACGCCTCATCGACGCGGTCGGGAAGAAGCTTCCGCCGGGCTCGTACTCCGTGGTCGCGATGATCGACTACGGCGGCTCCAGCATCGTGGCGGGACAAGCGAACATCACGGTGCGCTGAACGCGCATCCAACGGAACGGATTCCGGAGCACCATGTCACACTTGTCGCGAACGCTGGCGCTTGCCGCGCTCGTCGTCGGCGCCGTCCTCGGCGTCGCCGGTCCGATCGCCCTGGCGCAAACGGCCCCGCAGTCCGTGTTACGCACGGGCGGAGGCGTCCGTCCAGGCGCAACGCCGGCCGCGCTCAGCCGGCCGACGCCGCCGCCGCTGCCGCTCGGCGATCTCTCGCGACCGCAGGGCACGCGCCGCTCGATCGGCGGTGACACCGGCTTGAACGCCGAGCTCGCCGCGCTGGCGCACATGCACCACGCCGGCAACTCGCGGCTGACCCCGTACCACGGGAAGCTGCCGCCGGTTCCGAAGCTCACCGACCTCCTGCACCATAACGTCCGCTGGGCGAAAGCGGCCAACGGCGCCAGCATCGTGCTGACCGGCAGCACGAACCAGCCGTATCTCGACGACCAGACCGTCGGGTACGGAACCGACGTTTACTGGCTGTGCGAGAACCTCGCCGCTTCGACGACGTACCGCTACATCGTCTACGCGCCCGACGGCTACGCGTACATCGTCACGCCGGACAACAACGCCGGCGCGAACTTCACGACCGACGCCCAGGGCCGCTGTGCCAAGACGCAAGGCGGCAAGCTGCAGCCGTTCTGGGCGGGCGTAACGCTGCAGACTCCGGCCGCGGCGGGAGCGGCGTACGGCGCGACCGACCCGGGCACCGGAACCGACCCCGCGTATTCGGGCGTGTGGACCATCGCGGTCCAGAACATGGCGACGACGAACTTCGACGCGGTCGCGTACACCGTCGTGATCGGGACGCTCAACTTCAGCACGTATTCTGACTCGGGCTACAGCCACGTCGCAAACGACTTCAGCAGCGGCTCGACGGTCTACGTCTCGGCGTCCGGCCTGAATCCGGCGCACTTTTACGCGTTCGGCTTCGTGAACTCGTCGTCGAACGGCATGCCGTGCCTGTACTCGATCCCGAGCGGCTCGCAGAACAGTCCCTACAACACGTGTTTTCTCGCGGGCGCGACCGGCATTCTGCCCACGAGCGGGAAGCTGAGCGGGCAGTGGTCGACGTCCTCGTCGGGGGCGAACGCGTCGGGGACGATGACCGTGCAGCTCTTCGACGCGACGACGGCCGATCTGATCTCGACGCAGCAAGTCTCGCTGAACCCGTCCACGATGACGTGGAACACCTTGGTGCCGTACAGCGGATCGACGGCGAACACCGGTACGAACCTCAACGACACGTTCGCGACGGACGGTCTGCTCAACATCTCGGGAACGCCGATCGTCGACCAGTCGACGACCGGGCTGAACATCAGCGGCACCGGGACGGTGAACGGTCACGTCTACCAGCTCACCGTGAGCAACGCGAACAGCGTCGTCATGAGCTCCACGACGTCCGACACCGCGGCGCAGGAATCGCTCAACGCGCCGCAGTTCTTCTCGCCGGTTCCGACGTTCACCGCTACAGGGGCGGCCTTCTCGCAGACCGGCATCGCGTGGCCGATCAACAGCACGAACCTCACGGCGTTCGGGGCCACGCAGATCCCGTTCGCACCCAACGTCTACACCGTTCAGCTGTATGACAGAACCGCCGGCAGCGTCGTCGGTTCGAAGTCGTTCCAGATTCTGAGCTACGCCGGACAGTTCCAGTGGACGAACCCCGCCGGCGCGTTCATCAACGCGAACGCCGCCGGCCTGGCGACCAACGTCACCGCGACGCTGACGAACAACGCCGGCGTGCTGTACGGCACCTGGAACGGTGATTCGATCAAGCAGATCACGATCGAGCAGGACAGCGGCGCCGGCTCGACGCTCGGAACGCAGGTCGGCGTCACGACGACGACCGACTCGTCCGGAAACGTCTGGAACATCGCGACGTACACGGACGCCGTGACCGGAGCGCCGGGGATCAAGCTCACCCCGAAGGTCGCCGGCGCCTCCCTCCCCGTCAACGGGACGATTCCGATTCCCTTCACGGTCTCCGTTCCCACCGGGAAGTGCACGGCGGTGTGCGTGCTGCGGACGACGATCACGCCGCTGCACGGGATCGCGGAGAGCATCACGGACGCCGCCATGGACACGACGGCGACGAACGGCCTCGACGTCTTCGGGTACAACATCAGCGGAAACAGCCAGCCGTACTACACCTGGTCCAACGGCGCGTACTCGACGGCGACGACGCTGGGGACGCCGCGCTACGCGCAAGCGATGTACGCGACCGGCACGAACAACGCGGTCAGCGGCCAGTACACCTCGACGATCACCGTGAACAACACCGGCGGCTCGGCGGCCATCTCGAACATCGAGTTCGTCCTGCCCGCTTCGGTGAACCCGAACCAGCTCGTATGGAACCTCGGCACGGTCACGGGGACGAGCAACAACACGAAGTGGACGATCCACACCCAGAACGGCGCTTCCGGGACGTCGACCGACACGAAGCTCGGGCCGAACGCGTTCTCGTTCGCCAGCACGTCGGCGACCATCGCCAAGAACGCGACCGCGACGTTCACCTTCAAATGGACGATCCTGCCGACATCGTTCCCGTTCCAGGAGATCCCGGCCACCGCGAACTACACGACGACACCCTTCGGCGTCGGGCCGAGCAACACGCTGAGCAACGCGATCGCCGGAACGTCGAACATCGACTCGACCGAGCTGGGCGTCTTCTCGCTGAACCCGGCGCTGATGCAGGCGACGATCTCGCCCGTCGTGGTGCCCGCGCTCGCGAATACCTCGTTCACCTTCAAGTTCGTCAACACGACGACGGGCCTCGATCCGAATCCCGACTACATCAGCCAGCTGCTGATCAGCGTGCCCTCCGCCGGCGGCGTCTATCCCAGCTCGGTGTCGGTGACGTCGCCGGATCAGGGCGGCGTGACGTGGCACGCGAACGCGACCGGAACCGCCGGCCAGTACCTGATCGATCTGTGCGCGGTCTCGACCGCGCCGAACGCCGCGACGCAAGCGTCGACCCCGTGTGCGGGCACGACCGACACGAACGCATTGCCGCCGGGCGACGAGCTGGACGTCACGTTCAACTACACCACCGCGCCGGGCGTCTCGTCGAACAACATCGATTGGACGGTCGTCGGAGCGAACGGCGGCGGCGTCGTGAACGCGTCGTCGATCTCCAATGCGCCGATCCCCGTGCTCGACGTCGCGAACACGACCGCCGAGACGAGCTTCACCTACGCGGGCGGCTACACGGCGACGCCGGTCTATCCGCCGGTCGCGCCGATCCAGGCCGTGCCGTCCAACAGCCAGCCGGTCATCGGCGCGTGGTCGAACTACACCAACGGCAACGGCTACGTCTACGAGCTGTACAACAACGGCTCGACGCCGATCACCGACGTCAGCATCTCGCTGCCGTCCTCGAACACGTCGGGGCAGATCTTCGACACTCAGGACTGGTCGCTGATCGCGTCGTCGATCTACACCTACGGCGCGGGGGCCAACGGCGCGCAGTGCTCGGGGAACGGCTACAAGACGCTCACCGAGCCGGTGCGCGGGTCGCCGGGCACGCCGGGCATCCTCACGCTGAGCGGCTGCAACATCGCGGTCGGCCAGAAGCTCGACGTGTTCTTCTACGCGCTCTCGCCGTACGACATCAACTCGACGTTCTCATGGCCGGCCTCGGTCGCCGACAACGGCACGCCGGCGAACCCGGCGACGAACGCCAACACGCTGCCGATCTACTCGCTCTCGAACACGATCCGCGTCATCGACGAGGCGGCGCTCTCGATCGAGCTGCCGAGCGGCGGACCGACGACGTTCACGTACTCGCCGGCCCTCTACGGAAACGCGACCGCACCGTCGGTGAGCTGCGGAAACTGCACGTTCACGAGCGCGGGCACGTACCCGATGATCAACCTCAACACGATCATGGGGACGTTCGCGGCGCAGGACGCGCTCGCCGCGTCGGTCTACAGCGACTCGAGCAACGGTTGGAGTCTGTCCGTCTCGGCCGACGTCAATCCGACGGTCTCGGCGGCCGGCGGGCCGGCGCTGTCGACGTGGGTCTCCGCCGACTCCTCCAAGCCCGCCAGCGGCACGTACACGCGAAGCGTGACCGCATCGCCGGGCACGACGGTCCCGACGAGCGGGACGCTCTCGCTCTCGAGCTACAGCGGCGCGGTGAGCCATCAGCCCGTCGACAACCTGATGAGCTATCAGGTCAATGTGGGCGCGACGGTGCTCAGCGCCACGCAGACCGATACGATCACGCTCACCTACACGCTGGTCGCCAACTGATGCGACGGATGCGCGCGCTCGCGGCTCTCGCCGTCCTCGCTCTGCTGCCGCTCCCCGCGCTCGCGCAGCAGGCGCCCGCGACCGGCTCGGCGCGCGTGAGCTACAAGGTCCTGCCGTACGTGAAGGCGTCGGTGACGCCGAACTACCAGAGCGGATTCGGCCCGATCGGCGGCCTCGGGAGCGGCTCGACGCCCGCGGTCGGCAGCGGCGCCGTGCTCGACGGCGGCACCGTCGACTTCGGCAACGTCGTCGTCGGCTATCAGTATCTGTACAAGTACGCTGCGCAGGTCAACGTGCAGACGAACGACACGTCCGGGTTCATCGTGTACGCCGAAGGCGCGACGGACTTGAACGGCTCCAACCCCACGCCGAGCCCCGCGACGTACCCGCTGTTCCAGACGCTGTACTGGCTGGTGAGCAACGCCGCGAACACGGCGTTCTCGCCCGCGACGTCGTTCAACTCGACGACGAGCGGGACGCCGCTCGGGGTCAACGGCGCGAACGGGATCAGCTATCCCGGTTCGCCGCCCGGCTCGGCGTCCGTGTGGAGCACCACGACCGCCGGCACGCTCGCGGAAGGCTACGACTACCAGCTGCGGCTGTCCAGCGCGATGCCGACCAGCCAGTTCAACGTGTACATCGTCTATACGGTGGTGGGAAATTGAGAGGCCGTCATCTCGTCGCGCTGCTCGGCCTCGCCGCGGTCGCCGCGCTCGCGATGTTCTCGCAGGCCGACGCGCTGCAGAGCAATCGCGCCTACAAGTACGTGGTGCTGACGGTCGTCATCACGCCGAGCCCCGCGCCGGTCGGATTCCTGAAGCCGGCGACGCACGGCGCCGCGATCGCCGATGCCGGCGGCGGCGTGCGACCCCCTGCGACCGGCGCGCTCGCGTTCGTCGCGACCGCGCCGTCGGCGAGCGTCGCGCAGCTCGCCGCGGACCCGTTCGCGACGCCGGTGCAGCTCGCGTCGGCCGGCACGGCGTGGGACGTCGCGCCGGGCCTCGCACCGTTCGAGCTCGCGCAGGCGCAGGCGCAGCCGACGCCCGTCCCCGTGCAGTTCGTCGCCAAGGCGGACCCGAACGCACAGTACATCCACACGATCCCGCACACCGGCGAGCTCGACGCCGGCTACGGATCCAACACGTACACGTGCGCGTTCGAGATCTACACGTACTACACGACGGCGTACACGCTGACGGACTGGGGGTACGGCACGACGAAATCCGGATCCGGCACGTATCCCGTCCTCAACTACCCGTCGACGAGCGACCTGGCGTGGCAGGTGCCCGATCTCTCCTCCACGGTGCACGCGTATTCGAACTCGGGCTCCCCGGGCGAGACCACGTGGACGGGAACCGCGGGCGAGAAGCAGCAGCACTGCTTCAACCTGACCCTCACCGTCCCGGCGACCGAGCCCGCCGGCACCTACACCGCGACGATCCAGTACAACTTGATGACGAACTGACCGCCCGTCATCGAAGTCTTCGACGGCGCAACGCATGGCTGGCGGATGGCCGACGCTGAGCGGTATGCGCAGCATACGCGTGATGCACCGATCGGATGGGCGGAACTCGCTTCGTTTGCAGATCGGTTCTTTCAGCTTTACGACTGCATGTTCGTCGGAAGCGCTCCAGCCGATTCAAATCCGCAACGCCTTACGGTCGAATGCTTCCATGCGACCCTGTGGTGCGTCGTATGTGTCCGCGTGTGATCCGGATCCATGTGGTCCGTTCGTGGACGGGAACGTGATCTCGCCGAAAAGGCGCACGCCGGCAATGCGCGAGAACTGCAGCTACCCGACGAGAGCTCGTTGCCGCGAGAACTGACTGCGATTCAGACCAGCGCTCTGAGGGATGCTGCGAAGCTCTATGGCTTTCCGCCGACTCTCGTCGGACTGCGGAGCCTTAGCGCGGACCAGAAGCGCGAAGTGAAACGATTCTTCACGCTGCTCTTGCAGCAACGCGGCCTTTCCGACGACGGCGTCAACGAACTTGGGCGCGACGTTGACGACTTGATCGACATGGTCGGCTGTTGAACGCCGTACGCGACGTCCGAACGTCACGGCGCGCGGGCGTTCGGCTTTCGCGGCGGCAGAACGTGAGCCGCCATGGCGATCGCCCGCGAAGCTTCACGGCTCCGGGGCGCGGGAGGCGGCGAGGATCAATGCGATCAGCGCCAGCAGCGCCGCGCCGCCGTAGATCTCGGTCGAGCGGGCGTGCAGCGCGCGATACGCGGGCGACGTCACGTCGCGGCTCGTCTCCATCGCGGGGACGATGCCTTGCCGCTCCCACGTGATGAGCGCGAGCGCGCCCAGCATCAGCACGAGGCGCACGGCGTCCCAGGTCCGATCCGCGGCGCCGGCGGCGCGCAGCACCGCGACGACGATCGCGATCCCGACCAGCACGTAGCCCCACAGCGTCAGCGTCGCGATCGAGCCGGCGATCAGCGTCGCGAACCGTCCGAGATCGCCAGGTGCGACGATGCGGAACGCGAGCGGCGCGAAGACGAAGGCGAAGCCGAGGAGCGCGCCGAGCCAGATCCCGAGCGCGGGGATCTCGATCGCCGCGAGGATCCGCTCGCGCCGCTCGGGGCCGCGCGTCCTCATGCCGGCGGCTGATCGTCGAGCGACTGCGCGTAGTCGATCGAGCGCTCCGCGAGCACGAGATTTCCGGCGACCATGAAGCAGCGCGCCGCTTCCAGATAGCAGCGCCGCGAGACGCGCGCGTCGACGCCGCGCTCGGCGCAGCTCAAGTACGACTTTCCGGCGAGGCGCATCAGCTTGTTCGCGAGCTCGCTCTGCCCGAGCCGGTCGGCTTCGCGCGCTGCGGCGCGGTAGGCCACGCCGGCGCGCGCGTGCTCCCCGCGCGCGTCCCAGGTCTCGGCTTCCTGTACGTTGAGCGCGATCGCCTCGCGGTGCGCGCCCTGCGCGCGCGCCGCCTCTGCTTCGCCGGCCAGCATCGCCGTAGAGCGCGGCGGGGCGGGGACGTCGGCGAGCAGCTTGCGCCAGCGCAGCTGCTGCTCGAGCCGCGCCACGAGCTCGCGCCCGTCGAACGGTTTCGTCAGGAAGTCCTGCGCACCGGCTTCGAGCCCGGCGACCTTGTCGTCGATCGACGACTGCGCGGTCAGCATCACGACCGGGATGTCGCGCGTGACGGGATCGCGCTTGAGCTGGCGGACGGTCTCGTGTCCGTCCATGATCGGCATGACCCAGTCGAGCAGCACGAGGTCGGGCCGCTCGCGCCGCGCGGTCTCGAGCGCGATCAGCCCGTTCTCGGCGTCCAGCACCGTGAAGCCTTGGCGCGCGAGGAGCACGCGGAGCAGCATCCGCACGCCCTCGTCGTCGTCGGCGACGAGGACCGTGCCGCGGTTCGAGCTCTCCAGCGCTTCCAGCGTAGACGCGAGCGCGGGATCGCCGCCGTCGTCGCCGGCGCTCATCGCGGGACCAGCTCGTCCATCGCGGCGAGGAACACGTCGATCTCCTCGTCGGAGGTGTAGAAATGCGCGCTCACGCGCAACCCGCAGCCGGGGCGATGGTCGACGAAGACGCGTCGCGCGATCAGCTCCTCCAGGACGCGTTCCGCGTTCGGCACCTCGATCCCGACCCAGCCCGTGCGTTTCGCCGCCTCGTGCGGCGTGTTGACGCGCCATCCGCGCTCGAGCGCCGCCTCGGTGAGGCGCGTCGTGAGCCGTACGTTGTGCTCGCGGATCGCGGGCACGCCGATCTCACGGATCAGGTCGTGCCCGGCGCGCGCGACGAGGTAGCCCGGGATCGTCGGCGTCCCCGTCGCCCAGCGCAGCATGTCGTTCGCGTAGACGATCGGCGGCGGCTCGAACGCGAACGGCTCCCGGTGCGCGAACCAGCCCGTCACCATCGGGCGAAACCTCTCCGCGAGCGCCGGCTTCACGTAGATCCAGCCGCAGCCCGGCCCGCCGCACAGCCACTTGTGCGAGCCGCCGACGACGACGTCGAGGTCGAGCGCCGCGACGTCGTACGGATACGTCCCCGTCGTCTGATAGGCGTCGAGAACGACGAGCGCGCCGGCGGCGTGCGCGCGCGCGACGATCGGCGGAAGATCGATCACCACGCCGCTCTGATAGTACGCGTGCGAGAGCACGACGACGGCGGTGCGCTCGGTGATCGCTTCGCAGATCCGCTCCGTCGGAATCGTCCTCCCGTCGTCGGTGGGGACGCGCACGGTCTTCGCGCCGGCGCGCTCCCAGGCGGTCCACACGTACGCGAGCGACGGAAACTGCAGCGCTTCGTAGACGATCTCGTTGCGCGCGCGGTCGCGGAGGTCGAGCGACGACGCGAGCGCCGATTGCAGCAGGCTCACGTTCGGCGCGAGCGACACCGTGCCGGCCGGCGCGCCGACGATCGCGGCGATGCCGTCGGCGATCGTGCGCGCTTCGTCGAGCCATGCCGGCCAGGCGCCTTCGGGTCCGCCTTCGGCCCACTGTGCGTGATAGCGCAGCAGCGCATCGCGCGCGGCGAGCGGCGCGGCACCCATCGAGTGCGAGACGAGCCACGTGCACGCGTCGAGCCCGGCGAAGCGTTCGCGGGCGCGCGCCGACGTCGCGGCGATCACCAGCCCGAGGTTCCGCCGAGCACCGTGCGGACCTCCCACAGCTCCGGGAAGAAGCGCCGCTGGAGCGTCGTCTTGAGGTATGCCGCGCCGAGCGAGCCGCCCGTCCCCGACTTCATCCCGATCATGCGCTCCACCATCTGCACGTGCCGGCCGCGCCAGAGCGAGAACCGCTCGTCGAAATCGATCAGGTCTTCCAGCAGCAGGTAGAGCGCGTAGTGCTCCTCGTCGCGCTCGTAGATCGTGCGGAACGTCTCGAGCAGCGCGTCGTGCGAGGAGACGTCGAAGCCCTCGCGTGCGAGCAGCGCCTTCAGCGCGTCGTAGAGCGTCGGCTCGCCCATGCGCCGCTCCAGCCGCGCGCGCTCCTGCGGCGTCACGTCGAGATGGCGCACCGCCTCGGGCGACATGCGCACGCCGCAGCGGATCTCGATCTCGCGAAACTGCGCCGACTGGAAGCCGCTCGCCGGATTGAGCCGGTCGCGGAACCGGTTGAAGTCCTGCGGCGTCATCGTCTCGAGGATCTCGACTTGCTGCTCCAGGACGCGCTGGATCGCATGGATGCGCTTGAACGCCTTCGCGACCCGCAGCAGATCGCCGGCGTCGAGGTATCGCGCCGACGCGTCCAACTCGTGCAGCGTCTGCTTGAACCACAGCTCGTACACCTGATGGATCAGGATGAAGAGCGTCTCGTCGTGGTGCGGCGGATCGCTGAGCGGCTGCTGCAGCGAGAGCAGCTCGGGGACCCGCAGATACGAGCCGTAGGAGAGCGTCGCGGTGGTCACAGGGCCCCTTTCCGCGCGCCGCCGTGCCGCTACTTCGCGAGAACGGGCACCCCGCTGCCGGGATGCCCGTTCGTCGCCGCTTCCGAGAAGGAGCTCTCGTTAGTGGTGGTGGCTGCCGCCCCCGCCGTGCGAGGAGGAAGCGTGGGACGTCGTCCCGCGCGTCGCGCCGGAGCGAGCGGAGTAGGTGCCGCGCCCGGCGCCGTAGCTGCGCCCGGGTGCCGAGTACGTGCGCCCGCCGTAGCTGCGGCCGCCGTACGTCGGGGCGCGGTAGCCGTAGGCGCGCGTCGCCGGGGCGTACGGGTGGCCGTACGGGACGGCTCGGTAGCCGCCGTAGGGATGGGCGTAGTAGCCGCGGCCGTAGTAGCCGCCGCGCCACCAGCCGCCGCTGCCGAAGAAGAAGCCGAGCGAGATGCTCGGGCCCCAGTAGTACCACGGGTGGCCCGCATAGTACGGGACGGCGCCGTAGAGCTCGTAGGGCGTGTCGATCTCGTTCGCCGCGAAGTACGACCCGGCGTTGTAGCCGTGAACCGCCACGACCATGCCGGGCGCGAGGGTCAGACCGGTCGGGTTGATGATCGTGCCTTGGTGCAGCTGAACGTTGTCGACGAATCCGCGGTCGTCGCGAACCGACAGCGCGTACGCGCCGTCGAACGCGACGATGCGGCCGTGAATCTGTTCGTCCTGCGTCGCGTACGACGGCTGGCCCTCGTACGGGGGCGGCGGTTCGTCCTGCGCGAGCGCTGCAAGTGGGGCGGCGAGAATCATGAGACTTGCCGCGAGCCCCGCGGCGAGGAACCTGTTCGCCATGACCAGATCGTACCCCAAGAACCCCTCGCTCGCCAGGATTCCCAGCCCGTTGCGACCGTGATCTAAGCACGGCTTAACGGGCGAAGGTGCGGCGCCGCACCTTCGCCCCCAGCAGCCTCCCAGAAAGGAGGCGCCGCCACCGCATCGCCGACCGTTCGGGCAGGTTCGGATTAGCGCTTCGACCTGGAGGAGCCGTCACGCGCGGCCCTGCGGATGAGCGCGTAGACGAGCCAGACCGCCCCCGCGAGGATCGCCATCATCACCAGCCAGCCGAGCAGAATGATGACGATCTCGGCGCCTCCCAGCATCGCGAGCATCGGTTGCATGCGCATCGGTCACCCCGTTTCTTGCAGCGCGTCAGACCTGTTGCATCATCTTCCAGATCGCGTTGAGCTCGAGTCCCGGCTTCGAAGCGTAGTCGGAGCCGTCGAAGCCCCACCAGTCCCAGCAGCCCAGCGAGTTGCCCGCCGAAGGGACGGCCTGCGGGTAGAGCACGATGATCGAGTTCGTGTCGGCCCACTCGTTGAGGCCGGAATCCTTGACGAACGTCGTCCCGATCCAGTACTGGCCCTGCTCGCAGCCGTGCAGCGCGACGACCATCTTGCACTTCGACCCGCTCGCGCAGTTCGACGGAACGAAGATCCAGCCCGTGGAGTCGAGGCCGGCGACCGCGTACGGCGTCTGGCTGTACTGAATCAATTGGCCCTTCAGCGTTCCGCTGTTGCGCGCGCTCAGCGTTCCGAAGAACGTCGTCAGGAACTGCTGCTCGGCGTCGAACCCGCAGTTGATGAGGTAGTTCGAGTTCAGCGATCCGCACGCGGAGCTGACGTCCGGCGTGACCCAGCCGTGCTCGGCCGCCGTCGTGAAGTTCGTCGTCGTCGTGACACTGTAGTGCTGGAGCATCGTGTTGGCGTCTTTGACGACGCTCTGCGCGACGACGGTGTCGGCCGTCCCCGAGAAGATCCACGCCTTCTCGCCCTTCAAGTCGGCGACGGGGTCGAGATAGCCCTCCGCCGCCGCGTTGTTCGTGTCCGTCTCCAGCGTGGAGAGCGAGATCGGTCCGTACGTGTACTCGCAGTCGTCGATCGCGATCGTCGCATTGTCCTGCGCGCAGAAGAACGGCGCGCCGGCGAAGATCGCTTCGCCTTTGATCTGCGAGGAATGCGCGTAGTGCAGCTGCGAGGCCATGTCCGCGCCCGACGAGATGCCGGCGACCACGACGTTGGTCCAGTCGACGTTGTAGTGCCCCAGCGAGACGACGCTCTGCGCCGTACGCGTGGCATGAACGGCGCCCGGCCCGCGCGGTACCGAGGAGCCGCCTGCGCCATTTCCGCCGCCGGCGCAGGCGGCGAGAAGCACCAGCGTGGTGCACGAAGCGGCAGCCCGAAGCATGGGAAGCATGGGGCAAACGTCCTTTCCCGGCGAGGAAGTTTCTTCCGGAAGACCGGTTGTCGTTCGGCCGGAGGCTTCCTTTCCGGGCAACGCAAGAGCGCACACGGGTGCCGCACCATCCTCGACACGCCTGTCGCGGCCCGCAGTCCGGAGCCGTTCACGCTGAAGCGCGCCGGTCAATCCGATCCCATAGAGACTGGCGTGCCTGGTCCTGGCCCGGAGCCTCAGCGCAAGAAGGACCCTCGGGACCTTGGACGTCGGTTTCAACCGTGCGCTTTTCGAGGCCCGGATCGAGCTTATGTGGTTCCATCAGACTGCGAGAAGTCAGACTCTCGCTTGATGTGAGCCGCGTCTCGGAGATGCTTGGCCGTTCGCCGTCCTGCTACGCAGAAGCGTGCCGGAACGATCGAGCAGACATCAGATGCAGCCGTCACTGCGCTCAACGAAATGTCGGGCGCCTCAGAGCGAGCGCGTCCATCACAGATGACGGCATGCTGGACACCACTACGTCCGGGCCAGGTCGGCTCGCGTGATAGTCGCCTGGAGGTCGCCGATTCGAATTACGAGCGATATGACGCCGGGGTCCTCGAATGCTTCAACCGCGCGCCGCACCGCCTCCTGAAGCGACGGGTCTTCAGCGAGTGTCCGAGCGCGTCGAGGAAACTCTGTCGCGTTGCCTTCATTCTCGCCGCCGTGAGGAAATAAGTGCCGGAGGGCCTCGACGAGCAGCTTGGCGACGTTGAACGCACTGTTGAGCTCGTCGAGAAACTCCGCATGGTGGGCCCAGACGAATTCTGCAACCTTCACGACAAGGCGGCACACGATACCGAAGCACCCGGAGGTGGATGAGACATAGACGGTAATGGTCGTCTTCTGGCCGTTCGCGAGCGCGTTCGCGCGCTCGAACATTCCCCGGAAGCCGATGATCGCCGCAGCTACGGATCCGGCTTCGAGCAGACCGCCTTCGGTCGCCGGGCCGTCGTACGTGAACGTGACGGCGCATTCGCTGCGGCCATCGTCGTCCCATGAGAATCTCGTATCGCCGCGGTCGCGTACCATTTGCCCCCCCCACCGGACGTACGTCCAGTAGGTCGCCTTGGCTTTCTGGACGGGTCTACCTGCATTGCGAAGCAGTCGGCGCAATTCAGTCGTACGAACGTCTGGGGTGCTCGACAACCCGCTGACGACGGAGACCGACCAGCACGTCGTCGCGGGAGCGGGTGCACGAGCCGCTCGGAGCCCGGGATGCCCG
Source organism: Vulcanimicrobiaceae bacterium (assembly GCA_035650875.1). Taxonomy (GTDB): domain Bacteria; phylum Vulcanimicrobiota; class Vulcanimicrobiia; order Vulcanimicrobiales; family Vulcanimicrobiaceae; genus Vulcanimicrobium. The sequence continues at coordinate 197,012 of DASRGU010000014.1, forward strand.
CCATGCCGCGCGTACGCTGCTGACCGACCGGCCGGCATAAATGGTTCGAAGGCATGTGCCGAGGCACTTCCCCGTACAGCAAAGCAAGAGGACGAGCAGGCGTGGTACATAAGGCGCTTTCGACGGCGGAGAGATGGCGGAGCGGTTGAACGCGGCGGTCTTGAAAACCGCAAGCCCCTCGCGGGGCTCGTGGGTTCGAATCCCACTCTCTCCTGAGTCTGATTCGGATCGAGTCCAGGTCGGCGCGAGCAGCATAGCAGCTGCCGACGGCTCGCCGTCGTCCGTCGTTGACGCGAGCGTGCGCCGGCAGCCGGGCGGTTAAGACATCGCGAAGCGCAAGGACGGGGCCGCCGGCGTTCGTAAGCATGCAGGCTCAATGGCTGGTGCGCGGCGCTTTCTGGTGCCGGGTTCGATCGTTCTTGCCGCCGCGCTCGCCGTTCCCGGCGGAGCCGTCGGCGCAGGCACTCGTGCGCCGCGCTTCGACTTCACCGCGCAGAACGAGCCGGCGCAGCAGGCGTTCGTGCGGCTCGGGCGCGTCGCGCACCTGAACGTCACCGTCGGCCCCGACGTGCAGGGCAACGTGAACGTCGCGCTCACGCACGTCACCGCGGCGGAAGCCCTGCACGCGATGTGCGGGCAGCTGCGTCTGCGCTGCCGCAGCGACGGCCGCGTGGTGGCCGTCTCGATGCAGAGCTCGGCCGTCGTCACGACCCAGCTCGTTCCGGCGCAGCGGGTCGCCAACGTGGTGCAGCGGCTCTTCCCGCAGCTCTCCGTCGCGCAAGGCGGCGGGAACACGCTCGTCCTCGCCGGTTCGGACGCCGACATCGCGGCGGCGCGCACCGTGATCACGGGCCTCGACGTGCGCGATCCGCGGCGCCCGGGCACGGCGATTCTCAACGTGAAGTCGCAGCCGGCCGGCACCGTCGCCGAGCGTCTGCGGCCACTCTTTCCGTCGGCGCGCTTCGTCGTCGTGTCGAAGAACGCGATCCTCGCGAGCGCGGCGCCGAGCGATCTCCAGGAAATTCAGTCGGCGGTCTCCGGGCTCGAGGCCGCGTCGCCGCAGCCGTCGGCGATCCCGACCGCGAGCGAGGCGGTCCACGTGGTGCAGCGGCCGCCGAAGGACATCGCGCGCAGCGTCGCCCTGCAGATGCCGCACGTGCGCGTCGGCGTCTCCGGGTCGGATGTGACGGTCGCCGGCGCCGCCGACGACGTGCAGCGGGCGAAGCAGCTCATCGCGGAGCTCGATCAGCCGCCGCTCGGCGAGCGGTACACGCAGATCTACCATCTGCGCAACGTCGACGCCTCGTCGGTGAACGACCTCATCGTGCGGGCGTTTCCGCACGCGAGCACCTCGGTCGACGTCGCGCTGAACGCGATCTCGGTGACGGCGACCGCCGTGGAGCAGCAGCGCATCGCGGACGGCATCGCGCAGCTCGACGGCACGAGCCGCGGTCCCGGTCCCGGCGGGGTGCCGGGCGAAGAAGGCGGCGGGGCGCAGCCGAGCGATCACGCCGTCGTGCGCCTGCGTTCGATCGTTCCCGGCTTCCTCGGCGCCGCGGGGACGACGAGCGCGAGCGACATCGCGAGCGCCGTGCAGTCCGCGCTCGCGCCGGCGCACCCGGACCTGCGGATCACCGCGCCCAACGGGCTGCAGGAGCTGATCCTCACCGGCAGCGCGCCGGCGATCCGCGACGCGAAAGACCTCATCGCGCAGCTGGACGCGATCCCGCCTTCGATCGTGCTCGACACCGAGATCCTCGAGGTCGACGAGAGCAGCTCGCACGACGTCGGGCTCGAGCTGGGCTCGACGTCGATCGGCTCGACGTTCAGCGAGACGACGCCGCCGACGCAGGCCAACGGACAGCCGGGACGCCTCATCGGCTTCCAAGCGATCACGCGCACGCCGCTGACGCTGCAGGCGACGCTGAACCTGCTGATCCAGAACGGCCACGCGCGCGTGCTGGCGAACCCGCGCATCACGACGCTCTCGGGACGCACCGCCTCGATCCGCGCCGGCGACACGATCAGCATCCTCACGACGGTCGGCAGCGGGATCGGCACGGTCCCCAGCACGCAGCTGCAGAGCTTTCAAACCGGCGTCACGCTCGACATCACGCCGATCGTCACCGATCCGACCGACGTCAGCGTCGCGCTGCATCCGGTGGTGAACTCGCTCACCGGCTATCTCAACGGCGTCCCGCAGATCTCCACGCGCGACACGCAGACCACGGTGCAGCTGCGCGACAACGAGACGCTCGTGATCGGCGGTCTCATCGAAGAGAACGTCCAAGCCAACGAGAGCAAGATCCCGCTGCTCGGAAGCCTTCCGCTGGTCGGGCCGCTGTTCCGCGACAACAACAAGACGTACACGCGCAACGAGCTCGTCATGGTCGTCACGCCGCACTTGGTGCGCGAGGGCGAAGGCGTCAACACGCCGGCCCGTCCGCCGGGCGCCGAGATCCCGAGCCCCGTTCCGCTGCCCACCGTCGCCGCCGGCTACATCTTTCCGGCCGCGCGCGAGACGCCGCGCCCGGTGCCGCCGCAGCTCCGCGCGCGCACGACGCCGGCGCCGGGCCCGTCCGGGTCGCCCTCCGCGTCGGCCTCGCCGGCGGCGCTGCCGAGCGCGCTCGCCGCCGCGAACACCTACGTGTACGGAAGCATCCCGTCGAACACGTACGCGGGGCAGAGCGACGCGCCGCAGATCTTCTACGCGACCCTCTCGCCGACGGTCTTGAGCCCGACGTCGACGATCAAGATCAGCGCGATCACCACCACGAACGTTCAGAAGCTCACGCTCTCGACCGGGCTCGCGACGCTGCCGCTCACGCCGGTGGGGACGGGGACGTGGCAAGGCCAGTTCGGCGCGAACCTGCTCGGGCTGCCTTCGAGCGGAGCGATGATGCGCGTCTCGCTCGTCGCCGCGCGCAGCGACGGGCAGAGCGCGAGCATCCCGATCACGCTCTCCATCGTGCGCAGCAGCACGTCCAACGACGTGCAGCTCTGAGAGCGGCCGTCAGAACGCGTTCGCGAGCGGGAGCCGCGTGCCGACGGTGATCCCCGTCCGCCGCGCGCCTCCGGCCGCCAGCTCGATGACGTAGCGGCCGGTTCCCGCGCGGCGCGCGACGTTCGCGTCGCTCGTCCGCGGCTTCGGCGCGGGAACGTTCGCGAAGATCGACGACACCGTGCCGTCGTCTTCGACGAAGATCATGTCCAGCGGCACCAGCGTGTCCTTCATCCAGAACTCGTGGTGCGCGCCGGCGACGTCCGGAAAGACGAACAGCATCCCTTCGTTCGGCGGGATGCGGCGCACGCCCATCAACCCGCGTGCGCGGGACGCTTCGTCCGCCGCGACGGCGAGACGCAGCGTCGCGCGCGGCGCCTCGAGGGTGAACGCGGGACAGAACGCCTGCTCCAGCGGAACCTTCGTGCACCAACGCGCGGCGGCGTTCGCCGGCGAAATCGCGCCGGCCAGTGCGGCGGCGCCGGCGACGAACAGCGTCGCGGCGCGGAACACGACGGCACGAGAGAAAAGTCCAGCCTGCATCGCGGTCGAGCCGTTCGCCGCCAGCGTGGCGGACCCATGGAGCCCGTCGTCAGGGACGTTCGCCGGATACGCTCCGCCCGGTGAGCCGGCCGGCGACGACGGTGCGGTAGACCGCGAGCAGCACGAGCCCGACGATGGTGAAGGTCAATGCGGTCCGCAACGACGTCGGACTCGGCGCGTAGCGAAACACGTCCAATCCCGTGCGTGGGTCGGGGTAGCCCGGGAGCAGATACGGATACGTCGTCGCCGCCGCGGAGAGCAGGAGTCCGACGAGAAACGCCGCCGACGCGCGGAACGCGGTGTCGCCGGCGCGCCGCGCCGCGGCGAGGCGAAGCACGGCGAGGCTCACGAGGGCGACCGCCGCGCCGGCCGCGGCGAACGCCGGCAGCCCGACCGACGAGCCGCGCATGACGACCGTAGCCGCGCTCAGCAGCACCCAGCCCGCGCACACGAGCGGGAACAGCCGCGTGAGCGCGCGAGCGCTTCGCTCGACCACCGGGCCGCCGTCGACACGCGCCAGCAGGTACGCCGCGCCGTGCTGCGCGAGCGCGAGCAGCGCGAGGAGCGCGACGCCGAGCGCGTACGGGTTCAACAGCACCGTGAAGTACCCGAGGAAGTACAGCCCGCGGTCGATCGGGACGCCGCGCACGATGTTGCCGAGCGCGACGCCGAGCAACACGATCAGCAGCGCGCTGCACGCCGCGAACACGACGTCCCAGAACGCGTGCCACATCGGGTGGTCGATCATCTCACGGATCTCGAAGGCGATCCCGCGCCCCATCAGCAGCCAGAGCACCAGGATGAACGGCAGGTAGAAGCCGCTGAATGCCGACGCGTAGATCTGCGGGAACAGCGCGAACAGCGCCGCGCCCGCGGCGACGAGCCAGGTCTCGTTCCCGTTCCAGAAGGGCGCGATGCTGTGCAGCGTCGCGCGGCGCTCGTCCTCGTCGCGCGAGACGAACAGCAGCAGGGTGCCCATCCCCAGATCGTAGCCGTCGAGGATCACGTAGCCGGCGAGCAGCACGCCGAGCAGGCAGAACGCCGCGACGCTCACGCGCCCGCCTCGGCACCGCGCGTCGCCGACGGCGCGTCCGTCTCCGGCGCGGCGCCGGGGCCGTTGCCCACCTCGCGCAGCACGACCATCACGTACAGCAGGATCAGCAGCGCGTAGATGCCGGCGAAGCCGGCGACGGTGAAGATCGTCTCGCCCGAGACGACGTTCGTCGAGGCGCCGTCGGCGGTGCGCATGAGCCCGTAGACGATCCAGGGCTGCCGCCCGACCTCGGCCGAGACCCAGCCGGCTTCGTTCGCGATCGACGGAAACGGGATCGCGAGCATCAGGATCCACAGCAGCCACCGGGCCTGCTCGAGCCGCTTCAGCCAGAGAAGCAGCACGCCGAGCGCGGCGATGCCGACGAAGATCGTTCCGAGGCCGACCATGACGTGGTAGGCGTAGTACGTCAGCGCGACGGGCGGCGTATCGGCGCGCGCGTAGTCGTCCAGCCCGCGCACGCTCGCGTTGAAGTTTCCGTACGCCAGGAAGCTCAGCACGTCCGGAACTTCGATGGGATCGATCAGCCGGCGATGCTGCGTGTCGGGCATCCCGATGATCGCGAGCGGGGCGCCGTGCTCGCTGCGGAAGAGCCCTTCCATCGCCGCGAGCTTCACCGGCTGGTACGCCGTCACGTTCGCGCCGTTGCGGTCGCCGGTCGGGAAAACGACGAGCAGCGAGGCGACGAACGCGGTGACGACGCCGGTTCGCACGAACCGGCGCGCGACCGCGTGGTCGCGGTTCGCGAGCAGATAGAACGCGCCGACGCCCGCCACGATGAACCCGCCGGCGACGACCGCGCCGGTGATCGCGTGGAGAAACTGCCACCACGCGAACGGCGAGAGCAGCACCGCGCCGATGTCGGTGAGCACGATCGTGCCGCCGCCTGCGACCGCATAGCCGACGGGGTGCTGCATCCACGCGTCGCTCACGATGATGAAGAAGCCGGAGAGCCACGCGCCGAGCCACACCATGACGGCGGCGAACGCGTGCATGCGCGGCGAGAGCCGTCCGCGCCCGTACAGCATCGCGCCGAGGAACACCGACTCGCCGAAGAACGCGAACATCGCTTCCATCGCGAGCGGCTGGCCGACGATCGATCCGGCGCGGGCAGCGAACGGCGCCCAGTTCGTCCCGAACTGAAACTCCATCGGGATCCCGGTCACGACGCCGGCGGCGAAGTTCAGCGCGAAGATGCGCGTCCAAAAGCGCGCCGCGGCGTCGGCGACGCCGTCGCCTGCGCGAGCCGCGCGCAGCTGAAAGCCGGCGATCATCGGCGCCAGCCCCATCGTCACGATGGGAAACAGATAGTGGAACATGATCGTGAACGAGAACTGGACGCGATCCGCGATCACGTTCTCCACGGCAGGCTCCTCGCGGGCGCACCGCACGCCGGCGTCATGACCGGCGGCGTTCGGCGGGCTTCCCGATGACCCTACCCCGGAGGGGTCGCGGTCTCGCCGGGCGCGGGCGCCGTTCGATTCTCCGAGGGGGACGCTTCGGGACGAGCATCGGGGCGTGCACGCGGCGGCTCGGACGCCGCAGCGGTATCGCCCGCCCGGGCGGAGCGTTCGTTCCGTCCGCATAAACGCGAGCGGTCGTGATCGATCTCGTGCACCGCATCGGAGAAGCGCTGCTGCTCGCCGCCGGCATGGCGTGGCAGGTCGCATGGAGCCTCGTGCTCGGATTCGGGCTCTCCGCGGCGGTCCAGGCGCTCGTCTCGAAGCGCCGCATGCGTGCGCTTCTCGGTCGCGACGGCGTGCGCGAGATCGCGCTCGCGACGGCGTTCGGAGCCGCCAGCTCGTCGTGCTCGTACGCCGCGGCGGCGATGAGCAAGACGCTGTTCAAGCAGGGCGCGGCGCTGGTGCCGAGTCTCGCCTTCTTGTTCGCCTCGACGAATCTGGTCGTCGAGCTGGGCATCGTGCTGTGGCTCCTGATGGGCTGGCAGTTCACCGCCGCCGAGTGGATCGGCGGGCTCGTGCTGATCGCGGTCATGACCGCGCTCGTGAAGCTGACGTATCCGAAGGCGCTGGTCGAGGCGGCACGGCGGCACGTCGACGAGGCGACGGGACACGAGCACGGCTCGATGGAGGGCGAAGGACGCACGCTGCGCGAGCGGCTCCGCGATCCGGCGACGCGCGTGGCGATCGCCCAGAACTTCACGATGGACGTCGAGATGTTGTGGAAGGACCTCGCCGGCGGGTTCGTGATCGCCGGATTTCTCGCGGCGTTCGTTCCGGCCCGCGGCTGGAGCGCCGTCTTCTTGCAGGGAGCCTCGCCGGCGGCGCGGCTCGTGGAGAATGCGCTCGCGGGGCCGCTCGTCGCGATCCTCTCGTTCGTGTGCTCGATCGGCAACGTGCCGCTCGCGGCGGTGCTCTGGAGCGGCGGGATCTCGTTCGGCGGCGTCCTGGCGTTCCTGTACGCCGACCTGATCGTGCTGCCGCTCCTCGACGTGTACCGGCGGTACTACGGCGTGCGCATGACGCTCTACATCGCCGCCGTGTTCTTTGCGACGATGGTGATCGCCGCGCTCGTCATGGACGGCGCGTTCACGGCGCTCCATCTCGTGCCGCATCCGAACCCGAACGCCCGCACGCGGATGACGACGTTCTCGCTCGACGCGACGTTCTGGCTCAACGTCGCCTTCGGCGCCGTGGCCGTCTGGCTGTGGCGCGTCAGCGCCGCGCACCCGATGCACCACGGCGATCACGGCGCCGGCTGAGCTGCAATCCGGGGCCGCTTAGTCGAGATTTTACAAATATCGCGTGGCCGCGCCGGTGGGCGTGGAATGCTGGTGGTGTCGCCCGCATGACGTCCGTCGGGCGCGCGCAGCGGGAGGGCGTCACTCTACGGTACGTTCGCGTTTTCCGGGGGAAAGCGCGGCGGGCTCGAGGATCGAGCTCTCGGGGGCGTTCGACAGGCGAACGCGCTCCGCCGTCTCCGCAGATAGGATCGTTCACGGATGAAGTCATCGATCGCCGCCGCGGCCCTCGCCGCGCTCGTTTCACTGAGCGCCTGCAGCGGCGTGCCCTCCGCCTCGCCGGCGCCGCGCACGGGCGACGAGGCGGCGGTGCGCCACGGTCAGGACGTCCTCGGCGGCATCCCGCTCGTTCACGTCGTCCTCTCGCTCTTCGACGCGCCGTTGCCGGGCGCCGGGCTCCAGATCAACGTCGGCTTCACCGAAGTCGCGCTGGTGGGCAGCGGCGGAACGGTGGTGCCGCTCACGACCTTCGCCGCGCCGGACGTGGTGAATCTGCTGAACCTGCAGAACGCGGCGCTTCCGCTCGCCGGAAACGTCCCGCCCGGCTCGTACACGGCGATCCGATTCTTCATCAGCCCCGCGGCGTCGGATATCGTGCTCGGCCCGATCAAGATCCCGCTCGGGACGAAGACGTCGCCGATCGTCACGGCCGACGCGCCCGTCGCACTGACCGCGGTCGCCGGAGAGCCGCTCGACGTCGCGGCGGACTTCAACGCGCTCGAGTCGTTCTCGGTGACCGGCAATCACGCGAGCATGAGCCCGACGATCGTCGCCGCCGTCGACGCCGGTTCGCTCAAGGGCACGGTGGTGAACGCGAAGGGCGCGCCCGTCACCGAGGCGACCGTCGAAGCGCTCGACGCGAACGGCAACCTCGTGAACGTCACGGCGACGGGGGCGAACGGCGGCTTCGCGATGCACGCGCTGCCCGCCGGAACCTACACGCTGCAGATCGTGAACTCGTTCACGAGCAAGTTCGGCGACGTGGTGAAAGCGAACGGCAACGATCCCGGCGCCTCGCCGCAGCCGCTCGCGGTGACCGTGAACGCGAACGCGGTCACGCCCCTTCCCGCGATCGCGGACTGAGCACCCGTGCGGAACACGGAGCCGATCGCCGGCGAAGCGCTCCGTGACGCCCGCGTCGCACTGCGCGCCGCCTGGTACGACGCGGCGCTCGAGCTGCTCCAAGGGTGCGAGGACTGGCCTTCGGACGACGCCGAGGCGGCCGTCGTCCTGAAGGCCGAGACGATCCGCCGTCGCGATCCGGTCGGGGCGCTCGGCTACCTCGCGACCGTCGCCGACATCCCGGTCTCGGAGGCCGGACGCTTCCGCTACGCGATCCAGCTCGGGAAAGCGCATGCCGCGGTGCGCGACCTCTCGCGCGCGGAGTCCTGGTTCGAACAGGCGCGGGCGCTGTGCGGCGCGGTTCCGGACGGCGCGCAGACGCTGGCCTTCCACGACCTCCGCATGCGGTGGTTTCGGCGCGACTACGAGCCCGGCGCGCGCGAGTTCGAGCTCGCGGTCATGCATCCCGATCCGTCGGTGGTCTCCTCGGCGTACGCGATTCGCGGCTGGCTCCACGCCGGCCGCGGTGCGTACCGCGAACAAGCGGCGGATCTCATGCACGCCGTGCGGTACGCGACGATGCCGGGCGCCGAACGGCTCGACGTCGCCGCGCTCGCGGCTTCGACGCACGCGCTCGCGCAGCTCGGTTTCGAGACGGCGAACGACGACGGCGTGGCCCTCGCGCGCACGGCGCTCGAGACGATCGCCTGGACCTCCGACGTGCGCGCCGCGCACTACATGACGGTCCGCGCGCTCGGCTGGGACGCGTTCATGCGCGGCCGCGCGGCGCAGGCGCAGTGGATGTTCAAAGACGCGCGCGCCCTCGCGCCGACGCCGGCCTGGACGGTGATGTCCCACCTCGACCGCGCGTACGTCGCAAGGCTGTCGCGCAACGAAGGCTGGGCGATCGAGGAGCTGGCCGAGGCGAACCGCATCGCACGCCAGGTGCGCTGGGAATCGTGCTTCGACGAGCAGCGCCAAGTGCTGGTCGTCCTCGCGGTGTTGTACGCGCCGGTCGACGCGGCGCTCGCGCAGCGCTACGCCGCGACCTACGCGCGCCTCGGCACCGAGAACGTCGACCCGCAGCTCGCGCTCTCGACCGACCGCCGCGCGCGCGCCCACGCGCACTACGCGCAAGGCCGGGTCGATCAGACGCTCGGACGCCACGAGACGGCGACCGCGTCGCTGCAGGCGGCGTATGCGATCTTCGACGGCTCGGGCTTCCATTATCGCGCGGCGCTCGCGGCGACCGCGCTCGCGGAGATCGACGTCGAAGGCCCCTGGCGCGACCGTGCGCTCGCGCATGCCGGGGAGTATCCGGATTGCCCGCTCGCGGCGGCGGTCGACGACGCGGTCGCGCGCGAGAGCGCGATGCCGGCCGAGCTGACGCCGTTGCAGCGCCAGATCGCGCGCGCCCTCTTTACCGGAGCGGACGTCGCGGAGCTGTCGCAGCGCTTCAGCCGCAGCCGGCTCACGATCGAGCGCCACGTCGACGCGATCCTCGCCGCCTTCGGCGTCGCGACGCGCGGCGCGCTGCTGCGCGAGGCGCGCGCGCGGGGCCTCGCATGACCGAGCAGCAGTTCGTCGTCCCCGCCTGCGCCGCGCTCGCGATCGCGAGCGTTGCGATCGCGCGCACGTTCTCGCTGCGCGGCCGGCTGCTTCATGCGGAGCGCGTGGCGAGCCGTCACGTCGAGCAGCACTTCAACGTGCTCGAAGCCGTCGGCGAAGGTCTGTACATCGTCGACGAGGCGATGCGCGTCACGCACGTCAACGAAGAGGCGGAACGGCTCCTCGGCGCGACCGCCGACGCGATCGTCGGGCGCGAGCTGCAGCACGTCCTCGGGCCGTTCGCGTCCGATCTCGTCCCGGCGATCGCCGAGGCGCGCGCGAGCGGCGCGCGCGTCGACCGAACGCACGCCTCGCCCTCGCTCCGCACCTACGTCGAGATCCGCATCCATCCGGGCGAGCGTGAGACCGTGATCGCGCTGCGCGACGTGACCGAGCCGGCGCGCGCCGGCAAGCTGCTCGAAGAGCACGAGCAGCGCATGCAGCTCGTCGGCGACAACGTCGACGCGGTGCTGTGGACGACCGACCTGGACGCGCGCTTCACGTCGATCACCGGCGGTGCCCTCAGCGATCTCGACCTCTCCGACGTGCCGCTGCTCTCGGCGAGCAGCGAGCTGCTCGTGCCGAAGAACCTCGTCGCGGAAGCGCTCGCCGGCAACTCGGTGCGCACCGAGAGCGAGACGAACGGCCGCTGGCTGCGCCACCACATCGAGCCGCTGCGCGCGCTCGACGGGAGCGTGCAGGGCGTGGTCGGCGTTTCGCTCGACATCACCGAGCTGAAGCGCGCCGAGCAGGAGCTGTACGTCAGCGCGAACGTCGACCGCCTCACCGGTCTGCTGAACCGTCGCGGTCTCGAGGCGAAGCTGAGCGAGTGCCTCGCCGCCGCGAGCGAGCACGGCCGCCGGTTCGCGGTGCTCTACCTCGACCTCGACCGTTTCAAGGCCGTCAACGACTCGCTGGGACACGCGGTCGGCGACAACGTGCTGTGCGAGGTGGCGAACCGGCTGCGCGGCGTCATCCGCTCCGGCGACGTCGTCGCACGCCCCGGCGGCGACGAGTTCATCGTCGTGCTTTCGTCGGTCGACAGCGTCGCGAACGTGCAGGAGGTCGGCGAGCGAATCCTCCACGCGTTCTCGACGCCGGTCCGCGTGCCGGGCTACGACCTCTTCGTCGGCACCAGCCTCGGTTCGGCGATCTACCCCGACGACGGGCGCTCGATCGACGATCTCCTCACGCGCGCCGACGTGGCGATGTACCGCGCGAAGGCGGTCGGCGGCAGCCGGTACGCGCGCTTCGATGCGCCGATCGCCGCCGGTCTCGCCGACCGGCTGGCGCTCGAAGCGGATCTGTGGCACGCCGTCTCGCGCGACGAGATCGAAGTGCTGTACCAGCCGATCGTCGACATGGCGAGCCGCGCGATCGTGGGGTGTGAGGCGCTCGCGCGCTGGCACCACCCGCACCGCGGCCTCGTCCTGCCCGACGCGTTCGTGCCGATCGCCGAGGAGACCGGCGCGATCGTCCACCTCGACCGCGCCGTGCTCGACCGAGCGCTGCAGACGGCGGCGAAGATCCGCCGCTTCGCACCGGATTTCATGCTCGCGGTCAACGTCTCGCCGCGCGACCTCCGCGAGTCCGACGCGTTCGAGTCGATCGCCGCGCTGCTCGAGAAGCACGGGGTCCCGCCCCATGCGCTCACGATGGAGATCACCGAGCACGTCGCGCTCGACGACTACGCGCTCCCCATTCTGCGGCGCTGCGCCGCGGCGGGGATCCGCGTCGTGCTCGACGACTTCGGCAGCGGCTACAGCGCGCTCGGCTACCTGAAGCGGTTGCCGATCACCGGACTGAAGATCGACCGCTCGTTCATCGAGGACATCGCCGGAGACAACTACGATCGCGCGATCGTCGGTTCGATCGTCACGATCGCGAAGAGCGCATCGCTGCACGTGATCGCCGAAGGGATCGAGACGCCGGTGCAGCTCGAGCTGGTCGCCGCGCTCGGCTGCGAGGGCGCGCAGGGCTATCTCTTCAGCGGCCCGGTCGGCGCCGCCGAGATCGAGGCGCTCGTCCCGCGCCGCACGGTGCTGCGGCTCGTCAAGAACGCCGGCTGAGCGCGCGGCGGGGGGAATCGCAGCGGCGCGCGGCGAGGAACGTCGCGTGGCCTCCCGGGAAGCGCTCCTCGACGAGCTCCGCGCGTACGTCCCCGCCGACGTGCGAGAGCGTGCGATGCGCGACCGTCTCGTGGCGTTCGTCGAAGCGCACGACGACGCGTTCGACCGCGCGCTGCCGGTCGGTCACGTCACCGCATCGGCGTGGATCGTCGATCCGTCGCGGACGCGCGCCTTGCTGACGCATCATCGCAAGCTCGGAAAGTGGCTGCAGCTCGGCGGCCACGCCGACGGCGATCTCGACGTGCGCCGCGCGGCGCTGCGCGAAGCGCGCGAAGAGTCCGGGCTGGGCTCGCTGCGCTTCGCGAGCCCGGCGATCTACGACCTCGACGTCCATCCGATTCCGGCGCGTCCGGGCGAGCCCGCGCACGAGCATTTCGACGTGCGCTTCGCGCTCGAAGCCGACCCCGAGGAGCCGCTCGTCGTGAGCGCCGAGTCGCGCGAGCTGGCGTGGGTCCCGCTCGTGAAGCTGGCGGAGTACGGCGCCGACGAATCGGTGTTGCGGCTGGCGCGAAAGACCGAAGCGCTCGGCGGGTAGGAGCCGCCCATGCGCGGGCGGTTCGAATTCACGTTTCACACGCTCGCCCCCGAGCCGGCCAGGCTCGCCGAAGGCGATCCGACGCTCGAGCTCCTCGGCGCGCAGGGCTGGGAGATGCGCGGCCTCACCGCCATGCCCGACGGATCGGTGCTCGTCGCGCTCCAGCGGCCGCTGGACGAAGCGCCGCCCCTGCCCGGGGCGCCCGCGCTGAGCGCCGCGCTGGTGGAGCCGCTCAGCGCGCCGGCGCGGGAGTCGCTGAACCGCTGAGGAGCGCGAGAGCGCGGTCGAGCTGCGGGTCGTGGCCGGGCTCTCCGACGTGCGAGCCCGCCGGTTCGGCGACGGGGACGTCGGGCGAGATCCCGACGTGCTCGATGTCGCGCCCGGCGGGCGTCCGGTAGACCGCGGTCGTCAGCTTGATCGCGCCGCCGTCCGGCAGCGCGAACGTCTCCTGGACGAGTCCCTTGCCGAAGGTCCGCGCGCCGACGAGCGTTCCGGCGTGGTCGTCCTGGATCGCGCCGGCGAGGATCTCGGCCGCCGACGCGGTGTCGCCGTCGATGAGCACCGCGAGCGGCGCCGCGATCCGCGGCGTCGACGGATCGGCGGCGAACGCACGGGGCGGCGCGCCGCGCTCGCGGGTGGTCACCACGGTGCCGCGCACGAAGTGCGAGGCGACCGCCACCGCGGCGTCGCGGTATCCGCCGCCGTTCGCGCGCAGGTCGAGGACGTAGCCGCGCGGCGACGCCGCCGCGAGCTTCGCCAGCACTGCCGAGACCTGCGCGGCCGACTCGGCGCCGAACGAGCGCAGCCGCACGTAGCCGATGCCGTCCGGGAGCAGGCGGCCCGTGGCGTCGGCGGGGACGATCGCGCGGCGGACGAGCGCGAGCGGCGCCAGCGTCGCGCCGTCGCGCACGATCGTGAGGCGCACGGTCGTTCCCGGCCGTCCGCGCAGCGCCGCCTGAACGGCGCCCGGGACGCCGGTCGCCGGCGCGTTGCCGTCGATCGCCGCGATGCGGTCGCCGGGGAGGATCCCGGCCGCTTCGGCCGGGCTGCCGGGGAACACGTCGACGACGCGCACGTCGTGGCTCTGCGGGTCGACGTCCAGCTCCGCGCCGATCCCCCCCGTCGCCGTGCCGTCCAGGAACCCGACGAATCGTTTGTAGGCGCGCGGGCGGAACAGGACCGAGTACGGGTCGTGCAGGACCGCGAGCTCGCCCGCGATCGTGTCGGCGACGAGCTCGTCGGGGCGCACGCGCCGGCCGTAGCGCGCCACGGCGAGCGCGACGTCGCGATCGATCGCATTCTCCGCGCGCCAGCGATCGGCGTGCGCCGGCGCCAGCGGGATCGCCGGGTTCGGGATGCCGCGCCCGGCGAGATACGCGACGATCCCCGTCCGCGCCCCGCCGAGAAGCGCCGCGGGATCGACGGGCTCGTAGTATCGCGCGAGCACGGTCGTGTAGCAGATCTCGAGCGCGATCAGATCGAGCGCGGAAAGGGCCGCCGGCGGGGCCGCCCCGCGGTGCCGGGCGTTCGGCTCGCGACGTCCGTGGGCCGCGGCCGAGCGGTCGACGGCCGGCGAGCGCGCGGCCGCGCCGCCCGGCGCGGGCAGTGCGAGCGGCGCGAGGAACAGGGCGGCCAGAAGCGCGGCGAGCGGACGGGACACGTCGGCGTTCTTCCCGGCGGGTACGATGCCACCATGGCAGCGACGAAGCGGCGCTGGTCCCAGCACGTGACCGAAACGAGCGACGCGCTCGACATCGAGGGAGGAACGTTCGCGCAGCACGATCCGAAGAAGATCGCGCGCGACTTGAAGCACGACGCCGAAGCGTCGCACCGGCGCAAGTCGTCGCCGTATCGCTCGGCGATGTCGATGCTGACCTTCTTCATCAACCGCGCCGGGCGCAATCTCCCCGAGAAGCAGAAGAAGACGCTGGAGCAGGCGAAGGACGAGCTGCGCAAGCAGTTCGGCCGCGAGCCGAAGGACGGTTAGTCGCGCGGCGCGGCGGCGCGCGTGAGCCGGTCGCGCACCGCGGCGTTCTCCGGCGTGTCGGGCGGCAGGGCGGCGACGATCGTCGCGTAGCCTGCCGCGTCCAGCGCGCGCAGCGACGCGTAGAGTTCGCGTGCGGCGCGCGCCGGCTCGTCCGCGAGCGCCAGCACCGCGACCCGCTCGCCGCGCGCGGCGCGTCGCGCCGCTTCGGGCTCGCGCTCGTCCGGCGCGACGAGCACGACGCTCGCGCGCGGCGCATAGTGCGAGGGCAGCGTCCCCGGCGCGCGCACGTCGCCGCGTCCGTGCGGCGCGACCTCGCGTCCCAGCACGGCGGCGAGCTGCGCGGCGGTGATCGCGCCGGCGCGCAGCAGCGCCGGCTCGTCGCCGGACAGATCGACGATCGTCGACTCCACGCCGACCGTCGCCGGCCCGCCGTCGACGATCAGATCGACGTCGGCGCCGAGGTCCTCACGCACGTGCTCGGCCGTCGTCGGCGAGACACGGCCGAAGCGGTTCGCCGACGGCGCGACGAGCGCGCCGCCGAAGCGCGCGAGGATCGCGCGTGCGAGCGGATGCGCCGGCGCGCGCACGGCGACGGTTTCCTGGCCGCCGGTGACCGCGAGCGGCGTGCGCGGACCGCGCGCGACGACCACCGTCAGCGGTCCGGGCCAGAAGCGCGCGGCGAGCGCGCGCAGCGCAGGCGAGACGGTCGCGACGTACGCGTCGAGCGCTTCGACGCCGTGCACGTGCAGGATCAGCGGATGGTCCGCGGGTCGTCCCTTCACCGCGTAGAGACGGGCGACCGCGCTCGGATTCGCAGCGTCCGCCGCCAGACCGTAGACGGTCTCCGTCGGGATCGCGACGAGTCCGCCGTGCCGCAGCACCTCGACCGCGCGCGCGACGATCGCGTCGTCGTTCACGCCGTGCGGCGCGTCATCGCACGCTGCCGTCCGGCTCGATCGACGCGAAGCCCGCGAACGGCCGCAGCGCGTCCGGGACGGTCACGCCGCCGTCTTCGCGCTGAAAGTTCTCCAGCACCGCCGCGAACGTGCGCCCGAGCGGTAGCCCGGAGCCGTTGAGCGTGTGCACCAGCTCCGCACGCGCGCCGCTCTCGCGACGGAACCGAATCTGCGCGCGACGCGCCTGGAAGTCGGTGCAGTTCGAGCACGAGCTGATCTCGCGATAGGCGTCCGCGCCCGGCAGCCACACTTCGACGTCGTACGTCTTCGCCGAGTTGAATCCGGTGTCGCCCGCGCACAGCAGCATGACGCGGTACGGCAAACCCAGCTCGTCGAGCAGACCGGTCGCGTTGCGCGCGAGCGTCTCGAGATCGTCGAACGAGCGCTCGGGAAGCGTCACCCAGACCAGCTCGACCTTCTCGAACTGGTGCTGGCGGATCAGCCCGCGCGTGTCTCGTCCGGCGGCGCCCGCTTCCTTTCGAAAGCACGGCGTCTGCGCGCAGTACCGCAGCGGAAGCGTGTCGCCGGCGAGGATCTCGCCGCGGTGCATCGCCGTGAGCGGCACTTCGGCGGTCGGGATGAGGAACAGCGCCTCGCCCGCGCTTTCGCCGTCGACGACGTACATCTGATCCGCGAACTTCGTGAGCTGTCCCGTCGACCACATCGTGCCGCGGTTGACGAGCAGCGGCGGGGCGATCTCGACGTAGCCGTTGCGCGCCGCCCGGTCGAGGAAGAACGCGCCCAGCGCGCGCGACAGACGCGCGCCGGCCCCGCGCAAGATCGAGAAGCGCGCGCCGCTGAGCGCCGACGCGCGCTCGACGTCGAGGATCCCGAGGCGCTCGGCGATCTCCCAGTGCGGCTTCGGCGCGAACGTGGAGCGCGGCGGGTCGCCGCTCGCGCGGACGAGCCGATTCGCGTGCTCGTCGGAGCCGTCGGGGACCGAGCCGTCGAGCAGGTTCGGAACGTCTGCGAGCTCGGCGTCGATGCGCTGCTCGAACGTGGGAAGGTGCTCGCCGGCTTCGGCGATCCGCGCGTCGAGCGCGGCGATGCGCGGGCGCAGCTCGGCGGCGGCGGCCTTCTTGTCGGCGGCGCGGCCGATCTCGGCGGTGAGCCCGTTCTTTTCCGCCTTCAGCGCTTCGACGGCGGTGATCGTCGCACGCCGTTCCTGGTCGAGTGCGAGGATGCGGTCGACGAACTCGGTCCCCAAGCCGCGGCGCCGGGTGGCGACGCGGACGTGATCCGGCTCCCGGCGCAGCAGCTCGAGGTTCAGCACGACGGCGCGCCGTTACGCGCGTGCCGAACGGTGTCCTACCGCTCGCGTGTCGAAAGAGTGCGCGATGCGAGCGCTGCGCCCGGGAGCCACATTCGACGTCGAGCGTCTTCTCGCGCCGGCCGAGGGCGTCGCCACGTACCTCGAGGCCGTCGCGCCGCGGCCGCCCGGGACCGAGCGCGTGGCGCTCGAGCGCGCGGTGGGGCGGATCCTCGCTGCGGACGTCCGTGCCGACGCCTTCTATCCTGCCGACCGGCGCGCCACGATGGACGGGTTTGCCGTTCGCTCCGCCGACGGCCGCGCCGCGCGCCGCATCGTCGGAACGATTCGCATGGGGCACGCGCCGCCGGGGCCGCTGGGCGCCGGCGAAGCGATGCGGATCCCCACGGGCGGCGTGCTGCCCGCCGAGGCCGATGCCGTCGTTCCGGTCGAGGACGCCGCCGAAGCGGGCGAGGCCGTCTCCCCGGCCGCCTCACCGGTCCCGGGCGAGTACGTCACCCCGCGCGGCGACGACATGGCTCCGGGCGAGACGATCCTGCACGGCGGGACGCGGATCGGCGCGCCCGAGCTCTCGGTGCTCGCGACGCTCGGAATCGCCGCGCCGGAAGTGTTCCGGCGCCCGCGCGTCGCGGTCGTCTCGACCGGCGACGAGCTGGTCGACACCGGGGCGGCTCCCGGCCCCGGCCAAGTGCGCGACTCGAATCGCTGGGCGATCGCCGGATGCCTCGTCGCGCTCGGATGCGAGGTGACTCATCTGCCGCGCGTCGAGGACGAGGTGGAGGCGATCGGCGCACGCATCGCCGCCGGGCTCGCGCAATGCGACGCCGTCGTGCTCACGGGCGGCTCGTCGGTCGGAGCGCGCGACCACGTGCCCGTCGCGATCGACGCGTTCGGTCCGCCCGGCGTCGTCGTCCATGGGCTTCGCGTGAAGCCCGGGAAGCCCACCGTGCTGGGCGCGGCCGGCCCGAAGCCGCTGATCGGCCTTCCCGGGAACCCGACCAGCGCGCTCACGATCCTGGACGCGATCGCCTCGGACGTCGTGCGCGCGCTCACCGGCGAGCGTGCGGCCAGGCGCGCGACGATCGCCGCGCGCGCCGGGGCCAGGTTCGACGGACGGCCGGGCTGGACGTGGTACGTCCCGGCGGTCCTCGACGGCGGGGACGTGCGGCCGCTCGCGCTCCGATCGTCGCATACGAGCCTGCTCGCCCGGGCCGACGGCTACGTCGTCGTCGGCCCCGAACGCGTGCCGATCGAGCCGGGTGAGACGGTCGCGCTCGTTCGCTACGGGGTGGCGGGATGAGAGCCGTCGCGGTCGTCCTGTCGGCGCTGGTCGTCTTCGCCGGGTGCGGCTCGGGCAGCGGCGGCCAAGGAACCAATGCGCCGCAGCCGTTCGGCACCCGTCCGGCGACCGAGGTGCTCAAAGACGGCCTCATCCTCGCCGCCGTGAAAGCGGCGATCACGGCCGCCGACCCCGACTCCGCCACGACCGTCGGCGTCGCCGTCGGCGACGCGGCGGTCACGCTGCGCGGCTCGGTCCACACCGCGGCGGCGCGGGCGAAGGTAGTCGCTGCGGCGCGCGGCGTGAAGGGGGTGACGAGCGTCGCCGACGATCTGCGGATCAGCGCGGCCGGGCCGCATCCGAAGGAGCGCTTCGACGACGTGGCGCTCACGGCGCGGATCGAGACCGCGATCACCGCGCAAGTCGGGCTGCAGACGCACCTCGGCGTGCACGTCCGTAACGGCGTCGTGACGCTGGACGGCACCGTCGCGGACGCGAAGACGCACGACGCGGTCGTGGCGGCGGCGCGCGGGACGAGCGGTGTTCGCAACGTCGTCGACCGGGTGCGGGTCGAACGCACGTGAGCTCGAACCCGCCGCCGCTGCCGACGCCGCTGGTCGCCGCGGTCCCCGCCATGACGCCGTTCGTCGCGCCGGAGGAGCTCGCACGCCGCGTCGGCCGCGCGTCGCTGCTCCGGCTCGGCGCGAACGAGAGCGCGTTCGGCCCCTCGCCGCGCGCGATCGCCGCGATGCGCGAAGCGGTCCCGCTGACATCGTGGTACGGCGATCCGGAGTCGCTGCAGCTGCGCGCCGTTCTCGCCGAGCGCCATCGCTGCGGCGTCGAGGAGATCGTCGTCGCCAGCGGGATCGACGATCTGATGGGCCTCGTGGTGCGCGCGTACTGCGGCCCCGGCGATCCGTGCGTCGCGACGCGCGGGACCTATCCGACGCTGTTCTATCACCTGAACGCCTACGGCGCGCGCGCGGAGCTGGCCGAAGCGGACGAGACCGGCGGGATGGTTCCGGAGTACCTTGCGGACGTCGTGCGCCGAAGCGGTGCGAAGCTCGTCTACGTCGCGAATCCCGACAACCCGTCGGGCGGTTTCGTCGACCGCGGCACGCTCGCCGCGCTGCGCGAAGCGCTGCCCAGCGACGTGATGCTGTTCCTGGACGAAGCGTACGCGGACTTCGTTCCCGCGGCCGAGCTGCCGCCCGACGTCGTCCTGCCGAACGTCGTTCGCACGCGGACGTTCTCGAAAGCGTACGGGATGGCGGGCGCGCGGATCGGCTACGCGATCGCGCCGGCCGACACGATCGCGACGTTTCAGAAGCTGCGGCTGCACTTCGGCGTCAACCGCACCGCGCAGATCGGCGCGCTCGCCGCGCTCGACGACGCCGCCTTCCTGCGCGGCGTCATCGCCGAGGTCGAGCGCGGGCGCGAGGAGTACCACGCGCTCGCGGCGCGGCACGGTCTGCGCTCGCTCCCGTCGCGCACGAATTTCGTCTGCATCGAGATCGGCACGCGCGAGCAGGCCGAGGCCATGGTCGCGACGCTGCTCGAGCTGGGCGTCTTCGTGCGCAAGCCGTGGGCGCCGCCGATCGACGGCTTCATCCGCGTCACGGTCGGGACGGCGGGCGAGCGCGAGGCCTTCGCCGAGATCTTCGCCGAGGCGCTGGACCGGGTGCGGGAGAAGGCGCCGACGTGAGGTACGCCGTCGTCTCGGACGTCCACTCGAACATCGAGGCGCTCGAAGCGGTCCTCGGCGCGGTGCGCGACGACGACGCGGTGCTGTGCCTGGGCGACGTCGTCGGCTACGGGCCGAACCCGAACGAGTGCGTCGAGCGCATTCGCGCGCGCGCGACCGCGACGGTGCTCGGCAACCACGACGTCGCCGCGATCGACAACTTCGGGCTGGCGTACTTCAATCCGGCGGCGCGCGAAGCGATGAAGTGGACGCAGAGCGTGCTGAGCGCCGAGAACCTCCAGTGGCTGGACGGGCTCGGCTACGAGTTTCGCATGCCGGACTTCCTGCTCGTCCACGGCGCGCCGAAGAACTACTTCGAGTACATCCTCGACAAGGCCGCCGCGGCGCGCGCGTTCGCCGCGACCGACGCGCCGATCATCTTCGTGGGCCACACGCACATCGCCGAGGTGTACGCGCTCCAGCCGGACGGGACGATCGAGCACGCGCACCTGCAGAAGGGCGGCGAGGTGACGCTGCGCGAGGGCGTGCGCTACCTCGTCAACGTGGGGAGCGTCGGTCAGCCGCGCGACCTGAACCCGCGCGCGTCGTTCGGGCTCTACGACGCGGCGGAGCGGACGATCGTGGTGACGCGCGTCGAGTACCCGATCGCGCGCGTGCAGGAGAAGATCGCTTCGGCGCACCTGCCCGAAGCGCTCGCGCGCCGGCTCGTCGTCGGCCGGTAGGGCCGCGCCGGAATCGTGCCGATGCGGTCGCCGCACGCGCTCGTCGCTTCGCTCGCGCTTGCCGTCCTCTTGCCGAGCGTGTCCGCGCCGGCGCGTGCCGGCTCGGCGCCGCCGCGCGACGACTACGCGCGCGCGGATTTCGCCGCGCCGCTGGGCGGCGCGCTGCGCGCGTTCTACGCGCGCGACTTCGCGGACGCGCGCAAGGGCTTCGAAACGGCGCTTGCGGCGGTTCCCGACAACACGCTCGCGCTCTCGTTCCTGAACGCGACCGCCGCGCAGACGCCGGGCGATCTCGAAGCGCTCGTCGACGAAGAGGAAGACGCGCTCGGGAAGACGCCCAAGAGCGAGCTCGCGCACGTCCGGCTGGCGTTCTCGTATCTGTTCGTCTCGACGATCGGCCGCGACCGCACGCAGGATGCGCGTGAGGAGCTGAACGCCGCGCTGGCGCTCGATCCCGACTCGCAGGCCGCGCACACGGGATTGGGCATCATGCGCGAGAACGAGCGCAGCGCGAACCGCGCGAAGACCGAGTTCCTCGCCGCACTCGAGACCGATCCGAACAACGTGCTGGCGCGCGAGTACCTCGCGCAAATCTACCAAACCGACTTGAAAGATCCGCAGCGGGCGCTGGCGGAGATCGTCAACGTGCCGAACCTCGTCCCCGACTACGCCGACATCTACTTCCATCTCGCCTCCGTCATGCAGGATCTCGGGCAGAACGGCGCCGCGGTCGCCTACGCGACGCGCGGCTTGCAGACCGACGTCGGCCACGTCGGCGAGGCCGGGAAATACGGCTACACGCTGCTCGCGCGCATCTACATCGACGAACGGCGGCTCGACGACGCGCGCCGCGTGCTGAAGGCGGCGATCTCGGCGGGGACCGACAGCGAGTACGCCAGCACGCTCCTCGCGAAGCTCGACGCCGGCGCGTTCGGAAAGCCGGGCGCGTCGCCGCCGCCCGCGGCGCGGAAGAAGCCGTGAGCGAGGAGCTTCCGATCGACGACGGCCGCTGCTTCGCCTGCGGTCCGTACAGCTCCGAGGGTCTCCACCTGCGCTTCGCCTACGTCGAGGAAGGGACGGCGCGCGCGGAGATCACGCTTCCGCCGCGTTTCCAAGGCTGGCGCGGCGTCGCGCACGGCGGCGTCGTCATGATGCTGCTCGACGAGGGGATGGCGCACGCGTGCGGCTCGATCGGGCTCCGCGGCCTCACCGCCTCGATGAACCTGCGCTTTCGCGCGCCGACGCCGCTCGGCGTTCCGCTCGTCGTGACCGGGACGGTGAAATGGCGGCGGCGGAACGTCGTCGCCCTCGAGGCCAGCGTCGCGCTCGCGTCCGACGGGACGGTGCTCGCGACCGCCGAGGGTTCGTTCGTGAGCGCCGGGCCGGTCGGCGAACGGCCGCTGGGCGGCGCCGACGTGCGGTTCGCCTGATGCCGAAGATGAAGCAGGTGCGCGCCGCCGCCAAGGGCGAGCGCGAGCGGGAGAGGGCGCCGGAGCCGTCGCTCGACAACCGGCGTGCGCGCTACGAGTTCGAGAAGCTCGACTCCGTCGAGGCCGGCCTGGCGCTGACGGGGACCGAGATCAAGTCGATCCGGCGCGGCAACCTCTCCATCAACGAAGCCTTCGCGCGGCTGCGCGAGGGCGAGCTGTGGCTCGTGAACTTCACGATCCCGCCGTACAAGGAAGCCTCGTTCTTCAACCACGAGCCGAACCGGCCGCGCAAGCTGCTCCTCCACCGCGAGCAGATTCAGCGGTTCGCCGGGCGGGCCGCCGAGAAAGGGCTCACGCTCGTGCCGTGGCGGCTGTACTTCAAGAACGGGCGCGTCAAGATCGAGCTCGCGCTCGTGCGCGGCAAGAAGCTGTGGGACCGCCGCCGGACGGTGCAGGAGCGCGACGTCGCCCGGGAGATCGCCCGCGCGACCGGCTGAATCGGGGAGCGGACGGAAGGGGCTTCGCACCTCGGCGGTGTAGCGTGACGAGCGGGCCCGGATCGTCTCGCGCGAGGTGTTTTTTTCATGTTCGACAGGCTCTCGAGGGCGTCGGTGTTCGTCCTCGGCGCCTCGGTGTTTGCGGGGTGCAGCGCCGGGACGTATACCGCTCCGCCGCGAGTCGTCCCGGCAACGATCACGGTGAAGCCGACCACGCTCGACTTCGCCGGCGTCTCGACGGCGGCGAACGGCTATGCGTACGATCAGACCGTGACGGGTCAGCTCAGCGCGCAGGCGACCGTCAGCGTCGACGCGTCGAGCTGCGTGCAGAACGGCGCGGCGATCGCGACCGCGCTCGACCCGGTGCAGAGCGGGCTGAGCCTCACCGTGACGGTTCGTCCGCTCGCAGCGGGAAGCTGCACCGTGACGCTCACGACCCCGGGAGGCTCGAGCGCTTCCGTCTCCATCACCGTCAACGACGCGAGCGTCGGTCTGACCGGCGCGCGGCGGCGACCGTAACGCTCCCCTCTCACGGAAGGCCCGTAGTCTCATGAACAAGCGGTTCGCGACGTGCGCGGCGTTGCTGATGCTCACGAGCTGTGTCGGCGGCGGAAGCACGCTCTCGCCGATCCCCCCGACGGCGAGCATTCCGCCCGGCGTCCCGACCGCCAGCGTGACGTTCACGATCCCGCGCGACACGACGAAGGCCGACGCGCGCGCTCCGCGCTACGTCTCGCCGAACACGACGGAGCTGAAGGTCGACATCACGTCGGTGGACGGTAGCACGTCGCTTCCGCCCGCGATCGCGAAGATCAATCCCATGACGGTGACGCTGTCGACGGCGAGCGGCGGAAACTGCTCCCAGGGCGCGTCGGGCGAGACGTGCACCGTCGCGATCCCCGCCCCCACCGGCACGGTCGCGTACACGTTCTCGCTGCTCGACACGGCCGGCGACACGCTGGCGACCGCGAACGCGACGTTCACGATCGCCGCAGGCTCCTCGCCGCATTTCAGCGTCACGATGGAAGGCGTCGTCGCGACCGTTTCGATCACCGCGGCGCCCCTGACGCTGGGGCAGCCCTCGAAGAACGCGCTGACGATCGTCGAGTACGACAAGAGCGGCGCGGCGATCACCGGATCGGCCGCATTCGCCGACGCGTTCAGCGTGGTCGACGACGACCCGGCCGGCGGGACACAGCTCACCGAAACGACGACCCCGCAAGGCGGCGTCAGGACCGCCGGCTCGGGGACCACGTCACAGGCGCCCGTGAGCGGACCGGGCACGACCGTCTACCTGAACTACGACGGAAACCCGAACGAGAAGACCTTCAACTTGACCGTCTCGGGGAACGGCATGACGAACGTCACCGGCGGCGGGACCGTGCAGTGCGGACCCACGCCGACGCCGTCCGCTACCGCGACGCCGCGCCCCACCGCCTCGCCGACCGCGTCCGCCTCGCCGACGGCGACGCCGACCGCAAGCGCTTCGCCGAGCGCCACGCCGACCGGGCGTCCGACGGCGAGCCCGTCGCCGACGCCGCATCCCACGGCGACGCCGACCTCGCACCCGACGGCGACGCCGCATCCGACCGCGACGCCGACTTCGCATCCGACGGCGACGCCGCATCCGACCGCGACGCCGACTTCGCATCCGACGGCAACGCCGAAGCCGACCGCGACGCCGACGCCGCATCCGACCGCCACGCCGAAGCCGACCGCGACGCCGACGCACACGCCGACGCCGACGCCGAAGCCGACCGGCACGCCGCACCCGAC
>DASRGU010000015.1:0-2275 GCA_035650875.1 Vulcanimicrobiaceae bacterium
ATCGACCCGCGCGCCGTCGAGGACGCCCGCGCGCGCCTCCGGCTCGCCCTCGACTCGTCCCGAACGGCCTAACTCACGAACCTGGTTCGAACCAGGTTCGTGAGGTCCGCTTCGCGACGAAAGCGTGACAATCGGTCCCGCGCCTAGCGGCCGCCGGTTTGCGTCGCCACCCTGGCGGGATGGGAGCGATTCCGCGCGCGCAGCACGCCGGCCTCTACCACGTGATGGCACGTTCGATCGCGGAGGAGCGCATCTTCCGCGTGCCCGAGGACTTCGTCGACTTCGTCAACGCGCTCGCCCTGATCGAATGGGAGTGCCACGCGTTCTGCGTGATGCCGACGCACTACCACGTCCTCGCGACGCTGGAAGAGAACGTTCTGGCGCGGGCCGTCCATCGCCTGAACCGACGGTACGCGACGCGGTTCAACCGTCGACACGGCCGGCGCGGCCACGTCTTCGATGGGCCGTATCGGTCGGTGCCGGTCGAATCGGAGCGGCACTTCGTGTGGCTCGCGCGCTACCTGGCGCAGAACCCGCCCGCACCGAGGAGCTGGCAGTGGAGCAGCTTCAACCGCGACTTCAGCTTCGTCGACGACGGGCTGCTCGTCGAGGCGTTCGGCGGCCGCGGATCCCTCGAGCGCTACATCTTCGAAACGCTCGAACCTGGTTCGAACCAGGTTCGGGAGTGGCCCCTCGGGACAGGGTCGCGGCCCCGCTAGAGGCGGCGGACCATGGTGAGGGCGCCCGAGTGCTCGCCGACCTCCTCGAAGCCGTGGCGGCGGTAGAAGTCGACGGCCGCGGAGTCGCGCTCGACGCTCAGCGAGATCGCGGCATACCCCTCCGCCTTCGCCTTCTCGAGCAGCGCGTCGAGCAGCTCCTTGCCGACGCCGTGGCGACGGCGCGACGGCACGACCGCGATCGTCAGCTCCGGCGACTGCTCGTCGACGAATCCGTAGCCGGGGGACGCAGCCGTGAAGCGCCGGAACCAGGCGGCGCCGATCGGGTGGCCGCCCTCCATCGCGATCAGCGCGAGGTCGCCCGCTCTCCCCCAGTTCTCCGTATAGCGCGACAGCGGAATGTCGGCTTCGAAGCCCGCGACGCGCCAGTGATACGCGTGCGCCAGCATCGACCGCATGAACGTGACGTCCCCGTGCGAGGCGCGGCGGATCACGGCTGCTCCTACAACGCGAGCGCCGGCTCTTCGAGGAACTGCTTCACGGTGCGCAGGAAGTCGGCCCCCTCGGCACCGTCGACCGCGCGATGGTCAACCGTCAGCGTCATCGTCATCGTCGGCCGCACGACCACCTCGCCGTCGAGTGCGACGGCGCGATCCTCGGTGGAACCGACCGCGAGGATCGCGGCCTGCGGCGGGTTGAGCACCGCGACGAACTGCTCGATGCCGAACATGCCGAGGTTCGAGATCGTGAACGTGCCGCCGTCGAGGTCCGCGGACCTGAGCTGGTTCGCACGAGCGCGCTCGACGATCTCGCCACGCCCGCGCGCGACCTCCGCGAGCGACTGCCGCTCGACCGAGCGCAGCACCGGCACGACAAGACCCTGCGGTGCTGCGACCGCGATGCCGACGTTCGCCGACGGGAACCGAAGCAGCGCGTCCTCGTCGAACGCGACGTTCACATCGCGGTGCCGCATCAACGCCGACGCGCACACCTTCGCGAGCACGTCGGTGACGGTGATGCGCACGTCGGGATTGAGCGCTCGCGCTTTGGTCACGAGCGCGTTCGCGCGCATCATGTCGGCGCTGACCGTGAGCTGGAACACCGGCGCCTGCCACGCCGCCGACAAGCGGCGGGCGATCGTCTTGCGGACGTTCGTCAGCGGGATCCGCTCGACCTCTCCGACCGCGGCGGGTGCTGCCGCCGGCGGCCGCGCAACCGTGCCGCGCTCGACATCCTCTGCGACGATTCGCCCTTCGGGGCCGGTGCCGCGAAGCGTCGCGAGGTCGATCCCGCGCTCGCGCGCGAGCCGCCGCGCGAGCGGCGACGCCTTGACCCGCGCGCCGTTCGTATCCGCCTGCGCCGTGACGGTGCCGGGCACCGGGTCGGACGCACGCTCGGCCGGCGCCGGGTCGGGGGCCTCCGGCGCAGACGCCGGCGCAGAAGCCGGAGCCGGAGCTGCCGCGATCTCCTCCCCGGGCTCGCCGATCCAGGCGATCGTCTGGCCGACCGGCGCCTCGCCCGCCGCGAGCCCGATCTTCAGCAGCACGCCGGCGAAGTCCGACTCGACCTCCTGCGTGACCTTGTCGGTGTCGATCTCG
>DASRGU010000016.1:0-709264 GCA_035650875.1 Vulcanimicrobiaceae bacterium
ATCGCAGCGTGGCGCCTCGACTACAACCTGCGCCGACCGCACACCGCTCTCGACGGCTTGACGCCGGCCGAGTTCATCCAGCAAAATCTCAAGACCTCGAACTCACAGTCCCTCGTGGCCTGACGTCCGGGGCGGCATCAGGTCGCTGCCATACCGAGCTGGCCGACGAGAGTTATTTGACGACGCGGGAACGACGCCGCCGAGGCTACCGACGTACGCGGCCGCGAGCCCCGTTGACACGCCGCGGAGACGAACGGATCGTGCCCGCGGCGTGCAGGCAAGCCGCTACGTTGGCGGCTTGATGTACTTGCGGGCTTCGGCGATCGCGTCGGCGGCGGCCGTCAGGGCCTTGACCGCAACCTTGTCGTGGCTGTGGTCCGCTTGGATCACGAGGTGAAGCTCGGCGAGCACGAGGACGAGGGCCGGCTTTGCCGACGCATCCTTGTCCATGGTACCTCCGGATTCGGTGAGGACGGGCGTTCGCGAAGCTTCACATCGGCCGGGGCGGTATGCTATAAACTTAAATAGCAAAAACCAATCCGTGTTCGTGCGGAGCGGGGCGGCCGATACGGGGTCTTTGGAGAGATGTACCGTTCGACCGCCGGGTACGCGATGGGTCTGTTGTCAGCCGACGACAGGCCCATCGTCCGTTCTGGGCCCTGCTATAGCCGCCGACCGGCCGCTAGCTCATGACGGCCTCCGGCCAGGCCTCCGGCGGCGGGATGGACGCCGGCCAGGCCTTCAGCGCCCAAACCCCGTGCCGGGGCTTCGAGAAGAGCCAGCCCATGTTTTTCAGCGTGTTCAGGTTCGTGGCGGTCGACCGGGTCGCGTTCTCGACATCCTTGTAGACGCGGAGCTTCTCGAGGCGCTGCCCCAGAGGGGCGAGTTCAACGCCGCTCGGGTTCGCGTACAGGGCACGCAGGATCGCCGAGAGAGTGGAGTTCTTTGCGGGCGGTTTCGGCGAAAAATCCTCGATGGGGATCGAACGCCGGCCCGACGTCTGCTGGGAACGGCTGGTCGGCCGCTCGTCCTGGAGCGCGTCCAAAATCGTGCGCCCGTCCTTCGGGCGACGGCGGGTACGGCGCCGCTCGAGCTCCGTCTCGGCTTCCGCGAGATAATCCTCGATGACGTCGCGCAAGCGCCTGGCCCCGCTCACGAAGGAGACGAGGTCGTCGTCGGTCTCAGGGCTGCTGCCGAAGATTTCGACAACCCACGGCGGGATGCTGGTCACTTGACTATCGTGCCTGAAGATCAGCGAAAAGTCAAGACACTGCTCGGGTTATTCGCTCCCCGGAAGTCAGCCTGGTCAGTTTATAGTCGCCTCGCCCCGCCTTCAAAGTCATAAAATGAGCAGAGCCGCTTTCGCCGCTTTCGAGCGTCGTCGTTCGCGACGGTGCGCTGACGGTGAAGGCCTATCGCGGCGACGGCTGCGTCCTCATCGCCATGGACGTCACCCCGGGCGCGTGCGAAGGGCTCGCCGGGTTCGCGATCGCGCGCTCCAAGGACGGCCGCACGTTCACGTACACGCTGAACCGGCTGAGCTTCAAGCCCGAGAAAGCGGTGACCGCGCAGACGACGACGGAACAACGGCACGCGAACGCCGAGACGAGCGACGTGGCGCCGTACCAGAAGTTTCGCTGGGTGGACTATCCGCCGGAAGAGCCGGTGCCGCAGCCGATCACCTACAAGGTCCAGGCGATGTACTTCGTCGAGGGCAAGGACCCCGCGACGGACGCCGGCGCGCTGGAAGCGCGCGCGACGGTAACGTTCGCGATGCCGCTGATCGGGAAAGCGGCGCCGCGCTTCGACGTCGCGTTCACCCGCGGCTACGTGTCGTCGCAAGCCTTCGTCTCGCGTTACGGGAGCGCGGTGACGTCGCTGCGTCTGGACAACACGGTGACGTACGACACGACCAAGGACGTGCCGGGGAGCGCGCCGCCGGCGACGTTCAAGGACATGTACCGCTGGCTCGGTGCGCGCGCCCGCGCGATCCTGAACGATTTTCTGGTGCAGTGCGAGACGGACGGGCTCGCGAACGGCTCCGGATACGACGTCTTCGCGTACGATCTCGACGAGCCCGATTTCTTGCGCGTCCTGGCGCGCGACGCCCAGCGCCGCTGGCCGATCCGGATGGTCCTCGACAACGCGGCGCTCCACACGAAGCCCGGCGCACGCGAGATTCTCGCCGCGAAGCTGCTCGACGGCGCGGGCGTGAAGATCGTGCGCGGCCACTTCAAGCGCTACGCGCACGACAAGTGCATCATCCAACGGGACAAGAACGGCAACGCGGTCCGCGTGCTGACGGGGTCGGCGAACTTCAGCGTCCGCGGGCTCTACGTGCAGTCGAACAGCGTGATCGTCATCGACGACCCGGACGTCGCGAAGCTCTACGGCGAAGCGTTCGATCAAGCGTTCGCGGCCGGCGGGATGAGCGCGTTTCCGAGCCGGCCGATCGCCGCGCAGTGGTTCGACGAGTCGCTCCCGCAGCTGCCGAAGTTCTCGGTCTCGTTCGCGCCGCACAAGAACGCGTCGATCTCGCTCGACCGCGTCTCCCAAGCGATCGCGAACGCGAAGAGCTCCGTGCTCTTCGCGGTGATGGAGCTGGGCGGCGGCGGCGACGTGCTCAAGCAGCTCTCGCAGCTCGAGCAGCGCAAGGACGTCTTCTCCTACGGCGTGACGCAGAGCGAGAAAGGCCTCACGTTCACAAAGAGCGGGAAGCCCGGCCTGCTCGTCCCGTTCGGCTACTTGCACGGCAAGGTTCCTCCGCCGTTCCACGACGAGTGGAACGGCGGTCCGGGGCAGGTCATCCATCACAAGTTCGTCATCGTCGACTTCAACGGCCCGGACCCCTTGGTGTTCTGCGGATCGTCGAACTTGGCGCAGGGCGGCGAGCAGCAGAACGGCGACAATCTCCTGGCGATCGACGACCCGGCGATCGCGGCGCTCTACGCCGTCGAAGCGATCCAACTCGTCGACCACTACGAGTTCCGCGCCGTCGCCTCGCAGGCCACCGACGACGCGCCGCTGACCTAGAAAGGTCCGGACGTGAACCCGCAGTGGTGGGAAGGCTATTACGACCCGAACGACCTCAAGAGCCGCGAACGTCAGGTGCTGATCGCCTGACGAACGGCCACTCCGACCGGCGGCCGGCGCGCGCAAGGAAGACGATCGCGCCGGCCGCCAGCCACACCGCGCCGTACAGCATCGCCGCGCCGCCGGCGCCCACGAACACGTACAGCCAGCCGGCGAGCGCGACCAGGGCGGTGAGCGGGAACAGCCGCATGCGATACGGCGCGCGCTCGCCGCGCGCACGCAGCACGAACACCGCGCAGATCTGCGCGATCGATTGGATCAGCACCATCCCGGCGGTCAGCGCGTTGATGACGTCACC
This sequence comes from Vulcanimicrobiaceae bacterium, assembly GCA_035650875.1. Taxonomy (GTDB): domain Bacteria; phylum Vulcanimicrobiota; class Vulcanimicrobiia; order Vulcanimicrobiales; family Vulcanimicrobiaceae; genus Vulcanimicrobium. The sequence continues at coordinate 3,392 of DASRGU010000016.1, forward strand.
GAGGCTGAAGAGGCTCGCCGGCAGCGCGAGAATGCCGATGGCGAGCAGCGAAACGTCCGGAAAGCGCAGCCGCTCGTGCACGTGCGCGAACGGCTTCAGGAACACGCCGTCGACGGCGGCGGCGAACGGGATGCGCGAGAAGCCGAGCAGGTTGCCGTACACCGACGCGAACGCGGTGATCAAGATCAGGACGGTCACGACGCCTGCCGCGAGCGCGCCGAACGCGCGTTCCACGACGGCCGAGCCGACGTACTGGCCGAGCGGGGGTATCGTCCCGTCGTGCGCCGGGACGATTCTCTGCCACGGAATCGCGCCGAGCACGCCGCACTGCAGCGCGACGTAGAGCGCCGCGACGAGCCCGATGGCGATGACGATCGAGCGCGGGATCGTGCGCTGGGGCGCGACCACTTCGCCGCCGATCGCGCTGGATTGTCCGTAGCCGGCGTAGTCGTACATCGCGATCACGAGCGCCGCGCCGAATCCCGCGGCGAAGCCGGAGCCGAGGGCGTGCGACGGCGCCGCGAAGGCGACCGCCGGCGAGAAGCGCGCGAACGCGCCGGCGATCACGGCGAGCAGCGTGACGAGCACCGCGACGAAGAGCGCGGTGCCGATGCGCGCCGTCGAGACGATCCCGCGGTAGAGCGCGAGGATCGTCACGATGCCGACGCCGACCGCGAGCGCCTGCTGCTCGTGCGGGTGCTGCGTCAGATGCGGCACGAGGTAGCCGGCGTAGCTCGCGAAGCCGATGTAGCCGGTGGCGAGCAGCAGCGGCGCGCTGAAGATCGTCTGCCAGACGAAGAGAAACGCCAGCATGCGGCCGAGCCCGTGTGCGCCGAACGCCTCACGCAAGTACGCGTACGTGCCGCCGGAGCCCGGATAGCGCGAGCCGAGCTCCGCCCACACGAGCCCGTCGCACAGCGCGAGGAGCGCGCCCGCGATCCAGCCGATCAGCGAGAGCGGGCCGTGCAGCGCGCCGAGCACGAGCGGGATCGTGATCAACGGGCCGATCCCGACCATCGTGATCACGTTGATCGCGAGCGCGCCGCGCAAGCCGACGCCGCGGACGAGCTCCGGAGCGCGCGTCACGCGGCGACCTGCGCGGCTAGCGTTCGAACTGCGCGAAGAACGCGCCCGCCTCGTCGGCGTCGGCGCCCGCCTCGAGCGCGCGCCGGCGCGCGGCGGCGAGATCGGGCGCCGGATGCACGACGAGCGCGCTCGTCGGCTCGCCGCCCGGGATCAGCGCGACGTGCGCGGCCTCTGCCGGCGTGACGACGGTCTGCCACGGTTCGAGCACCGCGCTCTGGTCCGCCGCGTCGACGCGCACGTGCGCTCCCTCGGCGGTGATCGTCAGCGGCCGGCCGTCCGTCGCGATGATCGCCTCGGTCGCGCGCACGGCGACGCGCTCGACCAGGAAGCGCGGGTCCGCGATCAGCATCCGGCGCTCGAGTCCGTCCTCGGCGTAGGTCAGGGAACGCACCGCGCCCGGAAACGTCGCACGGTAATCGAGGACGTCCGCCGCCTTCGCGACGTGCAGCTCGCGCGGTTTGCCGCCGACGCCGACGCGGTTCCAGTCGAAGATGCGGTAGGTCAGGTCGCTGGCCTGCTGCGTCTCGAAGAGCTGGATGCCCGCGCCGATCGCGTGCAGCGTCCCGGCGGGCAAATAGAACGCATCCCCCGGCGCGACGGGCACCCGCCGAAGGATCTCGGCGAGCGTGCCGTCCGCGACGCGCTTCTCGTACTCCTCGCGCGACGTGTCGCGGGTCCAGCCGAGCACGAGCTCGGCGCCCGGCTCGCACGCGAGGATGTACCAGCACTCCGTCTTGCCGTTCGGCTGGTGCTCCACGCGCCGCGCGTACGCGTCGTCGGGATGGACTTGCACCGAGAGCGCGTCGCGCGCGTCGATGATCTTGGTGAGCACCGGGAAGACGCCTTGCGCGTCGATCGCGCCCGTCAGCGCCGTTCCGAGCTCGCCGCGCAGCTCGCCGAGCGTCCGTCCGGCGAGCGCGCCGTTGGCGACCGCGTTGGCGTCCCAGCACTCCCACGACTCGGCGTACGGCGGCGGCGTGCCGCCCGGGGACTTGTGAAAACGACGGAGGAGCGCGTCTCCGCCCCAGATCGCGCTCGTCACCTTGGGCTGCATCAGGTACGGGTAGAGCCGGGGGTCCACTCCGCCGAGTCTAGCGGATCGGAGCTGCCCGAATCCTGCCCGCGGTACGCGCTATTCGCGCCGAATCGTCGTGGTCGTCGCCGAGCTGGACCGGTTGTTCGACATCGCGACCAGCGCGATGATGATTATCAGGACCACCGCGCCGACGATGATCCACGTCCAGTTCACGCCGCTCGACGTGGTCGTCGTCGCGGGGGTTCCCGTCGTCGTCGTGGTCGTGCTGTTGGTCGTGGTGCTGCCCGTCGTTCCGGCGCCCGCGGCGCCGCCCGCCGTCCCGCCGCCGGTCGTCGTGGTTCCGCCGCCCGTCGTGCCGCCGCCCGTCGTCTGCGCGAGCGCGAAGCTCGGCGCGAAGGCGAGGAACAGCGCGAACAGGAGGACGGAGAGCCGTGAGATGAACCGCATCGTCTCTCTCCTCGTCGTCGTCATGCCGCGATGTCCATCGGTTCGGGATCGCCCGCCGGAGGGGTGGGATCCGCCGGGATCTCCGGGGTCGCCGGCGGCTGGTCCGGCATCGCCGGCACGTCCGGGACGGCCTCGGGAACCTGGTATTCCGCTTGCATCGCAGGCCGAGACGTTCCCGGTCGGCTCCCGGGCGAAACGGACGCCGGTCGTGGAAACCAACCGCATCCCGGCTGCGTTGTACCGGCCGATGCCCTCGTTCCGCCTCGGCCTTCTTGCTGCCGCGCTCTTTCTGCTTGCCGAAGCGCCCGCGCCGTCCGCGACCTCCGAAGAAGCCGCTCGTGTCTTCGCCGTGAGCGGAGCGCGAACGGCCGCCGTCCAGTCGTACGTCTCGAACCTGCACGTCGACTTCGCGCTGCTGTCGTTTCCGTACCTGAAGTTTCACCTCGACGGAAAGATCACGTACCAGCGCCCGAACGTCTACTCGGTGCACTTCGACCACGTGCCGTGGTTCGGCAAAGGCTTCGAGAACATCAAAGCGGACGCGCTGCAGCCGGCGACGTGGGGCGAGCACTACGACATCGACAAGGTCGCGCACGACGGCGACCGCACGATCGTCGAGATGCGCGACAAGACGACCGGCCACGTCAAGGGGGTCCGTGCCGAGCTCGACACCGACGGCCTGCGCCGCATCGTGTGGACGTATCTGAACGGCGGGAAGATCGCCGTCTCGATCGTGCCGACGACCGTGTCGGGCGCGCCCGTTCCGGCCAGCGAAGACGCGGACATCGCGCTGCCGTCGTACCACGTCACCGCGCATGCGACGTTCACCGACTACAAGATCGTCACCGACGCCGGGACCGTCGCCGAGCGCGCGCGCTGACGCGCTGACGATTCTCGTCCCGCGGGGCGCCGAAGCCGCCGCGGTCCGGGCCGCGAGCACCGGTGCGCGCGTCGTCGCCATCGCGCCGGGAGCGAGTTCCGCCGACGCCGTCGCCGCGCTGCGTGCCGGAGACCCGGTCGTCGTGACGGGCTTGTGCGGCGCGCTGCGCGAGCTGCGCGCCGGCGACGTCGTCGTCTACCGGGACGTGCGCGACGACTCGCTCGATGCGACGGCGTGCGACGCGACGCTGACCGACTCGCTGACGCGCGCGCTTCCCCACGCGCGCACCGTGCGGGCGCTAACGGTGCCGCGCGTGGTGACGACGCGCGGCTCGCGCGAGGAGCTTGCCGCGCGCTTCGACGCCGACGTGGTGGACATGGAGGGTGCGCACGTCGCGCGCGCGCTGCGCGCGCGGCAGATCCCGTTCGCGATGCTGCGCGTCGTGAGCGACGACGCCTCGCGCGATCTTCCACCGCTGGAGGACGCGATCGGCGCCGGCGGCGTGCGTCCGCTTCGGGTGGCCGCGGCGTTCGTTCGGCGCCCCGTCGCCGCGCTGGCGTTCGTGCGCGGCGTGCGGCGTGCGCTGCGCGCGCTGCGCGAGACGATGCGCGCGTTCAGCGCGGCGTGAAGTCGCGTCCTTTCCACGTACCGCCGCGTCCCCGTGCGTGGCGGCGCGCCGAATCGAGCGTCATCCCGGTGTAGAGCGCGCCGGCGACCGGCAGCGTCGCAGCGAGGGCGACGGGAAGACGATAGAGCCGCACGGTCGGTGCGTACGCGGCCGCCATCGTGCCCCAAGCGAGGAGCCCCGGCAGCGCGACGTCGGCGCGGCGCGCGCGCACGCCCGCTGCGGTGGCGGCGACCGGGACCGCGTAGAGCAAGGTCATGCCCGCCACCGTTCCGGCGAGGAGGATCGGCGAACGGCGCAGCTGCGTGTACGCGGTGCGCGCGACCATCGTCCAGATCTCCGCGAGCGAACCGTACGGGCGCAGACTTCGCGAGCGCGTCGCGAGCCCGAGCCACAAGCGCCCGCCTTCGGCGTGCACCGCTGCGGCGAGCGCGCAGTCGTCGATCAGCTCGCCCGCGATGCGCTCGATGCCCCCGATCGCGCGCAGCGCGTCGTCACGCAGCAGCACGCAGCCGCCGGCCGCCGCGGGCTGCCGCCCCGCGCACGCCCACGCGAACGGATACAGCATGCGGAAGAAGAACACGAACGCGGGGATCAGCAGCGCCTCCCACGGCCCGCGGCAGTGCAGCTCGACCATCTGCGAGACGAGCGCGCGTTCCGCGTCGCGCGCCGTCGCGGTCGCGACGAGACGCGCGAGCGTCGACTCGTCGTGCTCGACGTCCGCATCGGTGAACCACCAGAACGCGGGCGCCGCACCGCCCTCGCGCGCCGCCGCGACACCGGTCGCCAGCGCCCACGTCTTTCCGGTCCATCCCGCCGGCCGCGCGCGCCCGTCGACCACGCGCGCGCGTCGCTGCGCGCCGGCCCGCGCGATGGTCTCGCGTGCGACCGCTCCGGTTCCGTCGGTGCTGCGGTCGTCGACGAGCGTCACCTCGAAACGGCCCCGGTAACGCTGATCGAGCAGCGCTCCGAGCGTCGCCGCGACGACGTCCGCTTCGTTCCGTGCCGGGACCACCGCGTGCACGTCGGGCGCGGAGTCATCGAGCGACGGCTCACGAAGGCGGTCGGCGCTCGCATCCCAAAAACGTCCGCGGGCGGCGACGAGGCCGATCCAACCCGCTGCCGCGATCCATGCGGCGGCACGCAGCAGCTTCACCGCCGCACGCCTTTTCTCGGAAATGCACAGCTCGACACAGCCTAACCCCCCTGCGCTCGCACCGGCCGCCGAACCTCCTTCGCTGCGGAGCGCGATCGCGCGCGCGACGGCCGCGCTGTTCCGGCTTCAGACGGATGACGGCTATTGGTGGGCCGAGCTGGAGTCGAACGTCACGATCACGGCCGAGGTGCTCCTCCTCCACCGCATCTGGGGAACCTTCGACCGCGTCCCGCGCGTGCGCGCCGAACGCTATTTCCGCGAGCAGCAGCGCGAGCACGGCGGCTGGGAGCTCGCGTACGGCGACGGCGGCGAGCTGAGCGCGACGATCGAAGCCTACGCCGCGCTGCGCATGCTCGACGTTCCGCCCGACGATCCGGCGCTCGTGCGCGCCCGCGCGTTCATCATCGCGCGCGGCGGCATCACGCGTGCGCGCATCTTCACGAAGATGCACCTCGCGCTCGTCGGCGCGTACGAGTGGGCGGGGCTTCCGGCCCTTCCGCCGTGGCTGATGATGCTCCCCGAGCGCGGGCCGTTCTCGATCTACGATCTGTCGAGCTGGGCGCGCGGCAGCACCGTTCCGCTCATCGTCGTCTTCGACCGCAAGCCGGTGTACGGTCCGCCGCTGCTGCTCGACGAGCTCTATGCGGAAGGCCGCGCGAACGCGATCTTCGCGCTGCCGCGCGCGAACGACGGCTGGGAGCGCTTCTTCAACGCGTGCGACGCGGCGTTCCGGTGGTGCGAGCGGGTCGGATGCGTGCCGTTCCGGCGCGAAGGACTCGCGCGCGCCGAGCGCTGGACGATCGAGCGCCAAGAGCACACCGGCGACTGGGGCGGGATCATCCCGGCGATGCTCAACGCGATGCTCGCGCTGCGCGCGCTCGACTACGATCTGCACGATCCCGTCGTGGAGCGCGGGTGGTCGGCGCTCGACGGGTTCACGCTCGCGCTCGGCGACGATTACCGCGTGCAGCCCTGCATCTCGCCGGTCTGGGACACGGGCCTCGCCATCCGCGCGCTCGTCGACGCCGGCGTGCGGCGTGACGATCCCCGGCTGCGCCGCGGCGCCGCGTGGCTGCTCGACAAGCAGATCGTGTCGCGCTACGGCGACTGGTCGGTGAAGAACCGCGCCGGGAAGCCGGGCGGCTGGGCCTTCGAGTTCGAGAACGCCTACTATCCCGACGTCGACGACACCGCCGTGGTCGCGATGGCGATCGCCGCGGTCGACAACGGCGATCCCGAGCGGGCGCGCGGCGCGATCGCGCGCGCCGTGCAGTGGGTGGAAACGATGCAATGCCGCGGCGGCGGCTGGGGCGCGTTCGACGTCGACAACGACAAGAGCTGGCTGAACCGCGTCGCCTACAGCGATCTGAAGGCGTCCATCGATCCGCCGACCGCCGACGTCACGGCACGGGTCCTCGAGATGGTCGCGCGCCACGGCATCCCGTTCGACGCGCGGCGCTACGAGCGCGGGCTCGCGTTTCTGCTCGCCGAGCAGGAACGCGACGGCGCGTGGTTCGGCCGCTGGGGCGTGAATTACGTCTACGGCACGAGCGGTGCGCTCGCCGCGCTGGGACCGGCGCGCGCGGATCGCCGCATCGACGAAGCGTGCGTGCGCGGCGCCGTGTGGCTCAAGAGCGTGCAGAACGGCGACGACGGCTGGGGCGAGACGACGGCGTCGTATCGCGACCCCGCGCAGCGCGGGATCGGCCCGAGCACGCCGAGCCAAACCGCCTGGGCGCTCATCGGCCTGCTCGCATGCGCGGACCGGTTGCCGCAGATCGCGCACGCGTTCGCGCCGGCGATCGAACGCGGCGTCGGCTATCTGTTACGAACGCAGCGCGCCGACGGGAGCTGGGACGAGCCGCACTTCACCGGGACGGGCTTCCCCGTCCACTTCTATTTGAACTATCACCAGTACCGGCTGTCGTTTCCGCTTTCCGCGCTCGGGCGTTATGCCGCGTCGAGCGTCCGCGGCGCGTGATCGCGGACCGCGACGAGCGCCGGTTTCCGCGGCGGGAGCATCCGGATCCCGAGCAGCGCGAGCGTCGCGAGCCCCGGCATGATGCGCGGCTTCAGCAGACCGCTGGGGATCTTCTCCATGTGTCGGCGGTTCTCGGCGAGCGCGGCTTCGAGGAACTGCGCCGGCGCGATCCCTTCCACGATCTCGCCCTTCAGCTCGGGGAGCGGCGTCTCGGCCGCACCGGCCGCCGTGCCCATGGTCGCGCGCACGTGATAGGTGAGCGCCGAAACGAGATTGCGCGGGAAGGTGTTGCGGCCGGCGAGCTGCTCTTCGTAGCGGTACCAGTTGACGAAGAACGTGATGTGGCGCGCTTCTTCCCAGAGCACATTCTCGAAGATGTCGAGCAGCTCGTCCGGGAAGAGCTTGCGTTGCCGCGCGAGCGCGAACGCGCCGAAGCCGATGAACGAGTCGGTGCACTCGCCGAACCCGAAGATGCAGAAATCGTCCCGCGTCGCGGGCGCGTCGGCGACCGGAAGCAGCGGGGCGTCGATCCCGTAGCGGTCGAGGACGTGCGTCATCAGCCGGCCGTGGCGCGTCTCCTCCACCCCCTGCACGGCGATCGCCTCGCGAACGAGCGGGTCGGCGACCGTCTGCGCGAACGCGGTGACCATCCGGCCGGCACGCTGCTCGATCGAGCGGGCGTAGCTCCAGAACGGGAAGCTCCGCAGCCGCTCGAGGTCCGCTTCGTCGAGCTCCGGCCACGGAAGGTTCTCCGGCTGGAACGACACGTGCGTCTCGATGAACCAGCGGCAGAACAGGTCCCGGTGCTGAGGGGATCCCACTCTCATGCTCCTCGACTTGGAAGGCGGCCAGGGCTATCCTGCAGCAAGGGGGCGAGGGCCGCTTCCGAGGGGAACGCTACGGAGGTGGAGGTTCAATCCGGGCGATGATCGCGCGTGACGAGACGCTCGCGGACGCTCATCGGCACTCGCGCTCGATCCTGCCGCGCGTCTCGCGGACGTTCGCGCTGGGGATCAAGCTGCTCCCCCCCCGGCTCGAGGTGCCGGTCCGGCTCGGGTACCTCCTGTGCCGCATCGCGGACACGGTCGAAGACGAGCTGACGCTCGGAGCCGAGCGCAAGTCGGCCCTGCTCGACGCGTTCCTCCGCTGCTTCGACGACGAAGGCGATGCGGAGAGCTACGGCCGCGTCGTCGACGAGCTCGGCTCGGCCAACGACGAGTACGTCGAGCTGGTCGCCTCCACGGGCAGCGTCTTCCGGATGTACCGGCTCCTCGATCCGCCGACCCAGCTGATCCTGCGCCGCTGGGTCACCGAGATGGTCCGTGGGATGCGTGCCTTCGTCCTCGAGCACCCGGCCGGGATTCGGGTCGCGACCGTCCACGAGTTCCGCCGCTACTGTTACTACGTCGCGGGAACCGTCGGGCATCTGCTGACCGAGCTCTGGTACGAGCACTCGTACGTCGTCGGGCGGAAGACGTTCGAGCGTCTGCTGGCCGATTGCGAGGCGTTCGGCGAGGCGCTGCAGACGGTGAACATTCTCAAGGACATCGCCTGGGACGCCGAGCACGAGAACGCGGTGTACGTGCCGGCCGAGCTGCTCCGCTCGCAGGGCAGCGCGCACGAGACGCTGCTCGCCGCCGAGCGCCGGCGCGCGAACCGCGCCGCGCTGAACCCGCTGATCGACCTCGCTCAAGACGACGTCGAACGCGCGCTGCGCTACATCGAGGCGCTCCCGGCGGCGGCGGTGCGGATCCGGCTGTTCTGCGTCCTGCCCGTGCTGTTCGCGATCGCGACGCTGCGCGAGCTGGAGGGCTCGGACGCGATGCTGATCCCCGGACGCAGCGTGAAGATCACGCGCGACGAGGTGAAGAGCATCATCATCGCCGCGAGCACCTCGACGCTGACGAACCCGTCGCTGCGCTGGCTCGCCGACCGCGTCCGCAAGCGTCCCTTCGTCTTCGGCCGCTGACGCGTGCCGCGAGCGTTCGTCACCGGCGCCGGCGGCTTCGTCGGCGCCAACCTCGTGCGCGCGCTGCTGGCGCGCGGCTGGAGCGTGCGGGCGCTCGTGCGCTCCGCGGCGCCGGCGCTCGAGGGACTCGGCGGCGTCGAGCGCGTGCGCGGCGATCTGTTCTCGCCCGAGCTGACGGACGCGATGCGCGGCTGCGACGCGCTCTTCCACGTCGCGGCGACGTACAGCCTGTGGCGGCGCGACCGCGCGGAGGTCGAGCGCGCCAACGTCGCCGGGACGCACGCCGTGCTCGCCGCGGCGCGCACGGCCGGCGTTCCGCGCACGGTGCACACCAGCTCGGTGGCCGCGATCGGCGTGCGCGCGGACGGTGCGCCGGCCGACGAGGCGTACCAGAGCCCCCGAGAGGCGCTGATCGGCGCGTACAAGCGCTCGAAGTTCGACGGTGAGGCCGAGGCCATGGCGGCCGCACGCGCCGGCCAGGACGTCGTCGTCGTCAACCCGACCACCCCGGTCGGACCCTGGGATACGAAGCCGACGCCGACCGGCGAGATCGTCGTGCGCTTCTTGAACCGCCGCATGCCGGCATACGTGGACACCGGGCTCAATCTCGTCGACGTGCGCGACGTCGCCGAGGGCCATCTCGCCGCGTACGAGCGCGGCGTCGCGGGCGAGCGCTACATCCTCGGCGCCGAGAACCTCTCGCTGCGCGAGCTGCTGGAACGGCTGTCCGAGCTGACCGGGATCCCGGCGCCGCGCGTGCGGCTGCCGCGCGCCGTGCCCCTCGCGTACGCGGCGGTCGGCGAGCTGGTTCTCGCCCCGCTCGGCGTGCGGCCCGACGTCTCGCTGGAAAGCGTTCGCATGGCGAAGCAGCGAATGTTCTATTCGAACGCGAAAGCGATCCGGGAGCTGGGCATGCGCTTCGGGCCGGTAACCCGGGCCCTCGCCGATGCGGTTACCTGGTTCGAGAACAACGGGTACGCGCGCGGCGGCCCACGACCGACGGAGGATGGATGGCGCTCTCACTCAAGCAAGCGGTAGCGGTCGGATCGTACGTGATCCGGCAACGGCTCGCCGGCAACAAACGCTATCCGCTCGTGCTGATGCTGGAGCCGCTGTTCCGCTGCAACCTCGCCTGCAGCGGATGCGGGAAGATCCAGCACCCGGTCGACGTGCTGCGCCGCCATCTCTCGCCCGAGCAGTGCTTCGCCGCGGTCGAGGAGTGCGGCGCGCCGGTCGTGTCGATCCCGGGCGGCGAGCCGCTGCTGCACCCGCAGATCGACGTCATCGTCAAGGGCCTCATCGAGCGCAAGAAGTTCGTCTATCTGTGCACGAACGCGATCCGTCTCGAGCAGAGCCTCGATAAATTCACGCCCTCGCCGTACTTCTCGTTCAGCGTCCACCTCGACGGGCCGCGCGAGGTGCACGATCACGCCGTCGCGCGTCAGGGCATCTTCGACGTCGCCGTGAAGGCGATCAAGGCGGCGAAGGCGCGCGGCTTCCGCGTGACGACGAACACGACGATCTTCGACGGCGCCGATCCGAAGACGTTCCAGGACTTCTTCGACTACCTCACCGACGAGCTGAAGGTCGACGGGATGATGATCTCGCCGGGCTATCGCTACGAGAAGGCGCCCGACCAGGATCACTTCCTCGCCAAGGAGCAGACCCGGCAGCTGTTCCGCGCGATCTTCGCGCCCATGAAGGCGGGCAAGAAGAAATGGCAGTTCAACGCCAGCCCGTTCTTCCTCGACTTCCTCACCGGCGAGAAAGAGTACGACTGCACGCCGTGGGGGATGCCGTCCTACTCGCTGTTCGGCTGGCAGAAGCCGTGCTATCTGCTCGGCGAAGGCTATGCGAGCTCGTACAAAGAGCTGCTCGAAACGACCGAATGGGAGAAGTACGGGCACGCGAGCGGCAACCCGAAGTGTGAAGACTGCATGGTGCACTCCGGGTTCGAAGCGTCGGCCGCGGCCGACATGATGCGGCCGCAGAGCATTCTCTCGTCGGTCAAGGCGCTCGTCGGCGCCGGGCGCTGAGCCCGGCGCGCCCCCTCGCTGAGCGCCACGCGGTGCTGACGCGTCCGTCGTCGTTCGAAGCGTTCGAGCGCACCTTGGAGCGCGCGATCGACCGGCTCGACGCCTCGTCGCCGATCCGCGCGCACGTGCGCGAGCATTTCGCGCTCGACGATCCGCAGGCGAAGCGCGGCAAGCGGCTTCGTCCGCGGATCCTCGTCGCGGCCGCCGAGACGGAAGGCGCAGAGCCGGAAGCGGCGTTCCCCGCCGCGGCGGCGGTGGAGCTGCTGCACAACTTCTCGCTCGTGCACGACGACATCGAGGACCGCGACGAGCTGCGCCACGGCCGGCCCACGCTGTGGGTGCGGCACGGCATCCCGGCGGCGATCACGGCGGGTGACGCGATGTGCGCGCTCGCGTTCCTCACGCTGCTCGGAACGCGTGAAGAGCCCGCCGGCGCGCCGCCCGAGCGCGTGGCCGAGATGGCGCGCGTGCTGCACCGCGCGCACAACGCGCTGTGCCGCGGCCAAGGTCTCGACATCGGCTTCGAGACGTCGCCTGCGGTGACGTTCGCGCAATATCTCGCGATGATCGAAGGCAAGACGGCGGCGCTGTTCGCGGCGTCGTGCGCGCTCGGCGCGCTCGCCGCGGGCGCGTCGCGCGAACGCGCCGACGCGTACGGCCGGATGGGGCGCGCGTACGGACTCGCCTTTCAGGTGCGCGACGACATCCTCGGTACTTGGGGCGCCCCCGCCGAAACCGGCAAGCCCGCCGGCGCCGACATCCGGCGGCGCAAATGGTCGTTCCCGGTCGCCTGGGCGATGGACGGCGCGCCGTCGGCCGACCGCGAGATCGTCGCCGCCGCGTACGGCACGATCGGCGATCTGGACGACGAGCGCGCGGCCGCGGTCATCGCGGCGCTCGAGCGGCTCGGCGCGCAGCGCGCGGCGGACGCCGCCTGCGAATCGTCCATCGCCGAAGCCGTCCGCATCGCGGAAGAGCACGGCCTCGACCGCGACGGGCGACTGGCGGAGATCTTCTCCTCCACCGCCCAACGCACGGCGTAGCGCGTCACGCTCGTCTGTTCGGGCGGCGAGGCCGTATGTTCGCGATCGTCGACGGCGATCGCACGCGTCTCGCGCAGCGCCGTCACCGGCGAGCGCGACAGATACAGCGCCGGGACGGCAAGTATCGCGGGGTGGAATCGGCCGTCCGCATAGTGCGCGCCCGCTGCGTCGAGCAACGTGTGACGATACCGATAGCGCGCGACGTGAGCCCACGTTCCGGAACAGCCGGTCAACGGAAGCCGAGGGTCGGCAAAGAGATCGGCCAGCTCTTCGTCGGACGCCACTAGCTGAAAACGCCCGCGTTGATGGAACGATACGCGCGCTCCAACGGTGTAACGCGGCCTTCCTCGATGACGTCCACCGGGCGCCGGCCGCCGAACGCCGGCAATGGCGTCGTCGCCCAACGATGAAACGCATCGGAACCGCCGAGGAGCCGCTCGAGGCCGTTCGTGACGCGCAGGATGCGTTCGAGCTTGTCCGGTCCGTCATGGTCCGTGAAGCGTGAGCGGAGAACGGTAATGTCCGCCCCCGTCCGCGACGCGATCTCCGCGATCCAGTCCTGCGTTCGCAGCGACAACAGCATGTTAGGCGCTTGTCCGGCACAGCGCTGATCTCCGCCGCCCGACGCCGACCGGCACGAATGTTGGCCGAAACGGACATTCCGGCGCGCGCCGGCGAGCGATGGGGACCCGCCCGCTGCTCCGAGCGGTACCGGAACGCCGCCGCGCGAACCGGCCGGCATGATCTTTCAGCCCGAGTTCGAGACGCTGGAGCGGCATGCGCTGGAGGCGCTTCAGCTCGAGCGGCTGCGGGACGTCGTCGGGCGGCTGCGGCTGGCGAACGACGCGTATCGCGAACGGCTGCGGAACGCGGTGGAGCCTCGTTCGCTGGAGGACCTCGCGGCGCTGCCGTTCAGCACCAAGGCCGACATGCGGGATGCCTATCCGCTGGGGCTGCTCGCCGTGCCGCCGGAGCAGCTCGCGCGGATCCACGCCTCGTCCGGGACGACCGGAAACCCAACGATCGGGGCGTACACGAAGAACGATCTGCAGGTGTTCGGCGACGTCGTCGCGCGCAGTCTTGCGGCGGGCGGGATTCGGCCGGGGGACATGGTCCAGGTCGCGTGGGGATACGGCTTGTTCACCGGCGGGCTCGGCGCGCACGGCGGGTGCGAGACGCTCGGCGCCTGCGCGATCCCCGCGTCGAGCGGCAACACGGCGCGTCAGATGCAGCTCCTCGCCGACCTTCCGGTCGTCGGGATCGGCGCGACGCCGTCGTACGCGCTCGTGCTCGCGGAACGCTTCCGCGCCGAGAAGCGCAAGCCGCGCGCGCTGAAGTATGCGATCTGCGGCGCCGAAGCGTGGACGCGCGAGATGCGCGACGAGCTGGAAGAGCTGTTCGGCGTCACCGCGACCAACATCTACGGCCTCACGGAGATCATCGGACCCGGCGTCGCGCAGGAGTGTCTCGAGAAGAACGGCCTGCACGTCCAGGAGGATCATTTCCTGGTCGAGATCGTCGATCCGGACACGGAGAAGCCGCTGCGCGACGGCGAGCGCGGCGAGCTGGTGATCACCACGCTGACGCGCGAAGCGATGCCCGTGCTGCGGTATCGCACGCGCGATCTCACGTCGATCGTGCGCGAGCCGTGCGCGTGCGGGCGAACGACGGCGCGGATCGACTGGTTCACCGGACGCGTCGACGACATGCTCATCGTGCGCGGCGTCAACGTGTTTCCGTCCGCCGTCGAGGAAGTGCTGCTGCGCTTCGACGAGCTCTCGCCGAACTATCGCATCTTCGTCGACCGCCCGCCGAACGGGCTGGACGTCATGCTGGTCGAGGTCGAGCATCATCCGCATGCGGCGATCGACGACGTCGAGCGCCTCGCGTCCGCCGTCGGCTCGCGGCTCTCCGAGACGCTGCTGGTGTCGTTGGAGACGCGCGTCGTCCCGCCCGGAACGATCGAGCGCATCGAAGCCGGAAAGGCAAAACGCGTCTACGACCGGAGGACTCTGCCGTGAGCGACGCGCCCATCCTGATCGAGCGCCCGGCCGACGGCGTCGCGCTCGTTCGCCTCAACCGGCCGAAGGTCTTCAACGCGCTGTCGAACGCGCTGATCGCCGAGCTCGCCGCCGCGATCGAAGGCTTCGACACGGACGGCGCGACGCGCGCCGTCGTGCTGACCGGCGACGAGCGCGCCTTCGCGGCCGGCGCCGACATCGGCGAGTTCGCGAGCACCGGCCCCCGGCTCGACGAGTGGGACCGTATCTGGAACGCCGGCGTCCCGCTCATCGCCGCCGTGCGCGGTCTCGCGCTCGGCGGCGGGTTGGAGCTCGCGATGTCCTGCGACCTTCTCGTCGTCGCCGAGGACGCGCGGCTCGGGCAGCCCGAGATCAACCTCGGCGTGATGCCCGGCGCCGGGGGGACGCAGCGCCTCACCCGCGCCGTCGGGAAGACGATCGCGACCGAGATGGTGCTGCTCGGACGCGAGCTGAGCGGTCGCGAAGCCGAGGCGCACGGGCTCGCCAACCGCTGCGTGCCGGCCGAACGCGTCCTTCCCGTAGCCCTCCAGCTCGCGAAGTCGCTGGCACGGCAGGCGCCGCATGCGGTGCGCGTGGCGAAGCGAACGATCGCGAAGGCCTTCGAGCAGTCGCTGCACGCCTCGCTGCTCGACGAGCGCCGTGCCTTCATGACCCTTCTCACCACCGAGGACGCGCGCGAGGGCGTGCGCGCGTTCCTCGACAAGCGCAAACCGGCATGGCAGGGACGATGACGACGACACCGATCGACCACCGCGTCGAGATCGCCGAGGCGGTCGCGACGATCACGCTCGCGCGCCCGCAGGCCTACAACGCGCTGACCGCGGACCTTCTCGATTCGCTGCTGGCGACGTTTCGCGCGCTCGAGCGCGACGCCGCCGTGCGCGCGATCGTGCTCACCGGCGAAGGCAAGGGCTTCTGCGCGGGTCAGGCGCTGGACGACGCGCGCACGATCCCGCCCGACCGTGCTCCCGACCTCGGGACGACGCTGGAGCGCCGCTACGGTCCGCTCGTCGAGAAGATCCTCACGATCGAGAAGCCCGTGATCGCCGCGGTGAACGGCGTCGCGGCCGGCGCCGGGATGGGCCTCGCGTGCGCGTGCGATTTCCGCATCGTCGCCGAGACGGCGTCGTTCACCACCGCGTTCGTGAAGATCGGGCTCGTGCCCGACAGCGGGCTGTCGTTCACGCTGCCACGGCTCGTCGGCTACGGGAAAGCCCTCGAGCTGTGCATGCTCTCGGAGAAGATCGACGCGGTGCGCGCGAACGCGCTCGGCTTGTGCACGAAGCTCGTCGCGGCGGACCGCTGCCTCGTCGAAGCGCGCGCGCTCGCAAGCGCGCTCGCACGCGGGCCGCAGTCGCTCGGCCTCGTCAAGCGCGAGCTCGTGCGAAACGGGATCGGAGACGTGCGCGCAGCGCTCGCGTACGAGAAAGAGCTGCAGAGCGTCGCCGGCGACACGCCGGATTTTCTGGAAGGGCTCGACGCGTTCCGCGCGAAGCGCGCGCCCGACTTTCGCGGCGCGTAGCGTCATGGCGGCGAAGTTCCGCCGAGCGACCGCGGCGGACGCGCCGCTTCTCGGCGAGCACCGCGCGCGGCTGTGGAGCGAGGCGACGCAGGTTCGGCACGACGTGCTTCGCGCCCAAGTCACCGCGTGGAGCGCATGGTTCGCCGATGCGATCGCGGACGGAACCTACGTCGCCTGGATCGGCGAGGACGACGGCGCGACGGTCGCGAGCGGCGGGCTCCTGCTCCTGCCGGCGATCCCCCGCCCGGGCGGGACGGCGGCCCGCGAGGGCCGCGTGCATTCGGTGTTCGTCGTTGAGGAGGCGCGCAGACGCGGGATCGCGCGGGCCCTGATGCACGTTCTGCTCGACCACGCACGTGACGCCGGCCTTCAGCGGCTGAAGCTTCATCCGAGCGAGGTGTCGCGAGCGCTCTACGCATCGCTGGGCTTCGCGCCGATCGACGAGATGGGACTCGATCTGATCGGCCGTGACCCGCATCGCTGAACCGTGCGAATCGGCGTCGTCGGCGCAGGCGCTCTGGGGTTGACGTTCGCCGCCGCGCTCGCCCGCGCGCACGACGTGATCCTGCTCGCCCGCCGCGAGGACGTCGCCGCTCGCATCCTTCGCGACGGCGTTCGCGTAGAGACGACGGAAGACGGCCGCGCTGCTGCCCCCGCTCGCGCATCGCGCACGTCGGGATTCGCCGCCGAAGGCGTCGCGGTTCGTGCGACCGCCGATCCGGCCGATCTGTTCGATCGCGCCGCATGTCTGATCGCGGTGAAGGCGTATGCGACGACGGATGCCGTGAGCCCGTTGCGAGACGTTCTCTCGCCCGGCACGCTCGTCGCGACGGTGCAGAACGGAATCGACAACGGGGCTGCGATCGCGTCCGCGCTTCCGCACGCCGTGGTGTTGGAGGCCGTCACGAACCAAGGCGCGATCCTGCTGTCCGACGGCCGCGTGCGAGCGGTCAACAACGGCACCACGGTGTTCGGCCGGCGCTCGCGATTCGCAGCCCCAGCCGGCGCAGGGGACGCGCCGGGAGACCGGCTCGCGAGCGCGTTCGCCGAAGCCGGCATCGACGCGCGGGCGGTCGACGACATCGCCCCGCTGCTGTGGCGCAAGCTCATCGCGAACGCGGCGATCAACCCGCTCGGAGCGCTCACCGGGCGCGCGAACGGCGCCGTTCTCGACGACACCGATCTCGCGGCGCTGGCGCGCACGCTCGCCGCGGAGGCGGCCGCCGTCGCCGCGGCCGAGGGGATCGACGCCGGCGACCCGTGGAGCGCCGTCGAAGCGGCGGCGCGGCCCACGGCGTCGAATCGGAACTCGATGCTGCAAGACCTGGACGCCGGCCGGCGGACCGAGATCGACGCGATCGGCGGCGCGATCCTGCGCCGGGCACGCGAGCGCGGGATCGCGGTGCCTCTCACCGAGGCGGTGACGCGGCTCGTCCGCGCACGGGAGCGGGCCTGATGCCGCGCCGCGTGAGCGCGGCCGAGATCACGGCGCGCAAGGGTTCGGCGTTTCCCGCCGTCACCGCGTACGACACGCCGTTCGCGCGCTGCGTGGAAGCAGCGGGCATCGACGTGATCCTCGTCGGCGACTCGCTCGGCCAAGTCGTCCTCGGCTTTCCGTCGACGAGCGCGGTCGAGCTGAACGACATGATCCGCCACGGCGGCGCCGTCGCGCGCGGGACCGAGCGCGCGCACGTCATCGTCGACCTGCCGTTCGGAACGTATGAAGCCTCCGACGCGCTTGCCGTCGCGAGCGCGATCGAGCTGGTGAAGCACGGCGGTGCGTCGTCGGTCAAGCTCGAGGGCGGCGAGAACGTCGCCTCGCGCGTCCGTGCGATCGTCGATGCGGGGGTGCCGGTGTGCGCGCACATCGGCGTCACGCCGCAGACGGCCGCGTTGAGCAGCGGATTCCGCTTGAAACGCCAGCGCGACCGCTTGCTGCGCGACGCGCGCGCCGTCGCCGAAGCCGGCGCGTTCACCGTCGTGCTCGAAATGGTCGACGACGAGCTGGCCGGCGAGATCACCGAAGCGCTCGCGATCCCGACGATCGGAATCGGTGCCGGTCCGCACTGCGACGGACAAATCCTCGTGCTGTACGACGTCCTCGGACTCTATCCCGACGCGCCGCCGTTCGCGAAGCAGTTCGGGCATCTCGCCGAGAGCGCGACGGAGGCGCTTCGCGCGTACGCCGGCGGCGTTCGCGAACGGACGTTCCCGACGGCGCGCAAGAAGTCGGCGGCGGCGGAGCTCACCGGCTACCGCCCGAACTGAACCGGGAGCGCATCAGCCGCCGGCGAGCCCGAACGCTTTGAGCAGCACGCGCTTCGGCCGCATCCCGTCGAACTCGCCGTAGTGCACGCGCTCCCACGGCCCGAGATCGAGCTTGCCGTTCGTGACGGGCACGATCACCTGGTGTCCGAGCACCATGCGCTTGAGATGCGCGTCGCCGTTGTCCTCGCCCGTGCGGTGGTGTGCGTAGTCGAGTCCCGCAGGGGCGAGCTTCTCGACCCACTCGAGGATGTCACGCCACAATCCCGGCTCGTGATCGTTGACGAAGACGCTGGAGGTGATGTGCATCGTGCTCACGAGCACGAACCCGTCCCCGAGCTTCGCCGCGGCGCGCACCCGCTCGACTTCCTCCGTGATGTCGCGAATCTCGTAGCGCGCCGGCGTGCGGATCGTCAGGTACTCGGTATGCGCGATCGTTTCGGACACTGCTCTCGCTCCGTCGGTAGGTCTGCACGCATGCTTCCGCCGCTACGCGGGTGCCGGCTCAGGTCTTCCCGGCTGCACGTCCCGCGGCTGCCGTCATCTCGCGGTCGAAACGGACCATCAGCTCGCCGTGCTTTCCGTACAGGTCGAAGTGCGTGCGCTTGGGGACGATCTCGACGTGCGCATCGCTGCCCGGCAGCGTCGCGAGCGCGTCGCGCAGCCGCATCACGCCGCGCTCGAGCTGGAACGTGTCCCACGAGCCGACGACGACGTGCAGCTTGCCGCGCAGCTCCGGCCCGATCTCCGGCCATCGCGTGCGCAGATTCCGCACGATGTCGTAGCGCGCTTCCCATTCGCGCGCGACCGCTGGATCGATCTTCCCGCTGGTGCGGTCGAAGAGCGGCTGGGGACGTCCGTCCGCGCCGCGCGGTCCGAAGACGGCGTCGAACGACCCGAACTGGCCGCCGTACGGTCCGAGCGCGCGCTCCTGCAGCACGAAGTCGCGCAGCGGGATGACGTCCTTTCCGGCGATGCGCACGAGCATGTACGGCTTACCGTTCGGTGCGACGTACATGTTCCCGGACGGCCGATCGACGAGATCGGGGCCGGTGAAGTCGTGGAAGTCGAGCGGATCGGGCGACGTCGACCACGTCCCTCCGAACACGCGCGGATACGTCGTCTGCAGCCACATCGTCGTCCAACCGCCCGACGAGTGGCCGGTCAGGAACCGCGTTCCCTCGGTGCCCGTCATGCGCCAGCGCGATTCGAGCCACGGGATGAGCTCGGTCGTCAGCGCATGGCCCCACGGACCGTTGTTGACGGAATCGGCGAAGACGCTGTGGCCCAGCGGCACGTGCGGGTCCAAGTACACGTAGAACAACTGCGTGCCGCCGTGCTTCGCCAGAACTCGAGCGCGCCGCGCCGCCGCCGCCGGAATGTTCTCCGCCGCCGTTCCGAAGCCGCCGACGACGTAGACCGTCGCATAGCGCCGCGACGAGCCGGCGTAACCGCGCGGCGGCACGACGTACGCACGCATCGCGATCGGACGGCCGAAGAAGCGGCTCAGCGACGGCGAGACGAAGCGCTCCATGCGCGCGCCGGGCGGAATGGGCGCGCGCGGGCCGTGACGCTCGCCGGCGCGCCGCACGCCGTGCACGGCGATCGTCACGACCCTGCCGGGCGCCAACGTGACGCGCGCGTTGCCGCTGTCCGGATCGCCCGGCTGCCCGCCGTCGTACGTGTAGCGGTGCCGCACGTCCAGCTCCGCGCGCACGGTGTACGTTCCGGGCGCGATCGACGTCGCGGGCGACGGATACGCATCGGCGTCGAGCGGCATCTCGATCGCCGATCCGGCCGGGGCACCGTCCACTTCGGTGCCGAGGATCTCGACGTCGTGCGGCTTGACGAACTCCGGCTCGAGCTCGTCCGCGACCCGCTTCCGCGTCAGAAAGACCAGCAGCCGTCCGTGCAGCTCGCCGAAGGACGGGGCGAAGCGGACGACGATCCGCGCCGGCTGTCGCGACGCGGCGGGCGCGAACGCCGGCGCGCACACGAAACCGAGCACGAGAAGAACGGCGGCGACGGTACGCATCGCGGCGGCCGTTCGCTGCACGGATCGGGCCTTCCGCTCAGAGACGCTCGAAGATCGTCGCGATCCCTTGGCCCATGCCGATGCACATCGTGGCGAGCCCGTAGCGGCCGCCGCGGCGCTTGAGCTCGTGGAGGAGCGTCGTCGCGATGCGCGCACCGCTGCAGCCGAGCGGGTGTCCCAGCGCGATCGCGCCGCCGTTCACGTTCACGATCTCCGGATCGATGCCCAGCTCGCGCACGCACGCGACCGCCTGCGCGGCGAACGCCTCGTTCAGCTCGACGAGATCGAGGTGGTCGACCTGCAGCTTCGCGCGCTCCAGCGCCTTGCGCGTCGCGCCGACGGGCCCGATGCCCATCACGCTCGGGTCGACGCCGAAGGTCGCCGACGTCACCACGCGCGCCAGCGGCTCCCAGCCCTCGCGTGCCGCGACCTGCGCGCTGCAGAGCAGCAGCGCGGCCGCGCCGTCGTTCAGCGGCGATGAGTTCCCTGCGGTGACGGTGCCGTTCGCCTTGAACGCCGGACGCAGCTTCGCGAGCGCTTCGAGGGTCGTCTCCGGGCGCGGCGGCTCGTCCTGCGCCACGTCGTAGCTCTTCTTGCCGTGCTCGACGTGCACGGCGATCAGCTCGTCCGCGAAGCGTCCGGACTCGGTCGCGGCTTTGCAGCGCATCTGGCTCGCGTACGCGAAACGATCCTGGTCGTCGCGCGTGACGTTGAACTGCTCCGCGACGTTCTCCGCCGTCTCGCCGAGGGAGATCGGCGGATACATCGCCGCGAGGCGGGGGTTCACCATCCTGTTTCCGAGCGTGGTGTCGTGGATGTCGGGCGCGCGGTCGTACGCGCGCTCGGCCTTGAGGATCACGAACGGCGCGCGCGTCATCGACTCCGATCCGCCGGCGATCGCGACGTCGATGACGTCGGCCTTGATGGCGTGGAACGCGGAGTTCAGCGCCTGAAGGCCGCTGCCGCAGAGACGGTTGAACGTGGCGCCCGGAATGCCGGCCGGCAAGCCGGCGAGCAGCGTCGCCATCCGTCCGACGTTGCGGCAGTCTTCACCCGCCTGGTTCGCGGCGCCCCAAAACACGTCGTCGACGATCGCGGGATCGACGCCCGTGCGATCGACCAGCGCGCGAATCGCGGACGACGCGAGATCGTCCGGACGAATGGGAGCGAGCGCGCCGCCGTACCGCCCCATCGGCGTACGGAGCGCATCGACGACGACGGCTTCAGACACCCGGAACTGCTTGGCAGAGGTGCGCGAAAACCCTCGCCCGGCGAGGCCTCGCTCGTCCCGGGAGCGGAACGGAGAGTCGTCGGTTCCGTGTCGCTCCGGGCGCCGTGTGGAACAGGACCTTCATGAAACGCAATCGTCTTACGACCCTCGCGTGCACCGCCGTGGCGACGTTCGCCCTCGGCGTGCCCGCGCTCGCCCAGCAAGCGAGTCCCGCCCCGCCCGCGTCGATGGCGCCGAGCACGAAAGGCGGGACGACGATGAACCGCACCCACACCTCGACCACGAGCGGCAACACGAGCCCGTCCGGCAGCAGCATGCAATCGTCGGGCTCGACCCGCAACATGCAGCCGGCCGGGACCGGCACGAAAAGCCCGATGTCGTCGAAGAGCTCGATGTCCTCGAAGAACATGATGTCGTCGAAGAACATGAAGGGCAAGATGACGTCGAAGAACGCCAAGAGCACGGCGAAACCGAAAGCGTCGCCGCAGCCCTGATCGACGATGAGGCGGACGGCCGCGCGCCGCCCGCCTCATTGCGCGCGGACGCGAACGGGGCCGAAGGCTGCCGCAGCGTATGACCGGAAGCGTTCGGCGTGCGAACGAACGGCGCGCCGCTGCGTGTCTCGCTTCCGGCCGTCCTGCTCCTCATGACGGTGGCGTCGGGCGTCGTCGACGCGCTCAGCTACTTGCGCTTCGGTCACGTGTTCATTTCGAACATGACCGGCAACATCGTGTTTCTCGGGTTCGCGGCTGCCGGGGCGCCCGGGCTGAGCCCCTCGCGCTCGGTCGTCGCGCTGGCGTGCTTCTTGGCGGGCTCGTTCGTCGTGGGGCGCGCCGTCGCGCCGCTGCGCGGCCATGCGGCGCGGCTGCTCTTCGTCTGCGTGATCTGCGAAGCGCTCCTCGCGGCGCTGGTCCTTCTCGTGGCGGCGGTCGCGGGTACCGGCGACGGCGCGATCTGGACTGCGATCGTGCTGCTGTCGCTCGGGATGGGCGCCCAGAACGCCGCGGCGCGGAAGGTCGCGATCCCGGATCTGACCACGACGGTGGTGACGCTCACGCTCACCGGCATCGCGTCGGAGCTCGTCGAGGATCTCGCGGGCGGAAAGCCGGCGCCGCGTCTGGTCCGCCGCGCGGGTGCGGTGATCGCGATGCTCGCCGGCGCGTTCTTCGGCGCGATGCTGAGCCTGCACGCCGGCACGCCGGCGGCGATCGCGCTGCTGCTCGCGCTGTTGGCCGTCGCGGCGATCCTCGCTCTTCCGCACGCGAGCGCCGAGACGCCGGGCTAACGCTCGCCCAGGAACCGCCGCTTCACGTCGGGGTCGTTGCGGATCGCGCGCGCCTCACCGCCGAGGACGACGCGCCCTTCCTGCATCACGTACGCGCGGTGTGCGACCTCGAGGGCGCGCACCGCGTTCTGCTCCACGAGCGCTACGGCGACGCCGCCCGCGTTGATCTCCGTCACCATCGCGAACATCTCGAGCGTCAGCTTCGGGGAAAGCCCCAACGACGGCTCGTCCATCAGCAGAACGCGGGGCTCGGCCATGAGCGCACGCCCGAGCGCGACGACCTGCTGCTGACCGCCGCTCAGCGCGCCGGCCGGCCGTGTGCGAAGGTCGCGCAGCAGCGGAAAGCGCTCGAACAGCGCGTGCATGCGTTCCCGCGCGCCGCGGCGAGCGCGCGCGACGTGCGCGCCGACGAGCAGATTCTCCTCGACCGTCATGTCGCGAAAGAGCAGGCGCCCTTCGGGCACGAGCGCGACGCCCGCGTCCACGAGATCGCGCGACCGGCGCCCGTCGACCCGCACGCCGTCGACCTCGATCGTTCCGGCGCTCGGGCGAAGGATCCCCATCACCGCCTTCAGCGTCGTCGTCTTGCCGGCGCCGTTCGCCCCGACGATCGTGACGATCTCGCCCGGACCAACCTCGAACGACACGTCGTGCAGCGCGAGGAAGTCGCCGTACGCGGCGGCCAGCCGCCGCACCGCGAGCAGCGGACGCGCGCTCATACCGCGCTCAACGGCGCGCCGAGGTAGGCCTCGATCACGCGCGGGTCGTCCATCACCTCGGCGGGCGACCCTTCGGCGATCTTCGCGCCGGCGTCCAGCACGACGATGCGGTCCGAGACGCGCATCACCAGCCGCATCACGTGCTCGATCCCGGCGACCGCCGCGA
Organism: Vulcanimicrobiaceae bacterium; assembly: GCA_035650875.1. Lineage (GTDB taxonomy): Bacteria > Vulcanimicrobiota > Vulcanimicrobiia > Vulcanimicrobiales > Vulcanimicrobiaceae > Vulcanimicrobium. The sequence goes on from DASRGU010000016.1 coordinate 26,916, forward strand.
TCCCGCGGCTGCGCAGGCCGAGGACGAACTCCGCCATCTCGTCCATCTCGGTCGGCGTCAACCCGGCCATGACTTCGTCGAGCAAGATCAGCCGCGGGCGGAGGGCGAGCGCGCGCGCGAGCTCGAGTCGTTTTCGCTGCGTGAGCGTCAGCGCCGATGCTTCCATGTCGGCGAACCGCTCCAAGCCGACCGATGCCACGACCTCGCGCGCGAAGCGGCGCGCCGCCGTGCGCGTGCGCTCGCGTTCGAGCGCGGCGACCGCGACGTTGTCGACGACCGACAGGCGATGGAACGGCCGGACCACCTGATACGTGCGCGCGATCCCGAGCCGCGCGACGCGGTGCAGCGGCATGCCGACGAGCTCGCGGCCGTCGAAGCGCGCGCTCCCGGCGTGCGGACGGCGAACGCCGCTCACGACGTTGAAGAGCGTGGTCTTGCCGGCTCCGTTCGGGCCGACGATCGACAGCACTTCTCCGGCGCGCACGTCGAGCGAGACGTCGCGCAGCGCGTGCACGCCGCCGAACGCGACGGAGACGCCGCGCACCTCGAGCAGCGCGCTCACGGCTCGGCCCCGGCGGCGGCGGCCGGCGCGCCGCTCGCGCGCGCCGAACGCGACCCGCCTCGCCGCCTCGAGGCGATCGCCGGCACGACGCCGCGCGGAACGACGATCAGAAACACGACGAGCAGTCCGCCGAAGATCATCAGATACGCCTGCGGGAAGCGCGCCCAGAGCTGCTCGGAGATCTGCGACATCACGACGCCGCCGACGAGCGGACCCCACAACGTGCCGATCCCGCCGAAGACCGTCATCACGATCGCCTGCAGCTCGAGACGCGTCGAGAACGCGGACGGCGGATCGACCAGGGTCAGATACATCGCGTAGCCGCCGCCGAGCAGGCCGGGGATCGCGGCGCTGATCAGGAACGCGCGCACCTTCGCGCCGGTCACCGCGATGCCGAGCGTCCCCGCGACCTGCTCGTCCTCGCGCAGCGCGCGCAGCCGCAAGCCGAACGCGCTGCGATCGACGGCGACCGTCGCCGCGAACGCGAGCGCCGCGACGGCGAGCGTCCATTCGTACACCGCCAGCGGCGTGACGGTGGCGGTGAGGTACAGCCCCGTCCCGCCGCCGGTGAATCCCGACGACGCGGCGACGACGCGTAACGTCTGCGCGAGACCCAGCATCCCGAGCGAGAAGAACGGACCGCGCAGCCGCAGCATGATCGCCCCCGCCGGCGCCGCGACCGCGACGGCGAGCGCCCCGCCGGCTAGCGCGGCGATCCGCCAATCCAGCGACGTGTGCGACGCGATCAGCGCCGTCGTGTACGCGCCGATGCCGAAGAACGTGATCTGCCCGAACGAGAAGTATCCGGCGTATCCTGAGATGACGTTCCAGCCGTACGCGAGCCCGATCGCGAGCAGCGTCTGGTACGCGACGGCGAGCCAGTAGCCGCTCAAGAACGGTCCCGTCACCGCGAGCGTCGCGACGACCGCGGCGAACAGCGCGATCCCGAGCGCCGCGCGCAGGCTCACGCCGCGCGCTTGCCCATGAGCCCCGCCGGAAGAACGAGCAGGACGAGGATGAAGATCACGTACGGCGCCGCTTCGGCGATCTGCGCATTCGCGAAGTACGCGACGTACGAGCCGGCGAGTCCGAGGATCGCTGCACCGGCGAGCGCGCCGGCGTAGCTTCCCAGCCCGCCGATCGCGACGACGGCGAACGCGTTCAGCGTGAAGACGTCGCCCATCTCCGGGTTCAGCGTGTAGATCAGGCTGAGCAGGCACCCCGACGCTGCCGCGATCCCGGAGCCGAGCGCGAACGCCGACGTCCGCACGGCGTCGACGTCGATCCCACAGGCCTGCGCGCCTTCGACGTGCTGGCTGGTCGCGCGGATCGCGCGTCCGGCCGGCGTCGCGCGCAGATACAGCGCGAGCGCTGCGGTGAGCAGGGCGGCCGCGACGAACGCGAGCAGCCGCGCCTGCCCGATCGACAACGGGCCCACCGTGAACGCACCGGTGAGGTAGGGAACCGCGCGAAACGTGCCGCCGAACAGCGCGAGCCCCGCACCGGCGAGGAAGTAGGACAGCCCGAAGGTGAGCGTGAGCGAGGTCGCCTCCTGCGAGGCGACCTCGGCCGGGAGCCGGCGCAGCAGAAAGCGGTGGATCGCCGCGCCGAGCGCGTACGCCGCCGCGAACGCGACGGGCAGCACGAGCAGCGGGCTGACGTGATAGCGTTCGTACGCCCACGCTGCGAGCAGCGCCGAGAGCACGACGAACGAGCCGTGCGCGAGATTCACGACGCGCATGACGCCGAAGATCATGGTGAAGCCGAGAGCCGAGAGCGCGTAGACGCCGCCGAGCAGCAGCCCGTCCAGGGTGATCTGCGCGAAGGTCGCCGCGCTCACGGGCTCAACGGCCGCGCCAGGACGCGAACGGGAACTTCAGCTTTCCCTGCGCGTGGGACTCGGGATAGACGATCACCTGACGGCCGCCCTGCCACTGCTGCGCGTACGCTTGGTAACCGACCTGCTTCCCGCTCGGGTCGACGCTGTATTGTCCGAACAGCGTCTCCATCTTCATCGACGCGAGCTGCTCGCGGATCTTTTCCTGGTCGAGTCCGCCGGCGCGCTTCACCGCTTCGGCCAGCACCGTCAGTCCGGCGAAGCTCGACGCCGAATGGTAGTCCGGCGCGCGTCCGTACTCGGCGGTGAACGACTTCACGAACTCGCCGTTGCCGGGCGTCTTCAGGTCGGCGCTCCACGCCGTGCTCGAGAGCACGCCGTCGGCGTCCTTCCCGGCGGCGGGCCCGAACGCCGGGTCCGACCCGCCGATCGCCTCGTAGACCATCTTCGGGGCGACGTCGGCCTGCTTCAGCTGGCGCAGCAGCGCGATCGAGTCGGGGACGAACGACGCCGCGAGCAGCACGTCCGGATTCGCGGCCTTGATCTTCTGCACGAGCGCGGAAAAGTCGCTCGTGTTGTGCGGGTAGTACTCCGTCAGCACGACGGTCATTCCGTCGCTCTTCGCCAGCTCCGGAACGGCGCTGCCGATCGCGTGCGGAAACGGCGTGTCCTCACCGACCAGCGCGACCGTCTTCAGCGCGCGCGCCTTCGCCATCGCCATCACACCGTCGACGTAGTGCACCGCCTGCGGCAGCCCCTGGAAGATGTAGCGGTTGCCGCGGTCGAACGTCACCGGCGCGGCGTCTTCCGGACAGAACATCACCATCTTGTAGCGCGCCGCGACATTCGAGGTCGGCGCGGTCAGCGCGCTGCCGTACGGTCCGGCCAGCAGGTCGACGTGATCCTCGTTTACGAGCTTTTCGTAGAGCCGGATCCCGACCGAGGCGTCGCTCTGGTCGTCGTACGTCTTCAGCTCGAGCTTGCGCCCCAGCAGGCCGCCGTGCGCGTTCTGCTGCTTCACCCACAGCTCGTAGCCTTGCAGCGTGTACTTCCCGCCGTCGGCGTACGCGCCGGTCAGCGAGACGGCGGCGCCGATGACGATCGGCTTCTGATCGGCGGCGCGGACCGACGCGGCGCCGAACGCGCACGCCGCGGCGAACGCAGCCGCGGCGGCGAACGCGCCGGCCCGGCGCAGCGTGCTACGGATCGAGCTCATGCGAACCTCCCGTGTGCGGATGGGCGATCACTGAACGGACCAGTCGAACGTCTCGACGTTGCGCTTCACGCGCTGCAGGAACCGTCCCGCCGTCGCTCCGTCGAAGGCCCGGTGATCCCAGGTCATGGACAGATACATGCGGCGGCGGATCGCGATCATGTGGTCGATCGCGACGGGCCGCTCCTCCACGGCGTCCGTCGACACGACGGCCGCGTTCGGCGCATTGATCACCGGCGCGGTCAGCAGCGTCCCGAACGAGCCGTTGTTGGTGATGCTGAACGTCGACCCCGCGTATGCGTCGGGGCCGAGCGTCCCGGCGCGCGCCGCCGCGGCGAGCCGGTCGATCTCGCGCGCCAGCGCGTCGACGCTCATCGACTGCGCGTCGCGAACCACCGGCACCAGCAGCCCCTGTTCGTCGAGGTCGACCGCGACGCCCAAATGCACCGCGTCGTGAAAGACGATCGTCTCCGCGTGCTCGTCGAGGGAGGCGTTGAGCGACGGAAAGGCGCCGAGCGCATCGACGACTGCCTTCGCGACGAACGGCAGATACGTGAGCCCGCGCCTGGCGCGCTCCTCGGCGATCCGCTCCATGTCGAGCTCGATGACCGAGTAGACGTTCACGGCGCTCTTCTGAGCCGCGGCGAGCCGCCGGATCAGCGTCCGGCGTGCCGCCGAGATCGGCTCGGTCCGTCGGCGCCGCGGCGCCGCCCCGGGCGCCGCTTCGAGCGCCCGCACGACGTCGCGCTTCGTCACGCGCCCGTCTTCGCCGCTCCCGCGCATCGATGCGAGATCGACGCCGTGCTCGCGCGCGAGACGCCGCACGACCGGCGATACCCGCTCGGCGCCTCGCCGCCGAGTCGTCACGACGGCTTCGGCTGCGTTCGCGGAGACGCCGTTCGACGTCTCGCGCGGATCGGTGATCCGCGCGAGCACGGTCCCGACCGGGACTTCTCGCCCTTCGGCGACGAGAACCTCGGCGAGCGCGCCGCCGAAGAGCGAGGGAACTTCCATCGTGACTTTGTCCGACGTCACCTCGAAGAGCGGCTCGTCGACTCGCACCTCGTCGCCCGCGCGCTTCAGCCAGCGGACCACCGTGCCCGTTTCGACGCTCTCGCCGAGCTGCGGCATCGTCACGTCCGCCATCGCCGTCAGCCCTTCTCGGCCTCGCGCGCGTAGGGGGGAATCGTCGCCGGATCGCGCGGGATCCCCGCCATGGAGGCGAGGCCGTGGAAGATCACGGCGAAGTCTTCCTTCGCGAAGCCTGCGGCGCGCGTCGCGGTCAGGACCTCTTGCGCCGCCGCCGTCGCGGGAAGCGGGACCTGCACTTCGTTCCCCAGCTCGAGCGCGAGCGAGAGATCCTTCTGCATCATCTTCGTGTCGAACCACGCGTATTCGGGCGGGTCGAGCGCGAACGGCGCGCGGTACTGCAGCATCGGCGAGGCGATCACGCTGTGCAGGAAGGCCTCGAACGCGACGCGGCGGTCGACGCCGGAGCGTTCGGCGAGCAGCACGCCTTCGCTGAACGCGAGCATCTGCACGGCCAGCGACAGGTTGACGCCGATCTTCATCGCCTTCGCCTGCCCGACGTCGCCGACGCGCTTCACCGTCGGACCGATCGCGAGCAGGATCGGCTCGGCGCGCTTGCAGACGGCTTCGTCGCCGCCGACCATGATCAGCAGCTTTCCTTGGCGCAGCGTGAGGATGCTGCCGGAAACGGGCGCGTCGACGAGCGCGCCGCCGCGCTCGCGCACGCGCTCCGCCAGCTCGCGCACGAGCGCAGGCGCGGTCGTGCTCATCTCGGCGAAGATTTTTCCCGCGCCCATCCCGGCGACGATCCCGTCGTCGCCTTCGCACACCGCATGCAGCGCCGCGTTGTCGCTGACCATCGCGATCGTGAGCTCGCACGCCTCCGCGACGGCACGCGGCGTCTCTTCGAGGATCAGCCCGCGCGAGGCGAGGCGCTCGGCCTTCGCTCGGGTGCGATTCCAGCCGTGCACCTCGTGCTTCGCGTCGAGGAGCCGCTCCGCCATCCCCGAGCCCATGTCGCCGAGCCCGACGACGCCTACCTTCGCCAAACCGTCTTCCTTTTCGTCGTCAGCGCGCCATCTCGCGCGCGATCGTGCTCGCGATGCGTTCCACCGAGGGACGCGCGGCGTCTTCGAGCACGTCGGCGCTCGGCAGCGGCACGTGCGGCGTCGTGATGCGCACCACGGGAGCGTCGAGATCGTAGAAGCACTCCTCGCCGATCAGCGAGGCGATCTCGGCGCCCCAGCCGCACAGCCGCGGGTTCTCTTCGACGGTGAAGACGCGCCCGCTCGCGGACGCGGCGGACAGGATCGTCCGCGCGTCGAGCGGCACCAGCGAGCGCACGTCGACGATCTGCGCGTCGATGCCCTCGCGCGCGAGCCGCTCCGCCGCATCGAGCGCGCGCGGCACCATCGCGCCCAGCGCGAGGACCGTGCAGTCCTTGCCGTCCCGCACGACGTTCGCCGCGCCGAGCGGCACGACGTGCTCGCCGTCGGGCACCTCGCCGGTGGTCGGATAGAGGCCCTTCGCCTCGAAGAAGATCACCGGATCGGGATCGCGGATCGCCGCCGCCATCATCCCTTTCACGTCGGCCGGCGTCGAGGGCGCGACGACTTTCAAACCGGGGATCGCCATCGCCCAGTTCTCGACCGCCTGCGAATGCTGCGCGCCGAAGCGCAGGCCGCCGCCGTTTCCGGTCTTGACGACGAGCGGGATCGTCACTTGCCCGTCCGACATGTAGCGCGTCTTCGCGATCTGGTTGGCCACGATATCCCAGCACACCGCGAGGAAGTCGGAGAACATGATCTCGGCCACGGGACGCAAGCCGGTCATCGCCGCGCCCATCGCAGCGCCGAGAATCGCCTGTTCCGAGATCGGCGTATCCCAGACGCGGTCGGGGCCGAAACGCTCCAGCAGCCCCACCGTCGTCTTGAACACGCCGCCCGCCGCGGCGATGTCCTCGCCGAGGATCACGACGTTCGGGTCGCGCTCCATCTCCTGCGCGACGCCCGCGGCGACGGCGTCGCGGTAGGTCAGTTGCGCCATGCCGAGCCTCCGTCGGCCCACACGTTGGTCGTGACGGACTCCGGCGCGGGCAGCGGCCCGTTCTTCGCTTCTTCCGTCGCGCGGTCGACGAGCGCGAGCGCCGCGGCGTCGAACGCGTCGATCGCCTCCTGCGCGACGCCGTGCTCGCGCAGCCGCGCGCGGTAGGTCTCGATCGGATCGCGCGCGAGCCACGCTTCCAGCTCGCCTTTCGGCCGGTACGCCGCGGGATCGGCGCGCGAATGCCCGCCGTGACGGTAGGTCTTCGCTTCGATCAGCGCCGGTCCGCGGCCGGCGCGCGCGCGTTCGTAGGCGGCGAGCGCGGCGCCGTAGCACGCCTCGACGTCGTTGCCGTCCACGATCCACGACTCGAGCCCGTACGCGGCCGCGCGGTCCGCCGCCGGGTTGGGCACGGCCGTCACGCTCGCGATCGGCGTGTACTCCATGTAGAGGTTGTTCTCGCAGACGAAGACCGCGGGGAGCTTCCAGACCGACGCGAGATTCAGCGCTTCGTGAAACGCGCCGATGTTGGTCGTTCCGTCGCCGAAGAAGCACACCGCGACCTGCTCGGTGCCGCGCAGCTTCGCCGACCACGCCGCGCCGGCCGCGACGGGCAGGTGCGCGCCGATGATCGCGTACGACCCCATCGCGCCCTTCGACGCGTCGCCGACGTGCATCGAGCCGCCTTTCCCGTGCAGCACGCCGTTCGCGCGGCCCAGCAGCTCCGCCATCACCGCGCCGGGATCGGCGCCGCGCGCCAGCGTGTGATTGTGCCCGCGGTACGTCGCGAAGGTCCAGTCGTCGGGCCGCATCGCGTGCGCGAACCCCGCCGCGATCGCCTCCTGGCCGAGTCCGAGATGCGACGTCCCCTTGACGAGGTTTTGCAGGAACAGGTCGTGCGCGCGCTTTTCGAACACGCGCAGGAGGATCATCGAGCGATAGAGCGCCTCGCGCGTCTCGACGTCGAGGGCGGGCGGCGCGGGCGCGACGGTCGCGCTCATCGCGGCCGCCCGCCGAACGCGTAGGCGTTCGTCACGAACAGCTCCTCCGCCGGGAAGCGCGTGATGATGCTGGGGCCGCTCGCGGTCACGACGATCTCCTCCTCGATGCGCGCCGCAGAGTAGCCGTCCGAGGCCGGGCAGTACGTCTCCAGCGCGAACACCATCCCTTCCTCGATCTCCATGGGATGCTCGAGCGAGTTGAGCCGGGAGATCACCGGCCGCTCGTGCAGCGCGAGCCCCAGCCCGTGCCCGAACTGCAGCCCGAACGCTTCCATCTCGCTGGAGAAGCCGAACTCTTCGGCCTTCGGCCACGCCCGCGCGACGACGTCGGTGGTGACGCCCGGACGGATGAGGTCGATCGAGCGATCGATCCACTCGCGGCAGCGCTTGTACGCGTCGCGCTGCGCCGGCGTCGCGTACCCGACGCTGAACGTACGGTAGTAGCACGTGCGGTATCCGTTGAACGCCGACATGATGTCGAAGAAGGCCTGATCGCCCGGCCGGACGAGACGGTCCGAGAAGTTGTGCGGGTGCGGGTTGCAGCGCTCGCCCGACACGGCGTTGATCGACTCCACGTCGTCGGAACCGAGCTCGTAGAGCTTCTTCGTCGCGAGCGCGACGATCTGGTTCTCGCGCACGCCGGGCTTGAGCGCCTCGACGATGTCCTGATACGCGCCGTCCACGAGCGCCGCCGACGTGCTGAGCAGCAGGATCTCGTCGCGCGACTTGATCTGCCGCGCGTCGTGCATCACCTGCTGCCCGTCGCGCAGCGTCAGGCCCTCCTTTTGCAGCGCGTAGAACAGCGGCGGCTCGACGATGTCGACTCCGAGCGGCATCCCCGCGACGCCCGCCTCGCGCAGCAGCGAGGCGATCTCGGCGGCGAAGGCTTCGAACAGGCCGGCGTCCGGCGAGATGGCGCCGCGCAGCCCGAGGAGACCGGCCTTGGAGTCCTCCGGGCGCAGCCACGGCGCGTAGAGGCGATGGTGCTTCGCCGCCGAGCCGAAGTCCCACACGACCGGCTCGCCGGTGCGCGTGAGCAGACACGAGCGCGTCATCTTGTCGCGCGACCACTCGCCGATCATCGTCGAGCTGACGTAGCGGATGTTGTTGACGTCGAAGAGCAGCAGCGCGCCCAGCTCGCTGTTCTCGAGCGCGACGCGCGCCCGGCCGAGGCGGTAGGCGCGCAGCCGCGCGAAGTCGACGCGCTCCTCGAAATCCACGCCCATCGGACCGGGGGCGGCGATCGGCCGCGCCTGCGTGCGCCCGTCGGCCGGCGGGAGGGAGGTCTGCATCCGGAGGAACCTTCGTGGCGGCGTGTGCGGGAAGGCGAGTATACGCGACCGCGTCTGCGGCGGCCCTCCCGGCGGCGGAGCGGCGGAAGCGCGCGACGTATGCCCCGGCATGACGAACGGCGCGACGACGGCCCGCTGCTGCGTCGCCGGCGGCGGGCCGGCGGGGATGGTCCTCGGCTACCTTCTCGCCCGCTCCGGGGTCGACGTCGTCGTGCTCGAAAAGCACGCCGACTTTCTGCGCGACTTCCGCGGCGACACGGTGCACCCGTCGACGCTCGAGGTGTTCGCGGAGCTGGGGCTGCTCGACGACTTCCTGACGATCCCGCACCAGGAGCTGCGCGAGATCGGCGGGTCCATCGAAGGCACGCCGGTGACGATCGCCGATCTGCGGCATCTGCCGACCCGCTGCAAGTTCGTCGCGCTGATGCCGCAATGGGACCTCCTCGACTTTCTCGCGGAGCGCGCGCGCCGCTATCCCACCTTCCGGCTGCTGATGCGCGCCGAAGCGATCGATCTGCTGGACGAAGGTGGACGCGTGGCGGGCGTGCGCGCGAAGACGCCCGAGGGCGAGCTGGAGATCCGGGCCAATCTCGTCGTCGGCGCGGACGGACGGCATTCGACGGTGCGCGCGCGCGCCGGACTCGAGGTGCGCGACTTCGGCGCGCCGATCGACGTGCTGTGGATGCGTCTCTCGAAGCAGCGCGACGAGCGCACGCAGGAGACGTTCGGGTACTTCGCCGGCGGCCGGCTCTTGGTCGCCATCGACCGCGGCGACTACTTTCAGTGCGGATTCATCATCCCGAAGGGCGGCTACGACGCGCTCCAGCAGCGCGGGATCGACGCGTTGCGAGCCGACATCGCGGCCGTCGCGCCCACGCTTCGCGGCCGCGTCGACGAGCTGCGCGACTGGGACGACGTGAGCCTGCTCACGGTGACGATCGACCGCCTCACACGCTGGCACCGGCCGGGGCTCGTGTGCATCGGCGACGCCGCGCACGCGATGTCGCCGATGGGCGGGGTCGGGATCAACCTCGCGATCCAAGACGCCGTCGCCGCGGCGAACATCCTCTCGGCGACGCTCGCCGCGAGCGGACCGGTCGGCGAAGCGCCGCTGGCCGCGATCCAGCGCCGTCGCGAGTTCCCCACGAAGGTGACGCAAACGCTGCAGGTCGTGATGCAGGACCGGATCTTCCGCAACGTGTCGATGGACGTGAAGCCCTCGCCCGGAACGACGCGCCTCCCGTTCGCGCTGCAGCTGCTGCGCGCGTTCCCGATCCTGCGGCGCATCCCGGCGCGGGTCGTCGGCATCGGCATCCGTCCGGAGCACGTCCGCACGCCGGAACGTCCCGCCGCGGCGGGGCCGGGGCGCGCGCCCGCCGCATGACGCGCCACGTCGCGCTGCTGCGCGCCGTCAACGTCGGCGGCCGCAACACGATCGCGATGGCGGACCTGGTCGCTCTCGCGACCCGGCTCGGCTTGCGCGACGCACGCACGCTGCTGCAGAGCGGAAACCTCGTGTTTGCAGCGGACGCCGCAGCGGCGAAGGGGCTCGAAGAACGCCTGGAAGAGGAGACGCAGCGTCGCCTCGGCCTCGCGACGACCTGCATCGTCCGCTCCGCGCCGGAATGGTCGCAGATCGTCGCGCGCAATCCGTTCGGCGTGGAAGCCGCCGCCGACCCGGGGCATCTCCTGGTGATGCCGCTCAAGGCGGAGCCCGCCACCGGAGCGCTCGAGGCGCTGCGCGCGGCGATCGTCGGCCGCGAGCGCGTGGAGCTGGCGGGACGAACCGCCTACCTCGTGTATCCCGACGGCGCGGGCACCTCGAAGCTCACCGCGAAGCTGATCGAGTCGAAGCTCGGCACGCGCGGCACGGCGCGCAACTGGAACACGGTGCGGAAGCTGCTCGCGCTCCTCGAAGGCTGACGGGCACGTCGCCCGCGGCAGCGAGCCGCGCTACACGCGCGGAAGCGCCGCAATCCCGAGCTCGTCCGCCAAGGCGTCCAGGTCGTCCGCCACGCTTTGCAGCACCGGGATCCCGTCGCGGCGGTAGGCGATCTCGTTCTCGTGCTCGATCTCGCCCGCGACGTAGACGCGGTCGCAGCCCGGCGCGGGATTGCTCTTCTTGAACGTGCGCAGCTCGCGGTCCATCTCGAGCTTGAACTCGTCGACGTCGCGCAGCGCGCCGATGCGGATCGCGCCGAAGAAGTGCGACGTGATGCCCGACGGCGCGTCGGGGCTTTCCACGAGGGTGAGCGCGCTGCCGAACCACCCCGCGGCGAGGACGCCGGTGAGGATCTCCGCGAGGACGCCCAGACCGTAGCCCTTGTGACCGCCGTTGTCGGTTCCGTAACCGCCGAGCGGGAGCAGCGCGCCGTGGTGCCGCGCCGACGGATCGTTCGTGGGCCGGCCGTCTTCGTCGACCGCCCAGCCGTCTTCGAGCGCGAGCGCCTTGCGCTCGTAGACCTCCAGCTTGCCGTACGTGACGGTCGTCGTGGCGAAGTCGAGGACGAACGGCGGCTCCTCGCCGGCGGGGACGGCGAACGCGAACGGGTTCGTGCCCTGCATCTTCGTGCGTCCGAACGTCGGCGCCGCGAAGTGCGCCGAGTCCGTCGTGCAGATGCCGATCATGTCGTGCTCGAGCGCCATCATCGCGTAGTAGCCGGCGATCCCGAAATGGTTCGAGTTGCGCACGGCGGTGAACGCGATGCCGTTGTCGTGCGCGCGCTCGATCGCCGACGTCATCGCGCGGTGCGAGGCGGGATGGCCGAGCCCGTTGCCCGCGTCGAGGAGCATCGACGCCGGGGTCTGGCGGAGGATCGTGTACGCCGGCGCGGCGCTGATGCGCCCGTTGCGGATCCGGTCGACGTAGAACCAGCGCAGCCGCGCGACGCCGTGCGACTCGATGCCGCGCCGGTCGGCCGCGACGAGGACGTCCGCGACGATCCGCGCTTGCGCCTCGTCGACGCCGACCGCACGCAGCGCGCGCTCGACGAACGCGAAAAGCTCCCACTCCCGAACTCGAATCTCGTCAGCCATCGATCGTGAACCGTTCGAGCTTCTCGATACCCAGCCGGTCGGCCATCGCGTCGATCGTCTCCCACACTTTGGGGTCGATCGGAACGCCTTCGCGGCGGTAGCGCTCGGTGAACTCGCGCTCCGGCGTTCCGGCGACGATCACGCGCTCGGCGCCCGGGGCCGGTGCGCTGCGCTCGAAGGTGCCGAGCTCACGGTCGACGTCGCGCGCCAGCTCGGCGCCGTCGCGCAGCGCGTCGAGCCGGAACGCGCCGAAGAAGTGCCCGACGATCCCGCCGTGCATGCCCGTCTCGGAGACGTCGGCCGACGCCCCGAATGCGCCGCCGGCGAGAACGCCGCACAGGATGTCGACCAAGGCCCCGAGCCCGTAGCCTTTGTGGCCGCCGTTGTCGGTGCCGTAGCCGCCGAGCGGCAGCAACGCGCCGCTGCTCTTTGCGACGGCGGCGTCGAGCGTCTCGCGGCCGTCGGCGTCGACGGCCCAACCGTGCTTCAACGGCTTGCCTTTGCGCTCGCTGACCTCCAGCCGGCCGAACGTCACGCCGGTCGTGGCCATGTCGAGCACGAACGGCGGATGCGCGCCGGCGGGGATCGCGACCGCGATCGGATTCGTCCCGGTCGTCTTCTTCCGCCCGAACGTGGGCACGGCGAGATGGGTCGAGTTCGTCATCGACAGACCCATCAGGTCGTGTTCGAGCGCCATCATCGCGTAGTACGCCGCGATGCCGTAGTGGTTCGAGTTGCGCACCGTCCCGAACGCGACGCCGTGATCCTTCGCTTTCGCGATCGTGCGGCGCATCGCTTCGATCCCGGCCGGATGACCGAGCCCGTTCCCGGCGTCCATGGCGAGCTGCGTCGGTCCGTCGCGCAGCACGGTATACGTCGGCCGCGCGTTGACGACGCCCGCCTCGATGCGGCGGACGTAGAACGTCTCGAGCCGCGCGATGCCGTGCGACTCCACGCCGCGCAGATCGGCGGCGACGAGGACGTCGGCCACGTCGCGCGCATCGCTCGCGCGCACGCCCACCGCGGTGAGCGCGCGCACGATGAACGCCCGCTCCGCCGCCTCCGGAGTGCGGGTCTTCGAGGGTTCCTCGCCGATCATGCGCGCTCGTTCGGAACGTACGCGTCCCAGGGCGCGGTGCGCGTCACGGTGGAGCCGCGGTTCAGCGCTTCGGTCACCCGTTCGAGCGATGCGGCAAGGTCTTCGTACCGTTGCGGCCCCAGCACGTCCACGATGTAGCGCTCGATCGCGACCGCGTGCCGCTGCGCGCGCGCGAGCACCGCGCGGCCTTCGTCGGTGAGCCGCATCGGCAGCGACCGTCCGCCGCCGGCGGGCACGCGCCGGATGAGCTTCATCGCCTCGAGCCGGGCGACGATCCCGGTCATGGCTTGCGGCGTGATGAAGCTGCGGCGCGCGAGATCCGCGCTCGAGCACTGATCGTTCGTCTCGATCATCGCGAGCGCGAGAAACTGCGGCGTGGTGAGCCCGCAGTGCGCGAGCGCGTCGTCGAGCGCGGCGCGCGAGCTGGCCTGCGCGAACTTCAGCTTGGCGAGGAGATGGGCCGACAGCCGTTCGTCTTCGAGCTCGGCGAGAACGGCTTCACGGTCGGCCATGGCCGCTGGTTCACCAGCGGCCCGGCCGACCATTCTGCGACAGCCTCCGGGAACAGGCCCGGGAAAGCTCGCTCGCTCGCAACGCTCGACGGGAGAAGCACGCCTTCGCTGCGAACCCTAGCGGCTCGTCGATCCCCGGGGGAGGGTCCGAATGCAGCCCAAGGATCAGCCGTTTCCGAAGTACGCCCACGACTACTTCGCGCAGCTGCGCGAGCAATACCAGCTCGTGCTCGAGCAGACGCAACAGGCCGCGCCGCCGTCCATTGCGGCGCTGATGCAGCGCGCGCAGACCGAGCCCGACAAGGTCAGCTGGTCGGACGTCTTCGCGCTGGAAACCGCGTACCTGTACGCGATCCCGCCGTCGGATCTTCCTCGGCTGCGCGAGGAGCTGAAGATCGCGCGCGACCGCTATCGCGACGTGGTCGGGTCGCGCGAGTTCGCTTCGTACCTGCAGACCGTGCAGGGCGACGTGACGAAGGTCGCGGCGCCCGATGCGCGCGCCGAGCTGCTCGCGCTCGCCGAGCGCCTGCGCTATCTCTACACGTTCGTACCGCCGAAGGAATCGGTGCGCAACGCGATCGGGAGGCAGGCGGCGATGTGGACCTTCGTCGCGGCGCTCATCGGAGTCGGCGTGTGGGCGGCCACCGAGTGGTGGCTTCACCAAACGCTCTTCACCATCGTCATCGTGCTGTTCGTCGGCGAGATGGGCGGGTTCGTCAGCGTCCAGCAGCGGCTCAACTCCGGCCCGACGGTCGATCCGCTCTTCAAGGAGCTTCAGCTCACGTACGGCTGGTTCAGCGTCGTCGTGATCGCTCCGATCACCGGCGCGATCTTCGCGATCGTGCTGTACTTCGTGTTCGTCGGCGGACTGCTCTCCGGCGGCCTCTTTCCGGAGTTCGGCCCGCCGGCGTTCGCGAGCAGCGCGGCGCAGCGCGGCGCTCCGGCACCGATCCCCTCGCCGTCTCCGTGTCCGACGTCGGCCTCCGGGGAGACGATTCCGTGCACTCCCGTTCAATCGACGCAACGGTGCGCCACCGACCCGCGGTGTCCGCCGAACATCACCTTGTTTCTGTGGCGCGCGACGCCGACGACGATCAAGGACTGGGGCAAGCTCCTCGTCTGGGCGTTCATCGCCGGGTTCGCCGAGCGTTTCGTCCCCGACGTTCTCACCCGCCTGACGGGCGGAGCGTCATCGGGCAGCGGCGGCGAGAAGGTGCCGTCCAGCAAACCCGGCGGCGACGGGACGCCCAGCGCGAGCCGCAAAGGCGCGAACGGCGACAATCCCGCCGACGCCGGAGGCACGCCCGGCGGCGGACACGGCGACGGCGGGTAAACGCGGCCTTCAGCCGACGAGGTGTTCGACGGTCTGTGCCAACAGCCGGTCCGCGGCATACTCGTCGAAACGCGCGCGGTCGTAGCACAGACTGAGCCAGCACCGGCCGCCGGCGATCGCGCCGGGTGCGAGGATCGCCGGCTCGCCCGGCGCGATCAGCGGAAAGGCGATCAGCGTCCCGGTGCCGCCG
The DNA here is from genome assembly GCA_035650875.1 of Vulcanimicrobiaceae bacterium. Classification (GTDB taxonomy): domain Bacteria; phylum Vulcanimicrobiota; class Vulcanimicrobiia; order Vulcanimicrobiales; family Vulcanimicrobiaceae; genus Vulcanimicrobium. The sequence continues at coordinate 42,063 of DASRGU010000016.1, forward strand.
ACGTTCGTGACGCTCGCCGCGGCGCCGCCGACGTCGCTCGGCGTCAGCGTGCCGGCGCGCGCGCGCGCGACGAGATCCGCGATGCGCACGCCGATGTCGTGCGGCGAGGCGTCGCGCGCGTCCGGAACGACCGGAACGACGAGCCCGCCGGGAACCTCGACGGCGATTCCGATGCGATCGGCTTCGAGCGCGCGCGCGAACGCCTGCACGAAGAACGCGGTCCACGTCACCCCGTGACGCTCCACGCCGCTCACGTCGACCAGCCGCGCGCAGGCGCCCTGTGCGATCGTCGCGCGCGCTTCGGTCATTCGCTCGGCGATGCGGCGCCGCATCGGCGAGAGCCCGCGCGGCGCGCCCGCGTCGTGGGCGGCGATCGGCCGCGACACGGCGGTGTGCTCGACGGGCGGCTGCGTCTGCGGCGCGTGCGCGATCGCGGGCGCCTGCGCGCCTTCGCCGGCCTCGAAGCGCGCGAGCACCTGCCCGACCTCGGCCCGCTCGCCTTCGGCGACGACGATCTCGGCGAGGACGCCGTCGTGCGGCGATTCGACGTCGGTGTTCACCTTGTCGGTCTCGACGGCGAACAGCGGCTCGCCTTTGCGCACGCGATCTCCCGGGCGCTTGTACCACGCCGAGACGACGCCGTCGACCAGCGTATCGGCGAGACGCGGAAACTCAACGTGCACGAGCGGCCTCCGGGGCTGCGCGCCGTTCCAGCGCGCTCTTGAACGCGGCGAGGAAGCGTCCGACGTCCGCCCCGTCGACCGCGCGGTGATCGACGGCGCACGCGACGTACGCGCGGCCGTCGCGCACCGCGCCGATGCGGACGGCGGCGGTCTGCCCCGGACGGACGAAGGGAATCGCCAGATCGCTCCCCTCCGGACCGTAGTCGACGAGCGTGATCGTGCCGCGTCCGGCGGCCGGCGCGTCGGGACCGAGATCGAGATCGACGATCACGTCGGGATGCTCGACGATCCCGCTCCACGCGAAGGTCGCGTTGCAGCGCGGAAACGCGCGTGCCGCTTCGGCCAGCGCCGCGATCGCCGCGCGCGTGTGCTCCTCGGCGAGCGCGACGTCGATGACGCTCGACGCCTGGGGGATCGCGGGATCGTACGCGTGCGCCGGCGCGGCTCCGCCCGAGCGCTCGCGTGAGACGAGACGGACGAGCGCCTCGCGGATCGTCGCGCGGTTCGGCAGCACCGCATCCTCGAGCACGTCGTCGACGGGGATCCCGGGAAGATCGGGCATCGCGACGCGCACCGGCGGAACGTCCAGCACGCCGGCCTCGGCGGCGAGCGCGCACAGCTCCGCTCCGAGCCCCATCGTGAGCGTGTCTTCGTGCACGACGCACAGGCGGCGCGTTCTCTCGAGCGAGGCGAGGATCGTCGCCCGGTCGAGCGGCAGCAGCGTGCGCAGATCGACGACCTCGACGTCGATCCCCTCTTCGGCGAGCCCCTCCGCCGCGGCGAGCGACTCGTGCAGCATCATTCCGTACGCGAGCACGGTCGCGTCGCGCCCTTCGCGCGCGACGCGCGCCGCGCCGATCGGCACGACGTAGTCGCCCTCCGGTACCTCGCCGCGGATCGCTCGATACGTTCGCTTGTGCTCGAGGACGAGCACCGGATCGGGATCGCGGATCGCCGCCAGCAGCAAGCCCTTCGCGTCGGCCGGCGTGGAGGGCGCGACGACCTTCAATCCGGGCGCGTGGGCATAGTACGCCTCGACGCTCTGCGAATGGTAGGGGCCGCCGCGAAAACCGCCCCCGTACGCCGTCCGCAGCACCATCGGACAGCTCCAATCGCCGCCGGTGCGCCAGCGAATCTTCGCCGCCTCGCCGACCAGATGGTCCATCGAGGCGTGGATGAAGTCGGCGAATTGAATCTCCGCGACCGGGCGCATCCCCCGCATCGCGAGACCGACCGCGACGCCGGCGATCGACGTCTCGGCCATCGGCATGTCGACGACGCGCTGCGCACCGAACCGGCCGTACAATCCTTCTGTGGCGCGAAAGACGCCGCCCAGCCGGCCGACGTCCTCGCCGAGGACGATGACACGCTCGTCGCGCGCCATCTCTTCCGCGAGCGCCTCGCGCACCGCCTCGATCACGGTGAGCTCGCGGATCGCCGCACCGTCGCTCACGCGTACGCGTGCTCCAGCACGGTCGACGGATCGCCGAGCGGCTGCGCCTCCGCCCACTCCGCGGCTTCTTCGGCCAGCGCCGCGCACTCCGCGTCGACCGCCTCGGCGAAGCGCGGGTCGACGAGCGCGCGCGTGCGCGCGAGCGGATCGCGTGACGCGCGCGCGGCGTCCACCTCGCTGCGGTCGCGGTAGCGCGTGTCGTCGTCGTTCGAGGTGTTCGGCATGAACCGCACGCAGCTCGCGTCGACGAGCGTCGGCCCGCCCCCCGCACGCGCGCGCTCGACGGCCTCGCTCGCGGCCGCGTGCATCGCCTCGACGTCGCTGCCGTCGACCGAAACGCCCGGCATCCCGTAGCCGGCGGCGCGCTCCACGAGCGTCTCGGTCGCGTACTCGAGGCGCCGCTCCACCGACTGCGTCCAGCCGTTCCGGTGGACGACGAAGACGCACGGCAGCGCGTGGATCGCGGCGAGATTCATCGACTCGTGCACCTCGCCTTTTTGGGCGCCGCCGTCGCCGAACGCGATCACGGTCACGCTGCCGTCGCCGAGCAGCTTCGAGCCCCACGCGCAGCCGACGCCGTGCGAGCAATGGTTCGGCTGCGGGCCCTGCTGTGAGAGCACGTGCAGCGCGCGCGATCCGAAGTGCGCGTAGGGCTGGCGTCCGCCGGCGTTCGGGTCCGACGGGCGCGAGAAGAAACAGAGCATCACGTCGCGCGGCGGCATCCCGAGCGCGAGGAGCGCGGCGAGATCGCGGTAGTGCGGCGCGAGCCAGTCGAGACGCGGCTTCATCGCGAACGCGTAGCCGGCGCCGATCGCCTCGTGCCCGCTGCACGGCACGGCGAAATGCGCGCGGCCCGCACGTGCGAGCCGCCACATCCGCTCGTCGAGCGCCCGCGACAGCGCGATCGTGCGATACGCACGCTCGCGCTGCTCGCGGCTCAGCGCCACGCGCCGCCGCCCTCCGCTACTTCGCGATGGTGAACTTGCCGTTCTCCACTTGCGTGAGAACGAGCGAGTCGCCGGAGAGCCCGTTGTGGTCGCTCGGCGAGATGCGGAACGTTCCAGTGACGCCCGAGTACGTCGTGTGCTCCAGCGCGTCGCGGAGCTTCGCGCCCTCGCTGCTCTTCGCGTGCTGCAGCGCCTCCTTGATCACGTACACGGCGTCGTAGCCGAAGCCGCCGAAGATCGAGACCGCGCCGTCCTTCGGGTACTGCTTGAGGAACTCGCCGATGTAATGCTGCAGCACCTTCTTCTGCGGGTCGCTGTTCGACAGCAGGTCGGCGACGTTGATCTTCGTGCTGGCGATGTACGCGCCGTTGAGCGCCGGGCCCGCTTGCGAGAGGAAGATCCCGGTCGCCGCGCCGTCGGAGTAGTAGATCGGGTACGGCAGGCTCAGCTCGCGGTACGCTTTGATGATGACGTTCGCCGACGGGAGCGTCGTCCAGACGACGACGGCCTGCGGGTTCGCCGACTTCACGTGCGTGAGCTGCGTCGTCGCGTCGCTCGCGTTCGCCGCGATCGCGTCCTGCGAGACGAGGTCGAACGCGCTGCCGCCGGCCTGCTGGAAGTGCTGCATCCCCGTCTTGCCGTAGTCGTCGTCGCGGTAGACGAAGCCGAGCTTCGTCTGGTTGTGCTTCTTCAGATAGCTCTGGATCAGCATCGCGACGTGCGTGTCGGTGATCGGCATCTTGAAGATCCACTTGTGCTCCGCGACCGGGTCGATCACCTGAGCGCTCGAGGCCAGCGAGATCATCGGGATCGACGCGGCCTGGACCACGGGAATCATGGCGAGCGACGTCTGCGTGAGCGACGAGCCGATGATCGCGATCGGATGCTTGTCGAGCAGCTGACGGACCGCGTTGACGGCCGTCGTCGGGTTCGACTCGTCGTCGAGCACTTGCACGCTCAGCGGATGGCCGTTCACGCCGCCCGCCTTGTTGATCTCGTTGACGGCCATCTCGATGCTGTCGGCTTCGGGCCGCCCGAGCGACGAGCCCGGACCGCTCTCCGAGACGACGGCGCCGATGAAGTACGGTTCGTTGGCCGCGCTCGCGGCGTCGCGCGGCGCGAGCGAGCCGATCAGGGTCAGCCCGAGCGCGAGCGCTCCGAGCCGTGCGATGGTCGAACGCATCAAGACCTCCTTAGCGATGAGTCGAACGAGTGCGATGGATCGCCGCACGACCGCGCCCGCTCATTCGTGCGACTCGAGATAGACGTGCTTCGCGGAACCGGCCAGCTCCTCGGACGACTCCGTCCCGACGATCCGGCCGCGCTGCATCAGGTAGGCGCGGCCGCAGATCCGCGCGGCGAGCCGCAGGTTCTGCTCGACGAGGACGATCGTGACGCCGCGCTCGGCGAGGCGCGCGAGCGCGCCGAAGATCTCGGCGCGGATCTTCGGTGCGAGACCGAGGCTCGGCTCGTCGAGGAGCAGCAGCTCCGGGCTCGCCATCAGCGCGCGGCCGATCGCGACCATCTGCTGCTCCCCGCCGGAGAGCGAGCCGGCGATCGCGTCGCGGTAGCGCACGAGCGGCGGAAAGAGCTCGAACACGCCGTCGAGGTCGCGCTGCAGGCCGGCACGCTGACGGCGGCGCGCGTACGCGCCCATCATCAGGTTTTCGCGCACGGTGAGCGGCGCGAAGATGCCCCGGCGTTCCGGACACAGCGCGACGCCTCGGTGCGCGAGGCGTTCCGGCGGCGCACCGGTCACGTCGACGCCGTCGATCCGCACGCGTCCGGAGACGGGCGGGATGAGCCCGGTGATCGAGCCGACGAGCGTCGTCTTTCCTGCGCCGTTCGGCCCGACGATCGCGACCGTCTCGCCGCGCGCGACGACCAGACTGGCGTCCCAGAGCACCTGCACCCGCCCGCGGATCGTCGAGACGTTCTCGACCTCCAGCATCGGCCGCGCGCTCATTCGAGCTCGTCTCCGATGTACGCGTCGATCACCACCGGGTCGCGCGCGACGGTCTCTCCGGCGCCTTGCGCGATGACGCGTCCGTGATCGAGCACGACGACGGCGTCGGCGACGGCCAGCAGCTCGCCGACGGCGTGCTCGACGAGCAGCACGCCGATCCCCGCGTCGCGCGCGCCGCGAATCTGCGCGAGCACCGCGTGAATCTCGTCGGGGTTCAGTCCGGAGAGCGGCTCGTCGAGCAGGAGGATCGCCGGCTCGAGCGCGAGCGCGCGCGCCAGCTCGAGGAGACGCTCTTCGCCGAACGCGAGCGTCTCCGTCGCGCGGGCGGCGAGATGCGCGATCCCGGCCCGCTCCAGCAGCGCGTCCGCCCGCTCGCGCAGCGCCGCGTCGGCGCGCCGGCGCGCCGCGCTCGCGACGCCCGAGCCGACGAGCGCGCGCAGCGGCGAGGGCGGGTACCGCCGCGCGAACTCGCGCGCGGCGAGCGACACGACCACGCTCTCGCGCACCGTCAGTCCCCAGAACATCACCGGCGTCTGAAACGTGCGCGTGACGCCGAGCCCGGCAACACGATCCACCCCGCGCCCGGTGAGCTCGACGCCGTTCAAGGTCACGCTGCCCGCCGTCGGCCGCTGCACGCCGCTGATCACGTTGAAGAGCGTCGTCTTCCCCGCGCCGTTGGGTCCCATCACGCCGAGCACGCGGCCGCTCTGCGCCGAGAACGTCACGTCCTCGAGCGCCTGCACGCCGCCGAAGCGCATCGAGATGCCGCGCACGGCGAGCGCCGCGGGGAAGGCGCCGGATTCGCGGGCGGCGGCGGTCATGCGCGCCGCACCGCGCGGCCGAGCAAGCCCTGCGGGCGCAGCAGCAGCACGAGCACCAGGATGAGAAACCCGACGCCTTGCTCCCAGCCCGTCGAGACGAGACCGCCCGCGACTTTCTCCACGATTCCGAGGACGAAGCCTCCGACGAGCGCGCCCGGCAGGCTGTCGAGTCCGCCGAGCACCGCGGCGACGAAGCCGGCGAGCCCCAGCGTCAGGCCCATGTCGTACGTCGCGCCGGTGATCGGCGCGATCACCACGCCGCCCAATCCGCCGATCGCCGCCGCCGCGACGAAGCTCCAGAACGCGAACGTGCGCAGCGGGATCCCGAACGTCGAGGCGATCGGCGGGTTCGCGACCGCCGCGCGCACGGCCGTCCCGGCGTACGTGTGCCGGAAGAACAGATAGAGCGCGGCGAAGACGACGAGATCGGTGCCGAGCACCCAGGCCGCCTGCGGGGGAAGAACGCCGCCGAAGATCTGGATCGCGTTGCCGGCGCTGAACGCGTTGAGGGCCAGCGGATTCGTCCCCCACACGAACAGGCCGAGTCCACGGAGCGCGACGTCGAGGCCCAGCGTGATGAAGATGAGCGTCACGCCCGCCGCCGCGCGCGCCGGACGGATCGCGCACACGTAACACAGCCCGCCGACGCCCGCCGCGACGACGACCGCGATCAGCGCCGCTTCGGGCGTCGGCATCCCGCCGGTGGCGAGCGCCGACGCCGTCATCGCGCCGATCATCGCGAACTCGCCCTGCGCGAAGTTGATCAGCCCCGTCACCTGATAGATCAGGACGAACCCCGCGGCGACGAGCGCGTAGATCGCGCCGACCACGACGCCCGCGAGCACGTACTGCCAGATCGCCGCGGTCACGCGCGCGCCTCGCTCAGGCGCGCGACCAGCCCGCGCGGCAGCAGGATCAGCATCGCGATCAGGATCGCGCCGAGGAAAAAGGCTTGGAAGTCGCCGCGGGCGCTCGGCAGCACGATCGGCACGACCGTCTGCAGGATCTGCGTCAGCGCGACGACGACGGTCGCACCGACGACGGCGCCCCACAGCGTGCGCATCCCGCCGATCACCGACATCAGGACGAAATTGACCGAAAGCAAGAACCCGAACTGCGTCGGGTCGATGTACGACTGATACGATGCGTACACGCCGCCGGCGATCCCCGCATACGCGCCGGCGAGCACGAAGATCTGCCGCTTCAGCCGCACGCTGTCGACGCCGAGCGTCTGCGCGCCCAGCTCGCCGTTCGCGATCGCGATCAGCGTGCGGCCGTAGGTCGAGCCGACCAGATTCCCCGCGAACCAGATCCCGATCAGCAGGAGCAGCCATGCGAGAATCGCGTACGCGCGCGGGTCGAAGACGTACGCGCCGAGCGCGAAGCCGGGGATGTCTTTGATCCCCGACGAGCCTCCGACGAAGTCCCACTCGTTGAACGCGACCGTGACGACGATCCCGAGCGCGAGCGTCGCGAGGGCGAGCAAGTTCTCGCGCAGCCGCAGCACGGCGAAGCTGAGCGCGTACGCGAGCAGTGCGGCGAGCACGCCGCCCGCGAGCGTTCCGAGCCAGGGCGTGAGGTGCGCGCGCGTCGCGAGCGTCGCCGAGCCGTACGCGCCGACGCCGAAGAACGCGGCCTGGCCCAGCGACACCTGGCCGCCGTATCCCATGAACAAATTCAATCCGAGCGTGACGAGCGCGTAGAGCGCGATCAGCGTGAGCAGCCCGGTGTAGTACGAAGGGACGAACCACACGATCGCCGCGACGAGCACCAGAAGGATCAGCCCGATTCGAGCGTACGCGAGTCCGGAACCCAGGAAAACCTCCAACCAGGCGAGCGACCGGCGAATGAAAGGTCGTCCGTTTCTCCCCGCTTCGAGCGGCAATTCCTTGTCGCGCCCGCTGCGCCGGGGCGGCGAATCGGCTCCGCGGGTCGAACGGGCCCCACGTGACGACGGCTTCGCTTGCACGCCCCTGGAACTTGCGCGGCGTCTCGCTCATGGCGTTCGCCCACGGCGCGAGCGATCTCTACTCCGGGATCCTTCCGTTCGTGATCTTCTACGACGTCACGCGGGCCGGGCTGCCGGCGTGGTGTCAGGGCGCGCTCGCGTTCGCCTGGTACCTCACGAGCTCGATCGCGCAGCCGCTCGTCGGCGCGTACAGCGACCGTCGCGGGCGCTGGTGGTTCTTGCCGGCGTCGGTCGCGCTCACCGCGATCGGCGTGTCGGCGACGCCCGCGGCGCGCTCGCTCGTCGTGCTCGTCGCGTGCGTGATCGTCGGCGGGCTCGGCTCCGCGGTGATGCACCCGGAAGCCGGCCGGTATTCTTCGCTCTTGGGCGGCGCGAAGCGCGCGTCGGCGATCTCCATCTTCCAGATCGGCGGACAGATCGGCTACGGCATCGGTCCGCTGGTCGCCGCCGCGCTGCTGGCGCATGCGGGAACCGGCGCGGCGTTCGCGATGGCGATCCCGGGCGTGATCGCCGCGATCGCCGTCGCGTCCGTCATGCCCGCGTTCGCACGGGACGCCGACGCCGTTGCGCCGCGCCGCATCGCCGAGAGCGGCGGCGCGGCGAGCGCGGTGGATCGCACGGCGATCGTGCTGCTCATCGTCAGCACGGCTCTGCGTTATCTCGTCGGGGCGTCGTTCGCGTACTATCTGCCCAACCTGCTCACCGGGCGCGGGCTCCCGCTCACCGCGACCGGCGCGGTCGTCACGGGATTCCTCGTCGCCGCCGCGATCGGCTTGTACGCCGGCGGCGCGGGCGCCGACCGCTTCGGGCACGCGCGCGTCGCGGTGATCGGACTCGTCGCGTCGGTGCCGCCGCTGCTGTTCGGGCTTCTGCTGCACGGTCCGCTCGCGGTCGCGATGCTGCTGCTCGGGAGCGCGCTGATCTCGGTGCAGAACGCGCCCGGCGTCGCGCTCGCCCAGGCCCTGCTGCCGCGTAACCTGGGCACGGCGCTGGGCTTGATGAACGGCGTCGCCTTCGGTCTGGGCTCGCTGGGCGTGGCGCTCGTCGGCGTCGTCGTCACGCGATCAGGGCCCGATGCGGCGCTCACCGTGACGGCGTTCGCACCGATCCTCGCCGCGCTGGCGTACGTCGTGGTCGCGCGACGCCATGCCGGCATCGCCGCGTGACCGCACCGCCGCGAGACCGCGCCGTTTCGCGCGAAGCGATCGCTGCCGCGCACGAGACCATTGCGCCGTGGATACGGCCGACCCCGCTCCTGTCGCTGCGCGGGGCGGATGCCGGCCTCGCGAGCGACGCGCTGCTGAAGCTCGAATCGCTGCAGGTTTCGGGCTCGTTCAAGGCGCGCGGGGCGTTCGCGAACCTGGTACTGCGCGCCGTTCCCGCGGCAGGCGTCGCGGCCGCGTCGGGCGGCAATCACGGCGCGGCGGTCGCGTATGCGGCGATGCGCCGGGGCGTTCGTGCGAAGATCTTCGTTCCGAGCGTCTCCTCCGCAACGAAGATCGAGCGGATTCGTGCCTACGGCGCCGACCTCGTCGTGATCGGCGAGCGCTACGCGGACACCGTGGACGCCTGCGCCGACTATTGCCGGGATACCGGTGCGCTGAACGTGCATGCGTTCGACCAGTTCGAGACGCTGCTGGGCACCGGCACCGTGGGACGCGAGATCGAGCAGCAGGAACCCGGCGTCGACACCGTTCTCGCGGCCGTCGGCGGCGGCGGTCTGATCGCAGGCATCGCGTCGTGGTTCGCCGCAAGCCGCGTGCGCGTCATCGGGGTGGAGCCTTACGATGCACCGACGCTGACGCGCGCTCTGGCAGCGGGCGGGCCGGTCGACGCGCCCGCGAACGGCGTCGCCGGCGATTCGCTGGCGCCCGCGCGGGTCGGCGCGCTGGTGTATCCGATCGCGCAGAAGCACGTCGAGCGCGTGCTTCTCGTCGCGGACGACGAAATACGCGCGGCGCAGCGGATGCTCTGGCAGGCGGCGAACCTCGTCGCGGAGCCCGGCGGCGCCGCGGCGTTCGCGGCGCTCCTGTCGGGACGCTACCGGCCGAGCGCGGACGAGCGCGTGTGCGTCGTCGTGAGCGGCGGAAACAGCACCGCCGTAACGTTCACCCGCCCGTGAAGCGAAAGGACGCCGATGCCGTTTGCGTACCTAGCACTGAAGTTCGTTCACATCGTGCTCGCGATCGTCGCGATCGGCGCGAACATCACGTACGGCGTCTGGATCGCACGCGCCAAGAAGCACCCCGCGTTCGCCGCGACGGCGCTGCGCGGGGTGAAATTCATCGACGACCGCATGGCGAATCCGGCGTACCTGCTGATGCTCCCGACGGGCGCGCTGATGGTATGGCTCGCCGGATACAGCTTCGCGACGCGCTGGATCGCCTGGGCGATGGCGCTCTGGCTGGTCGCCGTGCTCCTCGGATATCTCGGCTACACGCCCGCCCTGGCGAGCGAGATCCGCGCGATCGACTCCGACGGCCCGGACTCCCCGGCAGCGGCCGCGGCGTCGCGACGCGGGGGCATCTTTGCGGCGATCCTGGCGGTCGTCGTGGTCGGAATCGTGGTCCTCATGGTTTTCAAGCCGGCGTAGCACGCGGCCGCGGCCTCCGCGACGTCCGTTGTCTCTTGCATCGGTCCGGAAGCGATCACCAACGACGATGCGACGTCACGGCCTTGACGTTCACCGTTTCGACCGCGTCGTCGCCGGCGGCCTCGAACGCCGCTTTGCGAGCGTTCCGGTGACGCGATGGCCCTGACCGCGACGTGCGCGATCGTCGGCGGCGGCGTCGTCGGCGCGAGCGTCGCCTACCATCTCGCCGCGCGCGGGATGCGGCACGTGCTCGTGCTCGACCGCGCGGCGTCTCCGGGGATGGGGAGCACCGGACGCGCCACCGGAGGCTTTCGGGTTCAGTTTCCGAGCGCGCCCGAGGTCCGCTTGTCGCTGCTGGCGCGCGAGAAGCTGCTCCGCTTCGGCGAAGAGACCGGCGGCGATTGCGGCTTCGTCGCCGCGGGCTACCTGTGGATCGCCGAAGACGAAGAGCAGATGACGGCGCTGCGCTCGGCGCTCGGAGTCCAGCGGGAGAACGGCGTGCACGACGCGGTGGAGCTGGACGCCGACGCAGTCGCCGAAGCGAACCCGCACGTCGTTCGCGCGGGGGTGTTCGGCGGAACGTTCTGTGCGAGCGACGGCTTCATCCGGCCGCTGCAGATTCTCGACGGCTATCGCCGCGCGGCGGAACGGCTCGGTGCGCGCTTCGTCTGGGACGCCGACGTCACGGGGTTCGCGCACGACGCGGGCGGACGGATCGTTACGGTGCGCACGCAGCGCGAGGACGTCGCGGCCGCCTGCGTCGTGAACGCCGCGGGCGCCTGGGCCGCGCACGTCGGCGCGCTGGCCGGCGCCGACGTGCCCGTCGCGCCGCTGCGCCGCCAGGTCGCGTGCACGGTCGCAACCGGCGTCTTGCCGGCAACGATGCCGATGACGATCTACGCGGGCGACGGATTTCATTTCCGCGTGCGCGACGGACGCGTGCTGCTGCTCCTGCCGTCGGAAGGCGCGGACGATCCGTTCGACGACGCGGTGGATCGATCGTGGGTCGAGCGCGTCGCCCGCGTCGCGCACGAGCGGGTCCCCGCGCTGCGCGCCGTCGAGATCGACGCCGCGTCGTGCTGCGCCGGCCTGTACGAGATGTCGCCGGACGGGCGTGCGATCCTCGGTGCCGCGCCGGGCGTGCCGAACTTCTATCTCGCCAACGGCTCTTCCGGACACGGCGTCATGCACGCGCCCGCGCTCGGCATGCTTCTCGCCGAGCTCATCGTCGACGGGCGCGCGAGCTCGCTCGACGTCGCGCCGTTCCGGCCCGATCGTTTCGACGGCGCGCACGCGCCGCAGGCACGCCCGCTGCTCTGATCAGCGCGACGTCGGGAAGCTGAACTCCGGTCCGGCGTGCGTGTCGGGCCAGCGCGTCGTGATCGTCTTCAAGCGCGTGTAGAACCGCACGCCTTCCATGCCGTGGACGGCGTGATCGCCGAAGATCGAGCGCTTCCAGCCCCCGAAGGAGTGGAACGCCATCGGGACCGGGATGGGGACGTTGATCCCCACCATCCCGACCTGCACCCGGTGCGCGAACTCGCGCGCGGCGCCGCCGTCGCGGGTGAAGACGGCGACGCCGTTCCCGTACGGGTGCTCGTCGCAGAGGCGCAACGCTTCCTCCAGCGATGCCACGCGCACGATGCCGAGCACCGGGCCGAAGATCTCGTCGCGATAGATCTCCATCGCCGGGGTGACGTCGTCGAAGACGGTGCCACCGAGGAAGAAGCCGTCGCCCCACGACGACTCGTGCGCCGTGCGGCCGTCGACGACGAGCGTCGCGCCCTCGGAAACGCCCTTGTCGACGTAGGAACGCACCCGCGAGAGGTGCTCGCCGGTGACGAGCGGACCCATCTCGACGCCGGGGGTGATGCCGGGACCGATCTTCAGCGCCTGCACGCGGGCGCGCAGCCGCTCCGCCAGCCCGCGCGCCGTCGCCGCGCCGACCGCGACGGCGATCGACACGGCCATGCAGCGCTCGCCCGCCGACCCGAACGCGGCGCCGACGAGCGCGTCCGCGGCCAGGTCGAGGTCCGCATCGGGCAGCACGACGCAGTGGTTCTTCGCACCGCCCAGCGCTTGGACGCGCTTGCCGTTCGCGGTACCCGTTTTGTACACGTGCTCGGCGACCGGCGTCGAACCGACGAACGTGACCGCCGCGATCGCGGAGTGCGCGAGCAGCGCGTCGACCGTCGTCCGGTCGCCGTTCACAACGCTGAACACGCCGCGCGGCAATCCGGCTTCGACCAGCAGCAGCGCCAGCTCCAGTGCGAGCGACGGATCCTTCTCGCTCGGCTTGAGCACGAACGTGTTCCCGCACGCGAGCGCGATCGGGAACATCCACATCGGCACCATCGCCGGGAAGTTGAACGGCGTGATGCCGGCGCACACGCCGAGCGGCTGACGCACCGCGACGCTGTCCACGTCGCGCGCGACGTTTTCGCTCACGTCGCCCTTCAGCAGGTGCGGGACCCCGCATGCGAACTCCACCACCTCGAGCCCGCGCTGCAGCTCGCCGCGCGCGTCGGCCAACGTCTTTCCGTGCTCGGCGGTGATCAGCGCGGCGAGCCGCTCCGCGTCGCGCAGCACCAGCTGGCGAAACGTGAAGAGGATCGCCGCGCGCCGGACGGGCGGCGTCTCGCTCCACTCGGCAAAGGCGACGCGCGCCGCGCGCACCGCCGCGTCGACTTCGCCGGCGTCGGCGAACGCGACGCGTCGGGCGACCTCGCCGGACGCGGGATCGTAGACGTCACCGAAGCGTCCGGAACCGCCGGCGACGTCTTCTCCCCCGATGAAGTGACCCAACGTTGCGAGCGAGGCGGTGCGCATGTGCTCCCTTCCCCCGGCGGACACGGCTTTTCCGCGAACTTTGACCTTCGTGCCGCGCTTCCCGGTCGCCGCACGCAGGAGGAGCCTCCCGGCCGGAGGTGAAGCCCGGCGGACCTTCTCGTGACAGCAGGAGGGCTGCCCGATGGAACACATCGCGCGCCTCAGGAATATCGCCGTCGTCGGACCGCACCATGCGGGCAAGACGACGCTGGTCGAAACGCTGCTCGCACACTGCGGGGCGATCCCGCGCAGGGGCTCCGTCCGCGACGGGACGACGATCACCGATTGCGAGCCCGAAGCGATCGACCACCTTCAGTCCGTCTGCGCCGGATTCGCGCACGCCGCATGCGGCCCCGTCGACATGAACCTCGTCGACACGCCCGGATTCATCGACTTCTTCGAAGAGACCAAGACCGTCTTGAGCGCGGTGGACGCCGCGATCGTGGTCATCGATGCCGAACCCGATCGCGTGGCCCAAACGGCCGCGGTCGTGGAGTACCTGGAGATGCGGAAGATGCCGCATCTCTTTTTCGTCAACAAGCTGGATCGGCCCGGCGCGAACTTCGACGCGACGCTCCTCGCCCTGCGCGAAGCGTACGGGCCGCACGTCGTCGCCACGCATCTGCCGATCGGCAGCGGCGAGCGCTTCGGCGGCTACGTCGACCTCGCCACGCGCAAGGCGTATCTCGACGGCGACGGACGCGTCTCGGAGATCGACGCGCCCGGCGAGCTCGCGAGCGCGGTCGAAACGCACCGCACGACGCTCCTCGAAGCGCTCGCCGACTTCGACGACACGCTGATGGAGGAGCTGCTCGACGGCAAGGATCCCGCGCAGGACGAGATCGACCGCGACCTCTGCGAAGACTGTTCGCACGACCAAATCGTTCCGGTGCTCGTCGGCAGCGCGCAGGAGAACGTCGGGATGGCGCCGCTCGTCGATGCGTGCGCGCGGCTCTTCCCCTCGCCCGAGACCGAGCCGCGCACGGACGTCGACGGACGGCCCGTCACCCCGCGCGCCGACGGCCCGGTCGTCGCGCAAGTGTGCAAGACGATCATCCACCCGCAGCAGGGAAAGCTTTCCGTGGTCCGGGTCTTCACCGGTACGATCACGCCGACGACGCAGCTCGTCGACGTGTCGCGCGGCAACGCCGCGGTCCGCCTGTCCGGCATCGTGCGCCTCTTCGGCAAGCGCCAAGAGCCCGTGACGTCGGCCGGGCCGGGATCGATCGTCGGGCTCGCGCGGCTCGAGAACGTCGGAACCGGCGACACGCTGACGACCCCGAACGCCGGCGTGCTGATGCCGACCGTGCCGCTGGCGGAACCGCTGTTTGCGGTCGCCATTCAGCCGGCGCAGCGGCTCGACGAAGCGAAGCTGTCCCAAGCGCTCGCGCGGCTCCTCGACGAGGATCCGGCGCTGCGCGTCGCGCGCGCCGAGTTCACCAACGAGCTGCAGCTCCTCGGCAACGGCGAGACGCACGTGTCCACGGCGACCGAGCGCCTCGCGCGCAAGTTCAACGTCGACGTGAAAACGCACGCGCCGTCGATCGCCTACCGCGAGACGATCCAAGGCTCGATCGAAGTGCACTCACGCTACAAGCACCAGACCGGCGGCCACGGCCAGTTCGCCGACGTGAAGCTGCGCTTCGAGACGCGCGAGCGCGGGCACGGCGTCACGTTCGAAGAGAAGATCGTCGGCGGCGTCGTGCCGCGGCAGTTCTTCCCCGCGGTCGAGAAGGGCGTGCGCGAAGCGCTCGCCTCGGGCGGCCCGCACGGCTTCCCGGTGACCGATCTGCACGTGACCCTCTTCGACGGCGCGTTTCACGCGGTCGACTCGAGCGAAGCCTCGTTCAAGACCGCATCCTCGATGGGCGTGCGCGACGCGCTGCACAAGCTCGGCACGGTGGTGATCGAGCCGCTGATGCGCGTCGAGACGACCGTTCCGTCCGCGTACCTGTCGAACGCGGTCACGCAGCTCAGCGGCAAGCGGGGGCAGATCCTCGGGTTCGAGCCGGTCGAGAAGAGCGGATGGGACCGCATCGTCGCGCTCGTCCCGCAAGCGGAGCTCGGGCGCTACGCGACCGAGCTGCGCACCGCGACGTCGGGTCTCGGAACGTACACCGCCCGCCACGAACGGTTCGAGATCGCGCCCGAACGGAGCGTCGCGGCCCCGGCATAGCGCTCAGACTGCGGCGGAATGCTCGCGGACGCGCTCGGCGAACGAGGCCAGCGCGTCCGCGGTCTTTTCCGGTGCTTCGAGCATCGGCGCGTGGCCCACGCGCTCCAGCGCGACGAACTCGGCGCCGGCGATCGCGGCCGCCGTCTCGCGCAACGACTCCGGCGTGAGGTACACGTCCTGCGCGCCCGCGAGGACGAGCGCCGGAACGGCGATGTCTTCCAGGAGATCGCGCGCGTCGACGCGCTCGGCCATCCCGCGGATGAGCTGCGCGGCACCGGCCGGGTGCTGCCGCGCCATGACGGCGCGAGCGCGCTCGACCAGCGCGGGATCGTCCGCGTACACGTGCGGCGCGAAGTACTTGGGCAGATAGCTCGCGATCGCGGCGTCCATCGAATGCTCGCGCTCGAGGCGCTCCGCGAGCGCGGCACGCCCGGCCGCCAGCTCCCGCTGCACCGGATCCGGCGAGTCGGCGCGCGCATCGGCGTTGACGTGGCTCGCGAGGAGCGCGATTCCGGCGACGCGCTCGGCGTACATCCGGAAGTACGCGAGCGCGACGTACCCGCCGATCGAATGCCCCGCGAGCGCGGCGCGTTCGACGCGCAGCGCGTCGAGCACGCCCGCGACGTCGCCGGCGAGCGCCTCCATCAGCGCGGGACCGTCGCTCGGCTCCGAACCTCCGCAGCCGCGCAGATCGACCGTCACGACGCGGTGTCCGGCGGCGACGAGCCGCGCCCCGACGTCGTCCCAGATCGTCGAATCGAGCGGAAACCCGTGCAGCAGGACGAGCGGAACCGCGGCGCCGCCCGAATCGCGGTATGCGATCCGCCGCCCCTCGAGCGAGCTCGTCACGGTGCGCCTAGAAGTCGCTTTCCTTGAGGTTCGCGTTCGTGTTGACGTTCGCGAACTGCTCGTCTTCGACGATCGCCGGGCCGGCCCACGTCACGCGCCGCACCGGCAGGTGGGTCGCCTGCGAGATGAACACGGCCCGCTTCGTCGCGCCGTTGCCGTCGCTGTACGGAAACGTCACGACGTCGACCGTCGCGCCGTTGTACGGCTCTTCGCTCGTCTGCGCGGCGGGCGCGCCCTTCAGCTCGTCGGCGATGTTCTGAAATGACGCCTCGGCCACGGTTCCGCCGCGCAGATCGACGGCGCGGCCGTCGTGGATCGACACGGTCAGGTGAATGCCGCTCAGGAATCCGCCCTGATGTCCGCTCACGGTGTCGCCGCCCTTCCACGAGGCGCCGCCGCCGCGCCCGGGCCCGCCGGTGATGTCGATCTTCGCGAAGTGCGGTTTCAGGTAGGCGTAGTCGTAGGTGCGGTCTTGGACGTCGGCGCCTTTCGTTTCGTGCACTTTGATCGTGCATGTGTAGCCCGGCACTTTCGCCCATGCGTCGAGGAACTCCGCGGCCGCTCCGCCGGGCGCCGCGCCCAGCAGAGCCGCCGCGAGACCCGTGGTCGCGAGAGCGCTCGTCAGCCGGCGTGCGTTCATCGCTTGCCGGCGAGGCGGATGGCGCTGAACCCGGAGACGCCGTTGCCCGGCGCGTACGGATCCGTCGCGTACACGTTGGCCACGTTCACCGCGGGGATCGTGTAGCCGAACGACGTGTCGAGCGTGTTGATGAACACGTTCGCAAGGATCGCGTAGCCGGTGTTCGACGGGTGCAGGCCGTCGAGGCTGAAGAAACCGCCGTCGTAGACGAGGCTGCAGCACTTCGGCGGGTTGACGGGCGCGCCGCCGGCCGCGACGATGGCCGCGAACGCCGCGTGGATGTCGACCAGCGGCGCGCCGGTCGAGCTGGCCGCTTGCGCGATCGCCTGATTGTAGGCGGCGTTCAGCGTCTTCACTTCGTTCGCGACGGCGTCGGGGACGATCACGCTGGCCGCGATCGTCGGCGCCTTCGGCGGCGCGCCCGCGGGGATCTGCGCCGCGGCGGTCTCCAGCGTGTCGAACAGCGCGTTGATCTGGAAATAGCCCGCGGTGCCGAGCCCGGTCTGCGCGATCTCTTGCGCGGCATACGCCTGCGCGTACTCGGCGGCGATCGCGTCGACCGTCGCGGCCGGCAAGCCGGGCTCGGCGGCCGAGATGAGGTTCTCGAGAAACGCCTGCAGCTCGGCGGCGTACGCCGGCTGCGGGATGAACGTCGCGGCGTCCATGACGTCGACGAGGTTGGCGACGACGACCTTCGAGCCGGCGGCCTTCAGCTGCTTGACGATCGTCGCGATGTCGCCCCCGAGCGACGTGGGCGACGTCACCGGAGCGGCGCCGTCGGAGAAGGCGAACTTGAGCAGATCGTTCGAGCCGAGCCACACCGTCGCGACCTGCGCGTGCAGCGACGCCGCCGCTTCGACCTGGGTGACGCCTTGCCCGAAGCCCGCGAGGATCGGCCAGAAGTTTTGGCTCTCGCCGTTGACGAGCGCGTTCAGATCGACCAAGTTCGCGGCGGTCGTCGCGGGGAGCGTGCACGTCCCGATCGGCCCCGTCATGTACAGCGCCTCGTGCACGGTCTGACCCGGGATCGCGACGTCGTACGGGTTGACCGTCGCGGACTCGCGCAGCGAGAGCGCGCTCGAGAAGGAGTTCGCGGCGATCTGCTTGCTGTCGCACTCGCTGGAGATCGCGTACGGGAAGCCGCTGGTGGTCGGGACGAGGACGGAGCCCAATCCCGGCGGGGTGATGAGCGGGAGCGGCGAGGTCGCCGGATTGCTCATCGTCGTGATGTCGACGCCGTTGGCCTGTTCCCAGATCAGCGCGTAGAAGCCGTGCTCCTGCGTGGCCTGCACGCCTGCGGGCGCGATCGTCCCGAGCTGCGGGTTCGTCCCCAGCGGACCGGGCAGATCGGCGCCCGCGAGATGATCGGACTGCTCGCCGGCCGTCAAGCTGTCGCCCACGCCTGCGATCGTGAGCCGCGCCGACGCCGTCGTGCCGGGGTGCGCCGGGGGCAGCAGCGGGTTCGTGAGGCTTTTTCCGCCTCCGCCGCCGCAGCCCGCGAGCGCGACCGCGACGAGCGCGGCCGCCAGCCGTGCGGAGCGGCTCACAGCGGCACCACCGTCGGCGAGCCGAACCCGAACTGAATCTGATACTCGGCCGCGTGCAGGCCGCCGAACTGCGGCGCCACGAGGCTCGAGGTGCAAGGAAGTCGTTGGCACGTCAAGCTCACAATCCCGTACTGCCTGTAGTTGGAAGCGTAGCCTTCGATCCCGAGGATCTGGATGAAGGTCTGCGGCGTGAAATGGTGCGCGACGCCGTAGATGATCGACGGCGTGTACATCGGATACGGATCGACCGGATCGTACTGCACGAGCCGCGACGGCTGCACGAAGAACGTCGTCTTCTTGTTCGCCCGGTACTCGAGATAGAGCAGGCTGAAGAGCTGGGCGTGGTTGGTCTGGTTGAAGCCGGCCGGATGAACGAGCCACTGCGGCGCGAGCGTCAGCGTTCCGAACATCCGCGGGGTCGCGAGAAACGGCAGCGTGACCGGCAGCAGATACTCCTGCTCCGTCCGCAAGCGCACTTCGCTGGGGTAGCCGTCGAACTCGGCCAGCGCGACGTCGTCGTGGCCGCCGATCGTCGCGGTGTGGGCCAGGTACGTCGGCGAGATCACGATGGGTATCTTGCCGATCGTGATGAGGTTCTGGTCGAGGACCTCGAAGATCTTGTCCTTCGTCGTCACGTCGACCAAGCCGGTGTTGACGCGGCCGAGCGAAGCGCCGGGCAGGGTCGTTCCGGGCCCGGTGTAGCCCTGGAGGTACAGCGGCACGTTCGCGTTGCTGAACCCGACCGGCACCTGCTGCACTTCGTAGTATCCGACTTGCAGCCGGTTCGTGCGCGAGAACGCGTAGCCAAAGCCGGCGTCCATCCCGCCCGGATCGCCGGCGTTGAAGCCGACGTCGCCGACCGGGAAACCCATGTTGAAGTCGACGTTGTACGTGAAGCCCTGCGGCAGGCTCGGGCGCCGGATCGGCGCCTGCGGGGTGCCGACCGGGTTCGCCTGCGCGACGTCGCGGCCCGCCGCTTCGTCCGCCTTCATGTCGTTCAGCGCGCGCTGCAGCGCCGCGTTCGCCGGCTCGAGGAGCCCGGCGCGCAGCGCGCTCGCGTCCGAAACGTCGGCCCGCACCGCCATCGGCGCGAAGGCGGACGCGGCGAACACGCACGCGGTTACGACAGCCGCCACACGTCTGTTCATGACGCGGCGGCTTGCGCGCCCCGGAAGTTTGTTCCTCCGCGCGGTCGCTCGGCGACGACGCCGCGCCGCGCTCTTCCTGCCTTCGCCGAGCAAAAAGTTGCGCGATTGCGCGCATTGGTGTATAAGAGAGGCAACTCCCGCCGGCGGCCTCCGCCGGTTTCTCCGCGCGTCCGTAATGACCGCGGACGCGGAAAGGAACGGTCGAAGTACCGAATGGCAGCGAAACAGAGCGCGCCGCGCAAAAAAGCCGCGCGTAAGAAGACCGCGCGCAAAGCGGCTCCTCGCAAGAAAACCGCGGCTCGCAAGACCACGCGCAAAGCGGCGCCTCGCAAGAAGACCGCAGCGCGCAAGACCACGCGCAAGGCGTCCGGCCGCAAGAAGGCCGCGCGCAAGACCACGGCTCGCAAGACGACGCGCAAGGCGTCGGCTCGCAAGGGCGGAGCGAAGAAGGCCGTTCGCAAGACGGCGCGTCGGGCCTCCACCGGCCGCAAAGCGTCCGGCTCCCGCAAGAAAGCCGCCTAACCCACCCGTCCCCGAAGCACGAAGCGCGTTGCGACGACCATCGCGGCGCGCTTCGTCGTTCGCGCCGCTGTCGGACCGTTTGTGCGAATCCCTCCGTTGCGCGTGGGCGGGGACTTCAGGGAAGCGGGACCGTGTCGTCCGGGCCGAGGACGTTGCCGCTACGTCGTTTCGAGCGGAGGTCGCCGGCAATCCGCGTGGGCCGGTGTTGCACCGCGTTCGTGTCTCGCGTCCTTGCCCGTCGCTGGATCCGCATCGCATTCATGAGCGACCGTGGCGTCAGAGTGTCACGATGGTGGCACCGCATGCCGATATCCACAGTGTATGACAGCTCGTCCTCAAGGTCTCCACAGGACCTGCTCCGATACGGCGTAACGAATGTTCGAGGAGCTCGGGATCGCCGAGGAGGACGCGCTCGCATCTGCCCTGCCGGCTGCGGCGCTGTCGTCTCCCGGCTATGACGATCCCAATGATCTGGACAACGTACCGGCGGACATCCGCAAGTCGTACGAGGTTCACACGTGGCGCAACGGTGCGACGCTGCTGCGCCATGCTTGTCCGGAGGAATTTTCCGACGTCATGGACGTGCTTCGTTCGTTTCGCCTGGCCCGTACGTACATCCTCAAAGACAAGGAGTCGAACTCCGCTGAGGACCTCGTCGAAGCCCGCGGCGGCGGCAACAAGTCACTCATCTCCAAAGCGATCGACTCCGGGCTTTATCGACGGGGTTGGGCCGAGACGCGCTTCGATACCACGATCACGGTGAAGTCGTTCGTCCGGCGCGGCAACCAGCGCTTGAAGGGCGCCGCGGACCCGAACAAATCCGGCATCCTGAGCAACGTCGTCGAGTACATCGCGCCAACGCACAACGTCGACTGCTTCAAGAACGGAGTCGCCTTCGAGATCGAATGGAACAACAAGGACCCTTTCTTCGACCGTGATCTCAACAATTTCAGGCTCTTGTTCGATCTCCGAATGGTAAGCGTCGGCGTCATCGTCACACGATCGAGCTCGCTCCGCGCGTTCTTGTCCCAGTTCATGCCGAAGTCCACCGCCACCAGAAAGTACGGCCGGAACACGACGCACATGGAAAAGCTGGAGGCTCTTTTGCAAGGAGGGAACGGCGGCGGTTGCCCGGTTCTCGCCTTCGGGATCACGGAGGCGCTCTATGATTCAACGCGTTAGCTCACCTGAGAAGCTCGGCGATGCCGCACGCGAGCTTCTTCGCGTCGCGGGAAGGCAGCGCTACGCGACGATTCTGGCCGACCCCCCGTGGCGCTTCTCGAATCGCACGGGGAAGATGGCTCCCGAACACCAGCGACTCCGACGATACCCGACGATGACGTTGGATGAAATCAAGGAGCTGCCGATCCCGCAGATTGCGGAGCGCGATTCCCATCTGTACCTGTGGGTTCCGAACGCGCTGGTGGCCGACGGGCTCGCCGTCATGGAACGTTGGGGCTTCACGTACAAGACGAACATCGTCTGGTTCAAGGTTCGGAAGGACGGAGGACCGGACGGTAGAGGCGTCGGGTTCTACTTTCGCAACGTCACGGAACTCGTGCTGTTCGGCGTGCGCGGGAACATGCGCACGCTTCAGCCGGGCCGACGGCAAGTCAACGTTCTCGCAACCCGAAAGCGCCGCCATTCTCAGAAGCCGGACGAGCTGTACGACGTCATCGAGGACTGCAGCCCGGGACCGTACCTCGAACTGTTCGCCCGCTATCGCCGGCCGCGCTGGGCTCAGTGGGGAAATGAAGTCGTGACCGCACCCCTGCGCCTGATGTAGCTCGCCTGCCCGCACCGACTGCGGCGCTGCAACACTCGCGTTTCATCCTCGGTTCATCTTCCGGCGCCGCTTCGGCGGTCGGGGGGCAGGGACCGCGGCGGTTTTCTCCAAGCGGCGCGCGTGCTGATTCCCGCCGCCCCGCCGCAGGCCGTCCCCGTGTACAGCGGCTTCGACTACGTGACCGTCGATCCGCAGCGCCGCCGCGTGTACGCCGCCCACGGCGGATCGCAGCGGCTGCTGATCGCCGACGCCGACAGCGGCAAGGTCATCGCCCAGGTGCGCGTCGGCGCGTGCCACGGCGTCGCGGTGAATCCCGCGACCGGACACGTGTACGTCGGGATCGAGGACGACGCCGTCGACGAAGTCGACCCGGTCGCGCTCAAGGTCGTGCGCACGGTTGCGACGAGCGGCGCGGTCGACGCGATCGCGTTCGATCCGGGGACGAACCGCATCTACGCCGACGAGGACGACGGCACGCATCTCTTCGTCGTCGACGCCTCCACGTTCACCCTCGTGAAGACGATCGTGATCCCGGGTCACAAGCCGGAGTATCTCGCGGTCGATCCGGCGACGCACGAGGTGTATCAGAACATCGACTCGGACTCCGAGATCGCCGTCATCGATCCGAAGACGCTCGCCGTGTCGCGGA
The DNA here is from genome assembly GCA_035650875.1 of Vulcanimicrobiaceae bacterium. GTDB lineage: Bacteria > Vulcanimicrobiota > Vulcanimicrobiia > Vulcanimicrobiales > Vulcanimicrobiaceae > Vulcanimicrobium. The sequence continues at coordinate 64,641 of DASRGU010000016.1, forward strand.
CGATCCCGACGCCGGAGATCCGCCACAACCATCCCCTCCAGTACGACGCCCGGTACCGGCAGATCGTCGTCGCGGGCGGCGGCGTGATGAGCGCCTATGCGCCCGACGGCAGGAAGATCGGCGAGACGAAAGCAGGAAGCTTCGACCAATGCGATCTCGACCCGACGCAGCACGTCTTGGCGTGCGCCGGCGGCGGCGGCGTGACGCGCTATCGCCTGCAGCCCTCCGGGCCGCCGCAGCAGATCGACGAAACGCACGTGGCGCCCGGCGTGCACACGCTGGCCGTCGATCCGGTGACGCACGCCGTGTTCGCCGTCTGGGCGGATCGCGACGGCAAGGGCGATTTCCTGGAGAAGCTCGTGCCCTCACCGTGAGCCGGCCGTGAAGATTCTCGTCGTCGAGGACGACCGCGCGCTGGCCGACGTGCTGCGCCGCGGGCTCGCCGAGAGCGGGCACGTCGTCGACGTCGAGTCGGACGGGGGCGCCGCGCGGCGCCTCGCGGCGGACGACCGCTACGACGCGATCGTCCTCGACGTGATGCTGCCGGGCGCGGACGGCCTGTCGGTCGCGCGCTCGGTGCGCGCCGAAGGGGTCGCGACGCCGATCCTGTTTCTGACCGCGAAGGACTCCGTCGAGGACGTCGTCGCCGGGCTCGACGCGGGCGCGGACGACTACGTGCGCAAGCCGTTCGTCTTCGGCGAGCTCGAGGCGCGCCTGCGCGCGATCGTGCGCCGCGAGCCGCGCGTCCCGCACGCCGAGCTGCGCGTCGGGGATCTCGTGATGGACCTCGCGACGCGGCGCGTCTCGCGTGCGGGCCGCCCGATCGCGCTGTCCGCACGCGAGACCGCGTTTCTCGAGTACTTCATGCGCAACGCGGGGCTGCTCGTCACGCGCGAGATGCTCGAGGACGCGCTCTGGGAACGCGATCGCGAAACGGAGTCGAACATCATCGCGGTGTACGTGCGCCGGCTGCGGATGAAGCTCGACGTGCCCGGCGTCTCGCCGCTGTTCCACACGGTCCGGGGGGCCGGGTACCGCTTCGGCAGCGAGCCGTGACGCCGCCGCAGCCCAGCCTGCGCACGCGCTTCACCGTCGCGACGTGCGCCGTGCTGTTCGTCGCGCTCCTCGCCTTCGGCGTCACGGCGCTGCTGCTCGTCGACCGCGCGCAGCGCGCCTCGCTCGACGAGCGCGTGCGCCTCGCCGCGAGCGCGATCGCCGTCATCCCCGACATCGGCCCCCACGGCATCGCGCTCGACTCTGCCGATCGCGACCAGTTCGAGCGGATCGTCGGCAAAGACCTCGACGCCGTCATCGCCGGCACGACGGGCCGGATCTACGCGAAGACTTCGTACCGGGTCCCCGCCCGCCTCGTTGCGCTTCCGGCGCCGCCGACGGAGGCCGCGACGATCGAGACGGTGCGCGACGGCGACGCGGCGCTCCGCGTCGCCGTCGCGCGGATCGGGCGCGGGGACCGCGCGTACGGGATCGCCGTCGTGTGGGGCGAGCTCGACCCGATCGCCGAGATCGACCGCAGGACGGCGCTCGCGTTCGCGCTCGTGATCCCGTGCTTGCTCGTCGCGGCCGCGCTCGTCGCGAACGTCGCCGCCGCACGCGTGCTGCGTCCGATCGTCGAGCTCGCGACGATGGCCTCGGAGATCGAAGCGCAAGACCTCTCGCGCCGGATCGGGCCGCGCGAGCGCGACGACGAGCTCGGCCGCCTCTGCGCGGCCTTCGACCGCATGCTGGACCGGCTCGAGCGCGCATTCGAGGGGCAGCGTCGCTTCACGAGCGACGCCTCGCACGAGCTGCGCGCGCCGCTTTCGGTGATCCGCGCCGAAGCCGACCTCGCGCTGCGGAAGCGCCGCGACCCCGAGGAGTACGAGCGCGCGCTGCGCGCGATCGCCGCGCAGGCCGACGATCTCGAAGCCCTCACCCGCGATTTGCTGGCGGCCGCGCGCGGAACGTCGGGCGCCGCCGCGCTGATCGACGCGGCGGAGGCGGCGCGCGAAGCGGTGCGCCGCCTCGCCCCGCTGGCGGCGGCGCGCGGTATCGCCGTGCGCCTCGACGCGCCCGGACCGCTTCACGTCCGCGGCGATTTCGCGGCGCTCTCGCGCGCGGTCGTGTGCGTGGTGCACAACGCCTTGCGATTCGCACCCGGCGGCAGCGCGGTCGACGTGCGGGGCGACGCGGACGCGCGCACCGTGCGGATCACGGTCCACGACGCGGGCGACGGTTTCAGCGCGGCGGCGCTCGACCACGCCGCGGAGCGTTTTTGGCGCGACGACACGTCCCGCTCGCCGCGCTTCGGAGACGGCGACGCGAGCGGAACGGGGCTCGGACTCGCCATCGCGGCCGCCGTCGCCGAAGCGGCGCACGGTGAGATCCGCCTCGCGAACGCGCCGGACGGCGGCGCGCTCGTCACGCTGGCCTTCCCCCGAGCGCCCGGCGCGGCGTAGCCGCGCCCGCCGGAACGAAAAAGCACCGCCGTTACCGGCGGTGCTTTCGGAGCGAGCAGCGAGCTCGCGATCAGAAGCGGACGTCGAGCCCCAGCGAAACGCCCATGAGATGACCGCCCGCGAAGCAGTGCGGCCCCGTGGCGTACGTCGTGCCGGTCGTCGGGTCGAACGCTTGCAGCGTCGTCGCGTCGTGGCAGTCGGTCGTGATGCCGCGGCCGCCGGCGCCGAGGTCGTAGTGGGCCGCCGTGTGGTTCAGCGTCTCCGCCCAGTCGACGTACCATCCGACGTGGCGATCGATCTGATGCTTGTAGGCGACGGTGTACATGTTCGCCATGTTGTCCGGGTTCGCTCCGCCGGGCGTGTTGTGCTGGCCCGGATCCCCCGGCGTCGGGTTCGCGCGCGCCCAGCCGAAGTTCACGTTGCTCTTCGGGTCCAGCGGCTGCGTGTAGGCGAGCCAGAAACCGTCGCGCGTGCGCTCGTTCTGGAACTCGAGGAACTGCGGGACGTAGCGATGCATCGACTCGTAGATCGCGCTGACCTGCGGGCCGCCGTGTCCGAACACGTATTGAGCACCGACTTTCGCCGCGTCTTCGTCCGCGACGTCGGCGGCGACTTGCGCCGGGGTGGGCGCGCCGAGGTCGCTGACGCGGTTCACCTTCTTGTGCATCTCGTACGCGGCGGTCACGTACAGGTTCTTGAGCTGTTCCGAGACGCTGGCGCTATACGCGTCCGAGAACGAGCCGTCGTTGCAGAAGGGCTGCAGCGCCCCGCTCCCCGGGATGTTCCCGCCGGCGCAGTCGGGCTCGCCTTCCGGCACGAGACTGCTGTCGGGCGCGCGGTCCATCCCCGGCGAGACGAGAACGGCGGCGGCGAAGCCGCCCCATTTCGGCGATTCCCACCAGACCGAGTGGTCGAGTCGCGTTCCGAATTCGGTACGATTGTCGCCGCCGGTGTTCCCCATGATCACCGAGTAATCGCCCCATTCGCCCGAAAACGGGTTCATGCGCGCCGTCGAGGTCTTGTACGGCGCGTCCGTCTTGCCGACCTTGATCGAGCCGACGTACTTGTTCGCGAGACCGATGTAGCTGTTGCGTGAGGTCAGACCGCCTTTGACCACATCGCTCGTGTTGCTCTGCGTCTCGGTGATGCCGGACGAGGCCGAGACGTCGATCTGCGTCTCGAGCTGGAAGACGAGGCTGTCCGTCGAGCTGAGCCGGCGCGCGCCGCGAGCGCCGATGTACGACAGGTTCGTCGAAATGTCGCCTTGCCAGCTATGATTTCCGTACGGCGTTCCGCCTTGCGGGTAGGAGTCCGCTAAGCCTTTCGTCGCATCGTCGAGCGACAAGTCGAGGTTGCCGTAGAACTGGATCGGCTGATCGCCGAAGCGCACGACGACGTTGTTGCCCTTCTCCATCTCGATGAACGAGCGGTTCGGACCCGGCGCCGGCGGCGGTCCGCCGGGGTGTTGAGCGGCCTGCGCCTGTGCCTGCTGCAGCTGCGTGAGCTGCGCCTTGATCGCGTCGAGTTGCGCCTGCAGCGCTTGAATCTTCGCTTGGGTGTCGGATGTGTCGTCCGCGTTCGCGACGCCGCCCACGCTCAAGAGCGCGGCGACGGTGAACGCGAGCAGTTTCTTCGCCATGAACTCCCCTCGGGGTAGCGAGAACCGCGCGCGCAGCCGACGGCCGTGCACCTCAGCAACCGATCGATTCGACCGACGCTACGCTTCCTCGCAAGGTAAGGGAATCAATCCCTTTCTTGCTTATCGGCGACTCACAGAAAATATTCAGTATTTGGTATGCCAGGCGCAACATTTTGTCGGGCGTGCCGCAGCGCTGGGAACATGGGGCGCATGAGCTCTCGTCATCTCAGCGCGCTTGCCGTCGCCGCGACACTCCTCTTCGCTGCGGTCCCATGCGCGGCGCAGGTCGCGAGCCCGATGCCCCCGCCGAACACCGGCGCCGGAGCCACGGGACCCGGAGCGTTGCCGAGCTTCGTGCCGGGGACGAATCACATCGCCGGCAGCAAGAACGCATCGAAGAAGAACAAGTCCAAGCCGAAATCGACGTCGGCCGGGAACACGCCCCGCCCGAAGCCCTCGCCCCATCCGTGAGGCCGTTCATTCGGGTATACGCCTGCTTGGTGAACGCCCGGTGAACGGCGGCCCGCTCGCCTAGATCGTCACCGTAACGCCGAGCTCGACGCGCCGCTCGGCGCGGATGCGCAGGTCGTCGGGCAGCGGGCGCGCATTCCGGAGCAGCGTCGCGAACAGCTCGCGGCGCCACGGCACCATCCCGTTTTTCGGCGCCGCCTCGATCTTCGGGTCGGCGTAGAAGAACGACGTGTCGTCACGGTCGAGGTCGAGGCCGAAGGCGCTGCAGGCGCGCAGGACGGGGTCGATGCGCGGCTGCTCCATGTAGCCGAAGCGCGCGACGACCCGGATCAGGCGGAGCGAGTGGCGCTCCAGCGTCACACGCTGGTCGGCGTCGACGTACGGTGTCGGCGCGCGCGCGATGTTGAGGACGACGATGCGCTCCTCTTGCGCGCGGTCGCGGATCCAGCGGTGCCGCGCGAGGAACGGCACGCCGCTCGGATCCGGCGTCAGAAAGACCATCGTGCCCTCCGTCGCCACGCCGGCGGGAAGCTTTTCGATCACCGTGTCGAGCGGAACTTGCTGCTCGGCGAGCGCGCGAGAGAGGCAGCGGCGGCCTTCGAGCCAGGTTGTGCTCATCAGTACGAGGACCGCGCTGATCGCGATCGGGATGAACCCGCCGTCGAGGAACTTCGGCAGCGACGCGAGCACCAGGCTGCCGTCGACCACGACGAAGCAGGCGACGACGAGCGTCGCGAGCGCCCGCTTCCAGTGCAGCACTTTGGTGATCACCGCGTAGTACGCGACGGACGTGCACAGCATCGTGCACGCGACGGCGAGCCCGTACGCGGACGCGAGCCGGTCGCTCGACCGAAAGGTGATGATGAGCAGCGTGCAGCCCGCGGCCAGCCACAGATTGATCGACGGGACGAACACTTGGCCGCGATACCACTGCGAGGTGTGCTTCACGAGCACGCGCGGCGCGAGGTTCAGCGCGATGGCTTGCTCGACCACGGTGAAGGTTCCGGAGATCAGCGCCTGCGAGGCGATAACCGTCGCGACCGTCGCCAGAACGACGAGCGGGATCACGAACCAGCCCGGCGCGAGCGCGAAAAACGGGTTCTGAATCGCGCGCGGATCGGAGAGCAGCTTCGCCCCCTGGCCGAAGTAGTTGAGCACCAGAGCCGGAAACACGAGCAGATACCACGCGAAGACGATCGGCTTTCGTCCGAAATGCGAGAGATCCGCGTAGAGCGCTTCGACGCCGGTGATGGCCAGGACCACGCCGCCGAGGATCGTGAACCCGGCGAATCCGTGGCGGGTGAGGAACAGGAACGCGTGGCGCGGATCGACGGCGCGCACGATGTCGACGTGATCGCTCAGCGCGACGATGCCGAGCAGCCCGATCGCGACGAACCAGAGCACCATGACGGGCCCGAACAGCTTGCCGACCCTTTCGGTGCCGCGGCGCTGCAGCGCGAAGAGCATCCACAAGACGGCGAGCGAGATGTAGACGACGTAGGGCTGCGCCGCCGACGAGACCACGTCGATGCCTTCGACGGCGGAGATCACCGAGATCGCGGGGGTGATCACGCCGTCCCCGAGCAGCATCGACGCGCCGATCACGACGACCAGCGTCATCCCGCCGACGCCGATCAGCGTGCCGAACTGGCGCGGCGGGGCGGCGAGCGCCAGCAGCGCGAGGATCCCGCCCTCGCCGTCGTGCGTGACGCGCATGATGAACGTCACGTACTTCACGCACACGATGATCACCAGCGCCCAGAACAGCAGCGAGCAGATCCCGACGATCGAATGGGCGTCCGGCGCGCTCGTGATCCCGGCGAGGGCCAGGCAGACCTTCAGCGTGTAGAGCGGGCTCGTGCCGATGTCGCCGAACACGACCCCGATCGCCGCGACGATCAGGGGGATGCTTGTGCGGGGAGCACGCTCGGTCACGGCCCCCTTGTCCCCCGTCCCGCGAAAGAATCCCCTGCGACGAAAGCGAGCCGGGACGCCGCCGCGAGCCGCCGAAACCTCGCGGCGATGCCGATCATCGAGACGCGGGACTTGCGGAAGGTGTTCCGCTCGGTCGTCCGCCGGCCCGGGATCGGCGGCACGCTGCGCACGCTGTTCTCGCGCGAGTACGAGGACAAGGTCGCCGTCGAGGGCGTCACGATGTCGCTCGAGGCGGGCGAGCTGGTCGGCTACATCGGGCCCAACGGGGCGGGCAAGTCGACCACGATCAAGATGCTCACCGGGATCCTGGTCCCGACCTCCGGGCTCGTCCGCGTCGCCGGCATCGTCCCCTACGAGCAGCGGACGAAGAACGCACGCACGATCGGGGTCGTCTTCGGGCAGCGCTCGCAGCTCTATTGGGACCTTCCGCTGATCGAGTCGTTCGAGCTGCTGCGCGCGATCTACGGGATCTCTCCGAAGCGCTACCGCGAGAACGTGGAGCACTTCACCGAGCTGCTCGAAATGGGCGAGTTCCTGCGCACGCCGGTCCGCCAGCTTTCGCTCGGACAGCGCATGCGCGGCGACTTCGCCGCGGCGATGCTGCACGACCCGCGCGTGGTCTTCCTCGACGAGCCGACGATCGGTCTCGACGTGGTGGCGAAGGAGAACATTCGCGAGTTCATTGCGCGCGTCAACCGCGAGCGCGGCACGACCTTCATCCTCACGACGCACGACTTGGCCGACGTCGAGCGGCTGTGCCGGCGCATCGTCCTGATCGACCGCGGCACGCTCGTCTACGACGGCGGGATCGACGCGCTGCGCGACCGCTACGGCACCCATCGCACGCTGGTCGTGACGCTGTGCGAGCCGGCGCCGGACTTCACGGTCGACGGCGGCGAGGTGGAATCGCGCGAAGGCATGCTCGTGCGCGTGCGCTTCGACCGCCGGGCCGTCTCGGCCGAAACCCTGATCCGCCGCGTCGCCGACCGCTATTCCGTGAGCGACCTGTCGATCGAGGAGCCGGAGCTCGAGTCGATCATCCGGCGGATCTACGTCGAAGGATACAGCGCCGCGCCCGACGCGCCGCTCACGGCACCCGCGTGACGAGCTGCACGTGCGAGGTGATGCCCGGCTCGCCCAGCGAGGACCGATGGTCGACGCCGTCGCTGTGGTAGACGAGCGCGAGCTGCGTCCCCGGCGGCAGCGCGAGCGGCGTGACGACGGTCAGGCCGCCGTCGCCGCGCCGGTCGGCGCTGAAGCTGTTCGTCGCCCCGGTCACGTCGAGCGGGGTGAACACGGGACCGCTTTCGCCCGCGAGCTGACGCACGAAGAGGCTGTACCGGCCGCCCGGCACCAGGCCGTGAAAGCGCGCGGCGACGCGCGTGGCGCGCGCCAGCGGCTCGATCCGCGCGACGCCTTCTGCGCTGCGCCAGATGGCGAGAACGGTGTGGATCGAGTCGCCGCGCGCGTCGTAGAGCGGCTGCGTGTCGGAGTCGCTCGCGAGCGGCGGACGCAGTCCCCAGGCGTGGCCGCCGGGACCTCGCTGCGGCTGCGCGGACGGATCGCGAACGAAGACCTCGGACGGCTGCGCGGTGGTCGACGGCGTGACGGGCTCGAACGTCGCGGTGACGACGGCGAGGGCAAGCACGGCTAACATGGTTGAGATACGAACGTCCGAGCCGCCGCGTTCCGTGGGTGCGCTGCTCGCGCCCTACGTAGCCTTCGCGCAGAAAGCGTTCTCGCGCGAAGCGACGTACCGGATGGAGGTCTTCACGAACCTCGGCTCGGTCGTGCTGCGGCTGTATCTCATGAAGATGGTGTGGACCGCGCTGTACCGGCAGAACGCCGCGCCGGCCGGGGTGCCGCTCCACGCCGTGCTCACGTACACCTGCGTCGCGCTCGTGATGTCGCTCGTGCTCGAGATCGACGGCACGCGCGCGATCCGCGACAAGGTGCGGGAAGGCACGATCGCCACCGACCTGATGAAGCCGATCAGCCTGCCGATGTATTTCTTCTCCGACGGCGTCGGGATGACGCTGCTCCACACGATGCTCATCGTGCCGGCGCTGCTGCTCTCGCTGCCGATCGTGCGCATCGACGTTCCGGCGCCGCCGGTGCTCGTCGCATTTCTCTTCAGCTTCGCGCTGGGCTATCTCGTGAACTTCGTCCTGAACTTCCTGATGAACGCGATCGCGTTCTGGACGCTCGAGACCTTCGCGATCCAGCTCATGGTGCGCTGGGCGAGCGATCTGCTGAGCGGGCAGATCGTTCCGCTCATCTTCTTCCCCGGCATGCTCGAGCGGATCGTTCTCGCGCTGCCGTTCGCGGCGATCTACTCGACGCCGCTGCTGATCTATCTCGGCACGATCCCGCCGTCGGGCTACGTCCGCGCGTTCGCGCTGCAAGCGCTGTGGCTGGCGATCTTCTCGCTGCTCGCGTGGGCGATGTGGCGCGCGGCCCGGCGGCGGGTGGTCGTGCAAGGCGGCTGACGCCGGCTACTTGCCTTTCTTCGTCGTGATCTGCACGCGCGTGGAACCGTTGTTGTCCGCGACGATGACCGACTGATCGCCGACGCCGCTCTGCTCCTGATCGAACGTACCGACCGTCTTGTCGTTCGCGGTCAGAATCTCGCTCTTCCAGTTCGCCGGCAGATGCGACTTGTACCACTCGGCGACCCTCTTCGAGTCGTCCTTCGTCGCGTACACGTGCATGTCGACCGAACCGTCGCCGCTCGACATCGAGAGATGCTGCGCGGGGTCTTCCCTGGCGCCCGGATAGACCGGAACGTCGATGAAGCGGAACGACCCGCTGGGCGCGGCCGCGGGCGTGGTGGCCGCGGCGGCCTCACCGGCCGGCGTCGCGGCGGCGGACATCGCCGTCGCGGTCGGCGCGGCGCCGCCCGCCGCGGCGTCGCCCGGCGCCGTCGCGGCGGCTCCCGCGGGCATGGCGGTCGAGGTGTCGGTCGTCGTCGTGGTCGTCTGCGAGCTGTCCGTGTGCTTGCTGCAGCCGGAGAAAGCGAGCGCCGCACAAGCGCCCGCGAGCACGACCGTGTAGGGAAATCGAACGAAGGCTCGTCTCATGCTGCCTAGCATACCAGGCGAACCTCGTGAGGTCCCCCGGGCCGCGCCGCGAATCGTCCCCGCGGAGGTCCGCATGGAGACGCTCGACCGCCGGTCCGGCGCGACGCACGAGGTCCTGAACCAGCCCCCGCCGCTCGCCGGCTACGACGTCGCGGCGCAGGACGTCGCGCTGCTCGAGGGGGTTCGCCGCGAAGGGGCGGGCTGGGACGAGCGCGCGCTCCGCGGATTGGGCGTCCTCGCCGGATCGGAGCAGGCGATCGCGTGGGGCTTCGAGGCGAACCGGCATGCCCCCGAGCTGCGCACGCACGACCGCTTCGGCCACCGCATCGACGAGGTCGCGTTCCACCCCGCCTGGCACGAGCTGATGACGGTCGCCGTCGCGCACGGGCTGCACGGCGGGCCGTGGCGCGAGCCGCGTTCCGGGGCGCACGTCGCCCGCTACGCGCGGTTCTACGTCTGGTCCCAGGTCGAGTCGGGACACGGGTGCCCGATCTCGATGACGTACGCGGCGATCCCGGTGCTCCGACGCCGGCCCGAGCTGGCCGCGGCGTACGAGCCGGTGCTCACCGCGCCCGCGTACGAGCCCGCGCTTCTCCCGCTCCGCACGAAGCACGGCGGGCTGTGCGGGATGGCGATGACCGAGAAGCAAGGCGGCTCCGACGTGCGCGCCAACACGACGCTCGCGAAGCGCGACGGCGATGCGTACCGGCTCACCGGCCACAAGTGGTTCTGTTCGGCACCGATGTCGGACGCGTTTCTGGTCCTCGCGCAGGCGCCCGGCGGGCTGACGTGCTTCTTCCTTCCGCGCGTCTTGGGGGACGGCTCGCGCAACGCGTTTCGTATCCAGCGGCTCAAGGACAAGCTCGGGAACCGTTCCAACGCGTCGAGCGAGATCGAGCTCGACGAAGCGTTCGCCGAACGCATCGGCGACGAAGGCCGCGGCGTCGCGACCATCATCGAGATGGTGAACCACACGCGGCTCGACTGCGTCGCCGGATCGGCCGCGCTCATGCGCCAAGGCTTCGCGCAAGCGGCGCACCACGCGCGTCACCGCCGCGCGTTCGGCGCCGCGCTCGCCGATCAGCCGCTGATGCTCAACGTCCTCGCCGACCTCGCGCTCGAGTCCGAGGCGGCGACGACGCTGATGCTGCGCCTCGCGCGGGCCGTGGACCGCGCCGGCGACGATCCGCGCGAAGCGGCGTTCGCGCGCGCCGGCATCGCGCTCGGAAAGTATTGGGTGTGCAAGCGCGCGCCGATGCATGCGGCCGAAGCGATGGAGTGCCTGGGCGGCAACGGCTACGTGGAAGAGAGCATCCTTCCGCGGCTGTATCGCGAAGCGCCGGTGAACTCGATCTGGGAAGGCTCGGGCAACGTGAACGCGCTCGATCTGCTGCGTGCGCTGACGAAGCAGCCCGACGTGCTCGACGCGTGGCGCGCCGAGGTGGCACGCGCCGCCGGCGCGGACCGCCGCTTCGACGCCGCGCTCGCCGACTTGAGCGCGGCGCGCGCCCGCGACGCCGAGCCCTTCTCGGCGCGCCGCCTCGTCGAGCGGATGGCGCTCGTCATGCAGGCCTCGCTGCTGCTGCGGCACGCGCCGGCGGCGGTCGCCGAGGCGTTCTGCGCCGGCCGTCTCGGCGGCGACCGGGGCGCCGCGTTCGGCACGCTGCCGCCGGGCGTGGACGCGCGCGCGATCGTCGACCGCGCCTGGCCCGATTGGGTATCATGAGAGCGCCATGCGTACCGCCGTCGCTTCCGCCGCCGCGCTCGCGCTGACCTTGATCGCCGGCGTCGCCGGTGCGCAAACCGCCGCGCCCTCGAGCGCGCCGCGCACGCCCACGCCGTCGACCGCCGCGAGGGCCGCGCGCGACGCGACCGTGCAGGCGAAGGAGATCACGTACGACCTGATGCGCAACGGAACGCGGATCGGCAGCGTCGCGCTCTACCCGATCGGCCGCACGCAGAGCCGGGTGCGCGTGACGTTCACGAATCCGGCGGACGACCCGCTTCGTCTTGCGCTCATCCCGGGGAGCGCGTGCACCTCCGGCGCCGCCGTCGCCGCGGCGAACGCGATCCCGCTGAACCCGGTGAACAACTCGACGCAGATCTCGGAGACGATCGTCAATGTTCCCCTGACGAACCTGCAAGGGAACTATCTCGTGCAGGCGCACAACGCGACGCAGCGGGCGCAGATCGCCGAAGCCTGCGCGCGCCTGCGCCGCTGACGCTCACGGCCGCAGCGCGGCGAGCACGTCGGCGGCGTTGCGATCGGGCGGGAAGACCGGGTAGAACACGCGCTCGATCGTGCCGGTGCGCGCGATCCACGCGATGCGCTTGAGCAGGGTGACGCCGCCGACGTCCATCGTGGGCAAGCGCAGCGCGTGCGCGAGCGCGAGATGCTCGTCGCTGAGCACCGGAAACGGAACGCCGAGACGCTCCACCATCTCCTGCTGGTACGCCGTGTCCTGCGTCGACAGCCCGAAGACGCGCGCGCCGAGCGCCGCGAACTCGGCATCGAGGTCGCGGTAACCGCACGTGTGCGGCGTGCACCCGCGCGCGCCGGGGATCGCGTCCCACTCGGGCACGAACGGCGGTTCGCCGGGGCGTCCCGTGCGGGGATACGCGAACACGACGACCGTCCCCGGAATCGCGCTCAGATCGACGGTCGTCCCGTCGGTCGCGGGAAGCGGGACGGACGGAATCCGCATGCCGGCCAGATGCGCGGCGGCGCCGTCGTCGACGGGAACCGGCAGATCGTCGGGGATCGCCGAGAGATCGTGGAGACTGTAGCCCTGCTGCGACACGCCGTTCGCACCTCCGTCGGCCGCGCGGTTCGACGCGCGCACGGCGGTTTCCCGACTACTCGCTCGGCTAGCGGGATATGAGCTTGTGTCGAAACCGGGGCGCGACGGCGAAGCGCCGAAGCGTTTCATCTTCTGTAGCCTCGTCGAAGAGCGGGGCTGTCAGCTGATGCGGAGATCTCATCGAAAGACCGGCTCCTTTCGCCGCATGAAGTCGCCGAAGAGCGGGACGCTGAAGTCGATCAGACCGTGCTCGGGACTCCAGACCATGCCTTTCTTGATAAGGGCGAGCGCACGAATGAACTGTGTTTCTTCTTCCGCCTCGATCACAGCCGCCAGATAGCCCGCGCGGCGTGCGTCATCCACGAAACGCCCGGAGCAGCACGGTCTTTCCGACGCCACGCAATCCATAAGGCAAGAGGCTCTTCGCAGCGCGTCCGCGCTTCAGCCGTTGGATCGCAATGTTGAACGTGTCGATGAGATTTTCGCGCCCGGGCAGCGCGGGCGGCATTGCGCCCGCGTTCGGAACGTAAGGGTTGAAGACGGGGGTCCACGCCGCCATCTAGCAGAATCTAGGTCATTCGAGCTGGAATGAGCTAGAATTATCGAGAACGTGCGCGCTTCCGCCTCATCGAGCGATTCGCCGCCGAACCACGCTGAGAATTGCCTCGAGGAGCCAGCCGAGCCATCGTGCGGCAATCTTTGGGACGGCGGCGGTACCTGCCGTCCACCCGATAGCCCGCTGACCCGAAGCGAGCGAGCTGTCAATCGTTTCCGCACATGGTTCGGTCGCATCCGCAGGCGGCTGAGCGCGCTCCGTTCGGTCTGAGACGCGTTGCTGCAACGGCGCTGCTTGTGGCTGGGGAAGTTCGCGCGTTCCGGGCGGCGTCGCGAGATGGTCTTCGTACGCGTCGTAGCCTTCGTCGTGCCGGGAGCCGCAGTGCTCGCAGACCAAGCCCGTTCCGGCTTTTCCTTCGGGGTAGATGCGGCTTTCGCCGAGCTTCCTATAATGGTCGACGTACCGCACCGCGGGCGAGTCGCATCCGTTCGCGCACCTCATCCCGCGCAGCTTACCCCCCCGCGGCGATCACCCTGCGCGCGCGGACGAGCTCGAACGTCCCGTCGTCGTAGGTGACGGTCCAGCGCGGGTCGGCGCGCAACGCGCGTGCGAGCTTCTTTCCGCGCTCGACGACGATGGCGTCGACGCCGCGGCGCGCCAGCACCGTGCGCCAGCCCGGCCGCACGCCGACGACGGTCTCGTAGTCTTTCCAGACCGAAGGCGGGTACGGATCGCACCGCCCGTCCAGGAACACCCGGACGCGCGGAGCGCCGAGCACTCCGCTGCACCAGCCGAAATCGCCGCACAGCAGCCGATGCGTGCCCGGCGCCGCTTCGAGCCGCGCGAGCGCCTGCGACGGAAGCCGCGGGACGCCGACCGGCCCGAAGGCGCCGTTCACCGCGCCGTGCAGCGTCGCCGCGAACACGCACGCCGCGCCGATCGCCGTCACGGCGAATCGAACCCGAGCGCCCAGGCGGATCTCGCGCGCGCCGGCGGGGGCGAGCGCGGCCCGCGCGACGTCGGTTCGTTCGCGCGGCCGCGCGAACAGGGCGGTCGCCATCGGTGCGACGGCGATCGTGAGCTGCGGGATGTTGCGGACGGCCATCACCGCCATCGCGAAGAGCATCGCCGCGACGAAGCGGTCCGGCCACGGCACGCGACGCGTCGCGCACGCCGCGATCAGGACGGCGACCAGCGGCACCGCGACGAACCAGAACTGCAGCATCGGATATGCGATCGCGCTGAGCCACTCGCCGATGTCGGCGCGGATCGGACTCGTCGAGAGCATGAGCGCGTACTTCGGAAGGCCGATCCCGAGCGGGGTCGCCAGCGTCGCGAGTCCGCACGCGATCGTCGCGAGCCACGCGCGGCAGACCTCACGGTCGAAGCGGCGTGACTCCAGCGTCCGGCCCGCCGCCCACACGCCGACGAGCGCCGGGGCGAGAACGCCGCTGGCGTGGACGTTGCACCACGCGATCGTCGCGGGCACCGCCCAGAACGGCTTGCGCTTCGCGAGCGCGTGCGCGACGAGAGCGAACGGAAGCCAGGCGACGGTTTGCGCGCGGACCGCGAGGCCGCCGAACATCGCCAGCGTCACGGCGGGCAGCGCGGTGCACTGCGCGATCGTCCCTCCGCCGCGTACCGCGACCGTGCGCGCGACGACGGCGAGCGCGAGCGCGGCGACGGCGCCGATCGCGAGCCCGAACGCGACGTCCGCGTGCGCCCGGTGCGCCAGCGCGTAGAGCGTCGAGAACAGCCACTCCTGCGGCGTCCACGGCGCGTTCGGCGCGGTGAACGTTTCGGCGCCGATCCGCGACGGAAGCCGGTGCGCGTGGAGGACGTGCTCGCCCAGGAGCCGCTGCCACGACAGATCCCAATCGATCTGACGCGGTGCACGGCCGACGAGCGCGCCGGCGCACGCCGCCCACACGACGAGCGGCAACAAGGCGAGGTCGAATTGCTTGGTTTTCGTCATTGGCACTGCGCGCTCAGCGCCGTCGCGTTCGAGGCGGGCTGCGAGGGGATCGGCGTGGGCGCCGCTTCCGCCGCCACCGACGCGTCGTCGTGGACGAGCGAACGGTGCACGGTCGTCGCGAGCGCCGGGAAGCAGTACGCCACCGTCGCGATGTCCGGCGTTCGGAAGAACCGGGCCGACGCCGTCATCGACGTCGAGGCGCCGATCGCGGCGGCGAGAAAGCGCGGCGTCGGCTCGGCAGCCGAGAACGCCTGCTGCGTCTGCTCGATGAGGAACGGACGGTTCAGCGCGTACTGCGAGTACGTCCCGAGCGTCATCGTGCAGGATGCGCTCACCGTCGAGGACGGCGGCTGCCAGAACGGCGCCGACGTCGGCGAGGGCAGCGGCGCCGAGTCGTTCAGGATCCCGGCCGGCGGCGCGGTGCACGTGTACGCCGGCTGCGACGGGTTGGCGACGCTGTTGTACGCCGCGTAGAGGCTGTAATCGACGTACGGAGAGATCTCCGCGGTCACGACGGAGCCGTAGCGCACGCCCATCTGCAGGCGTCCCGCGATGACGGCCGTCTGCGCGATCCAGATGATCGAGTACAGCACCAGCAGGAAGCCGCCGATCGCGATCGCGGTCTCGACGAGCGCTTGTCCGCGCTCGCCGTGGCTCACTCGGCGCACGAGATGCTCGCCTCGTTGAGCGGGCCCGCGAAGGGCTGCATCTGAATCGTGCTCCACCATCCGGTGTACGCGGACAGCTCGTCGTTCTCGGAGCTGAGCTGGTAGGCGTCCTCGCTCGGATACGCGACGGCGTTGTTGCCGCCGAAGTTCAGCGTGTACCAGTCGTACGCGCCGGCGCTGACGGCCCGGCTCGGCGCCTCCGTCTCCTTCGGGAGAAAGACGGCGTTCGTGGCCGGGTTGACGATCGTTCCCGGGTCGAGCCATTCTTCGGTGACCATCGCGGTCGTCGCGGCGGCGCGCCCGATCGCCCGAAACGTCGGCAGCTTCAGGCCCAGGATCGACGGGATGATCGGCTTCACGTCCTTGCAGACGACGACCTCGACGCGCGCCGGCTCGACGTTCGCCGAGATGGCGGGGATCGTTCCGGCGCCCACCATCACCTCGTTGGGATTCTCGGAGACGGCCTGCATGTCGGAACGCTGCGAGTAGGCCGTCATCGTGTAGTCGAAGGCGCAGTCGCCGCCGAGCGGCGTCCCGCAGTTCGCCTGCAGCGCCTGCACGACCGTGTTGGCGTCGCTCGCCTGCGAGGCGGCCGTCGGGTACGAGAGCTGGTGCAGCAGCGCGATGTCGTCGCCGTAGCGCTTCACCGCGGCGACGAGCTGCGGCTGGAGCGTCGCGAAGTCGGTCGCGCAGACGCCGGCGGACGTCGACGGCGTCGCGCTGCAGCCGCCGCTGTAGTGCGCGACGAGCAGCAGCGTCTGCGTGAGGCGGCGGATCCGATACTCCTCGACCGACGCGGCGTGCAGCGCCATCATCTCCTGGTTCCACTGCAGCGTCTGCACCGACAGCGCGGCGGCCGCGGCCGCGTCGGCCGCCGTCTGCGCGCGAACCTGCCAGCGGATCGTCGTCGCGTACTGGAACAGGAAGAAGCACAGCGCGAGAAGCGACATCATCCCGAAGGCGTACAGCGGCAGGACCTGGCCGCGCTGCGCGTGACGGCTGAACATCGTCTCAGCACCCGTTCGTGGGATGGAGCGCGCCGTCGTAGGTGGAGTCCCAATGGTAGATCGCGACCAGATCGGCCTGCTGGGTCTCGTTGTACTTGCTCAAGGTCGGGCTGTTGCTTTCCAGGGTGGAGCTCGTGAAGACGTCGTTGAGGAGCTTGACGTACTCGCGCTGATGGCACGCCATCGTCGCGAAGGTCCCGCCCGTCTGCACGCCGGTGAGCGAGGCGCCGTAGTTGTCGTCGTCGAGATACTCGGCGAGGCCGAGATCGACCGACTTCTGGCCGCTGCACGACGCCGTGAACGCGGTCCCGGTCGGGCAATACTGCATGAAGGCGAAGCCGACGTAGTAGGGCGGCACGTTCGCGTCGGTCGTGAAGTAGGCGTTGTGGTTGTTGAAGACGCCCGAGTTCGTGTTGTAGCCGACGCCCTGCACGTCGTAGCCGAAGTTCGTGAACACGACGCTGGGCTCGATCACCGACGAGGCGACCTGCGCCGCTTTCCCGAGCGCCCCGACGAACGGCGACACGCCGGCCGTCGTCACGGTCGCCGCTTCGTGCGCTTCGCGCACGAGCGAGGCGCCGCCGTGACGCTGGCCCTGCTGCTGGTAGTCGTAGTCGACCGGAACGGTCGTGTCGTCCGGCGGAAGCGCATTCAGCGCGACGCCGTTCGCGGCCGCCGCGCCGAACGGCGTCTTGACGGCGTTCGTCACCGACGTGGTCGACAGCCCGAGGCCCGCCTCGTGCGCGGCCAGCCAGGCGGCGCCGTCGGCGTTGACCTGATCGTAGCCGAGCAGCGCGAACTCCAGCGCCCCGAACAGCAGCGTCAGCGCGACGCCGATACAGACGGCCGTCTCGGGGAGCGCCGAGCCCCGCACGCGCGCGAGTCTCATGAGGGCGGGGTGTCCGCCAGGCCGCGCAGACCGCCGGTCGCGCGCGAGAGGTCGCCGTTCGCCGCCGAGACGATCGCGCTCATGCCGGCGATCGCGACGACGGAGAAGATCGCCATGATGAGCGCGTACTCCGCGAGCGTCGCGCCGCTCTCGTCGCGCAGCAGGCGGGCCAGCGCGCTCACTTGACGAGCACCTCCGGCGTCATGACGAACACGACGTCCGTCGAGTTGTTCTGATAGCTCGTCGACTGGAAGAGCTTGCCGAGGATCGGGATCGCGCTCAGTCCGGGGATCTTCTGGATCGTCTTCTGCTCGACGTGGCGCAGCAGCCCGCCCATGACGATGCTCTCGCCGGGCTGCGTGACGACGTCGGTCGACAGCTTGCTGGTCTTGATCGCGGGGATCGTGTAGCCGCCGAACGTCACCGAGTCGCTGTAGTCGAGGTCGGAGACCTCGGGCGCGATCTTCGTCTCGATCCCGCCGGTGCCGAGGATCGTCGGCGTGACGTCGAGCTTGACGCCGTAGTCCTTGAACTGCACGCTGACCGCACCCTGACCGGTCGAGAACACGTACGGGATCTGTCCGCCGACCAGGAACGTCGCGTCGTTGCCGGGGGTCGTGACGAGGTTCGGCGCGGACAGCACCTTCGCGTGCCCCGACTGCAGCAGCAGGTTGATCGTCGGCGCCAGCCGCGTCGTGCGGAAGAACGCGCCGAGCGTCAGCGCCTTCCCGAGCGTCGACGCGGCGGCGCCTTCGATCAGCGGGAACGACGGCTGCCCGAGCGTGATGTTGCTCGGATTGTTCGGATCCGGCGTCCCCGACTGCAGCTGGATGCCGAGATTCGAGAGCCCGGTGTCGTCGATCTCGAGGACGTAGCACTTGACGTCGATCTCGGTGGAATCGTCGACGGCGAGGCGATCGACGACCTTCCCGTCCGTGCCCAGGTAGGGGCCTGCCAGCCCGCGCACTTTCGCGAGCACGGCCTCGGCGGTGACACGCGTGTGCGCGCGGCCGCTCACGATCACGTTGCCTTTGGCGTCGGCGTCGACGCGCACCGCGCCGGGTCCGGCCAGGGCGTCGAGCTGCGCCTGCAACGCTCCGAACGGATGGCGCACCGTCACGGCGTTGACGATCGTGCGCTTCTCGCCGAGCGCCGGCTGAAAGCGGGCGAGGATGTCGCTCACGCGCACGAAGCGAGTGGTGTCTTCCACCGTTCCCCGGGCGACCAGGACGCCGCCGAGGTCGGCGACCGTGACGTCGGGCTCCGCGAGCGTCGTTTGAATCGCGCCCGCGAGGTCGTTCAGGCTCTCCGCCTGCACGCTGATCTCCCAGCTGCGCGGCACGCCGTGCGACCATACGGTCAAGCTCGTGCGCCCGGGCGCTTTCGCGTTGACGACGAGCTGTCTCGGACCGACCGGAACGACTGCGACAATCGTCGGGTCGCCGATCGCGACGTAGTTCACGTCCTTCACGGAAAGGATCGTGGAGTGGCCGGACTGCAGCGCGATCGTTCGCTTTTGCGCGTGTCGCTGCGCGGCGTCGGCGTGGAGGGGCGTGAGCACCGCGAGCAGCAGCGGGAGAGCCAGCAGGCGAGCGGCGGCGCGAAACATTGTTGTTGACGGCATGGGACGCCATAGTGATAGCACGCGCCGCACATGTTAACGGCGTAAACAGCCGTGAACACAGCGGCAAGAATCATCCGAAGGTCTTTTCGAGTCGCGATCCGCGTGGTTTGATGTCCTCGGCCACCGCGCCGCCCAACACATCACCACCGAAAGGGACTCCGAAATGTTCAACCAGTTCGCTTCCATGATCCGCGACGAAGAGGGTGCCTCGCTCGTCGAGTACGCGCTCCTCGTCGGCCTCGTCGCCGTTGCCGCGATCGGCGGCATGTCGTACCTCGCGACGCACGTCAACAGCGCGATGAGCACCGCCGCGAACAGCATCTCGTCCTAGTTCGCAGCCGACTCATCACTCACACACGGCGGCGGACCAGCGTCCGCCGCCGCCGCGCATAAAGGACCGATTTTCCCTTGACGCATACGATCTGCATCGCTCTCCTGCTCGCCGGTGTCGCGCTCGCTGCGGCGAGCGACCTCGTCAGCAGGCGCATCCCGAACGTCCTCGTGCTCGCCGTCGCTTTCGTCGCGATCGCGGCGTCCGGCATCGAGCGAGGGCCGCTCGCGGTCGTGGTCGCGTTGCTGCTCGGCTGCGCGGTCCTCGCGCTCGGAACCGTCGCGTTCTCGATGCGCATCCTCGGCGGCGGTGACGTCAAGCTGATCGCGGCGCTCGCCGCGGCGCTGACGCCGCTCGACGCGCTCAGCTTCATCTTTCTCACGGCCGCATGCGGCGCGCTCGTCGCGCTCGCGTACGCCGCGCACCGGCGCCGTCTGCGCGCCGTCCTCACGTCGGTGAGCCATTCGGCGGCCGCGACCGTGCAGCTCCGGCGGCACGTCGCGCCGGCGATCTCCGGCGTGCGGATCCCATACGCGATCGCGATCGCGGGCGGGTTCGTTCTCATCCTCTCGCTGCACGCGGCGCACGTCGCGCTGCCGGCGCAGGGCCTCCTCTGATGACCCTCGCGCTCAGCAATCGCAACCGCGTCGTCGCGCTCGTCGCACTGCTCCTCGCGGCCGGCGCAGCGCTGCTCATCTTCAACTGGATGGTCAGCGTGAAGCGCACGTCGGCGGCGCCGCCGCCGCGCAAGGTCATCGTGGCGCGCGCGACGATACCGGCCCGCACGACGATCACCGCGGCGATGCTGCGGTGGGCGTCGAAGCCCGCGGCGGCGGTCGACCCGGACGCGGTCGACGATCCGCACCTCGTGATCGGCGCCCTCTCGCTCATCACGATCCCGGCCGACTCGACGATCACCGCGTCGAAGATCGGACACCCCGAAGACGCCGGCTTGACGGTCCGCCTCAAGCACGGGCTGCGCGCGATGGCGATCGCGGTCGACCGCGTCAAGGACGTCGCCGCCGCCGTGCATCCCGGCGACTACGTCGACGTCGTCGCGCTGCAGCAGCAGGGCAACGGCCTTCCGCCGCACGCCGCGACGATCATGCGGAAGGTGCTCGTCCTCGCCGTCGGCAGCTCGCTCGAGACCGCGAGCACCGGGACCCCGCCGCCGGACGCGGGCGGCGTCACCACGGTCACGCTGGCCGTCACCGCGCATCAGGCGGACCTGCTCATGCTCGCCGACAATGCGGCGACGCTGCGCCTCGCGCTGCGCTCGCCCGACGAACCGTCGAGCTCCGCGCCGACCGAGAACCTCAGCTTCGGCTCGCCGAACGGCGGCGCGCCGCAGCCCGCGCAGCACGCGCAGCCGGCGCCGCCGGCGCCGCCTCCCGCGCCGGTCGCGGCACCGCGGCCGATCGCCGCCGCCCCGGCACACGCCGCGCCCGCGCGTCCCGCTTCGTCGATGTGGATCATCGAAGGCGACAAGCTCACCGGCGTGGAGCGCGCCGGCTCGTGACCAACGTTCCGATCGTCGTCGTCGTCGGCGCCAAAGGCGGCTGCGGCGCGACGACCCTCGCCTGCGAGACCGCGCGCCGGCTGCGCAAGCAGCTCGGCGGCGAGGTCGCGATCGTCGACGCCGACTTCACCGGCCGGCGTTCGGTCGCGATCCTGCTCGACGCGGTGCGCGCGCTCGACTCCGTCCGCACCCAGGGAACCATCGCGCTCGCGCCGGCCGACGACGGACTCGTCGCCGTCGAGCTGGCGCCCTCACGCGAAGCGTCGTTCATGCTCACCCCGGAGCGCATCGAAGAGCTGCGCGCCGAGCTCGCGCGGACCACGCGCGCGATCGTCGTCGACGCGCCGCAGCCCTATCCGGTCATCGTTCGCCCGTTCCTCACGTACGCATCGCAGGTCGTCGTCGTCACCGAGTCGACCATGCTCGGCGCCGCGGCGCAGCGCACCGCGCAGATCGGCTTGACGCGCTTCGGCTTCGACGCGCGCGACGTCGCCACGATCGTCGTCCAGCGCGACCAGCGTCCGGAGATCTCGGCGTCCGAGCTGGAACGGCATCTCGGGATCGCGCTCACCGCGGACATTCCGCACAAGCACGACCGCCGCCACGGAAAGTCCCTCGACGCGCTCGCAGCGAAGCTCGCCCTCCTGCAGCCGCGAGAGCAGGAGCTGCGCCTCGCGCCGTCCTCGCGCGGGTCGCGCGGCGACGACGACTCGGCGCCGTCCGCTGCTCCGCAGGACGCGCCGGAACAGCCGCGCCGCGCACCGTCCGACCGGCGCGACGACGACGAGCTCGCCGAGCTGAAGCGCAAGGTCCACGAGCAGCTCTCGCAGCGCCTCGACATCGCGCAGGCCAGCCGCGCGCACTCCGACGCCGAGCAGCTCGCGCAGCTGCGCTCGCAGATCGACGCGATCGTCGACGCGCTCGTCCTCGAGAACCCCGTCAACGGGTCGGCCGAGGACCTCGCGCGGCTGCGTCAGGACGTCATCGACGAGACGCTCGGCTACGGCCCCCTCGAAGAGCTCATGCGCGACCCCGAGGTCAGCGAGATCATGGTCAACGGCGCGAAGAAGATCTTCGTCGAGCGCCGCGGCAAGCTCTCGAAGACGACGAAGCAGTTCGGCGACGACGGCCAGCTCCGGCTCGTGATCGAGCGCATGATCGCGCCGATCGGCCGCCGCATCGACGAGTCGCAGCCGATGGTCGACGGCCGCCTCGCCGACGGCTCGCGCATCAACGCCGTCATCGAGCCGCTCGCGCTGCACGGTCCCACGCTGACGATCCGCCGCTTCATGCGCAAGCGTCTGCAGGCGGAAGACCTCGTGCGCCTGGGCGCGGTCAGCGACGAAGTGATGGACTTCCTGCGCGCCGCCGTGCAGGCACGGCTGAACATCGTCATCAGCGGCGGAACCGGCTCGGGAAAGACGACGTTCCTCAACGTCCTCTCGAACTATCTCCCCGAGGACGAGCGCATCGTCACGATCGAAGACGCCGCGGAGCTGTCGCTCAACCAGGAGCACGTCGTCTCGCTCGAGTCTCGTCCGGCGAACATCCAGGGCGCCGGCGAGATCCGCATCCGCGACCTGCTGAAGAACGCGCTGCGCATGCGCCCCGACCGCATCATCGTCGGCGAGTGCCGCGGCGGCGAGGCGCTCGACATGCTGCAGGCGATGAACACCGGCCACGACGGCTCGCTCACGACCGTCCACGCCAACACGCAGCGCGACGCGATGTCGCGCATCGAGACGATGGTCATGATGGCCGGATTCGACCTGCCGATCCGCGCGATTCGCGAGCAGATCGCCGGCGCCATCGACATCGTCATCCAACTGTCCCGCCTGCGCGACGGCTCGCGCAAGGTCATGGGCGTCTCTGAAGTCGTCGGAATGGAGGGTGAGGTGGTCACCATGCAAGAGGTCGTGCGCTTCGAGCAGCACGGCGTCGACGCGAACGGCAAGGTTCGCGGTGAGTTCGTCTTCACCGGCGTCCAGCCGCACGCGATGACCAAGTTCGAAGAGTACGGCGTGCCGTTCGACATCCGGCGCTTCGCCGGTGCGGACGTGCGCGATCTGGTGGCGACGTGGTGAACAGGCTCCTGGACGGTTACCGGACGTCGCTCGACCGCGCGTCGATCTCGATACCGGTCGAGCGCCTCGCCGGCGGCATCGCCGGCGGCGCGATCGTGTTCTGGCTCGCGTTCCTCTTCATCGCGCGCCCCGGGATCCTCGTCGCGGTCGTCGCGCTCCCCGTCGCCTTCGGCGCGGCGTTCGCGGCCTGCGGACTCTACGTGAAGAAGGTCGTGAAGAACCGCGTCACCGCGTTCAAGGGCCAGCTCGAGATGGCGCTGCGCATGATCTCCGGCGGGCTGCGCGTGGGTCTGTCGCTGCGCCAGGCGCTGGTGCTCGTCATCGACGAGCTCCCGGATCCCGCGCGCCACGAGTTCATGCGGGTGATCGGACAGACGAACATCGGCGTGAGCATCTACGACGCGCTCGAGAAGCTGCGCGAGCGCATGCCGATCGAGGAAGTGCTGATGATGGTCCGCGCGATCAAGATCCAGTCGCAGACCGGCGGCAACCTCGCGAAGATCCTCGACAACCTCGCCGACACCATCAAGAGCCGGCGCCGCATCGACCGCAAGATCAAGGTGCTCACGTCCGAGTCGCGCGCCAGCGCGTTCGTGATCTGCGCGATCCCGTTCTTCGTCGGCGGCATGGTCATGTACATGCAGCCGCACATGCGCGACGTCATGCTCGGGACGCTGATCGGACATCTCGCGCTCGGCGGCGTCGTCGTCCTCGAGGCGCTGGGCGCCTTCACCGTCACCAAGATGATGAGCTTCGCCGTATGATCTTCTTCGGTCTGATCGCCGCGGTCGCCGCGTTCGTGGGCGCCGCGCTCTTCCTTCTCGTCACGATGGTCGCCGGGGGCAACCCGGGCGTCACCCGCAAGCTCGCCGAGCTGGAAGGCCGCTCGACGAAGCGCGACTCGAAAGGGTCGGTCGTCGCGCGGATGCTCGGCGGCGACTGGCAGCGCCGCACCGCGCGCCGGCTGGTTCAAGCGGGATGGTACGACGTCACGCCGGCCCAGCTCGGGATGCGCTACCTCATGTTCGGCTCGCTCGGCGCGATCGCCGGGCTCGCCGCGGCGATCTTCGAGCACGGCGGGCTCATGTGGGTGCTCGGTGCGCTGATGGCGACCGGCGTCGCCGCCTCGCTCCCCAACCATCATCTCGACCGCGCCGTGAAAGCGCGGAAACGCGGCGTGCAGCTCGCGCTTCCGAACCTGCTCGACATGGTCGCTACGAGCGTGCAGGCCGGGATCGCGCTGAACGGCGCGCTCGCGAGCGCGATCGAGGCGATCGACGGCCCCCTGGCCGAAGAGCTGCGCACCACGCTCAACGAGATTCGTCTCGGCCGCTCGCGCGCCGAAGCGCTGACCGCGCTCGCCGCGCGGCTCGCGCACGAAGATCTGACGACGGTCGTCACGGCGATCGTGCAGTCGGAGCGGCTCGGCGGCAACATCGCCGGGATGCTCACCGATCTCGCGGTGGAGAGCCGCGAGAAGCGGATGCTGCGCGCCGAGGAGATCGCGGCGCAGCTTCCGGTCAAGATGGCGATCCCGATGGCGCTGTTCATGCTGCCGGCGCTGTTCCTCATGATCTTCGCACCCGTCGTCGCCGACTTCTACGGTGGAAAATGATCGTCTCGGCCGTCTTCGGTTCCGTCCTGTTCGCCTGTCTCGCGTCCGCCGCGACGATCGCCGCCGGGCTCGTCACGCAGAACGTCACGCCGTTCGACGACGGCCCGCCGCCCGGCCGTCCGCCGAGCGCGATCCTGATCGTCGCCGCGACGGCGATCGGCGCCGTGCTCGGACTGCACGGCCTCACCACCGCCGACCTCGCCGCGGCCGCGTTCGGCACGGCGTTCCTCGTGGCGTGCTGGTGCGCCGACGTGCGCGCGGGCATCGTCCCGGACCTGTTCACGCTGTTGCCGCTCGGCGCGATCCTCGCGACGCAGCTCGCGCACGGCGCGTTTCCGATCCTGCTCTCGGTGCTCGTTCCGGCACTGCCGTTCGCGGCGGGCGCGCTCCTCTCGAAGGGGCGCGGGATCGGGTGGGGCGATGTGAAGCTCGCCGCGCTCGGCGGCGCGATGGTCGGCCTCACCGACGCGATCGTCGCGATGGGCTTCGCCTCGCTGGTGTGCGGGCTGTCCGCGAAGTTCGTCGCGAAGCGCGGCGGGGCCGTGGCATTCGCACCGTTCCTCACCGGCGCGATCGGTCTCGCGCTCGTCCTTCGGGTGGTGCTGGCATGACGCTTCGCAACGAAACGACCGGCGCGACGGTCGCCGCGGCGGTGCGCCGCGCGCGAAGCTGGCGCGAGCGCTTCGCCGGTTTCCTCGGCCGCACGCGCATCGCCGACGGCGAAGGGCTGTGGTTCGAGAACTGCAACGCGATCCACACGCTCGGGATGCGGACCCGCATCGACGTCGTCTTCCTCGACGCGGCCGGCCTCGTGCAGCGCATCGCCGTGCGCGTCCGCCCGCATCGTCTCTTCGTCGGCTGCTTCCGCGCGCAGACGGTCGTCGAGCTCGCCCCGGGGACGGCCGAGCGCATCGACCTCCTCGTCGGCGACCGCCTGCGCCTGATCCCCGCGGCGCGCTGAGCGCCGCGAGCCTCCGCCTCGCCGAACGCGGCGGCGCCGGAAGCGCTCAGGCCGAGCGGCGCTTCGTGTCGCGCGGGCGAATCGCGAACATCGACTCGAGCTGCGCGGCTTCCGTCTGCGGCCGCTCCACGCGCTCTTGCGCGTGCCGGCGGAGCCGCTCGGCGTAGGTGCGCGCGAGGTCGAGGTCGTTGCGCTCGCGCGCCAGCTCGACGAGCCGGTCGAGCACGACCGCGAGCGCTTCGTCGAACATCCCGGCGTACGCGTCGAACGGCGGACCGCACGGCTCACCCGCGAGCAGCGGCATCGTGAAGAGCCGCTCCGCGGCGGCGTAATGCGCGAACGCCTGCTGCCGGTCGTCGGCGCGCAACGCCGTCTCCCCGGCGATGACGTGCTCGCGGAAGCGCCGCACGTCGGCCACGACGTTCTCGACGCGCAGCTCGATCGCGCCGCGGCGCTCGAAGTACTGTTCGACCGCGTCCTGCCCGACGACGGTCGCGAACGCCTTGCGAATGTTGCTGCACGCCGTGCGCAGGCTCTGCTGCGCGAGCGAGGGCGACGTGTCCGGCCAGAACAGTGCGATCAGCTCGTCGCGCTCCGCGCCGCCGGTGCGCGTGAGCGCGAGGTACTCGACGATCTGCTGCTCGCGGCGGCGCAGCCACACGATCGCGCGTCCGCCGATGGTCGAGCGGAAGCGGCCGAACATCGCGAGCACCAGCGGCTGGTTGCCTTCGACCGGAGCGGCGTCGCGCTGAAACGCGGTCATCACCCGATACGGCCGGAGTCCGTCCTCCGCGCGCCGCACGAACAGCCCGCGCTCCTCGAGACTGCTCAGCAGCTCCGCGTCCTCCGGCGCGGGGGCGGCGAGCGTGGCGAACAGCTGATCGGGGTCGCCGGCGTTCGCCGCGCTCAGCACGGCCGTCGTGAAGTCGCGCAGCGTGCCGCGGTGCGAGTCCATCCATTCGAGGAACGCGTCCGGAAGCGTCGCCTTCGTCGAAGCGGCGGTGCGCATCGCGCCCGCGACGACGAGCGCCCAGCCGTCGGAGGACTCGCGCAGGAACGCGACGTCGTCCTCGCCCACCGCGACGCCGTGCGCCGTGGCGAGCGCACGCACGTCGTCGTCGTCGAAATCGAACAGGTCGGCCGGTGCGACGGACGCCAGCCCGTTGACGATGTGCCGCGCCAGCTCGAAACGCCGCCGTGCGCGCGCGAGGTAGATCAGCGAGACGTGCGGGGGGACGTCGGTGACCAGCTGGTCGAGCACGCCGACGACGTCGGCCGACGCCTGATCGACGTCGTCCACGACGATCTCCAGCGCTTCGGCGTGCCGGCGCATCAGGTCGAGGACGTCATCGTACGTCGCCGCATCCGCGGCGCCGGCGTTCGCGGCGAGCCGGCGGAACAACGCGGCCGGCGGCGCGGCGGCCGCGACGGAGACATACCAGACCCGACCCGCGTTCGCTCGCGCGTACTCGACGGCCGCGGTGGTCTTTCCGGTCCCCGGCGCGGCGGCGGCGAAGCGCAGCGCGTAGCCCTCGTTCTCCGCGAGCCAGCGCTCGAAGCGGGCGCGCCGGATCGAGCGCGGCGACGTGCGGGGGAGCGGCGCGCTGCTGCGCGGCTGGTCGGGCGCGGACCGCGCCGGCGCCGGAGGGCTGACCAGACCGAGGACCGGGGAGCCGTCGGCCGCACGCACCCGGGGCGTACGCGACTGGGATGACATTGCCGGAAGACTCGTACCCGAAACGAGCGGGCGCGCGACCCTCGCTCGCAGATGCCGGACGCCGCCGATCGCCGTGTGACGTCTCGTCGGCACAACGGCTAAGCGAGCTTGACCTCGCCATTCTTTGCGAGCCGGCCGAGCAGCAAGTGGTAGTAGAGCATCCCTTGCTGGGGCGCGAGGGCTTCGATGACCGGCTCGACCGCGATCGCCGCGTCGCCGGAGAGGGTGCGCAGCAACGCGGTCGCGCCGGAGTCGTTCATCGGGAACACGTCGAGACGCCCGAAGCCGCGTAAGGCGATCACCGCGGCCGTCCAGGGTCCGATGCCGCGGTGCTGCGCGAGGTGCACGAGCAGGTCGGCGGTCGGCATCGACTCCAGCAGCGCTTCGTCGAGCGCGCGCGACACGATCGCTTCGCCGACCGATCTCAACGCCGCGACCTTCCCCGCGGAAAGCCCCAGCGCGCGCAGATCCGCGTCGCCGGCCGCGAGAACGTCCCCGACCGGCGGAAACGGGGACAGCCGTACGCCGCCGAGCTCGCGCGGCTCGGCGAAGCGCTCGACGACGCGCCGCAGGATCGCTCCGGCGGCGTGGATCGAGATCTGCTGGTACACGATCGCGTTGCACGCCGTCTCCCACAGCGACGGATAGCGCGGCGGCTTGACGCCGCGCGCGGCGCGCGCGATGCGATGCAGCCAGGGGAAGCGCTTCGCGCCGCGCCCGAACGCGTCCAGCGTGACATCGGTGCCGAACGTACGGCGCACGAAGCCGTCGACGTCGACCGCCGGCGCGTGCGGTCCCTCGAGCGTGACGCGCAGCGTGTCCGGCGCGGACTGCACGACCGTGACCGACGTCGGGTTCGAGGGATCGCCGTGCGGCGCAGCGTCGAGCAGCCGGCGGTACGCCGTTCCGTCGAACACGTCGACGACGTTCGTCGACAGCCGGCGCAGCACGGTCGCCGTCAGATCGAGCCGGAAGGGCGGCGTCACGCTGACCGTCGCGGTGCGCTTGCTCACCGCGAACCGCCGCGCGGGAGGGTCCGGCGCGCACCGCGTGGCAGCGACGAGCCGTGTACCTCGCGACCTACGGGCGCTACTGGCGCATCAACCTGCTCACGATGGTGGAGTACCGCGCGAACTTCTTGATGTGGGCCGCGTTCACCGCGATCTACCACGGCACCGCGATCGCCGCGCTGTGGGTCACGTTGCGCAACTTCCCGTCGATCAACGGCTGGGACTTCCGGCAAACGGCGTTCATGTACGGCCTGTGGATGCTCGGTCACGCGCTGAACAACACCTTCTTCTTCACCACCGGCAGCGTCCCCGAGTTCGTGCGCGAAGGACGCTTCGACCGCTTCCTGGTTCGCCCGCTGGACCCGCTGTTCCAGGCGATCACCGTTCCGCAGCAGATCTGGCCCGACGAGCTGATCCTTGCCATCCTCTACTTCTGCGTCGTCGTGCCGTTCGCGGGGGTTCGCGTCGACGCGCTGCTGCTCGCCTACGTCCCGCTCGTCGCGCTCGGCGGTTCGCTGATCGACTTCGGCGTCAACCTCGCGATCGCCACGGCGTCGTTCTGGTTCACGCGCGTCGACTCGCTGCGCTGGGTGTTCATGTCGATGGAACAGGAGTTTTCGCGCTACCCCCTCTCGATCTACCAGCGCGGCGTGCGCATCGCGCTCGCGTTCGTCATACCGTTCGCGTTCATGAACTACTTCCCGGCGACGTATCTCTTGCACAAGTCCGAGGACGGATTGCACCTCGATCCCGCGATCGGGCTGTTCACTCCCGTCGTCGGCGCGGTCGTCCTCGGACTTGCGTACGCGTTCTGGCGCGTCGGCTTGAATCGCTACAAAGGGACGGGGAGCTGAGCGCCGCCGGCCCGCAGAGGCCGCCCGGCACGGCGGCGAAGGGCGTGCGCATGGAGCGGCTGACGGCGACGTATCTCGTCGAGACGGCGGCGGCGCGAATCGACGAGCGCGCCGCGGCGATCGCCCTGGAACAGAGCGTCGAGTGCCCGCTCGACGCCGTTCACGACGCGCGCGTGCGCGAAGAGGTCGTCGGACGAGTCGGCCCGATCGAGCGCGTCGACGAGCGGCGCTGGCGCGTCGAGATCGAGCTCGCGATGGAGACGACCGGCTACGAGCCGGCGCAGCTCGTCAACATGATCTCCGGAAACAGCTCGCTGTGGGACGACGTGCGGCTCGTCGACGTCGATCTTCCGCCCGCGCTGCTCGCCGCGTTCCGTGGACCGCGGCACGGCGTCGCCGGGCTGCGCGCGCTTGCCGCCGCCCCGGCGCGCGCGCTGACCGCGGTCGCCGTCAAGCCGCAGGGGCTGCCGGTGCGCGAGCTCGCGCGGCTGTGCGGCGTCTTCGCCGAGGCCGGGATCGACGTCGTCAAGGACGACCACGGCATCTCCGATCAGTCGTATTCGCCGTACCCGGAGCGCGTGCGCGCCTGTCAGGCCGCCGTCGCCGACGCCTCGCGCGCGACCGGACGGGCGTCGTTCTACGCGCCGAACGTCGCGGCGGCGCCGCGCGCCATGCGCGAGCGCGTGCGGATCGCGCGCGAGGAAGGCGTGCGCGTCGTGCTCGTGGCGCCGATGCTCGTCGGGCTGCCGGCGTTCGCCGATCTCGTCGACGAGTTTCCCGACATGGTGTATCTCGCGCACCCGTCGTTCGCCGGCGCGGCGCGGATCGCGAACCCGCTGCTGTTCGGCAAGCTGTTCCGGCTGTTCGGCGCCGACGCGTCGATCTTCGTGAACTACGGCGGACGCTTCGCGTACCCGCAGGACGAGTGCGCAGCGATCGCGAGCGCGTCGCGCGCGTCGTGGGGCGCCCTCGCACCGACGATGCCGGTTCCCGCCGGCGGGATGCGTCTCGAGCGCGTCGAGGAGCTGCTCGATTTCTACGGCGCCGACACGATGCTGCTGATCGGCGGAAATTTGCTGATCGCCGAAGGCGACGCGCTGCGCGAGCGGGCCCGCGCGTTCGTCGAGGCGGTCGAACGCTGCGGCGATCAGTCGTCGCGCGTGGCGACGAACGCGGCCAGCTCGGAGCGATTGCGCAGCCCCAGCTTCCCGTAGATCGAGGTGAGGTGCTTCTCGATCGTGCGCTGACTGACCGACAGGCGTTCGGCGAGCGTCCGGTTCGGCGTCCCGCGCGCGACGAGCGTCGCGATCTCGCGCTCCCGCGCCGACAGCGCGTCGTGCGCGCCGACGTGCGCGCCCGCTCGCGGCACACGGCGCTTCTCGCCCGGCGCGCGCACGCGGCGTAGCGCCGCGGCCGCCGCGCGTCCCGCGCCGCAGCATTCCAGACAGCGCGCCTCGTGCGTCACCCATCCCATCGTCCGATAGACCGCGGCCGCTTCGGCGAACGCGGCGCTCGCCGCGCCGGCATCCCCGGCACGCCGCGCCGCGAGCGCCCGCAGGTGCGCGCCGGTCGCGGCGTAGAGGGGCGTCGCCGACGCCGCCTCGACGGCGGGCAGGAAGCGGCGCACCGCGCGCGCCGTCGGGGGCGAACCGATCTCGGCCGCCGCGAGAAACGTCTCCGTCGCTCCGCACGGGATCGCGAGCGCGCCCAGCGCGCGGTGCAGCACCGCATCGGCGCGCTCGCGCTCTCCGTTGGCGAAGAGCCGCCGCGCGTACGGCCCGGCGAGCCGTCCCAGCGCCGTGTTGATGCGGATCCGGAACGCGCCTTCGACGAGGTCGGGCGACAATGCGCGGTCGATCAGCCCGTCGTCGCGCAATGCGGCGCCGACCGTCAGCGCCGCGGCCGCCAGCGCGATCGGTCCGGTCGTCGAGGGCTCCGGGACGTCGAGGGCGCGCCGCACGAGCAGGCGGCCCTCTTCCGCGCGTCCGGCGCGCGCGTGGATCAGCGCCGCGTTCGCACACGCGAGGACTTCGAGGGAGTCCAGACTGTGCGCGCGCAGCTCGGGCAGGAGCGCCTCGAGCTCGCCGAGCGCCTCCGCGTCGATGCCGAGCACGCACTGTCCGAACGCGCGATTGAAGCGCGCGCGCAGCCGGCTTTCGGGAGAGATCGCCGAGCACGTCGCGACGTACCGGTCCGACGCGGCGCGATGCGCGGCGACGTCGCCGGCGGTGATCGCGGCGTAGGCGACCGCGTTCTGATATTCCGGCACGGCGTCGCCTTCCGCCGCGCAGGCGTTCAGGACGCCGCGCGCCTGGCCGATCTCGCCGCGGTCGAGGTGCATGATCGCGAGCGTTGCGCGAAGCCGCACCCGCAGCAGCGCGGCGTCCGCGGGGACGTGATCGAGCGCGCGGTGCACGAGATCCATCGCGCGCTCGGTATCACCCGTGTGCCGCGCCTGCGACGCCGTCGCGAGCTCCAGCTCAGCCAGGCGCGACGTGTCGCCGGCGCGGGCGTACGCCGCGATCGCCGCTTCGTACAGCTCCACGGCGCGCTGCGACCGGCCTTTCCGCGCCGAGCTGGCCGCGGCTTTCGCCAGCAGCCGCGCTCGATCGCCGCTCGCGCTCGAAGCGCGCAGCGCGCGCTCGTAGCACCGTACCGCGTCACCGTACGCGTGGAGCGCGTCCGCTTCGTCACCAGCCTGCTCGTTGTAGCGAACGGTGCGCTCTGCGTCGAGCGCCTCGGCGGCATGGTAGCCGAGGTCCTGCGCCGACGCGCCGGCCGCCTCGAGCGCCGCCAAGATCTCCGCGTGCAGCGCGCGCAGCTCGCCGGCGAGCATCTCGTCGCAGATCGCCTCGCGCGTGAGCGCGTGCCGAAACGCGTACGCGACGGGCGTTCCGCCGATCTCGTCGACCACGTTGAGGTCGCGCAAGGATCGTACGACGTCGTAGATCTCGGCAAGCCGGCGGCCCGACACCGTCGCGAGCAGCTCCGTTCGAAACTGCCGCCCGGCGACGGCGGCGAGCCGCACGATCCCGCGCGCACCGGGTTCGAGGCGCGCGAGCCGTTCGCTCACCGCGGCCCGGATCGTCAGCGGCAGCGCGTCGCGGAAGCGCCGCTGCGCGCGCCGCTCGAGCGCGCTCTTCGTCAGCTCTTCGGCGAAGAACGGGTTGCCGTCGCTGCGCTCGACGATCTCCTCGATCCGTTCGGCGCTCAGCAGTCCGCGCGCCGGCAGCGTGAGCCGGACGAGCCGGCGCGTCTGCGCGGCGGGAAGCGGCTCGAGCGCCATGGTGCGGCACGAGCCTTGCCGCGCGAGACGCGCGAGAAACGGCGCGATCGCGTGGCGCGCGTCGACGTCCTCGCTGCGGTACGTCGCCACGATGAGGACCCGCGTCCCCGGCAGCGCGGGCGCGACGTGAACGAGGAACTCCATCGTGCCGTCGTCGGCCCATTGCAGGTCTTCGAGGACCAGCACGGTGTTGCGGCGTGCCGCGGACGCTTCCAGCAGCCGCTGCAGCGCGGCCAGCCGCGCGGCGCGCGTCGGCGCGTCGATGACCGGCGCGCCGCAGCCGACGTCCCGCAGCGCCTCGGCGACCGGGCCGTACGGCAGCGTTCCGAATTCGCGACATTGGCCCACGCCGCACGCCGCGCGCCCGTTCGTCAGCCGCTCGCGGAACTCGAGGAGCAGCCGCGTCTTCCCGATCCCCGCCTCGCCGGCGAGGAGCACCATGTTGCCGTGTCCGGACGCGGCTGCGCGCCGGCGCTCGAGAAGCACCTCCAGATCACCGTTCCGGCCCACGAGTTCGGGACAGACGATCGCTGGACTCAGCATCGCGGTGCGCCGGGAGTTCGCGTTCGCAGCGCGCCGTCCCGGGCGAAAGGTGCGGTTTTCCGACATACCGGGCGACGGGCCCGGCCGGTATTCTGGGGTTCCGCGAACATTCGGAGGCACGCTCGCCATGCCGCACCGTCCCTGGCCGCAGGCGCCCGCGCCGGTCGCCCGACTCTCCGCCGCCGCGGTGCTGTGCGTCGCGGCCGGCTTGGCGGCGTGCAGCGGCTCCGGCGGAACGAGCACGGCCGTGCCGGTCTCGCCGGCGACGCCCACACCGACGCCGTCGCCCAGCACCAGCGCGCATCCGAGTCCCACGGCGACCGCAAGCCCGACGCCGACGCCGAAGCCGTCCGCGACGGCGACGCCGACCCCGAGCCCCAGCCCGACCGCGACGCCGAAGCCGACGCCGACGCCGAGCCCGACTCCGTCGGCGACGCCGAGCACCTCGCCCATCGACCTGCAGCCGACCTCGCTGTCGTTCTTGGCGACCGGATCGGGGTCGGCGCAGACGTTCGACGCGTCGGAGACCGGCTTCTCGGGCAGCTTCACCGCGAGCACGGGCGCGGCGGGAACGACGGACTCGTGCAGCGGGATCGCGACGATCGCGCCGGCGAGCAGCACCAAGACGTTCACCGTCACGCCGGTCGCGAACGGTCACTGCACGTTCAGCATCAGCGACGGAAAGCAGAGCACGAACGAAACGATCGACGTCACGACGACCAGCGTCGGCGGAAGCTGATCGATCGGCCGCCGCCGCGCACGCTCGCGTGCCTGCGGCCGCGTCGCAAGGGCCGGCGTTCGCGGACGCCGGCCCGCCGTGTCTCAGCGCGAGCCCGCGAGCGTGCTCCACGCGGCGAGCGCGCTCTCCGCGCCGCGCCGCAGCTGCTCCCACGTCGCGCGCTCGTCTGGCGTCGGCGCGGCGTCGGCGCTCTCCACGGAGTATTCGAGCGTGCCGAGCGCGCTCGCGTACCAGCGCAGCGTCGTGAAGCGCGTCGCGGGCGTGCCGACGGAGTTGCGCGGATCTTCGACCGGCGGCGCGCCGGCGATCGCGTCGATCCGTCCGGCTTGCGCGGGGCTCTTCTTGCGCAGCGCGTCGGATTGCGTCACGGCCGTCTGCACGCGCGCGAGCAGCGCGTCGACGTCGCGCGCGAGCACGTACTGCGCCTGCAGGTCGGCGTCGGTGGCGCGCACGCGCGGGTCGCGCCGCAGCACGAGCGGCTCGTCGAAGCTGCGTCCGTCGATCGTCACGCGAACCACGTAGCGGCCCGGCGGTGCGAACGGTCCGTCGCCGCCGCGCCGTCTCCGGCGGCTCGCCGCGGCCGCGACGTGAAAGTCCCACACGAAGCGATGCATCCCGGGCGCCGCCGAGGGCAGCATCGGCTTCTCGATCCAGTACGCCGGAAAGGGCACGTCCTGCGGCTTCGGCACGCTGGGCGCGTCGGTGCTGGACCAGGCGCGCAGCACGGCGCCGCGCGCGTCGGCGACGGCGATCGAGACGGGACCGCGCGCGCCGGCCGGGACGACGTAGTCGACGTATGCGCCGTTCGGAGGATTCTCGCCCATCGGCACCTCGGGCGGCGAGGCTTCGGCTTCGTCGTTGCCGGGACGCGTGCGGATCGCGACCGCCGGCGCAAACACGCGCGCTCCGTCCGAAGCGTTCGCCGCCAGCTCGCGCAGCGGCTCGACGTCGTCCAGCACCCAAAACGCACGTCCGTGCGTCGCGATCGCGAGATCGTCGCCGTGCACGACGAGATCGCGCACGGAGACGACCGGCATGTTCAGCCGCAGCGACTGCCACGACGAGCCGTCGTCGAACGACACGTACACGCCGGTCTCCGTTGCGGCGTAGAGCAGGCCGCGCCGCGCCGGATCCTCGCGCACCGCGTTGACGAAGCTGCCGTTGGGGATACCGTTCACGCTGAGCCGCCAGGTGCGCCCGAAATCGTGCGTCGCGTAGACGTACGGCCGGTCGTCGTCGAGCCGGTGCCGGTCGACGGCGACGTACGCCGTCGCCTCGTCGAAGCGTGACGCTTCGATGACGCCGACCTTGCTCCACGCCGTGAGCCGCGGCGTGACGTCGCGCCACGTGCTTCCGCCGTCGCGGGTGAGCTTCACGAGCCCGTCGTCCGTCCCGGCCCAGATCGTCTGCGCGCGGCGCGGCGACGGCGCGATCGCGTACACGACGCCGCGCCGTGCGCCCGCGATCGGGGAATCGCTCGCGGTCGCGGGATCGAGCGTCGCGGGAACCGCGGGATTCGAGCGGGTGAGATCGGGCGAGATCGCCGTCCAGTGCGCGCCGCGATCGCGCGAGCGGAAGATCACCTGATTCGCCGCGTACAGCGCGCGGTCGACCGGCGAGAACACGAGCGGCTCGGTCCACGTCTTCCGCCACACCCCGGGACGCGCGGCGATCGGTGAGATCGTGCGCGTCTGTCCCGTGCGCAGCTGTTCGACGTCCACCTCGTCGCCGTAGCCGTAGACGAGACCGGGCTCGCGCGGGTCGAGCGCGATCGTGCCGTTCTCGCCGCCCGCGTTGAGCGGGCGCCAGTCGCGCGCCTCGATCCCACTATGATCGCTGCGCGAGTCGATGACGGCGGCGCCGCTGTCCTGCTGCGCGCCGTAGATCCGGAACGGAAACGCGTCGTCCGTCGTGACGTGATAGAACTGCCCCGTCGGCTGGTTGAACCACGAGCTCCACGTGGCGCCGCCGTCGACGCTGATCGCGGTCCCCTGGTCGCTCGCGACGGCGAGATGCTGCGGATCGAGCGGATCGACCCACGGCTGGTGGAAATCGTCGCCGTCGGGCGAGCCCTTGACGGCGGTGAACGACGCGCCGCCGTCGCTCGAACGGTACACCGACGTGTCGGAGACGTACACCACGCCGGCGTCCTTGGGATCGACGGTGACGTGGCAGAAGTACCAGCCGCGCGACCACAGCCGGCGGTCGCTGTCCATCAGCTTCCACGTCGCGCCGGCGTCGTCGCTGCGATACAGGCCGCCCTGCTTCGCGTCGACGATCGCGTAGACGCGGTTCGGCTCGCTCGGCGCGACGGCGAGCCCGATCTTGCCGAGTCCGTCCGCCGGAAAGCCGTTCCCGCGGAGCTGCGTCCACGTCAGCCCGCCGTCGCTCGATTTCCACAGCCCGCTCCCCGGACCGTTCGAGGGCGGGTACGTGTTCCACGGCGGCCGGCGCGTCTGCCACAGCGACGCGTACACCGTGCGCATCGACGGATCGGCGGCGAGATCGATCGCGCCGGTGTCGTGGTTCAGGAACAGCACGCGCGTCCACGTCGCACCGCCGTCCGACGACCGATAGACGCCGCGCGTCTCGTTCGGCGCGTACGCGTGGCCGAGGGCCGCGACGAGCAGCGTGCGCGCGTCGTGCGGATCGACGAGGATGCGCCCGATCTGACGTGAGTCGTCGAGACCGACGTGCGTCCACGTCGCACCGGCGTCGGTCGAGCGGTACATCCCGTTGCCGTGGATGATGTCGGAGCGCATGTCGGCTTCGCCGCTGCCGACGTACACCGTGCTCGGATCGCTCGGCGCGATCGCGATCGCACCGATCGACGAGACGGGCATCGCATCCATCACGGGCTTCCACGTCCGCCCCGCGTCGGTCGTCTTCCACACGCCGCCGCCGACGGCGCCCGTATAGTACACGCGCCCGTCGCCCGGCACGCCGGCGACGGCGTTCGTCCGGCCGCCGCGATACGGGCCGATGCTGCGCCATCGCAAGCCGGCGTAGAGCGACGGATCGACGGTGCGCGGCTGAGCGCGCGCCGCGAGCGCCGGGACGACGAAGCACGAGACGAGCGAGCCGCCGAGAAGCGCGGCGCCGAGACGACGGAGCATGAAGGCGTTCTACGCGCCGGGCGGCGCGCCGCCTTCCCGGCGCTTACGCGTCGGCGAGGACGAAATCGCGCTCGAGCGTCCAGCGCGTCGCGGCCGCGTCGCCCGCCGGCACGTAGGGCTCGACGAGCGACGCCTTCGCCGCGAAGACCGCATCGCAGCTCAAGTACGGATCGCCCGCGCTGTAGATCGACGTGGCCAACGTGCGATAGCCGGGCGCGCTCAGCTTCACGTGAAGGTGCGCCGGACGCATCGTGCCGCGCCCGAGCGCGAGCAGCATCTCGCCGACGGGCCCGTCGACGGGGATCGAGTAGCTCACCGGCTTCACCGCGACGAACTCGAACGAACCCCGGGCGTCGGTGCGCAGATAGCCGCGGTAGTCGGGTTCGGCGCGCTCGGCGTACTGCGTGTCGTAGCGTCCCTCGCCGTCGGTCTCCCACGTCTCCACGAGCGCGCCGCGTACCGGCGCGCCGCGCGTGTCGAGCACGCGGCCGCGCACGCGCACGGACTCCCCTTTGCCGCTGCGCGCGATCGTGCCGCCGGGCGCGATCTCGGGCGCGTCGTCGGTGTAGAACGGTCCGAGCGCCGACGACTCGGTGACGTTCGCCGGGAGGCCCTCGTGCGCGACGTCGTCGACGGTCATCGAGACGCCGAGCGTATCCGAGAGCAGGATGAACTCCTGCCGCAGCGCGTCGCACTTCTGCCCGGTTCGCGTGAGGAAGTCGATCCCGCGCATCCATTCGTCGGGCGTGAGCCGGACCTCGCGCACGAACGCATGCAGATGCCGCACGAGCGACGCGACGATCTCGCGCAGCCGCGGATCGTCGCAGCTCTCGAGGCTTCGCAGCGTCTGCGCGGTCACGTCGGTCGGGATCGTCGAAATCGTGTCGGCCATCGCGTCCTCCCGGGCTCGCCCGCGCCGGCTGCGGCACGAGCCGGGCGCGAACGTCGCGCGATTCTCGGCGCATGCACGGAAGCCCCACGGCGGCCGGCACCGAGAGGAGGCGCTCCATCGAGCGCCGGACCGAGCCGACATGACCTCGACCCGCACGCAAGTCGGCATCGTCGGCGCCGGCCCCGCCGGGCTGATGCTCTCGCACCTGCTCGCGCTGCGCGGGATCGACTCCGTCGTGCTCGAGGCGCGCACGCGCGAGTACTGCGAGCAGCGCGTCCGCGCGGGCGTGCTCGAGCAAGGCACCGTCGATCTGCTCGAGTCGACCGGGCTCGGCGAGCGGATGCGCCGCGAAGGACTGCTGCATCGCGGGATCTCGCTTCGCTTCGACGGCCGCAGCCATCGCATCGACTTCGGGGCGCTGACCGGCAAAGCGATCACCGTCTACGGCCAGCAGGAGGTCGTCAAAGATCTGATCGCCGCGCGCCGGAAAGCGAAGGGCGACGTCCGGTTCGAGGTGACGAACGTCTCGCTGCACGATCTCGAGGGGCCCCGCGCGCTGATCCGCTACGAGGACGCCGACGGCGAGGACCACGAGGTGCGCTGCGACTACGTCGCGGGCTGCGACGGCTTCCACGGCATCGCGCGCCCGACGATCCCCGCCGATGCGCTGACGGTGTACGAGCGGGTCTACCCGTTCGCGTGGCTCGGCATTCTGGCGCATGCGCCGCCGCCGTCGCACGAGCTGATCTACGTCAACGACGAGCGCGGCTTCGCGCTCTTCAGCTGCCGTTCGCCGGAGATCTCGCGCTGCTACCTGCAGTGCTCGCCGGACGAGGACCTCGACGAGTGGCCCGACGAGCGGATCTGGAGCGAGCTGCGCGCGCGGCTCGACGGCGAGGACGTCCCGACGATCACCGAGGGCGAGATCACGCAGAAGAGCGTGACGCCGATGCGCTCGTTCGTCGTCGCGCCGCTGCGCTGGCATCGGCTCTTCCTCGCCGGCGACGCCGCGCACATCGTTCCGCCGACCGGCGCGAAGGGGATGAACCTCGCGATCGCCGACGTGCTGGTCCTCGCACACGCGCTCGAAGCGTTCTACCGCGACGGCGATACCGCGTCGCTCGACGAATACTCGGACGTCTGTCTGCGGCGCGTGTGGAAGACGCAGCGCTTCTCGTGGTGGATGACCTCGATGCTGCACAACTTCCCCGGCGCGACGCCCTACGACCGCCGCATCCAGCACGCCGAGCTGGACTACGTCACCTCGTCGCGCGCGCCCGCGGAGTCGCTGGCCGAAAACTACGTCGGCTTGCCGTTCGCGTTCGCCGTTTAGCCCGAGACGCCGGCCGGCTCGCGCTCGCGAGACGCTGCGGGCGAAGCGCCGTCGCGCGCGAGCACGTCGTCCTCGTGCGCGAGCGGACGGAAGACCCAGCCGGCCTCGTCGTTCGCGACCGTCGCACCGTTCGGGTTCAGATGCCGGACGAACCAGTTCGCGATCGCGCGCAGCCGCAGCACGCGGCTGCGCGGCTTGCCGGCGCGCGACATCTCGTGGCCCGTGTCGGTGAAGCGGACGAACTCGCAGTGGTGCTTCCCCAGCCGGCGCAGGATCGTGAAGAGCTGCTCGCCGTTGTCGATCGGGCAGCGGTAGTCGCGTTCGCTGTGCTCGACGAGCAACGGCGCGTCGATCGCGTGCGCCGCGCGCATCGGCGAGGCTTCGAAGAGCTTCCGCCCGGCGTCGTCGGCGTAGCGCGTCTGCAGCTCGCGCTCGAGAAACCAGCCGAGGTCCGAGGCGCCGATCTCGCT
This sequence comes from Vulcanimicrobiaceae bacterium, assembly GCA_035650875.1. Lineage (GTDB taxonomy): Bacteria > Vulcanimicrobiota > Vulcanimicrobiia > Vulcanimicrobiales > Vulcanimicrobiaceae > Vulcanimicrobium. The sequence continues at coordinate 104,212 of DASRGU010000016.1, forward strand.
GACGAAGTCGTTGACCGCACGCATCGACACGCCGGCCGCGAAGCGGTCGCTGTGGCCCAGCAGCCACGTCGTCATGAAGCCGCCGTACGAGCCGCCCGCGAGCCCGATCCGCCCCGTGTCGTACGCGTCTTGCGCGAGCGCGCCGTCGAGGATGCGCAGCACGTCGTCGGCGTCGACGCCGCCCCAGTCGCCGAGGATCGCGTCGGCGTACGCCGCACCGTACGACTGCGATCCGCGCGGGTTGCCGTACGCCACGGCGATCCCTTGCGCCGCGAGCACTTGAAACTCGAAGAAGAACGTGAACCCATACGCGCCGTGCGGTCCGCCGTGCACCTCGAGCACGAGCGGTCCGTGGGGGCGCTGCTGCTGCGGCCGAAGCAGCCAGCCGTCGAGCACGGTTCCGTCGCTCGCCGGCGGGCGGAAGCGGACCGGCGCCGCGACGTGCTTCTCGCGCAGCCAGGGGTTCGCGTCCGTCAGCGTCCGTTCACCGCCGTACGGCTCGATCAGCGCGATCTCGTTCGGCACCGTCGGCGACGAGTACGCGATCGCGAGCGCGCCGTCGTCCCCGAGGCAGAATTGGAAGATCTGCCGCGCGCCGCCGGCGAGCGTGCGCACCGCGCCGCCGTCGCGCGCGAACGCGCGGATCGAGGTCGTGCCCTCGTCGCACACCTGCACGACGATCTCGCGATCGCCGGCGCTCCACGCCGGCGGCGAGGACGCGCCGCTGCGCAGATCTCCGGCGAGCGCGTCGCCGACGGTCCGGTTCAGCGAGGCGGAGAGCGAACGGATCGGCCCGCCTTCGCTCGGCACGACGAGCAGCTCGGTGTCGAAACGCCCGCCCGCGTCGTCGCCGTGCAGATGCCCGAGGAACGCGATCTCGCGTCCGTCGTGCGAGAACACCGGGTTCTGCATCGGTCCCTCGCCGTGGGTGAGCCGCGAGAGCTCGCCGCTTTCGACGGCGACGGCGTACACGTCGCTCAGCGAGGTCGCGTCTTCCGCGATCCCGATCCGCGCGTGGAACGCGATTCGGGAGCCGTCGGGCGACCAGCTCGGCGCGTTCACGTCGAAGTCGCCGTGCGTCACTTGCCGCAGCGTCCCCGCCGCGACGTCCGCGACGTAGAGATGCTTGCGCACGCCGTCGAGCATCCCGTCTGCGTCGCTCTTGAACGGCAGGCGGCGGATGTGCCGCGCGCCGGTCTTCGCGTCGTGGTAGATCGGCGCGCTCGACGCATCGTGCTCGGCGGCCGCGACGATCGCGAGTCGCCGCGCGTCGGGCGACCACGCGAGCGCGACGATCTTCGTCCAGCCGTCGCCGAGCTGCTGCGCTTCGCCGCCGTCCAGCGCGAGCGTGAACGCGCGCGCCTTCTCGTCGCGGTCGGCGACGAATGCCAAGGCCGAACCGTCGGGCGCGACGCGCGGGAGGCGATCGTTCCGCCCGGAGGTGAACGCCCGCTCGCTGCCGTCGCGCGCGATCCGGCGAATCGTCCCCACGATCTCGTCGGCTTCGACGTCGAACGTCGCGCGCCGGTAGTACACCGCGCCGTCACGGGCAAGCTGCGGATCGCCGGCCAGAACGATGCGCGTGAGGTCGCTCGGAACGAAAGGATCGGCCATGCGAGGCGGCATTATCGTCGGCTCATGCGCCTTCCCGCAACGGCATCCGTCCTCGCCTCGCTGGCGCTGTTCCTCGGCCCGCTCGCCGCAGGCGCCGACCAAGGCGACATTCTCATCCAAGCAGGGCACCAAGGACGTCCGCAGAGCTGCGCGCCGCTGCACGTGAGAGCGTGCAACCTCGGCACCTCGGGCGGCGGCGCGCTCGAGCGCGAGTGGACGCCGATCGTCGCGGACGAAGCGGCGCGCGTCCTGCGCGACGCCGGCTACACGGTGCTGCGCCGCCCGGCCGACTACGCGGGACGCGACGTCGCGCGCGCCGCGGTGTTCCTGCACTTCGACGGCTCGGCGAAGGCCTGCGGGAGCGGCGCGTCGGTCGGCTTTCCGCCGTCGACGAACCGCACGTTCGTCGACGCGTGGGAGACGCAGTATCGCGCGCTGTTTCCCTACCGCTTCGTCGGCGAGAACTTCACGCGCAACGAGAGCGAGTACTACGGCTTTCGCAAGGTCGACGCGCCGGACAAGCTGCTGATCGAGTTCGGCGAGATGACGTGCCCCGAGCAGCTCGCGTGGATGCGCCCGCGCCTGCGCGAGCTCGGCGACCGGCTCGCCCGCTTCCTGATGCAGCAGGTTCCGCTCCAGCAGCCCGGATGAGACGGCGCACCTTCGTCGCGGGCGCGCTCGCGGCCGCGACCACCGTCACGGCGCTCTCCGCGCTCGGACGCTGCGCCGGCGCGGCTCCGGCGATCGAGCTCGACGACATCCTCGACGACATCCCGGGCGTGACCGGCGTCGTCGTGCGCACGATGGACGGCGCGCCGCCGCTCGTCGCCGTGCGCGCGAACGAGCGCTTCGCCTCGGCGTCCGTGATCAAGCTCGCGATCATGGCCACGGTCTATCGCGCGTACGACGCCGGGACCGCGAAGCCGTCGGACACGGTCCGGACGCGCGCCGCCGACCTGATCGGCGGTTCCGACGTGCTCGCGGGCTCGCCGCCCGGCAAGGCGTGGACCATCGACGAGCTCGTCAAGGCGATGATCCACGTCAGCGACAACTCGGCGTCGAACACGCTGATCACCGCGTTCGGGATGGACACGATCAACGCGACGATGCGGCGCATCGGCATGACGCGCTCGCGTCTCGGCCGCCACTTCGCCGACGTCGTCCCGGCGTGGCACATCAGCGAGAACGTGATGACGCCCGCCGATACCGCGCTGCTGCTCTACGAGATCGAGCGCGGCTCGCGCGAAAGCCTCACCACCGTCGCATCGCCGGAAAGCTGCCGGGCGATGATCGACGTCCTGCTCGGCAACGACGACACGACGAAGCTCGTCCGCGGCCTTCCGCGCGGGACGCCGTGCGCGCACAAGACCGGGGAGATCACCGCGGTCCGCAACGACGCGGGGATCGTCGACCCGTTCGGCGACACGCCGTACGTCATCGCGGTCTTCACCAAAGACCTGGACGACACGTCGGCCGGCAACGCCGGGATCGCGGCGATCGCGCACCGGGTCGACGCGGCGCTCCGCGGGCCGAACGCCGCGGGATAGCGCGCTATCCGCCCTCGCCCTCCTCGATGGTGACCTTCGTCATGACGTCGCCGGCGCGGATCTTCTCGACGACGGTCAGCCCTTCGACGACGTGGCCGAAGACCGTGTACTGCCGGTTGAGGAACGGCGCGTCGTCCAAGACGATGTAGAACTGCGATCCCGCGCTGTTCGGATTGCTCGCGCGCGCCATCGCGACCGTGCCTTGGACGTGGGGGCGGGCGCTGAACTCGGCCTCGAGGTTGTAGCCCGGCCCGCCGGTCCCGTTTCCGCTGGGGTCGCCGCCCTGGATCACGAAGCCGGGCTCGTAGCGGTGAAAGGTCAGGCCGTCGTAGAAGCCGGCACGCGCCAGCTTGATGAACGCGGCCGAGTGCAGCGGCGCGTCGTCCGGATAGAACCGGAAGACGATGTCGCCCTTGGGGGTGCTGATCCGGGCGCGGGCGGTCTTCGCTTCCTCGGCGAGGGTCGTCAGCTCGTCGCCCGAGGGCTTCGTGTAGGTGGCCATCGGCGCGTGCTTACCCTCTCGAAGTGTCCGCCCCCGTCGATTTTCCGCGTGCGCGCTGCGAGGAAATCACGGGCGCCTGGGTATCCGTGTGGCCATCGTGTCTACGAACGGAAGGGGGACGACGGCAGAAGCGGCCGACGCCGCGCTGCGCATCGAGATCCCCCCTGACGCACGTTGCAGCCGGGCGGTCCGCGAGCGGATCACCACCTACGCGCTCTCGCACGGCGTCGCCGCCTACGACGCCTCCGAGTTCGTCACGGCCGTCTCGGAGGCGGTCGCGAACGCCGTCGAGCACTCCCGCACGCTGCGGACGATCGAGGTGAGCTGCTCGCTCGCCGGCGGCCGCCTGACCGCGTCGGTCGTCGACTACGGGATCGGGTTCTCGCCCGAGCTCCTGCGCGTGCCGAGGCCGCCCGATCCGCTCGCCGAACGCGGCCGCGGCCTCCCGATCATGCGGCAGTGCAGCCACTTCCTCGCGATCGACAGCGTCCCGGGCGCAGGGACGTCGGTCACGCTGGGCCGGTACCTCGACGAGGACGACGGCCGCATGCTCGCCAGCTGAGCGAGCGCCCCTCCGCGCAGGGGGCGCACCGGCCGGCGCGGTAGCGCGCGCCGATGCCGCAACTGCGCCGCCCGTCCATCCTTCTCGCGCTCCTGCTCGCGGCGGGCGCCGTCGCGCGCGCCGACGTTCCGGCGCCTCCGATCGATCCCGTCGTCGCGCGCGCGATCGCCGGGATCTCGCCGGCACGGCTGCGCGCGCTCGACACGCGCCTGGTCGCGTTCGGAACGCGGAGCGCGCTCTCCGACCGCGAGACGCGTCCGGGACGCGGGGTCTTCGCCGCACGCGCCTGGCTCGTCGCGCAGCTTCGCGACATCGCGCGGGCGAGCGGCGGACGGATGACCGTCGCGCTCGACAGCTACGATCAGCCCGCCGACCCGAAGAAACGCGTCCCGCGCCCCACGGTGATCTCGTCGGTCATCGCGACGATCAAGGGCGACGATCCGACGGGCCGCACGGTCGTGATGTCGAGCCATTACGACTCGCGCGTGACCGACCTGAACGACGCCGTGCACGACGCGCCGGGCGCCGACGACAACGGTTCCGGAACCTCCGCGATCCTCGAGGCGGCGCGCGCGCTCGCGCCGATCCCGATGCACGCGAACGTCGTCTTCGCGATCTTCGACGGCGAGGAGCAGGGGCTGCTCGGAAGCGCGCACTACGCGAAGGTGCTGAAGGACGCCGGCGTCCCGGTCGAAGCCGACCTGAACAACGACATCGTGGGCGCTTCGGTCGGCGACGACGGGGTGAAGCGCGACGGCGAGCTGCGCATCTTCTCCGAAGCGATCCCGGCCGGCGCGAACGTCGCGCGGCTGAACGCGATCGGCGCCGAGAACGACTCCCCATCGCGCGAGCTCGCGCGCTACGCGAAGGAGACCGGCGACGCGTACGTCCCCGACCTGCGCGGGACGCTCGTGTTCCGCGCCGACCGCTTCCTGCGCGGAAGCGACCACGAGTCGTTCAACGCGAACGGCTACGCGGCGCTGCGCTTCACCGAGCCGCGCGAGAACTTCGCGCACCAGCACCAGGACGTGCGCGTGGAGAACGGCGTGCAGTACGGCGACCTGCTGCAGTTCGTCGACTTCGACTACCTCGCGAAGGTCGCGCGCTACAATGCGGCGGTCCTCGCCTCGCTCGCGCTCGCACCCGCGCCGCCGGACCCGAAGATCGACATCACCAAGCTCACGAACGACACGACGCTCTTCTGGGACGTCGTCCCGCGCGCCACGCACTATCTGGTGCTGCGCCGGCGCACGACCGACGCGCAATGGACCGAAGCGCAGGACGCCGGCGACGCGACGCGCGTGACGTTGCCGTACTCGAAGGACAACTGGCAGTTCGGCTTGGCGAGCGTCGACGCGCAAGGCCACCGTTCTCTCGCCGTCTTTCCGACCCCGGCCCGATAGGCGTGCCTACGCGCGCAGGCGCGCGCCGACGAAGGCGAGGATCGGGAGCGCCGTCGCGCGCCAGAAACCGTCGTCATGGCATCCCGGCGCGATGACGACGCGTGCGTTCGGTGCGGCGCGCGCGAAGAGCCGGTCGCCGGGCACGAAGGGATCCCGCGCGCCCGCGTAGATCAGCACCGGCGTCGAGCGCAGCGCCGCCGCGTGCGCGATCACGTCGTTGCGCGCGAAGTCCGGCGCGGAGTCGAACGCGTCTCCGACGCTGCTCGCTTCGTCGGCGTACGACGAAAACAGCGCGGGCCCGGCGACCGCGACGGCACGGAACCGTCGCGGCTGGCGCTCCGCGGCGAGCAGCGCACCGTAACCGCCCATCGACTGTCCGACGAGCGCCTCACGCAGCGCGGTGACCCCGAGAACCGCGCGCACGATCCGCGGAAGATCGACGGTCGCCGCGTGCAGCCGGTCTTCGCCGCTCGCGCGGCGATGGAAGTACGTCTCGCCGGCGTCGATCGCGGCGAGCGCGAACGGCGTGCCGCCGCGGCGCACGTGCTCCGCCAAGAAGCCCGCGAACCCGACGTTCATCGCGTCGTCGGCGGTGCCGCCGCGACCGGGAAGCAGGTACGCGACCGCGCCGACGCGCGACGCGCGCTCGGGAACGGCGATCGCGTACCGCACGGTCGCGGCGACGGCTCGCGTCGGGACGACGCCCCGCTCGATCCGCACGCCGGACGCCGGCGGGACCGGCGCGTCGACGCACCCGTGCATTCGCGCGGCGAACGTTTCCCGCAAGGCGCAGCCGCTGAGCGCGGCGGCGGCGCCCGCGAGGAGTGCGCGTCGGTCCATTCGCGAGCCGCGCTTCAGCGGATCGTCGCGAGGCGGGCGTCGTCACGCAAGCGCGTCGATCGCCTCCGCGAGCGCGACGTCGCGCTGCGTGATCCCGCCGGCGTCGTGGGACCAGGTGCGGATCGTCACCCGTCCCCACGAGATCGCGAGGTCGGGATGGTGGTCGAGCGAGTTCGCCACCGCCGCGACCTCGTTGACGAACGCGATCGCGCGGCCGAAGTCGCCGCGGTCGAACGTCTTCGTCAGCGCTTTGTCGTCGCCGGTCCAGCCGGGCGGAACGTCCATCACACGATCCCCTTTGCGCGCAGCTCGCGCAAGGCTTCGTCGATCGCCGCGGCCGTGAACGCCACGTCGCTGTCGGCGTGCGCCGTCGACAAGAACATGACCTCGTTGTGCGAGGGCGGCAGCAGCACGCCGCGCTCGCGCATCGCCCAGTAGAACGCGGCGTACGCGCGCTGGTCGTCGCGCCCTTGATCGTCGTAGGAGCGCGTCGGCGCTCCCGGCCGGAACTTGAAGTCGACGATCGACTCCAGCTGCACCACCGCGTAGTCGAGGCCCAGCGCGCGCAGCGTCGCGCGAACGGCGCCGGCGAGCCGGCGCGCGCGCGCCTCCGTCTCCGCATAGAGCTCGGGATGCCGTTCCACATGGTCGAGCACGCGCAGCCCGATCGCCGCGGCGAACGGCATCCCCGCGTGCGTTCCGCCGGTGAAGCACGGACCGTCCGGCGCGAGCACCCGCATCACGTCCGCCCGTCCGCCGAACGCGGCGAGCGGAAACCCTCCGCCCATCACCTTGCCGATCGTCGTCAGGTCCGGCACGACGCCGAGACGCCGCTGCGCACCGCCGAGACCGAGCCGCAGCCAGGTGATCACCTCGTCGAAGATCAGCAGCGCGCCGTGCCGGTCGGCGCGCTCGCGCAGACCCTGCAGAAAGCCGGGCGCCGTTTCGACGAGGCCCATGTTGCCGCAGATCGGCTCGACGACGATCGCCGCGAGACGCTCTCCGGCGCGCGCGAGATGCGCATCGACGTCGTCGAGGTCGTTGTAGCGCGCGACGGCGAGATCCTCGAGCACCGCACGCGGGATCCCCGAGCGCGCCGCGTCCGGCGTCTCGGCCGAGGCGCCCGCGTCGTGCAGCGCCAGGTCGAAATGCCCGTGGTAGTTGCCCGCGAACTTCAGCACGGCGTCGCGGCCGGTGAACGCACGCGCGACGCGGATCGCACTCTGCACCGCCTCGCTGCCCGTCGTCGTGAAGCGCAGCTTCTCCATCGACGGAAGGTGCGCGCGGATGCGCGCGGCGAGGGCGATCTCCACGGGCGCGGTCGATCCGTGGACGACGCCCTCACGGGCCAGCGCATCGAGGCCGTCGAGGAACGGCGGCGTATGCCCGAAGAGCAGCGGCCCGTACGCCATCACGTAGTCCACGAAGCGGCGGCCGGCCGGGTCGTACGCGTACGGGCCGTCCGCGCGCGCGCACACGAACGGCGCTCCGCCGACGCGCCGGCCGGCGCGAACCGGCGAGCTGGCGCCGCCGGCCAAGACGTCGTCGAGAGCGGAAGCGGGCGGCGCGCCGGACATGAGCGGGGTCACGCCCGCAATATACGCGAGCACCCGCCCGGATCACCGCCGTCGTGACACGCGGCCGTGCGCGAAATATTGCTCTGGAGACCTGGACAAGCGTACCCGAGGCGCCGTACGATAGCGCTCCTTCCGGGCGTGCTCGGGAGGCGTCTTGCTTTCGCGCGTCCGTCTCGGGACGCGGATCGGGTGGTTTCGGATGGACTTCGCAGCGCTCGTCTCGTCCCTGTCCCGCGCGGGTCTCCGCCGCACGGCGGCCTTCGCGGTCTCGGCCCTGCTGATCGCCGGTCTCGCGCGCGGCGCGAGCGCGGCCACGAGCCCCTGCACGGTCACGCCGAACGGCTCGGGCTGGAACATCTCCTGCGCGTCCAACCCGCCCACCCTGATCGCGCCCGTCGACGACAGCTCCGTCGGCGCGGCGGGCAGCAACGGACACGACGGCGGCGGGATCTTTCCGTTCTTCTTCCCGCCCTCGAGCGGCGGTCCGGGCGCCAACGGCGGAAACTTCAACGTGACCTTCCCGAGCGGCCCGGCGAGCCAGGCGATCGAGTTTCCGGCGTCGCTCGCCGGCGTCTTCGTCTCGAGCGTCGGAGGCAACGGAGGCCAAGGCGGGTCGGCCGGCGTGTGCACCTGCTCGGCCGCCGGCGGCGGCGACGCCGGGAACGGCGGTACCGTCACCGCGACCGTGCTCGGGAACCTGGCGATCGCCACGAACGGCTTCCTGCTGCCCGGCGTCTTCGCGCAAAGCGTCGGCGGCGTCGGCGGCGACGGCGGGACGGGGCTGATCAGCTTCGGCTCCGGCGACGGCGCGAGCGGCGGCGCGGGCGGCAACGTCACGGTGACGGTCGAGGATGCCATCACGACGATCGGCGCCGACTCGTTCGGCGTGCTCGCGCAGAGCATGGGCGGCGGCGGCGGCGACGGCGGCAACTCCGACTTCAGCATCGGCGGCGGCGGAAGCGGCGGCAACAGCCAGAACGGCGGCAACGTCAAGGTGACCGTCGGCCCCGGCGCGACGATCGCAACCTACGGCACGCTCTCCAGCGGGGTCGTCGCCGAGAGCATCGGCGGCTACGGCGGCAGCGGCGGCAGCAGCATCGGCAGCGGCTTCGGGATCATCACCGCCGGCGGCGGCGGCAGCAACGGCGGGAACGGCGGCACCGTGACCGTCGACACGACCGCGGACTCGTCGATCGTCACGCACGGGGCGGCCGCGAGCGGCATCGTCGCCGAAAGCATCGGCGGCGGCGGCGGCGAGGGCGGCAGCGGCGGCGACATCATCGCCTTCGGGGGCGGCGCCAGCCCCGGCGGAATCGGCTCGACCGTCACGGTGAACAGCGCGGCGACGATCACGACCTACGGCGCGTCGGCGAAGGGCATCCTCGCCCAGAGCATCGGCGGCGGCGGCGGCGACGGCGGCAGCAGCGGCGGGATCGGGAGCTTCGGCGGCGCCGGCAGCTCGACCAGCGACGGCGGAGCCGTGAGCGTCACCAACAGCGGCGCGATCAGCACGAATTCGACGAGCGGCTTCACCGGAAACGCGCTCTACGGCGCGGAGGCGATCTTCGCGCAAAGCGTCGGCGGCGGAGGCGGCAACGGCGGCGACAGCGGCGGGCTGTTCTCGGTCGGCGGGAGCGGCGGCGGCGGCGGCAACGGTGCGACCGTCTCGGTTGCCAATACGGGCAGCCTCTCGACGCACGCGGCCGACTCGGACGCGATCCTGGCGCAGAGCGTCGGGGGCGGCGGCGGCAACGGCGGCGGGGCGGTCGCGGTCGGGAGCGTCTTCGACGCCGCGATCGGCGGCTCGGCCGGCGTGGGCGGGGTGGGCAGCACCGTCACCGTCACGTCCGGCGGGACGAGCACGATCACGACCGCGGGCGCACGCTCGAGCGGGATTCAGGCCCAGAGCGTCGGCGGCGGCGGCGGCAACGGCGGCTTCGCGATCAGCGCCTCCGGCGGCCTCGTCGGAAGCAGCCTCTCGGTCGGCGGGACCGGCGGCGGCGGGGGCACCGGCGGCGTCGTGAGCGTGACCAACGGCGACCCGGTCAAGAAGACGGCGGGCAGCACCATCACGACGACGGGCTCGCAGGCGAACGGCATCTTCGCCCAGAGCGTGGGCGGCGGCGGCGGCAACGGCGGGTTCGCGATCGCCGGAAGCGGCGGGCTGTTCGCGATGAGCCTCGGCGTGGGCGGAACCGGCGGCAACGGCGGCTCGGCGAGCACCGTCAGCGTGAAGAACGACGGGGCCATCGGGACGTCCGGCTCGCAGGCGCTCGGCATCCTCGCACAAAGCGTCGGCGGCGGCGGCGGCAACGGCGGCTTCAGCATCAGCGGCGACTTCAGCGCGGCGGGCGGCGGCTTCTCGTTCGGCGGGGACGGCGCGGGCGCCGGGAACGGCGGCACGGTCGGTCTCACCAACGGCGGCGGGATCGTGACGCGAGGATCGGATGCGGCGGGCCTGATGGCGCAGAGCGTCGGCGGCGGCGGCGGAAACGGCGGCCTGAGCGTGAACGGCGGCGCGCAGTTCTACGGCGGCGTCGGGATGAGCTTCGGCGGCCAGGCCGGCGGCGGCGGCAGCGGCGGCGCCGTGAACCTCGGGAACACCGGCAGCGTCAAGACGCTCGGGGCCCGCTCGAACGCGATCACGGCCCAGAGCGTCGGCGGCGGCGGCGGCAACGGGGGCTTCAGCGTCGCGGCCGATCTCGCGGTCGGCGGCAGCGCGAGCGTCAGCGTCGGCGGGTCCGGCGCGACCGGCGGCACGGGCGGCACGGTCACGGTGGTGAACGTCGGCTCCCTGGCGACGGCCGGCACCGACTCCGACGCGCTCTTCGCGCAGAGCGTCGGGGGCGGCGGGGGCAACGGCGGCTTCAGCGTCGCCGGCGGGTTCGGCGGGATCGGCACGTTCAACGCCGCGATCGGCGGCGGCGGCGGCGCCGGCGCGGCGGGCGGCAACGTCACCGTCGACAACGGTACGAGCGCGATCTCGGACCTCATCGAGACGTCGGGCTCGCACGCGAGCGGGATCGTCGCCCAGAGCATCGGCGGCGGCGGCGGGAACGGCGGCTTCAGCGTCGCCGGCTCGATCGGCGGCGACATCGCGCTCGGCCTCAGCATCGGCGGCGAGGGCGGCGCCGGAAGCACCGCCGGCAACGTCAACGTGACGAGCTACGGCAGCGTGCTGACCGGGACGAAGGGCGGCGGCGACTTCGCCGACGCGATCATGGCGCAGAGCGTCGCGGGCGGCGGCGGCAACGGCGGCTTCAGCGTCGCCGGCGGCGTCTCGGCGGGCGTGGCGGCGAACGTCTCGCTCGGCGGCGGCGGCGGGTCCGGCGGGACGGCCGGCAGCGTGAACGTGCAGAGCACCGGCGTCCTCGAGACGGACGGCGAGCACGCGAACGCGCTGCTCGCGCAGAGCGTCGGCGGCGGCGGGGGCAACGGCGGCTTCAGCGTCGCGGGCGGCGTCGCGGCCGGCGCCACGTTCGGCGTCGGGCTCGGCGGCTCGGGGGCGGCCGGCGGAACCGGCGGCCAGGTCACCGTCACCAGCACCGGTGGGATCGAGACGAAGGGCGACGACTCCGGCGCGATCACGGCGCAGAGCGTCGGCGGCGGCGGCGGCAGCGGCGGCTTCGACGTCGCGGGCGGCATCGCGGGGATCGTCTCGGCGAACATCGGCCTGGGCGGCTCGGGGGGATCGGGCGGCGACTCCGGCTACGTCGACGTGTTCAGCAGCGCCGGGCCCGGCGTCTGCAGCGACCAAGCGACGGTGGGCCGCGGCTGCCCGCCGAAGATCGCGACGATCATCACCGGCGGCGAGCGTTCGAACGGGATCACCGCGCAGAGCATCGGCGGCGGCGGCGGCAACGGCGGCTTCAGCGTCGCGGCGGGCGTCGCGTACGGCGCGGCGGTCTCCGCGAGCATCGGCGGGAACGGCGGCGCGGGCGGCACGGCGGGCGGCGTCTTCGTCGAGAGCGCCGACGACATCGCGACGGGCGCGTTCGCCTCCACCGGCGGCGCGAAGGGCGATTCGTCGATGGGGATCGACGCCCAGAGCATCGGTGGCGGCGGCGGCTCGGGCGGCTTCAGCGTCGCGGGCGGCGTGAGCGACTACCTGAGCGCGTCGATCGGGATCGGCGGCTCCGGCGGAAACGGCTCCAGCGCGGGCTCGGTCACGGTCGAGAGCCTCGGGATCATCAAGACGAACGGCGCGAACGCGACGGGGATCAACGCCCAGAGCCTCGGCGGCGGCGGCGGCAACGGCGGCTTCACGGTCGCGGGCTCGCTCGCCGAAGGGCCGGCCGCGGGCTTGAGCATCGGCGGCTCGGGCGGCAACGGCTCGACCGGCGGCGCCGTCTTCGTGAGCAGCGCCGGCGGGATCTCGACGGCCGGGAACGACGCGGCCGGCATCTTCGCGCAAAGCGCGGGCGGGGGCGGCGGCGACGGCGGCTTCAGCGTCTCCGGCGGGCTCAGCGGGACGGTCGCGCTCAACCTCGCGCTCGGCGGGACCGGCGGCGTCGGCTCGAGCGGCGGCGCCGTGACGGTCGACAACGGCACCGCGAAGGCTGCCTCCCCGATCGTCACCCTGGGCGCGCGCTCCGACGGCATCGCCGCGCAGAGCATCGGCGGCAACGGCGGCAACGGCGGCTTCAGCATCGCCGGCGGGATCGCCGACGGCCCCACGATCACGGCCAGCATCGGCGGCAAGGGCGGGAACGGCTCGACGGCCGGGACCGTCACGGTCACCAACTTCGGCGCGATCCAGACCGGCAAGAAAGGCGCCTCGGGCGACTTCTCCAACGCGATCCGCGCGCAGAGCATCGGCGGAAACGGCGGAAACGGCGGCTTCAGCGTGGCCGCGGGGCTCAGCACGAGCGTGAGCGGCGCGCTTTCGATCGGCGGCTTCGGCGCGAGCGGGGCGAACGGCGGGGCGGTCGAGGTCGGCAGCGCCGGCACGCTGGTGACGTACGGCGCGCAGGCCGACGGCATCTTCGCGCAGAGCGTCGGGGGCGGGGGCGGCAACGGCGGCTTCAGCGTCGGGGCGACCCTCTCGGAAGGCGTGGGCGCGGGGCTGAGCCTCGGCGGGTTCGGCGGCGACGGCGGAAGCGGCGGCACGGTGACGGTCGCCAACGTCGGCAACATCGGGACGACCGGCGACGAGTCGAACGGGATCTTCGCGCAAAGCGTGGGCGGCGGCGGCGGCAACGGCGGCTTCAGCGTCGCCGGCAGCATCTCCGACACGGGCGGCTTCGCGGCGAGCCTCGGCGGAAGCGGCGGCTCCGGCTCGCAGGCCGCGAACGTCACCGTCGCCTCGCTCGGGTTCATCGGCACGGCCGGCTCCCAGGCGAACGGCATCGAGGCGCAGAGCATCGGCGGCGGCGGCGGCAACGGCGGCTTCAGCGTCGCCGGCGACCTCTCCAACGGCGCGGCGGCCTCGCTCAGCATCGGGGGCTTCGGCGGCGGCGGGGCGGCCGCCGGAAACGTCGCGGTCGGCGACCTCAACGCACGCTCGGCGAGCGTGACGCTCGTGACGTTCGGCTCGCAGTCGGACGGCATTCTGGCGCAGAGCATCGGCGGCGGGGGCGGCAACGGCGGGTTCAGCATCGCGGGCGTCATCAACAACGGCTTGGGGCTCAGCGCGTCCCTCGGCGGGTTCGGCGGGAAGGGCTCGACCGCGGGCAACGTGACGGTGATCGACTCGGCCACGATCGCGACGCAGGGCAGCGGATCCGACGGCATCGCCGCGCAGAGCATCGGCGGCGGCGGCGGCAACGGCGGCTGGAGCGTCGCCGGGACCATCTCGAACGCCTCGAACGCGGCCCTCACGGTGGGCGGCTTCGGCGGAACCGGCGGGAACGCCGGAAACGTCGCCGTGACCGACGACGCGCAAGCGATCGTCACCACCGGCGCGAACGCGACCGGGCTCTTCGCGCAGAGCGTGGGCGGCGGCGGCGGCAACGGCGGCTTCAGCATCGCCGGAACGCTCAGCACCAGCAAAGCGCTCGCGCTCACCTTGGGCGGCTTCGGCGGAGCCGCCGGCGCGGCCGGAAACGTCAGCGTCAACTCGGGGCTGAAGCTCGTCAACGCGATCGGGACCAGCGGCGCGCAGTCCGACGCGATCCTCGCCCAGAGCATCGGCGGCGGGGGAGGCAACGGCGGCTTCGTCGTCGGCGCGACGCTGAACAACGGGGTCGGCGCGAGCCTCGGGCTCGGCGGCTTCGGCGGCGGCGGCGGCAACGCCGGGACGGTGTCGCTCAACGCGAACACGGTCGTCGTCACGACCGGCGATCAGTCGTCCGGCCTGGCGGCGCAGAGCATCGGCGGCGGCGGCGGGAACGGCGGCTGGAGCATCACCGGCGCGATATCGAACAACACGAACCTGACGCTCGCGCTCGGCGGTAACGGCGGGACGGCGGGCAACGCCGGGAGCGTCCTGCTGACGAGCCGGCAGAGCATCGAGACGACCGGGAACGACGCGGACGCGATCCTCGCCCAGAGCATCGGCGGGGGCGGCGGCAACGGCGGCTTCAGCATCGGCGCCGGCTTCGCGAACAACGGCTTCCAGCTCGCCGACAGCTTCGGCGGGAACGGCGGAACCGCGGGCTCGGGCGGCGACATCCGCCTCACGAGCGGGCAGGCCGGCCAGCCGGTCGTCATCATCACCAAGGGCGCCGCCTCGGACGGGATCCTCGCCCAGAGCATCGGCGGCGGCGGCGGCAACGGCGGCTTCACCGTGAACGCCTCGGCGACCGGCGACGGCGACGGCCAGCCCGACGCGGCGAAGTTCGGGATGGCGGCGTTCAACATCGGCTACGGAACCTGCACGGTCTGCCCGGGCAGCGGCGGCGGCGATGCCAACTCGGCCGGGACCGTCGGCGTCTTCAGCAACTCGCGGATCACCACGAACGGCGACAACGCGAACGCGATCGCGGCGCAGAGCATCGGCGGCGGCGGCGGCAAAGGCGCGATCACGATCGGCGCCACGGTCGACAACACCGGCCCCAGCGCCCAGATTCAGTTCGGCTCCGGCGGCAGCGGCGGGAACGGCGGCGACGTCGACGTCACCAGCGAGCAGCTGCTCCTGACGAACGGCGCGAACAGCGACGGCATCCTCGCGCAGAGCGTCGGCGGCGGCGGCGGCTACGGCGGTCTGAGCGCCACGAACGGCTTCATCACCGACATCCCGGGCGTCTCCGGGCTGAACCTCGGGCAGCACGGCGACGTCGGCGGAAACGCCGGCGACGTCACGGTCGAGAACACCAGCTCGATCCTGACGAAGGGCGGCAACGCGATCGGCGTCGCCGCGCAGAGCATCGGCGGCGGCGGCGGCCAGGGCGGCTGGAGCATCTCCGGCGGCTTCTCGCTGCAGCAAGGCGTCGCGAGCTCCGTGCTCAACTACGCATTCGGCTCGAACGGCGGCGCAGGCGGCAACGCCGGCGACGTCACGCTGACGAACACGGCGGCCGAGATCGAAACGAAGGGCACGCAGGCCGACGGCATCCTGGCGCAGAGCGTCGGCGGCGGCGGCGGCGACGGCGGCTTCGCGATCAACGGCGCGATCACGCCCGGCTGGGCCGTGGGCTTCTCGATGGGCGGCCAAGGCGGCAGCGCAGGCGCCGCCGGCACGGTGAGCGTCACGAGCTCGGCGGTGATCCTGACCTCGGGCGACCTCTCGAGCGGGATCGTCGCGCAGAGCATCGGCGGCGGCGGCGGCTCCGGGGGCTTCGCGATCGAAGGGCTGGGCACGACCGGGATCACCGTCGACAGCGCGGTCGGCGGCTTCGGCCAGGCCGGCAGCGACGGCAACACGGCGTTCGCTCACAACAGCGGCGAGATCGAAACGACCGGCGAGGGCGCCAACGGCATCCTCGTCCAGAGCATCGGCGGCGGCGGCGGCAACGGCGGCTGGGCGATCGCCGGCGCGGCGACGACGAACCGTTCCGCCAGCATCAGCTTCGGCGGCTTCGGCAAGGCCGGCGGGAACGGCGGGGGCGCCGGCGTCATCAACACGGCCAACATCGTGACGAAGGGCGCGAACTCGACCGCGGTCGAGGCGGAAAGCCTCGGCGGCGGGGGCGGGAACGGCGGCTTCGACGTGGCCGGCGGCATCACCGGAAAAGGCAACATCGCCTTCTCGCTGGGCGGCTTCGCCGGCACCGGCGGAAACGGCGGGACCGTCGCCCTCGGCAACTCGGCCGGGATTCGGACCTACGGGAACAGCGCGGAGGGCCTCCTCGCCGCCAGCCTCGGCGGCGGCGGCGGGAGCGGCGGCTTCAGCGTCGCCGGCGGGATCGGCGGCGGACCTGCGGTCGACCTCGCGATCGGCGGCCACGGCAGCACCGGCGGCAGCGGCGGCGGCGTCACGCTCGTCAACACCGGCATCGTGGAGACCACCGGCGAGCTCGCCGACGCGGTCGCCGCGCAGAGCGTCGGCGGCGGGGGCGGCGACGGCGGCTGGACGATCGCCGGCACCGCGACCGGCAACGACAGCGCGTTCAGCGCGACGCTCGGACTCGGCGGCTCCGCCGGCACCGGCGGCGACGGCGGAACGGTGACCGAGACGAACCGCGCTTCGCTCGAGACGACCGGGGACGACTCCGCGGCGCTGGTCGCGCAGAGCATCGGCGGCGGCGGCGGGCAGGGCGGCTTCTCGATCGCCGGGACCGGCAGCCTCGGGAAGCGCAACCTCACCCTCGCGATCGGCGGGAGCGGCGGCGACGCCGGCAACGGCGGGTCGGTGGCCGTCTCGAACGGCGTCACCGGCACCTCGGCGGTGATCCTCACGTCCGGCGCGTTCGCCGACGGGATCCTCGCGCAGAGCGTGGGCGGCGGCGGCGGCAACGGCGGCTTCGCCGTGGAAGGGCTCGGCTCGCCGGGCCAGTCCTTCGGGTTCGCCATGGGCGGCTCCGGCGGCTGCGGCGGCAACTCGAATCCCAGCGCGGACTCGGTCGTGAACCGCGACTGCGGCAGCGGCGCGGGACCCGTCGCCGTGACGAACTTCATGGGGATCGAGACGACGGGGGCATCCGCGGCCGGGATCGCCGCGCAGAGCATCGGCGGCGGCGGCGGCTCGGGCGGCTTCAAGCTGTCGGCGGCGGTCTCCACCGACGCGAACGGCTTCGGCGCGACCTCGAGCTTCGGCTTCGGCAACGGCGGCGGCGCCGGCGCGGGCGGGGCGGTGACCGTCACCAACAACGGCGAGATCCTCACCAAAGGCGCGAACAGCGACGGAATCCTCGCCCAGAGCATCGGCGGGGGCGGCGGCTACGGCGGGTTCAGCTACGCCACGCAGCTCCTCGGCGACCTCGGGATCGGGATGGGCTCCGCGACCGACGCCGGCGGCTCCGCCGGAACGGTGAAGGTCACGAACACCGCGTCGATCGCGACGACCGGCAGCGATGCGGACGCGATCGCGGCGCAGAGCATCGGCGGCGGCGGCGGCCGGGCCGGCTTCGCCGTCTCGGGCGGGCTCAACACGGATACCACCTCGAACCTCGCCGGCCTCAGCTTCAGCCTCGGCTCGAACGGCGGCAGCGGCGGCGACGGCGGCATCGCGACGGTCGTGAGCACCGCGGCGATCCTCCAGACGAAGGGCACCGACGCGGCCGGGATCCTGGCCCAGAGCATCGGCGGCGGCGGCGGCGACGGCGGCTTCAGCATCGCGGCCAACGCGACGACGACCTACGGGCTCGGGCTCAGCCTCGGCGGCGCCGGCGGCGCCGGCGGCAACGGAGGCGGGGTCGGCGTCGGCAACGCCAGCGGCATCTCGACGTCGGGCGACCTCGCCGACGGGATCCAGGCCCAGAGTATCGGCGGCGGCGGCGGCGCGGGCGGGTTCTCCGTCTCCGCCCTGCTCGCGGAAGGCTTGACCGGCAACGTCGCGGTCGGCGGGCACGGCGGCACGGCCGGAAACGGCGGCGCGGTCGTCGTCGCGACGTCCGGGACGGTCGTCACGAAGGGCGCCCAGGCCGACGCCGTGCTCGCGCAGAGCGTCGGCGGCGGCGGCGGCGACGGCGGCTTCGCGATCGGCGCGGCCCTCACGCCGGGCGCTTCCGCCGGGATGAGCTTCGGCGGTTCCGGCGGTGACGCCGGGAACGGCGGCTCGGTCCTGCTCGACGACACGGCGGCCGGGATCGGGACGAGCGGCCTCGGGGCCGGGGCGCTGGTCGCGCAGAGCATCGGCGGCGGCGGCGGAAACGGCGGCTTCGCCGTGAGCGCCGGCCTCGGCGGATCGGGCGGGTTCAACCTCGGTCTCGGCGGCGTGGCAGCCTCCGGATGCGCCGTGGGCAACGTCGCGAACTTCTGCGCGGCGGTCACCGGGAACGGCGGCGCCGTGCAGATCGACAGCGGCAACGCGAACGCCACGCCCCCGACAGTCGTGATGACCTCCGGCGCCGCGGCCGACGCGCTGCTGGCGCAGAGCATCGGCGGCGGCGGCGGCGAAGCCGCGATCGGGATCACCGGCTCGGCGGCGACGACGAAGCTGGGCCTCGCGGTCGGCGGCATCGGCGACACCGGCGGGAACGGCGGCGCGGTGATCGTCCGCAGCACCAGCATGGTGCAGACGACCGGCGACCTGAGCGACGACCTCGTCGCGCAGAGCATCGGCGGCGGCGGAGGCGTCGGCGCGTACGACGTCGGCGGCACGGCGGCGCTCGCGACCGCCCGGTTCACGATCGGCGGCCAGAACGGCGGCAACGGCACCGGCGGCGGCGTCGCGGTCGCGAACGGCTCTCAGCTCACCAGCACGGGATTCGGGGCGGCCGGGATCCTCGCGCAGAGCGTCGGCGGCGGCGGCGGCGAGGGCGAGTTCCTCGTGGCCGGCGGACTGAAATCCGGTGGAGCGGGCGGGCTCGACGTCGGTGCGGTCGGAACGGCGAAAGCCTCCGGCGGCGGCGCCGGCGGCGCGGTCGCCGTCGGGAACGGCGGGCTCGTTCTCACCAAAGGCGCCGGCGCGCACGGCATCCTCGCGCAGAGCGTCGGCGGCGGCGGCGGCGAAGGGCTCCTCGACGTCGCCGGCACCTTCACGGGCACGGCGCTCGACCTCGACCTGGGCGCGACGCTCGGGGCCGGCGGCGCCGGCGGCGGCGTCGCGATCACCAATGTCGCGACCGGGAACGTCGGGACGGCCGGCTTCCACGCCGACGGCATCCTGGCGCAGAGCATCGGCGACGGCGGCGGCGACGCCGCGATCGTCACCGGCGGCGGAACCGGCTCCGCCGCGAACGTCCTCATCGGACTCGGCGCGACGGGCGGAACCGGCGCGGGCGGCGAGGCTGAAGCGATCAACGCGGCGATGGTCGTGACGACCGGCAACGCCTCCGACGCCGTGGCGGCGCAGAGCGTCGGCGGCGGCGGCGGCACCGGTGCGCTCGCGCTCGGCGGCACCGCCGTGACCGGCGGCGCCGGCGAGCTGGCGCTTCTCGGCGGCCACGACGTCGTCGAAGGGAACGGCGGAACGGCGGTCGTCGGCAACTCCGGCGCCGTCGGGACGACCGGAACCGACGCCGACGCGCTGTTCGCGCAGAGCGTCGGCGGCGGCGGCGGGCGCGCCTCGCTGGGCGGCCTCGTCGCGGTCGACCTCGCGGGTTCGCTCGCGGCGGGCTTCGATCTGGGCGGGTCCGGAAACTATGCGGCGGCCGGCGGAGCGGTCGGGATCGTGAACGCGGGCGCCGTCACCACCACCGGCGGGTCGAGCGCGGCGCTGTTCGCGCAAAGCGTGGGCGGCGGCGGCGGCGACGCCGGATTCGGGACCGTCTTCGATCAGACGGCGCCCTCGAGCGCGCTCCTCGGGCTCGTCCTCGGCGGCAGCTCGAACACGCAAAGCGGCGGGGGCGCCGTGATCGTGACGAACAGCGGCGCGCTGGCGACGGGCGGAGCGGCATCCTTCGGGATCCTCGCCCAAAGCGTCGGCGGCGGCGGCGGCACCGCCGGCTTCGCGGCGCTCGGATCGATGAAGGCCAGCACCGCGGCGGATCAGATCGCGATCGGGCTCGGCGGGAACGGCGCGGACGACTCCGGCGGCAACGTCACCCTGACGAACAGCGCTCAAGTCGGCACGCTGGGGCTCGCCTCGGCGGCCCTCGTCGCGCAGAGCGTCGGCGGAGGCGGGGGGATCGCCGACGTCGCGTTCTCCGGCGCCTTCGACAAGGGGACGCCGGCCGGCGCGGGGATCGTGCTCGGCGGAACCGGCGCGGGAATCGGCGCGGGCGGCAACGTCAGCGTCAAGAACACCGCGCTCGTCACGACCGGCGTCGCCTCGCCGGCGCCGTCCGGCGACCTCGCGCCCGCAGTGCTCGCCCAGAGCATCGGCGGCGGCGGCGGCGATGCGAACCTGCTCCTCGACTTCGGCGTCCCGACAGGCGGGACCGCGACGACCGGGACGGTCGCTCTCGCCGTCGGCGGCGCGGCGAACGCCTCCGGGATCGGCGGGACCGTCGGCGTGACCGACAGCGCGTCGCTCCAGACGGCGGGCGCGCAATCGGACGGGATCGACGCGCAGAGCATCGGCGGCGGCGGCGGGAACGCGGCGGCCGTCGTGGACGGCACGGCGCAGCTCGCCGCGGGCCAGACGCCGTCGACCTACGATCTCTCGATCGCGGTCGGCGGGGCCGGCGGCCAGAACGCGGGCGGGTCGGTGACGGTGACCCACTCCGGCGGGACGATCCTCACGATGGGCGACGGCTCCGCCGCGATCTTCGCACAGAGCGTCGGCGGCGGCGGCGGGACGGGCGGTTCGGCGCGCTCGATCGTCGACGCTCCGGCTGCCGGATGCTCGACCGGGAGCGCCACGTGCTCGGCGCAGCTCCTGAAGCTCACGCTCAACGTGGGCGGCTCGGGGAGCGGCAGCAGCGCCGGCGGCGGCGTCTCCGTGACCAACACGGGCGCGCTGCAGACCGACGGCGAGGATGCCGACGCGATCCTCGCGCAGAGCATCGGCGGCGGCGGCGGAACGGCGGGCGACGATCACGTCGCCCAGCCGTCCCCCGGCCCGTCGGGGGCGCCGTCGACCTCCCAGCTCGCCTCGTGGTCGATCCACCTCGGCGGCGCGAAGGGCAGCAGCGGCAACGGCGGCAACGTCGCGGTTTCGCAGACGGGTGCGATCCTCACCAAGGGGGACGGCTCCTCGGCGATCGTCGCGCAAAGCGTCGGCGGCGGCGGCGGGATCGCCGGCGGCGGTGTGAGCGGGACGCCCGACGCCACCGGCACGATCTCGCTCGGCGGGAGCGGCGGCGCGAGCGGGAACGGCGGGAGCGTCACCGTGACCGTCGCGAACGGGCCGGTCGACTCTTCCACGTTCGCCAGCACGAGCGGTCTCGCGACGTCCGGAAACGGCGCGTTCGGGATCTTCGCGCAGAGCGTCGGCGGAGGCGGCGGCGTCGCGGGCGACATCGACAACGGCGTCAGCAAGACGACGATCGGCACCGGCTCGACCCTGACGGCGTCCGGCGGCGGCGGCGGGAACGGCGGCAACGTCAGCGTCTCCAACACCGGCTACGTCAGCACCACCGGAAACGGCGCCGACGCCATCTTCGCCCAGAGCGTCGGCGGCGGCGGCGGACTGGCCGGCGCAACGAGCGGCGGGAACGTCGCGTACGCCGGAAGCGCGGGCGCCGCGGGCGCGGGCGGCAACGTCAGCGTCACCTCGAACGGCATCCTCGCGACGACGGGGATCGGCGCCGACGTGATCTTCGCGCAGAGCGCCGGCGGCACCGGGATGGGCGGCTCGGTGAACGTCACCGTCGACGGGTACGCGCTCGCGTACGGCAACGACGCCGACGGCATCACCGCGCAGAGCATCGGCGGCGCCGGAAACGGAAAGATCACCGTCACCGTCGACGCGAACAGCGTCGTGCAAGGCGGCACCGGCAGCTCGCAGGGCGTGCGGATGCTGAA
This sequence comes from Vulcanimicrobiaceae bacterium, assembly GCA_035650875.1. Taxonomy (GTDB): domain Bacteria; phylum Vulcanimicrobiota; class Vulcanimicrobiia; order Vulcanimicrobiales; family Vulcanimicrobiaceae; genus Vulcanimicrobium. Next base: position 126,147 of record DASRGU010000016.1, read on the forward strand.
CGGCTCCGGCAACGTGCTGAACAACTTCGGCACGATCACGACCGGCGGCAACACGATCGCCTATCCGTTCCTCGTCGCACAGACGCCGGGAACGGCGCAGCCGTCCGGCGACGCGCAAGCGGCGGGCGCTCCGGCGTCGAGCGCGACGAACGGCACGACGACGCGCACGACCGGCGTGACGGGCCGCCGCACCGGCGAGGGCACGGCGCCCGTGAGCGGCGCGCCGGTGAACGGGCAGGTCTCGACGCGGCGCGACGGAGACGGCGGACGTCCGGCGATGCCGGCGATCCCGTCCTCGGCGTCGCCCGACGATCTCGCGGCGAGCGCGGTTCTCAGCAGCCTCGCGCCGCAGACGCAGCCGTCTGCATCGAATGCGACCGCGTACGTGCTGTACGGCGTGCGCAACACGCTGATGGCACAGAACGCGAGCGTGAACCTCGACGCCGTCATGACGAACCAGAACGTCGCGTCCAACGGCAGCGTCGCGATCTTCGCGAACGCGGCGACGACCGTGAACAACTACGGCGTGGTGCTCGGTTCGGTCGATCTCGGCTCGGGCGGCACGTTCAACAACTACGGGCTTCTCGCGACCGGCGCGACGGTCGACGTCGGCACGCTCGGCGTCTTCACGCTCGGCAACGGCGGCCTCGTCTCGCCCGGCGGCGGCGGCTGGGTCGCGACGACCGACGTCGAGGGCAACTTCGCGCAGGAAGCGGGGTCGAACTACCTCGTCAACGTCGATCTCGCGAGCGCGACCGCGAGCCGGTTCTCGGTGACGGGATCCGCGTCGCTCGCCGGCACGATCGACCTGAACCTCATGAACATCCTCACCGCTGCACCGGGGTCGCACGTCTGGGACGTCGTCTCCGCGGCGGGCGGGATCACCGATCACAGCGGGCTCACGCTCAACGCGCCGGCCTCGGCGGTGGCGACGTTCGCGCTCGGCTACACGCCGGACGCGGTGCAGCTCGACTACACGATCGACTACGCGCCGCGGCGCGGCGGACTGCTCGATCAGAACGACCTCGCCTTCGGCGGCTACCTGAACCGGCTGCAGGCGGCCGGCGGCGCACGCGCGCTCGCGCCGCTCGTCGCGACCGCGTTCGGGATCCCGACCGTCGCGACGCTGCAGAGCTTCTACCAGCGTCTGACGCCGAGCGGCACGGCCGCGCTCGCGAGCGCGTCGCTCTCCGCGAACGACACGTTCTCGGACGCGATGCTGAGCTGCCGCGGTACGGGCATCGGCTCGGCCTCCGGCAACTGCAACTGGGGCTCGCTGGGCGAAGCGCATCGCGACCAGTCGGCGAGCTTCGGCGGCGTCGCGTTCGCGCAAAGCACCACCGGCGTCTCGGCCGGCTTCCAACGCGCGATCGGCGCGGGAAGCACGGTCGTCGGCGCGGCGCTGCGCTACGACACCGGCTCGCTCTCCACCGCCGGCGCGCAGTCGCTGAGCGGGAGCGAGCTCGAAGCGGGCTTCCTCGCGAAGCGTCTCGTCGGCGACGGAACGACCCTGGCGGCGAGCGTCGCGGCGGGCAGCGGCTCGTACACGTCCGACCGCACGCCGAGCTTCCCGAGCGGGCTCGTCGACGCGCACGGCAACCTGCGCTCCACGTTCGTCGCGGCGCACCTGCGCGCCGAGCACGAGCTGCACGAGGGCGCGACGACGATCCGTCCGTTCGTCGACGTCGGCGCGACGCGGATCGACACGGGCGCGCTGAACGAACGGGGCGCCGGCGTGCTCGACACGACCGTCGCCGCGCACGGACAGACGTTCACCGGCGTCACGTCGGGCGTCTCGCTGCAGACGGTGAAGCGCACCGGCTCGACGACGCTGCGTCCGGCGCTCGACGTCTCGATGCGCGAGCTGCTCGGCAACACCCAGACCGGCGCGGCGGCGACGCTCGCCGGAGCGCCGTCCGGCATCGCGCCGTTCGCGGTGACCAACCTCGTCGACCGCACCGCGTTCGACGTGCGGCCGTCGCTGCAGATCAGCACGAAGAGCCTGCTCGATCTCCGCGTCGGCGCGGACTACGGCTTCTCGGCCCACACGCACGGCTTCGCGGCCTACGTGCAGATCGGCAAGAAGCTGTAGTGGCTTCGGCGCTCTTGCGAGCGCCGAAGCCTTCGCGGTGCTCGCTGCGCTGCGCTCCGCAGCACGAGACCGCTGAAACGACGAAAGCCGCCGAAGCGATTCGGCGGCTTTCGCGTTTCCCGGGCGCGGGCTTATTTGCGGAGCTGGTCGTACGCCGCGGGGAAATCCGCCATCCCGAGCTGCACCGAGATCGTTTGCTCGTTGCTGCCGTTGAGCGTCTCGTACGCGATGCGCAGCGGCGACTTCGCGCCCCGCATCGCGGCGAGCATCGGGCCGCCGAGCTCGGCCGTGGCGAAGCAGCCGCGGCGGTCGCACGTGAAGATCGGCAGCGTCTGCATCGCGCCGTTCTCGAACCCGGCGCGCACGCCGTGCGCGACGGCGATCCCGAGCGGGACCTGCACGGCGACGATCGGCGTCTTGTTCTCGGTCGCGACGCGGATGCGGACGGCGGCCACGACCGCGTCGCTCCCCCGCACGCCGACCACATCGGTCACCTGGCACGCGAACGCGCCCGTGCTCGAGTCGCATTGGTAGCGCCAGCCGGAGATGACGATCTGCGCGGCGGGGACGCGGCCGGTCCCGGGCGGCGGCGTCTCGGCGACGGCGTTCGACTGCGCCGCTGCGGTGCCGCCCAGCGCCGCGGCAAGGAGACCCACGAGCGCCAGCTTCATTCGGCTACCTTCGCGACCGTCACGCGAAAGACTTTCCGCGGGTAAGCCTTTCGGCGTGGCGATCCTCGCGCTGCTGCTGCTGTCCGCGGCGCTCTACGGCTGGGGTCTCGCGCGGGTCGCGCGCCTCGGGCGAGCGTTCCCGCGAGCATGCGCGGTCTGGTTCGCGCTCGGTCTCGCGGCGCTCGCCGGCGCGCTGCTGGGACCGCTGGACGACCTGGCCGACGCGTCGCTGGCGTGGCACATGGTGCAGCATCTCGTGCTGATCTCGCTGGCGGCCCCGCTGCTGGTGCTCGGCGCCCCGCTCCGGCTGCTGCTCGCCGCGCTTCCCGCCACCGCCGCGACGGCGGCCGCGCGGGCGCTCACGTCGGCGCCGCTGCGGGTGCTGCTGAACCCGTTCGTCGCCCTACTCCAGCTCACGGCCGTGCTGTACGTGGCGCATTTCTCGCCGCTCTACGAAGCGGCGCTCTCGAACGAGTCGGTGCACGCCGCAGAGCACGCGCTGTTCCTGACCTCGGCGCTGATCTTCTGGTCGTCGGTCTTCGCCGTCGCGCCCGCGCCGCACGCGGCGTCGCACGCGATGCGCATCCTGGTGCTGTTCCTGGCGATCCCCGCCGGCGCGTTCCTGGGCTTCGCGTTCTACGTCGCGCGCCACGTGATCTACGCGCACTACGCCGGCCGTCCGGATGCGCTCTCCGACCAGCAGACCGCCGGCGAGCTGATGTGGATCTGCGGCAGCGGCCCGCTGGTCCTCGCGATGCTGTGGTGCGTCGCCGACTGGGGCGCCCGCGAGCAGCGCCTCGCGCTCGCCGCCGACGCGGCGGCGATGCCGGCGCAGCCCGAGCGGTGATCGACGCGAAAGCCGTGCGGAACTCGCGCTACCGCGCGAAGCGGACTCTCGCCGCGGTCAGCATCTTCGTCGCAACGGGTACGTGCGCGCGGCGGGTGAACACGTCGTAGCCGTTCTGCTCGATGCGGTCGAGGATGCCGCGGTAGAGCACGAGCGCCACGCGCACCGCGTACCGTGACTCCTCCGCGAGCAGCGCGATCCCGGGCTCTGCTTCCGCGTAGAGGCGGCGGACCCGCTCGATCTCGTCTCGCATCAGCGCCGCGAACGGAGCGCCGACGCAGCCGGCGAGGATCGTCTGCTCCGTGCAGCCGGCGCGGCGAAGCGACTCGGCGGGCAAGTAGATCCGCCCCATGCGCGCGTCCTCGCCGACGTCGCGCAGGATGTTCGTCATCTGCATGGCGTGGCCGAGGACGGCGCCGTAACGGCTCGCTTCGGGCGTAAGCGCGCCGAGGATCGGAAGCACCAGCAGCCCGACGGTCGACGCGACGAGATAACAATACTCGCGCAGCTCGTCATCGGTCTCGTAGCGCCGCGTGCCGACGTCCATGCGCGCGCCGCGCAGCAGGTCGAGCGCAGGCTGAAGCGGGATGCGGTACGTCGCGACCGCGTCGGCGAGCGCGACGAAGACCGGGTCGTCGGCGCGGCCGTCATAGGCCGCGCGCAGCCCGCGCTCCCACGCGTCGAGCGCGTCGAGACGCCGCTCCGCGGGAAGCCCGCCGTCGACGATGTCGTCGGCGGTTCGGCAGAACGCGTAGACCGCCCAGACGGCGCGCCGCCGCTCCGGAGCGAGGCACAGCGAGCTCAGGTAGAACGTCTTCGAGTGCCGTTTCGCGACGTCGCGGCAGATCCGATAGCACGCGGCGAGCGCCGGCGCCGCGGGCGCTAGCACGGTGCGGCGAGGACCGCGTCGACGGCGGCGCGCGCGCTGCGGACGGCACCCTCGATGCTGGCCGGAAAGCGATGGTTCGTGTAGCAGCCGGCGAGAAAGAGATTGCGCACCGGCGTCCGGGCGCCTGGACGCAGCCGCTCGGCGCCCGGCGAGGCGCGGTAGACGCTGCGCGGGACGCGCACGAGCTTCGCCTTGACGAGCGTCTCCCGGCTCGCGAGCGGATAGAGCCGGTGCAGGTCGCGCAGCACCGCGTCGACCACCGTCTCGTCGTCCGCGCGGATCAGCTCGTCGGCCGGCGCGACGCACGCTTCGAGAAACGACTTTCCGTGCCAGCCGTAGCCCGGCGAGACCTGGCCGAGGTCCGCGTGCACCGCGACGATCGTGCCCGGCGCGAACATCAGGTTGGTGAACGGCGACACCGGCCGGTCGAACCACAAATGCGCGTTGATCACCGGCGCGCTCTCGAGCTTCGCGACGCCGTGGACGAGCGGATCGCGCAGCATCGCTTGCGGCAGCAGCCGCTTCGCGTCGTGCACCGGCGTCGCGACGATCACGTTCCGCGCCTCGAACACGCGGCCGTCGGTCGTGCGCGCGCCGGTGCAGCGGTCGCCGGAGAACAGCAGCTCGCCGACCCGCGCGTTCGCTTCGACGCGCTGCCCGCCCGCCCGCACGTGGGCGGCGAGCGGCTCGACGAAGCGCGGTCCCGGCGGCCCGTCGAGGAACCCGGCGCGGCTCGCGTCGCGCGAGCCGGCGAAGTAGGCCATGACGCGCAGCATCGCTTCCGCCGAGATCCGCTCGACGTCGGTGAAGTTGAGCGCCAGCGCCATCGGCGCGAAGAACGTCTTGAGCATGTGCTCCGACATGCCGCGGCGACGATGCCACTCCGCGTACGTGATGCCGTCCTGCGCTTCGACGTAGCGTCGATCGCGCAGCAGCACGGGCAGCGTCCCTTTCGCGAAGAGCAGCTTCTCCCAGTGGCTGAAGACGTAGCGGGCGTTGAGCACCGCGCCGATCCCGTTGAACGGCGAAGGCGCGTCGACGAAGCGGAACTCTTCGTAGACGGGCGCACCGTTCCAGCGCGGCGAGAAGTTCGGGGGCATCGCCCACGTCAGCGCGTGCGGCTGCCACAGCACGTGGTGCGCGATGCCCGTCTCGCGCAGCAGCGCGTGGACGCTCGTGTAGCCCCCGAAGAAGGCGTGCAGGCCGGTCTCGAGCACGTCGCCGTCGCGGTCGCGCCACGAGGAGAGCTTGCCGCCGAGGACGGGACGTTTCTCGAGCACGACCGCCGTGCGGCCCGCGCCGGCGAGGTACGAAGCGGCGGCGAGCCCGGCCGGACCGCCGCCCACGATCAGCGCGTCAACCACTGTGCTCATGAACGGTGTTCAAGCATCGGCGGACGTACCGCGGGACGCGCACGAGCGCTCGCGAAGTCGACGAACCGCATCGCTTTTCCGTTCTCCGACGAAGGTCGCAGCCCCGCACGCATGCCGATCACCCTCGCCCCGACCACCAACATCCGCGACCTCGTCGCCGAGTTTCCGCTCGCCGAGGACGTGCTGACCCAGTTCGGGCTGCACTGCGCCGGCTGCGGCGTGAACAAGTACGAGACGATCGAGCAGGGCGCGAACGCGCACGGGCTGCGCGTCCAGCCGATCCTCGCCGCGCTCACGCAGGCGCGTCTGTCCGGCCGCGTCCCGCTCATCATGAACGACGACAAGACGCCCGCCCGGCGAGCGCCCGGCGAGTTCACGCGGCGAGCGCGCTTCGGCCGCGTCGTTCCCGTCATGTCCGGGAAGGGCGGGGTCGGCAAGTCGCTCACCACCGCGCTGATCGCCGTCGGCCTGCGCCGCGCGGGGAAGCGGGTCGGCATCCTCGACGCCGACATCACGGGGCCGTCGATCCCGCGGCTCTTCGGGCTGCGCGAGCCGCTCGGGCTCGAGCACGACCCCTCGACGCCGGCCGGCCAGCAGCCGCGTCCGCTCATGGTGCCGGCGAAGACCCGTGCGGCGATCGAGGTCGTCAGCTCGAACCTCCTCACCGACAAGGAGGACACGGCGATGATCTGGCGCGGCCCGATCCTCTCCGGCGTCATCCGGCAGTTCTACGAGCAGGCGCTGTGGAGCGATCTCGACTACCTGCTGATCGATCTCCCGCCGGGCACCTCGGATGCGCCGCTCACCGTCCTGCAGTCGCTCGCCGTCGACGGGATCGTGCTCGTCACGATGCCGCAGAAGCTCGCGACGATGATCGTGCGCAAAGCGGCGAACCTCGTGCACCAGCTGAAGAAACCGATCGTCGGCGTCGTCGAGAACATGTCGTACTTCGTCGCGCCGGACACCGGCGTGCGCTACGACGTCTTCGGCCCGTCCTACGCGAGCGAGGTCGCCGATCTCGCCGGCGCCCCTGTGCTGGCGCGGATGCCGATCGATCCGGCGCTCGTCGCGCTCGCCGACGACGGCCGCGTCGAAGAAGTCGACGATCCGGTCGTCGACGTGCTCGCCGGCGGTCTCGAAGCGGCGATGGCGTCGCTGCGGAAACCGAAAGAGACGATCTCGCTCATCTGAGGCGCACGCGCCCGAAGCGCAGCGGCGGAAGGCCGAGCGCGCGCGCGAGGGCGTCGGCATGCGCACGGTGCGAGACCGGGCCGTCCGCTTCGACGAGCGCCGCCTCGACGACATCGCCCCATCTGCGCCCCGTCTGACGCAGCGACACGAGCGCGTCCTGCAGCGGCGGAAGCGACGGGTTGTAGGCGACGCTCTCGAGCGCCGATCCGCGATGGATCGCACCGTCCGCCGTCCGAAGCGCGACGCCCGAATGCGTACGGCCGTACGGGACGTAGGCGCGTTCCGCGGCGGCGCGCGCTGCGTCGAGCAGCTCGTCGTCGCTGCCGTCGTCGCGGACGAGCTCCGTGCGTCGTTCGTCCAGGAGGTCACCGGCCGCACCGAGGTCATGCGGCGAGAACGCGTGCGGCAGCAGCTCACCGAGCGTCACAGCCGTCGCGCGCGGCAGCGGCTCGCCCGGCGACGCCGCGGCGGCGCCGGGCTGCAGGATGCGGATCTCCGCGGCGCGCGGCAACTCGTGAAGGAACTGCCGGCAGTGCCCGCACGGCACGGCGCTCGTCGCGAGCGCGACGATTCGGCGTTCGCGGTGGCGCCGCGCGTTCGACACCGCGGCCTGCTCGGCGTGGACGCTGCACGAGAGCGGCATCCCGGCGAACTCGACGTTCACCCCGACATACAGCGTCCCGAGCTCGCCGCGCGCGATCGCGCCGACGCGAAATCCGGAGACCGGGGGATCGGAGAACATCGCCGCGTGCGGGAGCAGCGCCGCCATCAGCGCGTCGACGTCGGATTCCGTCTCGCGCAGCCGCGGATCGAACGCCGAGAGATCCACCCTCCCTTCCAACCGGCTCACGCGACGCGCACCCCGTCGCTCCACGTCTCGCCGACGCGCACGCCGTCGAACGAGCGGGCCGCGATCGGATCGCCGTCCAGTACGACGAAATCCGCCGCGTAGCCCGGGAGCAGCGTCCCCGTCTCGCGCTCGGCGTGCCCGAAGCGCGCCGCGTCGTACGTGTACATCTGCAGCGCGTCCTCGACGGTGAGGCGCTCCGCCAGGTTGTGATGCTGCATCGCGGCCCGCATCCCTTCGAGCGGGGAGAGCCGGCACACGGGGCTGTCGTCGCCGCCGACGACGACCGCGCCGGCGCTGCGCGCCGAGCGCAGCGCGTTCATCCCGCGCGCGCGCTCCGCGCCGAGCCGCGCGTCGTACATCCCGCCCGGCGCGCCCCACAGCGCGTCGAACTGCGGCTGCATCGACAGAAACAGCCCCAGTCGCGCCGCGCGTGCGATCTGCGCCGGCGTCGCGATCTCGAAATGCTCGATGAAGTGCCGGTTGCGCGGCGAGGGCTGTCCGCCGAGAACCGTTTCCCACGCCCGCAGGCATTGCTCGATCGCCGCGTCGCCGATCGCGTGCACGCCCGCGCTCACGCCGAGCGCTTCCGCCTCCGCGAAATACGCGACGACCTCGTCGTCGCCGTGCATCAGCGTCCCGCATCCGGGACGATCGTGATACGGCGCCGTCAGCGCCGCCGTTCCGCTTCCGATGCTGCCGTCGAGAAACACGTCGCCGCCGACGTACGGCAGCCCGAACGATCGCGCGAGCGCGGCGTCGGGCTCGCAAATCTTCGGATGCCATTTCGCGGGACCCGCGTCGCGGAGCGCCGCGATCTCCGCGGCGTACGCCTCGCGATCCCCGAGCCCGACGAGCTGCACGTGCAGATGGAGCGCGCCTTCGCGCAGCGCGAGCTCGGTGGCGCGGCGCTCGGCGGCGCGCCGCTGCTTCGGCGGGACGGCCGCCAGCACGCGCGCCTGTGCGCGCCAGTTCGCTTCGAGGAACAGCGTCCCGGTCGGGACGCCGTGCTCGTCACGTTCGATCCCCGGCGTCTCGGGCGCGAGCGCGGCGAGCTCGAGCGCCCGGCGGTTGACGACGGACGAGTGGCCGTCGACCCGCACCGCCATCGCGATCGAGCCGGCGTGCTCGCGTTCGAGGGGCGCGGCGCTCGCGCGCTCGCCGTGCGGCCATGCCGAGTCGTCGTAGTTTCCCGCCAGCACCACGCCGGCGTACGGCAGCGCCGCGACGGCTCGCTCGAAGCCCGCGGCGTCGCGCACGCCGGAAAGATCGGCGGGCCCGAGGAAGAGCCCCGTGTCCGTCAGGTGCACGTGGCAGTCGGCGAACGCGGGATAGACGGCGCGGCCGTCGAGGGGGATGTGCGGCGTGCCGGCGTCCGCATCGGTGATTCGAAGCGAGACGACGTGCCCGTCGCGGACGACGAGAGCGTCGCCGCACGCCCATCGCGCCGCATGCGGATCGAACCCGTAGACCCGTCCGCCCGACAAAACGAAGCTCGACACGCAGCGGAGGTTGCATGCGCCGTTTCCTCACCCTTTTCGCCGCGCTCGCCGCCGCGCTCGTCGGCGTCTCGTCGGCCGATCCCGGAGAGCGCGTCTCCACGCTCGCCGACCAGCGCGCCGTCGGCGTGACGATCTATAACGACGATCTCGCCGTGGTGCGCGACCGGCGACGCGTTTCGCTGCCGCAGGGCGAGTCGCGGCTCGCACTGCGCGACGTCAGCGCGCGCATCCAGCCGGAGACCGCGGTGCTGCAGTCGCTCGATTCCGCCGCGCCCCTCGAAGTCGCCGAGCAGGACTTCGACTACGACCTGCTCACGCCGCAGAAGCTGCTCGAGAAGTACGTCGGGCGCGACGTCGTCGTGCTCCATCCCGCCGGCAAAAACGGGCACCGCGCTCGCGAGACCGCGCGCGTCCTCGCGGCGAACGGCGGCGTCGTGCTGCGCTACGCCGACCGCATCGAAACCACCGTGAACGGCGACATCGCCTACCCGTCGCTGCCGCCGAATCTCCGCGACCGGCCGACGCTCGTGACCGACGTGATCGCGACGCGCGGCGGCGCGCGCGACGTCGAGCTGGACTACCTCACCGGCGGGATGAGCTGGCACGCCGATTACACGGCGATGCTCAACGCGAGCGACGACCGCATGGACCTGCGCGGCCTCGTCACGCTGCAGAATCAAAGCGGAACGGCGTATCGGAACGCGAGCGTGCAGCTCGTCGCCGGCAACGTCAACGTGCCGCTCGCGTCAAGCCCGCTCGGCCGCGCCGCGCCGCCCGCGATGACCGCCGACACCTATCGTCTTCCGCGCGAGGAAGGCTTGTTCGAATACCATCTCTACACGCTGCCGCGCAAGACGACGATCGCCGACGCGCAGACGAAACAGGTCGAGCTCATGCGCGCGGGCGCGTTCCCCGTCACGAAGACCCTCGAGCTGCGAGGCGACGGCGGATATTATCGCGTCGCGCTCGGCGATCTCGGCCGCAGCGTCAAGGTGGGGACGTACTTGACGTTCCGCAACGAAGGCGGAGAACTCGGGATCCCGCTCCCGGCCGGGACGGTGCGCGTCTACAAGCGTGACTCGTCGGGGACGGCGCAGTTCGTCGGGGGCGACTCGATCGATCACACGCCGGCCGGGGCCGACGTCCGTCTCTTCATCGGCAACGCGTTCGACGTCGTTGCGAACAGGCGGCAGACGAGCTTCCGGGTCGTCGACCGGCAGACGTTCGAGAGCTCCTACCGGATCGAGATTCACAACGCGAAGCCGGCCGCGCAGACCGTCCTCGTGGTCGAGCCGATCGTGGGCGACTGGAAGATCACCGAGACGAGCGCACCGTTCGAGAAGACCTCGGCGACGACGGCGACCTGGCGTCTCGCGGTTCCGGCGAAGGGCGACGCGGTGCTCACGTACACGGCGGTCGTTCGCTTCTGAGCGGGGTACGATGGCTCTCGTGCGACGGACGGCATGCGGGCTCGCCGCGGGATTCACGCTCGGGTACGCGGCGCTGCGTGCCGCACAGGCGCTGCGCGACCTGCGCGCACCGTACCCTTCGCGGGATGACCGGGATCCGCGGCGGTACGGCGCGGCGCGACGCGCGCTGACCGTCGCCGGACTCGCGCGCTCGCTCGCGTCGACCGCGGCGATCGCGTTCGTCGCCGGGGACGCGCTCGACGCCGCGGTGCGCCCGCTGCCGCGACCGCTCCGCGCGCCGGCGTTCGCGCTCGCGGTCCTCGCGCTCGACGCCCTGCGCGACGTCGGCGTCGACTACGTCGAAGGCCACGTGCTGGAGCGCGTCTACGGCACGTCGGAGCAGAGCGCGCGGAGCTGGATGGCGGACCACGCGAAGGGCACGGCCGTCGCCGCCGCCGTCACGGCGATCGTCGTCTCGCTCGCCGACGCCGTCGTCGTGCGCGCGCCGCGACGCTGGCCGCTGATCGCGATCGCCGCGACGCCGCCGCTGCTCGCCTTCGCGACGGTGATCGCGCCGACGTTCGTGATGCCGCTGTTCAACCGCTACGAGCCGGTGACGGGCGACCTCGAAGCGCGGATCCGCGCGCTGGCCGCGCGCTACGGCGTCGGCGACGCCTCGATCCTGCGCTTCGACATGAGCCGTCAAACGAAAAAGGCGAACGCCTTCGTCACCGGCGTGCTCGGCACGGAACGGATCGCGCTCGCCGACACGCTGGTCGAAGCGTTTCCCGACGACGAGACGCTGTTCGTCGTCGCGCACGAGCTGGGTCATTACGTGCGGCGCGATCCGTGGCTGGGCATCGCGCTCGGGACGGTGTCGCTCGCCGCGACGCTGCTCGTCGCCGACGCGGCGCTGCGCGCGACGACGCGGCGCGGCGTCACCTCGCCGGCGCAAGGCGCGCGGCTCGCGTTCTACGCCTCGCTCGTGCAGCTCGGCTCGATGCCGCTGATGAACGCGGCGTCGCGGGCGATGGAGGCGCGCGCCGACCGCTTCGCCGTCGCGGCCACGAACGACGCGCCGGCCGGCGTCCGCGCGTTCAAGCGCCTGGGCGAACAGAACCTCGCCGAGCTCGAGCCGCCGCGCTGGGCGGAGCTGATCTTCGCGTCGCATCCTTCGCTCGCGACGCGGATTCGATTCCTGGAGAACGCCTCCGCATAGCGACCGCCGTCCGACTCGCGCGGCCGCGCACGTCAGGGCAGCGTCGCGTCGAGCGCCCGCGTCAGGTCGGCGATGACGTCGACGGCCGCCTCGCAGCCCGCGCTCAGCCGGATGAACCCGCCGGTGACGTCGTCGCCGCCCCAGCGCGCGCGGCGCTCCGCGGTCGTGTGGACGCTGCCGAAGCTCGTCGCTTCGACCACGAGGCGAAGCTCCGAGAGGAACCGAACCGCTCGCTCGCGCGATCCGGCGTCGAAGCACAGCACCGATCCGAAGAAGCGCATCTGACGAGCGGCGAGCGCGTGCTGCGGCGCCGTCGCGAGCCCCGGATAGCGGACGTCGCGCACGTCGCCGCGCGCATTTGCCCGCGCCGCGAGCGCCTCGGCGATGCGCAAGGCGTTCGCGCTGCAGCGTTCCAGCCGCACGTGCAGCGTGGCCAGCGAGCGGTGGGCGAGAAACACCTCCATCGGTCCGGGTACGGCGCCGTGCAGACGGCGCCATTCGCCCAGCGCCGCCACGCGTTCCGCGCTCGTCGCTGCGACGTGCCCCAGGATGAGATCGCCGTGGCCCGTCATCATCTTCGAGTCGCTCGAGACGCTGAAGTCCGCGCCGAGCTCCAGCGGCCGCGTCGCCAGCGGCGTCGCGGTCGTGTCGTCGACCGCGAGCAGGGCGCCCGCGTCGTGCGCGAGGCGCGCCGCCTCCGCGACGTCCACCACCTCCAGCTGCGGATTGAGCGGGGTCTCGATCCACGCCAGCTTCGCACCGGCGTACGTCGCGGGATTCGACGCGTCGGCGGGTTCGATGCGCCGCACGCGGACGCCGTGGCGCGTCGCATATGCGTCGGCGAGCCCGCGCGTCGAGTAGTATCCGCCGGCCGGGACGACCAGCACGTCGCCCGGCAGCAGGACGCTGCCGAACACCGCTTCGATCGCCGCCATCCCCGACGCGAAGACGACGGCGTCGCCGCCTTCGAGATCGCCGAGCGCCGCCTCGTACGCGCGGAACGTGGGGTTGTCTTCGCGCCCGTACGCGAACGGCGCATCCGCGCTCTCCGGCGCCGCGAAATGACTCGCGAAGACCGGTCCGCCGAGCAGCGCCTCACCGGGCGCCGGGCGTCGCTTCCCCGCGTGGACCACCCGCGTCGCGTCGCTCCACGGCCGTTCGTTCACGAACCGAACGTGCGCCGCGAACGGCCTCGTTCCTCGCCCGCAAGGGTGCGCCCGGGCACCGTGCGCCCAGGCCGTTACGTTCGTTCGACGGTCGCCAACCACGCCGGCGCGCCGCGCTCGTCGTGGAAACGCGTCATGATGCGTTCGGGCCGAAGCGCCGAGAGCGTCCATCCCGTGCTCGGATCGAACGCGGCCGCGATCGCGTCGCGGCCGACCGGGTGCGGGCCCGCCGCGGGGCCTTCGTCGCTGAAGCAGAGGACGTGCAACGTGCCGCCGCGCTTCGTCGCCGAGGCGAGGCTCGCGACGTAGCGCGGGCGCTCTTCGGCGTCGAACGTGTGGAACAGTCCGCAGTCCAGCACCGTGTCGAACGTCCGGCCGAGACCCGCGAGCTCGAACGCGTCGGCGATCGCGAACTCCGCGGCGATCTCGCGCTCGGCCGCGTTCCGCCGAGCGATCGCGATCGCGGTCGGCGCGACGTCGAAACCGGAAACGTGGAGCCCGAGAGACGCGACGTGCAGCGCGTTCTCGCCCGTGCCGCAGCCCGCGTCCAGCACGTCACCGCGAAATGCGCCGCGCGCGGCGAGGCGCACGATCGCCGGCTGCGGTCCGCCGATGTCCCACGGTGCGGGTCCGTCATGATACGACGCGTCCCAGGGACGCCCGCTCATCCGCTCGTGACTGGTCGGCGGCCGCCCGCCGAACGGATCGTCAGCACGCATCGCCGGCGTGCTCGTCGAGCCAGCGCACGAAGGGAGCCGTGGCACGGATCGCGTCGCGGAAGACGGCGAACGGACCGCGCGCGCGCAGCTCCTCGTCCGCGACGTCGCGGCGCAGCAGGTAGTTCCGCGCGCGGATCAGCGGCAGGCGGCGATGGTGCTTCGGGAAGCCGCGCGGCGTCACGCGCAGCGGCTCGGTCTCGAGCGGGAGATAGGGTCGCAGCGCGTTCGCCGCCAGCACCCGGTCGAAGCGGCGCGCTTCCGCGCCGTCCAGCGCGAAGACGCTGCGGAGCGCGTGCAGCGCCGGTTTCTCCGGGACGTACACGCCGGCCGAGAAGTGCGAACCGCCGGGCGCGACGTGCACGTAGTAGCCGGCGAAGGCGCCGTTCTTTCCGCCCGGCGACAGCCACGCCGAAAGCCACGTCTTGTAGGGCTGCTTTCCGGTATGGAAGCGCGTGTCGTTCGCGAGCCGGAACAGGCAGGCGCGCGGGTCGACGTGACGGAGCCGTTCGTCGGCGCGCCCGCCGGCGAGGAGCAGCATCGTGACGAGGTCTTCGAAGCCGTGCCGCACGTGCCCGTCCCACGCGGTGCGGTTGGCGTGGAACCAGGTGCGGTCGTTGTTGCGCTTCAGGCCGCGCAGAAACCGGAACGCCGTCGCGACGTCGAGCGGCTCGGCGCTCTTCGGGATGACGGCGCCTCCCGGGCTAGACGGTCACGACGGCCGAGGGCCGCGTTCCGAGCCAGCTCGCGAGATCGGTCTTGACGTCGACGTGCACGCCCTCGCGCAGCTCGCGCCGGAACTCGCCGAACAGCCCGAACGCTTCGGCGAAGGCGTCGTGCTTGTGGATCGACTCGTAGTTCACTTGCGAGGCGCCGAGATACGTCCCGTCCGGGAAGTCGGCGTACACGTCGAGGGCGCGCGCGACGATCCCGCGCACGACGTCCTCGACGAATTTCGGGTTGTGATGCGCCTTGTTGACGACGAAGAACTCGTCCGGGCGCTTCAGCAGATCGTAGGTCTCGCTCGACATCGACGACTCCACGATCTCGACGAGGTCTTCGGCGCGCAGCTCGGCGGCGTAGGGCTCGGCGGCGCCGACGTAGACGCCGCCGCGCCCGCGCTGATTGTGCGTCGCGACCGGAAGCGCGTCGAGCGCGCGCGCTGCGTCCGATTCGCTGAAGCCCGCGTCGAGCAGTTCGCGCATCGAGTGCTCGCGCACCATCTGCTGCGCGCACGGACAGGCCGTCATCCCTTCGGCCTCGACGCCGACGACGCGCCGCGCTCCACGCGCGTCGGCGTGCGCGATCCCGACCAGGGTGTACGTCTCCTCGGTGCGCTTCCCGCTCACCGGCGTCCAGCGCTCGAGCCCGAAGTCCGCCCGCAGCCGCACGTCGGCGCGCAGCGCGCCCTGCGAGGCGACGATCTCCCGCGCGATCTGCTCGGTGAGATCCTCGACTCGCGACGGCTTCGCGGCGCGCGCCAGCACGTCGAGCGTCGCCGCTTCGAGCAGCTCGGAGAAGCGCGACATGTGCACGCCGGCCTTGTCGGGCGCGAGATCGGCGACCATCGTGAAGTCGCCGTGGAACACCCGCTCCTCGCCGCCGATCGCGAGCCGGATGACGTGCTTCACCGACGAGACGCCGACGCGGTTCAGCGACAGGCGCACCTCGGGCGCCTCTTCTTGGCGGTTCGCGTCGAAATGCACCGCGCGCGCCTTGCGCGCGATCCCGTCCCGCGGCACCGCGGCCGCCAGCTCGCGGATCGTCTTGCCGCTGCGCGGATCGACGACGCCCGGCGCGATCTCGGCGAGCGGGACGAGGTTGAACGCCCGCGACGCGAGGTACGGATGCGGAACTTCGAAGCGGCCGAAGTCGGCGACTTCCTCGCCGAAGAGCAGGATGTCGATGTCGATGGGCCGCGCGTCGAGCGGCGTGCGCGTCAGCCGTCCGATCGCGCTTTCGACCGAGCGCACGAAGCGCTCGAAGCCCACCGGGTCGAGCGACGTCGTGAGCTTCGCGGCAACGTTGAGGAACGGGCCGCCCGCGACGCCGTTCGCCGGCGCCGTCTCGTAGAACGACGAAACCGCCTCGACGTCCGCTCCGCGGCGCAGCCGCTGCAGCGCGGCCAGGATCGCGCTCTGCCGGTCGCCGAGATTCGAGCCGACGCCGATGTACGCCGCGCGCATTCTCGTGCTCTAGACCGCCTCGGCGGCGCACGAGTTGCTCGCGCCGTCCTCCGCCGGCATCCCGGCGCGCTCGATCGCCGCGAGCATCCGCGCGAGCTGAACCGTTTCGGCGACGTCGTGTGCGCGGACGATGCGCGCGCCCGCCGCGATCCCGGCCGCCGCCGCCGCGAGCGACGGCACGAGCAGCTCGGCCGCGGGCCGGCCGACGACGCGCCCGATGAAGCTCTTGCGCGAGGCGGCGAGCACGATCGGATAGCCGAGCGCGCGCAGCTCGCCGAAGCGCGCGAGGATCTCGAGATCGGTGGCCGGCTCCTTGCCGAACTCCAGCCCCGGGTCGATCGCGATCGCGTCGCGCGCGACGCCGGCGCGGAGCGCGCGCTCGGCGCGCTCGTGCAGGAACTCCACGATCTCCGCGAGCGCGTCGTCGTACACGTAGGTCGCGGGCTCGCGGTGGTTGAGGCGCCCTTTGAGGTGCACGATGACGAGTCCGGCGCCGTGCTCGGCCACCGCGTCCGCCAGCGCGGGATCGGACAATCCGCTGCAGTCGTTGATCGCGTGCGCGCCGGCTCGCAGCACGGCGTGCGCGACGCGGGCGTGCACGGTGTCGGCCGAGATCGCCGCGTCACAGGCCGCGGCGAGCGCGCGCACCGCCGGCACGACCCGTGCGGCCTCGTCCTCCGGACCGACCCGGCGCACGCCGTCGGCATACGACTGTCCGCCGACGTCGACGATCGCGCCGCCGTCCGCGACGATCGCGCGCCCCTTCGCGAGCGCGGCCTCGGCGCCGCCGACGCGCTCGTAGAACGAGTCCGGCGTGACGTTGACGATGCCCATCACCTGCGCACCGTCGTCCAGCGCGATCGACCGGCCGCGCCAACGCAACGCCGGCGGGCTCGACCGCGCGCGCTGGAACGCGGCGATCAGCGCGCGAACCGCCGCGCGCTCGGACTCGCAACGTGCGGCGGCGCAGGCGCGCTCCAGCGTCGCGCGCGACGCGGCGATCAGCGTGGCCGAGCCGGCGCCGGCGACGACCGCGCCGCACGCGCGCAGGAGCGTCGCGACGCCGCTCGCGAGCGGCACGTCGAGCGCGAGAACGTCGGCCTCACCGGCCGCGGCGAGAGCGTCCGCGTCCGCGGCGCTCAGCGCCCCGGCGCAGCGCGCGCGCAGGGCGGCGCGCGCGGCCGGGATGACGGTGCGAACGGTCAGGCGCGACCCTCTTCCGCGTCCTGCTGATCGAGGCTCGACGCGTGCTCCTCGAGGACGAATCGGTTCGCCTTCTCGCGCCGCTCGTCGGAGACGTGCTCGTCGAACCAGCGCACGAGCGCATCGTCGCTCGCGCCCTCGCGGATCAGCCGGTCGACGTCCGAGCGCGTGACGCCGGCGGCGTGGAGGAAGCCCATGGAGAGCGGGCAGTAGGCGACGTAGTCCTCCTGCGTGCCGGCATGCTCGGCGCGCACCTTGTCGGCGAGCCGCGCCAGCCAGGCGTAGCGGCCGAGCATGTCGCGGCCGCTGCGCGGCGGCGCCTTGGTGAAGTCGGGGGCGGTGACGCTCATGCGGCGCTTGTACCCCTCAGATCTGCCGCGTGTTCTGCGCGTGCAGCACGCCCGCCACGCGCACGCGCAAGTCGGTGAGGTGCGCGCGGGTGCCTTCGTCGCGCGCGGCGCGGATCGCCGCCGGCAGGCGGGCGGCGAGCTTCACGAGGTTGTAGCGCGCCAAAGCCTGGGTCTCGCGCGGGAGGTCCAGGCGATCGGCGTACTGCGCGGGCAGCGCGACGATCACCATCTGCAGGTCCGCGAAGCGGCGCTGAAGCTCGCGATGCGTCGGCTCGATCGTCGTCTTTCCGACGTCGTCGTAGATCGCCGCGTTCGTCCACGCGAACAGATCGGCGAGCGACATCGTGTCGGACGGGCGGCGCACTTTGAGCTCCTCGTCGCCCACGCGCGCGAGGTTCACCGGCGAGAACAGTTGCTCGATGACGCCGTCCTGCAGCTCCGCGATCACCTCGCGCACCGGGAAGTCGCTGCGCGGAACGCGGTCGGCGCCCCAGTGCACGCCGTACCGCGAGGGAGCGACCTCGTTGAGGAGCTGCGGCGAGAACCGGAACGCGTTCGACGAAAGGACGTAGCGGTCGAGCAGCCGGAACGCGCGCAGCTGCTGCGCGCGCGGCACCGGCGTGAACGGCGGCGGCGCTCCCGGCTCGCCGCGGTGCGCGCGCGACGTGTAGATGCCGCCGACGTACTTCGCCGCGATGAC
Source organism: Vulcanimicrobiaceae bacterium (assembly GCA_035650875.1). Classification (GTDB taxonomy): domain Bacteria; phylum Vulcanimicrobiota; class Vulcanimicrobiia; order Vulcanimicrobiales; family Vulcanimicrobiaceae; genus Vulcanimicrobium. The sequence goes on from DASRGU010000016.1 coordinate 144,508, forward strand.
GCCGTCCTCGAGCTCGTTGTTCAGCACGGTCACGAGCCCGGCGCGCAAGTCCTGGAACGAGCGCGTGTCGCCGGGGAACGTCTTCGTCAGCCGGGCGACGACGTCGTCGTCGACGCGAAACTGCTCGTCGACGTACGCGAGCGGATCGCTCGACAAGTCGAACGGCTGAATCCGCGGGTCGACCGAGCTCGCGATCGCGTCCTCGTCGGTCCCGTACGCGAGGCCGGGCTGCGTCGAGCGCGAGGCGATCCGCGAGAGCGGGATCGCTTCGTCGGCGGAGCTGCGCACGTTCGGGAAGGTACGGTAGCCGTACTCGATCGCCCAGTAGTCGTACGGCCCGAGCTTCGTCGGGAAATACGCCGCCTGCCGTTCGCCGGGCGCGGCGATGTTCGCGGGCGTGTAGTCCATGACGGATCCCGTCGTGCCGTGCTTCGCGGTGAACGCCGGATCGTGCAGCTCCTTGTACGTGTACGCCGTCGAGCCTTCGAAGTTGTGCCGCAACCCGAGCGTGTGCCCCACTTCGTGCAGCACCGTGCTGTAGAGCCACTGCTGCGCGTAGCGCTCGCGCTCCGCCGCGGTCGTGCGCGGGTTCTGCGCGAGCAGCAGCGAGCCGAGCGCCGCCTGGACGACCGAGCCTTGCTCGAACGTGCAGTCCTCGCTCTCCGAAGCCTCGTCGCCGTCGCCGGTCAGCGCCGTCGGATCGAGCAGGAACGACAGCGCCGAGGCGCTGCGCCGGAGCCGCTCGGCCGGGAGCACGCGGTCGATGTAGCCGCTCTTGATCGCGCGGAGCGACTCGCCGTCGATCACGACCTCGGCGCGGACGATCTGTCCGGTGTCCGGATCGCTCACGTGCGGGCTGTAGGCGCTCCAGTCGGGCTCGTCCGAGGTGATCCAGCGAACGGTCGTGTAGCGCGCGTCGTCGGGATCCCAGTTCGGATCGGACGGCGGGTCTTTGACGACGATCGCGTGCGGGTGCCCGATGCGCGCGAACGCGTCGTTCCACGCTAGGATCCCGCGCCGCACGGTGTCGCGATACTCCTTCGGGATCTCGTCGGTGAGGTAGAACGTGATCGGCCCGTCGTCGAGGTTCCAGCGCTCGATGAAGCGCTCGAACGGCGTCTTGGCGGCGTCGTTGCCGTAGCTCTTGCGCGCGGTGATGAAGTATCCGACGCGGTCGTCGGCCAGGCGCGGCACGAAGTGCGGGTCGCGCTCCGGAGGCGAGATGATGCTGTAGTGCATCACGACCGGGATCCCGCGCCCGTCGGGGACCGTCGGCATCGCGTTCGGCGGCCCGTTGAACGCCAGATCGACGCTGATCTCGTCGTTGCGCGGAAAGGTCTTCGTCCGGCCGTAGTACGACTTCGTCGCGTCGACCGCGTACGTGGGACGGATGACGAGCACGAGCAGGCCCGGGAGCGAAGGCGGCGTGGCGGCTCGCCCGAGATCGGCGCCGACGTTCTCGAAGTCGGTGAGGAACAGCGAGGGCGCGACGACGAGATGCTTCTTGTCCTTGTCTTCGGCGACGACGGGCGTCGAAAGGATGACCGAATCGCCGACGCTGATCGCCAGCGAGTTCGCGGCGGCGGAGCCTTTCGGCGCGACGTAGCGCGTGTTCGGGGTGATCCACAGCACGCGCTTGCCGACGAGCTTGAACGTCACCGGGATCGGGTCGTACACGCGTCCCGCCCACGCGCCGCTGCCGACGCCGCGCTCGATCGACGGCGCGATCACGTACGTGTGGTCGAAGTTCTCGGGCTTCAGGTCGAAGTAGAGATCGTCGTCCTTGCGGATCAGGTCGATCACGCCGTTCTGGACCGTCGCGCCCTTCACGAACGTCGCGTAGGGCTGCGTCGCCCCTGCACCCGGGACGATGACGCCGGGGATGCGCGGAAGGGCAGCCGCCGGGCTCGACGCGCCGGGGCGGCCGGGCGCGACGGACGGCTCGGCCGGCGGGGACGGCGCGAGGCTCGGAACCGGCGCCGGCGTGACCGGTGCGCCCGTCACCTGGGCCTGCGGCTGCGCGGTGGCGACGGCGCGCGCGTCGAGCGCGGAGCCTTGGGCGCGCGCCGAGGCGAGCGAAGCGGCGCCGAGCAGCACGGCGAGCAGGGCGACAGGGATGCGCCGAACCATGGCGCGTGGTTCGGGCCGCGCGCGGCTCCCGCCCCCCGGAGCCGCTCAGCGACGCAACGTCCAGCGCTCCGCGTTCGCGGTCCGCGTGATCAGCGAGGGCGAGAAGCCTCCGACGTCGTCCCGGAGCGCCGCGATCTTCACCGGCGAGCCGAGGTAGGCGATCGGGACGTCGCGCAGCAGCAGCGCCTCGACGCGCGCGTACGCCTTCTTCCGCACGGATTCGTCGTAGGAGGCGAGCGCGTCGCGCTGCGCGGCGTCCATCGCGGCGCTGCAGTAGAACGACTGATCGTAGCCGTTCGGCGGGCGCTCCGCGCACGTCAGCTGCGAGCTGTCGTCGGGATCCATCCCGGAGATCCAGTTGTAGAGCGCGATGTCGTAGCGTCCGCGCGCCAGGATCCCGCCCGCGGCCAGCGGCGCAGAGTAGGTGTCGCTCAAGTAGCCGTGCAGGTGCGCTTCGACGCCGATCGCGCGCAGCTCGCTCTGCAGCAGCACCGCCTCGGAGCGGAACGTCTGCGACTGCTGCACGAGCGCGATCTCGAGCGAGAGCCGCCGCGGCGCTCCGTATCCGGCGGCCTCGAGCAGCCTGCGCGCCCCGGCGACGTCGTGCGCGATCGGGCGGAGCGCCGGATCGGCCGCCCAGAGGATCGTCGGCAAATCGGCGATCGCGGGCGCATAGTATCCGTGCGTGACGTCGCGGCGAAACGCCGCCGCGTCGGCCGCCTCGGCGATCGCGCGACGCACGCGCGGATCGGCCGTCGCGCCGCGCGCGGTGTTCATCAGGAATCCGAAGTAGCCGTTCGTCGGCGAGGCGTCGATTCGCACGTGGGGGATGGTGCGCGCTTGCGCCGCCGCGCTCGCGGACAGCCCGATCACCGCGTCGAGATCGCCGGTCTGCAGGCCGACGAGCTGGCTGTTCTCGTCGGGGATGAACCGCACGACGATGCGCGGGATCCGCGGCGCGCCGGCCCAGTACGACGCGTTCGCCGCCAGCTCCAGCCGGTCGCCGTGCAGCCAGCGCACGACGCGGTACGGGCCCGTTCCGACCGGCGCGCTCGCGATCGCCGCTTGCACGAGCGCGCCGCGCAGCAGCGGCGCGGGGCCGACGTAGTACGGCGAGTCGCTCTCCGCGAACACCGTTCCGATGAACGGCGCGAAGCGGCGCTTCAGTCGAAAGCGGATCGTGTACGGATCGGGCGTCTCGACGCGCGCGACGACGTCGTAGCCGTGCCGCGTCGCGACGGGGTTCCGCGGGTCCATCACCGCCCGGAAGGACGCCGCGACGTCGGCGCTCGTGAACGGGCGGCCGTCGTGGAAGCGCACGCCGCGCCGCAGGCGGTACGCGATCGTCAGACCGTCGGCCGAGATCCCGCCGTTCGCGCGCGTCGGCACGGCGGCGGCCAGCGCGGGGACCGGGTTGCCGAGGCGGTCGCAGCCGATCAGCGGATCGTAGATCAGCCGCAGGATCTCGTTGTCGGTGATCGACTCGGCGAGGATCGGCGCCAGCGTGGTGGGCTCCACTTCGACGCCGACCCGCAGCACGCCGGACGGCGCGCTCGTCCCTCGATGGGCGCACGCCGCGAGCGCGAGCGCGCACGCGAGCAGCGCGGCGCAGGTTCGAACGAGCGCCGCGCCCGGCATCGTCAGCCCGGCTCGCCGTACAGCGGATGCACGTCCGTCTCGCCGCGGTGCAGGTACGGCACGCCGTTCATCCACGCCGGCCGCGGCGCACCCTTGAGCCAGTAGTCGAACCACTGGTCGAGGTGCACCGTCCACCACTTCTGCTGCTCGCGCCCTTTGAGGTTGTGGTCCTCGCCGTCGAACGAGAACAGATAGGCCGTCTTTCCGAGCCGGCGCATCGCGGTGATGTACTCGATCCCTTGGAACTGCGGGACCGCGCCGTCGGCGTCGTTGTGGATCGTCAGGTAGGGCGTCGTGACGTTGCGGATCCCGAACAGCCCGGAGTTCTCGAGGTAGAGGTCCGGGCGATCCCACGGCGTCGCGCCGATCCGCGACTGCGTGTGCTCGTACTGCGACTCGCGCACGATCCCGCTCTCGAGACGAATCCCGCCGTACGCGCTGATCATGTCGTCGACCGCCGCGCCCGCCTCGACCGCGCGGAAACGATGCGTCTTCGCGATCATGTAGTTGATCTGATAGGCGGCCCACGAGTGCCCGGCCATCCCGACGCGCTTCGGGTCGGCGTAGCCGCTCTTCAGCGCCGCGTCGACCGCCGGAAGCACGCAGTTCAGCGCGCTCGCGCCGGGGTGTCCGACGCGATACTTCACGTCCGGGAACAGCACGACGTACCCGTTGGAGACGTAGCGCGCGAAGTTCGGGCTCGTCCCCGGCGCCGGCGAGTAGAACTCGTGGAACATGTCGCTCCAGCGCTCGTAGAAGTAGACCAGCATCGGCGCCTTGCGGTCGCGGCGCAGCCCGTCGGGGATCAGCATCACCGCGCGCAGCGGCGTGCCGTCGGCGCCCTTGTACGAGATGAGGTGCTCGGTGCCCCAGCGATAGCGCGCGAGCTGCGGGTTCGCGTCGGTGACTTGCCGCGGCTGCCGGAAGCGCGTGTCCGTCGCCCACAGGTTGCGAAACTCGCGGAACGTCTCGCGCGAGAAGACGTACCGGTCGCCGTGCTTCGCGGCGAGCGGCGGGAAGCCGAGATCGTGCAGCGGCGCTTCGAACACGTCGCGCGTGCCGTTCACGATCTCGTTCTTCTCGAACAACGTCGCCGGGACGCCGCCGGAGACCGGCACGCTCGCGTAGCCGCTCGCGTACGTGCGCGTGTCGATCAGCGTCAGCAGGAGCGGCTTGTCGAGCGGGAACGCGTCGGCGTCCGGGTCGGTGGAGACCGGGCTGTAGACCGTGCGCGTGCGCGCGCCCGCCCCGCGCGTCAGGCTGCTCGCCGCGCCGGTGTCGGGGTCGGCGCGCCACACGTCGTAGCGGTCGTAGATCAGCACGCCGCGGTCGCCGGCGAGCCAGCCGCCGAAGCCTTCGGGCTGCGGCGGATCGGGATGATCGTCCTCGACGTCGTAGAACGCGACGCGCGCGCGCGGCGCGAGCGTCACCGGGTGCCGGTCGCGCAAGCGGATCGCGATCCAGTGCGCGCTGCGCTCGTCCCACACGGCCACGTACTTGCCGCCCGGCGAGAAGTACACGTTCGAGGAGGCCGCCCGTGCGATCTCGCGCCGCGCGCCGGTCGCCAGCGAGACCGAATAGAGATCTTCGTAGATCTCGCCGCGCCACGAGGCGGCGCGACGGTACGCGCGATCGTCCTCGCCGAGCACCGTGTCGGGATTCTCGTTGCGCACGACGTTGCGCATCGCGGGCGAGCCGAGCTGGGCGAAGCGCCCGTGCACGACGTCGTAGACCGCGAGGTACGTGCGCTTGCGCTCCTCGTCGGCGTCCTTCTTCTGCTGCGACTGCAGGACGTCATCGTTCCACGCCCATTCGTCGACCTTCATCGGCTCCGGCGTCCCCGACGGCAGCGGCGTCGGCGCTGCGGCCGTCCCGAAGAACACGCGTCTGCCGTCTTTGGAAAAGGTGACCTTGCCGTTCGCGCTCGGCGTCGCGGTGCGCGGCATCCCCGCCGTGCCGAGATCCGCGACGTCGTGCGCGACCGGCTTCGCGGCGCGCAGGTCGACGACGTACAGCGCGTCGTGCGGGACGTCGTTCGCATACGTGGCCGCGTCGCTCAAGTACGCCAGCGACGAACCGTCTCGCGCGAGGGCCAAGCCGCGATAGCGCCCCGCGCCCTGCGTGAAGTCGAGCGTCGTCCCATGCGCGACGTCGTAGACGTGCACGCCGTCGCCCTTGCCGTTCTTCGTCTCGGTCGCGTACGCGATCGCAGCGTCGTCATCGGCGACGACGACGCTCGTCGCGTCGGGCGCGACGAGGTGCGTGCCGGCGACGAGATCGCGGATCGTGAGCGGCGCTCCGGTGTCCTTCGTCTTGTCCGCCTTGGGCGCCGGAGAGGCGGACGGTGAGGCGGACGCGCTCGGCGCCGCGGTCGACGCCGACGGCGCGGGCGCGATCGACGCACGCGGCCGCGGGCTCGGCTCGCCGCGCGGCGGGGCGGTGAGCTTCGCTTCGGGCGTCGCCGGCGCCGCGCTCGCGAGCGCCGAGGCGCTCGGCGAGGGCGACGGCTCGGCGAGGTACGCGATCGCCGGGCCGCCGTTCTTCGCGACGGCGATCGTCTTGACGTCGTCGACGATCTCGGGCGGCGCCGTCGACGTGAGATCGAGGATCCCGACCCCGTTCTTCGGCTGCTCCGCTTCGGGCTTCTTCGCTTTCTTCGCGGCGTCGACGTCCTTCTTCGCCGCGACGTGCGTGTACACGACGAAACGCCCGTCGCCGGCGAACGCGGGCGCGCTGCCGCGCGGCTCGCGGCGCTCCGCGGTTCCGTCGAGATCGCGGACGACGAGCGTCGGATCCCCGTCCTCCGGCGTGAGCGCGTAGGCGAGCCGCTTTCCGTCGTCGGAGAGCTTCGGCGTGCGGATCGCGTTCCACGCATCGTACGCCTTGTAGTCGAGCGGCTTGGGCGCGTCGGCGCCCGCGCTGCGCGGCGCTCCGGGCACGACGGCGCACGCGAGGGCGAGCGCGAGGATCGAACGAGCACGCTTCACGCACGCTCGCTACCCCTGCCCGCCCGGCGATACCTTTCCCGCGCTACACGGCGGTGAGCCAGGGGCCCGGCGCCGGACGGCGCCCGCGCACGACGTCCGTGTAGGTTTCGCGGAGCCGCCGCGTGAGGGGTCCTTCGTCGTCGAACGTGCGCTCGTCGATCGCGACGATCGGCACCACTTCGGCCGCGGTTCCCGTGAAGAACGCCTCGTCGCACGCCGCGAGGTCGTCGCTCGTGAGCGGCCGGACGCGCGTCGTGACGCCCGCTTCGCGCGCGAGCGCGAGCACGCTCGCGCGGGTCACGCCGGGCAGCACGTCGGCGTCCGCGTCGTTGGTGATCAGCACGCCGTCGCGCACCACGAAGACGTTCTCGCCGCTGCCTTCGGCGATCTCGCCGCGGTCGTTGCGCAGAATCGCCTCGTCGAAGCCGCGCCGCTGCGCCTCGGCGAGCGCGCGGATCGAGTTTGTGTAGTGGCCTCCGGCCTTCACCGTCGACGGCAACGCGCGCGAGGGCGTCTTCATGAACGGCGAGATCGTGGCGCGAAAACGCGGCGTCGCGCTCCCCGGCAAGATGCCGTCGAACGGCAGCACGGCGATCATGAGATGCGCCGGACATTCCTTCCCGGGGTTGAGCCGCACCGTTTCGCCGCCGAAGAACGCCAGCGGACGGACGTAGGCGGCGTCGCGCCCGCTCGCGCGCACTACGGCGCGAATCGCCTCGGCGATCTCGTCCGCGCCGTACGCGAGCGCCATCCCGTAGGTCGTGGCTCCGGCGATCAGGCGGTCGACGTGCTCGCGCAGACGGAACATCGCGGCGCCGTGCGGCGTCGGATAGACGCGAATGCCCTCGAAGACCGACGAGCCGTAGTGGAGCGCGTGCGTCAGGACGTGCACGCGCATGCGGTCGTCGTCCAGCAGGGTGCCGTCGAGCCACGCGGTCGTGGCGGTCCGGGTCATCACGGGCGGTCTCCTCGGTGCGAGAACGACGAACGCCCCGGCCGCTGCGGCCGGGGCGTTCGTGCGTCGAGTGCTTCTGACGTCTTACGCGAACGACGATCCGGCCGGCGGGCGAAGCCCGACGAGATACGTGAAGACCGGAACAACGTACGAGCGCGTCGTCATGTCCGCGGAGGGTAGCACGGCGCGCGGCACGCGGTCAACCTCCGCGCGCGTCGTCGTGCTCGGCGACGGCGAGATTCTCGAGCGCCCCGAGCCGCTCGATCTCGACGCGGACCCGCTCGCCCGGCCGGATCCAGCGGCGCGGCTTGCGCGCGACGCCGACGCCGGCCGGCGTCCCGGTCGCCACGACGTCGCCCGGCTCGAGCGTCATGATCGCGCTCAGCTCGGCGAGCAGCCGGCGCACGCCGAACACCATCTGCGCCGTGTTCGAGTCCTGCAGCGTCTCGCCGTCGATCGTGCAGCGGATCGCGAGCGCCTGCGGGTCGGGGACCTCGTCGCGCGTGACGAGCGCCGGTCCGCACGGGCCGTGCGAGTCCCACGTCTTTCCGAGCGTCCACTGCGAGGTGAACGACTGATAGTCGCGGACGCTCACGTCGTTGAAGCAGGTGTAGCCCGCGATCTTCGCCTCGGCCTCGTCCTCGCTCACGTTGCGGCAGCGCGTCCCGACGACGAAGGCGAGCTCGGCCTCGTAGTCGACGCGATACGACGCGCGCGGGATCACGATCGGCGCGCCGTCGCCGACGAGCGTGTTGTTCCATTTCGCGAAGACGGCGACGCGGTCGGGGAGCGGCAGCTTCACTTCCTCGGCATGGTCGCGGTAGTTCAGCCCGATGCAGATCAGCTTCGAGGGGTTCGGCACGGGCGGCAGGAGCCGCGCCGCGCCGCGCGCGACGCGCGCCGCAGGTCCGGCGGCCGCGCAAGCGCGACGCGCCTGCGCCAGCGCGTCGTCGCCGCCGCGGAGCAGCTCGAGCATCGTCGCGGGCAGTGCCGGATCGCCGGCGCGCAGATCGACGATCGCCTCGCCGTCGAGCGCGCCCAAGCGCGGCTCGCCGGCGCGTTCGTACGTGCAGAGCTTCACGAAAACTCCCGATGTTTAGGGGTTCTGCGGATGTGGTATCCGTCTGCCCGAGGGGCCTTCAGCACTACACCGTACCTTGCCCTCGAATGCATGACGGCGTCGTTCCGCGCCCACAGAGGCGGAACGGCGCCGTCCGCGTTTTCATGCTACGCGTCCGCGCTCGATCCGCACGACCGGCGCCGCGAACGCCGCGACGTCGCCCGGGTCGTGCGTGACGAGCACCACCGGGATGTCGAGCCCGGCGAGCGTGCTCGTCACCGCCCCGCGGACGCGCTCGCGCGTCGCCGCGTCGAGCGCCGCGAACGGCTCGTCGAGCAGCAGCGCGCGCGGCGACCAGGCGAGCGCGCGGGCGAGCGCGACGCGCTGACGCTCGCCGCCGGAAAGCGTCGCCGGCCGCGCACGGGCGTGCGTCGCGAGCCCGAGGCGTTCGAGCCAGGCCCGCGCGATGCGCTCGCGCTCGGCGCGCCGCACGCCCCGCGCGGCGAGCCCGAAGGCGACGTTCGCCAGGATGTCGAGGTGCGGAAACAGCGCGTACTCCTGGAACACGTATCCCACGTCGCGCCGGAACGGCGGCACGTGGAGCCCCGGCGCTTCGACCACCGTTTCGCCGAGCGCGACCCGCCCGGCGTCGGGACGCACCAGCCCGGCGATGATGCGCAGCAGCGTCGTCTTCCCGGCGCCGCTCGGCCCCGCGAGCACGGTGACGCCCGCACCGAACGTCAGCTCGACGTCGAGCACGAAATCGCGCAGCGCCTTGCGGGCGGCGACCGCGATCACGCGGCGCGCCGCTCCAGCGCGCGGGCCGCGGCGACCACCGCCAGCGCGACCGTCACGAGCACGACGGCCAGCGCGGAGGCGAGATCGAGATCGCCGCTTTCGAGCCCGAGATAGACCGCCAGCGGAAGCGTCTGCGTGACGCCTTGCAGGTTTCCCGCGAACATGATCGTCGCGCCGAACTCGCCGAGCGCGCGCGCCCACGCGAGCACCGCGCCGCCCGCGAGCGCGGGCAGCGCGAGCGGGACCGTGACGCGCACGAACGTCCGCACCGGCCCCATCCCGAGCGTCGCGGACGCATGCTCCAGCGTGCGATCGACCGCCGCGAACCCCGCGCGCGCGGCGCGCACGTAGAACGGCACGCCGACGAAGAGCTGCGCCATCACGACCGCGGCGGTCGTGAACGCGAGGCGCGCGTGCGCCGCGTTCAGCAGCGGCGCCGCGAGCCCGCGATTCCCGAACACGAACAGCAGCGCGAGACCGGCGACCGCGGGCGGCGCGACGATCGGCAAGTCGACGAGCGTGTCGACCGCGGCGCGGCCCGGGAAGCTCGCACGGGCGAGCGCGTACGCGAGCGGCGTTCCGAGCAGCAGCGTGAGCGCGAGCGAGCACACGGTCGTGACGAGCGAGATGCGCAACGCGTCGAGCGCCGCGGCCGAACCGAGCACGTGCGCGAACCGTGCCGGGGAAAGGTGCGCGTACAGCGCGGCGAGCGGGACGGCGAGAAACAGGATCAGCAGCGCCGATGCGAGCGCGACGCCGGCGCGTACGAGCATCGCCGCTTCATTGCGCCGCGCGCGGTTCAACCCTCCAGCGCACGCGAACGCGAGCGGAAGCGTACGCCTCCGCTCGCGTTCGGTCAGCCGATCGTCGCGCTAGTTCGAGACGAGCTGGATCGTCATGAAGACGCCGGTGAACCCGGCGTTGCTCGACGGCGCGCCGAGCGCGGCGTTGACCTGGATGTCCTCACCGAGGTACTGCGTCCCGGTCGTCGCGCCGGCGCCCGAGGCGAGCGCGAGCATCGCGGTCGAGCCCGTGTAGTACTCGAGGCCCGCCGTCCCCGGGTTGCCGGGGACCGTCCCGCCGGAGTCGGTGCCGCCCGCGGCGACCGGCACGATGCTGCCGCCCGTGCAGCCGGTCAGATTCATCCCCGTGAACGACCCGGCCGCCGGGTTGCCGGCGCGCGTCGAGGTGGAGAGCGCGCCGAGCGTCACGGGGAACGAGGCGCCGCCGTTCGGCATCGCGCACACGCCCATCCCGGTTCCGGGGCTGGAATCGAGGTACTCGTTGACCGAGTAGCCCGCCGAGTCGTTCGTGTTGATCGAGACGGCGACGGCGTTCTTGTAGACGCAGCCGACCGCGGCCGCCGTCTGCGGAACGATCGTCCCGAACGAGAGGGTGAAGTTCGCCTCGGAGCCGGTGCCGGCGCAGACGCCGGCCGCGCTCGGCAGGAGCGTCGGGGTCGCGTTGCCCTGGCCGAACGCGGCGCTGTACTGGGTGACGAGCGCGAGCGAGGAGGTCGCGGCGAGGGTGAACTTCAGCTGGGCCGAGCCCTGCGTGGTGGTGGCGGCCGACACGGGGCCGGCCGATGCGGCGACGGCGCAGATCGAGACGATCGCACCGAGCAAACGAGTCCGTGCAGTCATGGGGTCCCTTCCGTGGAACCGGGAAACAGCAGTCTGCATAGTGTGATCGGCGTCGCTCACCAGGACTTTAGTCCGATGAGCCCTCGCTTGCGGTCCCGCTCGGAGCGTGGGGCGAAAGACTCTCCCGGCGTGGTCCGGACAGCCGAGGAACGGTCACGTCGGATGCGTCATGCACGGGGGATGGAGGCGTTCGACGTGCTGGTCGAGCTCGCGGAGCTGGACCTGCAAGGACGACACCGTACGGCCCCTCGCAGCGTGCCCGCGTCTCACGACGGCGGGCAGCCGGCGTCGGTGACGCAGGCCGAGATCGCGGCGGCGCGCGGGCTCGTCCGCGAGGCGCGCGAGCTGTTGCAGTTCTCGGCGAACCCATGGGACTCGCCGTTCTATCGCGACCCCGTAGGGTTCGTCGAGCGCCTGACCGCCGCGCTCGAGCGCGCCCTTCCGCTCGCCGCCGCGTACCTCGAGGGGGCCGAGCGGGACGTCGTCGCGGTCTACGATCGCGGCGTCGTGGAGCGGCGCTGAACCGCTAAGCGGAGCGGTCCGCGGCGAGGCGTGCGCCGGCCGCCGCGGCGCTGAAGGCGACGCGGACCCGCGTTCCGCCGGCCGGACCTTCCTCGATCCGCAGGTCGTCGGCGACGGCCTTCACCAGCGTCAGCCCGCGACCGCTCTCGGCCAGAGGCTCGACGACGGCGTCCCGGCCCGTGAACCCGGCCCCGGTGTCCTCGACGGTGATCGTCGCATCGCCGGCGTCGCCGAGTGCGGCCAGCACGCGGACCGGTCCGGGCGCGTGGCGGATCGCGTTGGCGATCAGCTCGCCGAACGCCAGCTCGGCGGCGAAGCGCGCGTCGTCGCGGCCGGTCCAGCGGGCGACCAGCTCGCCGAGCTCGTGCCGCACCATCGCGCCGGTGCGCGCGTCGCGGCTCGCGAAGCGCCACTCGCGTTCTTCGCCCCGCACCGGCGAGGCGAAGCGGTCGACGCTCACGGTGAGGATCGCGACGTCGTCGGTCGGCTCGTCTTCACCGAGGACCGCCTTCATCAGCGCGCCCGCGAGGTGGTCGATCTCTTCACCCGCGAGGGTACGTACCGCGGCCTCGATCCGGCGTTCCCCGGCCTCCAAGTCGCGGCCGAACTCGATCAGCCCGTCGGTGAAGAAGACGAGCGTCGCCGGCGCATGGAGCCGGACCGCGAAGTCGACGCCTTCGTCGTCGCGCAAGCCGATGGGAAGCCCCGAGGCGGGCAGCCGGCGCACCGTCCCGTTCTCGGCGAGCAGCGGCGACGGATGCCCCGCCGTCGCGTACGTGAACCGCCCCGTCGCCGGATCGAGGATGCCGAAGATCGCGGTCACGAACACGCTGCGGCCGCTGGCGACGAACAGCCGGTTCGCCCGGTCGAGGATCGCCGCGGGCTCCGCCGACTCGAACGAGGCGGCGCGCAGGCCCTGCCGGATCTCGCCCATGATGACCGCGGCCTCGAGGCCGTGTCCGGTGACGTCGCCGATCGTCAGCGCGACCCGGCCGTCGGGCAGCTCGAACGCGTCGTAGAAATCGCCGCCCACGCGCTGCGACTCGGACGCCGCCGAGTACGAGGCGGAAAAGCGGATCTCGGCGAGCTGCGGCAGCTGCGCGGGCAGCATCGCCCGCTGCAGCGCGTCGGCCGTCGTTCGCTCGCGTTCGTAGAGCCGCGCATGGTCGAGCGAGAGCGCCGCGCGGCGGGCCAGCTCGCGCACGAGGCCGACATCGTCGGCGTCGTAGGCGCGCGCGTTGCGGCGCCCGAGCGCCAGCGCGCCGATGACGACGTCCCCGCTCACCAGCGGCGCGATCATCGCCGCACCCGCAGGCAGCTCGCGCAGCCACGGGTCGGGAAAGCGATCGGGCGCCTCGAGGATCACCGGCTCGCGGCCGTCGACGACGGCGGCGACCGCGTCGTGGAGCGCCGGCTGGAACGGCACGCCGATCCAGCGCCGCGTGTCGAGCTCCTCCTTGAGGTCGGTGCTCCCCATCCCGGCCACGATGTATCGCCCGTCGTCGTCCAGGAGCGCGACCCACGAGCGCTCGGCGAGCACGGGGATCACCGCGGCGCGGATCGCCGCGACCGTCGCCGTCACGTCGAGCGAAGCGCCGAGCCGCTCGCCGGCGCGCGCGAGAAACGCCTCGCGCTCCTCGAGCCGCTTCTGCGCGTCGACGTCCGTGCACGTGCCGATCCAGGCGACGATCTCGCCCCGCCGGCCGCGCACCGGCACCGCGTTCACCAAGAACCACCGATAGCGGCCGCTCGCGCCCGCCCGCAGCCGCAGCTCGGCGGCGAACGGCTCGCCGCTGGCGAGGCTCGCCTCCCAGCTCGCGCGGACCTGCGGCTCCTGGTCCGGCTGCACGGCGTCGCGCCAGCCGAGATCGCGCGTCGCGTTGATGTCGCGCCCGGTGTACGCGACCCAGCGGTCGTTGACGTACTCGATGTCGCCCTCGGCGTTGGCGGTCCAGATGAGCTGCGGCACGACGTTCGCGAGCGAAGCGTACCGCGCTTCGCCGACCTCGAGCGCCTCGGCGGTGGAGCGGCTGCGCAGCGCGAGCCGCAGCATCAGATCGTTGATCTTCACCAGGAAGACCGCCAGCAGGATGACCGCGCAGGCGACGTCCTCGAGCCGCGCGACGTACCATCCGCCGCTGTAGCGGCCCGCGGAGAGCGTGCTCGCGGTGACGATCTCGACGATCTTCGCGAACAGCACGACGGAGACCCAGACCTGCGTGACCGTCGCCAGACGCTGGGCGACGACCATCAGCGCGACCAGCATCGCCGCGATCATCAGCGGGCTCACCGGACGCGCGAGCTCCGCGTTCGTCCCGATCAGCGCGGCGTCGGGGATCAGCATGCGGCCGAACCCGATCAGCAGCGCGGCGAGCACGAATACGAGCGCGGCGATCGAGGCGAGCGCGCGGACCGGAAGCCGCGCCAGCCGCCACGCGCGGCGCGACGCGAGTCCGTGCAGGATCGCCAAAGCGGCGAACCCGAGCTGCCCGAGGATGAGGAAGCCCGCCGCGGTGCGCGGGCCGCCGAGGATGCCCTGCGGCGCGAAGATCCCCGGGAAGGCGAGCACGTACGTCGTCTCCGAGGCGGCGAGCCACGCGTAGGCCAGGGCGAGGAGCGCGAGCTTGGTGTCGCGCGCGATGCGGTACTGCACGTAGAGCAGCACGCTGGTGAGCAGCAGCGCGAGGATCGCGGCGCCGACGGAGAGCGGCAGGAAGGCCGGGACGGCGGGGAACGGGACGCGCGCGAACGGGACCGTCGCCGCCAAGGCGAGCAGGAAGACGAGCGCCAGGACGGCCGCGTTGCGCCGGTCGTAGCCGGTCGCGGGCGCGCTCGCGATGTTCTCGATCGCGCGCGTGTCGAGCCGCCTCACGCCGCCACCGCCGCCGCCGCCGCGCGGTCGTACGCAGCGTGAACAGACAAACCGCGACCTTCGCGGCCGGCTGCTTCTGGGGCGTCGAAGCGGACTTCCGCGACATCCCGGGCGTCCTGGACGCCGAAGCGGGCTACACCGGCGGAACGACCGACCACCCGACCTATCGCGACGTGTGCAGCGGCACGACAGGCCACGCCGAGGCGGTTCGCGTCACCTACGACGCCGACGCCGTCTCGTACGACACCCTCCTCGATGCGTTCTGGTCGCTCCACGATCCCACTCAGCTCAACCGGCAAGGTCCGGACATCGGTTCGCAATACCGCTCCGCGATCTTCTACGCCGACGAGGCGCAGCGTACCGCCGCCGAGGCGAGCCGCGCTCGCGCGGCCTCGCGCTTCACGCGGCCCGTCGTCACGCAGATCGCGCCGGCGGCCGCGTTCCACCGCGCCGAAGACTACCACCAGCGGTACCTCGAGAAGCAGGGCCTGCGGAGCTGCCGGATCTAGCCGTGTCGTCGCTGTTCAGCCCCATCACGCTGCGCGACGTGACGCTGCGCAATCGCGTCGTCGTCTCGCCGATGTGCGAGTACTCGTCGGAGGACGGCTTCGCGAACGACTGGCACGTCGTGCATCTGGGCAGCCGCGCCGTCGGCGGCGCCGGGCTCGTCCTCACCGAAGCGGCGGCGGTAACCGCCGACGGCCGGATCTCGCCGCACGACCTCGGGATCTGGAAGGACGAGCACGTGGAGGTGCTCGCCCGCATCGCGCGCTTCTGCGGCGCCCGCGGCGCGGCGTTCGGAGTGCAGCTCGCCCACGCCGGGCGCAAAGCGTCGACGAAGCGGCCCTGGGACGGCGAAGGCGCCGTCGCGCCGGCCGACGGCGGCTGGACCCCGGTCGCGCCCGGGAGCGAGCCGTTCAGCGCGAGCTATCCGACGCCGGCCGCGCTCGACGAAAACGGCATCGCGGCGATCGTGCGCGCGTTCGCGGACGCCGCGCGGCGCACGCTGGAGCTCGGCGGAAGCGTGATCGAGCTGCACGCGGCGCACGGCTACCTGATCCATCAGTTCCTCTCGCCGCTCGTGAACCGGCGCACCGACCGCTGGGGCGGTTCGTTCGAGAACCGCACGCGGCTCGCGCTCGAGGTGACACGCGCGGTCCGCGGCGTGTGGCCCGAGCGGCTGCCGCTCTTCGTGCGCATCTCCGCGACCGATTGGGTCCCCGGCGGATGGGACGTCGAGCAGAGCGTGGAGCTCGCGAAGCTGCTGCGGAACGAAGGCGTGGACCTCGTCGACTGCAGCACCGGCGGCGCCGTGCCGGTGCCGCCGGGGACGATCCCGGTCGGACCGCTGTATCAGACGCCGTTCGCCGAGCGCGTTCGGCGCGAAGCGCACGTCAAGACCGGCGCCGTCGGGATGATCGTGGAGCCGCTCGACGCCGACGCGATCGTCGCAGACGGCCGCGCGGACCTCGTGATCCTCGCGCGCGAGCTGCTGCGCGATCCGTACTGGCCGCTCTTCGCGGCGCGCGCGCTCGGCGACGAGATCGCATGGCCGCCGCAGTACCTGCGCGCACGCGGCGACCGGGCGACGATGCGCCGCCCGGCCGCACGCACCGGAGCGGCGGCGTCATGAGCGTGCGCCGCATCGGCCCCGGGCCGCGGATGAGCCGCGCCGTCGTGCACGGCGACACCGTCTACCTCGGCGGCCAAACCCCGAAGGACGCGAGCGCCGACGTCGCGGGCCAAACGCGCCAGATCCTCGAGCAGATCGACGCGCTGCTCGCGGAAGCGGGGAGCAGCCACGAGAAGATCGTTTCGGTGACGATCTGGCTGCGCGACATCGCGAGCTTCGAAGCGATGAACGCCGTCTGGGACGCCTGGGTCTCGAAGGACAACCCGCCGGCCCGCGCGTGCGTCGAAAGCCGTCTCGCCAAACCCGAGTGGCTCGTGGAGATGCACGTCGTCGCGTCGCTATAGGGTTCGGCGCTCTGAACGAGCGCCGAACCCATCGCGGTCCTCGCTGCGCTGCGGTCCGCAGACGGCTGCCGTCAGGCCGGTGACAGCTCGTCGACGACGAGGTTCGAGAGCGTGCCCACGTGGTCGACGGTCACGTCGACCACGTCGCCGGGGACGAGCCAGCGCGGCGGATCGAAGCGCGCGCCTGCGCCCGTCGGCGTGCCGGTCGCGATGACGTCGCCGGGCACGAGCTCCGCGAACCTCGACAGGTACGCGATCAGCATGTCGAACGGGAAGGCGAGGTTCGCCGTCGTGTCGTGCTGGCGGATCTCCCCGTTGACGCGCGTGGTGACGCGGATGTCGTCGAACGCGGGCAGCTCGTCGGTCGTGACGATCCACGGCCCGATCGCGCCGGAGGCGACGAAGTTCTTTCCCTGCGTGACGTTGAACTTGCCGTGGCGCAGCCAGTCGCGGATCGTGCCTTCGTTCATGCACGTGAGGCCGGCGACGTGGTCGCGCGCGCGTTCGCGCGGGATGCGGCGGCCGCGCTTGCCGATCACGATCGCGATCTCGCCTTCGTAGTCGAGCTGCTCGGATTCCGGCGGGCGCAGGATCGGCGCGCGATGTCCGACGAGCGATCCGGGGGCGCGCATGAACACGCTCGGGTACTTGGGGATGTCCGAGCCGTCGCGATACTCGGCGTTGCGATCCGTGTAGTTCACGCCGATACAGAAGATCTTCTGCGGCTCCGGGATCGGCGGAAGCAACGCCACGTCGTCGAGCGCGTGCTCCGGCGACGCGCCGTCGACCGCGCGCCTCAGCTCGTCGAGCGCGTCCGCGTCGAGCACGTCGCGCAGCGACGCGTAGCGCGCGCCGAGCCGCGTGCTCGCGTCGACGACGCCGGCTTCGCGCACGACGCCGTACCGCGCGGCGCGCACGTCGTGCCCGGGAAGCCGGTACGAGACGAGCTTCACGGGGCCTTGCACCGGCCGCGGCCGCATGGTCTCTCGGGCCGTTCGCGCGATGGAAGCCGACGGCATCGCACGGACGACGGCGGTGTCGGGGCGTTGCCGCGCGACGCGCGTGCCGGCACGTTACCTCGCCGCGGCGAGGAGACCGGTGCGCTCGAGGACCCCGTCGAGACGGCGCTCCAGCTCGGGCGTCGCGGGCGTCATCGGCAGCCGGTGTTCGTTCGCGGTGAGGAGTCCGAGGCGCTTCATCATGTACTTGATCGGGATCGGATTGGTGTCGTAGAACACCGCTTTGTTGATCTCGAGGAGCTGCTGGTGCAGCGTGCGCCCGCGGCGGAGGTCGCCGCTCCAGACCGCTTCGCACATCTCGGCCAGCGCGCGCGGATGCAGGTTGCCGACCGCGTTCATGAGGCCCACGGCGCCGATCGCCATCATGGGGAAGCTCAGCTCTTCGAGGCCCACGAAGACGCGGAAGTCCGGCAACGCATCGAGACATTCCGAGACGAAGCCGAGGTCGTTGAACGCCTGCTTCATCCCGACGAAGGCGTCGCTCCGCCGCGCCAGCTCGACCACCGTGTCCAGCGTCACCTGCACCGCGGCGCGGCCCGGTATGTGATAGACCATCCACGGAATGCCGACGCCGCGCGTGACATCGAGGTAGTATTCGACGATCCCGCGCTGCGGCGGACGAACGTAGTACGGCGTGACGATCAGCAGCGCGTCGGCGCCGGCGCGCGCAGCGTGCTCGGTCAGGGCGCGCGTCTCGGCCAGCGACTGCGAGCCGGTCGCCGCCACGACGGGGACTCGTCCGGCCGCCGTGCGGACTGCGACGTCGACGAGACGATTCCGCTCCTCGACGCTCAGCGTCGAGGGCTCGGCGCTGGTGCCGTTGACGAGGATCCCGTGCGAGCCGTTCGCGATCTGGAACTCGACGAGCCGCGCGTACACCGTTTCGTCGACCATGCCCTCGCGGAGCGGCGTGATCAGCGGCGGGATCGAGCCGCGCAGCGCGCTCAGCTCCTTCACGATGCGCTGCTCCTCCGCTCGGCGACGTACGCATGCAGGTTGTTCAGCTTGAAGCTCAGCTCCGGGTCGATCTCCTGGACCTCGAGCGAGATCCCGAGCGGACCGTTCGCGAATGCGGGCGCCAGCGCGTCGCAGAGCGCCCGGAAGATCGCCTCGCCGCCGGCCCGCTTCGCCGCCGCGTCGCGGCCGTGCCCGATGCGCACGACCACGTGGCAGAACGCGTTCGCCGGATCGCCGTCGGCGATCCGGTAGAGCGTCCGTTCCGCGAGCCGGGTCCGGAGGCCGCCGATCGGGAACAGCCCGGTCGCCAGGGCCGCATCGTGCACGCCTTCCACGAGAGCGCCCAGGTCGGTCCGCTCGCCGAGGTTGCCCGAGCACTCGATCACGATGTGCGGCACGCGGTGACCGTACGGCAGGCCGCGGGACGCGGCCTCCGCGAGCAGGATTTCTTCCTCGGTTTTGCTGCCGAGCGGGAGGCAAACTCGGCTTCCAGACGAAAAAATGCGCTCAGTCTGGGAACAGACGGAGGAGATTTTCCGTTCGGAGCCTAGGGGTGTCTTGACACCTGGGCCGATCGTTCCGGCGGACGACAGCCGCCCCGCGCGAGCTATCAGACGCACGCTGGGCAAGCCGCCGCTCCCCGAAACGCCAGAAGCTCCGGCGACTACCTCCCTCCCTGCCTCCACAATTCCGCTCAAGCTCGAGACAGCACCGTGCTTGACCCAAAGGAAGAGAGAAACTCCCACATGCTCGAGGCGCTCCACACGAACGCCATTCGCGGTATGCGTTCGGCCGTCGCGACGGCAGCCGCCCTGGCGGCGTTTGCCGGTCTCGCCGCCGCCGCATCCGCGCAAGCTCAGCCGGCGAGCCCCGGCGCCACGCCCGCTCCGACCACCGGGACGACCCCGACGAATCAGACCAACAACCCGTCGAGTACCGCCGGAAATAGCGTCGGGCACCTGCCCGTCATCGACATCGTCCCCTGGCTGACGTTCCCCGCTTATTACTACAGCACCGCGCAGCTGAAGGGCTACGACTACATGGACCTCGGCGGGACGTTCAAGGTCCCGATCACGAAGCAGCTGTCGGTCTCGTTCGACCGCCTCGTCGGCGGCACGCTGGATCAGCCGACGGTCGGCAACGCCGGCCCGACGGCCGCGAATCCGATCGGCGCGGGCGTCAACTCGCACGACGTCATTCTGGTCGAGCGGGCCGACTACGCGATCAACCAGTTCACCGTCGAAGTCGGCGAGTCGTTCCGGCATCGCATCTGGGCGGGCGGCGCGGTCCTGCACACCACGATCAGCGCGCAGCCGTACCCGTACACGCTCGCCTCGGTCGAGCACCATTACGGCTACCTCGGCCTGACCTACGCCACGAAGCCCGACAAGTATTTCCTGGGCGGGACGAACTTCGTGTTCAACATCACCGGCGACGCGCAGAACGTCGACCACCACGTGGCGACGCTGTGCACCGCGGGCATGGTCACGGCGCACGAGAACCTGTGCACCACGGCCGGCACGGTCGGCTATCACGACGAGAACCCGGGCACCGATCGCTATTACGAGACGACCCAGTCCGTCGCGATGAACATCCCGCTGCGTCCGACCACGACGCTGACGTTCAAGGACGCCTGGGGCGCCCTGAACTTCTACGAGAACGCGCCGTTCCCGTACCGCTGGTCGAGCGCGTTCACGGCGCAGATCACGAAGCGCTTCTCGCCGATCTTCAGCCTGTCGATGTCGCACCAGGACTACCACCAGATCCCGCAGGGTGCGCCCGACCCGTACCCCAACGCGATCCACGTCGGCGCCTGGAACGTCTTCGCGGACTTCCACCTCGACCTGAACCAGATGATCCACTAGCGCCTCGCGCGCACGCGATCCGCAAGACCCCCGGGCTCCGGCCCGGGGGTCTTGTCCTTTCCGTCGACCGCGCATTGCAAAGGGCGCGTATGGAGCGCGCAAACGTTTCGTCGGAAACGGTGCGCGGCGTCACACCAAGCTCATCCTTGTGATGCGATGCACACGTCCGGAACGATCAACGAACCGTCGGTCGCGCTCTCGATCGCGACGTTCCTCGACGAGCTGACCGCCGTGCTGCCGGCGCTCGTCCCGGAGGCGCGGATCGTGCGCGGCGAGGGCCGCCTCTTCTTCCGGCGAGGTGTCGCCTCGGCGGAGCTGACGGCGTACGAGCCCGGCACCCTGGTGCTGCGCATGCGGCAGCGCGGCGACGTCGTGCTGAGCGCCGTCGTGCCCTCCACCGCGCGCGGGCTCAACGATCTGGCCGCCGACCTCGTCGGCTACTTCTGCGGCGCGCCGCTCGTGACGCTCGCGCTGTTTCCTCACCGCGGCGAGCGCGCGCGGCTTCCGGTATCGCGCCGGCGCCGCCGGGCGCATCAGGACGCGCCGCTGATCCGCGTGACCGCCGACGACCGCTGCGAGAGCCGGCCGCTGCCCGAGGCGTTCCCCGGCCGCCACTGACCGGCGAGAGGCTGTCGCCGCCGGGCATCCCCGGGGTGTCGGCGAGCTCGAGGCTCGCGGGTGCCCGGCGGCGCGCTCGCGCGCCGGACGAGCCGGCGACGCGAACGATGGTCGAGGGCGGTTACCGCGCCTCGTGCAGTACACCTACCATATTCGGAGCGGCCGGTCTACTGCATTCGCCTGCTCGCTGACCGAGTGCGGTACGATGGAGGCATGCTCGCCGTCTTCGCCGCGCTGCTCGCCGCCGTCGCGACCCCGCCCGTCCCGCCGGGGATCCCCATCCCGGCGGCGCTCGTCGGCAGCGTCTCCGCCGCGACGGTTCAGGCGGGCGACACCTTTCGCTTCCGCACCACGGCGCCGGTGCGCGCCGGCGCGCTGATCATCCCGACGGGCACCGAGGGCTCGGGGATCGTCGCCGCGGCGACGCCCGGGCACCACGGCCTCAAGCCGAGCACGCTGCGCCTCGAACCGCGCGTCCTGCGCCTCGCCGACGGCGAGTACGTCGCGATCGCCGGTGCGCCCTCGAGCGCGCCGACGCTCGATCAGACGCGCCGCGCGCACGGCGTGCCGATCCCGTTCTTCGTCGGCGGCCTCTTCATGGTGGGCGGCCTCGGCCATCAGGCGCCCACGGTGACGCTCGCGGCCGGCACGCCGTTCACCGTCGTCACGCGTTAAGCGGTCCGAACGGAGTCTTGACCGCTCCGTCACGCAAACGGCTGGACGCCTGCTCACGCGTCGCGGTATCCTCGTGGCGTCAGGAGCTGGACACGGAGGTCCCCTGGGCGGCGTCAGCCGGTCAAGCGTTTCACCTGAGCACGAACGCCCGCCATCGTCTCCCCTGCGATGGCGGGCGTCGCTGCGTCAGTTGGGGCGAACGTACAGGCGCACGAGCGCGAGGCGCGCGCGACGCGTGAACAAGATCAGGGGTACCCGCCGCGCGCGGGCTTCGGAGCTGCGCAAGATTTCGATGCGATTCGGGAGCTCGAAATCGAGAATCGCGCCAGGATCCATACGTCGTCCTCGCGGTCGCCTCCGCGGCGCGAGCGCCGGGGAAGGGACCTAAAAATTAGCGCCGCTCCCGAGGCGAAGTCAAGCCGCCGGAGGCGGCCCGACCAGAGCTTTACGCTCCCGGTGCGCGGTCAGTTCGCGCGGACGAAGATGAACGCGTAGAGCCGCATGTCCTCGGGCTCGAACGGTGCGATCGGGCGGTTTCCGTTCGGGCGCTCCGCGCTGCGAAGGAAGTCCAGCTCGACGGCCAGCTCGTACGTATCCACGCTTAGCACGATCCCACTTCAGACGGCCGCCTAGTCCGGGCTCTCGGCACATGCTGTCCAGTCTTTGGTCCTGAGCCCTTCGGCCCGGCCGGAAAACGACTACTCCGTAGACGTCTTGCGCGTGCTCGGCTGCGGTACGCTGGCGAAATGATCGTCGCGAGCGCGTTCACGGTGTTCGCCTTGGGCTTGCGTCACGGCGCGGACCCCGACCATCTCGCCGCGATCGACAACGTGACGCGGAACGCCTACCCGCGCACCCCGCGGCTGAGCCGTTTCGTCGGGACGTTCTTCGCCGGCGGGCACACCGCGATGGTCCTCGCGATCTCGGTCGTCGCCGGATACCTCGGGACGCGGCTCTCGCAGCACGGCGCCGCCATCGAAACCGCCGGCACGTGGCTGTCGATCGCGGTCCTGCTCGCGATGGCCTGGATGAACGTCCGGCAGCTGCGTCGCGGCGGCGACGCGGTCGCCGGCGCGAAGACGCGGCTGCTGCCGCGGCGGCTCCGCGACGGGACGAGCGCACTGCTCGCGATCCCGATCGGGCTGCTGTTCGGGTTCGGGTTCGAGACGTCGAGTCAGGTGCTCGCCTACTCGGTCGCGTTCGGCAGCGGCGCGGGGGTCTCGGGCGCGCTCGTCGTCGGCGCGATGTTCTGCCTCGGGATGATCTGCACCGACACGCTGGACTCGCTGCTCGTGCACCGGCTCCTCGCGGGCAGCGCGAGCACGCGCAGGCGCGTGATGCGCGTCTGGATCGGTGCGGTCGCGACGCTGGCGCTCGCGGTCGCCGGCTACGAGCTGACGCAGCTCGCCGGCTGGCGTCCGCCGTTCGGCGACTTGGCCGTCAGCGCGGTGCTGGTGGGGTCGCTGGTCGCCGTCTTCGCCTACGTCGTGCTCCGCACGCGTGGTGCGGCGGCCGACTCGGCCGTCGCGGCGGCAGCGCCGCTCTAGGCCGGCACGGGCGGCGCGGCCGCGACGCCGTCGGCCTCGAGCCAGCGGTCCAGATGCGCGAGGTAGTCGGGTCCGAACGTGTCGAGCAGGCACGCGCGGTACGCGCCGTAAGCGACCGGATCGCCGCCCGCGCGCTCTTCGAGCGCGCGCCGGTGGATCGCCATGTAGCCGTCACGCAGCCGCAGCCCGCCGTGGACCAGCGCCAGCAGGATCTCGCTGACCGACCGGTCGCGGTGCAGCGCGATGCGCGACTCGAGCCAGGCGTCGATGGCCACGGGGAGCCGGATGGAGCGCGTCGGTCCCGTCTGGCCCGAGCCTTTGACGCGGCCCACCCGGCTATCCCGCCCCTCCGCCCTGCGGCGCCTCGTGCTCGTGCGGCGTCTCGGCGGCATGGTCGTGGTCGCGCCGGCCGCCCTCGCGCTCGCTCGCGTCGTGCTCGTGCCGGTGATCGTGGTCGTCGTGGCCGTGCTCGTGCGCGTGCGTGACGCCGTCGGCGTGCGTGTGCGCGTGGATGTGTCCGTGCAGCTCGGATTCCATCGTAGGCGCCACTCCGCCCGGATGCCGCGCCTTCTCCTGCCGTCCGCCCGAGGCCGTTCCCCGGCGTGCGGGAATAGCAGGCCCGTGAGCCTTCGCGCCGTCCCGCTCGCGCTCGCCGCCGTGCTCGCTCTCGCGCCGCTGGGGTCCGCGGCTGCCGCGCCGCTGCCGCGCGCGCGCGCCGTTTCGGGTGCTCCGCAAAGCGCATGGGGCTACGCCGACGTCGCCGCGCCGTTGTACGACGCCGAGTTCGCGCGCTCGCTCGTCGTCTCGGTCCCCGGCCACGACGGCGATCTGGAAGTGCATTTCTGGTGCGCCTCGCCGAACTGCGTGCTGCCGATCTCGGAGCAGCCGGACAGCGTCTCGCGCGTCGACCCGCGAACGTATGCGGTGAAAGTTCAGAAAGGACGCGCCGAGCTGCACCTCACGCTCGGCGTGCGAACCCCGGGGACCTACGTGGTCATGGCGGCGCCGGTCGTCAACGACAAGCTCCGTCTCACCGGCGCCGCGCGGTTCGTGCTCACCGTGCGCTGAAATGCCTTCGGGCGACGACTTTCCGGTCGGGCGCGACGCGCGCGGCGCGCTCGCCGGCGAGGAGTTCGTGCTCTTCGACGGCGCGTGCGGCTTCTGCACCTGGGTCGCGCGCGCGCTGCGGAAGCGGACCGCGCCGTCGCCCGATCTCCGCTGGCTTCCGTATCAGCGGCTCGCTGACGACGAGCTGGGGCGCCTCGGAACGACGCGCGAGCGCTGCGCGCGGGCCGTGCAGTACGTCGCGCGAGACGGGCGCGCGTACGAGGGTGCCGACGCGTTCAACCGTTGGCTCGCGCGCCGGCCCGCCGGGCGGCTCGCGGTGCGCCTGCTGCACGCGCTCTTTCCGCTGCTGTTCGCGGAGCGGTTCGGATACGCGCTCGTCGCCCGAGCGCGCGCACCGATCTCGGCCGTGCTCGGAACCCACGCGTGCGCGCTCCCTCCGGAGCCTATCGATCGCGAACGAGCGTCCGGCTCCTCGGCATAACGCGCGCGCGCGCCGGGGAACGTCGCTGGCGATGGAGACGAACGATCGCAGCCTGAGGTCGCGCCGTACCTTCGTCGGAGGCGTCGGCACCGGAATCGCGGCCGTCGTGGCGACGTCGATGCAAACCGCGGCGGCGCGGACCGGCGCGCCCGCGCAAGGCACCGAACCGCCGCCCGTGCACAACCCCGTCGACGCGTACCCGCGCCCGCCGTTCCCCGAGCAGTCGCAGCCGTGGCCCGGGCTCGCGAGCAAGATGACGCCGCGTCCCGATCACGGCGAGCGCACGTATCGCGGCAGCGGCAAGCTCGCCGGGCGCAAAGCGCTGATCACCGGCGGCGACTCGGGAATGGGCCGCGCGGCGGCGATCGCGTTCGCGCGCGAAGGCGCCGACGTCGCGATCAACTATCTTCCGGCGGAAGAGCCGGACGCGCGTGAAGTCGTGGCGCTCGTCCGCGCCGCGGGACGCAACGCCGTGCCGCTCCCGGGCGACATTCGCAGCGAGGACTTCTGCGGCCGCCTCGTCTCCGATGCGGTGCGGCGTTTGGGCGGGCTCGACATCCTCGTCAACTGCGCGGCGCGCCAGCACTCGCATCCGGAGATCGCCGCGCTGACGACCGAAGACTTCGACTGGACGATGAAGACGAACGTGTACGCGCTGTTCTGGATCACGAAAGCGGCGCTCGAGCACATGGGCCCGGGCGCGAGCATCGTGAACACCGCCTCGGTGCAGGCGTACGATCCGTCCGAGAACCTGCTCGACTACGCGCAGACGAAAGCGGCGATCGTCGCGTTCACCAAAGCGCTCGCGAAGCAAGTCGCGAAGCGCGGGATCCGGGTCAACGCGGTGGCGCCAGGACCGATCTGGACGCCGCTGCAGGTCTGCGGCGGACAGCCGACCTCCGCGCTCCCGCAGTTCGGCGCGAGCACGCCGCTCGGACGCGCGGGCCAGCCGGCGGAGCTCGCACCGGTGTACGTCGCGCTCGCTTCGGATCAGTCCAGCTATTCGACGGGGCAGGTGTTCGGCGCCGCCGGCGGCAGCGGGAATCCGTGAACCGGCTCAGGCCGGCGGGATCTGGTCGGCGGTGATCGCCGGCCCGTAGCCGATGTTCTCGGCCGCGAACGCGCGCCGCACGCGCGCGTTGATCTCGCGGCGCAGCTCGTACTGGCGCAGCGGCGCCGTCTTGACGCTCGCGCGCACGAGCGTCCAATCGTGCGTGAAGCCGTCGATCCCGATCCACTCGACCGGGATCAGCACGGCGTCGCGCCACGCCGGGTCCTTCGCGATCTCGTCGAGCGCGCCGCGCAGCAGCTCGATCGCGCGGAACGGATCGGCGGCCGGGTCGAGCGAGAGCCGGTAGTCGACGCGCGACCAGTTGCGCGAGTGGTTGATCACGTTCGTCACGGCGCTGTGCGGAACGGTCACGAGGCTGCCCTCGCTGTCGCGCAGCTGCACCATCCGCAGCGTGAGCGCTTCGACCAGTCCCGTCATGCCGTTGATCGTCACGAAGTCCCCGATGACATACTGGTCTTCGAAGAGCACGAGAAAGCCGTTCAGGAAATCGCGCACGAAGTTCTGCGCGGCGAGCGACACGGCCACGGCGATCAGGCCGCCGATGGTGACGACCGAACCGACCGGGATCCCGACTTCGCCCATCGTCGCGAGCGCCGCGAGAAACACGAGGATGAAGGCCTTGAAGCCGGAGAGCGCGCGCGCGATCGTCGGCGCGCGCAGGATCGAGCGCGCCGAGCCGTCGGCGCCCCCGTCGCGCGCCCACGCGTTCGACGCGCGCGCGATCGCGAAGTCGAGCAGCCGGTTGAGGACGGCGGCGATGATCCAGGTGCCGAGGATCGCCGTCGCGTCGTGCCCGAGGGATCGCGCGTACGGCGTCGTGTCGGGGAAGAGCGAGAGCGCCCACACGACGGTGCCGAACCACAGCAGCAGCAGCGCGTAGATCAGCGTGGTGCGCACCGAGCGCAGCGCACGGCCCGGTTCGTCGCCGCGCAGCGCGCGCAGCGCGAAGACGAGGAGGCGGCGCCGCTGCTGGTGCGGCGTCCCCGGTGCGCCGGCGCCGCGCGCGTTGCGCTCCGCATCCGCGCGGCGGCGCTCTTCCTCGGCGTGGATCTTCGCCAGCCGCCGTCCCATCGCGGCCAGCACGATGAGCATCAGCGCGGTGAAGACGATCAGCGCGATCCCGGCCTCTTCGACGAGCGTCACGTGCTGGCGCATCGTCGCGGGCTGACGCTTCTCGAGCGCGCGGGAGAGCGCGTCCTGCAGCGCCGACTGCCAATTCGCCGCGATGTCGGCGACGCTGTCGCCGTAATACTGCGCGTCGTCCGCGGTGACGGTCACGATCGTGAGCGGCTCGGTGTGGCGCGCGTCCGTCGCGGCCAGAACGGTCTGGCCGTTGTCCTTGCGGACGCCGACCTTGATCGTCGCGGGATCGTAGGCGGTCGTCGAGCGGCCGTTGAGCTCGACCGGCGCGACGATCTCCTGAAGCGCCGTCTCGACGGTGTTCTGCCGATCCGTGATCGGCACCGCGCCCGCGCTGAGCGGTTCGGCGACGCGGAAGAGCGTCGCGCCGTCGAGCGAGATCGGCGCGGTCTCGAAGATCCCGCTGGTCTCGATCCCGTTGCTGGCGGGCGCGCTCGTGGAGAACGGGACGGGCAGCACCTGGGCGGCCGCAGCCTGCGGAGCGAGCGCGAGAAGGAAAGCCGCCAGAACGCCGTGCCGGAGCATCTCGCGTCCTGATACCCGGCTGGTCGCCGCGTCGCCCGCCGTCACAGCGCCACGACGATCGGGTCGGACGCTTCCGGCGGGCCGGCGGGAAACGTCCCTTTCGGCGCTCAGCGCGTCAAGGAAAGCAGCGCCGCGCCGAAGGCCGCCGCCCCGGCGGTGAGCCAGGTGACGTAGTCGGTCACGATGCCGCTGTGCCACGCGTGCGGTATGCGCATCGCGGTCTCGTACGTGCGCTTGAGCAGCGGCCAGATCGGCAGCCGATCCGCGAACAGCCCGAGCGCGGCGAGCGCGAGCGCCAGCGCTCCGCCGATCGCACCGTGCAGGATCCCGTCGCCGAGCGGCACCGCCGGCCCGCTCGGGAGCGGTACGGGCGCCCCGCCCGCCAGCACGACCGCTTCCTGCACCGTGCGGTCGGCGAACGCACCCGCGGCCGCCACCGCCGTCGACGCGACGGGGACGAAGCCGAACGCGATCGCGAGCGCGATCAGCGCGAGCGTCGGGATCGCCATGTTGACGAGCCGGAGCCCCGTCGCGGCCTCGGTCTCCGGGTTCTCGCGCCCGGGAGTCACCGCGCGCGGATCGGGCGGCGGGCCCCAGCCGAACGTCATGCGCCCCACCGCGTTCAGCACCGCGGCGCCCGTCAGCGCGGCCGTCAGCAGCAGGATCACCGTCAGCCAGCCCAGGTGGGCCCGCGACGCGCCGTCGTCGATCAGCGTCGCGCCCACGAACGTGCCGAACGGCGGAAGCCCGGCAAGGCCCAGCGCGCCGAGCGCGAGCACGACGGCGAGCCACGGGAGCTCGCGCAGCTTCCCGCGGAGCGCTTCCACGTCGACGGTCTGATAGCGATTCAGCAGGATCCCGCTGCCCATGAAGAGCCCGCCTTTCACGAGCCCGTGACCCAGCACGTACACGAAAACGCCGCCCAGCGCGCGCGGATCGAGCAGCCCGATCCCGCACAGCATCAGCCCGCTGTGCGAGACCGTCGAGAACGCGAGCAGCCGCTTCACGTGACGCTGCGCGTAGGACATCACCGCGCCCACGATCGCCGTCAGCACGCCGAACGCGACGAGGACGTCGCGCACGCCGTCGCCGTGCGGGCCGAGCGCGCCGGAGAACACGCTCCAGTACGTGCGCGCCACGGCATAGAGTCCGGCCTGCACCATGATCCCGGAAAACAGCACGCAGAGCGGGGTCGGAGCGACCGCGTGCGCCTCGCTGAGCCAGAAGTGGAACGGCGCGGCGGACGCCTTCACCAAGAAGCCGGCGACGATCAGCGCGAACGCGACGACGACCAGCGGATCGGCCGCGCCGCCGAGGGAGTGAGCGATCTGCGCCATCAACAGCGCGCCGGTGCGGGCGTACACGATCGCCACGCCGGTGAGCACCAGGAACGCGCCGGTGCTGTTGACGACGGCGAACGAGAGCGCGCCCTGGACCGCCGAGCTGTCCTCCGAGCGAAACCCGGTGAGCGCATACGCCGAGACGCTCATCAGCTCGAAGAAGACGAACATGTTGAACAAGTCGCCGGTCAAGAAAAACCCGATGAGCGCGGCGCTGAAGACTTGCAGCAGCGCCGCAAAAGCGCCGTCGTCCTTCTCGTAGTACGTCCAGGCGTATGCGAACGCCGCCGTCGTGAGCAGCCCGGCGAACGCGGCGAGCGCGCCCGAGACCGGATCGACCACGAACGCGATCCCGAGCGAGACGCCGTGCGCCGGCCGCCACCCGCCGAACCAGTGGATCACCGAGCCGTGGAGCGCTGCGTCGCGCGCGAGCACCGCGCACGCCGCCGTCGCGAACGCCGAGGCCGCGACGTTGAGCGCCGCGAGCAGCGAGCGCGGCGCGAACGCGCCGAGCGCGGCCGTCGCCGCGGAGGCGATCAGCGGAACCGCGATCGCGAGGGGGGCGAGCTCGCTCATCCCTGCATCGTCCGCAGATCCTGCGGATCGACGGTTCCGTACGTCTTGTAGATTCGCAGCGCGAACGCGAGCAGCAGCGCGGTGACCGTCGCGCCGACCACGATGTCGGTGAGCGTCACCGCCTGCACGACCGGATCGGTCGCGCGAACCGTCGAGAGCACGTCGCTGAAGACGGGGGCGGTCGCGCCGGTGCGATAGCCGATCATCAGGATCAGCACGTACGTCGCCGACTGCGTCACCGACAGGCACAGGATCAGGTGCACGAGATGCCGGCTCGTCGCCATCCCGTACAGCCCGATGACGAAGATCCAGGCCGGAACGATGTACGGCAGCCAGCTCACGGTTCGACCTCGGCTTCGTCGTCGACCTCGAAGCGCGTCTCGTCGGCGAACTCGCCGAACACGACGACGAAGCCGGCGACCACTTCGACCGCCACGCACAGGTTGATCACCGGGATCGTCCCCGTCGAGAAGAACTCGCCGCTCGCGCCCAGGGGCAGACAGTTCGCGAGGAAGGCGCCGGCCGCGGCGAGCGTGGCGACGCCGACGAGCACGTACCCGGCCGCGCCGATCGCCTCGATCGGCTCGGTGCGCTGGTGCGGCGCGTAGCGCTTCAGCGGACGATAGCCCAGCGCGAGAAAGATCAGCGCCGCGAAGCCCGACGTGATCGTCCCGCCCTGGAAGCCGCCGCCCGGCGTGAGGTGCGGATGGATCGCCACGTACACGCCGAACGCGATCGTCACCGCGATGCCCGCGAGGCCGAACGCGCGAATCGCGTCGCTGCGGTCGGCCCGGCCGCGCAGCCCCGCGCTCGGGAGCGGAGCGTCGGTCGTGTCGCGGCGGTCCTTGCGCAGCACGAGCGTCAGCCCCGCGACGGCGGCGAAGAGGATGAACTCCTCGCCCATCGTGTCGAGCCCGCGATAGTCGAAGTTTACGGCCGTGATCGCGTTCGGGATCTTGCGCTGGATCGGCGCGAGCTCGTCGACGAGCGTGCCGTACGGTCCGAGGTAGACGCCGAAATCAGGCAGCTTCGCGAAGCCCGCGAGGACGACGAGCAGCAGCGCGAGCCCCGAGATCGCGGCGAGCACGCCGCGCGCGCGCGGGCTCATTTGCCTTTTCCGTGCTCCATGCGTACGAGCGTCGCGAGCACCGCGAACGGAATCGCCACCGACCCGACGGCGAGCTCGGAGAGCGCGACGTCCGGGGCCTGCAGCACGACGAGCACGATCGTCATGACGAGCCCGTAGATCATGTAGAGAAAAATCTGCCGTTTCGGATCGCGCACGAGCACCGCGACCGTCGCGACGACCGCGACGAGGACGAGCGCGACGCCTTGCACGACGGCCATCACGTGGACTCCGTCTCGCGCGCGTACGCGGCCTGTCCGGTCGCGTGCGAGAGCACGCCGCCGAACACGACGAGCAGCAGCGCGATCAGCAGCCCCTTCGCGCCCTGGCTGGGCGTCGCGTGGGTCCCCACCGCCGCGGCGACGCCGACGAGCACGGGCGCGACGCACGTCGCCGCGCCGACGACGTGGAGGCGCTGCATCGTCGTGCGTAGCACGATCAGCCCCGTCACGGCGAGGACTTCGACGAGAACGGCGAGCGCGAGAAGGATCGCGACGACGACGCTCACAGCCAGCGCCGGTAGAAGCGCGCGAAGAGCAGCGTCGAAGGAAACGCCAGCACCGCGAGCGCGAGCGAGACGTCGAAGAACGTCTGACGCTGCATCCCCTGCTCGAGCAGCAGCAGGGCGATCACGCCGAGCGCGGTCGCGACCTCGAGCGCGATGAGCGCGTCGATCGCCCGGCCGCGCACCGCGACGACGACGCACGGGATCAGGCACAGCAGCATCGCGATCGACGCCGCGTACCACACGTTCACAGCGGCCACTGCGCCGAGTGCCGGCGCGTCCCCGTCGCGGCGAGCACGTGCACCTTCATCGTGCGGCGCTCCGCATCGATGGCGAGGACGATCTCGTTCGGCGACGTCGACATGGCGGCGACGGCCAGGGCGCGCCGTCCCGCCGAGCGCGGATCGTCGCCGCCGGGATCGAACGGCACGTCGAGATAGCCGTCGGCGACCGCGCCGCCGAAGAGACGTCGCAGCACGACGCGGTAGACGACGAAGGTGTCGCGCACGACGTTGCGCGCGACGAGGGCCGCGAACCCGATCCACGCGAAGCGCATCCCGTAGCGCGTCCCCGCCGTCGCGACCGCGGCGAACGTCATCGCGACGGCGAGCAGCGCGACGCCGATCCCGACCGGCGTCTCCTGCGGATCGATCTTGCCGACCAGCGCGATCTCGAAGACCGAGAGCACGAGCCACAGCAGCGCCGCACGCGCCGGCCACCATCGCTCGAACTTGCTGTCCTCCACCACGCGCGGTGTACCCAAGGGGCCGCGCGCTCAGCACAGCCAGCGCATGAGCGCCGGGATCTCGCCGGGAAGCTCGCGCGCCAGGAATCCGACGCCGATCCGGCGCGACAGCTCTGCTCCCGCTCGCGCGTGCAGCACGATCGCCCATGCCGCGGCACGCAGCGGATCGGCGCCCCGCGCGAGCAGCCCGCCGGCGATCCCCGCGAGAACGTCGCCCGAGCCCGACGTGCCGAGGCCTGCGTCACCGCCGGTATGGCGGTACACGGCGCCGTCCGGCGTGGCGAGAACGGTCTCGGCTCCCTTCAGCGCGACGACCGCGCCGAAGCGCCGAGCCGCATCGCGCGCGAAGCGCACCTTGTCGCGCTCGACCTCGCCGCGCTCGACGTTCAGCAGATCGGCCATCTCACCGGCGTGCGGCGTGATCACCACCCGCCCGCGCAGCGGCGCGAGCGCCTCTTCCGCTTCGCGCAGGCACCACATCGCCGCGGCATCGACCACCGCCGGAACCTCGATCCGCCGGGCGACTTCCGCGACGAGCCGCGCGTTCGCTTCGTCCGCGGCGAAGCCGGGACCGAGCACCACGGCGTCCGCGGCGTTCGCGTGCTCCGCAACGGCGCCGGCGGCGCTCGGCGCGAGCGCGCCTTCCGCTGTCTCGTCCAGCGCGAAGACGAGCGCTTCGGGAACCGCGATCGCGACGTGCGCGGCGACCGAGCGGCACGTGCCGATCTGCAGCTTTCCCGCGCCCGCGCGCAGCGCCGCCGTCGCCGCGAGGATCGCGGCACCCGGAACCTGCGGCGAACCGGCGACGATCGCGATCGCCCCGCGCTCGTCCTTCCCCTCGCCGTACTCCGGGAGCGGCCAGCCGCGCAGGAGCTCGGGATCGAGCCGGACGTCAGCCATCGTTCGCGGCCCGCGCGGCGGCCGGCTCGCGGGTGACCTCTTCGCCTTCGTCGGCGAGGTGCGCGACGTCGTTGAAGCAGCGCAGCACCGGACGGGCCGTCGCCGCATCCAGCGCATACGCCGTCAGCGAGCAGTTCGCCACCTCGCCGGCGCGATCGATCGCCAGGATCTCGTGTTCGCCGAGCGCTTCGACGATCGCGCGCATGCAGACGACGACAACCTGGTGCGCCACCACGAGCACCCGCGCGCCCGCGTAGTCGCGCCGCAGCGACTCCGTGAACGAGCGCAAGCGCAGGATGACGTCGACCCAGCTCTCGCCGCCCGGCGGACGGTACCAGTACTTCCCGAGGACGGCGCGCGAGGCCGACTCGTCGGGGTAGCGCCGCTCGATCCCGAGCCGGGTCAGGCGGTTCAGGACGCCCAGCTCCTTCTCGCGCAAACGCTCGTCGAGCACGAGCGGGACGTCGCGTCCCGTCGCGGCGATCGCGATCGCGGCGGTGCGGCTCGCGCGCGCGTACGGCGACGAAAGCACCGCGTCGAGCGGGGGCCCCTCACGCGCCAGCCAGCGGCCGAGCGCGGCCGCCTGCCGTTCGCCGGTCTCCGACAGCCCCACGTCGGCGTCGCGCAGGTCGACGTCGATCGTTTCGGCGTGCGCCGCCAGCGCACGGGCACGCGCGACGTTGCCCGCGCTCTCCGCGTGCCGGGTCAAGAGCATCTCCGCCGGCCAATCCGTCCGCACCGCGCCTGATCGTACCCGCCTTGCGGGAACAGGTCCTCACATGCTCGTCGAGGACGCGGCCGCGATGGCGGCTGCCGGCACGACGCCGTGCAGGGTGTTTCTGGCCGCGGCGGCGCGCGAGCGGTTCGCGCGCGTCGCGTCGGCGCGCGACGCGCTGGCCAGCGCGAGCGGACTCGACGTCGTCGCCGGGTTCAGCGTGAAGACGAATCCGCGGCGCGAGCTGATGACGCTCGCGCGCGAGCACGGCTTCTTCGCCGAGACGATCTCGCCGGACGAGCAGGCGTGGGCGGCGGCGAACGGCTTCGCGCCGGAGCAGACGATCGTCAACGGACCGCATCCCGCCGACCCGCCGTCCGGCGAGCCGGTCGCGTACGCGTTCGCCGACGGCCTGGAGGCGTTCGAGCGCAACCTGCGCCGCGGCGCCGCGCGCGTGCAGGGCGTGCGGCTGCGTCCGTCGCTGCTGCGCTCGCGCTTCGGCGTTCCCGTCGAGGACGACGCGGCGCTCGCGGCCGCCGCGTCGCGCGCGCCGGTGCGCGCGATCGCGATCTCGTTTCACGCACGGCGCGGCGACTTCGCCGGCGCGAGCTGGAACGACGTCGCGAACGACGTGCTGCGGCGCGCCGTCACGCTGCAGCGCGAGACCGGACGCACGGTCGTGGCGTTCGACGTCGGCGGCGGCTGGACGCCCGGCGAGTTTGACAGCGCGTTCGCGCGCGAGACGGCCACGTTCGCCGAGCGGCTCGCGGCCGACCTCCCCGCCTGCCGTACGCTCGTCGTCGAACCCGGACAGGCGCTCTGCACCCCCGTCGAAGCGGTGATCGCGCGCGTGCTCGAAGTCCGTCCGCGAGCCGGACGGCGCGAGGTGATCGTCGATGCGGGCTATCCCGAATGGCCGCTGATGCACGCGTACGTTCACGCGCTGTGGCTCCTGCGCGGCGAACGCTGGCAGCCGCTCGGGAGCGGGCCGGATCGCCTGGGCGGCCGGACGTGTCTGGAGTACGACGTCCTCGAGGGCGTGCGGTTTCCGGAGGACGTGGCGCCGGGCGATCGTCTCGCGATCGGGGACGCGGGATCGTACGACTCGTCGATGAGCTTTCGTTTTGCGCGCGGCGGCTGAGCGCGGCGAGCGAGCCGCCGCCGAGCCGGAGAGCACGTTTCCGGCGCGCGGGACGTGGGGAAGGTTCCGTCCGCATGGCGCCCGCGTTGGCCGAGATGACGTACGTGCTCCCGATTCGCCGAGACGCCGTACCGGCGAGCGACGACCTCGCATCGTATCTCGCGGAGCTTTCGCCGCGAATGC
The DNA here is from genome assembly GCA_035650875.1 of Vulcanimicrobiaceae bacterium. Classification (GTDB taxonomy): domain Bacteria; phylum Vulcanimicrobiota; class Vulcanimicrobiia; order Vulcanimicrobiales; family Vulcanimicrobiaceae; genus Vulcanimicrobium. The sequence goes on from DASRGU010000016.1 coordinate 179,288, forward strand.
CGGTGATCGTCGTGGACGGCTCGCCGCCGGAGATCTTCGCGCGTCACGCGGCGATGTGGCCGCGCTCGATCGCGCACGTCCCGGTCGACGCCGACCGCGCGCGTGACCTCAACGGAAAGGTCGCCGGCGTCGTGACCGGATTGCGCCGCGTGCGCACGCCGAAAGCGGTCGTCGCCGACGACGACGTGCGCTGGGATCCGTTCGCACTGCGGCGTTTAGAGGCGCTGCTCGACGGCGCGGGGGTCGTGCGGCCGCAGAACGTCTTCGCGCCCGCGCCCTGGCATGCGATCCTCGACGAAGGGCGAACGCTGATCGCGCGCGCGACGGGGGGCGACTGGCCCGGAACGCTGGGGCTGCGCATGGACGCATACGCGCGTGTGGGGGGCTACGACGGCGGTGTGTTGTTCGAAAATCTCGAGTTCGTGCGCACCCTGCGCGCGGCCGGCGCGCGCGAGATCGTCGCGTACGACCTCTACGTCGCGCGGCGCCCGCCGACCGCGCGGCATTTTTTCTCGCAGCGGCTCCGCCAGGCGTACGACGAGCTCGCGCGTCCGGGCCGTTACGCCGCGCAGCTCGCGCTTGCGCCGGCGGCGGCGCTCGCCGTCCGAAGCGCGGGCGCTCGCGGCGCGCTGGCGCTGCTGTGCGCGTCGATCGCGCTCGCCGAAGCGGGACGCCGTCGCGCGGGGGCGCATCGGGTCTTCCCCGCCCGCGCGTCGCTTCTGGCGCCGGTATGGGTGCTGGAACGCGCGGTGACGTCGTGGGCGGCGCTCGCGCTCTTCGCCCGCGGCGGCGTCCGGTATTCGAACGGGCGGCTCCGACGTGCGGCGACGCCGCGCCGCGTCCTGCGCGCCCGGTACGGCGCGCGCGCGGCATGAGCGTCGCCCCGCTGCTCGCGCCGCTGGAGAGCGCGTGGCGCAATCCGTTCGACGACGACGCGGCGCGCACGCACTCGTCGTACCACGCCTTCCACGACGGCGAGCTGGTGCGGCTTCTGGAAGCGGCGCCGCCCGCACCGTTCGCCGTCGTCGCGAACGCCGCGTTCCGCGCGTTCGTGCTCGACGAGCGCTTCTCGTGCCTCGGCGCGAAGTCGTCGATCCGTCGCGCGACGTACCGCCTCGGCGCCTACGCGCGCATGGACGATGCCGCGGTCACCGCGGGATTGGCGCGCGACCTGTACGCGTTCGCCGCCGAGCGGCACGGTTTCGAAAGCACCTTCACGACGTTCGTCGCCGTCTTCCGGGAGCACGTCGACGGCGGCGAAGCGGGATTCGAGCGCGCGTTGTGGTCGCAGCTCCAGCGGCTGCACGATCTGGACGCCGCGCACCATCCCTGGGATCCGCGCGTCAGCGACGATCCGGACGATCCGCGCTTCTCCTTCAGCGTCGCGGGAACCGCGTTCTTCGTCGTCGGGCTGCACCCGCGCGCGTCGCGCGCGTCGCGGCGCTTCGCGTGGCCCGCGCTCGTCTTCAACGCGCACGAGCAGTTCGAGCGCCTGCGCGAGGACGGGCGATTTTTCGGATTGCAGGCGAAGATCCGCGAACGCGAGCTGCGCTTCCACGGCGATCTCAACCCGAACCTCACCGACTACGGGCGCGATTCGGAGGCGCGCCAGTATTCGGGCCGCCCGACCGGTGAACCATGGCGCTGTCCGTTCACGCCGCGGCGCTGACGGCGCACGCGCCGGCGCTCACGCGGATCCCGCCGCGCAGCGGGACCGCGTTCGTGCTCGAGCGCGGCGCCACGCTGCTCGTCGTCAACACCGAAGGCGGGCAAGTCGCCGATCTCGTCGCGTTCGCGGCCGGTAACCCGTCCGAGCACCTCTCGAACGGGCGCACGTTCGACTACGAGTCGACGATCCGGCTGCGGCTCGGAAACCGGCTGTGGTCGAACCGCTCGCGCCCGCTGCTGACGATCGTGCGCGACGACGCCGGCGAACACGATTTTCTTCTGGCCCCGTGCAGTCGCGACACCTGGCGCCTCTGCTACGGCGGCGCGCACGACGACGTCCCCGGCTGCTTCGGCAACCTCGCCCGTGCGCTGGCACCGTACGGGATCGCGCCGGATGCGATCCCGACCGCGTTCAACGCGTTCATGCGGGTCGACGTCGATTCGGACGGCGCTCTGACGGTCCGCCCGCCGCGCGCGCGCCGCGGCGACGCGATCGCGCTGCGCGCCGAAGAGCGGCTGATCGTCGGACTCACGGCGTGCTCCGCGGCGCAGTCGAACGGCGGAACGTACAAGCCGGTCGGGTACGCGATTCTGCCCTGACCCCGCCGCGCCGGCAGCCCGGCGCGGTCTGCGGGGGCCCGGCGTCGAAGAACGCCGGGTGCCAGGAGGACGGACGCGGGTCGTCGCCGCGATGAGCGGCGGCGTCGACTCGGCGGTGGCGGCGGGGCTGCTCGCCGAAGCGGGCTACGACGTGATCGGCGTGACGATGAAGATGTACGCGCCGACGAAGCCCGCGCACGCGAAGTCGTGTTGCGGCGCCGACGACTTCGACGACGCCCGGCGCAGCGCCGCCGTCCTCGGCATCCCGCACTACGTGCTCGACTTCGAGGAGGCGTTCCGGCGCGGGGTGATCGAGCGCTTCGCGCGCGACTACGCGAGCGGGCGGACGCCGAACCCGTGCGTCTCGTGCAACAACCACGTGAAGCTCGGAACGCTCCGGGCGTACGCCGACCGGCTCGGCGCGCGGTACGTCGCAACGGGCCACTACGCGCGGCTCGAGCACCGCGACGACGGGCCGCACCTCTACCGGAGCGAGTCGCCGAAAGACCAAGCCTACGCGCTGGCGCAGCTCGCGCCGGCGCAGCTCGCGCGGCTCCTGCTGCCGCTCGGCGCGCTGACGAAAGCCGAAACGCGCGCGCACGCCGCGCGGCTGGGGCTGCCGGTCGCCGAGAAGACCGAGTCGCAGGACATCTGCTTCGTCGAAGGCGGCGACTACCGCGAGATCCTCGCGCGGCTCGCGCCGGAAACGGCGCGCCCGGGCGCGTTCGTCACGACGCGGGGTGAGCTCGCGGGCACGCACGCCGGGATCGGCGCCTATACCGTCGGTCAGCGGCGCGGCCTGCCGCCGGGAAACGAGCCGCGCTACGTCACGCGCATCGACGCGGCGACGAACACGATCGTCATCGGCCGCGACGACGAGCTGGGCGTGGATGCCCTGATCGCCGACGAGCTGAACGTGATCCGTCCCGAGCGGTTCGTCGGAGATCGCGCGCGCGTGCTCGCGATGACCCGCTATCGCGCGCGGCCGGTCGCCGCGGAGGCGCGGGTCGAAGACGACGGGACGCTGCGGCTGCGCTTCGATGCGCCGCACCGTTCGGTGACGCCGGGCCAGCTCGTCGCGCTGCTCGACGAAGACGGCGCCGAAGTGCTCGGCGCGGCGACGATCCGCTCCGCCGCGTAGGTGCGCGGCCTCGTCGCGATCGTCCTCGCGTTCGCGGCCGGGCTGATCGCGACGGCGGTGCTCTCGCCGCCGCACGACGGCGACCTGTGGTGGCAAACGTGGCTGGGCGCGACGATCCTGCGCACGCATGCGATCCCGCACGCGCTCGGCAACGAGACGTTCTCGGCCCCCGGCGCGCCGTGGACGCCGCACGAGTGGCTGTTCAGCGTCGTGCTCGCATGGGCGAGCGCGCACGGCCTGCACGCCGTGTTCGCGCTCGCCGTGGCGGCGTGCGCGCTCGGGGCGGCGGTCATCGTCGCCGCGAGCGCGCTGCGACGCGGCGCCTCGCCGCTCGCGGCGGCCGTCGCGGCGGCGCTGACGACGATCGCGATGATTCCGCCGCTGGGGCTGCGCGTGCAGGTGATCGCGTGGCTGTTCGTCGCGGCGTTCGCACCGCTCGCGCTCGACCCGAAACGCCGGCTCTGGTGCGTGCCGCTGGCGATCGTCTGGGCGAACGTCCACGCGAGCGTCATGCTCGCGCCGGTGACGATGCTCGTCGTGCTCGGCTGCGAGATCGTCGGGCGCGTGCGGCGGCGCGCAGCGTCGGCCGATTCCGCTTCGTCGTCGAAGCCGATCGTGCGCGACGCCCTCGCCGTCGCGGGGACGCTCGTCGCGCCGTTCTGCACGCCGCTCGGTGCGCGGCTGCCCTCGTATGCGATCGCCATGGCGGAGAGTCCGATCCGGCGCTACATCGTCGAGTGGCAGTCGCCGTTGCACTCGGCGTTCGGCTGCGTCGAGATCGCGGTCGCGACGCTGGTCCTCGCCGCCGTGCTCGTCCCGTCGCGGCGCGTCTCGGAAAATGCGGTCGACGTCACGAACTCGACGAGCGCGGGCACCGCGCTCGCGCGGCGCGGCGTCGCGCTGGCGTACTACGCGCTCGCGCTCCTGGCGACGCGCCACGTCCCCGCGTTCTTTCTCGTCGTGGCACCGCTCGCCGCATCGCGCTTTCACGCGCTGCCGAGCGGTGCACGAGGCGTTCGCGGCGCGTCGGCGCTCGCGCTCGACGCGACGCTCGCGGCGTTCGCATGCGTCGCCGGCGTCGTCGCCGCGCTCGCTTCGACGCGCTCGCATCAGCCGCTTCCGTACAGCGCGGTTTCGTACGTCGCGCGGGACGCGGACGGCGTTCGTCTCTTCTGCTCGGACTTCGCCTGGTGCGGAATGGCGGTCGGACGTCCCGGTGTCCGCGTCTTCCTCGACGGCCGCGCCGACCCGTATCCGCCGTCGCTTTTTGCGCTGACGGTCGCCGCGCGGAGCACGCCGGACGGCGCCTCCGCCGTGGTGCGCAGCGGCGCGAACGCCGCGCTCGTCGCCGCCGGCGAGCCTCTCGCGCGCGAGCTCGCAGGATCGGGACGCTGGTGGCGCGCGTTCGTCGACGAACGCTACGCCGTATTTCGCCTTCGCCGCTGAAGCGGGCGTCGCGACAAAACGAAGAGGCCGGGTGCAGTGAGCACCCGGCCTCTTCAGACCGATCGTCGTTCGACGCGCGGTTCAGCGGTGACGCTTCACCGTGCTCTGCCGCTTGAGGGCGGAGAGCGTCGGCGGGTTCACCTCGTCGTACGTTGCGACGGCCGACATCGTGAGGTCCGCCTGCGCCGGCAGCGCCGGTGATTGCGGATACGTCGAACCCGTCGGACCGTTGTACTGGAAGGCGTACTCGTTGAAGTCGAACCCGATGAGCACGGCCTGAACGGTGTCGGCCGCGGTCGGCGAGCCGGCCGCCGCCGTATTGGCGGCAGACGTGCAAACCGCCTCGTGGCCGGCGGCCGTGTTGCTCGGTCCCATGCTGTTCGTGACCGTCACCGTTCCCGAGCTCGTCACCCAGAACGTGTACGGCACGGTTCCGCCGTTGGAGCCGTTGCACCAGCCGTTGTACGACCCGTCGGGCTGCAGCACGCCGATGTCTTCGATTTCGACGTACGCGCCGGTAACACCGGCCGGCAGCGTGTAGGCCGCCGTGACCGTACCGTCGCCGTTGAAGGTGAGCACCGGCGGCGCGGCCGCCGGAAGAAGCGTCGCCGACGAAACCGTCGACGTCGCCGTGAGGGTGCCGTTCGTGCTTGCCGAGGTCGGGACGACGGTGCTCAGCGTGTACGTCCCCGTACCGGCCGTGACTCCGTCGAAGACGGTGAAGCCGAGCGGGATCCCGCGCTGGCCGTCACCGACCGCCGGGAAGTTGCCGTCGAATACGCCTTCCCCGTTCTTGTCGGGATCGAACGCCGGGACGCCGCCCCACGGCGTGAACGTGCCCTTTGCCATGTCGCCCGCGTATAACGGCTCGTCGTACGGCGCGTACGACCATGGATTCCCGCTTCCGAGGGGCCCGGCGTTCGTGTAGTTCGCCGGAGCGAATCCGTCGCCGAAGACTCCGCCTTCCTGACCGAACGTCGTGGGCGTCCCGGTGACGTTCGAAGCCGACGTCTGCGGGGTTCCGCCGATATAGTGGCCGCTGATCTCGGCCGAGCTCGGGCCCGTCGCCCATGTCGAGAGCCCGTCTAAGTCGCCCGGCGTTCCCGGTGCGCCCGTGAGCGCAGCCTGGAACGTGAAGGGACCCGTGAGATGCGGCGTGTTCACGAGCGCGCCGCTCTCGCCGTTCGCCTGACGCAGGGTCGCGACGACGTTCATCCCCGTTTGGTTGGCGCCGGCCGTTCCGATGTTCGCTGTTCCGACGGCCACTTCGAGGACGTTCGAGGTGATGGGATTGACGCTGTGGACCGGAAGCGGCCCGGTCGATCCGCCGGTGCAGGCGGAGAGACCGAGCCCGCTCAGGCCCGCAAGCGCGATGATGCGTTTGAGAGACACCTTGCCCGTCCTAGATCTTGAACTGGTAGTAGAGTTGGTAGTTCGTCGGATTTCCCAACGGCTCGACGTACGGACCCGCGCCGCCCATGAACGTCGGGATGTCGCGGAACGCACCGTACTGGTAGAGGATGCTTCCCGGGGCTGCGTTCACCGACGTGCCCGTTTGCGGGCCGGCGATACCGGTCGCAACCGGCTGGTAGAACGGGTTCAGCATCGGCTCGTCGTAGACGTTGCCGAAGATGTTCTGAACCAGGAAGCCGATCGTGTTCCGGCCGTGCGTCCACTCGATGTCGAGGTTCGCGTACATGCGAGCGCGGCTCAGCACGCCGCCGGCGCTCGACGTTTCGGGCGTCCCGCGGGTCGCCGCGATGTACGGGTGCTGATACGTTCCCGGGTTCACCGGGTCGACGAAGTTCGGCGAGTTCCCCGGACCCGTCTGTCCCAAGAAGCCCGAGTATTCCGAAGGGTTCAGGTTCGTGTTCGGGAGGTTGAGAACTTGGCCGTTCGGCAGCTGCGTCGCGAGGAGGTTGCCCGCCCCGGTCGGATAGCCGTTGTCGAACGTGATGATCGGGTTGATCCGCCATCCGGTTCTCGTGCGATAGTTCGCGCCGAGGTTCAGCGAGAGCGGCGAGACGTAACCGGCGCGGTAGGTGTTGCCGAGCTCGATCGACGCCTTCGACACCAGCGGCAGCGTGTCTTCGCTCGCGATGAGCGGCGGCACGCTGTCGATGACGTTGTTGTAGGTCGCCGACAGATAACCCGACCATCCCACCGGACGGTCCGGGGTCGTCAGCCCGAACTCGACGCCGGACGTCTTGTTCAGAGCGACGTTGGTCACGCCGAAGACTTCGCTCGTGATGACGCCGGCGGCGATCGTCTGGCTGATGATGTTGAACGCCGGGATGTCGAAGCCGCGCTTGTAATAGCCGGTCAGACGCGTGCCCCAGCCGTTCGAGAACTGGTGCTGGTACGTCAGCTCGGTCTGGTTGAACGTCTCGGGATAGTTGTTCCCGACGTCCGGCGCGTCGAAGTTCTGGTCGAACGCCCAGTACAGCTCCTGCGCGTAGTTCGCGCAGCGGTAGTAGCCGCCGCCGTGCGGGCTGACGTTGGCGTCACCCGGAACCAGGTTGCGGGCGTTGTAGCCGGTGCCGCACGTCCACGTCGCCGGATCGGCCGTGTTGCCGGTCGCCGGAACGTTCATGAGCGCGGGGTTGACGCCGTACAGCCCCATCGGCGTGCCGAGCGTCTGTGCGGTCGGGAAGATCACCGAACGTGCGAAGCCGAACCGCAGCGAGTCGTTCGGATCGAACTCGTACGTCACGTTGAAGCGGGGCTCCGGGACCACCGGGTTCTCCACTTCATTGCGCAGATAGTTGCCCAGGTTCGGATACCCGGGGGCGTAGGTGCCGCCGTTCGGAACGTCGTCCGGATTCCCGACGTCGTTCGGGTCGGTGTTGTACGGGTTGTTGCCCTGCTTCCAATGGAAGCCGTCCACACGGAAGCCGGCGTCGATGCGAAGCTTTGCGTTCGGCGTATACTGCTCGCGGATGTACGCGCCGTACTCCTGGTAGAGCGTCTTGTTGTAGTTGATCCCGAAGGCCGGAACGTTGACGTTCGTGAGGCCCTGCGTCGAGAGGTACCCGCCCGGTGCGAAGTCCGCGAGGCTGGTCGCGCCCGGGGCGTAGCCCTGCAGCTCAAGGAGTCCGACGTACGGCTGGATGCCGTCCCAGATCGGGTGCAGGTCCTGGAACGAGCCGCCGATCGAGACGGTGTGTTTGGGGCTGAACGTCTTCGTCAGATCGGCGATGACGCCGGAGCGGTCGCCGCCCGTGAGCTGGTAGATGCCGTTGCTCGCGTACGAGTAGTAGTCGGTGAGGCCGTTGAAGCTCTGCTCGTTGAACGCGCGGATCTGCAACGACGTCGACCCGTTGAAGTTGTTGTCGTACTCGAACTTCAGCAAGTTGAAGGGATTCCAGCCGACCTCTTCGGGTGAAGTCGGGTTGATCGGCGCGTACAGCGAGGAGATCCCCGGCGAGTACGGGCCGCCCGTGTACGTGAAGCCCGGATACGGCGGAGGCTGCACCCAGTACCCGGGGTTCAGGGAGGTCTGCGGCAGCCCGTCGTACGCCTCGGTGAAGAGGTTGTACGGATAGCCGACGCGGCCCGCGAGACCCGAACGATCGCCGAAGTCATCGGTGTCGCGCGCCTCGTACAGCACTTGCAGCGACTGGTTTTGCTGGTGCCCGAACTTGAACACGAAGTTGTTCAGGAAGTCGCCGTTGTGGATCCGGCTGAGGCCGTCCGCGTCGCCGATGTTCGTCACGTTCGTCCCGAGGTAGCCGTAGTACGGGACGTTGTCGTTGACGACGTACGAAGCGTAGTCCGAGAACCGGTTGTCCGGCGTCGCCCATCCGTATTGGATGGTTCCCTGGTGCAAGTAGCTGGGGCCGCCGATCGTGAAGCCGACCGTGCCGCCCGCCGGATACGTTCCGCGCTTGATGACCTCGTTGACCACGCCGCCGCCGATGTTGCCCTGCGACGCGTCGCCGGCACCCGCGACGATCTGCAGCGAGTTCAAGCCGTTGAACGTGCCGAGCGTCGAGTTTTGATTGAGGAAAGGCTCGTCGACGGGGATGCCGTCGACCTGGTAGCCGACCTCCGACGAAAGACCGCCGCGGATCGTCAGCCGGCCCATGTTGGTCAGCGTGACTCCAGGGACGGAGAGCGCGAGCTGGTTCTCGCTGATGCTCTGCGGGTTGCCGAGCGCCTCGAGCGCGCGGTTTCCGGTGACCGTGACTTCGTCGGTCGTTTGTTGCGGCTGGAAGACGGACGCGCGCGAGCGCGCCGCCGTGCGACCGATGGTCTGGAGCCGCCGGCTGATCGTGACGTTGCCCATGTTCGTCGTCTGGTCGCCCTGTAGCGTCACTCCAGACTCGGTGAGCGTCTCGTAGCCGGACAGCGCGAACGACACGGTGTAGGTGTCGACCGGCAGACCGTTCAGTGCGAAAAATCCGTGCGCATCGGTCTTGGCGACCGCGCGTCCGGACGGTGCTGACGCAACGACGGTAACGTTCGCGATCGGCGCTTTCGTGCTCGTGTCGATGACGGTTCCTTGGATGTTGCCCGTCTGACCGCCGGCCGCCAAGGCCGGAAGCGCGGACGTCCCTAGGACCGCTCCGATGAGAAGCGCCGAGAGGCCCGCACGCAAACGCGCGAACCCTGTGCGAACGCGAAGATTTCTCAGCATTCGTACCTCGGAGAGAAGAGGAAGCACTGCGACCGCACCCACGCGCCGCAGACTCCGCTTAATACTCCTTAAGCTGTGATGCGCCTTTCACAAAGCTCCGAAATTTTCGCAAAAACACTGAGAAAAAGCTGAGATTACCTAGACATTTAAGTGACAGCGGCATATCAGAATCCGCGCAGCGGTCCGGGGGTCCGACGTGCTCGCGCACGCTTGTATCACGGTGCGACGTGAACGTCGCCGCACGCCCGCGGACGGCGTCACGCCGTCGCGAGCGACCAATCGGTTCGCACGTTCCAGTACGTGTCGCGCAGCACCGGCGTGAAGCCCGCGTCGCGAATCGTGCGCTCGAGCTCGGCGCGCGTCGCTTCGTTGCCGCCGCCGGCGTCGTGGACGACTTGCTCCTCGATGATCGTCCCGCCCATGTCGTCGCAGCCGTAGAACAAACCAAGCTGGCCGAGCTTCAGCCCGGGCGTCAGCCACGACGACTGCAGGTGCGGGACGTTGTCGAGGAACAGCCGCGAGATCGCGAGCACGCGAAGGTACTCGAGCCCGCTTGCCTCGCGGCCGCGCAGCGGCGTCTTGTACGGGACGTAGTACCAGGGGATGAACGCCGTGAAGCCGTGCGTCTCGTCCTGCAGATCGCGGATCACCTCGAGGTGCGCCACGCGCTCTTCGTCGGTCTCGATCGAGCCGAACATCATCGTCGCCGTCGTGGGCATGCCGAGGAGCTGCGCCTCGCGCATCACGCCGATCCACTCGTCGGGGCGCACCTTGCGGGCGCTGATCCGCTTGCGCACCCGCTCGACGAGGATCTCGGCGCCCGCGCCGGGCAGCGACTTCATCCCCGCGTCCTTCAGCCGCGCGAGCACCTCCCGCGGCGTCAGCTCCTCGACCCGCGCGAGCCCGACGATCTCGGAGACGGAGAGCGAGTGGATGTCGACGTTCGGAAACGCCGCGGCAACCTTCCGGAAGAGCTCTTCGAACCAGCCGATCCGCAGCTCGGGGTTCACGCCGCCTTGGATCATGATCTGCGTCGCGCCCTGCTCGGCGGCGTAGCGGACCCGATCGAGCACGACATCGTGCGACATCGTGTAGCCCTGCGCGTGATGCTCGGGGCGGAAGAACGCGCAGAACGTGCAGTGCACGTTGCAGACGTTCGTGTAGTTGATCGTCGTGTCGATGACGTAGGTGACGTCGTTCGTCGGATAGAGCGCCATGCGGCGCGCGTGCGCGGCGGCACCCAGCTCGTGCAGCGACGCGTCGCGGTAGAGCCGCACGCCTTCGTCGAACGACAGCCGGCCGCCGGTTGCGGCACGGTCGAGGACGTCAGCGAGCGGCACGGGTTTCCTCCGGAGCGAGAAGCTCGTCGAACCGCGCGAGGCCCATCCGCGCGCGCTCGTCGAGCGTGTACGAGAGACGCGTGAAGTAGTCGGCGTACAGGCCGCGGTGGAACGGCCGCGCCGCGACCGCCGCGTCGATCACCGCGTCACGGTGCGCCGCGCCCCAGGCGCGTCCGCGCGCGAGCGCGTCCGCGAGCGCCGCCACGTCGAGCGGGCGCGCGGCGAGCACTGCACGGCGCACGGCCCAGACCGCGAAGACGAAGGGCAAGCCCGTCCAGCGCTGCCACGCTTCGCCCAGGTCGTAGATGCACGCGGGTGGCGCTTCGGCGCGCGCGATCAGCGCTTCGTCGCCGATCAGCAGTGCGGGACGCCCGGCGCGCGCCGCGCCCGGCGCGTCGTCGACGACCGCGTACGACGGCGCGACGTGAAAGTGCTTCGCGAAGAGCACGCCGAGCAGCGCGCGCGCCGACGCCGACTGCGCCGTCACCGCGATCGACGCGCCGTCGAGCAATGCCGGGGGCACCGGCGAGACGAGCAGCACCGAGCGCACCGGGCCGTCGGCCGCGATGCAGAGATCGCCGACCAGCGCGTACCCCTCGCGGTGTGCCAGATAATGCGCGCTGCTCACCGCCGCGACGTCGAGCTCTCCCGCCAGCAGCGCAGCGTTCAGCCGCGCCGGGACGTCGGTGACCACGTCCACGTCGCGGGACAGCGCACCGGCGTCGAACGCGGTTTCGACCGGCGCGACGTTGACGTAGGCGATCCGCCCGTAGCGAAGCGGCGGCACGCGCTCAGACGCCCGCGCCGGCGAGCTCCCGCTCCGGCTGCGGATCGTCGGGCGACCAGTCGTGCGGGAACGTCTCGTACGTCGAGTTTCGCCGCACCGGCACGTATCCGGCCTCTTCGATCAAGCGGCGGAACTCGCGGTCGTCGACGTACTGCCCCGAGCGGGTCCCGGCGCTGTGATAGATGCGCTCTTCGTCGGTCGAGCCGTGCGTGCCGTCCATGTCGTCGGCGCCGAAGTGCAGCGCGAGCTGGCAGATCTTCAAGCCCTGGATCATCCAGTAGGCCTTGATGTGGTCGAAGTTGTCGAGCATCAGGCGCGCGACCGCGAACATGCGGATGTCGTCGAGCCCCGAGGTCCAGCCGTGGTGCGAGAGCGCGTTCCCGTCGGGATGGAACGCGAGCGGGATGAACGCGTTGTAGCCGGGCGAGCGGCGCTGCGATTCGCGCAGCAGGATGAAGTGCTCGAGCCGCTCCTCGAGCGTCTCGATCGTGCCGTACAGCATCGTCGCGTTCGAGGCGACGCCGTGCCGGTGCAGCGTCTCGTGGATCTCGAGCCAGTGCGCCGCATCGACCTTGTTCGCGCAGACCTCCTTGCGGAAGCGCTCGCTGAAGACTTCGGCGCCGCCGCCGTTGACGTTGTCGAGCCCGGCCGCGCGCAGCTCGCGGCAGATCTCGTCGTACGACATGCGATGGCGCCGCGCCATGTAGTCGATCTCCGCGGCCGTGAAGAGCGAGAGCTGGACGTGCGGCACCAGCTCTTTCACCCGGCGCATCAGCGGCAGCCAGTAGTCGAGCGAGAGCTGCCGCGGGTCGTGCCCGCCGACGATGTGGAGCTGGTTGAAGTTCCGGCCGGTCTCGAGCATCTTCGCGACGACCTCGTCGGCCGACATCCGGACCTTGTCGGCGTCCTTCTCGCCGCGCGAGAACGAGCAGAAGGTGCAGTTCGCGTAGCAGACGTTGGTCGAGTTGATGTACCGATTGAGAACGTAGTAGACGTTCTTGCCGCTCTTCCGTTCCTTGGCGGTCTTCGCCAGCCGCCCCAGCGTGTGGATGTCGGGCGTGCGGAACAGGACGAGCCCGTCCTCGAGCGAGAGCGAGATGCCCTCGTCCACCTTGTGCTCGATGGCGCGCAGCGCGGGGTCGGCCGTCATCATCCCGGGATCGTTCCTCCTGGCGGTACCGGTTTCCAGCCTACCTGCCGCGCCGCGGAACCTCAAGGACGTAGGTCGCGGGTCCGCGACCGAGCCCCCGGTTCGGACCTAGGGCAGCGGCTTCGCGATCGCCCCGAGGACGTCGTCACTTCCCGCGATCCGCTCGAGGTGCGGGAACCGCGGCCCCTCGCGGTAGGTCAGCGAGACCGTGCGGAACACCTCGCCGCCGCTGAGCAGCAGCCGGATCGGCGCCCCGCTCCGCGCGCCCTTCAGCGCGGCGTCGAGCTGCGGCTGCCCGTGGAACGCACGGTCGTCGACGGCGACGATCTTCGCGCCGGGTCCGATCCCGGCGTCGTAGGCGACCGAGCCGGGCAGCACGTCGACGATCGTCCCGTCCGGGGTCGTCATGAAGCCGAGCGAGTAGCGCGCGTCGACCATGTGCCGGCGGCCGTTGACGAGCTTCTCGTACGCCGACGGCGTGTCGGTGAACACGAGCTTGTAGCCGCCCGGCGTGAGAAAGTCGGGCGGATGCGGAGCGATCGCGTCGACGCGCTTGGCGAAGAAGCCGGCCCAGTCGTACGGCGCGACGGCGTTCAGCGCCGCGATCAAATCCGCGCGCTTGTACGTGACGACCATCGGCCCCGTGTCGCGGCCCTGGCCGAAGAACGCGCGCGCGACGTCGTCGAGCGACTTTGCACCGTGCGTCATCTCGCGGATCAGCGCGTCCGCCTCCAGCCACATGAGCTCGCCCTCGCCGTAGTAGTCGACGCCGCGCCGCTCGGAGCCCCACGGGCCGCGCGTCGCGTAGAGGAACGACGACGACGTCGCCGTGTCGACGAGCGGACGCCAGTCGCGGCCGCGCTCGCTGTCGTACGACGCGTAGCTCAGCGCGAGATTGTCGAGCCACTGCTGCTCGCTGCGCAGCCCCGAGCGCTCGGCGAGGAGATCGCCGTAGAACTGCGTCATGCCTTCGTACACCCAGAGCAGGTCGTCGACCATCGGGTCGGTCAGATTCGGCGTCGCGAGGTCGTACGGGCGGCGGTACTTGCCGTTCCACGAGTGGTTCCACTCGTGCGAGAGCAGATCGGCGCCGGCCGGAAGCGCGGCGTCGTCGGTGAGATACGAGCCGTTGACGCCGTCGTCGCTCGACTGATGGTGCTCGACGCCCTGGCCGCGCAGCACGTCGCTGACGGTCAGCAGGAACGTGTAGTGGTTCCAGTGTCGGTTGCGATAGAGCGCATGCATCTGCGCGAAGAGGTTCTTGAACTTGCCGACCGTCGCGGCGCTCGCGTCGAGCTCCTCGGGCGTGTCGGCGAAGGCCGCGATGCTCACCGGCGCGCCGTCCCACGTGCCGAGCTCGAACGTGCGCTCGTTGGTGCCGGCGTCGAGCGGCGAGTCGACGAGCATCTCCAGCGAAACCGGCGCGAACGCGACGTCGCCTGCGTTCGCGCTGCGCGTCTCCAGCGCGGTCGCGTACTTCCAGTCGGCCGACGGCAGCTTCACCGACGGTGCGAGCATCACGGTCGAGTAATCGTGCGCCTGCGGCGTCAGCACGACTTTGTTCCAGGTCAGCGTGACGATGTTCGGCGTCGAGAACCGCGCGTCGCTGTTCAGGCCGCTCTGTGCGCCGAGGTACTCGAAATCGACGTCGAGCGCGGTCGTGCCGGACGGCACGTCGACGTGGAACGCGTACAGGTCGACCGGATCGCGCGTCCACGCCACGGAGGTCGTGCCCGCGTGGATGCGCAGCGCCGCGAGATTCTGGATCGGGCCGTTCGGCGCGTGCTCGCCGGGGATCCACTTCGGATAGACGAGCGTGAGCGGCCCGGGCGCGACCGGGATGCGTTCGTGCACGAAGGCGAGGCCCTGCACCGCCCGCGACAGATCGACGCGCAGATCGATCGGCGGGCTCGCCGGCTGCCCGGCGGCGGGGACGGAGACGCCCGCCGCGACGAGGCACAGCGAGGCGATCGCGATCAGAGAACGGCGCAACATCGCCCGCCCGATTCGCGGTCCGCCGCCGCGTCCCAGGCAAGGCAATCGGACGTTACAGCGATGCCCAGATGTCGAGCTTGGCCTTCACCTTGGCGATCGCGGCGTCGGTGAACTCCGTCGTCGAGGCGTGTCCCCCCAGGTCGCTCGTCGCGATCCCCTCACGGACCGTCTCCAGGACCGACTCGTAGATTGCGCGCGAGGCGCTCGTCGCGCGGCGGTCGTCGACGAAGCTCAGCAGCGCCGCGCAGGCCAACAGCATTGCCATCGGGTTCGCGACGTTCTTCCCGAACAGCCGCGGCGCCGTCCCGTGCGGCGCCTCGGTCATCACGACGTCGGGCTTCCCCTCGGCGGTGAACGACATGAGCGTCGACTCGGCACCGGCGATCGAGCCGAACAGCTGCATCACGAGGTCGGAGAGGCAGTCGCCGTCGCGGTTCAGCGACGGGATCACCAGCGGATCTCCCGCGGTCGAGATCAGCAGCGCGTACGTGGCGTCGATGAGCTGCGGCTCGTAGGCGACGTCCGGGTAGCGGGCGGCGGCGGCGTCCATCTCCTCCTTCAGTAAGCCTTCGTAGACGGGGCTCACCGTGTACTTCGGTCCCCCGAAGACCTTCGCGCCGGCGCGCCGCGCGTGGAAGAACGCATACTCGGCCACCACGCGGCAGACGGAGCGCTCGATCCGCTCGGTGCGGTAGGCGACCTCGTCGCCGTCGACCGTCTCGCGCCATTCCTTCGCGCCGTACGCGTCGCCGACGGCCATGCGGACGACCGAGATCGGCGCGTGGATCCCGGCGACGGGGCGCACGCCGGGGATGCGCCGGCCCGTGCGGACGATGACCTTGCCGTCGATCGCGCGGCGGAGGATCGCGTTCGGCGAGCCGACGTCGTTCTTCGTCTCCGGCGTGATCGTCGCGGCCTTGATCCCGAGCTTCGTGCGCTTCATCGCCTCGGCGGCCTCGTGGACGACGGCGTTGTTCGTCGCGCGGCGCTTCTCGAGCGAGAGATCGTAGCGCTCCAGATCGACGTCGAAGCCGATGACGTCGGGCGCGAGAACGCGCAGCGCTTCGACGAGCAGCTCTTGTCCGGTCTGGTCTCCTTCGAGGACGACGATCGTGGGCTTCGGCACGGCTGATCGCGGTTCGCGAAGTAGGCGGCGCCGCCTGCGACGAACATGCGTGCGATGGCTCGCGTGCGACGCAAAGCCGGCGCTAGGACGCGCTGGAATCTGGAGATCGCGGGACTGCTCGCGCTCGGCTTCGCGCTGCTGCTCGGGATCGCGCTCGTCGCGCCGCCCGGCCGCACGGGGATCGCCGGAAGCGCGACGGCGCACGCGCTGCACGCCGCGTTCGGTGCCGGCGCCGGGCCGTTCGTGCTGCTCGTCGCGCTGGTCGCCGCGATCGTGTTCCTCGAGATCAACGTCCCGCGCATGATCGCGACGCTCGGCGGCGCGGCGTGCGCGTACTTCGTGGCCGCCGACGTGGCGCTGTCGGCCGCCGGCCGCGACGGCGGGATGCTGGGCGGGGCGCTCCACGCCGCGCTGCGCGCACTGATCGGCGACGCCGGCACGTGGATCGTCTTGATCGTCGGCGTTCTGGCGGTCACCGTCGCGATCACCGGCGTCTCGCTGAAGAAGGTCATCGGCTGGGGGGTCACGCGGCTGGCCGCGCTGCGCCCGCCGGCCGAGCCGCGTCCGAAGAACGGCAAGGCGCTCGCGCCCGCACCCGGGCCGACGTCGCTGCGCGAAGCCTTCCATCTCCCGGCGCTGCTGCCGCGCGCGCGTCCCGCGGCCGCCGGCGCGCCGTCGTCCGGCGCGGCGAGCGTCGCGACGGAGATGCCCTCGCCGACCCATACGGTCGTCTCCGAGCCCGTGCGCTTCTTCGACCTCGAAGCCCACGACGAGGACGACGGACTCGACGTGGCCGACGACGACCAGCTCGACACGGACGAGGACCTCGACGACGACGAGATCGAGGACGAAGACGACTTCGACGAAGACGACGAAGCGCTCGAGGATGACGACCTCGATGACGACGAGCTGGACGACGACGACGCGGAGCTCGACGACGAAGAGCCGTCGGAAGACGACGAGAGCGCCGGCGAACCGGAAGAGGACGAGCTCGACGACGTCGAGTCGGGCGTCGCCGATGCGGTGAGCGGCGACTACGAGCCCGCGCTCCCGCGGCCCGCCTACCGCCTCCCCGACGTCGCGGCGATCTTCGATCCGCCGCAGGCGCAGAAGTACGACGACGCGACGCGCGGTCACGTGCTCGAGGACACGCTCGCGTCCTTCGGCGTCGGCGCGAAGGTCGTCCACACGGAGCGCGGTCCGTCGATCACGCGCTACGAGCTCAAGCCCGATCGCGGCGTGAAGATCAGCCGCATCTCCTCGCTCGCCGACGACCTCGCGCTGGCCCTTGCCGCGACGTCGGTGCGCATCGAAGCGCCGATCCCCGGCAAGTCCGCGGTCGGGATCGAGGTGCCGAACACGACGGTCTCGATCGTCGCGATCCGCGAGATCCTCGATCACGTCCCGCGCGGCGGCGCGCCGCTGCAGATGGCGCTCGGCAAGGACATCACCGGACGGCCCGTCTACGGCGATCTCGGCAAGATGCCGCACCTGCTCGTCGCCGGCGCGACGGGCGCGGGAAAGTCGGTCTGCCTGAACTGCATCATCGCCTCGCTGCTGGTCACCTCGACGCCCGATCAGCTCGAGCTGCTGATGATCGACCCGAAGCGCGTCGAGCTCACGGTGTACAACGGGATCCCGCATCTCAAGAACGAGGTGATCACCGATCCGTCGCTCGCGGCCGGAGCGCTCGCGATGATCACGCGCGAGATGGACCAGCGCTACGAGCGCTTCGCGAAGGCGGGCGTCCGCAAGATCGAGGAGTTCAACGCAAAGGTCCCCGACGACAAGCTCCCGTACATCGTCGTCGTCATCGATGAGCTGGCCGACTTGATGCTCGTCGCGCCGGCGAAGGTCGAGATGCTCATCATGCGGCTCGCGCAGCTCGCGCGCGCGACCGGGATTCACCTCGTCGTCGCCACCCAGCGCCCGTCGGTCGACGTGATCACCGGACTCATCAAGGCGAACATTCCCTCGCGCATCGCGTTCGCCGTCAGCTCGCAGGTCGACTCGCGCACGATTCTCGACATGGGCGGCGCGGAGCGGCTCCTCGGCCGCGGCGACATGCTCTATCTGCCGATCGACGCGCCGAAGCCGATCCGTGCGCAGGGTGCGCTCGTGACGGGCGCGGAGATAGAGCGGCTCGTCGAGTTCTGGCGCGCGCAGGCGAAGCCCGACGACGCGCGCGCGATGGAGATCGTCCCGATCCGCGAGGACGACGACCGCAACGGGAACGGCGATCGAAAAGTCGACCCGCTGTGGTACGACGTCGCGAAGACGCTTCTCGACGCGCGCGTCGCGCGCGGCGACGCGAACGTCGGCTCGATCGCCGAGCTGCAGCGCATCTTCTCGATCGGCCATCCGCGCGCGATGCGGATCATGCGGCAGCTCGAAGAGTTCGGCATCGTCGGCCCCAACGAAGGCACGAAGCCGCGCGCCGTGATCCTCGAATCGCCGGCCGACCTGGAGCGCATCGCGGATCGCATCGGCAGGCCCGCGCAGACCGACCTCTTCGCGCCGTGAGCGCCCGGACGGCCGCCGGCGTCGCGGACGCTCGCGAACGTCTGCGCGAGGACACGGCGTACGCGCTGCGCCGGGACGTCGCCGTCGCGGTCATCGCGGCGATCCTGTATGCCGGACTCGGCGCCGCGGTGTCGCACGCACCGCCGTCGGCGCTCGACCGGGCGGCGCGCCCGCTCGCGGGACACGACCTGCAGGCCGCGTGGATCTTCACGGCCTCGTGCCTCTGGCCGGTGCTCGTGTCGTTCGGTGTCATCGGCCTCGTCGCGGCCTTCTTCGTGCGCGGGCTTTGGCGCGCGCGGATCGTCACCGCGATCCTGACCACGGTCGTCTTCTGGCAGGTCAGCGACGTGCTGAAGGACGTCTTCCGCCGCCCGCGTCCCGCGTATTGGTACGTGCACCACGAGTCGTCGTGGTCGTACTCGAGCGGCCACGCGATGTTCGCGACGATCGTCTACTGGCTGTGGGCGTACTTCGTCTGGAAAAGCAGTCTCCCGAACGCGATCCGCTTCGCCGTGACGCCCCTGCTGGCGTTCTGGGGCTGCGGCGTGATCTGGTCGCGTCTCGCGCTCGGCGCGCACTACGTCACCGACCTGAGCGGCGGCGTCCTGCTCGGCATCGTCGCACTCTCGCTCGCCTCCTTAGTCCGAACCGCGTCACGGGTGCGGCAACCCATACGGTAAAAGGCCCTCGGAATGTCGCGCCCGGAGAGCCTTCGAAGCGAATCGAACTTGGCGTTCAAAGTTTGCCGACTGGGTCACGGGAGCCGACGGGGTGCCGCAGAACATCTCAGCTATGTCAAGTGCAGAACCGGCCGCGTGGCACCCGATCGAGGACCTCCCGGCTGACTGGCTCGCCATTTCGGTGCCTGAGCTTGCAGCATTAGCGCGCGTCTGGAAAGATCAGGCGTCAAGCCTCGAGCACACGGATGCGTTCAAGACGTTCATGACTCGGATGCGTCGCGAGATCGCGATAGAGACCGGCATCATCGAGCGATTGTACACTTTGGACCGTGGCATTACACAACTCTTGATCGAACACGGTTTTGATGAAGCTCTTATTCCCCATGGCGCTACGGATAAGAATCCACGCGCGGTTATAGAAATCATTCGAGATCAGGAAAGTGCAATTGAGGCTCTGTTTGACTTCGTTTCACGGAAGCGTCAACTAAGCACTTCATACATCAAGGAGCTTCACGCGCTGCTTACGCAGCATCAGCTGACCACGGAAGCTGTGACCCCAGACGGGGAAATTCTGACTATAGAGTTGCTTCGTGGCGCTTGGAAGGTGTTGCCAAACAATCCATTGCGAGACGACAAGATCGCGCATTGGTACTGCCCGCCCGAACATGTAGCGTCGGAGATGGATAATCTCATACGCATGCATCATGAACACGAAAGGATGAATGTTTCTCCTGAGGTTGAAGCTGCTTGGCTACACCACCGCTTTACCGAAATACATCCGTTTCAAGACGGGAACGGGCGAGTGGCGCGGTGTCTTGCGACGCTTGTCTTTATTCAGGCGAAATGGTTCCCGCTCGTCATTCGCGATTCAGAACGGGCACAATACATCGGAGCGCTGGAAACGGCCGACGCAGGCGACCTGAGCAAGCTTATCGCCTTGTTTGCAGCCGCCGAGCGGCGAGCATTCATCCGAAGTGTCAGCCTGTCGGAGGAGATTCTCTCTGACGCCCGG
Organism: Vulcanimicrobiaceae bacterium; assembly: GCA_035650875.1. GTDB lineage: Bacteria > Vulcanimicrobiota > Vulcanimicrobiia > Vulcanimicrobiales > Vulcanimicrobiaceae > Vulcanimicrobium. The sequence continues at coordinate 199,395 of DASRGU010000016.1, forward strand.
CACGCGCGAGCGATTATCGGCGCCGTCGCCACTCGGATACAAAAGAAGCACGCGCTTCAAACGACGGAACGAGTCGCGACTGTCGAGGCGTTTGCACAACGCCTATTTGAGATTGCGCGCGTTGAACTAGAACGAATTCGCGACGAGATCATTGCTCTGCTTCCTCCGCCGGCAGGGAAAAGGCAGATCGCAGAACTGTTTGCGCAACCAAATGGCGCCGAGCACGCGGATTGGCGTGGCTGGCAAATCAACCAAGTCGCAAATCACTTTCAGTATTTTGCGAATCGTCGCGACTACAGCGCCTTCCTGCAATTGCGAATATACTATCGTCCACTGACGGACATCTTACTCTCATTTCACGTTCCAGGCCCGCGCTATATCGGAATACTTATCTGTACGGCGTCAGCCTTTCGTAACACGCCCACGGACACGGGCCATCTCCTGGCTGTCGACCTGGAACCGATATCCGAATCTCCCTTCCAATTCTCGTATGCCGACGAAGAGGCTGAGCTTGAACGTCGGTTCGGGCAATGGCTTGAGCAGGTCATCATCAACGGCTTGAATTATTGGCAACAGGAGGTGTAAAGATGTCGACAGGTGTGAACCGAACGGTAGTCGGACGTACCGCTCAGTGCGGTGCGCGCGTGAGCAGCGGCGGACGGTTGCGGTGGAAATCGGTCGCGCGCTGGTAGCGGGCGCCGATCGAGGTGAGTGTGGCGTCCGACCAGGCGCGGCCGAGGAGCGCCACGGACGTCGGCAGGCCGTTCGGGCCGAAGCCGTTCGGCAGCGCGAGCGCGGGCAGTCCGGCCAGGTTTCCCGGTGAGATCAGCGACGGGCCGCCGGGATACTTGGGATACGCCTTGTCGAACGGCACGCCGACCGGGAACGTGACCGTCGAAAGGGTCGGCGAGACGATCGCGTCGTAGCCGCGCATCGCCTTTTCGAGCGCAGCGTTCAGCTTCGCGCGCTGCCGTTGCGCGTCGATGTAGTCGACCGCCGGCGTCGCATACGCGACATAGCCGCCCAGCTTGTCGTCGGCGTTGCGCAGCTCGCGCGAGCGGCCCGACTCGATGAGGTCGCGAAACGCCGCGGCGCCTTCCGCGTTGACGATCACGTCGACCGCCGGTTCCCACGGCCCGCTCGGAAGCGCCACGTCGCCGTCCACGTCGGCGAACTCGGCGAGAATCTTCAGCGACGCGCGGAAGTTCGCGGCGACCTCCGGCATCGCGCCTTTGGTCGCATTCTTCAGCACGGCGATGCGCGGACGCCGGCGCGGTGCGACGAGCGGCGCGTCGACCGCAGTCGGATCGTTCGCGTCGGCGCCCGCGATCGCGCGGAGCACGGTCTCGGCGTCGCGCGCGCTGCGCGCGAGCGGACCGAGCTTGTCGAGCGACCAGCACAATGCCATCGCGCCGTGCCGCGAGACGCGGCCGTACGTGGGCCGAAGCCCGGTGGCCCCGCACGCCGTCGACGGAAAGAGGATCGATCCCGACGTCTCCGAGCCGATCGCGAAACCGGCGAGCCCCGCGCTCGCGGCGATACCCGACCCGCTCGACGAGCCGCCGCTCCAGAACTTCCAATTCCACGGCGTCCGCCCGGGGCCGGTGAACGACGCGTCGGCGTCGTTGTAGCCGAAGCCGCCGGCCAGCTCCACCATCGCGAGCTTGGCGAGCAGCACGGCGCCCGCGTCGCTGAGCTTCTTCACCACCGTCGCGTCGAAGTCGAAGCGCTGCTCGCGGTAGGGCTGCGCGCCCCACGTCGTCGGCGCGTCGGGCGTCGCGAGCAGATCCTTGACGCCGTAAGGAATGCCGTGCAGCGCTCCGCGGACGCGGCCGCGCGCCCGCTCCGCGTCCGCACGCTTCGCCTCGCGCCTCGCGCGCTCGTGCAAGATCGTCACGACGGCGTTGTAGACGGGACCGTACGTCTCGAGCCGCTTCAGGTACAGGTCGGTGAGCTCGACCGAGGAGATCTTTTTCGCGCCGAGGAGCCGCTGCAGCTCGGCGACCTCGGCGAACGCGACGTCGTCGCTCACGCCGGGCGCTCCGCGGAGAAGCGCAGCGCCGGTTCGTCGCCGTTCTTCAGCGCGGTGCCGCGATGCGGGTTGAGGTGACCGGCCTCGTCTCGCAGCTCGTCGATGCCGTGCGCGATCGTGCGCAGGTCGGCGTCGCTGAGCCGCGCGTCGAAGCGGCGCATGCCCTCGGCGGTCGCCGTCGCGAGCGCGGACGCGGGCTTGGCCCCGGGGCGTACGGAAGGCAGCGGGCATGCAGGCGGCGCCGGCGGCGCTCCGGCCTGCGCGCCGGCCGGCGCGGCGAGCAGCACGGAGGCAGCGGCGCCGGAAACGACGCCGAGAAAAGCACGACGATCCGCCATAGGCCTGCGTTCCGACGACGGGGTAGGAAGTCCTCATGGAACTGTCCGAGGTCGCGCGGCTCGATCACGAGCGGCACGCGCGCACCGGCGTCCCGGAAGTCGTGTTCGCCGAACGGAAGAGCTTCGAACAGAACCGCGCGCTGTTCGGCGCGCTCTACGCGCGGGCCGGCTTCGCGCTCGCGACGCGCGTCCCGCAGGACCAGCGGACGCCGCTCGCCGACAGCTTCCCCGACGCGGTGCTCGAGCCGCTCTCGGGCGTTCTGCGGCTCGGTGCGCTGCCGCGAACCGGCCGCCGAATCGCCGTCGTCTGCGCCGGCACCTCGGACCTTCCCGTCGCCGCGGAGGCGGCGTTCTGCGCCGACGCGTTCGGCCACGACGTGGTGCGCGCGACCGACGTGGGCGTCGCCGGCATCCATCGCCTTTTCGACGCGCTCGACGACATCACGTCGTGCGGCTGCGCCATCGTCGTCGCCGGAATGGAAGGCGCCCTTCCGAGCGTGGTCGCGGGGCTCGTGCGCGTGCCGGTGATCGCCGTCCCGACGAGCGTCGGCTACGGCGCCGCCTTCCAAGGCGTCGCCGCGCTGCTCGGAATGCTCACCGCGTGCGCGCCCGGGATCGGCGTGGTCAACATCGACAACGGATTCGGCGCCGCCGCGCTCGCGCACAAGATCGTGTCGGTTCGATGAGCGAGCGCATCGCGTACGTCGAGATGATCGGCGGCGCCGCGGGCGACATGCTCGTCGCGGCGTGGCTGGACGCCGGTGTGGCGCGCAAACCGTTGGAGCGGGAGCTGCGCACGATCGTCCCCGACGGCTGGAGCTTTGAACCGAAGCGCGTCGTGAAGCGCGGGATCGCGGCGACGTACGCCGGTCTGGTCGTGCCGGGCGAAGACGGCGACGAAGCGCATTCGCACGAACACGAACACGAACACGAACACGAACAGGAGCACGAGCACGAGCACGCGCGGTCGGCGCACCGGACGCTCGGCGACGTGCTCGCGCTGCTGGACGGAAGCGGTTTGTCGGCGAGAGCGCGCGAGCGCGCCGGCGCGGTGTACCGGCGCCTCGCGGAGGCCGAGGGGCGCGTCCACGGGACGAGTGCCGAGACGATCCGCTTTCACGAGATCGGGCAGATCGACGCGATCCTCGACGTGGCGGCCTTCTGCGTCGCTCTCGACCTGCTCGAGATCGCCGAGCTGCGCTGCTCGCCGTTTCCGATCGGGCACGGCTCGATCGCGATGGAGCACGGCATCTATCCGAACCCGCCGCCGGCGACCGCCGAGCTCTTGCGCGGCTGGCCGACGCACGCGGTCGACGTGCGCGGCGAGCTGGTCACGACGACCGCGGCTGCGATCCTCACGACGCTGGCGACGCCGGGAGGCCGGCCCGACATGATCCCCGAGCGCATCGGCTACGGCGCCGGCCGCAGCGATTTCGCGATCCCGAACGTGACGCGCGTGACGATCGGAACGCGGATCTCCGGCGCGCGCTCACGCGGCGACGACGATGCCGCCGATGCCGCGGCGGCGACGCCGGCTCACGACGAGCAGCTGCTCGAAGACGAGGTCTGCGTCGTCGAGGCGAACATCGACGACATGTCGCCGCAGCACTACGAGCTCGCCGTCGAGCGGCTGTTCGTGGCCGGCGCGCGCGACGTCTGGCTCACTCCGATCACGATGAAGAAGGGGCGGCCGGCGATCACGCTCTCCGCGCTCGGCGCGCCGGAAGACGAATACGTGCTCGGACGCACGATGCTTGCCGAGACCACGACGATCGGGGTGCGCACGCGGCGCGAGCGTCGCATCGTCCTGCCGCGCCGCAGCGAGAGCATCGACACGCCGTACGGGGCGGTGCGGGTGAAGCGCGCCGGCACGAACGGAAGCACGCGAACGCGTGCCGAGTACGACGACCTCGTGCGGATCGCGCGCGAGCGCGAGCTCCCGCTCGCGCAGGTCGCGCGGGTGGTGCAGCGGCGCATCGACGAAGAGGAGGCGCGATGATCGACGTCGTCGCCGGCTCGCTGGAGTCGAAGGAAGCGCGCTTGCGGGCGGTCTTCCGCCAGCTCGGAAGCTGCATCGTCGCGTTCTCCGGCGGCGTCGACTCGGCGCTCGTTCTGCACGTCGCCTCGCAGGAGCTGGGCGAGCGCGCCGTCGGCATCACGGCGCGCAGCGAGTCGCTCGCCGAGCGCGAGTACGCGGGCGCGCTCGCGTTCGCGGACGGCGTCGCCGCGCGGCACGAGGTCGTCGAAACGCGCGAAGTGCACGATCCGGCGTACGCGGCGAATCCGGTGAACCGCTGCTATTTCTGCAAGAGCGAGCTCTACGGGCGGCTCGAGGAGATCGCGCGCGAGCGCGGGATCCCGCACATCGTCGACGGGTACAACCGCGACGACGAAGGCGACTGGCGCCCGGGCCGCACCGCGGCGCGCGAGCACGGCGTACGCAGCCCTCTCTACGAAGCCGGTCTGCGCAAGGACGACGTCCGCGCGCTGGCGCGCGCGCTCGGGCTCGAGGTGTGGGACAAGCCCGCGCTGGCGTGCCTGTCGTCGCGCTTCCCGTACGGAACGGCGATCACGCTCGAGCTGCTCCGCCAAGTCGATCGCGCGGAGCAGGCGGTGCACGACGCCGGATTGCGCGCGTGCCGGGTGCGGCACCACGGCGAGATCGCGCGGATCGAGGTGCCGCCCGCAGACATCCCGGCGGTCGCCGATCCTGAGCGGCGCGCGCGGATCGTCGAAGGGGTGCGCGCCGCGGGATATCGCTACGTCACCCTGGACCTCGGCGGCTACGTGAGCGGCGGTTTCAACCAGCCGCGTTGACGGGCGGGCCCCAGCAGGATCGCCCACGCGTCAAGCCGATGCCTTCACGCAATGGATGACGCGGCGTCCGCGGCCGACGCGATCGCGGCGATCGCGGCCGGACTCGCCGAGCACGGGTATCTGCCGACGCGTCGCATCGCGACGGCGCTGCTGCTCGCGCGCGAGCTGCGCAAGCCGATTCTCGTCGAAGGTCCGGCCGGCGTCGGCAAGACGGAGCTGGCGAAAGCGGCCGGCGCGACCTTCGGGCTGCCCCTCGTCCGGCTGCAATGCTACGAAGGACTCGACGAAGCCAAAGCGTTGTACGAATGGAAGTACGGCAAGCAGCTGCTGTACACGCAGATCCTGAAGGACACCTTCGCGCGGCACGTCGAGGGCGCGGGCGCGTTCGACGACGCGATGGAGCGGCTGCGGGACGTCGGCGACCTCTTCTTCTCCGAGCAGTTCTTGGACGAGCGGCCGCTGCTGCGCGCGCTGCGCACGCCAGGCGGCGCGGTGCTCCTCGTCGACGAAGTCGACAAGTCGGACGAAGAGTTCGAAGCGTTCCTGCTCGAGGTGTTGTCCGAGTTTCAGGTCACGATCCCGGAGATCGGGACGGTGCGCGCGCTGACCCCGCCGCTCGCCGTGCTGACGTCGAACGCGACGCGCGAGCTGGGCGACGCGCTGAAGCGCCGCTGCTTGCACCTCGCGCTCGACTATCCCGACGCGGCGCGCGAGGAACGGATCGTCGCGGCGCGCGTCCCGGGGATCGACGCCCGGCTCCGCGCGCAGCTCGTCGCCTTCGTGCAGCAGCTTCGCGCGGTCGAGCTTCGGAAACCGCCCTCGATCGGCGAGACGATCGACTGGGCGCGCGCGCTCGTGCTGCTTCACGCGGCGGAGCTCGGCGCGGAGCTGGTGCGCGAGACGATCAACGTGCTGCTGAAGTACGAGGACGACGTCGCGGTGGCGTCCGCACAGAGCGGCGCACTGCTCGCGAAGGCGCGCGCAGCCGCGCGAGCCGTCTGACCGCACGGTGAACGCCGTCGTCGGCTTCGTCGCGGCGCTGCGCGATGCCGGCGTGCGCATCTCCCCGGCGGAGAGCATCGAAGCGCTCCGCGCGCTGGACGCCGTCGGCTACGAGCACCGCGACGTCGTCCGTGATGCGCTCGCCGTGGTGCTCGCGAAGAGCGCAGCCGAAAAGATCGTCTTCGACGACTGCTTCGCGCGCTATTTCGGCGCCCCGCCGCGCTTCGACGCCGGCGCCGCGGAGGGCGAAGACCGCACGCCCGGCCGCGATGATGCGCTCGACGCGGGCGCGCAGGCGAGCAACTCGGCCGGTACCGCGGGCGGCCCCGGCGGCGGCGCGTTGGCGCGGATGCTGGCCGACGGCGACCGCGGCGCGCTCGCAGCGGCGATCGAAGCGGCAGCCGCCGAGACGCGGCTCGACATCGTGCGCTATCCGACCCAGCGCAACATGGCGGTGCAGCGAATCCTGGAGCGTCTGGGCCACGACCAGCTCCTGCGCGAGATCGCCGCTTTGCGCCGGGCAGAAGACGCGCGCTCCGGCGAACGTGCCGAGGGGCTGGAGCGGAAACGCGCGGCGCTGCGCGAGCACGTTCGGGAACGCGTCGACCGTCGGCTCGCGCTCGCGACGCCGGCGAACGAACGCCGGCGCGACGAGAGCCTCGCCGCCGCGCCGCTGCGAAGCCTCGACGCCTCCGACGTCGCACGCATGCGGAGCATCGCGCGCGCGATGGCGAAGCGGCTGGCGCTGCGCTTCGGACGCCGGCGGAAGCGGCGACGGCGCGGACTGCTCGACGTGAAGCGCACGCTGCGTCGCGCGCACGCGTACGGCGGCGTTCCGTTCCGCCCGGCATGGAAGCACCGCAAGCGGCACAAGACGAAGCTGGTCGTGCTCTGCGACGTCAGCGGCTCCGTCGCCGCGATCGCCCAATTTCTCCTGCTCGTCGTGTACGGCCTCACCGAGGCGCTCGACGCGATCCGTGCGTTCGCGTTCACCGGGCGGCTCTTCGAGGTCAGCGAGATGTTCGCGACGCAGCCCGTCGAGACGGCGATCGCGCGCGTGCTGCGCGCCGGCGCCTTCGGCTCCTCGGATTACGGCGGCGCGCTGACCGATTTCGTGCGCGAGCACTCGAGCGCCGTGGACCGCCGCACCGTCGTCGTCATCCTCGGCGATGCCCGGAGCAACTTCGGCGACCCGCGGATCGACCTGCTGGAGCTTCTGCACGAGCGCGCGGGACGGCTCGTCTGGCTCAATCCCGAGCACCGTTCGAGCTGGGGCAGCGGCGACTCCGAGATGCTGCGGTATCTGCCGCAGTGCGACGCGGCGCGCGTGTGCGCGAGCCTCGCCGACCTCGAGCGGGCGGTGCGCGATCTCGTCGCGCCGCGGCGCTGATCACGCGGTCACCGGCGCGCGCGGGCGAACAGCAGCGCGACGTCGATGGCCAGGCCGGGGAGCGCGTCGTGGACGAGCGTCTCGCCCTCGCGCCAGATCCGGCTCCCGCCGGGATCGTGAACGGCGATCGTGGCCGTCGCCGGATCGACGACGACCACCGCCTCGCTGCCGGCGCGCAGGTACGTGCGAATCTTGTCGTCGACGTCGGACCGCAGCTCGTGCGGCGCGAGCACCTCGAACGCGACGGTCGGCGCGCCGAGCGGCACCGCGACCGCCTGCGGCGGGGCGTCTTCGGCGAGCGCCGCGTAGGACCGGAACGCGACGTCGGGGACGAGCGGCCGCACGATCTCGCCGGGCGGAAAGACGCGAAAGCGCCATTCCGTTCCCGCTCGTCCGTGCCGTCCGCCGCACGCCCACGCGCGCACGAGGATGGCGAGCTCCGCCTGCAGCGCGGCGTGCTCGTAGGTGCCGCTCACTTTTTGCAGCGGGCGCCCGCGCACCCACTCGCTCTGCGGCATGGTCTGAGGAAGGACGATCTCGTGTATTGACATTTCACGCCCGTCGTTCACGCGCGTCGGGCGGTTCGGCAACCCCCCCGCCGTTCCCGTAGCGCGTCGCTGCCTGCGATGCGCGGCCGGGGTCAGCGGGCGACGCGCTCGAAGAACGCCGTCAGATCGAGCGAGAAACCCGGCAGCGCGGCGGGACGAAGCACGTCTCCGCGCCCGAGAGTCCGTTCGGTATCGCGCTCGCAGACGCGAACCGCTTCGGCGTACGGATCGACGACGATGACCGCCTCGGCGACCGCGCGGAGATACGTCCGTACCTTGTCCGCGACGTCGGCGCTCCGATCGCCGCGAGAGAGCACTTCGACGGCGACGCTCGGCGCGCCGAGCGGCGTCTCGACGTCATCGTGGTCGGCCTCGCGCGACAGCGCGGCATAGGAAAGAAAGCCGACGTCCGGGACGAGCGGGCGAACGATCTCGCCGGGCGGCGCGATCCGAAACGGCCACTCGGTCGCGACCCGGCCGCGCCCGCCGATGACGGCCCAATCGCGCAAAGCCGATGCCAGCAGCAGCTGCGCGCTCCCGTGGCGGTACCGCGGGCTCACCGTTTGCAAGGCGCGTCCGCGAACCCATTCCGTCTCCGGCTTCGTCTCCGGAAGAACGATCTCGTGCAGCGACATTCGACGCCAGTCTTTCACGCGCGCCGTCGCCGGCGCAAGAGCTCCGGGCGCCGGCTCGGAAAAGACGGCCGAAACGGAAAGCCGGCGAAGACGGCAGCGATGCAAGACGGCATGCCGAGCCGGACGGCGCTTCGGGCGGCGGCGCATCGCGCGGCGCATCAGCTGCTCGAGGGAGGCCGCGTTTTCGCCGACCCGCTCGCGGTTCGCATCCTCGCGCGCGATCCGCGCGCGATCGTCGATGAAGCGCGCGCGCATCCGGACCGGCGCGGAATGCGTTTCTTCATCGCGGCGCGCACGCGGTTCGCCGAGGACGCGCTGGCGAAGGCCGTCGCGGCCGGCGTCGCGCAAGTCGTCATCCTCGGCGCCGGACTCGACACGTTCGCCTACCGGACGCCGCTGCGCGACCGCCTGCGGATCTTCGAGGTCGATCATCCCGCGACGCAAGCGTGGAAGCGCGAGCGTCTCGCCTCGGCGGGGATCGCGGTACCGTCCGCGCTGACGTACGCACCGGTCGACTTCGAGCGCGAGTCGCTGTCCGACGGCTTGCGCGGCGCCGGCTTCGACCAGCACGCGCCCGCGTTCTTCACCTGGCTCGGCGTCGTGCCGTATCTGCGCGAAGAGGCGGTCTGGTCGACTCTGGCGTTCGTCGCCGCGCTTCGCGGCGCTGCCGAGATCGTCTTCGACTACGGCGAGCCGCGGAGCGCGCTCTCCACGCTGCGGCGCGCGGAGCGCGACGCCCGCGCCCGGCACGTCGCGCAGCTCGGCGAGCCGTGGATCACGACCTTCGATCCGACCGCGCTCCACGAAGGTCTGCGCCGGCTGGGCTTCACGGTCATCGACGACCTCAGCCCGCGCGATATCGCCGCACGCTACCTCCGCGAGCCGGCCGGCGACGCGCCCGACCGCGGCGGCCACGTCCTCCGCGCCTCGACGCGGGCTTAGACCTCCATGACGACGGGGATCACGATGGGCCTGCGGCGGGACTTTTCGAAGACCGCTTTGGCGAGGCCGGACCGGATGTGCTCCTTGACGTTGCCGATGTCGCGGATGCCTTCGGCGCTGCACTCGTCGAGGATCTGCGTCAGACGGTCCTTCAGCTCGTCCAGGACGTCGCCGGAGTCGGGCAGGTAGAAGACACCGCGCGAGATGACGTCCGGGCCGGCGACCACGCGCGCTTCTTCCGCGTCGACGGTGACGACGACCATCATGATGCCGTCGCCGGCGAGGTGCTTGCGATCGCGCAGCACGGCTTCGCCGACGTCGCCGACGCCTGAGCCGTCGACCATCACGTTGCCGCCGTAGGTGCGGCCGACTTTCTCGGCCCCCTCCGCGGTCAGCTCGAGCACGTCGCCGTTCTCGGCGATGAAGACGTTGTCGCCCGCGACGCCGGTGCGCTGCGCGAGGCGGCCGTGCGTCACGAGCATCCGGTACTCGCCGTGCACCGGAACGAAATACCGCGGGCGCACGAGGTTGAGCATCAGCAGCAGCTCTTCTTGCGAGGCGTGCCCCGAGACGTGTGCGTTGCCGCTGCTCCCGTGCACGACGTTCGCACCGAGACGGTACAGATTGTTGATCGTGCGCGAGACCGCTTTTTCGTTCCCCGGGATCGGCGTCGCCGAGATGACGACCGTGTCGCCCGGGACGATCTTCAGCAGCTTGTGATCGCGCACCGACAGACGCGTGAGGGCCGACATCGGCTCGCCCTGCGATCCCGTCGTCATCACGCAGACGCGCTCGGGCGGGTGCTCGTCGACGTCCTCGATGCGGATCACGATCCCCTCGGGGATGTCGAGATAGCCGAGCTGCCGCGCGAACTGCACGACGTTCTGCAGCGAGCGCCCGAGAAACGCGACCTTGCGCCCGTGACGGCCGGCCTGGTCGACCACCTGCTGAATGCGAGGCACGTTCGAGGCGAACGACGTGACAATGATGCGGCCCTTGGCGCGCGCGAAGATGTTCGTGAACGCCTCGCCGACCGTGCGCTCCGAGAGGGTATGCCCGGGACGCTCCGCGTTCGTCGAGTCGGACAGCATCACGAGGACGCCCTCGTCGCCGATCTTCGCGATCGAAGCGAAGTCCGCGGGGTCGCCGTCGATCGGCGTCTGGTCGAACTTGAAGTCGCCGGTATGGAACACCGTCCCGAGCGGCGTGCGGATCGCGATCGAGCACGCGCCCGCGAGCGAGTGGTTGATGTGGACGAACTGCGCTTCGATGCCGCCGAACCGCACGCGATCCCCGGGCTCCACCTCGCGCGCGTCCCATTCCCCCGGCTTGTGCTCCTTGAGCTTCGCGCGGATCAGCGCCAGCGAGAGCGGCGAGCCGACGACGGGGAGCTGCGGAAACTCGCGCAGCAAGTAGGGGATGCCGCCGATGTGATCCTCGTGCCCGTGCGTCACGAGCAGCGCGCGAAACTTGTCGCGGCGCTCGCGCAGGTACGTGAAGTCGTTGATCACGATGTCGACCCCGAACATCTCCTCGTCGGGGAACATCAGGCCGCAGTCGACGACGACGAGGTCGTCGTTCGTCTCGATCACGGTCATGTTGCGGCCGATCTCACCGCAGCCCCCGAGCGGGACGATGCGCAGGTACGGTTCGTTCGGCGGGGCCGGAACGACGAAGGTGTCGGAAGACAAGTCGGGTCCTTGACGGGCGGGCGGCGCTGCGTGAAGGGAGGGCATGAGACACGCACTCCTCGCCGGCGCCTTGCTGGTGCTGCTCTGTTCGACCCTCGCTGCGGTGGCGACCCCCGCCCGGCCGGGCGGCGCTCCACGCGCCGCCCGCACGCCGGCCGCGCCGCGCGCACCGGCGCGCTCGCCCGTGCCGGCCCGGCCGCCCGGCCCGGCTCCGACCGCTCGCCCGCCGCTCGGCGCAAGCGCGCTGTACGCGCGGCGCGCGCGCCGGCTGGTCCAGGCCTACCTCCGGCTCAAGCTGCTCGAGGCGCGCGAAGCCGACCTGGACCGCGCACGCAAAGTCGTCGAGCGAAAGCTCGGGATCAAGGCCCTTCTCGGCGAAACACCACCGCCGGACGCCTGGTAAGTACGGGCGTTCGTCCTCGTGCGTCGTTCTTGGAGGGGGTCGTGAATACTACTCAGGCCGCGGTGCCGCCGCGTTCCGGGCTCGCCACTGCGGTCGACGTGGTGATCGCACCGACCCAGGCGTTCGAGCGTCTGCGCGTCGCGCCGACGTGGGGCTGGGCGTTCCTCATCGCCGTCGTGCTCGGGATGGTCGGTTTCGCGCTCACCATCCCGGCCGCGCTCCACGCACTGCAGGTCGGCGGCCCGGCGCTCTTCGCCTCGTCGCCGCAGTTTCAAAATCTTCCGGCCGACAAGCAGCAGCAGGCGATCTCGAACGCACTCGCCTTCACTCGCGTCATCACCCAGCTTCAGTGGATCTTCGTCCCGATCGTCATGCTGATCGGGAGTCTCATCGGGACGGTCGTCATGCTGATCGCGAACGCGATCGCGCACGGCGAAGGCACGTTCAAGAAGCTGTGGGCGCTCTCGATCAACGTCGGCATCGTGAGCGTCGGCATCGGCCTTCTCCTCACCGGGATCATCTGTGTCGTTCGCGGACCGGCGAGCTTCACGTCGACGACCGACGTGCAGCGCGCGCTTCCGAGCCTCGCGCTGTTCGCCGGCTCGGCGGGCGTCAAGATGAAGACGTTTCTCGCCGCCTTCAACGTCGTCCAGCTGTGGGGGACCGCTCTGCTCGGACTCGGGATGCAGGGTGTGGCGCGAATCGGTGCGCCGGTGGCCTGGGGCACCGCGATCGTGATGCTCGTCGGCAGCGCGGCGATCGGCGCCTCGTTCGCCCGCTGACGGTGCGTTCGTCCCGGCTCGGCGCCGCTCTCGTGGCGGCCGCCGTGTTCGTCGCGCCCCGGCCCACGCCGGCGGCGAACGTTCCCGTCACGCCGCCGCCGATCCCGGCCGCTGCGCCGCTGGATCTCGCGGGCGCCGTCCGCTACGCGACGCATCACGATCCGACCGTGCTCGCCGATGTCGCCACCGTCGAGCAGAACGAGTCGACGTTCGTGAAGGACCATGCCGCAGAGTTTCCGACGCTCGTCGCGACGCTGCAGAACCAAGTCGAGAAGACGAACGGCGCGAACCCGAATTCGGTGCTCGCGCAGTACGGGCTGCAGCAGTCGCAAGTGTACTCGCAGAACCTCGCGCAGATCGGCACGAACTGGAATCTCTACAACGGCTCGCTGAATCAGATCACGGCGCAGTCGGCGCGGCGCCAAGTGGAGAACGCCCGCGCGACGCTGCATCGCGCCGAGCAGCAGCTCGCGGGCGACGTCGCGCGCGATTGGTACGCCGTCGTCCAGGACCGTGAGGCGATCCGGCTCGCCGACGGACAGCGCGCCTACGAGCAGCAGCTCCTGGACGCCGCGCGCGCACAGGAGCGCGTCGGCCGCGTCGCAGGCGTGGACGTGCTGCGCGCGCAAGCCGACGAGCTGCGCGCCGAAGCCGGCGTGACCTCGGCGCTCGCGACGGAGGCGAACGCGCGCGATACCCTCGCGCAGCGCATCGGCGCGCCTCCGGAAACGCCGTTCGCGTTCCCCGTGGCGCTCCCGGAGCCGCCGCTGCCGCGCACGCCGCTCAGCGGGCTCATCGCGCTGGCGCTCGCCGGCCGGCCCGACATCGCCGGCGCGCAGGCCAACGTCGCCGTCGCGCAGCTCGCCGACGCGGCGATCGACACCGACATCCGCCCGCAACTGCAGCTCAACGGCGCTTTCGGGAACAGCGAGGTCCCGGGATCGTCGACGTTCCCGGGCTTCCCGCCCTTCCCGCCGAATCGTCCGGGCTTTTGGCAGATCGGCGCGAGCGAGACGATCAACTTTCCGCTCCTCGACTACGGGACACGGCATGCCGCGCACCGCGCCGCGCGAGCGCAGATCGCTTCCGCGCAAGCGGCGCTCGACAGCACGATCTCGGGCGTCGAGAACGACGTGCGCCAAGCGCTGCGAGGCGTGCAGACGGCGAATGCCAACGTGCTGACCGACCGCGAGGCGCAGCGCTACGGAGAGGAGTCGGCGCGCATCGCGCAGCTCCAGTACCGCAACGGCCTGATCTCGCTCAGCGACGCTACGCAAGCGGAGCAGACCGCGCTCTCCGCCGCGAACGATCTCGTCGCTGCGGAGGTCACGTACATCAACGCGATCGTCCAGCTTCGCGCGTCCATCGGGATCGCCGATCCGGTCGCGCTCGTCGACACGGGGGTCTCCGAGTGATTCGCGACACCAGCCGGCCGCTGCTCGCCCCGGCGAGCCGGCCCGTGAACCGCCGGCGCAACGTCCTGATCGTCCTCGGCGTCATCGCCGTGAGCATCGTCATCGCGGTCCTGTTCTCGCGGCCGCAAGGCGAAGGACCGACCGTCCCCGTCGTCGCCGCTTCGTACACGCGATTCGTGACGAAGCTGCCCGAGACCGGGGTGGTGCAGCTTCCCGAGACACGGACGCTCGCCGCGCTCGTCGCGGGAAACGTCGGCACGATCTTCGTGCACGCCGGACAGCACGTGGCTGCGGGCGCGCTGCTGATGACGATCTCCAACCCGCAGCTGGTCGACGCCGAAGCGACGGCGCACGAGACCTATCTTTCTGCGGCGGGACACGCGCGCACCACGGAGCAGACGAACGCGACGCTTCCGGCGCAGAACCGCTCCGCGGTGGTGCAGGCCGAGGCGAATCTCGAGCAGGCCCGATTCGCCCTGCAGCAGGCGATTCAGGATCAGCGCGCCGGCGCGCAATCCGGGCTCGGGTACGGCGGGACGTCGGCGGCGCAGCAGCGCGCCGCCGCGGACGCGACCGTCGCGCAGCGCGCCACCGACTTGCGGGAAGCCAAGCGCATCGCCGACGCCGATCGCGCGCTGCTCGCGCAAAAGGCGATCGCGCAGAACACGGTCGACCAGGACGTCGCCAAGCTCGCCCAGGCGCAGGTCGCGTACGACCAGGCACGGCGCGACCGCGACGAGACCTACGCGCAGATCGCGCGCCAGTCACCGGTCCTCAGCGACCGCGTGCAGGCGGACCGTGACGCGGTCACGCAGGCCGAGGCCGCGCTGGCCGCGGCTCGCGCGAACGCCGCGCAGGACAAGAGCGGCGACGTCCAAGCGGCGCGCGCCGACGCCGCGAAAGCCCTCGAAGATTGGCGCTACGCGGCGCAGCAGCTCGCCGACACGCGGGTCGTCGCGCCGTTCTCGGGAACGATCCAGACGATCGCGAGCGAGAGCAGCGACTCGCTGCGCACGCTGCAGCCCGGCGACGCGGTGACGAACGGGCAGGCGCTCGTGACGATCGCGCGCGACACCGGCTTCATCGTCCGCGCGCGCGTCGACGAGCAGGACATCGCGCAAGTGCGCGTCGGCCAGCGCGCGATCGTCTCGGGCGAGGACCTCGGCAGCAGCTCGCTGCCGGGGCACGTCGCGATGATCGGCGCCGTCGCGCAGAAGAGCGACGATCCGTCGAACACCGCGCGCCAGATCATCACGACGATCGCGCTCGACAAGACGCTGCCCTACTTGCGCGACGGCATGAACGTCGACGTGGACATCGTGACGGTCGACCGGCCGCACGTCCTCGCGCTCCCGCTCGACGCGATCCGGCGCAATCCGGACAACAGCCCCTACGTCCTCGTTCTCAAGGGCGACACCACGGTGAAGCGCCCGGTGACGCTCGGCGCGACGAGCGACACGCAGGCGGTCGTCCGATCCGGCGTCGCCCCGGGCGAGCGCGTCGTCGTCTCGCGCAACGTCGGCGTCACCGCCGGCACGCGTGTCTCACCGACCGCGCTGCCGACGAGCGCGCCGTCGTCGTCGCCGTGACGAGCGGCGCGGTGTCGGGTCTCGGCGCAGGCCGCCTCGCCGACTACGTCGGCGAGGCGTTCGCCGCGATCTGGCGCAACCGCACGCGCTCGATCCTCACGATGCTCGGGATGATCATCGGCACGTCGTCGATCATCGCCGTCCTCGGCATCAGCAAGGCGGCCTCGGGCGGGATCACCGGGACGCTGAACTCGTTCGGCGACCCGGGAATCTCGATCTCCGCCGATCCGAATCAGGACGACCCGAAGTCCGCGGCGATCCAGTACCGCGACGCACGCATCGTCGGCGCCGACCTCGGCTCGCTGTTGACCGAAATCGAGCCGTCGTACACCCGCCAGATGAAGCTGCGCAACGGCAAGGTCACGAGCAACACGTTCGTCGTGTCCGCGTCGGTGAAGTCGCAAGTCAGCCTCGACATGGAGGAAGGCCGCCGCATCACCGACGCCGACGTGTCGAGCGCGGCGCACGTGTGCCTGCTGACGGACAAGGTCGCGAAGCGCCTCTTCCCGTCCGGCGACGCGCTGGGGCAGCCCGTCGAGCTGGGGCCGACGCGCTGCACCGTCGTGGGCATCTTCGGCGACGTCAAGGGCGGACTGTTCAACTCGATCGGCGCGAGCGAGTTCGCGCTCATCCCGTACACGACGTTCCACGAGATCGAGCCGGGGCCGGTCGACAGCCTCACCGTCTACGCCGCTCCCGGCGTCGCAGTCGGCGAAGTGTCGGACCGCATCGACGAGGTGCTGCGCCGTTTGCACGGACCGCGGACGCAGTACGTGACGCAGGACAGCGTGGCGCAGATGGCCTCGTTCAATCAGGTGCTCGGGATCGTGGCGACGGGGCTCGTCGGGATCGGCGGCGTCGCGCTCGTCGTCGCCGGGATCGGCATCATGAACATCATGCTCGTATCGGTGACGGAGCGCACGCGCGAGATCGGGCTGCGCAAGGCGATCGGCGCCCGGCGCGTCGACGTCGCCTCGCAGTTCCTCCTCGAAGCGATCCTGCTCTCGTTCATCGGCGGCGGGATCGGGACGGTGCTCGGTTTTCTCGCGACGCTGGGCGCGTACTCGGCGGTCGAATCGCTGGTCGGGCCCGCCCCGATCCCGTACCTGCTGATCATCTCGGTGGCAGTCGGGTTCTCGACGCTCGTCGGGTGCGTCTTCGGCACGTATCCGGCGATCCGGGCCGCGCGCTTGGATCCGATCGCGGCATTGCGCGCATGAACCAGTACCTGCTCGAAGCGCTCGCCGTGCTCGCCGCGAACCGCGTGCGTACGCTCCTGACCGCGCTCGGTCTGATCATCGGCGTGACGGCCGTGATCGCGATCCAGGTCCTCGGGGCGGGGATGGCGGGCGCGATCGGCGGCATCCTGGGCGCGGTGAACGACCGCACCTTTTTCGTGCTCCCGAATCAGCAGCAAGCGGACTTCACGCGCGCCGCGATCCGGCTCAGCGACCTGCAACGCGCGAAGGACGAGGTGCCGAACGTCATCGACGCGATCCCCGCCGGCGGACAGGCGTTGCGCGTGTCGTACGGCCATCTCTCGCGGCGGCTTCTCGTCGGCGACGTCGCGGACGAGCGCTTCGCGACATCCACGCCGATCCGCTACGGCCGAAAGATCAATGAGGACGATGTCGCCGGGGCGCGGCACGTGGCCGTTCTTTCGGCGCACGGTTACGATGCTCTGGGGCTCACCGGCGATCCGACGGGCGGATCGCTCCACGTCGGAGACCGCCGGTACACCATCGTCGGCGTGCTCGGCACCGATCGAACGGGGATCATTCCGACGAACGTCAACGGCGACGTGACGATTCCGTACACGACGTACGAGCGCGAGTTCGTGCGCGGCCATGCGCTCCTGGCGGCGCGCTTCCTGATGAACGACCCCTCGAAGGTCGAGCAGACCGAAGCCGACGCGCTAGCTTGGCTGCGACACGTGAAGGGCGGCCGCGTCGACTACCTGAGCTTCGACCGCAAGTCGTTCACGAAGGCCGTCGACGGCATCTTCGCCGGGATCACCATCGTCGTGGGGCTCATCGGCGCGGTCTCGCTGCTCGTGGCCGGGATCGGCATCCTGAACATCATGCTCGTGAGCGTGGCGGAGCGCACGCGCGAGATCGGGCTGCGCAAGGCGATCGGCGCGACACGGTGGCAGGTGCTGCTGCAGTTCTTCATCGAGGCTCTCGCGCTCTCGGCGTTCGGCTGCCTCGTCGGCCTCGTCCTCGGCGTCGCGATCGGCGCCGCGGTGAACGATCTGGCGATCGTGAAGCTGTCCGGCGTCGCGGCGCCGATCCCGTGGCTGCGCAGCATCGCGATCGCCACCGGCTTCGCGACGATCGTCACGCTGGCGTTCGGAACCTATCCCGCGTACCGCGCCGCGCGGCTCGACCCCATCGAGGCGCTGCGCTATGAGTAGCGGCATCGCGGCGATCGACGTCCGCGACGTCACGAAGACGTACGCGCTCGGCACCGTCTTCGTGCGCGCGCTGCGCGGCGTCACCTTCACCATCGCGCGCGGCGAGTACGTCGCGATCATGGGGCCGTCGGGCTCGGGCAAGTCGACGCTGATGAATCTCCTCGGCTGCCTGGACCGGCCGACGTCGGGCACGTACGCGCTCGACGGCGTCGACGTCTCGACCCTCGGCGACGACCAGCTCGCGACGATCCGGCTCACGAAGCTCGGCTTCGTCTTCCAAGGCTTCAACTTGCTCGCGCGCACCAGCGCGCTCAAGAACGTCGCGCTGCCGCTGTTCTACGCCGGCGTCGGCGCTCGCCGCCGCAACGAGCTTGCCGCCCAGCAGCTGCAGGAGGTGGGGCTCGGCGACCGGCTCGGGCACAAGCCCAGCGAGCTTTCCGGCGGCCAGCAGCAACGCGTCGCGATCGCTCGCGCGCTGGTGAACGACCCGCGCGTGATTCTGGCCGACGAGCCGACCGGAAACCTCGACTCGGAGACCAGCGAAGAGATCATGCGGCTCTTCCAGGACCTCAACCACGCCGGACGGACGATCATCATGGTGACCCACGACGAGGGCGTCGCACGGCACGCTCGGCGGATCATCCGGCTGAAGGACGGTCTGTTGGTGGACGACCGCGCGACGGGTACAGATTAGAGTCCGAAGAAAAATCTGGGCACGCGGCGCTACCAACCGGCTTCGGCCGAGGTAGTAGCCCCCCGTGAACCCGTCAAGGAGAACCCCGCAACCGTGAACTCTCGTCCGAATGTCTTCGGGACGGCGGTCGTCGGGCTGATCGGCGCCATCGTCGGGAGCTTCTCGATGATGCTCTACGCGAGCACCCACTTCGCTGGGGTCGCCGGGCCCGGAAACACGCCTCCCTCCGTCAACGCCGCACCGCTGATGCCGGGCGGCGCCGTCACCGACGATCAGAGCCGCATCGTCAACGCGGTCAAGCGCGTCGAGCCGTCCGTCGTGGCTCTCGAAGTCGTCGTCAACGGCACCCAAATGATCCCGATGGACCCGTTCTCGCAGATGTTCGGCGGCGGGACGCCGTTCCAGCGCCGGCAGGTCCAGGAACGCGCGTCCGGGTCGGGCTTCGTCTATTCGCGGAACGGCCTGATCCTCACGAACGCCCACGTCGTGCCGAAGGGCACCTCGAAGATCACCGTCGTCTTCAACGACGGCGACCGCGTCCCGGGACACGTCTACGCGTCGAACCCCGAGGCCGACCTCGCGCTGGTGAAGGTCGACAACTACGCCAAGCTGCCGCCCCCCGTCGAGTTCGCCGACTTCAGCAAAGTCCAGGCGGGCCAGTGGGCGATCGCGATCGGCGAGCCGCTCGCGCTGCAGCGTTCCGTCTCGGTCGGCGTCGTTTCCGGCTTCAACCGCGACGAGCCGATCCAGGGCGACAACGGCCAACTGCACCTCTTCCGGGGGCTGCTCCAGACCTCGGCGCCGATCAATCCCGGGAACTCCGGCGGACCGCTGGTCGACTACGACGGCCGCGTGATCGGCGTCAACCAGTCCACCGCGAATCCGGGCTCGGCGCAGGGAATCGGCTTCGCGATCCCGGCCAGCAACGTCACCCGCGTCGCCGCGGTGCTCGAGAAGAGCCCCGGCAAGGTGATCGACGCGACGAGCACCGGGACCGGAAAGGGCTTCCTCGGCGTCGCGCCCGTCGACATCACGAACAACGTCCGGACGCAGCTCGGCGGCTACCACGACCAGGGCGGCGTCGCGATCGCGCAGGTCAGCGACGGCACGCCGGCCGCCAACGCGGGACTCGAGCCCGGCGACGTGATCCAGGCGGTCGACGGCAAGCCCGTCAGCTCGGCGAACGACTTCCGGACGCAGATCGCGGCGATGAAGCCGGGGACGAAGGTCACCCTCCGCGTCTGGTCCCAGGGGATCAAGAAGAACGTCGAGGTGACGCTCGGCGAGCAGCCGGTCGAGACCTATCTGCAGAACCAGCAGAACGGCGGCGGCAACCCGTAGCGGCACGCCGGCCCGCCTGTGACGAGGGCGCTCCGCGAGGGGCGCCCTTCTTCATTTCCTCGCAACCACTGTGCCGGGAAAACTGTCATACCGGGTGAGTGGAACAAGTCCGCCCCGGCATCGTATGATAGGGCGGCACCGCCGCCGGGAAGGCGGCATCGGCTCACATCCCTTGAGCGACGGTAAGCGGCAAGGCCCGAGGGGGTTCGCGGAAGCGAACCCGTGACGGATGGTCCACGTTGCTCGGAAAGCGAGACACATACCCCAATGGCAAAAGTGGTCGGCATCGACCTCGGCACGACGAACTCCGTCGTGGCCGTGATGGAAGGGCAGAGCCCGACCGTCATCGCCAACTCCGAAGGGTCGCGCACGACCCCCTCGGTGGTGGCGTTCACGAAGACCGGCGAACGGCTCGTCGGACAGCTGGCGAAGCGCCAGGCCGTCACCAACCCGGACCGCACGATCAGCTCGATCAAGCGGCACATGGGCACGGACTACAAGGTCAAGATCGACGGCAAGGACTACACGCCGCAAGAGATCAGCTCGATGATCCTGCAGAAGCTGGTCAACGACGCGTCGTCGTATCTCGGCGAGCGCGTCACGCAAGCCGTCGTCACCGTCCCCGCGTACTTCAACGACGCGCAGCGGCAGGCGACGAAGGACGCCGGCAAGATCGCGGGGCTCGACGTCCTGCGCATCATCAACGAGCCGACGGCGGCGGCGCTCGCCTACGGGCTCGACAAGAAGGGCAACGAGACGATCCTCGTGTGGGATCTCGGCGGCGGCACGTTCGACGTGTCGATCCTCGAGGTCGGCGACGGCGTCTTCGAAGTGAAGGCGACGAACGGCGACACGCATCTGGGCGGCGACGACTACGACCGCCGCATCGTCGAATGGCTCGTCGGCGAGTTCCGCAAGGACCAGGGCATCGATCTTTCGAGCGATCGCCAAGCGATGCAGCGCCTCACCGAGGCTGCCGAGAAGGCGAAGATCGAGCTGTCCGGTACCGTGCAGACGACGATCAACCTGCCGTTCATCACCGCCGATCAGAACGGGCCGAAGCACCTCGACGTGACGCTGACGCGCGCGAAGTTCGAGGAGCTCACGCAGGACCTCACCGACCGCTGCATCCAGCCGTTCAAGAACGCGCTGGCCGATGCGAAGCTCGACGTCTCGAAGATCGACGAAGTCGTGATGGTCGGCGGCTCGACGCGCATGCCCGTCATCCAGGAGCTGGTCAAGAAGCTGACCGGCAAAGAGCTGAACCAGTCCGTCAATCCCGACGAAGTCGTCGCGGTCGGCGCGGCGATCCAGGCCGGCGTTCTCGCCGGTGAAGTGCGCGACGTCGTGCTCCTCGACGTGACGCCGCTCTCGCTCGGGCTGGAGACGCTCGGCGGCGTGAACACGCGCCTCATCGAGCGCAACACGACGATCCCGACGCGCAAGACGCAGGTCTTCACGACGGCCGAAGACGGTCAGACGTCGGTCGACATCCGCGTGCTGCAGGGCGAGCGCGAGATGGCGAACGACAACAAGGAGCTCGGGCGCTTCCGGCTCGAGGGGATCCCGGCGGCGCCGCGCGGCGTCCCGCAGATCGAAGTCACGTTCAACATCGACGCGAACGGCATCGTGAGCGTCTCGGCGAAAGATCTGGGCACCGGCAAGGAGCAGCAGATCACGATCACCGCGTCCACCAACCTCAACAAGGACGAGGTGGAGCGCATGGTGCGCGACGCGGAGACCTACGCGGCGGCGGACAAGGCCAAGAAGGACGAAGCCGAGATCCGCAACACCGCGAGCTCGCTGCTGTACTCGACCGAGAAGTCGCTCAAGGAAGTCGGCGACAAAGCCGACGCGTCCGTGAAGGCCGAGGTGGAGTCCGCGCTCGCCGAGCTCAAGCGCGTCAGCGAGAACGGCACCGCCGACGAAGTGAAGGCGGCGACCGAGAAGCTCCAGCAGGCGTCGTACAAGATGGCCGAGGCGCTCTACAAGCAGACCGGCGCGTCGACCGACGGCGCCGCCGGCGCGGCCGGCGGCGAGGCTCCGCACGACGGCGCGGCCAACGGAGCCGGCGCGGCCTCCGAAGACGTGATCGACGCCGAGTTCAAGGAAGCGAAGTAATTCGGCCGTGAACGAGGAGACCGCGACGGACGCGACGCCGGTCGACGAGACGGCGAGCGCGCAGAACGGCGCGGCCGCGGAGCAGCAGCAGAACGGCGGCGAGGGTGACCTCGCCGCCGAGCTGACGGCGGCACGCGCCGAAGCCAAAGACAACTACAACAAGTTTCTCTACGCGATGGCGGACTTCGAGAACTACAAGAAGCGCGTGGAGCGGCAGCTCGCCGAGATCGCGCTCTCGGGGAAGCGCACCGTCCTCATCAAGATGCTGCCCGTCCTCGACAACCTCGAGCGCGCGCTCGCGTACGAGGGTTCCGACGGCCTGCGCAACGGGCTGCAGGCGACGCTGCGGCAGTTCGAGACCGCGCTCGCGAGCGAGAACGTGAAGGCCGTCTCGCTCAAAGGCGAACGCTACGACCCGACGCTCGCCGAGGCGATCGCGACGCAGCCCGCGCCGGACGGCGTCGCCGACGACACCGTGCTCGAAGAAGCACGCAAAGCCTACACGATCGGCGACGAGATCCTGCGCCCCGCGCAGGTCGTGGTGGCAAAGGCGAACGCCGGGGCTTGATCGGGATCAGCAGCATGGTGTTGAGCGCGCCCCGGGGGGATCGCGAACTTCGCAACATCGTGAGCGCGCGTGAGATTGGGGTCCCCGCGCAACGCGCGGGGGGCGCGAAGCCCGGGGCGGAGCGCCGTTAGAATGAACTACAAAGACTACTATGCGATTCTCGGCGTGCCGAAGACGGCCGCCGAGAAAGACATCAAGAGCGCGTACCGCAAGCTCGCGCGGAAATGGCATCCGGACGCGAACCCGGACAACCAGAAAGCCGCGGAAGAGAAGTTCAAGGACATCCAGGAAGCGTACGAGGTTCTCGGCGATCCCGAGAAACGCAAGAAGTACGACTTCCTCGGATCGGATTGGCAGCGCGCCGCGCGCGAAGCCGAACAGCAGCGCTCGTACCGGCAGGCGCAGAACGCCGACTTCGGCGGCTTC
Source organism: Vulcanimicrobiaceae bacterium (assembly GCA_035650875.1). Lineage (GTDB taxonomy): Bacteria > Vulcanimicrobiota > Vulcanimicrobiia > Vulcanimicrobiales > Vulcanimicrobiaceae > Vulcanimicrobium. The sequence goes on from DASRGU010000016.1 coordinate 222,542, forward strand.
AACTTCAACGTCGGCGGCCCGGGCGGTCCCGGCGGTGCAGGCGCCGGCGGTGCGAGCGGGTTCTCCGACTTCTTCGACATGTTCTTCTCCGGGATCGGCCGCCGCACCGGCGGCGCGGGTCCGTCCGGGTTCACGTCGGCGCAACGCGGCGAGGATCTCGAATCGACGATCGAGCTGACGCTGCACGACGCGTACGAAGGCGGGAAGAAGCAGGTCTCGCTGCAGATCGAGGACGCGTGTCCCCGCTGCAAAGGTACCGGGACCGACCGCAATCGCATCTGTCCGCAGTGCCACGGCACCGGGCGCGTTCGCGAGACGAAACGCTTCGACGTGACGATCCCGCGCGGCGTGCGCGACGGGCAGCGCATCCGGCTCGCCGGACAGGGCGCGGCGGGTCCCGGCGGCGGTCCGCGCGGCGATCTGTTCCTCATCGTGCACGTGCAGAACGACGACCGCTGGGAGCGCAAGGGGGACGACGTCTACCTCGACGTCCCGGTCAGCATCTACGATCTCATCCTGGGCGGCGAGGTACGGGTGCCGACGATGAACGGCGACGTGACGATGACGATCCCCGCCGGCACGCAGAACAACAAGCTGCTGCGGCTGGCCGGCAAAGGGATGCCCAAGCTCAAGGACGGCGGCTACGGGGACGAATACGTGCGCCTGATCGGCCAGCTCCCGACGAACCTGACCGACAAGGAGCAGAAGCTCTTCCGCGAGCTGGCCGGCCTGCGCAACGGCAAGAGCTGACGCGGAAGAGCCGCGCTCCCCGGGACTAGCGGCGCAGCGCGGCGACTTCGCCGCGCAGCTCGCTCATCTCGGCGCGCAGCGTCGCGACCTGCGACTGCAATGCCCGGTCGCGGCGCGCCGACGCCCGTTGCTGCGCGCGCAGCGTGGCGTTCTCCGCGTGCAGCGCCTTGATCGCGGCCAGCGCGATGCCGTCTTCATCGATCGAGGTGATGTGCTTGTCGTCCGCGCCGAGGCCGAACGCGGCGTAGAAGTCCTGCGCCATCGGACCGGCGTGACGGACGCCGTGCTCGGTGCGATAGCTCCAGCGGCTGATCGGCAGGGCGGCGATCTTCGCCAGCACGGCGTCTTCGTCGAGCGGCACGATGTTCGTTTTTGCGTTGCGGTCGCTGAGCGACGCCCACGTTCCCGAGCCCGCCGCGAGCTGCGCGCCGACGGTAGCGCCCGCGTTCGTGTAGAGCGCAAAGCCGCCCGAAGCGCGGGCGATGAACTGATAGGCGTGGGACGACGTCAGCGCGGTGCTGCCGTTCGATCCGTCGCTCCACACGAACGTACCGGTCTGCGCGGCGCTCGCATACGCGCCCGCCGCGAAGCTGTACGTCCCGGCCGCGCTGTCCCGATAGCCGCCCGGGATCGTCGAATACGTTCCTGACGCGGTGCTGTTGAAACCGCCGTCGACGATCGCTCCTTCGGCTGAGGCGGTGTTGTAGCCGCCGCCGCCGATGTACGAGCCCTCGCCGCTCGCCGAGTTGTGTATGCCGCCGGCGTCCGCCGCGTAGAGTCCCGAGGCGGTGACGTACTCTCCTCCCCCTACGAACGTCCCGTCGTCCGAGGCGGTGTTGTACTCGCCTCCGACGATCGCGGACACGAATCCGGAGCCGTTGTTGTTCGTGCCTCCGAAGATCGCCGCACCGGCCGACGAGGCGGTGTTGAACGCGCCGCCGCCCACGATCGCGGAGTTGCCGTTGCTCGCGTCGACGACGTTGCCGTAACCGCTTACGATGGCGGAATACGCCGCCGTCGCATAGATCTCGTTCTGATAGCCGCCCCCGATGAACGAGTAGATTGCTTTGTTGCCGCCGCTCGCGATCACGTTGTTGTAGCCGCCTGTGATCGCCGCGTCGTTGTCGCAGGCCTGATTCGTGCTGCCGCCGGCGACGACGGAGTCGTTGCCGCCCGCGACGTTCGAATTCCCGGGAACGCCGTTGAACGAGCCGGAACCGGGCGTGCTGCAGCTGCCGATGCCCTTGGGGGTCCGCCGCTTCGCTCCGCCCAGCGGCGGAGGCCCTGTCCCGGTCCCCGTCGACGCCGGCGGCACAACCGACGCGGCCGGCCGGGTGACGGCGGCGCCGCCGCCGGCGCAACCCGCCAGCAGCCCGGCGCACAGCACCACGGGAACGAATCGCGAAGTCGTAAGGGACATAACGCCTCCTGGAAGCAGCGCTCCGTCGATCCCCGGGGGCGACGCCTGCTTCGACTACCAACGCCGAGCGATCCCTCTCAGAGCAGCCCTCAAGGTCGACCACGCGCCGAGAAGCAGCGAGGCTGCCGGCGAGATGACGCCGGCGGCCAGGCTGATCGGCGGCGAGGGCGGCGGTTTTCGCGGGCGAAGCTGTCGCCATGACCGCCACGCACGACGCCGTCGCCAGCCGTGAGGTTCGGCTTGCGTCCCGCCCCGCCGGGGAGCCGACCGACGCGAACTTCGCGCTCGCGACGGCGCACGTCGGCCCGCCCGGCGACGGCGAGGTCCTGGTGCGGAACACGATGATGTCGGTCGAGCCCTACATGCGCGGCCGGATGAACGACGCCAAGTCGTACGTTCCGCCGTTCGTCGTCGGCGAGCCCCTGCAGGGGTCGGCGATCGGCACGGTCGTCGCGTCGCGCAGCGCGGACGTTCCGGAAGGGGCGACGGTGCAGCACATGCTGGGCTGGCGCGAGTACGCGGTGCTGCCTGCGGCTCACGTGCGCGTCCTCGACGTCGCGCGAGCGCCCGCCGAGCTGTACTTCGGTGCCCTGGGCAACACCGGGTTCACCGCCTGGGTGGGTCTCCACGAAATCGCGCGCATCAAAGAAGGCGAAACGCTGTTCGTGTCCGCTGCGGCCGGCGGAGTCGGTTCGATGGCGGTCCAGCTCGCGAAACGGGCGGGCTTGCGCGTGATCGGCTCCGCGAGCTCGCCGCAGAAGGCGGCGTTCGTGCGCGAGGAGCTCGGCGCCGACGCGGCGTTCGACTATCACGAGGGCATCACGAAACAGCTGCGTACCGCCGCGCCGGACGGGATCGACGTCTACTTCGACAACGTCGGCGGCGAGCATTTGGAAGCGGCGATCTTCGCGACGCGCAACCACGCCCGTATCGTGCTGTGCGGCGCGGTCTCGCAGTACAACGCGGCCGAGATGCCGCCCGGCCCGCGCAACCTGGGCATCGCGATCGGGCGGCGTCTGCGCCTCGAAGGGTTCATCGTGATCGATCACATGGCGAAGATGCGCGATTTCATCGCCGAGGTCGCCCCGCTCGTCGCCGGCGGCGAGATCAAAGCGCCGACGACGTTCGTCGACGGCCTCGAGAACGCGCCGCACGCGCTGCTCGACCTGCTGCGTCCCAACGCGAACCTCGGCAAGGTAGTCGTCCGCCTCTAGTCGCCCGTCCGGCCGGCGGCGTCCGTCATCGAAACGAAAGGAGCCCCCATCCCTTGAGCGACGTCTCCCTCATCATCTATCCGGCACCGGATCCCGCGGCAGCAAAGCGATTCTTCGGGGAGCTGCTCGGAAGCGAACCCTACGCCGACAGTCCGCAATACATCGGCTACAAGCACGGCGACATCGAGATCGGGCTCGTGCCGAGCGCGCCAGCCGAGCAAGGCGCGCTCCCGTACTGGAACGTCGACGACATCGCGGCGAAGGTCGACGCACTCGTCGCCGCGGGCGGCACGATCGCACAGCCCGTCACGGACGTCGGCTACGGCCTGCTGGTCGCGAGCGTGAAGGCGCCGAGCGGCGCGCTCGTCGGCTTGCGGCAGTTTCCGAAGCCCTGACGGCTCAGCCGTTCACGAGACCGATGCGGTGACGTTCGAGGTGCTGCGACGCGCCTCGAGCAGCGCCGCACACAGCGCTTGCGGCACGTCGCTCGGGGCATACACGTCCCACACCTCGCGCGTGCGAGGAAGCAGCAGGTGTTCTTCGTACGCAGGCGACTTCAGGACGACGTGCACCAGCGGCGTGCCGCCGAACCCGAGCACACACCTCTCCCGGCCCGCCTCGGCCGGAAGACGGTAGCGTTTGACGACGCCGACCGTGCGGGCAGTTTCGATCTCTTCGGGCGCGAAACGGACGGTTTGGAAGATGCCGTTCCGCAAGACGACGTGCGTGCACGCAACCTCGTGCGGGCGGCGAGCCATCGTGCCGTAGAGCCCGAAGAGCCACGCGCAGCCCCAGATCTCGGTCGCCACGATCAATGCGCCGGCCCACCAGACGCGATGCGGAATCAGCAGCCCGGCCGCAAACAGATCGGGCAGGAGCGAGACGGCGACGATCACGCCGGCGAGCGCGATCTTCGAGCCGCGAACGTACGAATACGGCGTCGGCGGGACGGGATTCAGGAGCGTCGCGACGCCGGCGGGCGCGTGCGTCGTGACGGTGACGTCGGTCGCCACGAAGCGCGCGAACCGGGGCGGCAAAAACCGCTCCAGGACCCTTTGGAGACGCCGCTCCGGCAGCATCTCCGGCCGGGCAGCGCTGCCATGCTCGGGCGACGTCGCCGGGCGGTTGCCGCTCATGCCGTTCGGAGTTCGCCGCCGCCGGCGTGGGAACTCCGCGCGTTCGGGCCGGTTTGTACGGGATAGCATGCTCGGCGGCGGCGGACCTCCGGTCCATCTGATGTGGTCCAGCATGTTCAACCGCGACCGTCCGACGGTGACGAAGCGGGTGGACTTGCGTCGGATCGGCGCGTTCTTCAAGCCGTACTGGCTGCAGCAGAGCGTCGTCCTCGTTTGCATCCTGGCCGGCGCGCTGCTCGGTCTGCTTCCGCCGCTGTTCACGAAATGGCTCATCGATCGGGCCATCCCCGCGCACGACATGCACGCGGTGTGGCTCATCGTCGGCGGGATGGTCGTCAGCGCGCTGCTCGCCGGCGTGATCGGCGTCTACCAGGGGTATCTCAACTCGCTGGTCGGCGAGGGAATCATGCGCGACATCCGCACGAGCCTCGTCTCGCACCTGCACCGGATGCCGCTCTCGTTCTTCACCGGGACGAAGACCGGCGAGATCATGAACCGCGTCTCGAACGACGTCGACAACATCGACAACGTCGTCACCGGGACGCTGGTCGCGATCGTCACCAACGTCTTCACCATGGTCACGACGGTCGTGACGATCTTCGTCCTCGACTGGCGGCTCGCGCTCGTCGCGCTCGCCGTCATACCGCTGATGATTCTCCCGCTCTCGCCGGTCGGCCGCCGCATGTTCGACGTGCGGAAGCTGACGCGCCGGAAGCGTGACGAGATCGAGGCGATCACGCAGGAGACGCTCTCGATCTCCGGCATCACGCTGATCAAGTCGTTCGTGCGCGAGCGGTTCGAGCGCGAGCGGTTCTACGCCGTCGGCACCGATCTCATGAAGCTCGAGATCCGGCTCGCGATGGTCGGGCGCTGGTTCATCGCCGCGATCGGCGCGATGATCGTGATCGGACCGGCGGTCGTGTGGCTCGGCGGCTCGTGGCTCGCGATCAACGGCGGGCTGACGATCGGAACGATCGTCGCCTTCGTGGCCTACCTCGCGCGTCTCTACACCCCCGCCTCGACGCTCGCCGGCGTGCAGGTGCAGATCGTCTCGGCGCTCGCGGTGTTCGAGCGCATCTTCGAGTACCTCGACATGGCGCCCGAAGGCGACGAGAAGCCGGACGCGGCGGTGCTGCGCAACGTGTCCGGCGACGTCGTCTTCGACGACCTCCGGTTTTCGTACACGCCCGATCGCGTCGCGCTCGACGGCGTCTCGTTCCACATCCCGCCGGGCCGGATGGCGGCCTTCGTCGGGCCGTCGGGGGCGGGGAAGACCACCATCACGCAGCTCGTCCCGCGCTTCTACGATCCCCAGTCGGGCGCCGTGCGCATCGACGGACACGACGTCCGCGACGTGACGCTGGCGAGCCTGCGCGAGAACGTCGGCATCGTCACGCAGGAGACGTACCTGTTCCACGACACGATCGCGGTGAACCTGCGCTACGCGAAGACCGACGCAACCGACGCGGAGCTGATCGCCGCGTGCCGTGCCGCGAACATCCACGAGTTCATCGCTTCGCTTCCCGACGGCTACGACACCGTCGTCGGCGAGCGCGGTCACAAGCTCTCCGGCGGCGAGCGCCAGCGTCTCGCGATCGCGCGCGTCCTGCTGAAGAATCCGCGCATCTTGGTCCTCGACGAGGCGACCAGCGCGCTCGACTCGGCGAACGAAGCCGCGATCCAAGCCGCGCTCGTACCGCTGATGGAGGGCCGGACGAGCCTCGTGATCGCGCACCGTCTTTCGACGATTCTCAACGCCGACGTGATCTTCGTCGTCGAGCACGGCCGCATCGTCGAGCACGGGACGCACGAGGAGCTGCTCGCGCGCGAAGGCGCCTACGCGCGGCTCTATTGGAAGCAGTTCCGCGACCGCGCGGCGGAGGGCGTGATCGCCTGAGCGCGCTGGCCGTCCGCGGATTGACCAAGCGCTTCGACGGCAAGACCGCCGTCGACGGGCTCAGCTTCGCCGTCGAGCGCGGTGAAACGGTCGCGGTCGTCGGCCCCAACGGCGCCGGCAAGTCGACGACGTTCCTGTGCCTCGCCGGGCTGCTGCGTCCCGACGCCGGGACGATCGCATTCGACGACGCCCCGCTCGGCGCGATGCGCGGCCGGACCATCGCGCTGATCCCCGAGACGCCCGAGGTGTTCCCGCTGCTCACGGTGTGGGAGCATCTCGCTTTCGCGGCGGCGCTCACGAAGCAGCCCCCCGGATGGCAGGCGCGCGCCGACGCGCTGGTCGAGCGGCTGCGCCTCGGCGGCGAGCGCGACACGCTCGGGAGCGCGCTGTCGAAAGGGATGCGGCAGAAGACGCTGATCGCCGCCACGGTCGTCGCCGGCGCGCCGGTGCTGTTGCTCGACGAACCGCTGATCGGGCTCGATCCGCTCGGCCAGCGCGAGCTGCGCGCGATCGTCGCCGACCTGCGCGCGGAGGGCCACGCGATCCTCGTGAGCACGCATCTGCTGGAGAGCGCGGCGTCGATGTGCGACCGGATGCTCGTGCTCGACCGCGGCCGGCTCGTCGCGAGCGGCACGATCGACGAGCTGCGCGCGCGCCGCGCCGACGGCTCGCTGGAAGACGTGTTCCTCGAAGTCACCGGCTCGTGAACGCGCTCGCGACGCTGACGTACTCCGACCGCCGGGCGTTCGCGAACGGCGTGCGGGCGCTGCTCCGCAAGCCCGCGCGCGCGATCGCGTGGGCCGGGTGGCTGCTCGCGATCGTCGCGTTCGGATGGCTGCGTCTCGGGACCGCCCGGCACAGCGGCGCCCGGCACACCGCCGGCGTCGGGCTTCTCGGGCCGGATTTCTGGGTGGGCGGGATGGTCGCGCTCTTCGCGATCGTGCTCGCCACCGGCGCGCACCGCTTCGTGGGCGTGTTCTCCTCGCGCGCCGAGGCGCAGTTCTTCACCGGCGCGCGCCTGCCGCCGCTCGTCGTCGTCGGATATCTGCAGCTGCGCGCCGTCGCGACGATGCTCGCGCAGAGCGTCACGCGATTCGCCTACATCGTGGTGGTGGGCGTCCCGGCCGGCGGAACGGTCCGGGGCTTCGCGTTCGAAGCGCTCTTCTTCGCCTCGATCGCCGCGGCGACCGCGAGCGTCGCGCTGCCGCGGGCGATCCTGCGCGGCGCGCCGATGCGCTTGGCGCAAGCGGCCGGCGTCGCGCTCGCGATCGCGATGCTGATCCCGCTCGCCTTCGACGCCGCCGTCGCGGCGCACGTGCCGACCGCGCACGTGCCGCTTTCCGCGCTCGCGGCGTGGCATCCCGGGCTCGCGCTGATCAGCCTCGGCTCCGGCGATCCGCGATGGATCGCTGCGCCGCTCGCGCTCGTCGCGATCGCGAGCATCGCGTTCGCGCTCGTCGCGCGCGACAACTATCCGGAGCTGTACGCGCTGTCGCTCGACGCGCTCGAATGGCGCGCACGCCGCGGCGTGCGCCGCGCTGCGGCGACGCCTTCCGCGCGGCGTCGCAGCGGCGCACCGGTTCGAAGCACGCTTCGCGCCGCGCCGCGCGGCGCGCTCGCCTTCGTCTGGGCCGACGCGGTGGGATTCGCGCGGCGCGCTTCGCCGACGCTGACGGCGATCGTGCTCGCGCTCGCGCTCGCGGCCGGGATCGGCCTCGGCTTCGCGACGCGCTCGGACTCCGGCATGGCGGTCGGGCTCGTCGTCGTCCTGAGCGTTCCGGTCATCGTCGTCGGCTTCGCCGCCACCTCCGCCGTGCGGCTCGCACCGCTGCTGCGCCTGCCGCTGTTCTGGCTCGGCGACACGCCGCTCGTCGCGCGGCTTTCGGCGTGCACGTTCGGCGGCGTGTGGCGTGACGTCGTTCTCGTGCTCGTCGGTACGGTGGCCTTTGCGGCGACGACGCGCACGGCGCTCGTCTCGGCGATCGTGTTCGTGTGCGGCGTCGGATTCTTCGCGCTGACGCGGGCCGTGGGGGTCGCGGCGTTCGCCGTCTTCCCGAACGCCGTCGATCAGCGCGGCCCGGCCGTGATGCTCCGTACGCTCCTGACCTATCTCCTCGTGCTGCCGCCGCTCGTCGCGGGCGCGCTGGCGGCGTTCCTCTTCAACCCGATGTTCGCGCTCGCCGCGGTCGCGGGAACGCTCGTCGCGCTCGCGGAGGCCGCGCTGCTGCTGCTCTTCGCGGCGTGGAGGCTGGAAGGCCGCATCGACGCCGTCACCGCGGCGTGACGGCGGGAGCCGCACGGCGAAACGGCGCACTAGTCGGGCTCGTATGGACAAAGTCGTCGCTTCGGCGGCCGAAGCGGTCACGGACATCCCGAACGGTGCGTCGATCGCGGTCGGCGGGTTCGGTCTGAACGGGATCCCGCACAACCTGATTCAGGCGCTCCTCGAGCAGGGCGCGACCGACCTGGAGACGGTGTCGAACAACTGCGGCGTGGACGGCTGGGGCCTCGGCGTACTGCTCGACGCGAAACGCATCCGCCGCACCACCGCGTCGTACGTCGGCGAGAACAAGGAGTTCGAGCGGCAGTACTTGAGCGGCGAGCTCGAGGTCGAGCTGACCCCGCAAGGGACGCTCGCCGAGCGGCTGCGCGCCGGCGGCTGCGGGATCCCCGCGTTCTACACGCCGGCCGGCGTCGGGACGCAGGTCGCCGACGGCGGGCTTCCCTGGCGCTACGACGCGCACGGCAACGTCGCCGTCGCCTCGCCGAAGAAAGAGACGCGCGGCTTCCACGGCCGGGACTACGTGCTCGAAGAAGGCATCGTCACCGACTTCGCCCTCGTGCGCGCGAGCTTCGGCGACCGCCACGGCAACCTGATCTTCCACAAGGCGACGCGCAACTTCAACCCGCTCTGCGGGATGGCCGGCCGCATCACGATCGCCGAGGTCGAAGATCTCGTCGAGCCGGGCCGCATCGATCCCGAGCAGGTGCATCTCCCGGGGATCTTCGTGCAGCGCGTCGTGCAGGTCGGGCCGGGCGGAAAACGCATCGAGCGCGTGACGACGCGCAAACGGAACGGAGGACAGTAGGTTGCCGATCACCCGCACGCAGCTCGCGGCGCGCGTCGCGCAGGAGCTCCGCGACGGCCAATACGTCAACCTCGGGATCGGTCTCCCGACGCTCATCCCGAACTACGTGCCCGCCGGCATCACCGTCGTGCTGCAGAGCGAGAACGGCATCCTCGGCATGGGACCGTATCCGTTCGAAGGCGAGGAAGATCCCGACCTCATCAACGCCGGGAAGGAGACCGTCACGCTGAATCCCGGCGCGTCGTTCTTCGACTCCGCGACGTCGTTCGGGATGATCCGCGGCGGACACATCGACGTCGCGGTGCTCGGCGCGATGCAGGTCGCCAAGAACGGCGACCTTGCGAACTGGATGATCCCCGGCAAGATGGTGAAGGGGATGGGCGGCGCGATGGACCTCGTGCACGGCGCCAAGCGCGTCATCGTGATGATGGAGCACACCGCAAAGGGCGGCGCGCACAAGATCCTCGACCGCTGCGATCTGCCGCTGACCGGCAAAGGCGTCGTGCACCACATCATGACCGATCTCGCGGTGATCGACGTGACGCCCGACGGTCTGGTGCTGCGCGAGATCGCGCCCGGCACGAGCGTCGATGAAGTGAAAGCCGCAACCGGCGCGGAGCTGCTGACGCCGCAGCCGCCCGCGCAGATGAAGATCCCGGCCGGCGTCGCGTAGGAGCGCTATGCGGCGGCGACCTCGATGACGCGCAGCTCGGGAAACGCCCGCCGGTAGAACGCGACGTCACGCGTGACGAGCCGCCCGGCGGAATGCGCGGCGTGCGCGCCGATCACGAAGTCGGCCAAGAGCCGGCGCGGTTCGCCGCGGCCTGACGACCGGCGCCGCTGCGCGAACAGCGCGAACGCATCGCCGGCCGCCACCCAGACTTCGCGCGCGAGCGACCAGTCGACGCGAACGCGCAGCGCATCGAAGAAGGCGGCGACTTCCTCGCGGGTTCCGCGCGGGTGCGCGCGCAGCTCCGCGTAGACCACCGGAGCGACGAGCAACGCACCGGCCGCGGCCGCGCGCTCGATCGTCCGGAACGCCGCTGCGGGCGCCTCTCCGCCCGCGTCCAGAATGTCGACGAGCACGTTCGTGTCGATCGCCGTCATTCGCGCTCACCCCGCAGGTCGCGAATCCAGGCGTCGATCTCCTCGGGCGTCCGGCCTGGGCCCTCACGCCAGCGCCCCAGCCAGGGTCCGACCCGCTCGGCGAAGTTCGGGCCCTCGACTGTTACGTCGCCCGTCTCGTCGTCCACGGTGAAGGTCAGCTCGTCGCCCGGGCGGACGTGCATGAACGCGCTGACGCCTGCGGGCAGCGTCAGCTGATTCTTGCTCGTGACCTTCGCGCGAAACTTGCGCATGCACCAATGATAGCACGGTAAGGACCGCGAGGTAAGGCACTGCGGTCCTGCCGGCTCCTCGTGCGGGGCGGCGTCGGGACGCGTCGAAGCTCGCGGCATGGCCATCGCACCGCCGCGCACCGACGTCTCCGACGAGGAGGCGATGATCCTCGACGTGGTCCGTCAGCTCGTCAAGGAGCGCGTCGAGCCGCGCGCCGCCGAGATCGACGCCGCCGGCGAGTTCCCCTGGGACATCCAGAAGCTGTTCGCCGAGAACGACCTGCTCGGGATCCCGTTCCCCGCCGAGTACGGCGGGCTGGGCGGCTCGTTCGTCACCTATGTGAAGGTCGTCGAGGAAGTCTCGAAGGCGTGCGCGTCATCGGCGCTGATCATCGCGGTCCAGGAGCTGGGCGCGCTGCCGATCATCATCGGCGGGAGCGACGAGCAGAAGCAGCGCTGGATCCCCGACCTGGCGTCGGGCAAGAAGATCGCCGCGTACGCGCTGACGGAGCCCGGCTCCGGCTCGGACGCCGCCGGCTCGATGCGCACGCGCGCCGAGCGCGACGGCGACGACTACGTGCTGAACGGCACGAAGATCTGGATCACCCAGGGCAACGTCGCCGACGTCGTGACGGTCTTCGCCGTGACCGATCCGGCGAAAGGCGCCAACGGCATCTCCGCGTTCGTGGTCGAGAAGGGGACGCCGGGCTTCAACGTCGGCAAGATCGAGAAAAAGATGGGGATCCGCGGGTCACCGACCGTCGAGCTCGCCTTCGACAACTGCCGCGTCCCGGTCGCGAACATGCTCGGCGAAGAAGGCCAGGGCTTCAAGATCGCGATGAAGGTGCTCGACAAGTCTCGTCCGGGCATCGCCGCGCAGGCGCTCGGGATCGCGCAAGGCGCCTTGGACTACGCGACCGAGTACACGAAGCAGCGGGTCGCGTTCGGCAAGCCGATCTCGCAGCAGCAGGGGCTGCAGTTCATGCTCGCCGACATGAAGACCGAGGTCGAGGCGGCACGGCTGCTGCTGTACGCGTGCGCGGCGAAGTGCGACGAGAACGCGCCCGACGTCACGACGTGGGCGGCGATGGCGAAGCTCAAGTGCGGTGACGTCGCGATGAGCGTGACCACCGACGCCGTCCAGCTCCTCGGCGGCTACGGGTACTCGACCGAATATCCGGTCGAGCGGATGATGCGCGACGCGAAGATCACGCAGATCTACGAAGGGACGCAGCAGATCCAGCGCATCGTGATCGCCCGATCGATGGTCGGGAAGTGGAGCCCGCCGCCGAAGTCCTGACGCTTCACCAGGGGCAGGGGGTACACCGAAGCTAGCGTGACGACCGCCGAAGCCCCGAGCCCGCCCCAGGTCAAGCTCAGCCGCTCGCAATGGATTCGGCTCGTCATCGTGGGCGTGCTGGTGGTCCTCGCCGTCGCCCGAACCGTCGCCGACTTGGCGCGAGTCGTCCACCCGCTGCAGATCTTTCCGTACGTGACGAACGGGGACGCGGTCGTCACGGAAGTCTTGCCGCAGCACCTTCGCAAGCCGGCGGAAACCGCGAAGCGCCCCAAGACCGCGGCCGGGAAGCACGGGCGCGCGCGTGCGCTGCCGGCCGCCGCCTCGAAGGCGCGGCCCGACGCGATCCTGGTCGGCGATCGCGTGCGGATCGATCGCATCCGGCCCTTCGACCGGAAGCCCGGGCTCGCGGGCGGCGCCGGGACCGGGGGCGCGTACACCTACGACAACCCGGACCGCTACCTGCCGATCCAACGCGGCGGCAGCGAACGGGTGCTGCACCTCGTCGCGACGGTCGAAAGCCCGCAGTCGCGCTTCCTGGCGGTGCTTCGCATCCTGCTGCTCGTCGGCGCGGTCGCGCTCGGCGCTATCCTCTTTCTCGTCAAGCCGAACATCGCGACGGGGGCGTTCTTCATCTTTTCGCTCGCGGCGGTGAGCGCGCCGGCGACGTTCCTCGACAGCATCACGCCCAACCCGTGGCGCGCGATCCTGCAGCTCGTCGACGCCCTGTTGCGCGGGATGGTGCGCCCGGCGCTGCTGCTCTTCGCCCTGTGCCTGATCGACGGCGACGAAGACGTCCAGCGCGAGCGCATCTTCGCCTGGCTCATGCTGGTCGTCGGGCTCGGGCTGGGCGCGCTCAACGCGTACGCGATCTGGCGGATGGACTACGCGGCGCTTCCGGCGCAGCGCATCGACCACGCCGTGGCGCAGGCGAATCTGGCGATGAGCGTGCTGATCGGGTTCGCGCTCGTCGTGGCATGGCTCCGCGCGCACGGAAAATATCGCCACCGCGTGGGCTGGATGGCGGTCGCCTTCGCGGTGGCCGGGATCGCCCGCACCGTCTCGGACCTGTACTTTCCGCGCTACATCCCGCTGTGGCTCAACGGCGTCCTGGTGTCGACCGCGATCGTGCCGATCCTGACCGTGTGGGTCGCCGTGATCCGCGACCGCTTCTTCGACGTCGACTTCGTCGTCGGCCGCGCCGTCGTCTACGTCGCGCTCAGCGCCTCGGCGATCGGCGTGATCGGGATCTGCGAAGAGATCGGGTCGTACCTCTTCTACTACAACACCGACCTCGCATACGGCGTGCTGATCCTGATCTCGATGGTGGTGACCACCTTCACCGGCCGGCTCACCGACTTCCTCACCTCGCTCGTCGACCGCTTCGTCTTCCGCGACCGTTACGCGCAGCGCCTCGCGCTCGAGCTGATCGCCGGCTACATCATCGACGCCGAGACGGAAGACGACGTGTACCGCGCGCTGCTCGAGGACGCGACGCACGCCCTCAAGCTCGCCTTCGCCGGCATCCTCGTGCGCCAGCCGGACGGCGGGTACGCGCTCGGCTCGAGCTATCAGTGGCCCGACCGGTACCACGTCCGGCTCGGCCCGGACGCGGAGCTTTCCAAACGGATCGGACGCTCGCGCAGCTTCCTCACGTTCGGCGGAAAGGAAAGCGCGCTGATCCGCGATCTTCTCCCGCACGAGCAGCTGACGTTCGCCGCACCGCTCTTCTTCGACCGCACCGTCAGCGGCATCGTGGTCTACGGCAACAACGTCAGCGGCCTCGACCTCGATCCCGACGAGCGCGAGCACCTCGCCCGCGTCGTCGCGCACGCCTCGATCGCGCTCACCGCGATCGAATTGGCAAAGTACCGGAACGCGTCGTCGGCGCAGACCCCCCTCAGCCCCGAACCGGCTTAGTGGCCTACGCCTTGATAGCGGACGAGGCCGAAGCGCCAGAAGGCGTAGGCGACGGCGACGAAGAGCACGCCGATCGCGGGGGTGAGGAGGCCCACGCCGGCCGGCAGGACGGACGTCTCGTGGACTTTGTGCAGGAAGAAGCGGGCCGGGTAGTAGTTCATGAACGCGAACGGCACGACGAAGGTCAACAGCAGGCGGACGCCGCGCGTGTAGATCGTGATCGGATAGCGCGTGAACTCTTGTTCGAGCTGGACGACGATCCAGCGCAGCGCGTCGACGCGGACGAACCAGAACGCCACCGTCGAGATGATCAGGTTGAACGCGAGATCGATCAGCGCGCCGCCGATCGCGATCAGCGGCACGAACAGCAGAAACGACGTATCGACCCGCAGGTGCGCGAACACCGCCGCGGCGGCGAACGTCAGCAGCGCGAGGATCAGCTCGTCGGGGAAGATCGCGCCCGGCGTCGCGATGGCCTGGAACAGCGTGTCCAGCGGACGAATCAGCAGCCGGTCGAACTCGCCCTCGCGGATGTGCTCCGGGACGTCGCCGACCGTCGAGAAGAACGTGTTGTGGACGGCGTGCGCCAGCATCCACAGCGCGTAGAGAAAGGCCATGTCGCGGAACGTCCAGCCGTTCATCGACGGGAATCGGGTGAGGACGATCCACAGCGCCGCCAGCGCGGCGCCGTGGTAGACCACGGTGAACACCGACCACATGAGAAAGTTCGCGCGGTACTCGAGCATCGTCAGCACGTTGATGCGCCAGTACTGCCGGTACACGTTCCACATCACGCGGGCGCGCTTCATCAGCCGCCCTGCACCACGATCCGCTTCGCGCCCGCGCGCCACAGCGCGGCCGAGAGCGCGCCGAGGAGGACGACCCAGGCGGCCTGCACGCCGAGCGCGGCGGCCCAGCGCTCCGGCGGGATCACGCCGGTGTAGATCAGCAGCGGGGTCGAGAACATCGCCGCGAACGGCAGCGCGGCGACGACGTTCTGCAGCGCCGCGGGAAAGAACACCAGCGGGACGAGCTCTCCGCCGAGGAGATCGCTCACCCAGGTGACGATCATCTGGACCGCGGAGATTTCGAGCGTCCAGAAGGCGGTGCAGTTCAGGATGAAGTTGAGGAACAGCCCGACGCAATAGCCGAGCCCGAAGCTCAGGAAGAACGTCGCGAGCACCGCCGGCGCCGGGACGTCGATGTGCACGATGAACAGGGCGAGCAGCAGCGACGGGACGATCAGCAGCGCGTGGAAGAGCACCTCGCCCGTGCCGTCGGCGAAGAAGTACAGCGGCACGACGATCGGCTTCATGAAGTCGGTCGCGATGCTGCCGTCGTGCAGCCGGTCGTGCAGCGAGCGTGTCTGGTCGATGTCCATGACGAGACCCATCAGCAGGGCGACCGTCGAGTACGTGATGATCGCGTGCAGCGGCAGCTCTTTCGGCGCCGCGTTCCGGGCGTAGAGCGCGACCCACACGGTCTTCAGGAGATAGACCCGCACCAGCACCGACGCGATGCTGGTGAAGACGTCGAAGCGGTAGGTCGCCTCGCGCGCCATCGCGCGCTTCGCGAACTCGACGTACGGCGCGATGCGCAGCCGGCGCGGCGCGCGGCGGACCGCGATCACGACGGAGTCGCCGCCGCGCCCTCGTGGTACCCTTCGAGGTAGATGCGGCGGACGATCGACTCGATGTCGGGCTCGATGATCGAGACGTCGCTGATCGTGTAGCGCTCGGTGACGCGCCGGATCAGCGCCTCGGCGGTCAGCTCGCGCCGGTTGAAGCGCAGCCGCACGACGCAGCCCTCGAGGCTCGCGACCTCGGCTCCCGGGACGTCGAAGCGCCCCTCGCACGGCTCCGCGAGCGTCACGACGAGCGTGCGATGCGTCCCGTACTCTTCGCGCAGCCGCTCGAGCCCGCCGTCGTAGATCACGCGGCCGTCGTCGATCAAGATGATGCGCCGCGCGAGGCGCTCGACGTCGGCGAGGTCGTGCGTCGTGAGGATCACGGTGGTCCCGCGCTCCCGGTTGATCTGCGCGATGAACTCCCGGATCGCTTCCTTCGCGACGACGTCCAGACCGATCGTCGGCTCGTCGAGGTAGACGATCGGCGGATCGTGCAGCATGGCGGCGGCGAAATCGCCGCGCATCCGCTCGCCCAGCGAGAGCTGACGCACCGGCGTTCCGAGAAAATCTTCGAGGTCGAGCATCTCGGCGAACCGCTTCATCGTCCGCTCGAAGCGCTCGCGCGGGACGTCGTAGATCGCGCGCAGCAGCTCGAACGACTCGCGCAGCGGGAGGTCCCAATACAGCTGACTGCGCTGGCCGAACACCGCGCCGATGTTGGCGGCGTTGTCCATCCGCCGCTCGTAGGGGACGAGCCCGGCGACGCGCAGCGTTCCGCCGCTCGGGACGAGGATCCCGGTCAGCATCTTGATCGTGGTCGACTTGCCGGCGCCGTTGGGGCCGATGTAGCCGACCAGCTCGCCCGGCTCGAGCGAGAAGCTCACGTCGTCGACGGCGACCTTCTCGGTGTATCTGCGCGTGAAGAGCGCCTTGGCGGCACCGCGCAGTCCGGGCTCGCGTTCCGGCGAGCGGAACACCTTGCGCAACCGGACCGCCTCGATGATCGCCATGCCGGACGAGCGGCTTCGTCCGGAGCCTTGCCGCACCTTTACGCAGAGGGAAGGGGAGGTGCCCGAGACCGAGGAACTTGCGCTCACCGACAACCGTTGGTGCAACAGGTCCGCTCCCGCTTTGAGGATCGGACCTGAATCTCACACAGTGAGGGGGTGAGTACGAATGGCGGCCAAGAAGAAGGCTCCGAAGGCGAAGAAGCCGGCGAAGAAGGGCGGCAAGAAGTAAGCCCTTCCGGTTTCTCTAGAGAGAACGTTTCGAACCTCAGAAATCATCCATCCATTGGCGCGGCCGGCGACGGCCGCGCGCTTTTTTCTTTCACGTGCGGAGCGTCCGCTCCCAGAAGTCCAGCATCTTCGTGAAGACGTTCCGCTGCGGCGCGATCCCCGCGATGCCGTGCCGCCCGCCCGGATAGAGCATGTAGTCGACCTGCTTTCCGGCGCGCACGAACGCCTGCAGCAGCGTCACCGAGTTCGCGAGGTGGACGTTGTCGTCGGCCGAGCCTTGCATGACGAGCAGCGACGCGCGCAGCCGGCCGGCGGCGGGCAATACGGAAGCGCGCCGGTAGGCCGCCCCGTTCGCGCCCGGAAGGCCCAGGTAGCGTTCCGTGTAGGCGGAGTCGTAGAAGTGCCAGTCGGTGACCGGCGCGACGGCGACCGCGGCGCGGAAGGCGTCCGGCGCGTGCGTGACGGTGTAGGCGGTGAGGTAGCCGCCGTAGCTCCATCCCCAGAGTCCCAGGCGCGCCGGGTCGGCGAACGGCTGCGTCCGCAGCCATGCCGCGGCGGAGACCGGGCCCGCCATCGCGATCGGCCCCATGCTGCCCGCGAACCGATGCTCGTCGAGGGCGTCCGGGCGCGACGCCGGGCCGTCGACGTTCAGCACGACGAAGCCGCGTTCGGCGAGCAGGTGCGCGTAGAGCCCCGGCCAGCGATCGTCGCCCTCGCGCGGCCAGTCCACCGGGATCGGCCCGCCGTAGGTGCCGATCACGACCGGATAGCGCTTGGCCGGATCGAAGCCGGGCGGTTCGACGAGGTTCGCGTCGAGCGGACCCCACGCGGACGGAACGCGCACGGCGTGCGCCGATCCGAGCGCGAACCGCGCGAGCGTCGGAGTGCGGAACAGCGTCACGGCCGCGCCCGTGCGCAGGTCGCGCCGGACGACTTCGGGCGGGCGCGTCAGCGAAGAGAACGCGTCGATCGCGCCGTCGCCGCGCTCCGGCAGCGTGAGCACGTGCCAGCCCGGCTCGGGCGTGAGGTCGCGCGCCGGTCCCCCGGCGAGCGGCACGCGCAGCAGCGCGTGCTCTCGCGCGGTGGGATAGCGCGCGGCGACGTACGCCGCGCCGGCCCGCTCGTCGACCCGCAGGAGCGCGCCGACGGGATAGCCGCCGGTCAGCCGGCGCGCGGCACCGGTGCGCGGGTCGAGCCGGTACAGCGCGTTGACGCCCGAGCGCTCGGAGAGCCACAGCAGCGTGCCGTCGCGCAGCTCGTGCGGGGCGGGCGGCGCGTCGACGAACCGCGGATCGCGTTCGTGCACGAGCGTGTTTGCCGCGCCGCCGTCGCGCGGCGTGGCGAGGAGCCGCAGATCGCGCTGCAGCCGGTCGAGCACCTCGAACGCGATGCGCCGCCCGCCCGCGAGCCACGCCGGCGCGAGCACGTACTCGTCGCGCGGCGCGCCGTCGTAGATCGTGCGGACGGTGCCGTCGCGCAGCTCGGCGACGCGCAGCGAGACGCGCGGATTCGCTTCGCCGGCGAGCGGATAGCGCTGGTGCTCCACGGTGTTGTCGCGGCGCAGGTAGTCCTGGATCGGGAAGTCGGTGACGCGCGACTCGTCGAAGCGCAAGAACGCGATCGCATCGCCGCGCGGCGACCAGGCGTACGCGTGCGCGACGTCGAGCTCTTCGCTGTAGAGCCAGTCCGGATCGCCGTTGAGGATCGTCGCCGAACCGTCCCGCGTCAGCCGGCGCGGCGCACCGCCGCGCGCGTCGACGACCTCGAGATCGCCCTCGTGCACGAAGGCGATCCGCGTACCGTCCGGCGACCATTGCGGGTCGTCGGCGTCGCGCGCGAGCAGCCGCGCCCCGCCGCCCTCGCCGTCCGCCACGTGCAGCGCCCCGCCGTCGAGGTAGGCGATGCGCCGCGCGTCCGGCGACCACACGATCTGGCCGATGGCGCGCGAGCGCGAGCCGCGCTCGACGGTCTTCGCTGCGAACAGCACGTGCTCGCGGCCCGTTCGCATGTCGTGGACGTGCAGCACCGGCGGGTGGCCGTCGATCGGCCCCGGAAGCTCGTAGACGTACCGCGAGCCGTCGGGCGCCCACGTGAAGCCCAACGGCGGCGTCCCGGAGACGGGCGAGCGTGCGATGATCTCGTCGATCGTCAGCCGCTCGCCGCCGGCGGCGGCCGCGGCGCCGGAGCCCGCGCACGCCGCGGCAAGGACGGCGGCGAACAGAGCACGAGCCAAGCGAAGGTGCACGACTACTCCCGATGGACGACAACGAGCCGCAGCTGAACCCGATCGTCGCGCTGGCCCAGCGCCTGCGCGCGCGCCGCGACCTCGGGGACGCGATCGATTCGGCGACCGCCGGCTCGGCACCCGGCGCCGGGACCGACGCCGAAGCGCGGCTGCGCGCTCTCGCCGAGATGCTTGCGGTCGGCGCGAAGCGGCTCAACGCCATCCTCGGCGCGCGGACGGGCGTGACGATCGTGAAGCTCGAGAAGCCGCTGCGCGTGCGCGTACGCTTCCGCGAGAAGCGCATCGCGCTCGACCTCGACGACGCGCGGCAGCTCGTCTCGATCTCCGGGGGCGGGCTGGACGGGGAGTACCAGTTCGTCGACGGCGAGGTCCCGTCGCTGCTGAACCTCTCGCATCTCTCGACGGACGCCGGCTATCGCAATCCGCTGACCGCTTCGGGTCTGCTGAAGACGATCGCGGAGGACGCCGAGCTGCCTCGGCCGGCGCACCTCGACGAACCGGGTCCGCTCCGGTTCTGAGCGGCCGTCCCGTTTACGCGCGGCGCGCGCGGCTGCGGGCGGCGGACGGCGCGGCCGCGGAGAGCGTCTTCTGCGCGCGCGCCGCGGCGAGGTAGCGGGCGACGATCGGGCGCGAGGGACACATCGTCACCGGACACAGCGCGCAGCGTGGGACGGGCGCCTTGCAGATCGCCCGGCCGTGCAGGATCAGCCAGTGGTGCGCGTGGCGCCACTGCTCGCGCGGGAGCAGCTTCGTGACGTCGTCCTCCACGCCGCGCGGCGTCGTCGCGAGCGTGAGCCCGAGCCGGTGCGCGACGCGGAAGACGTGCGTGTCGACGGCGAACGCCGCTTCCCGGAACACGATCGAGAGGACGACGTTCGCGGACTTGCGCCCGACGCCGGGCAGCGCTTCGAGCGCCTCCCGATCGCTCGGCACCTCCCCGCCGTGCTCCGCGACCAGCTCGCGAGCCGCGGCGATGACGTTCTTCGCCTTCGTTCGGAAGAAGCCGCACGACTTGATGATGCGCTCGACGTCGTGCTGATCGGCGCGCGCGAGCGCTGCGGCATCCGGATACTTCGCGAACAGCGCGGGCGTCGTGAGGTTCACGCGTGCATCGGTGCACTGCGCGCTCAGCACCACGGCGACCAGCAGCTCGAACGGGTTGCGGTAGTGCAGCGCGGTGACGGCGTGCGGATAGGTCCGCTCGAGGATCGCGAGCTCCTCCGCGGCGACGGCGCGCGCGACTTTGCGCTTGGGGAAGGGGATCGCCACGGGGCGGAACCTTCGCGTCGCCGCAGCGAATCCTGTGCCTCATGCCGTTCCTCAAGCAGAAGGACCCGAGCGTCCCGCCCGGCCAGACCGTCACCGAAGGCTTCCCGGTCCTGCACGTCGGCGACGTCCCGGCGATCGATCTGCGGACCTGGCGGCTGCGCGTCTTCGGCCTCGTCGACGAGCCGTTCGAGCTCTCGTTCGAGGAGCTGCGCGCGCTCCCGGCGACCGAGTGGCGCGGGGACATCCACTGCGTCACGCGGTGGTCCAAGAAGAACACCGCCTGGGTGGGCGTCCGCTTCGACGCGCTGCTCGAGCGCGCGAAGCCGCGCGCCGCGGCGAAGTTCGTCGTGCAGCACGCCGACAACGCGTATACGACGAACCTGCCGCTCGCGGAGATGCGCGGAGACGACGTGTTGATCGCCTACGAGTTCGACGGCAAGCCGATCGAGCCGATCCACGGCGGCCCGGTGCGCATGCTGGTCCCGCGCAAGTACTTCTGGAAGAGCGCCAAGTGGCTGCACGGTCTGGAGCTGCTCGAGCACGACGAGAAAGGCTTCTGGGAGGTGCGCGGCTACCACAACGACGCCGATCCCTGGAAAGAGCAGCGCTACTCCGAGCTTCCGGCCTGGTTCGGCTGACGCCGCATCCGGCGGCCCGGGTGAAACGAACGACGCCGGCGCGAAACGCCGGCGTCTTCTTCGCGTCGCGATGGGGCCGCGGGGCGCTCGGCGATGTGCCGAGCGCGGCGGTCAGTGCGAGTCGGTGTAGCCGAAGAGGGCGACGCCGCCGTTGCAGGTGACGCCGTTCGTGCCTGCCGGCATCGAGCTGATGCTGGCGGCCGTGCAGTCGAGCGCGAACAGCGAGGTTCCGGTGCTGCCCGGGTAGTTCAGCGCGCCGGTCGTGTTCGGCTGGTTGAACGAACCCGGCGTGAAGATGGAGCGCGAGTCGAGCGTCGCGAGCGCGTTCTCGGTCGTACCGACCGCGGCGTTCGCGCCGACCGCGAACGTCAAGCTGCCGGACGCCGGCGGGGTGATCGTGGTGGGCTGCTCGAGCGTGTACGACGCCGGCGCGCCGTTGCTGATCGCGGGCTGTCCGAGCGTCGCCGTCACGAGCACGCTGAACGGCGTGCCGGCAGGCGCCGACGCGCTCTGGATCGTCCCGAAGCCGAGCGAGCCGTTCCCGGCGTTCGCCGCGTTCGTCGACGCGTCGTGGACGCGGATCTGCGGCGAGCCGGTGTAGTTCGCATCCTGGAAGATCAGGCAGTTGTCCGCGACGCCGCTCGCCGCGGCGAACACGATCGTGTAGTTGCTGCCGCTGGTGAACGCGGGGACGTTGCAGCTCGCGAGGGGCTTCGCGCCCGTGCTGGGCGCTTGTCCGCCGGCGGTCTGTGCGATCACCGTCCCGGCCACCGCCGGTTCGGTCATGTAGTCGGTCGCTTCACCGTACGCGAGCGGTCCGAAGATCTTCGCCGACGGCGCGGCGCTGCCGGTCGACTGCAAGTAGACGTCGACCGATCCGGTCGTCGTGTTGCCGTTGATGAAGCGAACGTTCGCGGTGCTTCCCGTGACGTTTGCGAAACCGGGCCCGGACGTGCCGCCTCCGCCGCCGCACGCAGAGAGTGAGAGGACGGCCGAAATGCCCGCGAGCGCGGCCAGACGCGCAGATTGCATCGATCGAGGTTCCTGCTTGGGGTGAAGTGCGAGAAAGGGTCCAGAACCAAAGCGTTTCCTACCCTGCGCCGCTACCGCGAAACTCGATGCGATGAAACGCGCGTTAGCGTTTCCTGTGAGAATGCTCAGCGCAATCGAATAGCGTCGTCTTCACGCACCACGACGCCGTCACGCTCGAGTGCGCCGACCACGCTCGGTATCTCGTGCAGCCGGTCGCCGGAAACGACTGCGGCGAGATCGCGCGCCAGCGCGTCGAGCGAGAGCGTCTCGCGCGCGTGCAAGTCGCGCAAGCGGTCGATGATCCGCCCGCGCAGGAACCGGACCGTTCGCTCGAACGGAACGGCATTCTGCGGCGGCTTGCGCGGCGCGTGCTCGCGCGCGCGCCGCGCCAGCGTCGCGGCGTCGACCGGCGATGCGGCGCACGCGTCGCGCAGCGGGCAGACGAGGCAGCGCGCGACGCGCGCCGTGCACAGGGTCGCGCCCAGATCCATCAGCGCCGAGTTCCAGTCGTGCGCGGCGCCGCGCGGAAGCGCTTCGAGAGTGCGCGCGTCCAGGGTCCGCGCGTCCGCCGCCGGCGGATGCTCGAGCCCAAACAGCACGCGGTGAACCACGCGCCGCACGTTCACGTCGAGCGCCGCGTCGTCGAGCTCGAACGCGAACGCGCGCACCGCCGCCGCCGTGTACGGGCCGATCCCCGGAAGCGCGCGCAGCGCTTCGGTATCGCGGGGAAGCTCGCCGCCGTGCAGCTCGACGACGGCGCGCGCGAGCGCGTGCAGACGCACGGCGCGGCTGTTGTAGCCCAGACCGCGCCAGGCGCGCACCGCGTCGCCCGGTTCCGCGGACGCGAGCGCGGCGAACGACGGGAAGCGCGCGACGAACGCCTCGTAGAGCGGGATCACGCGCTCGACCTGCGTCTGCTGCAGCATCGTCTCGCTGACGACGATGCGGTACGGATCGCGCGTCGCGCGCCACGGCAGATGCCGGCGGCCGTGCCGCGCGTACCACGCGAGCAGCGCCGTCGACGGAAAGCCGCTCAGCGGGCCGCCTCCCCGATGCGCCGGATCCCGTCCTCGATCGCGGCGCGCGCGACCGGCGTGAGCGCGAGGCGGAAGTTGTGATCGCCGCCCGACTGCGCGAAGAACGCTTCGCCGAAGAGGAACGAGACGCCGCGCCGCTCGGCGTTCGCGAGCAGCGCGCGCGCCCGCAGCTCGCGCGGCGAGGTCGCCCACAAGTAGTAGCCGTCGCCGCCCGCCAGCACGCGCATCGATGCCGGCCAGTGCTTCGCGATCGCCGCGTGCGCGAGCGAGCGTCGCGCCGCCAGCTCCTCGCGCAGCGCGAGCAGATGGGCGTCGTACGCGCTCCGCAAGAAGTCGGCGACCCCGGCCTGGATGTACATCGAGGACGCCATGTCGATCGACTGCTTCCGCAGCAGCAGCCGGTCGTAGATCGTGCGCGGCGCGACGAGCCAGCCCAGCCGCAGCGACGGCGCGATCGTCTTCGAGAACGACGAGAGGTAGATCACCGAGTCGGCGTCGCGCGCGAGAAGCGGGTCGGCGGCCGGCGCGGCGAGCTCGCCGTACGGATCGTCCTCGACGAGCGGTACGCCGTGCCGCCGGGCGAGGGTGACGAGACGATCGCGCCGCTCGGCGCTCATCGTCACGCCGGTCGGATTCTGCAGCGCGGGCATCGTGTAGACGAAGCGCGGCCGCCGCGTGCGCATGATTGCCTCCACGTGGTCGACTCGCATGCCCTCCTCGTCGACCGGTACGGGGATCGCGCGAAGACCGGCGATCTGAAAGATCTGCAGCGCGCCGGGATACGTCGGCGCTTCGACGACGATCTCGTCGCCGGGCTCCGCGAGCGACTGCGCGACCAGGGTGATGCCTTGGGTCGAACCGGTGAGCATCAGCACGTCGCGGGCGTCGACGCCGCAGCCGCGCGCACGCATCCGCGCCGCGATCTGCTCGCGCAGCGGCGCGTAGCCTTCGCTGTCGCCGTACGTCAGGACGAAGTTGACGTCGCCGCCGGCGCGCGCGAACGACCGCGAGAGCGCGGCGAGCGGTGAGGGGTCCTCCGGCGGGACGCCTTGGACGAACCCGATCGTCTCGTGCTCGCTCGCGGCCAGCTCGCCGAGCACCGCCGGGAACGCGCCGACCCGCCACGGCGGGAGCGTGACCCACCACGGCACCGCGGCGGCGCGATCGGGGCGGCCGCCGGCGAGCGCGGCAACCCGCGAGCCCGAGCCTACCCGCTGCTCGATCAGCCCGTCGGCGGCCAGCTCACGGTAGGCGTGGACGACCGTCGAGCGGTTCACGGACGTCCGGTCCGCGAGCGTCCGCTCGGGCGGGAGACGGGTACCCTCCGGCAGCGCGCCGGCCAGGATCTGCTCGCGCAGCCGCTCGTAGATCTGCCGGTAGATCGGGACGACGCTGGCGCGGTCCAGATCGACCGCCAGCTCCGACCATCCGCTCCGCATGCCGTCCAATTCGCCGTCGATGCCATCCAATCCCGGCCGTTGTGCGAGCGATCCGGTGAATTGGATGGCCCTCGGGCGAGGTTGGCGGGCGGGCGCCGCCCGGGAACGCGCTACAATGCCCCGCGAAGCCTCGCGCGCCTTCCGGAGTCGCCATGATCGATACGTCCACCGAAGCCGCCCTCGCCCTCAAGACCGGCACCGACGGGAACGGAGCCGGCGCCTCGCCGGTCCAGCCCGATCCGCAGGAGACGCGCGAGTGGCTGGACGCGCTCGACGGCGTCATCGACGCCGAAGGCCGGGGCCGCGCGAGCGAGCTGGTTCAGGCGCTCGTGGAGCGTGCCGCCGTCCGCGGCGTCCGCACGCCGAGCGCGCTGACGACCCCGTACGTCAACACGATCCCGGTCGATCAGCAGCCGCATTTCCCCGGCGATCACGACATCGAGGAGCGGCTGCGGCACTACGTGCGCTGGAACGCGATGGCGATGGTCGTTCGCGCGCAGAAGGACCACAGCGAGCTGGGCGGCCACGTCGCGACGTTCTCGTCCGCGGCGACGCTGTACGACATCGGGTTCAACCACTTCTGGCACGGCCCGAACCACGCGGGCGGCGGCGATTTGGTCTATTTCCAGGGCCACTCGGCGCCCGGAGTCTACGCGCGCGCGTTCCTCGAAGGCCGCCTCGGCGAAGAGCAGCTCGACAACTTCCGACGGGAAGTCGACGGCCACGGGATCTCGTCGTATCCGCACCCCTGGCTGATGCCGGACTTCTGGCAGTTCGCGACGGTCTCGATGGGACTCGGCTCGCTGCAGGCCGTGTACCAAGCGCGCTACATGCGCTATCTGCACGACCGCGGACTCGCCGACACGTCGGGCCGCAAGGTGTGGGCGTTCATCGGCGACGGCGAGATCGACGAGCCGGAGACGCTCGCGGGACTCTCGCTCGCGGCGCGCGAGAAGCTCGACAACCTCATCTTCGTCGTGAACGCCAACCTGCAGCGGCTCGACGGCCCGGTGCGCGGCAACGGCAAGGTGATCCAGGAGCTGGAAGGGCTGTTCCGCGGCGCCGGCTGGAACGTCATCAAGGTGATCTGGGGCTCGCGCTGGGACCCGCTGCTCGGCGCCGACAAGACCGGGATGCTCGTGCGCTTGATGAACGAGACGGTCGACGGCGACTACCAGACGTACAAGTCGCGCGACGGCGCGTACGTGCGCGAGCACTTCTTCGGCCGCTTCCCCGAGACGCGGGCGCTCGTCGAGCGCATGACCGACGACGAGGTGTGGGCGCTGAACCGCGGCGGCCACGATCCGTTCAAAGTCTACGCCGCCTACAAAGCCGCGACCGAGCACCGCGGCGCGCCGACGGTCGTCATCGCGAAGACCATCAAGGGCTACGGGATGGGCTCGGCCGGCGAAGGGATGAACATCGCGCACCAGCAGAAGAAACTGCTCGTCGATCAGCTGCGCGCGTTCCGCGACCGCTTCTCGATCCCCGTCTCCGATCGCGAGCTGGAAGCGATCCCGTTCATCAAGCCGGCGCCCGACTCGCGCGAAGCCGAGTACCTGCACGAGCGCGTGGCGAAGCTCGGCAGCGTCCCGCAGCGCCGGCGCAACGTCGAGAAGCCGCTCGCGGTGCCGGAACGCAGCGCGTTCTCCGCGCTGCTCGACTCGACCGGCGAGCGCGAGATATCGACGACGATGGCGTTCGTGCGCACGCTCTCCACGCTGCTGCGCGACAAGACCGTCGGACCGCGGCTCGTGCCGATCGTCGCCGACGAGTCGCGCACGTTCGGGATGGAAGGGATGTTCCGGCAGCTCGGGATCTACTCGAGCGTCGGCCAGCTCTATCGCCCGCAAGACGCCGATCAGCTGATGTGGTACCGCGAGGACAAAGCGGGCCAGATCCTCCAGGAAGGGATCTCCGAAGCGGGCGCGATCTGCTCGTGGATCGCCGCGGGGACGTCGTACTCGACGCACGGCGTGCAGACGCTGCCGTTCTTCATCTTCTACTCGATGTTCGGGTTCCAGCGGGTCGGCGACTTCGCGTGGGCGGCCGGCGACGAGCGCACGCGCGGTTTCCTCCTCGGCGGAACGTCGGGCCGCACGACGCTCAACGGCGAAGGCCTGCAGCACGAGGACGGCCACTCGCACCTGTTCGCGTCGGCGATTCCGAACTGCGTGCCCTACGATCCCACGTATGCGTACGAGGTCGCGGTGATCGTGCAGGAAGGCGTGCGGCGCATGCTCGCCGAGCAGGAAGACGTTTACTACTACATCACGCTGCTGAACGAGAACTACCAGCATCCCGCGATGCCGGAAGGCGCCGCGGACGGGATCCTGCGCGGGATGTACCTGCTGCGCGACGGCGGCGCGGCGAAGAAGAACGCTCCCCGCGTGCAGCTGCTCGGAAGCGGCGCGATCCTGCGCGAGTCGCTCGCCGCCGCCGATCTGCTGCGCGACGACTGGGGCGTCGTCGCCGACGTGTGGAGCGCGACGAGCTACACGCTGCTGCACCGCGACGGCGAAGCCGCGGCTCGCTGGAATCTGCTGCATCCCGGCGAGACACCGCGGCGCGCGTACGTCGCGCAGCAGCTCGACGGTCGCGACGGCCCGGTCGTCGCGGCGAGCGACTACGTGAAGACGTTCGCCGAGCAGATCCGGCCGTTCGTCGAGCGCCGTTTCCACGCGCTCGGCACCGACGGCTACGGCCGCAGCGACACGCGCAAGCAGCTGCGCTCGTTCTTCGAAGTCGACCGGCGCTGGATCGCGCTCGCCGCGCTGAACGCGCTCTCGGCCGACGGCGCAATCGGCCGCGACACCGTCGCCGCTGCGATCGCCAAATACGGCATCGACCCGGCGAAGCCCGAGCCGACGACAGTTTAGTGGATTCGCCCGCGGCGAACCCTTCGCGTTCGGCCGCTGCGCGGTCGAGCCGCCGAAAGGAAAGGTAATGCAGATCGATCTGACGGTCCCCGACCTCGGCGGCTTCGGCGACGTTCCCGTCATCGAGATCCTCGTCCAGCCCGGCGCGCGGATCGAAAAGGACGCGCCGCTCGTGACGCTGGAGTCGGACAAGGCCACGATGGAGGTCCCCGCGTCGGCCGGCGGCGTCGTGAAGGACGTGCGCGTGAAGCTCGGCGACAAGGTGTCGCAGGGCAGCGTCCTCGCGACGGTCGAGACCGCCGACGCCTCCGCGAGCGCGGCGCCTTCGCACGAGCCGCAAGCGCAAACGGCGTCCGCGCCGGAACGTGCCGGGACGCAACAGTCTCCCGCGCAGCCGCCTCCGAGCCTGCGCGCCGATACGGCCGGGATCGTCGCCGCCGATGCGGGTGCGAGCGAAGAGGCGTCCACGCCGCCGTCGCCTCCGGCCGCCGTGGCGTCGTCGGCGTCGTTGAGCGCACCGCCCGTGCCGCCGCGTCCGACGGTGAACGGCACCGCGAGCGCGCACGCCGCGACGAACGGCGCGGGCGGCGGCGCGCCCGTCCACGCCGCGCCGGCGCTGCGCCGCTTCGCGCGCGAGCTGGGCGTCGATCTGCACCGCGTGCGCGGAACCGGTCCGAACGGCCGCATCACGCGCGACGACGTGCAGAGCTTCGTGAAGTCGTCGCTCGCCGCACCCGCCGCCGACGGCGCGGCCGCCGCGCCGGGCCTCGGGCTGAACCTGCCCGCGTGGCCGGCGGTGGACTTCGCGAAGTACGGTCCGATCGAGCGCGTCGCGCTCACGCGCATCCAGCGGATCAGCGGCCCCGCGCTCGCGCGGAACTGGGTGATGATCCCGCACGTCACCCAGAACGAGGACGCCGACGTCACCGAGCTGGAGGCGTTCCGCAAGCAGGTCAACGGCGAGCAGAAGGACGTGAAGCTCACGATGCTCGCGTTTCTGATCAAAGCCTCGGTCGACGCGCTGAAGCGCTACGCGATCTTCAACGCGTCGCTCGACGGCCAGGAGCTCGTCCTCAAGCGCTACTACCACATCGGCTTCGCCGCCGACACCCCGCAGGGTCTCGTCGTGCCCGTCATCCGCGACGCGGACCGCAAGGGTTTGCTCGAGATCGCGCGCGAGAGCGCCCAGCTCTCCGCGAAAGCGCGCGACGGCAAGCTTTCGCCGGACGAGATGAACGGCGCGACGTTCACGATCTCGTCGCTCGGCTCGATCGGCGGGACGACGTTCACACCGATCATCAACGCGCCCGAAGTGGCGATCCTCGGCGCGGCGCGCGCCGAGACGCGGCCGGTCTGGGACGGCACGCAGTTCGTCCCGCGCCTGATCCAGCCGCTCTCCCTTTCCTACGACCACCGCGTCATCGACGGCGCCAACGCGGCGCGCTTCGTCGTCGCGCTGAAGACCGCGCTCGGGGATTTGCGCCGCATCCTGCTGTAAGAGCGGGGCGTGGCCCCCACGCCCGCTCACGCACGCCGACGTGCGCCGCTCGTCGTCGCGGCGTACGCGGCCGCATTCGCGTGCCCGGTCGCGATCGCGGCGCTCGTCGCGCTCACCGTCGTCGACGCGCCGATCTACGACGAGTGGATCTGGTCGCCGCTCGTGCTCGCCGCGCACGGCGGCACGCTGCGCTTCGCCGACGTGTGGGCGACGCAGGGCGCGCACCGCAGCGTCGTTCCCACGCTGATCGCGCTGGCCCTCGCGCGGATCGACGGCTGGAACGTCCGGGTCGAAGCGTTCGCCGGAGTTCTGCTCGCGCTCGCCACGCAGCTGCTGCTGCTGCGGCTGTTCCTGCGGCGCTGCGGCGGCGTCGCGCGCGCTGCGGCGCCCTTTCTGTTCGCGAGCGTCCTGCTGTGGTCGCTCGCGCAGTGCGAGAACTGGCTCTGGGGGTTTCAGCTCTCGTGGTTCCTCACGAACCTGTGCGCCGTCGCGGTCGTCGTGCTGCTCGACGAGCCTGCTGCGGCTGCGGCGCCGCTCGCGACGGGGTTCGCGTTCGCCGCAGCCGCGACCGCCGCGGCCGTCGCGAGCTTTTCGCTGATCTTCGGCTTCGGCGCGTGGGTCGCCGGTGCGGTGATGCTCGCCGTCCAGCGCGAGGCGGCGCGGCCGCGACGCGCGCCGACGATCGCATGGCTGGCGTGCGGCGCGCTGTGCGCCGTGACGTTTCTCCACGGCTACGCGGCCCCGCGCTTCGAGAACGGGTGGATCGGCCGGGCGCCGGCGCCTCCCGCGACGGCGGCGTTGTTCGCGCTCACGTACCTCGGGGCGCCGCTCGGCATCGCGGGCGGCTGGCCCGCGTGCGCGGCGATCGGGGCGCTGTTCGTAGCGGCCTTCCCCGTGATGATGCGGCTCGCGCGTCGCGAGCGCGTACCGCTCGCGCCGTGGGCCGCGCTCGGTGCGTACGTCGCCGTCGCGGCCGCGATGGAGACGCTGGGCCGCGGCGGAAACGGCGTGGCGGCGGCGACGGCGTTCCGCTACACGACGGTTTCTTCGCTCGCGTGGATCGCGGCCTGCGGATTGCTCGCCGCGCGCGCATCGGCCGCGCCGCGCAGCGTGCCGGCCGGAGCGCTCGGCGCACGAATCGCTCGGCTCGCGCTCGCCGCAGGAATCGCGCTCGGTCTCACGGCCGACCTGGCCGGTGCGTTCGAAACCCTACAGCTCGCGGGAGCGCAGCGCGCGGAGGCCGTCGCGCTTTCGCACCTCCGCGACGTCCCCGACGACGAGCTGGCGCAGTTCGCGAACGATCCGCGGTTCGTGCGCGGCCAGGCGCGCCGGCTCGACGCCGCGCGGCTCTCGCTCTATCGCGCGCGTCCCGTTCCGCGAACGGCGCTCGCCGATCCGCCGCGCGCGCCGCTTCCGCCGTGGGGACCGGTGCGCGCGAACGCCGATCCTCCGGAGATCGTCGCGCTCCGCGTCACGCCGCTGCGGGCCGGCTGGGGACAGCTCGTTCGCATCGACGTCGAGACGACGACGAACGCCGCGCTGGTCGAGCTGCGCGTCGGCGGGTACGGCCGCGCGCTGACGAAGCGCACCTTCGGACGGTTCTCCGGCGTCTACCGGCTGCCGTTTCTTCCGCGTGCGCTGCAGGTCGTCCGCGATGTCGGCTTCGTCGTCGTCGCGCGGAACGCCGCCGGTGCGACCGTGTCGCGGCACGTCACCGTCGCCGTGGGCCCGGACGGCAGCGGCTAACGCAGCGCGTTCGCGATGACGCCGGCGACGACCGCGCGCCCGGCGCGCGTGAGGTGCGCATCCGCGGTCCCGTAGAGCGCGGCGTGGACCGGCGCGCTCTCGGCCGCGAGAAAGGCCGGCCACGCGTCCGCCGTTCGCACTCCGGATGCGACGACCGCGTCGCGGACCATCCGCCCGGCGCCGGCGTACGAGCGGATCTCCGGAAAGATGTGGAACACTTCCCATGCGTCCTCGTCGGGCGACAGCTCGAACGACGTGGGCAGCGGTACGACGACGAGCTCGACGCCGTGCGAACGCAGCGACGCGTCGAGCCGGCGGAGCGAGGCGATGAACGGCCCACGCCAGGTCTTCTCCGCCGGGACGATCTGGAACGGGCTCGGATAGTTGAACTCGCCCATCACGTTGATCGTCGAGACGAGCAGCACGGCACGCCGGACCGCTCCCGCGTCCGCCAGCTCGTCGAGATACGAAGCGAACGCCGCGATGGTGGGCGTGCCGGGCGCGGTCACGACCATGACGCGAGCGCGCGGATCGCGCGAGCGCAGGTCGCGCTCGAGGATCCCCTCGATCGAGTCGCTCCACCGCGTGTGGTCCCAGCTGATCGAGTTTCCGGTGACGATGGTCCGTTCGCTGCCCGGCGTTCCGTCCGCCGGCAGCAGCTCGTCGATGCCCGCGATCAGATTTTCGCGTCCCGGGCCCGGATCGGCGATGCGGCGGATCCGCCGGTTGGCGCCGTCCGCGACGTACAGGCTGCCGTCGCTCGCGCGAGCGATCCCGAACGGCGCGTCGAACCGCGCCGCCGCGCCGGGACCGTCGGCGAACCCGGCGTCGTCGCCCGAGCCGTCGACGATGTTCGGCCCGGCGACCATGCGGGCCGCGTGGGTCAGGACGTTCAAGAGCCGCACCGTGTCGGTGCGGATGTCCGTGTAGAAGACGTGCCGGTCGTCCGCGGCCACGATCGCGTAGGGAAACGCGATCGTCTCGCGTCCCTCGGTGATGACGCCTGAGGCGTCGTTGGTCCCGGGCTCGAGCGACGCCGTCGCCCGATCGTCGGGGGCGAAAAAGCGCTGTCGTGTGCCGTCCGGCCGAAAAACGAGCAGGCCCTTCGCGTCCGCGACGAAGATCGTCTCCCCCGCGCTTCCGCTCGCGACCGCGACGCCGTAGGGATGATCGGTCGGCGTCTCGCCGAGCGGAATCGTGCTCACGTCGCCGTTCGGGGCGACGCGCCGCAGCCCCGAGAGCGGGTCCGAGACGAGCAGCGCGCCGTTCGGCTCGAGCGCGAGCTGCGTCGGACGGATGAACCGCGCGGCGGCTCCCGGCCCGTCCGCCACGCCGCTCGCCGTCGCCGATCCGGCGAGCGTCGACACGGTGCCGTCGGGCGCGATGCGGCGCACGACGTGGTTGTTGCCGTCAGCGACGTAGACCGTCCCGTTCGCGGAGACCGCGATGCCGAGCGGCAGGGCGAAGCGCGCCGCCGTGCCGCGCCCGTCGGCATAGCCCGCGACGCCGTCGCCGGCGAGCGTGCGAACGCGCCCGTCCGCGATGACCCGAATCGCGTTCCCGCCGGCGTCGGCGACGTAGACGCGGCCGCGCGCGTCGACCGCGACGCCGGCCGGCATCGTGAAGGTTGCGTTCGCAGCTGCGCCGTCGACGGAGCCGGGGACGCCGCTCCCCGCGAACGTCGACACGATCGGCGCGGCGTCGCCGCTCGGCACGGAAGCGAGCGCGGCCGCGAGCAGCATCCCAGTCAGCATCCGGGTGAAGGTAGCGTAGCGCGACGCGGCGACCCTTCCACCACGATGCTGCGTGTTCGGGGTCGCATGGTCTTCGTCGTGGCAGCGTTCGCCGCGGCGCTCGTTCCGCTCGCCGCACGCGCGACGACGGTCACGACGCTCGCCGGAGACGGCGCGCCGGGTATCGTCGACGGCACGGGCCGGGCCGCGCGCTTCCTCCTGCCGGTCGGCGTGGCGGTCGGACCGCACGGCGACGTGTACGTCGCCGATGCCGCGGCGCAGCGCATCCGCATCGTCTCGACCGACGGCACGGTGCGCACCCTCGCGGGAGGCGGAGACGACGTCTCGCCCGACGGCTGGATTCCGCAAGCGGAGGCCGACGGTACGGGCACGGCGGCGCGCTTCTCGGTGCCGCTCGGGATCGCGGTCGCGCCGGACGGCACCGCTTACGTGGCGGAGACCGGCACCGGAAACATCCGAAAAATTGCGCCGGACGGGACGGTCACGACGTTCGCCAGGGGACTGCGCTCACCGCACCAGATCGCGCTGGACCGATCCGGCGCCCTGTACGTCGCCGACGAGCGGCTGGGCGTCGTGCGCATCCCCAAAGAGGGTGGTGTCCCCGCGAACGCGCGGCTCGGCGTCCCGGCGCCGCTGGGGATCGCAATCGCCGACGAGCGCGGCGGCGAGCCGACGTTCTTCGTCTCGGACCGGCACGGAATCGTCATCATCCAAGGAGCCCAGGTGCTCCGAGTCGATGCGCTCGAGTTTCGGCGCAGCGGCAGCCTGGCCATAGAAGGCGACGAGGACATCGGATCGGCATACGCGCTGACCGCGCTGGACGACCGCACCGTGGCCTTCACGGATCCGCGGGGGCACGCGGTCCGGATGCTGCGTTTCGAATCGTCCACGGATGCGGCGCGCCTCACCGCGCCCGCGGGTCTCTCCGATCGCGTCCCTGCGGTGGCTGCTGCGACGTGGATCGTCGCCGGCAGCGGTTCGCCGGCCGACGGGGGTGCGTTCGCCGACGGGTCGGATGCGCGGTTCAACTCGCCGGCGGGCATCGCGCTCGCCTCCGACGGTTCGCTCGTCGTGGCCGACGCCGGGAACCGCCGGATCCGCCTGGTCCGCGGGGACGACCGGCGCTTTCCGCTCGACGCCGACCGGCGGTGGCCGCCGCCGCGCGGTTCCCTCGACACGTACCGGATCGCATACGTCGGAAACTCGGCCGTGTGGTGGGACACGACCTGGAGCACCTCGATCCCGGGCTTGGCCGAACGCGCTCTCGCGCCGGCCGTCGCCGCGCAGACCGGAAAGGCGCTGGAGCTCTATGCCGTCCGCTTCATCGGGGCGAAGCTCGACGCGTTCGCTTCGTACGTAGAGACGCTCGCCGACACGAGGCTGATCGACGCCGTCGTCCTGCAGCTCGGCGACGACGCGCTGCCGGTCGCGGGACCGTTGCCGCCCGCCGTGCGCGACCAGACGGTACGCGCTCTGAGCGACGTGCGAACGCGGCTGCGAGCCGACGGCGTCGCTCTGCTCGCCGGCGGGATGCCCAGCGACATCGGCATCGCGCCGGTCGAAGGAACGTACCTGAAGCTGCAGCAGGACGCGCTGCGTCCCGAGTTTCCCGGCGACGAAGCGGCGTGGAACGGGATGTTCCGGGACGCGGGGATCCCGTCGTACGATCTCTGGGCGGCGTATCGCACGGAGATCGCGGCGCGGCGACATGAAGCGATCATCACGAGCGAAGACGTGCATCCCACCCCGCACGGTCGCGAGCTGATCGCGCGGGCGATCGAGGACGCGCTGCTGCGCGAGCGGCCCTGGAGCCCGAGCGCAGGTGGGTAACTGAGTCCGGTCGCCCATCTCCGGAGGACCGTTGGCCGCCGACGCAGGCAAGATCACGACGAGCATCCCCTTCCGTCTCGACCGTTTGCCGTGGGCGCGCTGGCATTGGATGATCGTCGTCGGGCTCGGCATCACGTGGATCCTCGACGGGCTGGAGGTGACGATCGTCGGGACGATCGGCCCGACGCTCACCTCGAAAGCCGGGCTCGGGCTTTCGCCCCAGCAGGCCACGGCAGCGGGCAGCACCTACCTCGTCGGCGCGTGCGTCGGCGCGCTCGTGTTCGGCTATCTCACCGACAAGCTCGGACGGCGCAAGCTGTTCCTGGTCACGCTGAGCTGGTATCTCGCGTGCACGCTGCTGACCGCGTTCTCGTGGAACTTCTGGAGCTTCGCGATCTTCCGAATGCTGGCCGGCGCCGGGATCGGCGGGGAGTACAGCGCCGTGAACTCGGCGATCGACGAGCTGATCCCGGCGCACCGGCGGGGCGTCGCCGACGTCGCGATCAACGGCTCGTGGTGGATCGGAACGCTCCTCGGGTCGGCGCTCTCGATCCCGCTGCTTGACGGCCGCTTCGTCGCGCCCTCGCTCGGGTGGCGGCTCGCGTTCGGGCTGGGCGTCGTCCTCGCCGTCGGCGTGCTGTTCGTCCGTGAAGGGATCCCGGAGAGCCCGCGCTGGCTGCTGACGCACGGCCGCAGCGACGAAGCGGAGGCGATCGTCGCCGGGATCGAGCGCGAGGTCGACCGGGAGACACCGGGGCGGCTTCCGCCGCAGCCGCTCCGGACGATGACCTTCGACGCCTCGCGCGCAACCGGGCTGCTCCAGACGGTGCGCACGATGGCGAAGACGTATCCGAAGCGCACGATCCTCGTGCTCACGCTGATGATCACGCAGGCGTTTCTCTACAACGCCGTGTTCTTCACGCTGGGCCTCACGCTCACGACGTTCTTCGGCGTGAAGCAAGGCGACGTCGGGCTCTTCACGATGCCGTTCGCCGTGGGGAACTTCCTCGGCGCGCTCGTTCTCGGCCATTTCTTCGACAGCGTGGGACGGCGCGCGATGATCTCCGGCTGCTACATCGTCAGCGGGATCATCATGGTCGGCGCGACGCTGACGTTTCTGGGCGGGATGCGCAGCGCAGTCGGGATCACGGCGTTCTGGTCGGCGATGTTCTTCTTCGCCAGCGCGGGCGCGAGCGCGGCGTACCTCACGGTCAGCGAGATCTTTCCGCTCGAGACGCGCGCGGCCGCCATCGCGCTCGTCTACGCGGTCGGCACGCTCGCCGGCGGGGCGGTCGCTCCGGTCGTCTACGGGACGCTCATCGCGAGCAAGGACCCGCACATGCTCGCCGCGGGCTGGTTCGCGGGCGCGGCCCTGATGATCGCCGGTGGACTCGTCGAGATCGTGCTCGGGATCGACGCCGAGCGCAAGTCGCTCGAAGACGTGGCGAAGCCGCTCACGGCCGCGGAGCAAGCGGCGCCCGCGTGACGGGTACGAACCGGGCGTGAGCACGGAGGAGGCGCTCTGGTATCGCGACGCCGTCGTGTACCAGACCCACGTGAAGGCGTTCCAAGATTCGAACGGCGACGGGGTCGGCGACGTCAAGGGGCTCACCTCGCGGCTCGACTATCTCGCCGAGCTGGGCGTCACGGCGCTCTGGCTGCTGCCGTTCTTTCCTTCGCCCTTGCGCGACGACGGATACGACATCTCCGACTACACGGGGGTTCACCCGGCGTACGGGACGCTCGAGGACGTGCGACGGTTCGTCGACGAGGCGCACGCGCGCGGGATTCGCGTCATCGCGGAGCTCGTGGTGAACCACACGTCGGATCAGCATCCGTGGTTCCAGCGCGCGCGCAGCGCACCGCCCGGCTCGCCCGAGCGCGACTTCTACGTCTGGTCGGACGACGACCGGAAGTACTCGGGCACGCGCATCATCTTCACCGACACCGAGACCTCGAACTGGGCCTGGGATCCGCTCGCCGGCCAATACTACTGGCACCGTTTCTTCTCGCACCAGCCGGACCTGAACTTCGAAAATCCCGCGGTCGTCGGCGCCATCGTCGACGTGATGCGCTTCTGGTCGAAGGTCGGGATCGACGGCTTCCGGCTCGACGCGGTGCCCTATCTGTGCGAGCGCGAAGGGACGAACAACGAAAACCTGCCCGAGACGCACGGCGTCATCAAGGTGCTGCGCGCCGTGCTCGAGCGCGAGTTCCCCGACCGCATCTTCCTCGCCGAAGCGAATCAGTGGCCCGAAGACCTGTCGTCGTACTTCGGCGAGGGCGACGAGTGCCACATGTGCTTCAACTTCCCGCTCATGCCGCGGATGTTCATGGCGCTCGCCGACGAGGACCGCTATCCGGTGCACGACATCCTGCGCCAGACGCCGCCGATCCCCGACGGCTGTCAGTGGGCCGTGTTCCTGCGCAACCACGACGAGCTGACGCTCGAGATGGTCAGCGAGCGCGAGCGCGAGCGGATGAACGCCGTGTACGCGATCGAGCCGAAGATGCGCATCAACGTCGGGATCCGCCGGCGTCTCGCACCGCTCCTCGAGAACGACCGGCGCCGGATCGAGCTGATGAACGGTTTGCTGATGTCGATGCCGGGTACCCCCGTGATCTACTACGGCGACGAGATCGGGATGGGCGACAATCTGTTCCTCAAGGACCGGGACGGCGTGCGCACGCCGATGCAGTGGTCGCCCGATCGCAACGGCGGCTTCTCCACGGCCGAGCCGGTGCGGCTCTACGCGCCGCCGGTGACCGACCCCACGTACGGCTATCTCGCCGTCAACGTCGAGTCGCAGCGGCGCAACTCCAGCTCGCTGCTGAACTGGATGCGGCGCATCGTCGCGGTGCGCAAGGCCACGCACGTGTTCGGGCGCGGGACGCTCACCCTGCTGTATCCGGCGAACCGCCACGTCCTCGCGTACGTGCGCGAGTACGAAGGCGAGACGGTGCTCGTCGTCGCGAACCTCGCCGGAACGGCGCAGCCGCTGCAGCTGGACCTCGCCCAGTTCGCCGGACGCACGCCGTTCGAGATGATCGGCTCGACGCCGTTCCCGCCCATCGCGACGACTCCGTATCTCGTGACGCTTCCGCCGTACGGGTTCTTCTGGTTTTCGCTCGTGCGCGACGTGCGCGGCGGCGCGGCGCCCGTGCGTTCGAGCGCGCTGCCCGAGCTTCCGACCGTCGTCGTTCCGCGCGCCGGACGGACGTTCGACCGCTGGGCGCGCGCCGTGCTCGAGACCGACGTCCTGCCGCGCGCGCTCGGCACGTCGTCGGCGGGCTCCGTGCGCGAGGTGTTCGCGCCCGCGGAGCTCGACTCGGAGCTCGCCTTCGTCGTCGCGGGCGACGCCGAGCGGCGCGTCGCGCTCACGCTCCGATTCGTCTGGGACGCGCCGGTGCGCGAAGACGCGCTCGCGCGCGCGCGCAGCGGTGCGCGCGAAGGCTGGATCGTGGACGCCGGCGCGGACGGAACGACGGCGCTGCTCGTGGAGCGCGCGATGCGCGAACGCCTCGCGCTGCACGATGCCGGGACGCTGCGTTTCGCCGCGGAAGGCGCTCCGCGCGCGGGCGCGGCGAGCTCGATCCGGCTCGGCTCGGCGAGCGGAGCGCAGCGCTGGATCCTCGGCGACGAGCGGGTGGTGACGCTTCACCGCGAGATGCCGCGCCTGCAGGACAGTCACGTGGCGTTCCTGCGCCATCTCGCCGAGCGCGGCTTCGCCGGCATCCCGGAGCTGTACGGCACCGCGCTGCTGGACGATCCGGGCGGCGGGACGTGGGTCGCCGCGAGCGCCCAGCGCTACGTCCCGCATGCGAGCGACGCCGAAGACGCGCTGCGCGAGCTGCTGCATGCGGAGCGCCTCGACGAACGGCTGCTGCGCAGCGCGCAGAACGTCGCCGACGCGCTGGCCGCGCTGCACCGCGCGCTCGCCGCTCCGGGCAGCGATCCGACGTTCGGCACGTTCCCGCTCGACGAGGACGACGTCGCGGGCTGGCGCGCCGCGGCGTACGCCGACCTCGACGCGCTCACGGGCGCAGGGATCGAAGAGGTCGTCGCGCTGCGCGAACGGATCGTCGCCGCGATCGAACGGGTTCCGCTCGCGCTCGACGCGGCGTCGTCGCGGGCGCACGGCCGGCTCACGCTTCGTCGCGTCTTGCTCGTGGAGGGTTCCCCGGTGTTCGTCGGATTCGGAGAGCGGTCGCGCGACCGGTCCTCGCCGCTCAAGGACGTCGCCTCGCTGTCCCGCTCGTTCGAATCGGTGACGCGCGAGACGATCGAGGCGGCGGCGCACGACCCGACCGGCGACCATCCCCGCCGCAGCGCTGCGATGCGCGAGATCACGGCGCGCGCGCTCGACGCGTTCCTCGCGCGCTACGCCGCGAGCGCGAGCGATTTGCCGACGGTCCCGCGCGACCCGGCGCAGCGCGAGGCCGCGATCGCGTTCTTCCGCATCAGCGGCGCGTTGCGGGACGCGTGCGAGGCGCTCGCGCGCCGACCGGGCGCGCTCGGCGGCGCGGTCGCCGCGCTGCGAGCGGAGTGCCCGTGAAGTACGCGCACGCGATGCCGTTCGGTGCCGAGCTGCGCGACGGCGGGGTGGACTTTCGCATCTGGGCGCCGTCGAAGAACGCCGGGCGCGTGGTCGTGGACGGCACCGAGTACGCGCTCGAGCGCCGGGAGGACGGCTGGTTCGCCGCGCACGTCTCGCGCGCCGGGGCGGGCACGCGCTACGCCTACGTCTTTCCGGGGCTGGACACGCCGATCGCCGATCCGGCCTCGCGCTTCCAGCCCGAGGGCGTGCACGCGCCGAGCGAGGTCGTCGATCCCGCGGCGTACGCATGGCAGACGCCGTGGCGCGGACGCCCCTGGCACGAGATCGTCGTCTACGAGCTGCACGTCGGCACGTTCAGTCCCGAAGGGACGTATCGCGGCGCGGCCGCGAAGCTCGACGCGCTCGCGGAGCTGGGCATCACCGCGATCGAGCTGATGCCGCTCGCGCAGCCCGCCGGGACGCGCAACTGGGGCTACGACGGCGTCCTGCCGTTCGCGCCGCAGCATGCCTACGGGAGCCCCGAGGACTTGAAGGCGCTGATCGACGCGGCGCACGCGCGCGGGCTGTGCGTGTACCTCGACGTCGTCTACAACCACTTCGGGCCGGAAGGAAACTACCTCCCCGCGATCGCGGCGGAGATCTTCACCGACCGCCATCACACGCCGTGGGGCGCGGCGATCAACTACGACGGCGCCGGCTCGCGCACGGTCCGCGAGCTGGTCGTGCAGAACGCCCTCTACTGGCTGCGCGAGTACCGCTTCGACGGACTGCGGTTCGACGCGGTGCACGAGATTCGCGACGACTCGCCGACGCACGTCCTGCACGAGATCGCCGCCCGCGTGCGCGCGGGCGTCGAGCACGACCGGCACGTCCACCTGGTCCTCGAGAACGACAAGAACGAAGCCTCACGGCTCGACGTCTACGACGCGCAGTGGAACGACGACGCGCACCACGCCTTCCACGTCCTGATCACCGGGGAGCGCGACGGCTACTACCGCGACTACGCCGACGCGCCGGCGA
Organism: Vulcanimicrobiaceae bacterium; assembly: GCA_035650875.1. Taxonomy (GTDB): domain Bacteria; phylum Vulcanimicrobiota; class Vulcanimicrobiia; order Vulcanimicrobiales; family Vulcanimicrobiaceae; genus Vulcanimicrobium. Next base: position 262,413 of record DASRGU010000016.1, read on the forward strand.
AGCACCTCGCGCGCGCGCTGGCCGAAGGATTCGCCTACCAGGGGGAGCCCTCGACGCATCGCGGCGGAGCGCCGCGCGGCGAGCCGAGCTCGGCGCTGCCGGCGACCGCGTTCGTCGACTTCCTGCAGAACCACGACCAGATCGGGAACCGCGCGTTCGGCGACCGGATCGACGCGCTCGCCGCGCCGGAAGCGCTGCGCGTCGCGACGGCGCTGCTGCTCCTCGCGCCGTCGATCCCGCTGCTGTTCATGGGCGAAGAATGGGACGCCTCGACGCCGTTCCTGTTCTTCAGCGACTTCGGCGCGGAGCTCGCGCAGGCGGTGACCGAAGGGCGTCGCAAGGAGTTCGCGGCGTGGCCCGCGTTCGCCGACCCCGCGACGCGTGAGAACATCCCCGATCCGCAGGATCCCGCCACGATGGAAGCCTCGCGGCTGCGCTGGGACGAGCGCGAGCGATCGCCGCACGCCGAAGCGCTCGAGCAGGTACGCGAGCTGCTCGCGCTGCGCGCGCGCGCGATCGTGCCGCATCTGGCGAGCGACGCGCTCGGTGACGGATGGGAGCTGCTCGACGAGCGCACGATCTGCGTGCGCTGGCGCTTCGGCGACGGCGCGCGGCTCGTGCTCGACGCGCGCTTCGCCGGCGAGGACTCGGCGATCGCCTGGATGCTCGACGGCGAAGAGATCTACGCGTACGGCGACTTCGGCGGATGACGCCGCGCACGACGTACCGGCTTCAGCTCCACGCGGGCTTTCGGTTTGCGGACGCCACGGCGCTGATCCCGTATCTCGAACGGCTCGGGATCACGCATCTCTATTGCTCGCCCTACCTCAAGGCGCGAGCCGGCTCCACGCACGGCTACGACATCATCGATCACAACGCGATCAACCCCGAGCTCGGGACCGGCGCGGACTATCGCACGTTCGTCGACACGCTGCGCGCGCACGGGATGGGGCACGTCCTCGATTTCGTCCCGAATCACATGGGCGTCGGCGGCGACGACAACGCATGGTGGCTCGACCTGCTGACGTGGGGCGAGGACTCGCATTACGCCGACTACTTCGACGTCGACTGGCGCCCGCTGCGGCCCGAGCTGCGCGGGAAAGTGCTGCTGCCGTTCCTCGGCAAGCAGTACGGCGACGTGCTCGACGACGGCGAGCTCCGCTGGGAGTACCGCGGCGGCGAAGGCTTCGCGCTGCGCTACTACGAGCATCTCTTTCCGCTCGCGCCGCCCACCTACGCGCTGGTGCTCGAGGGCGCCGACCCGCCCTCGCTCGCGTCGTTCGCGCCGCTGTTCGGCGCGCTCGACGGCATCGCGGATCACCTGCAGCGCCGCGAGACCGCAGCGACCGCGCGCCGGCTGCTCGACGAGACGGAAGGCGACCACGCGCGCGCGCTCGCCGCGAAGCTCGACGCCGGGCGCACCACCGCCGAAGGGAAGGCGCTGCTCGAGCGCGTCGTGGACGCGCAGCATTGGCGGCCGGCGTCGTGGCAAGTCGCCGCGGAAGAGATCAACTACCGGCGCTTCTTCGACATCAACGCGCTCGGCGCGGTCCGCATGGAGCGCGCGAACTGCTTCGGCGACGCGCACCGCCTCGTGCTCGACCTGATCGAGCGCGGCGACGTCGACGGACTGCGGCTGGACCACGTCGACGGCCTCTACGACCCCATCGGCTACTGCGATCTGCTGCGCTCGGAAGCCGAGCTGCTCGGGCGCCCGATCTACCTGGTCGTCGAGAAGATCCTGGCGCTCGGCCAGAATCTGCTCTCACGCTGGAACGTCGACGGCACCACCGGCTACGAGTTCATGAACGCGGTGACCGGCCTCGCGATCGACCAGCGCAACGAGCACGCGTTCGACGCGGTGTACCGCCGCTTCACCGGCGATCACGCGACCTTCGCCGAGGCCGCGTACGAAGCGAAGCGGTTCATCCTCGAAACGGCGATGTCGGCCGAGCTGAACGTGCTCGCGATGCGCCTCGACCGCATCGCCCAGCGGGACGCGCACACGCGCGACTTCACGCTCGGCGCGCTGCGGCGCGTGCTGGTCGAGACGATCGCGGCGTTCCCCATCTATCGCACGTACGTCACCGGCGGCGCCGTGGAGCCGGCCGACGCGATGTTCATCGAGCGCGCGGTGGCGACGGCGCGCGCCCGCGACACGTCGAGCGAAGGCTCGACGTACGCGTTCCTGCGCGCCGTGCTGCTGACCGACGCCCCGGACGACGACGTGCGCGAGCGCTACGTCGAGTTCGCGATGAAGTTTCAGCAGCTCACGGCGCCGATCACCGCGAAAGGCGTCGAGGACACGGCCTTCTACCGGTCGCTGCGGCTCGTCGCGCTGAACGAGGTCGGCGGCGATCCGGGGCGCTTCGGCACGAGCGTCGACGAGTTTCACCGGCAAAATCGTTTGCGCGCGATCCGTCGCCCGCTCGCGATGACCACGACCGCGACGCACGACATGAAGCGGGGCGAGGACGTGCGTGCGCGGCTCGCGGTGCTCTCCGAAGTGCCGGCGGAGTGGCGCGCCGCGCTCGCGCGCTGGTCGCGCATGAACCGCCCGCTGCGCGGGCGCGTCGACCGGCTCGCCGAGTACCTCGTCTATCAGACGCTGCTCGGCTCGTGGCCCGTCGAGTTGTTCGACGAGAAGCCGCCGGCCGGCGCGCTGCGCGCGTTCGCCGAGCGCGTCGAGCAGTACGCGCTGAAGGCGACCCGCGAAGCGAAGCTGCACACGAGCTGGACCAACCCGGATCCGGAGTACGAAGCGGCGCTCTCGCACTTCGTCCGCGCGCTCCTGGACCCGGCGCGCTCGGGCACGTTCCAAGCCGACGTCCGCGGCGCCGCGCGCAGCCTCGCCGCGACGGCGGTGACGAACGGGCTCGCGCAGGCGGTGCTCCGCGCGACCGCGCCCGGAGTTCCGGACACGTACCAGGGCTGCGAGCTGTGGGACCTGAGCCTGGTCGACCCCGACAACCGGCGCCCGGTCGACTTCGCCGAACGCGACGCCGCGCTCGCCGAGCTGGACGCCGCCTGCGACGCCGCCGAGGACGGCGCACGCGAACGGCTCGCCGCGCGGCTCCTCGCTTCGTGGCGCGACGGCCGGGTGAAGCTCTACGTGCTCGCGACGCTGCTGCGCCGGCGCGCGGCAGAGGACTGGCCGGCCGGCGAGTACACGCCGCTCGAAGCGCTCGGCGAGAAGGCTCAGCACGTCGTCGCCTACGCGCGCGGCGCGCTGGTCATCGTCGTGCCGCGGCTCCCCCGCACGCTCTCCGGCGAACGGCCTCCGCTCGGCGACGTTTGGGCGGACACGACGGTCGCGCTCGGCGCCGGCGGGGCGGCACGCTACCGCGACGTGCTCACCGGCCGCATCGTCGACTCCGTCGACCGTGACGGCCGGCCGATGCTGCGCCTCGCCGACGCGCTGACGGTGCTGCCCGTCGTCGTCCTCGAACCGTTTCACGGCGGCGACGCGAAGCGCGACGGCTCGGGGTTCGCAAGCTGATCCCAGCAAGTTCAGGCAAGACCAGTGACGTGGGACGGCGGCGCGCCGCGTCTCCGACGCAGGCCCACACCCGGCGCCGCCGTCCCACGCCAACCGCGTCCGCACTCCGGAAGGCCACATGAAGCAGAGCGCGACCACCGCCGTGAAGGCGGACTCACCCTCTCGGCTCATCGACGCGAGAATCAACGAGCTCGCCGACTGGCGCGGCAAGGTGCTCGCCCGCATGCGGCGCCTCATCAAACACGCCGACCCGAAGGTCGTCGAGGAGTGGAAGTGGCGCGGCGTTCCCGTGTGGGAGCACGACGGCATCATCTGCACCGGCGAGACCTACAAGGCGGTCGTGAAGCTCACGTTCGCGAAAGGCGCGATGCTTCCGGACCCGTCAAGCCTGTTCAACTCCAGCCTCGAAGGCAACGTGCGTCGCGCGATCGACATCCGCGAAGGCGAAGAGATCGACGAAACCGCCTTCACGGCCCTCGTCCTCGCCGCCGTCGACCTGAACCGCAGCGCTGCGGAGAGCCGCAAGCGCCGCACCGAGCGGTGAACGGTGTCGCGTCCGCGGCCGCGCACGGCCGCACACCCGAACGCCGTTGCCGCTACGCGGCGTCGACTCGGGCGTCGGTGTAGGGCCGGCGTTCCGCGGAGAGGCGCAGCGCGTCGACCAGCTCGTTGTCGGAGGCGTCCTTCGAGATGACCGCGGTCGCACCCGCGCGCTGGAAGCGGAGCGACCGCCCCGGGGCATGCTCGCCGGTGAGGACGCAGATGGCCGCGTGGGCCGAGCTGCGCGCGAGCGCGGCGACGATCTCGAAGGGGTCGCCTTCGAGGTAGTCCGGGTCGACGAAGATCAGGTCCACCTCGGGCATGACGCCGATCTTCCGCGGGCTCGGGACCATCGTGATCTCACCCGCGCCGGCGAGCGTCGCGAGGAACGCGAGATGCGGCGCGAAGATCGTCTGCGGCTCGACGATGAGCACTCGTGTGGGCGCGCCGGGCGCCCCTGCCTGCTGGTCCATTGCCACCCTCATTGTCCCCTAGGCGTCTGCGTCCGTACTGTGATACGGTGCCCACATTCGGGAAAATCAACTGCACGGACGTCACGGAGGAGGTCGTGTGGAGAGCGATGCACGGATGCTGAGCTTGGTGCTCATCGAGCCCCAGTCATGTTTTGCGGGCGCCTTCGCGCGCTTTCTGAGCGCGTTCGCGCCGGGCGCGACGATCCGCACCTTCGCCTCGCTCGACGAAGCGGGTCCCGCGATCCCGGCTGCGGACGCCGTGGTGGTCGACCTCGATCCGGGCCGTCTGGACCCCCTCACCGCCGCGGCCGCCGTGAGCGCATGCGGCGGAGCGGCGACCATCGCCCTTTCGTCATCGCGCCCCGATCCGGTGCTGGAGGAGGCGGCCGGGCCGCTCCTCGGCGTGGTGCGCAAGGATCAGCCGTCGGCGGCGCTCGCTCGCCAGATCATCGCGGTGGCGCGCCGCGACGCGCGCCCCGGGATCGCGCCGCCGGGCTGGGTCGAGCGCCGGCTTCCGGGCGGATCGCTGCCTTTCGTCGGCCGCGACCGGCGCCGGGACGTCGCCGTCTCGCGCTAGCGCGAGACGAGCGCGCGGCCTTCGGTGGCGCCGCTCTCGTCGTGGCGCACGGTGCGGACGGCGTGCGGCGGCTCGCCCACCTCGGTCCCCGACAGCCGGCTGCGGACCCCGATCCCGAGCACGGACTTCACGACCGGCGCGAACAGCCGGAGCCGAACGAAGATCCGCATCGTCTCGCCGAAGATCGCGACGACGTCGCGCATCCGAATGCGCCCGAACCGCCGCTGGAACGTCAGCGTGATCGGTGCGTCGACGACGCGGTAGCCGAACATGTGCACGAGGCACAGCAGCTCGACGTCGAAGGCGAACTTCTCGCTGCGGCTCAGTGCCGCGACGCGCTCGAGCACGGCGCGCTTGAACAGCTTGATCCCCGTCTGCGTGTCGCGCACGGGCAGCCCGAAGAGCAGGCGGACGAGCAGGTAATATCCGTACGAGACCACGCGGCGGATGCGCGGGTAGTTCACCACCGAAGCCGGGTGCAGCTTCGAGCCGACGACGGCGTCGGCGCTCTGCGCTTGCATCACGCCGAGCAGCACCGGAAGCTGGCGCGGATGCAGGTCCATGTCGGCGTCGAGAAACGCCACGACGTCGCCGCGCGCGTACGAGACGCCGCACAACAGTGCGTGCCCTTTCCCGCGATTCTGGTCGTAGCGCACGACGCGCACGACCTCCGGCGCCTTCGACTTCGCGACCGCCGCCGCGAGATGCGTCGCGTCCGGCGAGCCGTCGTCCACCACGATGATCTCGAAGTCATATCCGAACGCCGTCAACGTCTCGACCGTCTCGATGATGTTCGAGACGATGAATTTCGATTCGTTGTAGGCGGGCATCACGACGCTGAGCTTCCCGTCCACCTGTCCGCTCCTTGATTCCCGTTCCGGCTAGGGATTAAGACGGACGAGCATGCGCGTCCTGTACGCGGGAAGCCGGCACGCGGGCAAGCGCCCGCCTTCCGTGCGGCGGGATGCGGGTGTCGCCGCGGCGCAACGGTGTAGGCGGGAAGACGGTCATGACGGGCGGCCTTCCCCTCGCCGATACAAGGAGTTTTGCTCAACCATGGCTTCGCATAGCGTCGACGCACTCGTCATCGGCGCCGGACCGGGCGGATACCACGCCGCGATCCGGTTGGGACAGCTCGGCAAGAAGGTCGTCTGCTTCGACCGGGACGAGGTCGGCGGCGTGTGCCTCAACTGGGGCTGCATCCCGACGAAGGCGCTGCTGCACGTCGGAGAGATCTCGCGCCAGATCGAGCACGCCGGCGAGATCGGCTTGAAGGTCGCGAAAGCCGAGGTCGACCGTGAGGGCGTCGCGGCGTTCAAGGACAAGGTCGTCAAGGCCAACGTCGGCGGTGTCAACCAGCTCTTCAAAGCGAACAACGTCGAGTTCGCCTACGGCGACGCCTCGTTCGTGAACAAGAACACCGTCTCGCTCAAGAAGCGCGACGGCGGCACCGACGAGTACACGGCGCAGGCGATCGTCATCGCGACGGGCTCGGCGCCGGTCGACGTGAAGGCGTGGCCGCGCGACGGCGAGACGATCGTCAACTCCGACGACGCGGTGCAGCTCAAGCGGATTCCGAAGAACCTGCTCGTCGTCGGCGGCGGCGTGATCGGCCTCGAGTTCGCGACCGTCTTCACGCGGCTCGGTGCGAAGGTGCTCGTCGTCGAGGCGATGCCGCAGATCCTCACCGGAACCGATCTCGAGATCTCGAAGACGCTGCAGCGGATCCTCAAGAAGCAGGGCGTCGAGATCGCGCTCAACACGAAGGTCGCGACGATCGAGAAGACCGGTCCGCAGGCCGCGAAAGCGACGATCAACGGCGAGTACACCAACGGCAAGGACGAGACGCGCGAGTTCGACATGGTCCTCGTCGCGGTCGGCCGGCGGCCGCAGACCGACACGCTGAATCTCGCCGCCGCGGGGCTGCAGACGAACGAGCGCGGCTTCCTCGACGTCGACGCCCAGCGCCGCACCAAGGTGGAGGGGATCTTCGCCATCGGCGACGTGACCGGCGCGCCGCTGCTCGCGCACAAGGCGATGAAGGAGGGTGTCGTCGCCGCCGAGGTGATCTCGGGCGACCGCGCCAGCGCGTTCGATCCGGTCGCGATCCCGAACTGCGTCTACACCGATCCCGAGGTCGCGACCATCGGGCTCTCCGAGGAAGAAGCGAAGGCCGCGGGCCACGAGATCAAAGTCGGCAAGATGAACCTGATCGCATCGGGCCGCGCGCGCACGATGAACGAGACCGACGGCATCGTGAAGCTGATCGCCGACGCGAAGACCGACCTGCTCCTCGGCATGCACATCGTCGCCCCGCAGGCGGAGTCGCTCATCGGCGAAGGCGTGATCGCGCTCGAGATGGGAGCGACCGCCGAGGACATCGGGCTCTCGATCCACCCGCACCCGACCCTGACCGAGTCGATCATGGACGCCGCCGAGTACATCCACGGCAAGGCGATCCACATCGTCAATCCCAAGCCCGCAAAGCAGCCCGCCGCCGTGTAGCGGTGTCCGCGTCGCGGGGCGGAACTCGTCCGCCCCCGGCGCGGTCTTGGTGACGGTATGGCTCGAGCGGCGCGCGTGCTGGATCTCGGGCGCCGGCGGTATGCGCCGGTGCTGGACTTGCAGCGCGCGCTGCACGCCGCGGTCGCGGAAGGACGCGAGCCGGAGACCTGGCTGGTGGTCGAGCACGAGCCCGTCGTCACCCTCGGGCGGAATGCCAAGGCGAGCAACGTTCTGCTCGCGCCGGAGCTCCTCGCGGCGCGCGGGGTCGACCTCGTCGAGGCCGAGCGCGGCGGCGACGTGACGTATCACGGTCCGGGACAGGTCGTCGTCTACCCGATTCGGCGGCTGGAACGGTTCCGCGAAGTCGTCCCCGTCGTCGCGACGATCGAGCACGCCGTCGTCGGCACGCTGGTCCGCCTCGGGATCGACGCGCATCCGCGCACCGAGCACCGCGGCGTGTACGTCGGCGACGACGCGATCTGCGCGATCGGCCTCGCGGTGAAGCGAATGACCACGATGCACGGACTCGCGCTCAACGCGTGCACCGCGCTCGATTACGACACGCTGATCAGGCCCTGCGGCACGCCGCAATTCGGCATCACGTCGATCTCGGCCCAGCTCGGACGCGAGGTGTCGTGGGCGGAAGCGCGTGACCTGCTCCTCGAAACGCTCGCCGGCGGATTCGGCGTCGAGCTGCAGCGCACGGCGCTCGCGCCGCTCGAGCCGCTCCCCTCGTTCGCGCCGGCTACGCCGGACGGGGCGCGGGCCGCGTCCGCCGGACCGGCGAACCTCGTGGAGCAACCCGCATGACCACGATCGACCTCATCGACCCGCAGCCGCCTGCGCGCAAGCCGGAATGGCTCAAAGTCCGGCTCCCCCACGGCGAGAACTACGAGCACGTCCTCGGCGAAGTGCGGCGGCTGCAGCTGCACACCGTCTGCCAAGAGGCGATGTGCCCGAACATCGGCGAGTGCTGGGGCGCGGGAACCGCGACGATCATGATCCTCGGCGACACCTGCACGCGCGGCTGTCATTTCTGCAACGTGAAGACCGGCTCTCCGAAGGGCGAGGTCGATTGGCTCGAGCCGAAGCGCGTCGCCGAAGCGGTGGCCGAGCTGGGCTGGAAGTATCTCGTGCTGACCGCGGTGGACCGCGACGATCTCGCGGACGGCGGCGCAGCCATCTTCGCCAACACCGTGCGGATGATCCACAAGAAGGCGCCGGACGCGAAGGTCGAGTGTCTCACCGGCGATTTCGCCGGAGATCTCGCCGCCCTCGACATCGTGCTCGATGCGCAGCCCGAGGTGCTCGCGCACAACCTCGAAACCGTGGAACGGCTGCAGAGCACGGTGCGCGACCGCCGCGCCGGCTACCGGCAGTCGCTGGCCGTTCTGGGGCACGCGAAGCGCTCGGGCAAGGTGACGTACACGAAGACCTCGCTGATGCTCGGGCTCGGCGAAACCGAAGACGAGATCGCGCAGACCATGGACGACGCGCGCGCGGCGGGCGTCGACATCTTCACGATGGGACAGTACTTGCAGCCGACGAAGCGCCATCTGAAGGTTCGCGAGTTCGTCACGCCGGCGAAGTTCGCGCGGCTGAAAGCCCTCGGCGACGCCAAAGGCTTCGTGCAGGTCGTCGCGAGCCCGCTCTCGCGCAGCTCCTACCACGCCGAGCAAGCCTTCCGCTAGCGGAACACGGGTACGAACCGCAGCGATGCAATCCGCCGCCGTCCGGTGAGCGACGGCTTCTCACGGTCCGACGGGCTCCCGCAGCCGCGGCGGCGACTCGCCTACGTGGCGCTCGCGATCTCGGTCGCGATGTCGGTGCTCGACGGCTCGATCGCCAACACGGCGCTCCCCGCGATCGCGCGCGACCTTCACGCCGACCCGTCGGCCTCGATCTGGATCGTCAACGGCTTTCAGCTCGCCGTCACGGCCTCGCTCCTCGCGTTCGCCGCGCTCGGGCAGATCGCCGGCGCGTCGCGCGTCTATCGCGCGGGCGTGATCGTGTTCGTCGCCGGCTCGCTGTTCTCGGCGCTCGCACGCACGCTGCCGCTGCTGATCGCGGCACGAGCGCTGCAAGGCTTCGGCGCCGCGGCGGTGATGGCGATCTCGCCTGCGATCTTACGTGAGATTTTTCCGCGGCATCAGCTCGGCCGCGCGCTGGGGCTGAACGCGCTCGTCGTCGCGACGAGCTCCGCGGCGGGCCCGACGGTCGGCGGCTTCATCCTCGCGGTGGCGCCGTGGCCCTGGCTGTTCGCCGTCAACGTCCCGTTCGGTCTCGCCAACATCGCGCTGAACCGAGCCCTCCCTGACGACGAGCGCGCCGGCGGCTCGCTCGACGCGCTCAGCGTCGTTTCGAGCGCGCTGGCGTTCACGCTGACGATCTGGGGGCTCGACGGCTTCGCCCATCGCGAGCCGGCCTGGAGCATCGGCGCGCGGCTCGCCGCCGGGATCGCAGGCGCCGTCTCTTTCGTGCGGCGGCAGTTCGCGCTCGAGCGGCCGATGATCGCGCTCGATCTCTTCCGCATCCCCGCCTTCGCGATGGCCGGGGCCACGTCGTTCGCGACGTTCACCGCGCAAGGGCTCGCCTACGTGGGCCTGCCGTTCTTCTTCCAGGAAGCGCTGGGGCGCACGCCGCTCGAGTCGGGTTTGCTGCTCACGGCGTGGCCGCTCTCGATCGCCGTCGTCGCGCCGATCGCGGGACGGCTCTCGGACCGCTTCCCCGTCGGGATCCTCGCGACGATCGGGCTCGCGGTCCTGACCTGCGGGCTCGCGCTCTACGCGCTCGCGCCGCCGCATCCGAGCGTCGCGGAGATCGTCTTCCACGGGATCGTCTGCGGGCTCGGCTTCGGGTTCTTCCAGTCGCCGAACAACCGCGAGCTCATCGGGAGCGCGCCGCGCTCGAAGACCGCGAGCGCGTCGGGATTGCTCGCCGCGATCCGGGTCGGCGGACAGACGCTGGGAACGGCGATGGTGGCGATCGTCTTCGGCGTCTTCGGCGGCTCGCTGGTCAACGGCGACGCGGCGCGCGAGGTCGTCGCACGCGCCGCGCCCGACGTCCTGTGGGTGGCGGCCGCGTGCGCGGGGATCGCGACGATCGCGAGCGCGCTGCGCCTGCGGCGCGCGCGCCGCGCCGCCGAAGCGACGCCCGCGCGCTGACCGATCCGCCGACTACCGGCGAGGCCTCGCGCGCGCGCTCGACGATGCGGGCGCCGGGATCGCGAAGGCGTAGACGTTGCCCGAACCGTCGGCCGCGTACACCCCGCTCGGCACGACGACGGGGCCGGCCCACAGAAGTCCCGCGGTCGGATACGACCACAGTTTCGCGCCCGTGTGCAGGTCGAATGCCTGGAGCGTGCTGTCGATGTCGGCGAACACGACGCCGTTGTCGATCGCCGCGTAGAACGGCGCGATCGCCTGCGACGGGGCGCTCCACAGCAGGGTTCCGCTCGTATCGAACGCTTTCAGCAGACTCGTGTATCCGGGCTCGATCGCGCGCGTGCGGCGGAACGTGTAGCAGAAGCGATCGCCGCCGATCGCGCCTGCGGCGGGGACGCGCAGCGCGCCGCTCGTCGGCATCCCCGGCGCATACGCGCCGGACTCGACGACCGTCACCGTTCCGTCGCTGCTCGGCGAGGACCAGAAACCGTAGCCGTAGTTGGGGTTCGCGGTGATGCTGCGCTGATTCGCGCCCGTCGCGGCGTCGACGGAGTAGAGCAGCCCGTTCTTGTTGAGGAACGTCGCCCGGCCGTTCACGACCATCACCGAGCTTCCCGTGTCGTAGTCGAGCGTGGAGTTCGGCTGTGCGACCATGCTCCACAGCAGATGCCCGTCGAGGTCCAGCGCCGCCGCGCCGTTCGACGTCGTGACGGGCGTGTTGCAGGTGTTCCCGGTGCCGAAGATCAGGTGCGAGCCGTCGAATCCGACCGGCCCCCAGATCGCGCCGCCGCCGCCGGGGTTCTTCGCGGCGTTCACGTACCAGCTCCACTTCACCGCGCCGGTCGCCTCGTCGAGCGCAAACATCCCTTCGTTCAAGCACTGCGGCGGATCGCCGCCCGAGCTCGCGGTGTACACGACGCCGTTCGCGACGACGTCGGTCGCGCGCGCGTGTCCGGGGATCGTCTGACGCCACACGAGCGAGCCGTCCAGCAGCCGCAGCGCGTATTCCGTCGACGGCAGGATCCCGGCCGCGCCGCTGCGCGCGTTCCCGACGAAGACCAACCCGTTCGCCGGATCGATCGTGGGCGTCTTCTGTCCCGAGCCGTCGTCCATCGTGAAGCTCCAGCGCAGCGAACCGTCGGCGGCCGAGAAATCGTAGATCGTCGCCGGCGGCGCGAACGTCGACACGATCACGTTTCCGTCGTAGACGACGGGGCTCGCGAAGATCTCCGGGTTGCCGGGAATCGTGATCTTCCAGCGGAGCGCGAGACGCGCGACCGACGTCGTCGAGATCCCCGTGTCGGCCCTTCCGTCGGCGGTCCGCGCGAAGTCGTGAGCGAACGTCGTCCAGTCGTCGTTCGTGTAGCTCGTCGCGCTCGCGTTCGGCGTCGACGTCGCGGCGGGCGTCGCCGTCGGCGCCGGGGTCGAGATCACGCCTCCCGGCGGAGCCGGGACGTGTTGTGAGCCGCCGCCCCCTCCGCACGCCGCGACCGACGAGGCCGCAATACCGGCGAGAAGCGAAACGAAGACGGGTCGACCGAATGCCGCGTGCACGCGCATGGTACGGCTCTTCGCCGCGCCCGCCGGCGTTTTCCGCCGCGCCGCGGACGACGACGTCGCTCGGTGAACGCGGGATGAGAAACCGGGTAGACTTGGCAAGCGTACGGACGCGCGCACGTTAGGAGCGATGAGCGCGCAGCGCGCGCCCGCATTCATTCTGGAGGTTTCTACCTTGAACACCCAACGACTCGGACCCGCGATCCTCGCGACCTGCCTCGTCGCCGTCGCCGGCGCACCGGCGCTCGCGCAGGCCGCTCCGCACGGTTCGGCCGCCGCCGCGCAGATCGCGCAGGCCGGCCCGGACGACCGGCGTTTTCCGCATCCCAGGGCGCGGCATGCGATCAGCGATCTGCAAGCCGCGCATGACGTTCTGGCGCACCCCGGTCCGCGCGGCTACGATCCGAGGATTCGGCGCGCGCTCGACCTGATCGGGTCGGCGGTACAGGCCGCGGGTCGCGTGGCCTTGCTCGACGAGCGACGGCTCCAACATCCCGAGCGCTCGGGCGCCGATGCGGCGATCTCGGGCAGCTCCGCGCTGCAGACGGCGCGCGAATACATCGACGCGGCGCTGCACGATCTCAACGCCACGGAAGACAACCTCGAGTCGCGGCCGTACTTGGAGCAAGCGCGGCGCCAGACGACCGAGGCGAGCGGTTTGGTGCGCGACATTCTCGCACACGGACGCTGAGTCTGCGCGCACGTCCACAGACATGCGAAAGCGCCGGCCGCACGGCCGGCGCTTTCCGTTCGCAGTCCGGCCTCGCCGTCAGCGGCCGATCCGCGCGCCCATCTCGGCGACGTCGATGCTTCCGAGCCCCGTCGTGTAGTCGTAGCCCGGCATCGCCGCATTGCTCCCGTCCGCGCCGACGATGATGTCGTGGAACGCCGGCCCGACCGGTGTCGTCGGCGGCAGCACCGTCGTCGTCGCGCCGGACTTCGCCTCGGCGTACGCGTCGTAGAGCGCCGGCGCTGCGAAGCCGAGCTGGGGCCGCGCTTGCAGCATTCGCGCCCACGAGCCGGCCGCGAGTGGCGAGGCGAGGCTCGTCCCGCCGATGATCGTCCAGCCGCCCTGATCGCTGAGATAGAGCATCATCCCCGTCTGCAGATCGCCGTCCATCGCGACGTCCGGCAGACCGCGAAACGTCAGCACGCCGGTCCCGTTCACCGGCTGCGACGCCTGCCATGCGGGTGCGGCTTCGAACTGGCTCAGGCCGCCGCCGCCGGCGTACCACGCCGCTTCGCCCTGATACGCGCCGTTGCTCTCGGTCACGAGCGTCGTCCCGCCGACCGCGACGACATACGGCGACGCGGCGGGATACTCGACGAAAGGAGCGCCGCCGGGCACGCCGTTCGGATTTCCCACCGAGCAGAACGACCCGGTGTCGCCGGTCGACGCGAACATCGTCTGACCCTGCGCGGCCGCTTCGAGGAAGATCTCGTCGTCGAGCACCATCGAGCCGTCGACGTACGGACCGAACTCGCATCCGCCGAACGACGCATTCCCGATCGGTGCGAGGTCGTCGGTGGCCCAGCGGCTGAACTCGAGCGCGATGTCGGAGTCCGTCATCGACGTCGTGTCGTACACGTAGATCGTCTTGACCGCGCGCGCCATGCCGCTCGACGCCGTCATGTCGAGCACCCATTCGTCCGCGCCCGACGTGTCGACGCTCGAGACGCCGACCTGCTTCACGACGACCGGAACCTGCGGGATCCCGTCGCCGTTCTCGTTGACGCGCAAATCCGCGATCGACGGCGCGACATTTCCCTCCGCCATGATCGCGACGTCGACCGAATACGCGGTCGCCATGCGGTTCGCGTCGTACGCGATCCAGTAGTCCGACGGAGCGTAGTTGCGCAAGCACCCCGCCGGGCTCTGAGGCTCCTGCACCGGCTCCGGAAAGGCCAGGATCTCCAGCCCGTAGAGGCTGCAGGGCGACGCCGCCGTCGTGCTCGCGGTGCGCGCGACGGGAGCCGCCGCACCGCGCTTGATGTGCGGCTCCGTCGAGAACGCACGTACGCTCGACAAACCGAGGACCGCGACGACTTTCCCGGCCAAGCTCTGCGGCACGTACGCCGGCGTCGCGTTCGCGTACACGGTCTCGCCGTGGATCGTATACTGATGCAGCGACGTGTGGAACGCCGTGTCGATCGCGGGCACCGTCCCCGTCGCGGTCACGATCAGGTTGTTCGGCTCGACGACGATGCTCTTGAAGCCTTGCGCCGTCAAATAGCTCGTCACGGCCTGAACGTCGGCGGCCGTCGGCGCGTACGTCGCGGCGAATTGCGACGGCGTCAGGCGCGTTTGCGCGGCCACGGCGGCTTTGAGCTGCGAGACGTTGCGCAACGGAAGCCCCAGGCGCACGGTGATCCAGTGCTCGCCCGACCAGACGCCTTTGTCGGTGGCGTTCAAGAGGTTGCTCGCCAGCGTCGACGTCGCCGCCCATCCCGCCGGAACGGCCGCCGCCGTTCGTGCCGTTCGCGCCGCCGACGCGGGCTGGCCCGGGCTCGCCGGGACGACGCTTCCCGAACGTCCTCCGCTGCACGAAGCGGTCGCGACGGTCAGCAGGAGCGCGACGGTGCAGAGATGTCTCATCGGTCCCTCCTCTTGCCCCCATCTCTACCCACGGGACGCCGAGATCGAGACCCTGGTACGGCGGCATGCTATACTGCCCGAAATGCGTGTACCGACCTCGCTCTGTCTCGTCGTGCTGCTCGCCGGCTGCGCCGCCGGCGCGGCCGAACTCCAGTCGTCCGCACCTCGCGCGGCCACCGCGGACGGACGGAAACCGGCCGCCTCCGGCACCGTCAAGACCGACGGCAACACGACGTCGTGCTCGGAGTCGTGCGCGACGCTCGCGGGGAACGGCAACTCGGCGAGCGGAGACTATTCCGTCGTCGCCGGCGGCGACACGAACTCGGCGAGCGGCGAGTTCGCGTTCGTCGGTTCGGGGCGCAACAACGTCGCGTCGGGGATCGCGGCGACGATCTCCGGCGGCGGCTTGAACGTCGCGTCCGGCTACGTCGCGACGGTCGGCGGCGGCAGCCATCAGAACGCCACCGGCTACAAGTCGACGATCTCGGGCGGAACCGAGAACACCGCCGACGCGATGAACTCGACGATCGGCGGCGGGCTTCAAAACGCCGCCCACGGAGACGAGGGCTTCATCGGCGGCGGGTCGGGCAACACCGTGAGCGGACAGTACGGCACGATCGGCGGCGGCGGGCTCAACACCGCGGGCCAGAACGGCACCGTGGCCGGCGGCTACAAGAACAACGCCGGCGCGCAGGCGACGATCTCCGGCGGCTATGGAAACACCGCGAACGGCATCTACAGCGTCGTGCCGGGCGGATACGGGAACAGTGCGGCCGGGCGCTTCTCGCTCGCCGCCGGCTACCGATCGCAAGCCGCGTACGACGGCGACTTCGTGTGGAGCGACTCCGACGCCGAAGCATCGTCGCTTTCCGCTTCGGCCGCGAACCAGTTCGTCGCACGCGCCGAGGGCGGTTATGCGCTGTACACGAATCGCGCCCTGACGACCGGCGTCGTGCTTGCGCCGGGTTCGGGAGCCTGGGCGTCCACCAGCGATCGCCGCGACAAGCGCAACGTGCGCGGCGTCGACGGCCGCCTGCTGCTGCACAAGCTGGACGATTTGAACGTCAGCGCGTGGAGCTATCGGAGCGAAGGCGACGTCCGCCATATCGGGCCGATGGCGCAGGACTTCCACGCCGCATTCGGGCTCGGCCCCGACGACACGCACATCACGTCGATCGACGAAGACGGCGTCGCGCTCGCGGCGATCAAGGCTCTGCATCGAGAGCTGAGCGAGACGCGCGGCGAGCTGGCGCGCACGCGCGCGCAGCTCTCGCGGCTCGAGGCCGACGTCCGGCGGCTCGAGCGCTGACCGCCTGACGTCGGCGGCGCGCTAGCCTTCCGGCTTCCGCGCCGCGACGGTGATGAAGTGCGCGTGCGTCGGGTTGAGGCGCCCGAACGCCGGCGGAAGCGGATGGTAACCGCTTCCGCGCACGTCACCGACGGGCAAGCCGTGCGCTTCGAACAGCTCGCACAGCGCGCGCGTCGTGAACAGCCGGCGGTGCAGCATGCCCTCCACGACCTCGAACCGTTCGCCCGCGTGAAGGCCGATCGGGTTCCCGAGCGGATAACGCCGGAGCGAGTAGTTCGCCGCGGAGAAGGGCTGGAAGCCGAACACGAGCGCCGCGATGTTGTGCCAGCTCGCCATGTTCTCGGTCGACACGACGGCGAGACCGCCGGGCCGGAGCACTCGCGCGATCTCCGCCACGAAGCGGTCGGTGTCGGCGAGATGTTCGATCACCTGATTCGACACGACGAGATCGATCGTGCCGTCCTCGAACGGCAGACGGGCGTCGAGATCGCCGGGGATCGCGTCGACGCCCGCCGCGCGCGCGGCCTCGCGAAACGGCGCATGGCCTTCGATGCCGCGCACGCGCGCGCCGTTCAGCCCGGAGGTGAGGGCGAGCGTCGCGCGCCCGTCGCCGCAGCCGAGATCGACGACGTCGCCGGGATGCGGCTGCAGCGCCATCTGCGCGCGCATGTTCTCGATGTTGAGCCGCTCCGAGTCGGCGTACATCCGCGCGCCGCGCGCACGCAGCAGGGAGACGAACGGCATCGCGTCGCCTTCAGCGACGCACGCGATAGACCTCCGCCTGCTCGGTGAGCGTCGAGAGCACGACCCGCGGATCGCGCGTCAGCGGCGGAACGGCGTACTCGGATGCGTCGATGACGGTGGGCTCGCTGAAGCGCTGGCGCGGATCGGCGTAGACGTCGCGCCGTACGACGACGTACGCCGGGAGCGGGAATCCGCGCACGGCGTCGATCACGTCGTCGGTCGAGCTCGTCACGCCAAGCGCCGTGTCGCCCGCGACGTACGGGATCGGCTGGGCGATCCGCGCGCGGCGCTCCAGCAGGTCGTCCGCGAACAAGAACGCAGCGCGCGATCCCGGCTCGGCGATGGGAAGCTCGACGACCGATGCGCCCGGGGCGAGCGGCGGCAGCAGCACGTGCGGCGGCACCGGCCGCGCGAGCACGAAGCCGCCGAGCGCGAGGGCGACGAGACCCGCCGCCTTCAGCGGATCGCGGAAGACGCGATCGTGCTCGACGGCCCGGCGCAGGACCGCGGCGAGCGGGAGCACCGCGACGACAACCAGCAGGTCGAGGATCCGCGCCGACGGCCAGCCGACGGGAAGGAGGTTGAGAAGCCGCGACGGCACGATGAGCGGCACGCCGCCGAACAGCGGCGGAAGCGCGAGCACCAGGACGACGGCCGCGAGCACGGCGTGGCGTCCGAGATCGTTCGCACGCGCGCGCAGCGCGATCACCCACCCCGCCACGAGCGCCGCGCCGGCCAGCGCGGCGAGCGCCCAGGGCCAGGCGGTGTCGGTCGCGCGCACGAGCCGGCCGATGTCGTTCGTCGACCACCAGACCGCGAGCGTCGTCGCATCCGGGGCGAGCGCGCGGGAGAGCAGCGCACCGACGATCGAGCTGGCGACGCCGGCGATGCCGAGCGGGAGGGCCACGGAGACGCGCAGCCAGCCCGTCGACGCGAGCGCGAGCGCCAGCACCGCGGCCTCGTAGCCGCCGGCGACGTTCAGCAGCCCCGCGAGCGCGGCCGCGGCGATGGCCTTGGCGTCATCGCCGCGCACCGCCAGCGCGCTTGCCGCCAGAGCCGGCCAAAGATCGAGCGGAGCGCACATCGCGGTCTGCTGCAGCAGCGGCGTGACGAGGAGCGCGACCAGCACCGCCGGAGCGGCGGCGCTCCACGAACCGACGAGGAGCGCGACGAGCCAGCAGGCCGCGATCAGCAGCGCGGCGAGGTCGAGGACGTTGAGCGCGTTGACGATCTGCGGGCCTTGCCAGGCGCCCGGCGCGGCGAGCTTCAGCGCGTCGAGCGCCGGCGAATCGCCGATGCCGACCCGCGCGTTGACCCCGCGCGGCGTGATGATCTCGTCGTCGATCAGCACCGCGCCTCGACGGTGAAGCGGGGTCGCGAACAACGACGCGTTCCAGACCGGTGCGCCGGCGGCCGAGCCGACGATCTTCCACCCGTCGGCGTTGCCCGCCGTCAACACGCCGGCGAGCAGCGCCAGCACGAACAGCGCGCCGGCCGTGACGAGCGGGACCCGCCGCCACGTCTCCTCGCGCACCGCGCTCAGACGCAGCCGCAAGGCGAGATCGGCTTGCCGCACGAGCCCCGCCGGCCGGCGCGGCGGCGCGTCCTCGAGCGCCGAGCGAACGAGGAAGATGACGACGACGACGACGGTGCAGCTCACCGCGCCGTCGGCGAACGCGCGCACCGCCGGAACCGGGATCGCGCTCAGCACGAGCCCGGTCGCGCCGAGCGCCGCCGCGAGCGCGGGGAGCCGCGACGAGCCGTCCCACCACAGCAGCAGGGCGAAGGCGGCGAACAGGAGGGTCGCGACCAGCTCCTGGACCGCGTCGACCGGGATCGCGAGCGCGACCGAGCCGAGCAGCGCGCAGGCCCACATCGCGGTCGCGTGCACCAGGCGGCGCGACGGCACGATGCGTCTCAGAGCCGACGCCACGTCAACCCCGCGTAGAGCAGCGCGCCCAGGACGCACACGAACGAGAGCGCCTCGCCGAGGCGGACCCAGTCCTGCGGCGCATAGTCGATCACGTAGTCACGCGGTCCGTCACCGTCGACGTGCCACGCGTTGTCGAAGGCGTTTCCGACGACGTGGGCGGCGACGGGCGCCGCGAGCCAGCGCAGCGAGAGCAGCCAGGCGAGCCGGGTCGGCGGCGCCGTCCCCGGGATCAGGCGCCAGCCGCTATGGTACGTTTCGGCGAACGCGATCCACGCCGGGCCCGGGGCATCGAGGTGCACCGCGTACAGCTCGTCGTCGATGTGGCGCATCGTGAGGTGCGGGCGCGGCGGGGCGGGCTGCTGCCCCACCAGCGACACGCTGACGATCGACCAGGGCGCGCGCAGCTGCGTGGACACCCAGTGCATGCCGGCGGGGAAGGCGCGGTCGGGGTATCGCAGCTGCCAGAGGTCGCCGCTGTCGGCGACGGCGGAGACGGAGACGGGGCGCTCGCCGGCGTGATCGATCGCGAGCTCTTCGCCCGACGGCGTGCCCAGCTTCTCGCGGCGCTGCCCGGTGAACACGATGTCGCCGAACCCGAAAGCGTAGGCCGACTCGGTGTCCGGCGGCCCCGCCTCCATCGAGATCGAGACCGTCACGTCGATCGGGCGGACGTCGATGTAACCGAGGTGCTCGAACGCGATCTCGCGGAGATCGAACGTCGCCTCGCGCCAGCCGGTATCGCTGTTGATCGAGATCGGCGCGCCGTCGAGGTCGAGCGGCGCGTCGAGCCCCGGGAAGTCGCTGCGGTGAACCCACGCGTCGGGAAGCCCGGTGTCGGGATCGGCGCCGGAGGTCACCTGAACCGTCCGGATTCCGACCGGGGTCTCGAGCCGGAACGCGATGTCGGCGTGCATCCCCGCCGTCCCCTCCCAGAAGCGGACGTGCACCTCGGGGTAGCGCGCGAGATCGATCGGCGGCAGCCCGGCGCTCACGGAGTACGAGCGCCAACGCGGCGGCCCCGATGCCGAGATCTGGGCGATCGCGCTGCGCGTGATGATCTGCTCGCGGCGCGGATCGACCTTGACGACGTAGCCGTCCGGCGTCTCGCGGATGACGTCGGCGACGACGGTCGATCCGTCGGCGAGCCGGAACGTCGCCGAGCGGCCCACGAGGGGCTCGCGCACGGCCGACGTCTCCTCGCGGACGACGGCGTCGACCAGCAGCGCGCCGCCGCGCGCGCCGGAGATCGCGTTCGGCAGATTCGTCGAGACGCGCACGTTCGGCGCGCCGAAGTCGGCGCCGTACCCGCGATCGACGTACGCGCGCCACGGCGCGCCCTCGAGCTCGATGCGCAAAGACCGCATGACGATCCCGTAGGTCCCCGGCGCCGGGCGCATGTCGAGCCCGGGGATCTTGCCGTAGACGAGACGCAGCGCCGTCACCTGATACGATTCCGCCTGCTCGGGGTTGAAGAACGACTGTCGCGCGACCCACGACGGATCGGTCTGGTGGATCGTGAGGACTTGGTCGAAGCGCGCGTCGAGCGCGGTCTGCGCGGCGTCGCGGATCGACCAGTCGTCGAGGCGGCCGGAGGCGTCGAGCTCCTTGTCGAGATAGATGGTGTGGCCGTCGGCGCGCCGCAGCACGACGCGCAGCCACGCCGCGAGCACCTTCGTGTCGCCCGGCGCGTAGACGAGCGTCACGTGCGGGTCGGACGTGAGCGGGATCGGCGCCTGCAGCGGCGCGCCGGCGACGGCGAGCTCCGTCGTCTTGTCGTCGCCGTGGAGAGCGATGCTGTACGATGCGCCGAGGCGTCCGAGGCTGACCCGCGTGACGGGCGCCACCAGCGTGCTGCGCATCGCGGGAAGCGCGCGGCCCTCGAACAGATCGTCGTCCGGGATCGGCTCGTCGCCGTACGAGGAGATCGGCCACGCGAACCGGGTGTCGGCGCCGAACCACAGTGCCGCGGCCTCGGACGGCACGCGCTCGGCGCGGACCACGGCGGTCGGCCGCAGCGTCGCCGCGTCCTTGAGGCGAAAGACGCCGTCCAGGTTTTGCGACTGCGGGCGCGCGCCTTTGAACCAGTCGCCGTGCGGCTGCGCCAGCACGAACGCGCCGGCGTCGCGCGCGTTCAGATACGACGGTCCCAGGCGCGAGAAGCGGTCGCCGGCGAGCGCGATCTGCTCGCGGTAGAGCGCCGGCGTCTCGGGGACGGCCGGGACGACGGCGAGCGTGTTCGTCAGCCCGAGCGTCGCATCGATGCGCGCCTGCGCCGCCGCGTCGGTCGGGATCGACTGGTTTCCGAGGAACAGCAGGAGCGGGTCCCGCCCCGCGCGCGTCAAGCCGGCGTCTTCGAGCGGCAGCAGCGCGTCCTCGTACCCGAGAACGAGCGTCGCGTCCGGCGCCGCGTACGCGTGCGGCAGCGTGGCTTCCGGCTTGATGCGATAGAGCACGAGGTTCGGCCCTTCGTACTCTTTCGTGAGCCGCGGATCCCGATCGAGAAAGCGCTCCGACTCGAGCGCGGTGAGCGGCCCGAGCACCCGGTAGCGTTCGTAGTCGAACGCCATCCGGTAGCTCGTCAGATAATCTTTGTGCAGCAGGATGTGGTCGAAGCCGTAGAGGCCGAGCGCGCCGACGAGACGCGGCAGCTCTTCGGCTTGGATGCCGTCGTCGTCGTCGTAGAGCGGCGCGGCGCTGATCGAGCGCGCCTTGAACACCGCGCCGTTCACGACGTGGCTGCGGAAGAGCAAGTTCTCGAAGTTCGCGCCCTTGAACCACGACGTGACGTTCACCTCGCCGAAGGCGCCCGGAAGCGAGAGCGCCCGGCTGTCGCCGCCGAGGATGTCGTCGACCTTGCGGTAGTCGGCCGGGATCGTCGTGAGAAAGTACGGCTCCGCCACGCGGCCGGCGAGGAACGGCCACGCGCTCGCGGCGACGCAGCACAGCACCGCGACGAACGCCCAGCGCTGGAAGAGCCGCCGCGACGCGGCGAGCTGCGCGCACCCGACCGCGAACAGCGGCGGCAGCGTGATGAGCAGGATCAACGCGAACTTGTCGTACGTCGCACGGAACGCGGCGAACAGCGCGACGCGGTCCTGCAGCCACAGCAGGCTCACGGGGAACGGCTCGTGGACGCCCTTGGTGAGGAACAAGCCGAGCACCGTGGCGACCCAGAACCAGCGCACGACGCGCGCGCGGCTGCGCAGCGAAAGGAACGAGACGATCGCCGGCGCCCACGTGATCAGCGCCATCGGCACGGTGTCGTAGAGCCCGGCGTTGCGGGTCTTGGGCCACCAGCGCAGTCCGTCGAGGCGAAGCAAATTCGCAAACGACGTCCGCGCGGCGATCAGCTTTTGCGAGATGGCCAAGGCCGTCGGATCGGCGCCCTCGGGGGCCGTCACCGAGCCCTTGTACAGGAACATCGCGGTGATCGCCGGCAGCCACATGTACGCCAGCGCGCCGACCACGGTCGTCGCCGCCCCGAGCGCCGCGCGCACCTTCCAGCGCTTCGTGCTCGTCCCGTCGACGACGAAGATCGCGAACAAGAACGCGAACGCCAGCAGCGTGTGCGCGGGATTTCCCATCGACGAGGCGACGTAGAGGAGCCCGACCAGCAATCCCGCCGCGAACGTCGGCCGATACCACAGCACGGCGAGCGTCGCCGCCGTGGCGCCCGGCCACATCAGCACTTCGACTTGAAACGTCGACGGCGGATAGAGCAGCAAGATCGCGGTGAGGATGTTGTAGCTCGCGAAGAGCGCGGCTCCGCCGGCGGCGGCGGCCGCGACGGCGGGACGCACTCCGGGCATCGCACGCCGGACCACGAGCAGCGCGAGCGCGTACGAGCCGAAGCCGACGGCCAGCAGCTCGAGGAAGTACATCACGCGTCCGGTGCCGATTCCGCCGAGCCCGATCGCGTGGAGTGCCTCGACGAGCAGCGCGTACGGCAGCGTCAGGAGCGCTTCGAAGTTCGGAAACCCGAACGAGGTCTTGACTTCCCAGCTGCCGGTCGACGTGCGCAGCAGCTGGTGCGGAAAGATGTTGTAGAAGCCGGTGTCGTGACCGACGAACAGCTTGTTCGGCGGCAGGTTCGCGAGCGTCGTCTGCAGCGCGAGGAAGACGATCGCCAGCAGCGCCAGCGGCGTCGCCCAGCGATCCCGCGGCGGCGAGGCCGCCGGCGTCTCGAGCGCCGGCAGGCTCTCGGCGACGCTCGTCACGTACGCGCGGCGCCCGCGAGCGGCGAGAAGTAGTCGATGGTGCGCCGCAAGCCGTCCTCGAGCGCGACGCGCGGCTCCCAGCCGAGCAGCCGGCGTGCCTTCGTGATGTCGGGGCAGCGCCGACCGGGATCGTCGGGGGGCAGCGGGAGCTCGCGCACCTGCAGCGGCGCACCGGTCAGCCGGCAGACGACCTCGGCGAACTTGCGAATCGTCCGCTCGTCGGGATTGCCGACGTTCACGACCTCGCCCGAGACGCCCTCGGCGCTCGCGAGACGAAAGACGCCTTCGCACAAGTCGTCGACGTAGCAGAACGAGCGCGTCTGCGAGCCGTCACCGTACATCGTGATCGGCTCGCGCGCGAGCGCTTGGGCGATGAAGTTCGGCACCACGCGGCCGTCGTCGAGCCGCATACGCGGGCCGTACGTGTTGAAGATCCGCACGATCCGCACGTCGAGCCCGTGGACGCGGTGGTACGCCGTGACGAGCGCTTCGCCGAAGCGCTTGGCCTCGTCGTAGCACGACCGCGGCCCGATCGGGTTCACGTTCCCCCAGTACGTCTCGACCTGCGGGTGGACGAGCGGATCGCCGTAGCATTCCGAGGTGGACGCGTACACGAAGCGCGCGCCGTGCGCACGCGCCACGTCCAGCGCGGTGCGCGTCCCGAGGCTGTTGACGTCGAGCGTCTCCAGCGGGCGGCGCGCGTAGTCCACGGGGCTTGCCGGGGAGGCGAAGTGCAGCACGCACGTCACGTCGCGAACGCTTCGCGCGATCGCGTCGCGCTCGGACGACACGTCGGCCTCGATCAGCGTGAAACGCGAGTCGCCCTCGAAGCCCGCGAGGTTGCGGCGGTCGCCCGTCACGTAGTTGTCGATCCCGTATACCGTCTCACCGGCGGCCAGAAAACGCTCGCACAGATGCGAGCCGACGAACCCCGCCGCACCGGTGACGACGACGCTCACCGCGCGTCCTCGACCGGCCGTTCCAGGGCCGCGCGCGCGCGGCCCACCCCGACGACGGTCAAGCCGTGCGCCGACGCGCGCTCGAGGTCGTACAGGTTCCGCAGATCGAACACGAGCGTACCGTGCATCGCGGCGGCCAGCCGCGCGAGATCGAGCTGCTTGTACTCGTTCCAGTCGGTCGCGACGATCGTCGCCGCCGCGCCGGCGGCGCAGGCATACGCGTCGTCGTGGTAGGTGAGCGCGTCGCCGAGCGCGCCGCGCGCGGCCGGGATCGCGATCGGATCGTGCGCGCGCACCGCGTAACCGGCGTCGAGCAGACGGCGCAGCAGCGCGATCGCGGGCGACTCGCGGATGTCGTCGGTGTCGGCCTTGAAGGCCAGCCCGAGCAGCGCGACCTGCGCGCCGGCCGGCACGTCTCGCGCGATCTTCTCGAAGCAGCGATCGATCTGCGCGGCGTTGGTGTCGAGCACCGAGCGCAGGACGCGCGCCTCGACCCCGTGCTCCTCCGCGATGCGCGTCAGCGCGGTGACGTCCTTGGGAAAGCACGAGCCGCCGAAGCCCAGCCCCGGACGGAAGAACATCGTCCCGATGCGACGGTCGCTGCCGGCGCCGTAGACGACGTCGTTGACGTCGGCGCCCACCTGCTCGCAGATGTTCGCGATCTCGTTCACGAAAGAAATCTTCGTCGCGAGGAACGCGTTCGCGGTATACTTGATCATCTCCGCGGCGCGGACGCTGACGGTCACGATCGGGACGCCCAGCGGCTGGTAGAGCGAGCGCATCACGTCGGCGCAGTCGGCGTCGTCGCAGCCGATCACGACGCGGTCCGGGTTCATGAAGTCGCCGATCGCCGACCCTTCGCGGACGAACTCGGGATTCGAGACGACGCGCACGTCGTGATCGCTCTCCGCGTACTCGCGGATCAGCGCGCGAACGAGGTTTCCGGTTTCGACCGGGACGGTCGATTTGTTGACGACGATCTTCGGCCCGTCGAGATGCCGCGCGATGTCGATCGCGGCCTGCCGGACGTAGCTCAGATCGGCGTGGCCGTCGGCGCCCTGCGGCGTCCCGACGGCGATGAAGATGAGGTCGCTCGAGCGGACCGCTTCGCCGACGTCCCGCGTGAAACGCAGCCGCTTCGCGCGAACGTTGCGCTCGATCATCTCGGCCAGCCCGGGCTCGTAGATGGGGACGCGGCCGAGCTCGAGGGTGGCGATCTTTCCACGGTCGACGTCGTAGCCGATCACGTCGTTGCCCAACTCGGCGAAGCACGTCCCGGTGACGAGCCCGACATAGCCGAGACCGAACATCGCTATGCGCGCCACGAGCGCCCGCTTTCTGCCGCCGAAAAGGTCATCCGCGCTCCATTCGGGTGCGCGCGGGCGAACGCCCTTCCGGCGGAGAACGAGCACCGCCGCCATGCCGAACACGATCCATCCGACCGCCATCGTCGCTCCGTCCGTCGTCCTGGGCGACGGCAACGTCATCGGGCCCTACACCGTGATCGAAGGCGACGTCCGGATCGGGGACGGCAACTGGATCGGCCCGCACGTGACCATCGGCACCCCGGCCCAGTACACCACGGAGAAGTTCGAGTTCAACGGCCAGCGGAAGACCGGGATCGACATCGGCAGCCGCAACGTGCTGCGCGAGTACGTGACCGTCCACCAGCCGTCGACGTACCGGACGGTCATCGAGGACGACTGCTACTTCATGGCCTACTGCCACGTCTCGCACGACACCGTGATCCGCCGCGGCGTCAACATGGCGAACAGCACGCAGATCGCCGGATTCACCGAGATCCAGGAGTTCGCCACGATCGGCCTTTCGACGGTCATCCACCAGTACTCGACCATCGGCGCGTTCGCGATGGTGGGGATGTCGTCGGTCATCGTCAAGGACGTGCCGCCGTTCTCGAAGATCGCCGGCAACCCGTCGCGCCTGCGCGGGATCAACGCGGTCGGGCTCACGCGGAACGGCTTCGCTCCGCAGCTGGTCGAGCGGATCGCCGACGCGCACGGCCGCAACGCGCTCGCCGAGATCGACGACGCGCGCGTCGCGGCGCTCGTCGGCGCGTTCGAGGCCCGCCGGGCCGCCACGCACCGCCCGCTGCTGACGAACGCGTAGCGTGACGGTGCGCTAGGCGCGCACCGCTTCTTCGAGCGCGACCGGTGCGCCGCGCTCGGCCGATTCGGTCAGCGCGCCCAGCACGCGCACCACGCGAGCGCCCGCATCGAAGTCGACGGGCGAGGGACGGCGCTCGCGGACGCACTCGGCGAAGTGCCGGATCTGCGCGACGAGCGGCGACTCGCCGCCGTGCGGAATCTTCTCGACGGTTCCGTCGCGGTTGTCCGGCGCGTCCGCGGCGGCGCGATACCAGGTGAGCTTCTCCGCCGCGCCGTCGTCGAAGACGACGGTGCCGCGCGATCCCACCACGCTGACGACACGTTCGCGGAACGGATAGTCCCACGAGACGCGCAGATCGGCGATCGCGCCGCTCGCGAACTCCAGCGTCGCGAACACGACGTCGGCGCGATCGGCGCGCATGTACGCGTGCCGCGCGGCGAAGACGCGCACCGGCAGCGCGCCGGCGAACTGCAGGAACATCGCGACGTCGTGGGGCGCGAGGTCCCAGAGGGCGTCGACGTCGGGCCGGATCGGGCTGAACGCCATGCGCGACGCGGTCATCGCGCGAATCGCGCCGAGCTCGCCGGCGCGGATCCGGGCCGCGAGCTCGGCGACCGCCGGATTGAACGTGTAGATGTGACCGGTCATCGTGAGCGCGCCGGCGGCGGCCGCGTCGCGCGCCAGCGCCTCCGCGGTGTCGGCCCTGTCGGTCAGCGGCTTCTCGACGAGCACCGGCTTTCCGGCGCCGATCGCGACGCGGGCGACGGCGTCGTGCAGCGAGGTCGGAGCGGCGACGATCACGGCGTCGCAGTCGCTCGCCGACGCCAGCTCGCGCACGTCCTTCGTGAGCCGCAGGTGCGGGTAGAGCTCGCGGGCGCGCGCGAGCGCCGCGTCGCTCACGTCGGCGCACCAGGTCAGCTCGGCGCCTTCGACCGCCGCGATGCTCTTCGCGTAGTTCGGTCCCCAGTAGCCGAAGCCGACGAGCCCGAATCGAACGGGCTTCACGCCGGCGCTACGCAGCGGCTTCGGCCGGGACGGCGCACGCGCGCAGCGCGGCCACGACGCGTTCGACCTGTTCGCGCGTGATCTCCGGGAACATCGGCAGCGAGAGGATCGTCTTCGCCGCCGACTCGGTACGCGGATACGTGCCGGCCGGGATCGCGCGGTCGCGATACGCCTCCTGCAGATGGATCGGGATCGGATAGTGGATTCCGGTCTGGATGCCCTGCGCGCCGAGCTCGTTCATCACGCGCTCGCGCTCGGTCACGCGCACCACGTACAGGTGGTACACGTGCCCTTCGTCGGTGTGCCGCGCGGGCGGCGTGAAGCCCGCGTCCGCGAGCAGCTCGTCGTACCACTTCGCGGCCTGCAGCCGCTGCGCGTTCCAGCGCGCGAGGTGCGCGAGCTTCACGCGCAGCACGGCGGCCTGCATCGTGTCGAGCCGGCAGTTGTCGCCGACGATCAGATGCTCGTACTTCTTGCGCTGACCGAAATCGCGCAGCAGCCGCAGCCGGTCGGCGATCTCCGGATCCGCGGTGCAGATCCCGCCGCCGTCGCCGTACGCGCCGAGGTTCTTTCCGGGATAGAAGCTGAACGCCGCGACGTCGCCGAACGTGCCCATCTTGCGCCCGCCGAGCGCAGCGCCGTGCGCCTGGCTCACGTCTTCCAGCACCTTGAGCCCGTGCCGGCGCGCGAGCGCGACGACGCCCTCGATGTCGGCGGCCTGACCGTACAGATGGACCGGCATGATGACCTTGGTCCGGGGCGTGATCGCCGCCTCGATCTGCTCGACGTCCATCAGATAGTCGTCGCGCATGTCGACCATCGTCGGCACCGCGCCGAGCTGCGAGACCGCGAACGCGCACGCGATGTAGGTGTTGGCCGGGATGACGACCTCGTCGCCCGGTCCGACGCCCATCGCTTCGAGGGCGAGCTTCAGCGCCGCCGTCCCCGACTCGACGCCGACGCAGTGCGGCAGGCCGATGAACGCGCCGAACTCACGTTCGAACGCGCCGACGTCCGGACCCATGATGAACGCCGCCGTCTCCATGACGTCGGTCACGGCGCGCCGCACGTCGGCTTCGATGCTGCGGTACTGGGACTTCAAGTCGACGAACGGGATTATCTCGGGCAACGTGCGTAACTCCGTGAATCAGCGTGAAAAGCGACAGGCGGCTTTCGGTCCGCGAGGATCGGCTCCCTACGCCGAGCCTTCTTCTCTCGCTGCCGCTGCTGGGCTTGCTCGCCGTCGGCCCGACCGGATCGCATGTCTACGAGGTGACGCACTACGGCGCGAAGTGCGACGCCGTCACGACGGACGGGTTCCGAACGGCGCTCGTGGCCCCGGCCCCGGCCGCCGCGTCGGTCGTTCGCGTGGCGGCCGCGCGCAACATCGTGGCCGGAGCGCAGCTGTACCTCGAGCCCGAATCGCCGGACCAGGAGGTTCGCCTCGTACGGGGCGTCACAGGCGATGCCGTCGCGCTCGACGCGCCCCTGAAATTCGCTCACGCGCGTGACGCGCAGGTCTACGGCAGCGGCGGCTACGTGTCGGGGGCGGACGACACCCGCCCGATCAACGCCGCCTTCGCCGCCGCAGCGCACGATCCCGACGCGACGGTGCAGTTTCCCGGACCGGGCGGCCGCGTGACCGGGAAGTGCGCCGTCTCCGGTCCGCTGCACGCCGACGCCTCGGGGCTGACCGTCGCCGGAGCGGGGATGCACGCGACGACGATCGTCGCGATGCCGTCGTTCGACTACGATCCAGCGACGACGCCGCGCGGTCTGGACGGACAATACGTCGGCATGCTGTGGACCGATCTCCCGGAGGCTCCGCCGCCCGGGCACCGCCTTTCCCCGCCGCAGCCGCCGCTGCAGCACGTCACGATCCGCGATCTCGGGCTGGACCCGCGGGCCGGTACGCAAACGCATTTCTACAAGTACCAGTCGATCAGCGGCGACGTCCGCGCGATGCAAGACTTCACCGTCCGTAACGTGTTTTTCGAGCTCGGTGCGCCGTTGTCGAGCAAAGACCTGACGAAGCCGTTCACCGGCATCAACTACATCGCGCTCTCGTACGATCCGGCGAACGCGTCGCACGATCTGCACTTCTCGAACATCGAGACGCACAACGGGGTCGGGTCGATCCAGCTGCGCCAAGGCGCGGGCGCTTCGCAGACGCCGTGTCCGCCGGTGGTGCACGACCGGATCGACGGCATCACGATCGAGAACACCAAGGACGTCGTCGACGAGCAGTCCATCCAAGACGACCGCATCGTCATCTCGGCGAGCGGCTGCCGGCCGGGCGCCGAGATCGACCACGTCGACGTCAGCGGGCAGACGGTTTCCGTCGCGCCGTCGGTGCGGCTCGGTGCGGCGAACGCGCTGAAAATCGAAGCCGCGAACGCGGTCATGCGCGACGTCCGGTTCACGGGGCTCAGCTACACCGGCTCGCCGAACGGCTCGTATCTGCCGAGCGGCTCGCGCTGGGCGACGGGGTACGCGTTCGCCGCGCTGATCTTCAACACGAACAGCGGGATCGACGACGTCTCGGTCACGCATCTGCGGGCAGTCTCTTCCGAAGGCGTGGCGCTCGCGCTGCGCGGCGGACCGGGAGGCGAACCGGTGCACGTGACGCTGGACGACCTGACGATCACGGACGGCTTGGGAAGCGCGTGCGTGAGACTGGGATCGCTGGCCGCGCCGACGGGACGGGACCAAGTGCGGCTCTCACGGATCACGTGCTCGGCCGCACCGCAAGCGCGCGAGCGATTCGGAGACGCGCTCTACGGGATCTTGCTGGCACCCACCGGCGGCGTACCCGGCAACGGCGTGTCGGGCGATGTCGAGATTCGCGACAGCCGGCTGACCGGCTTTCCCAAGCCGCTCGGAATCGCGGGCAGCGGCGGATTCAGGGGCGTCGTCGTGGACGGGGTCACGTGGGACTCGGGACGGCCGCAGATCGACCGGTCGACGATCATGCGCAACGTGCCGCACGACTGATGCGTACGCCGCGCCGCGGCGCGGAGCGGCCCGCGAAGGGATTCTCGCGGCGGGCGCGCGTAATTGCCGTGCACGAATGCGCGTCCTGCTGATCACGCGGAACGTTCCGGCCCGTTCCATCATCCCGGTCGATCGCGGCGGCGGCGGGAACACGTTCGTCGAAGCGTTGCTCGAGCTCCCCGGGCAGCACGACGATCTTCGGATCGACGTCGTCGGCCTGTATCCCGAGGGCGAACCGATGGACGCGCCGCCGAACGTCGCGATCCGAACCGTCAGGACTCCCGAGCAACTCCATCGCTGGCTGTGGATTCATCGCGAGGCGCAAAACGTCGTCGCGTCGTTTCTGCTGCTCGCGTACACGGCGGTGCTGCTGGTTCGCGAAGCGCTGCGGCTCACCAAGCGCGAGCGCTACGACGTGATCTACGCCGTCGGCGGGCCGATCGCCGGAGTCGCCGGCATCGCAGTGAAGCATCTGCGCGGCCTGCCGCTCGCGATGCACTTTCAGTACACGTACCGTTTCAGCGCCGCGTCGCTTCCCGTGAAGCTGCTCGCACGATGGTTCTACGGCCAAACCGACGCGCTGATCGGCAATTGCGCGATGCTCGGCAAGGACGCCGTGGCCGTCGGTACGCCTCCCGAGCGCTGCCACTGGGTCTTCAATTGGATCGACCACGAGGTCTTTCGCCCGCTGGAGCCGCGCGAGCCGCACCGCGAGCGCTACGGCGTCCAGCCGTGGCAAACGGCGTTCTACTTCGGCGGCCGGTTCGATTACACGAAGCATGTCGACCGGCTGATCGACGCGCTGCGCGGTCTCGACGAGCCGCGCGCGGTCTTCTTCTTCGCCGGCGACGGCGTGCTGGCGCCCGAGCTGCGCGCGCTGAGCGCCCAGAACCCCAACGTGCGCGTGCTCGGAACGGTCGACCGCGCCGATCTTCCGGCGCTGCACGCCGCGTGCGACGTACAGTTCTGGGGCAGCGTCGACGTCGACTATCCCGGGCTCGTCGCGATCGAGGCGCTCAGCTCCGGACTCACGGTGTACACGTCGAACCAGACGATGAACCCGCTGTACGCGGGCGAGCGCGTCGATCCGTCGTTCCTCGAGGTGCCGCGTTTCGCGCGTCTGTACGACCCGACGCGTGAAGGAATTCGGAGCGCGATTCGCGAGGCGATCGAGAACCGCGACGCGCTGAACGCCGCGCGGCCTGCGACCGCGGCGTTCGCGCGCGAGCGATTCGGTCCGAGGAACGCCGTGCGCCTGATCGAGATCCTTCGTTCGTGCGCGCGCCGGCCGCGCGCGAACGACTACGTGCGGCCGCGCAAAGAACGAACGAGCTCGTAGCGCGCTCAGCCGTGCGCAGGAGCGGCGGCGCACTTGCCGACATACGGCCACGGTGCGCCACCGCGACGTAAGAACGGCCCTTCTCACGGCGGCTGTCGTCACGCTGTTCGCAGCCGTTCTGCTGCTCCCGGTCCTGCGGTTGGGGATTCCGGCGTACATTCACGATTGGACGTGGCCGCCCGATCGCGCCGGTCTCCGGACGCAGCTGATGCAAGGCTGGCAGCCCTGGCTCGACGACGGGATGGGCCGCCCGAATCCGTTCCCCACCGCTCTTCCGTATTTCGTCGTGATGGGATGGGCCACGTCGCTGCTCGCGCCGCGCGTCGAGCTCGCGCTGTTTCTCGTCGCGATCTTCGTCGCGGCGTTCGGGTTCGCCACGCTCTTCGCGCGGCGTGCGTTCGGCCTCGGCTGGGCCGCGTACGCGTGCGGCGTGCTGTACCTCGTCGGCCCCGTGGTCCTCACGAAGCTGGTCGCGGGACATCTTTCGTACTTGCAGGCGTACGCGGTCTTTCCGCTGTTCGCGCTCGGTCTGCGTGAAGGCGCGCACAGCGTGCG
Source organism: Vulcanimicrobiaceae bacterium (assembly GCA_035650875.1). Taxonomy (GTDB): domain Bacteria; phylum Vulcanimicrobiota; class Vulcanimicrobiia; order Vulcanimicrobiales; family Vulcanimicrobiaceae; genus Vulcanimicrobium. The sequence continues at coordinate 294,506 of DASRGU010000016.1, forward strand.
ATGGAGCGCGGCGGGCGCGCTGGCGGCGGCCGTTACCGCGCTGCAGGCGCAGTTCCTCGGCTTCGACGCGGCGTACGCGCTGCTCGCGCTCGCTTGCGGCGCGGTGCGCCCGGCGGGCGTCGCGCGCGTTGCGCTCCTGGGCGTCCCGCTCGTCCTTCCCGTCCTGATCGGGCCCACGGTCAACGCGCTCGGCGGCGCGGGGACGCTCTCGCCGGAGCACGCGAACGTCGCATGGGAGGTCGCGCAGAGCTCCGACCCGCTGCTCGCGATCGTCGGACTCGGCTACTTCACGCACTACGTGAACGATCTCACCGTCGCTGGAACCGCCGGGCTGATCGCCGTCGTCCCGCTGCTCGCGCTCGCGGGCGTCGTCGCGACGCGCTTGTCGGCCGACGCACGCGCGCTCGTCGCGAGCCTCGCCGCGGGATGGCTGGTCGTCGCCGGGCTGAACGGCCCGCTCGGCCCGGTGCTCGCCGCGCTGTTCGAGCACGTCACGCCGGCGTCGCTGTTCCGGGAGCTGTACGACGCGACGGTGCTCATCTGGTTTCCGCTCGCGGTGCTCGCCGCGGTCGCGCTGCAGCGGCTGGGCGGCGTGACGCTCGCGGCCGCGACGGTAGCCCTCGGCGTCGCGCTCGCACCTCCCTGGGCCGCCTACGGCGGTTACTTCACCGCAGCGCCGTCCCCGGAACGCCTCGCTCGCGTCGCGGCGCTGGCGGACTCGGATGCCGCACCCGGCCGGGTCGTCTGGTGGCCGGCGCTCCAGCCGATCGGCCCGGCGTCGAACCGCCAGGGCGGGAGCGACCCGCTGGCCCGGACGCGCCTCGCCGGCGAGCTGCCGCTGTACGAGTACCAGCCGGACGGGACCGACGGCGCGGCGGTCTCGCTGGCCGCGAACGGGCGCTGGGACGCCGCCCGGCGGGACTTCGCCTGGCTGGGCGTGCGGCACGTCGTCGTCCGCGAGGGACTGGTCAGCTTCGCGTCCGGCGCACCCCGGGCGACCCCGGGTCCCGGGGGTGCGCTGGAGGCCGTCGGGTCGAGCGGCTCGTTCACGGTCTATCGGGTCGGCGGCGCGCGCGGTCTGGTGACGGTGGAGCCGGGGGTGCCGGACGCCGCGCCGCCTCCACGCCCGTACGCCCCGTCCCGGACCGAGACCGTTCCGCGCCCGGATGCGATCGTCGCCGCCTTCCCGTACATCTGGGAGACGCCCGCGGCCGCATCGTGCGGTCCCGACGCCGTCATCGGGGGCGGCGCGACGCTGGCCGGCGCGGGCGGACCGTGGATCTTCGCCGCCCCGCCCGGCCAAGACGACTGCCGCTGGCGTCCCGCCTCGTCGCTGGCGGCGCAGCCTCGTACCTTGTTCGTGGCGGGCGGATCGGCGGACTCGCCCGGACCGCCCGGGACGCGGCCGCGCAGCCCGCTGGCGACCGCGACGTCGCTGCGCGAGCGCCCCGGACACTGGGCCGCGGTCGTCGACGCGCCGCGCGCCGGGTTGCTGGTCGTACGCACCGCGTACGACGCCCGGTGGCGCGCCGAGGCCGACGGCCGGGACCTCGGCCCGCCGCGGGAATGGTTCGGCTTCCCGGCGTGGCCGATCGGCGCCGGCCGGCACGCGATCGTGGCGCGGTACGGCGGCGCGGCGATCGTCCTCGTCGCGCTGGTGATCTCGCTGGCCGCGCAGGCGGTGGCCGCAGCGTTGATCGCGTGGCCCGCCGGGCGGGCTATCCGCCCAGGTGGATCCCGCCGTTGACGTTCAGGGCCTGACCGGTGATGTAGCTTCCCTCCTCGACGAGGTAGCGGACGAGCGTCGCCACGTCTTCGGGCCGGCCCGTCCGGCCCAGCGGGATCCGCGCGAGCAGGCTCGTTCGAACGGCCTCGGGGATCGAACGCCACATGTCGGTGTCGATGAAGCCCGGACAGATCGCGTTCACCGTGATCCCGGCCGGGGCCAGCTCGAGCGCGAGGCTGCGCGTGAACCCGAGGATGCCCGCCTTCGCCGCGGCATAGTTCGTCTGCCCGAAGGCGCCCGTCTGGCCGACGAACGACGAAATGCTGACGATGCAGCCGCGCCGGCGCTCGAGCATCCCCGAGACCACGGCGTGGCTGCAATTGATGACGCCGACGAGGTTCGTCGCGATGACGGCGCTCCAATCGTCGGCGGCCATCTTCCTGAACGAACGATCGCGCAGAATCCCGGCATTGTTCACGAGCACGTCGACCGCTCCGCGGCGCTCGGTGATCGACGCGACGAGCGCGCGCACCGCTTCGACGTCGCGCACGTCGGCAGGAGCCTCTTCGGCGCTCCCGCCGGCGGCGACGATGGCCCGGACCGTCTCGGCCGCGCCGCTCGCGTCACGCTCGTAATTGACGGCGACGTGCGCCCCGCGCCGCGCCAGCTCGGCGGCGATCGCGCGCCCGATCCCGCGCGACGCGCCGGTGACGAGCGCGACGGTCGTTCCGAGATCCATGCGGCGGGCTTCTTCGCTCGGCGAACTCGCTCCGCCCCGTCCGGCGAGCGCGTCAGGGAGAGGATCGAGAACGCGTAGAACGGGAGCACGTTCTCGGTTCGTTCGGAGGTTCGCGTGCGCAGGTTCCCGTCGTCGCAGATCGTCACCGTTCCCGCTCGCATCCGGCGGCGGCTCGCCGCGCCCCTCGCGCTGCTCGCGGCGTGCGCCTGCGCCATCCTCGCGGCGGCGCCGGCGGGCGCCGACACGGCCGTACCCGGCAACGCGATCCTGGCCCGCTCGGCAGGCGACGCGCTCGTGATTTGGGACGCGAGCCCCGTCGTCGCGTCGATCGTCCACTCGAAGATGAGCGATGCCGACGCGAACGCGCTGCTCGAGCACGACGCAGCGGACGTCCTCTCGAAGATGTGGCCGAACGTCGAAAAGTCGGCGAAGACGCTCACCGTCCGCATCGTGTATTCGAAAACCGGCGCGGTGAGCCCGGTGTACGGCACGCCGACGTTCATGGGGATCGAGCGCTACGCGACGCTCACGGCGAAGAGCACCGACGTGAAGGCGCACGGTGCGGCGTGGCCGGCGAACGATCCGAAGACCCCGCTCCCGGCGTGGCTGGAGTACAAGATCGTGGGACTGCTCCCGCCGCGAGCGTAACGCCGTGAGCGGTGAGAACGGCTCGGCGCGCTCGATCGTCGTCACCGGCGCCGCCGGCCTCATCGGCAGCGCGCTCGTCCGGCGTCTCAACGAAGAAGGGCACGACGAGTTGATCCTCGTCGACCGTCTTCGCTGCACGGAGAAGTGGCGGCACCTCGTGCCGCTGCGCTTCGCCGAGTACCTCGAGGCCGACGAGTTCTTCGCGCGGATCGCGTCGGACGCGCGCGCGTACGGCACGGTGCGCACCGTGTTCCATTTGGGCGCGTGCTCGTCGACGACCGAACGCGACGCCTCGTACCTCATCGCCAACAACGTCCGCCGCTCGCAGGAGATCGCGCGCTGGGCGTTCGCGATCGGCGCGCGATTCGTGTACGCGTCGTCCGCGGCGACGTACGGTGCGCGCGAGACCGGGTTGCGCGAGGACGTCAATCCGTACGCGCTGCGTCCGTTGAACATGTACGGCTACTCGAAGCAGCTCTTCGATCTGTGGATGCGGCGCGAGGGTCTGCTCCAGCGTGCCGTCGGGCTGAAATATTTCAACGTCTACGGTCCGAACGAAGACCACAAAGGCGAGATGCGCAGCGTCGTGGCGAAAGCGTACGAGCAGATTCGCGAGCGCGGCGTCATCGAGCTCTTCAAGAGCTATCGCGACGGCGTCGCGGACGGCGAGCAGACGCGCGACTTCCTCTACGTCAAGGACGCCGCCGCGATCACGGCGTTCCTCGCGCGCACGCCGGGGGCGGGCGGGCTCTACAACGTCGGGTCGGGGCGTGACCGCTCGTGGAACGATCTCGCGCGAGCGGTCTTCGCGGCGCTCGACCGGCCGCCGCGCATCGCCTACGTCGAGATGCCCGAGGTCTTGCGCGGCAAGTATCAGTACCGGACGGTCGCGACGGTCGACCGTCTGCGCGAGGCCGGCTGGACGCAGCCGCCCACGTCGCTCGAAGATGCGGTGACGGACTACGTGCGGCGCTATCTCGTGCCGGGCGCGGTGCTCGGCGACGAAAGCGACAGCGCCGCGTCCGGACTCGCGTTCCGCTGAAGCCGACCGGGTCGATGCACGCCCGGCGCGCCCTCGTCCTGCTTCTGCCGGGGCTGGGCGACGCGATGATGGCCACGCCGGCGCTCCGCGCGCTGCGGGAGAGCGGGGCGTTTACGTCCGCCGACGCGCTCGCGATGCTGCCCGCCGTCGCGGAGTACGCGCGCGGCTCCGGTCTGTTCGACGACGTCACGCTCGTCGAGATGCTCGCGCTCGGCCCGGCCGCCGTGGCGGCGCGGCTCCTGCCGTTGCGTGCGCGACGCTACGACCTCGTCGTGCTGCCGTATCCCGCGGTCAAGTGGCAGTATCATGCGGTGGCGCGCGTCATCGGCGCGCGCCGCGTGCTCACGCACGCGTACCCGTCGAACCGGTTCGTCTACGCGGGGATGCGTGCGACGCGCGTCCCGCTCCGCCCCGTGCACAACATCGAGCAAAACCTCGCGCTGACGGGCGCGGACGGCGGTCCCGCGGATCGCTCGTACACGGTGCCGCCGGCGTGGCTCGCCGGCGACGTCCCGCGCGAACGCGTCGTCGCGTTCCACGCCGGGACGATGAAGTATCACGGAAACGACGGGAAACGCTGGCCGCTGGAGCATTTCGTCGCGCTCGGGCGCCGGCTGCAGGGCGAAGGCGTAGGCGTCGCGTTCGTCATCGGCCCGAACGAGGAGGAGGACTGGGAGCGGCTCCCGCCCGACGTTCGCGCCGGCTTCGGCGAGATTCGCGGCGACCTCGACGCGGTCGCGCGACGCTTGCGTTCGGCGCTCGCGCTCGTCTCGAACGACTCCGGCGTCGCGCACGTCGGCGCCGCGCTCGGCCTTCCGACGCTTGTCCTCTACGGCATGACGGATCCGCGGCTGCTCCAGCCGCCCTCGCCGTCCACGATCGCGCTGCGGCCGTCGGCGTGCCCGCCGTGCTATTCTCCGGCTCGCACGACGTTTTCGTGCGTGCGCGGCATCGGTTTCCGGTGCATCCGGGAGGACCTCGGCGTCGACGAGGTGCGGCGCGCGCTGGAGCACGCGATCGCGCCGCGAGCCGCGCGCTGAGCCGTCAGCCGGGGCGGCGCGCCACCGGAAACTGGCCGAGGTCGCCGCACAGCGCGGAGAGCGCGTGGAGCAGCGCGGGGGGAAGCGCCCGACGCAAGGCCGGCGGAAGCCCGCGGTACCCGATCCAGGCGCGATTGAGGACCGGCACGACGTCGAACCCGGTCTTCACGAGAAAACGGCGCATCGTGCGCGGCGTGAAGTACGTGATGTGCCCTTCCGGCATGACGTACGGCGTCCCGGGCTGCCGCGAGACGAGATGCCAATTCCCCGTCGTGTAGTAGAACACTCCGCCGGGTTTGAGCAGCTCGCGAATGCGCGCCAGGAACGCCGTCGGGCTCGGCACGTGCTCGATCACCTCGATCGCCGTCACGACGTCGTACGCCGCGAGCGGAAGCGACGGGTCGCGGAGGTCGTCGGCGACGATCGTCAGCCCGTGCGAGGCGCAGCGCCTTCGCGCCGCCTCGGCCGACTCGAGGCCGGCCGCGTCCGCGCCGGCGCGGACGAACGCCCGCAGCAGCGCGCCGGTCCCGCAGCCGACGTCGAGGACCCGCTTCCCGCGCAGATCGCCCGCGGCGTCGCGGACCGTCGCGATGACGCGCTGCGCCGCGGCGCGGTTGTCCGGATCGTCGGGATCGTCGCGCAAATAATCGATCGTGCGGTCGAAGCCCTCGCCCCGATAGTACCGGTCGTCGTAGAGCTCGCCCATCTGACGCTCCGCGATGCGGGGCGTCTCGTACACGAGCCCACAGCGCGAGCAGCGAACGATCGTGAACAGGTGCGGCCACAAGGCGCCGGCCTTGCGCATCACCACCCGCGAGCGGTCGCTTCCGCACAGGTCGCAGACGACGTCTTCGAGCTCGAACTCGCACGTCGCGACGCTCATGGGGCCGTACCTTGGCGGCGCCGCGAGAACGGTCCTACGCCGCGCGGCGGCGGAGGGCTCGCCCTTCCGGGCCGAAAACGTGGTGGGCCATGGCGCGCCCCCTCGTCTCGGTGATCGTGCCGACGTACAACAGCGCGGCGTTCCTCGAACGCTCGTTGCGCAGCATACGCGCGCAAGATTACGAGCCGCTCGAGATCGTCGTGGCCGACAATGCGTCGACCGACGACACCGTCGCCATCGCGCATCGTCTGGCGGACGTCGTGATCCAGGCGGGACCGGAGCGCTGCGCGCAGTGCAACGCCGCGGTGCGCGCCGCACACGGCGAGCTCGTGTATCGTGTCGATTCGGACTTCGTGCTCGAGCCCGGCGTGGTCGCCGCGGCGGTCGAGCTGTGCGAGCGCGGCGCCGACGCGGTCCTCGTGAACAACGAGTCCGAGCCGTCGGTGAGCTTCTGGGCGCGCGTGCGCTACTTCGAGCGCTGCATGTACAAGGACAGCGCCCTGCACGTCGGCGCGCGGTTCTTTCGACGCAGCGCGTTCGAGGCCGTCGGGGGCTTCGACGAGTCGCTTCTGGCCGGCGAGGACTACGACATCCACAACCGCCTGCTGAAGGCGGGGTATCGGATCGCTGGTCCGGTGGCGCCGGTGGAACGCCATCTCGGCGAACCGACCGCGTTGACCGAGATCGCGCGCAAGTCGTTCTTCTACGGACGGTCGATGGGCGCGTTTCTGCAGCGCAACGGAAGCCGCGGCGTCGCGCAGATGAGCCCGCTGCGCGCGGCATACGTCCGGCACTGGCGCGACTTCGTGCGCGAGCCGCGCATCGGCGCGGCCTTCGTCCTGATGCAGGCCGTCAAGTACGCGTGCGGCGCGGCGGGCCTGGCCTACGAGGCGCTGCGCCGGCCGCGCAGCGCCTCGCGAGCGTCCTGACGCCGGCCGTCAGCTTCCCGCCGGCGGCGGCGTGAACGCGTAGACCCACCCGGAGTTGTCGCCGACGTAGATGCCGCTCGGCACGACCGCCGGCGAGTTGTCGACGACTCCGGTGGTCGGATACGACCAGAGCGGCGTGAGCGCTCCCGAGCCGTGCATGTTGAGCGCGACGACGGACGAGTCCGAGCCGAGCAGCGCGACGCCGTCGTTGAGCGCGACGTAGCCTTCCAGGATGTTCGTCATCTTGTACGACCACAGACGGTTGCCGCTCGCGTCGAACCCGCGGACCAGCTCGTAGTATCCGGAGACGGTGGACGAAGGCCGCACGAGGCCCTTCGGCGTGAAGTGATCGGGCGTGAGCGGCGAGGGGCGAACGACCTGCTGCGTCTCGCGGCCGACGGCGGTGACGCCGGACCACGAATCGCCGTACTCGCCCGAGCCCACGACCGTGACGGTTCCGTCCGACGTCGGCGAGCCGAAGAAGCCGTACCCCGTGTATTGGTTCGCGATCGTGCTGCGCTGCAGCACCGCGCTCGGCGTCGCGCTGCTCAGCCCCGAGGTATTGAACGTGTAGAGGATCCCGTTCTTGTTCAGGAACGAGGCGGTTTCCGTCGACAGTCCCGAGTTCTGAACCATCACGCTGCTGCCGGTGTCGTAGTCGAGGCTCATCGCGTTCGGCCCGGTCTGTGCCCATGCGACGTAGCTCCACAGCAGGTTCCCGCTGAGGTCGAGCGCGGCCGCGCCGTCCGCCGTCGTGACGACGCCGCTTCCGTTGCCGCTTGCCTGACAGACGTTCCCGGTTCCGAAGATCAGATGCGCTCCGTCGTAGCCGATCGCGCCCCACACGGCACCGCCTCCGCCGGGGTTGGTGTTCTTGTTCAGAATCCACGTCCAGTCGAGGTTGCCCGTCGCCTCGTCCACGGCTTGGACGCCCATGTTCTTGCAAGCCGGCGGATCGCCGCCGGCGGACGCGATGTAGATCTTGCCGTTCGCGACGACCTCGGCGGAGCGCGTCTCTCCCATCAGCGTGGACTGCCACACGATGTGTCCGTCGGCGAGGCTGAGCGCGTAGAGCGTCGAGGGCAACGCTCCCGACGAGTTGGAGAGCCGGTTGCCGACGAACACCAAACCCGCGCCCGCGTCGATCGTCGCCGGTTTGATCGACCCGCCCGGGATGCTCGTCTGCGACCACAGCAGCGATCCGTCGATCGCCGAGAAGTCGTACACGCCGACCGGATTGCTCGTCACGACGATCACGTTGCCGTCGACGACGGTCGGATTCGCGTTGATCGCCGCCTTGTTCGGAACTTGGACCTTCCAGCGCAGCGCGAGCTGCGGCGCGGTGGAAACCGAGATGCCGGTGCTCTGCTGCTCGTTACCGGTACGCTGGTAGTCGTGCGCGAACGTGACCCAGTCGTCCGCAGCGGCGTCGATCGAGTTCAGCGTCAGCGCCGGCGACGTGCAGTTCGCGCCGACGACGCGGCAAAAGTCGATCGCGCTTCCGGGGAACGACCCGGTGATCGTCAACTTCGTGGTGAGCGGCGCGGTCGACGTCGTCGACACGGTGAACGTGTTCGGCGACTGCGTCGTCGGCTGCACGACGGTGAACTTCGCGTTCGAGCCGGCGACGGCCCACGTCGGCATTCCGGGCCCGACGAGCTGCGCGCCGCTCTGGTCGTTCGCCGTGATCGTATACTGCACGGTTCGATCGTACGTCGTCGCGACCGTCCCGCTCGAGCGCACCATCGCGTTGGCGGTCGGCGTCGCAGAGATCGTCGCCGGTACGCCCCAGAGCGTCCAAGGCGGCGTGGTGACCGTCCCGTTCGAAGAGACGGTCAGCGGGATGTACTCCTGGATCGAGAGGATCCGGCCGTGCCCTTGCAGGTCGGCGAACACTTCGACGGTGCAGTAGTACGTGCCGGGCGAGAGGGACAGCGGGATGTTGCAGACCGTCCCCGACGAGTTCGTCGTGCACGTGTTCGAGCTCGGGCTCAAGGGCGACAGCGTGGCCGTCGTGACCTGGATCGTCCCGTGCGCACCGGCCTGGTAGACCCACAGCTTCAGCGACTGCGTGTTGGGCGAGAAGTAGAGCGGCGCACGCGTCGCGCTCGTCCGGCCCTTCGGCGGCGCGACGTTCACCGGCAGCACGACGGAGAACGCTTGCGTTCCGCGGCCGGGCGTGCTCGCGCCGGGGACGCTTTGGACGCTGGACGGCCCACCGCACGCCGCGAGCGCGATCAGCCCCGAAACGCCGATGGTCCAGGCAGCGAGGCGCGCGCACGAACGAAGCGGTGATGTCACGATATGGAGTCCTCAGCGTGCAAGGCGTACGGGTGCGTCCGGCGTTTCGCTGCCGCACCGGCATCGCCTTCGTCTGAGTCCTGTGAAAGCAGGCCGGCTTTCGCCCCCGGCGTCCGGCGAAGCGCAACGGAGCGCTTCGCGCGATCGCGGTCGCAAGGCACGCACGGGAAAGGCTGCGCAGCGGTCAGAAATGCCGCGGCCTGCCCCGCTCCTGTATTGAGGTGTCCTTCGGAATGATCCCGATGAGAAGCGCCGCCGCTTCGCTGCTCGCGTTGCTCGTCGCCGTGCAAGCCGGCCCCGTCGCCGCGCTCACCGCGTCACCGGACGTCGTGTTCCGAACGATCGCGGGCTCCGGCGCGGCAGGTTTCGCGGACGGCACACCGGGGTCGTTCGTCATGCCGTTCGGCGTCGCGTACGGTCCGGATGGGACCCTGTACGTGAGCGACGCGGGAGCGCAGCGGATTCGCGCCGTCGATGCGAACGGGCGCGTTCGAACGATCGCGGGAGGCGGAAACTTCGTGCCCGACGGCCTCTGGGTCACCGGCGGATACCGTGACGGAAAAGGTGCGGAAGCGCGTTTCAACCGTCCGGCCGGCATCGTGTGGCTGCGCGGAAAGCTGTACGTCGCGGACACCGGCAACCATTGCATTCGTGAAGTCGACCCGGACGGAACGGTACGCACGTTCGCCGGAACGAACGAGAGCGGCGCCGTCGACGGCCCGGTCGCGACGGCGCGCTTCTTCAAGCCGACCGGCCTCGCGACCGATCGCGAAGGCGATCTGTACGTCGCCGATTTCTTCGGGATCCGCGTGATCCATGACGGCGTCGTTCACACGATTCAGAACATGACGCAGACGCCGTTCGGCGTCGCCGTCGCCGACTCGCCGCAAGGCCCGTACGTCTTCGCCGCCGACCTGCTCGGGCTCGTGCGCCGTTCGCCCGACGGTGCCGTCGAGCGCTTCGCGAACACCGAGTCCATCCGGTTCACGACGCGCAACATGCAGGGAATCGAGCCCCTCGGGTATCCGTTCTCGCTCGCGGCGTTCGACGACAGCTCGGTGGTGTACGGCGACGTGCGTGACAACGCGATCCGCTATCTCAATTGGGAGGCCGGCGCCGAACAGGTGCTCGGCGGCGTCGACGTCTTCGACGGCGCCGCATCGACGGCCGGGTACCGCGACGGCGCCGGCGACGTGAGCCGGTTCGACGGGCCGACCGGCTTGGCGATCGCGCCGAACGGCGACGTCGCCATCGCCGACGCCCAAAACCGGCGAATCCGCGTCCTCACCAAATTCGACCGTTCGCGCGACGCGCACCAGGCGACGATCCCGATCGTCACGCCGGCGTCGCCGAGCCTGTACCGCGTCGCCTTCGTCGGAAACTCGTATCTGTGGAACTACGACCGCTGGAGCGATTCGATCCTGAGCAGGGTGGGACGCCGGCTTGCGACGGATCCGGGGCTTCGGGCCGCACACAAGCACGTCGAGATCGCGCCGTACGTGTTCCCCGGCTCGCCGTTCTCGGCGCAGGCGCAGTGGATTCAGAACATTCTCGGCGAGACCCACGCGGCGGATCTGATCGTGATGGAGATCGCCACCAGCACGCTGTACGGAACGGCGGGTCTTTCGGCGTCACCGACCGGCGCGGAAGTCATCGCCGATGCGCCCGCGTGGTCGAAAGTCGTGACCGACTCGCTGCGGGCGACGAACGAAGAGCTGCGCAAAGACGGCATCCGGCTGATCGTCGTCACGTCACCGGTCCCCGAGAACATTTCGCCTTCCGAGCTGCTGTGGCGCCGCCTGATCTCGCCCACCGATCCGCAAGCCGACCCCACGAGCGTGATCGGCGAGGAGATCAACGCGGCGGTTCGAACCGCCGGCGTCCCGTTTTTCGACGAGTGGGCGGTCTTCGACGCCGAATCGCGGTCGGCGAACCACGTGGCGCTCTTCGGCACGGAGGACGAGCACTTCTCGCAGCACGGACGCGACGTGTACGCGGACGCTCTGGCGGCGTACCTCGCGCAGGTGAAGCCCTGGGCGCTGCCGCCCCCTGAGACGGCGGGGAAACGGGTAAAGGGAACGCCGCCATGACGGTCGACGAACTGCATTCCTTGGGCGAAAACGGCGCGACGATCCTGAACGTCGGGAAACACGCCGGTCACGAAGAGATCCGCGGTGCGGTACGCTATCGTCCGCACGATCTTCTGGTCGCCGAGCGCCTCGTGCTGCCGCTCGCACCCGACAAGCCGGTCGTGCTCTACGACGAGCGCGGCGGCGAGAGCGACACCGAAAGGATCGCCGAAAAGCTGCGCGCCGAAGGCTTCCGCGTCGAGGTGCTCGACGGCGGCTTCGCGGCATGGAGCGACGCGAACGGCCCGACGCAGCAGCCGTCGATGGACCAAGTGGTGCCGCCGTCGCGCGCCGGCGAAGCCGGGAAGCTCGACGACCGCATCTGACTCAGGGCAGCGCGTCCACGGGGATCGCGGCGTCTTTCGGGGACAGCCGCGGTGCCCGGCCCTCGGGGAGCGGCCAGGCGATCCCGACGCGCGGGTTGCGCCACGACACCGCCCCTTCTTGCGCGGGATCGTACGGCACGCTGTTCTTGTAGTGCACGACGACGTCGTCCTCGAGCGCGAGGAACCCGTGCGCGAAGCCGGCGGGGACGAACAGCTGCTTGTGGTTGTCCGCGCTCAGCACGAAGCTCTGCCAGCGCAGATACGTCGGCGAGTCGCGCCGCAGATCGACGATCGCGTCCCAGATGCGGCCGTGCAGGCACTGCACGAGCTTCGCCATCCGGAAGTCGTAGTGCATTCCGCGCAGCACGCCGCGCGACGACCAGGAGCACGAGTCCTGCTGCCAGCGCACGTCGACGCCGAGCGCGGCGTATTTCGGATCGCTCCAGCTCTCCTTGAAGAATCCGCGGTCGTCCTCGAACACGTCGGGCACGAACAGCTTCGCCTCGGCGAACATCGTGTCCGCAACTTGAATCGCCACGCTCGCGCCTACGACGCGGAAGCCGCGAGCTCCGCGCGCCGCGCGAGGTAGGCGTCGACACCCTCGCGCCACGGCGGCGGCGGCGCGACGCCGACGCCGGCGAGCCGCGCGCTCTCCAGCGCCGAGAACGCCGGCCTGCGCACGGCGGACGCAGCCGCGCGCACGGGCTCGACCGGGCCGAGGCCGAGCCGCGCGAACGCGTAGCTCGCGAACTCGTGCCAGCTGCACGCGCCGCTTCCCGCCACGTGAACGATCCCTTCGCCGCCGGCGTCGACCAGCTCGCGGATCACGGCGGCGACGTGCGGCGCGTACGAGGGCGAGAACACGACGTCGTCGACCACCCGCACGGGCTCGCCGCGCGCGGCCTGCGCGCGGAGGCGTTCGATCAGCACCGGCCCCTTCGCCGAGACACCGGCCGGTCCGTAGAGGCCGCTCGTCCGCACGACCATCCAGCGCCCGCCGTGCCGCGCCGCGAGCAGCTCCCCTGCGACCTTGGAAACGCCGTAGAGGTTGAGCGGCGCCGGCACGTCGTGCTCACGATACGGCCGGCGCGCCGTTCCGTCGAAGACGTAGTCCGTCGACACGCTCACAAAGGCCGCGCCGGCTTCGGCACACGCCGCCGCGAGCCGGTCCACCGCGACCGCGTTGATCGCGAACGCGCGATCCGGCTCGCGCTCGCACGCCGCGACATCGTGGAACGCCGCGCAATTCACCACCACGTCGGGCCGGCGTTCGCCGACGTACGCACGCACGGGCGCGTCGTTTTCCAGCGACAGCTCGCGATGCGAGGGCGCGAGCACTTCGCGGCCCGCGAACGCCTCGACGAGGGCCGAGCCGAGCTGTCCCGAGCCGCCGATGACGAGCACTCGCTCCGCGCGCGAGCGCATCAGTAGATCGAGCCGTAGCCGCGCTGCTCGGCATGCACCTCTTCGAGCAGCGACATCCACTGGATGTTGTAGTAGCGCGGATGCGAATACGTCGCCAGCTCGTCCAGCGGGAAGCGCCGCAGCATGTCCTCGATCGACTCGAGCACCGTCACCGACGGCGTGAAGCCCGTCGCCTTGCTCAGCTTCGCGTTGCTCATCCGGTAGTTGCGCACGACGTTCGGCGCCGGCGCCTCGACGATCTCCACCCGCAGCTCGGGCGCCATCACCGAGAGCGAGCCGGCGACGAGCATCCCGAGCTGCCGGATTTGATAGTTCTCTTCGAGCACGTTGAAGATGTGACCGCGAATCGGCTCGAGCGCCGACTCGATCGCCATGACGTGCACGCGCGCGACGTCACGCACGTCGACGAGCGGCCGCCACATCCAGCCGCCGCCGTGCAGAAACAGCTTGCGGTGCACGATCGCGTCCTTGACGAAGGTGTTGACGACGAGATCGAACCGCATCCGCGGACTGTAGCCGTAGACGGTCCCCTGCCGAAACACGACCGGCGCGAACGTCTCGTCGGCCGCCGCGAGGATCGTCCGCTCCGCGTGCCGCTTCGAGATCGAGTACGCGCCCCGCGGCTCGACGGCCGTCTCCTCGTCGCACATCATCGGCGTCGTCCGCACGTCCGCGCCCGCCTCCCGATCGTAGATCGAGGCCGACGAGGCGAACGTGAACCGGGCGATCCCGTGCCGCTTGCACGCCGCGACCAGCGACTCCGTCGCGACCGCGTTCATCTGCCAGTTCGCCGCGGTGTTGTACTCCGCCGTCGGATCGTTCGACAGCCCGCCCAGATGACAGACGGCGTCGACGCCCTCGAACCACTCGTCGCGCAGCTCGCGCAGATCGCCCGCGATCAGCTCGACCGAACCGTCGTCGAACGCCGGACGCCCGAAGAACATCCGATCCAGCACCACCGGCCGATGCCCCGCCTCGACGAGCTGACGGCACAGGACCACCCCGATGTATCCGGCCCCGCCGGTCACGAGCACGCGCACGCCCCATCCTGCGTCGCCCACCGGCACACCGCCTGCCCGCAAAGAACCCGCCGGCGCGCCCCTGCCGCAGCGACGCGCCAAGCCCGGTCTCACACCGCGACCATGTCGCGGGGAGCGGCGCAGCGGCTCGACGGGCCGTGTGAACGAGCGTGCCCAGGATGGGCGGAAGCGATGTGAACACAGAGGGGGCTCGCACACGATGTGCGAGCCCCCGTGCCCGTCGAGACGCTGCGCCGCTCCCCGCGACTACGAGACCGCCGGCTCCGAACCGCGCTAAGCGTACACCCCACGCAGCTTCAACGACTTCACCACGCGGTCGATGGCGATCATGTACGCCGCCGTCCGATACGTCACGCCGCGCGACGTCGAAACGCCCCGCAGCACGGCGAAGTTCTCCAGGAGCTGGTCGCGCAGGCGCTCGTTGACCTCGGCCTCGCGCCAGAAGTAGCCCTGCCGGTCCTGCACCCACTCGAAGTACGACACCGTGACGCCGCCCGCGTTCGCCACGATGTCCGGGATCACGACGATCCCGTTGCGCGCGAAGATGTGGTCGGCTTCCGGCGTGGTGGGGCCGTTCGCTCCCTCGACGATCAGCTTCGCCTTCACGCGCGCGGCGTTCTCGGCCGTGAGCACCTTCTCCAGCGCCGCGGGAACGAGCACGTCGCACGGCACCTCGAGCATCGCCTGATTGGAGACGTGATCGCCGCCGCGATAGCCGTCCAGCGAGTGATGCTCCTGCGCGTACGCCATCGCGCCCGCGACGTCGATCCCGTTCTCGTTGACGTACGCGCCGGTGACGTCGCTGATCCCGATCACGGTGCAGCCCGCTTCTTCGAACATCTGGGCCGCGATGCTGCCGACGTTGCCGAAGCCCTGCACGATCACTTTGGCGCCCGCGGGCGCGATGCCGAGCCGCGACATCTCGTCGAGCGCGACGATCGAGACGCCGCGCCCGGTGGCCTCGACGCGCCCGCGCGAGCCGCCGATCTCGAGCGGCTTGCCGGTGACGACGCCGGGCGTGTTCTGCCGGACGTGCATCGAGAACGTGTCCATGATCCACGCCATGTGCTGCGGCGTCGTGTTGACGTCGGGCGCGGGGACGTCTTTGTCGGGACCGATCACTTCGACGAGCTCGGCGGCGTAGCGCCGCGTGATGCGCTCGATCTCCGATGGCGAGAGCGTCGTCGGATCGCAGGTGACGCCGCCTTTGCCGCCGCCGAAGGGCAGGTCGACGACGGCGCACTTCCAGGTCATCCAGAACGCGAGCGCGGTGACCTCGTCGAGCGTGACGCCGGGATGGAAGCGGATCCCGCCCTTCGCCGGCCCGCGCGCGAAGTTGTACTGCACGCGGTAGCCGGTGTAGACGTCGATCTGCCCGTTGTCGCGCTGGAACGGGATCGAGAAGATGATCTGCCGGGACGGGTGGGTCAGGATCGCCCGCATCCCGGGCTCGAGGTTGAGCAGGGACGCCGCTTCGTTGAAGTAGGCGATCGCGTCGCCGAAGACGCTGACGTCGCGGACGGCGCTGGTGCTCGGTACGGCTGTGGACATCGAGAGAAGAGCCTCCTGTAGCCGTCCTGTCCCTTTAGGACGTTCGGCGAAAACCCCTGGTCGCGGATTCGCCAAATGGCGAACCGCTCGTTCGCTCCCGCGACGCGCCGTCAGGCGATCTCGACCGGGACCCCGCCCATCTCCAGCGAGAGCTGCGCTGCGTTCAGCGTCCGGACGACCGAGAGCCCGGCATCGATGCCGCACACGGGCTCGGCGCCGTCGAGAAGCGCTGCGAGAATCGAGTCCACCTCGACGGCGAGCGCCTCGGTCGCGGGCAGCATCGGCGCCGTCATGTCGCCGAGCCGATACTGGATGAGCTGCGGCGCGGTCGCGCGGTCCGACGGCGAGGCGGCGACGCCCTTGTCGTAGATGCGGATCTTTTCGACGGGGTCGTTGTCGTCGTAGACCAGCATCTTGCGCGAGCCGCCGAGGAGGATCTGCCGGACCTTGACGGGCGCGAGCCAGTTCACGTGGACGTGCGCGACGAAATCGTCGGCGTAGAAGAGCGTGAGGTACGCGACGTCCTCCAGCTCCGAGTAATGCGCGACCCCCGTGCACGACACGCGGCGCGGGCTCTCGCCGCCGGTGAGGTGGTGCAGGATCGAGAGGTCGTGCGGCGCGAGGTCCCACAGCACGGATACGTCCTGCTGGAACAGCCCGAGGTTGACGCGGACCGAGTCGTAGTACAGGCGCCGCCCCAGCTCGCCCGAGGCGACGACCTCGCGCATCTTGCGGACCGCCGGCGTGAAGACGAAGGTGTGGTCGACGAAGATCGTGACGCCGTGCTTCGCGGCCGCGTCGCGCAGCCCGACCGCCTCGTCGACCCGGCGGCTGAGCGGCTTCTCGAGGACCACGTGCTTCCCGGCTTCGATGGCACGGCGCGCCAGCGCGACGTGCGAGTCGACCGGCGTCGCGATCGCCACCAGATCGACCTCGGGATCGGCCAGCACGTTGTCGAGGGCGCTCGTGCGGCGCACGCCCGGATAGCGCCGGCTCAGCGGCTCCAGCCGCTCGGCGCGCAGGTCGCAGGCCCAGCGCACCTCGGCGCGCGGGTTGTCGGCGAAGTTGCGCAGCAGGTTCGGGCCCCAGTAGCCGCACCCGACCACCGCGACGCCGGCGGCGGCGCGTCCCAGCGTGCGACGCGGGCGCGCGAGCGACGCCGGGGCGGCGAGCGGCGGCGAAGAGGCCATGCCCAAGTCATCGGCGTGCGGCGCCGCGCGCTGCAGCACTCAGACGTTGAAGCGGAACTCCACCACGTCGCCCTCCTGCATCACGTACTCCTTGCCTTCCGAGCGCAGCTTGCCGGCGGCGCGCAGCGCGTCGACGCCGCGATACGTCACCCAATCGGCGTACGAGGCGACTTCGGCCCGAATGAAGCCCCGCTCGATGTCGGAATGGATCGTGCCGGCGGCTTGCGGCGCCTTGCTCCCCTTGGGAATCGGCCAGGCCCGGCTCTCCTTCTCGCCCGTGGTCAGGAACGTCATCAGGCCGAGCAGGTCGTACGCCTCGACGACCAGCCGGTCGAGCCCGCCCGTCGTGATGCCGTAGTCGGCCCGGAACGCCGCGACGTCTTCGTCGCTCAGGCCCGCGAACTCGGACTCGATCTTGCCGCTGAACGCGATCGCGCGGCTGTTCTCCCGCGCCGCATGCGCGAACACGGCCTGCGCCATCGGCCCGGGCGTCGCGATCTGGGCTTCGTCGACGTTCGCGACGTAGAGCATCGGCTTCGCGGTCAGCAGAAAGGCGTCGCGCGCGAGGTCACGCTCGGGCGAGCCCGGTGGGAAGGCGCGCGCCGGCGTCCCCGCCTCGAGCGCCGCGACGAGCCGGTCGAGCGCTTCGAGTCGCGGAGCTTCCTTGGGGTTCGCGCGCACCTCGCGCTGCAGCTTCTCGCGGCGGCGCTGCAGTGACGCGAGGTCGGCGAGCGCCATCTCGATCGCGATGATCTCGATGTCACGCAGCGGGTCGGGCGCGCCCTCGACGTGCGTGACGTTCGGGTCCTCGAAGCACCGCACGACCGTCGCAATCGCGTCGGTCTCGCGAACGTGCGACAGGAACGCGTTGCCCAGGCCTTGCCCGCTCGACGCACCGCGCACGAGCCCCGCGATGTCGACGAAACGCATCGTCGCGGGGACGATCCGCTCCGAGCCGCTGATCTCGGCCAGCACGCCCAGGCGAGGGTCCGGCACCGGAACCTCGCCCACGTTCGGTTCGATCGTCGCGAACGGATAGTTCGCGGCGAGCGCCTGCGCCGAACGCGTCAGCGCGTTGAAGATGGTCGACTTTCCGACGTTGGGAAGCCCCACGATGCCGCACGACAATGCCACGGAACGCGGTCGTACGCGAAACCGGAGGATTCGCCCTCGGAGCCCCCGGAGTACCGGGCGATGCGGCAGATGAAGGTCGACAAGCTCGGGATCGACCTGCTCACGCACGACCCCGTCGTGATCCTCAAAGATCTGGAAGGCAAGCGCTACCTCCCGATCCTCATCGGCCCGTTCGAGGCGACGGCGATCGCCCTGGCGCTCGAAGGGACCGCCGTGCCGCGTCCGCTCTCGCACGACCTCATGCGCATCCTGCTCGAGACGCTCTCGGCGAAGCTCGAGCAAGTCGTCGTGCACGACATCAAGGACTCCACCTTCTTCGCGAAGCTCGTCGTGCGGACGAACGGCGAAGTCCAGGAGATCGACGCGCGGCCCTCGGACGGGATCGCGCTCGCGCTGCGCATGCACGCCCCCATCTTCGTGAGCGACAAGATCACGCTCGAAGAAGCGACGCCGGAGAAGGCGCCCGCACCGGAGGACGAGGCGAAGTTCAAGACCTTCATCGAGAACCTCAAGCCGTCCGATTTCCTCGAGTAGCGCGCGCCCTTCAGCCGCCGCGCCGCCAGTACCAGCAGCGCTTGTCGACCATCACCATCGGCTCGGCGATCCCGTTCGCCGCGCGGAACTCGTCGACGGCGCGCCGGCAATAGGTCCAGTCGTCCTCGCCGTAGTCGTCGACGATCACGTAGCCGCCCGGTGAGAGCTTCGGATACAGGCTCGTCAGCCCGTCCATCGTGGACTCGTAGTAGTCGCCGTCGAGCCGTATCACCGCCAGCCGCTCGATCGGCGCGGACGGCAGCGTGTCCTTGAACCAGCCCTTCAGGAACCGCACCTGCTCGTCGAGCAGGCCGAACGTCTCGAAGTTCTTGCGCACGGCCTCTTCGCCGGCCGCGAAGCGGTCGAAGACCTTCGTCATCACGACGCCTTGGTGCGCCTGCGCCTCGCGGGGGAAGCGCTCCGCGTCCGGCTCGGGCAAGCCTTCGAAGGAGTCCGCGACCCACACCGAGCGGTCGCGCACGTCGAGCGCCTTCAAGATCCCGCGCATGAAGATCGTCGCCCCGCCGCGCCACACGCCGGTCTCGATGAGGTCGCCCGGCACGCCGCGTTCCACCACGTCCAGCACGCAGGCCTCGATGTTGTCGAGACGCGCGAGCGGCAGCATCGAGATCGCCCGGCCCTTCACGTAGTGGCTCGTGAACTGCAGGAGGAAGGCCGCATCGCTGGCGTTGAGGTCGGGCTCCGGCGCGAACACCGTATCGGTCAGGACGCGTTTGAGCAGGTCGAGATAGAGACGTACGCCAGAAAGGACTTGCGCCACGAGCCGGAGCATTCCGTCCGTTCCCGTGCCTCCCTTTGCGGCGCGGTCGCTCTCGCGGGATGAGGAGTTCGCGGACCGTGTCGCTCGACGAAATCTACCAACGCTTGACCGAGATTCTCCGCGAAGTCTTCGACGACGACACGGTGACGGCGCGTCCCGATCTCACGGCGGATCAGGTCGCGGGATGGGACAGCTTCGCGCACCTGCGCGTGATCTTCACGGTCGAACAGGCCTTCGGCGTGAGCTTTGCCGCGTCGGAGATCTCGGGATTGAAGAACGTCGGCGAGCTGGCGCAGCTCATCCAGGCGAAGAAGTCGGGGAGCTGAGCCCGCCGCGCCGGTGAATCAGCGATGAGCAGCGAGCTGTACGCGAACCTCGCCTGGCTGCCGCAGCCGCCCCCGGACTTTCGCGCCCGCTGCCGCGCCGTCGCCGACGATGCGCGCGCCGACGGACGCGCGCTCGCCGCGCTGGCGAACCACGCCCTGAACGAAAACCGCCTCCGGCAGCTCGCCGACGCGGTGCGCGCGCTGCGCGCTCGCGACGGCGCGCTCGCGCCGCTCACGCCGTTCACGCTCGGCGTCGTCGGCAACGTCACGCTCGAACCGCTCGTCCCCACGCTGATCGGCTCGGCGCCGCGCCACGGAATCGCGCTCGAGTGCGTCGAGGGCGACTTCGCGCAGACGGTGCAGGAAGCGATGTCGCCGGACTCGCGGATCAACCGCGCACGTCCCGACGCGGTGCTGCTCGCGCTCGACTTTCGCGGGCTGCCGCTGGCGAGCGGATTCTACGACGGCGCGACCGCGCGTGACGTCGTCGCGGGCGCCGTCGCGCACGTCGACGCGCTGCGCGCGGCGTTCCGAGCGAACGGCGGCGCTCGGGTCATCGTGCAGACGCTCGCGCCGCCGCCCGAATCCGCGTTCGGCAGCTTCGACCGGATCGTGCCGGGCACCGTGCGCAGCCTGTGCGCCGCGTTCAACGCGGCGCTCGTCGAAAGCGTGCGCGACGGCGAAGACGTGATCCTCGACGTCGCAACGCTCGCGGAGACGGTCGGTCTCGCCGACTGGCACTCGCCGCGACAGTGGAACGTCGCGAAGCTTCCGTTCGACGCGCGCTTCCTGCCGCTCTACGCCGATCACGTGTGCCGCGTCGTCGGCGCGCTGCGCGGAAAGAGCCGGCGCTGCCTGATCCTCGATCTCGACAACACGCTGTGGGGCGGCGTGATCGGCGACGACGGCCTCGAGGGGATCGTCCTCGGCCAAGGCGACTGGACGGGCGAAGCGTACCTCGACGTGCAGCGCACCGCGCTGGCGCTGCGCGAGCGCGGCATCGTGCTCGCCGTGTCGTCGAAGAACGACGACGCCGTGGCGCGCCGGCCGTTCGCGGAGCATCCCGACATGCTGCTGCGCGAGGACCACATCGCGGTCTTCCAGGCCAACTGGAACGACAAGGCGACGAACATCGCCGCGATCGCCGAAGCCTTGTCGCTGGGCCTCGACGCGATGGTGTTCCTCGACGACAATCCCGTCGAGCGCGGGCTCGTCCGCCAGGCGCTTCCGCAAGTGGCGGTTCCCGAGCTTCCGGCCGATCCGGCGCTCTACGCGCGCACGCTCGCCGCCGCCGGCTACTTCGAGGCCGTCACCTTCTCCGAGGAAGACCGCAAGCGCGCGAGCTTCTACCAGGACAACGCCCGGCGCCTCGCGCTGCAAGGACAGATCGGCGACCTCGACGCGTACCTCGCCTCGCTGCAGATGCGGATCGTCTTCCGGCCGTTCGACGCGACGGGGCGGAGCCGGATCACGCAGCTCGTCAACAAGTCGAACCAGTTCAACTTGACGACGCGTCGCTACGACGAGTCCGAGATCGCGCGCTTCGAAGCGGACCCGGCCGCGCTCACGCTTCAGGTGAGGCTCGTCGACGTCTACGGCGACAACGGGATGATCAGCGTGATCGTGTGCGTCCCCGCCGGCGAGCGCACCTGGGAGATCGACACCTGGCTGATGAGCTGCCGGGTGCTCGGGCGGCGCGTCGAGCACATGGTCCTCCGCGAGATCGTCGAGCAGGCGCGCGCGCGCGGCATCGAGCGCATCGTCGGACGCTACCTTCCCACCGAGCGCAACGGGATGGTGCGCGATCACTACGCGAAGCTCGGTTTTCGCCTCGTCTCCGACGTCGGCGGCACGACGACGTGGGAGCTGGACACGGCCGACGAGCCGCCTGCCGCGTCGATGGAGGTCGACCGCTCGGGCTTCGAGCTGACCACGGCGTGACGCGATGACCGTACCGTCGTACATCTTCCTCGGGTTTGCGGCCGCCGTCGCGCTCGCGATCAACGTATCGTCGAAGGCGGGATGGCGGCGCGGCGTGCTGTTCGTCGCGAACATCGCCTTCTTCGCGACGTTCGTGCGGCGGCCGCTCGAGATCGTACCGTTCGGGGCGCTGCTCGCCTTCGGCTACGCGGCGATGAGGCTGGTGCAGGCGCGGAAAGATCGCGCGCTCTTCATCGTCTTCGTCGTCGCCGTCGCGGTCGCGTTCTGCTGGCTGAAGCGCTACTCGTTCGTCCCGGCCGAGCTGTTCCTGCCGTTCCCCTACGTCGCCGTCGGGATGTCGTACGTCTTCTTCCGCATCGTGCATCTGATCGTCGACGCGTACCAAGGCACGCTCACCGAGCGCCTCGACCCGCTGACCTACGTGAACTACACGCTGAACTTCACGTGCCTCGTCGCGGGACCGATCCAATTCTACGGGGACTACCGGCGCAGCGAGCGCGAAGATCCGCCGCCGCTCACCGGCGCCGCGGCGGTGAACGGCGCGATCCGCATGATCACCGGGATGTTCAAGGTGGCGCTCGCATCGCCCGCGCTGACCGCGCTGCAAACGATCGCGGTGACCGCGCTCGCCGCACCGCAGGACCCGCCGGCGCGCGCCTGGTGGGCCGCGCTAGCCACCGCGGCGTTCCTCGTCGGCTTGTACCTCAACTTCTCCGGCTACACCGACTTCGTGATCGGCACGGCCGTCTTCTTGCGCATCGCGCTTCCCGAGAACTTCAACCAGCCGTTTCTTTCGGAGAGCTTCATCGACTTCTGGAACCGCTGGCACATCACGCTCTCGACGTGGGTGAAGACCTACATCTACTCGCCGGTGTTCCTCGCGATGATGCGCCGGGTCCCCGCGCCGCGCTACCAGCCCTTGCTCGGCGTCGCGGCATATTTCGTGGCATTCTTCTTCGTCGGCGTTTGGCACGGCCAGACGTCCGAGTTCGTGATGCTCGGCGTGATGCTGGGCGTCGGCGTGTCGGCCAACAAGCTCTTCCAGATCGAGATGACCAAGCGGCTCGGACGCGCCCGGTACCGTGCGCTCTGCGCGCAACCGCTGTGGCGCGCGACGTCGCGAGCGCTGACCTTCTCGTGGTTCGCCGTCGCGGCGCTGTTCTTTTGGTCGACGTGGTCGCAGCTGGGCCGCTTCGGCGCGCTGCTCGGGCCGACGGGGCTCGCAGCGTACGCAGTGGTCCTCCTCGCGGGCTCCGCCGTCGTCCTTTCGGCGTATGCAGCTTTCGATCGGGCAATCGTCGGATTGCGGCTCGACGGGACGCCGTTCGTCCTTTCGCCCTACTATCGCGCTGTCTGTTACACCGCCCTCGCCGTCGTCGTCTTCTCGTTCACGGTCATCCTCAACGCTCCGGCCGCGCACGTCGTGTACAAGGCCTTCTGAGATGACGGAGCAGCAGCTGAAGCGCACGCCGCGGCTCGGAGCGGCGTCGCACGACGCCGTACGCAACGGACTCGGCCGCTCCGCATCGGCTTCGCGCACGGCCGTGATGCGCATGACGGCGCTCGTCGTCGCCGTCGCGCTGCTCACCTTCCTGCTCGAGAACGTGCTCGTCGGCGCGTTGCTTCCGAATCTTCCGCGGCTGACGAGCGATTTTTCCGCGACATATCTTCGCCGCGAGATGCGTCGGCTCGCGGCAGCTCCGCCGCGCACGCTGTTCTTCGGCGATTCGGTGCTGTGGGGCTACCGTATCGCACCATCGCAGACCGCGGTCGCCGTCCTTCGCGCGGAAGGGTGCGCCTGCGAGAACCTTTCGCTGAAAAGCGGAAGCCCACCGAACTACGACGCGATGATTCGCATCGCGCTCGGCTCCGGCGTTCGCCCTCGCGAAGCGGTCATCGAAATCAACCAGAAGGCGTTCAACGCCGCCGACCCCGGCTTCGTCAAGCTCCACCCCGCCCTCGCGCAGCTCGGTGTCCCGTACTTCACCGCCGCGGAGCGCCGGGAGCTCGGGCTGGAGCCGGGGACCGACGCGTATCCGCCCGCGTGGACGCGCGCTCTCGACCGGCTCTCGCTCGTGTACGCGATGCGGACGGACATCCGCGGCGCGCTCTACGGCGACGTCGACGCCGCTCCGCCGACCCCGATCACCGCCGACATGCTCGAAGGGACGTACGATCTCTCTCCCTTGAGCGAAGCGAACGCCGGCATCCGTTATCTCTCGCGCGCGGTCGACGCGCTGCGCGCGCACGGTATCCCGGTCGTGGCCTTCCTCACGCCGACGAACCACCGGCTGCTCCACGACTACATCGACGTCCCCGCGTATCGCGCGAACGGCGCATATCTCCGCCGGCTTCTCGAGCGCCACGGCGCCCGCGTCCTCGATCTGGACGCGCGCTTCGCAGCCGGCGAGTTCATCGACGAGGCCCACCTCACGCCGGCCGGACAGCGTCATCTCGCACGACTCCTCGAGCCGCTCGTGCTGGGGCCGTGGAAGCGCGATGCAAGGTGAGCGCCTGCGAGAACCGAAGCGGGCTCGCATGGCAGCGGGCCTCTCGACCCCCTCGTCCGGCATCGAGGACGACGCCCTCTTCGCTCTGACGCTCGAGCGCCTCGCGAACCACTGGGCGACGCGCGGCGTCGTCGAGAAGACGCGCGAGCCGGGTTACGACATGCCGTTCGCGCACCGCATCTGCCGCATGATGCTCGAGAAGGTCGGCGGCGACCTGGCCGCCTACGGCGCGGCCGTCGACGACTTCATCGCCCTCTCGGAAGAGTTCGTCGTGCTCCAGATGGAGCTCGATCGCACCGGGAAGTACAAGTACTCGAGCTACGAGGAAGTCCGTGCGATCGTCTACGACAATCCGGAGCTGATGAACCGCCGGTACCTGAACGGCCTCCTGCTTTCGGAGACGTTCTGGACGAATCACTACAAGATGTTCCGGTACTTCGTCGATGACTTCTGCGGCGGGAATCCGGCGCACGGAAGCGTCCTCGAAGTGCCTGCGGGGACCGGCATCTTCGTCTCGGAGTTCGCACGGCGCAACCCCGGGTGGCGCGCGCATGCGATCGACATCAGCGACAGCTCGGTCGCATTCAGCCGAGCCGTGGCGCAGCTCAACGGAGACGCGCGCGTCGACGTTCGGAAGCGGGACGTGTTCGACATTCCGGACGACGAAAAATATGACCGGCTGATCTGCGGCGAGCTGCTCGAGCATCTCGAGCGGCCCGAAGAGCTCCTCGCCAAGCTTGCGCGGCTCAGCGCGCCGGGGGCGAGGCTGTTCGTGACGACCGCCGTCTGGGCGGCCAACATCGACCACATCTATCTGTACTCGTCGGCGCAGGAGGTGCGCGATCAGCTTGCCGGCTACTTCACGCTCGAGTCCGAGCTGGTCCTCAACGTTCGCGAGGGCCGCGGCCCCGAGGAGCCGCGGACGCCGATCAACTACGCTTGCATCCTCTCGCCGCGGTAGTCGCTTTCAGGCGCGGGCGATCAGCTCGATCAGCGCCAGATTCGGCAGCGCGTAGAAGCACAGCAGCCGCATCCCGAATGCGATCCCGGGCGTCGGCGCGGTGACCTGCTTCGCGCCGAGCGCTTCGAGTCCGCGGGACGCCGACCGGAGGTCATCGACCTCGTACGCCATGTGATAGAGCTTCACGCCCTTCCGTTCCAGCTCGGCCACGGGGCCGCCCGGCTGCGCGTCGACCACGAGCTCGACCCGGGGGCCCGCGCCTACCAGGAATCGCGCGTGGACGTTCTGGATCGGGTCGAACCAGTCCGTTCCTTCACGTACGTAGCCCAACCCCGCGAACACGCGCTCGTCGGCGTCGAGGTCGCGGCACGCGATGCCGACGTGATGAAAGTGAAAGCCGGGCTGCATCGGGTTCGCTAGCATTGTGCGCCATGACGGAACGCCCCTGGGCGGACTTTCCGCGCCGGGCGTTCTAGTAGCACGGCGATGTACACCACGGACGAACGCGCCGAGATCGGCGTCTACGGAGGCTCCGGCTTCTACTCCCTGATCGAGAACCCGCGCGAGGTCTGGATCGAGACCCCGTACGGGATGCCCTCGGACAAGATCGCGCTCGGCGAGATCGCCGGCAAGAAGGTCGCTTTTCTGCCGCGCCACGGGAAGGACCACCGTTATCCGCCGCAGGCGATCAACTATCGCGCGAACGCCTGGGCGATGAAAGCGCTCGGCGTCACGCGCATCATCGGTCCGACCGCCTCGGGCTCGCTCCAGAAGCGGGTGAAGCCCGGGTCGATGGTCGTCTGCGATCAGCTCGTCGACCGCACGACCGGCCGCAAGGACACGTTCTACGACGGGCCGGTCACGACGCACGTCTCGTTCGCCGACCCCTACTGCCCGCAGCTGCGGCCGATCGCGGTCGACGCGCTGCGCGGCCTCGACATCGACACGCACGACGGGGGCACGATCGTCGTCATCCAAGGCCCGCGGTTCTCGACGCGCTCGGAGTCGAAGTGGTTCTCGTCGATGGGATGGGAGGTCATCAACATGACGAACTATCCGGAGTCCTACCTCGCGCGCGAGCTGGAGATGTGCTACGTCAACATCTCGCTGATCACCGACTACGACGTCGGCATCGAAGGGCTGCAGCCGGTCTCGCACCACGAAGTGCTGCAAGTGTTCGCGAGCAACAACGAGCGCGTGAAGAACGCGATCTTCAAGATCGTCGAAGCGACGCCGCGCGAGCGCTCCTGCGGCTGCGGCAGCGCGCTCGCCAGCGCGCGCGGCTGACGTTGCGATGAAGCGCGCCCCGCTCCCCGGCGTCGACCCGACAGTCTACGTCAACGCGATCCCGCTGCTGGTGCGGAACCCGTCCATCATCGTCGTGCCGCTTCTCACGCTGGTGATCGGCGTGCTGATCGGGATCGCGCTCACGCCGTCGAACGGCGCGATCGGGCAGATGACGGCGGGGCTCGGCGCGTTCATCTTCTTCCTCATCGCGCTGTTCGGCGTCGGCGCCGCGTGCGTCGTCGCCGACGACGCGTGGCGGCACGGCCGCGCGAACTTCGAGCGCGCGTGGACCGAGACGCGCCGCCGCGGCGGAGAGATCCTCACCGCGTCGATCGGCGTCGCGCTGCTCGTCACGGTGGGGCAGTACGTCACGACGTTCCTCGGCGCGATCGGTCTGGTCCTCACCGCGCTCATCGTGATGTTCCTGATCTGGGCGCTCCCGGCCGCCGCGGTCGGCGGGATCCCCGGCGGCGCGGCGATTCAGGTCTCGATCGACCGCGTCCGCGGCGCACCGCTGGCAGCCGCGCTGGCGACGATCGTCACGCTCGTGCTGGGTTTCTACGTGCCGGCCGTGCTGGGCGCGTTCATCGCCGGGTGGGTCCCGACGATCTCTGGCGTCGTGCTCGCGCTCGTCATCGCCCTGATCCGCGCGGTGATGGTGGGCTACATCGCGCTCGTGCTGAGCAAGACGTATTCGGACGAAGCGTTCGGACGCCGGCGCTGGTAGCGCCTACGGCGGCGCGAGCGCCATCCGGACCAGTTCGGCGACGAGCGGCGGGCTGACGTTCGTGCGCGCGATCCGGTCCGCGTCGGCGAGCGCGCCGAGCAGCTTCACGTAGGCGGCCGGCTCGCGGCGCGGCAGCGCGGCGAGCCGAGCGCGCTGATCGCGCGCGAGCAGCGGAACGCCCTCGCCGACGCCCAGCGCCGCCCAGTCGCGCGCGAGCGTCTTGACGGTCTCGAGCCCGGCCTCGAGCGTCGGGCGCGTGGCCCATCCCGCGGCGTCGGCCTCGGCGCCCTGCGCCGCCGCGAAGAACCATTCCACCGCGGCGTCGCGCGTCGCGCCTTCGCCCTCGTCCAAGTACGCGAGCGCGCGCGTCGCGCTGCCGTTCGCGAGGCCGGCCGCGCGGCGGGCGTCGTCGGCCGCGATCCCCTTGCGCTCGAGGATCTGCGCGACCTCGTCGTCGGTCAGCGCGGGAAACGCCACTTCGACCAGCCGCGAGCGGATCGTCGGCAGGATGCGCCCGACCGCGTTCGTGGTCACGAGCAGCAGCACGTCGGGCGGCGGCTCCTCGAAGAACTTCAGCAGCGCGTTCGCGGCCTCGCGCGTGAAGTCGGCGTCGCCGAGGACGAAGACGCGCTTTCCGCCGGCGTACGAATGCAGCGAGAGCTGGCGCACGAGATCGCGCGCCGTCGCCTCTTCGGCGTCGTGGAAGCCGCCGCCGTCGCGCTCGCCGATCTTCAGCTGCCCTTCGGCGGCGTAGAAGTCCGGATGCGTCCCGGCGTCCATCTGCACGCAGCCGCTGCAGACGGCGCACCACCCGAGCAGCGTCCGCTTCGGTGTGACGCACAGCAGCGAGCGCGCGAGCGCACGCGCGAACGCCTTCTTTCCGACGCCCTGCACGCCGGTGAAGAGGTAGCCGTGCGAGAGCGTCGCGGCGGTGAGGTGCTCGAAGAACGCGCGCGGCCCGGCCGCGCCGACGACGTCGAACGTCCCCTCGATCATCGCGCCGGCGCCCGGCGCCGCTCGAACGCGGCGCGCGCTTCGTCGGCGACTGCGTGCGCGGACGCCGTCCCGTCGAGCACGACGTAGCGGTTCGGGAAGCGCCGCGCGAGCTGCAGGTAGCCTTCGCGGACACGGCCGTGGAAGTCCGGCCCCTCGCGCTCGACGCGATCGGCGCCGCCGCGCGCGCGGACGCGCGCCGCGGAGACCTCGACCGGCACGTCGAGGAGAAAGGTCAGATCGGGCGCGATCCGGCGCGTCGCGATGAGACAGACGTCGAGGAGCACCTCGACCTCGAGCCCGCGCCCGAAGCCCTGATACGCGACCGTCGCGTCGAAGAAGCGGTCGCACAGGACGACCGTCCCCTCTTTGAGGGCCGGCGCGATCACCTCCGCGACGAGCTGCGCGCGCGAGGCGTTGAGCAGCATCACTTCCGCCCACGGATCGATCCGGTACGCGGGATCGACGAACACCGCTCGCAAAGAATCCCCGAAAGGCGTCCCTCCCGGTTCGCGGGTAACCAGGACCGCGTCGCCGCGGCTTGTGAACAGGTCCGCTAGTGCCGCGATCAGCGTCGACTTCCCGGCGGCTTCGATTCCTTCAAAGGTGACGAGCACCGCGAGGCCTTCGTGACGGCAACGGCGAGCCCATGGCGGAGGCGAACGATGCTCAACGCGCTCGTGGAAAAATTCGGCGGCCGGAGCGAACGGCGCTCGGCGGACCGCATCCGCCGGCGTTTTCCGGTCGCGTGGCTGCGGGACGGCGCGGCCGTCCCGGGGCAAGGTCTGGAGATCAGCGTGAAAGGCGTGCTCTTCGCGACGAAAGAGCCGCCGGCCGAACGCGAGGTCGACGTCGCGATCGGCCTCAACGCCCGGAAGGTGCGCGCGCGGATCGAGATCGTCCGGCGCGGTCAGATGTCACGCGACGGCGTGGAGTGGACGATCCTCGCCGGCGTCTTCGAGGGGATCGCCGCCGACGACTGGGACGCGATCGTGCGGTTCTGCAAGAACGTGCCCGAACCGCAGAACAAGGCGAAGGAGGAGCTCGCCTCGCTCGCGCACGGCGACGACGACGCATACCGGCTGCTGCCGCTCAAGGTGCAGGAACGGATCGTCGCGATGCTGATCGCCGCCGGCCGCCTCAATCCCGGGAGCGACGCGAAGAACCCGCTCCTGAAGATGACCTACGGCGGGAAGTCGCGGACGGGAGGCCACGTCCTCTCGGTCCGCAGCCGCCGCCACGTGGACGGCGAGGTCGCCGAGTACGACTCCACGCTGCACGTCGACGACTCCGGGAGCGTCCGCCTCGACCGATAAACGAAGGGTGGACCGCTATCGCAGCATCGCTCGACGATTTTCGCGCCGCCGGGTGCTCGCGATCGCCGTCTCCTTCGCCGGCGCCTTCTCGCTGGTGCTCCTCGGCGGACGGTTCGAGGCCGCGCAGATCGAAGGCGCCCTGGGGATCGCGGTCGTCGCGGTCGTCCTCTTCCCGCTCAGCCAGACCGCCGCGCTGCGTCGCGCCCTCGCCCCCGTCCGCGCGGCGGTCGCGAGCGGCACCGGCGATGCCGCCGCGATCGCCGCGGCGCTGCGCCGCCTGCCGCCGCGCTTCGCGTTCTGGTGGCTCGTCTCGTTCGCGCTGATCGCCGGCGTCGCGAACACCGGCGGCAACGCCTTCGCCCACGCGCCGCTGCTCGCCAACGCCGGAATCACCGCCCTCGCCGCGGCGCTCTGCTGGGCGATGTACGCGACGCTCCTGAACCTCGCGTTCGAGCACGCGCTCGCGGACTTCGCCGGGCTGGCCGCCGAGGCGACGCACAGCGTCCTGCCCGCCCCGCGCCCGACCCTGTGGGGGATTCGCGGCCGCATCTCGCTCACCGTGCTGGTCACGGTCGCGTTCGTCACGGCGGTGACCGGCATCGTCGTGATGCACGGCGCGAACCGCATCGCGTTCTTCGTCATCGCCCCGGTGGTGCTGGTGTACGCGGGGCTGGCGGCGGCGTTCCTGAGCGACTCCGTCGCCGCGCCGCTGGCCCGCATCGCCACCGCCCTCGACCGGGTCGCCGACGGCGACCTCGAAGCGCTCGCCGAGCTGCGCACGCTGCCGCGCGTCCAGCACGAAGCCGGCGTGGTGCTCCACGCGCTCGAAGGAGCCGACCGCGCCCTGCACGCGACCTCGGCCGCCGCGACCCGGATCGCGACGGGCGACCTGAGCGCGCGCGTCGCGCCGCGCTCGGCCGGCGACTACCTGAACCGCGCCCTGGCGACCCTGCTGGACGCCGTCCGCGACGTCCTCGGCGACGCCCGGGTCGCGGCGACGGCGCTCGAGACGGGTTCCAGCCACGTCGACGCGAACGCCGCGCGCCTCCGGCACGTCGCGGTGACGATGAACGGGCACCTGCAGTCCGCCTCGCACAGCGTCGAACGCCTCGAACGGGCGACGCTCGACGCCGGCGCGGCGAGCATCGACGTCGCGGGCGCCGTGGCGACCGTCCGAACCGCCGCCGACGGCCTCGACGATACCGTCCGCGACACCGCCGCCGCCCTCGAAGAGCTGGCGCGCTCGGTGGAGCGGAGCGCCGAGATCGCGCACTCGATCGCCGCGCTCGCCCATACCGCCACCGAGGCGTCGAGCGACGGCGCGGCGGCCCTCGCCGACGCCGCCGCTTCCGGCGAGACCGCCGGATCGGCCTTCGACGCCTCGCTGCACGCGATCGAAGCGCTCCACCAGGCCTCACAGCAGATCGGCGCGATCACCGAGACGATCGACGCGATCGCCGACCAGACGAACCTGCTGGCGCTGAACGCGGCGATCGAAGCGGCGCGCGCCGGCGAGCACGGCCGCGGCTTCGCGGTCGTCGCCGACGAGATCCGCAGCCTCGCCGAGCGCGCGACCGGCGCGACGTCGGAGATCGCCGCGCTGGTGCGCGACGTCCAATCGCGCACCGCGAACGCCGTCGCCACGACGCGCGACGGCGCCGCCGCTTCGCACGCCGCCCGGGACGCCACCGCCACCGCGACGACCGCGCTCGAAACGATCCGCACGACGATCGACAGCGTCGCCGCCGAGCTCGACGCCGTCGAGCGCGCCACGCGCGAGCAGCGCGACACGACGGACGCGCTGCTTCGCGCGACCGCCGCGGTCCGCACGCAAGCCGCGCAGAACCGCGACGTCGCGACGAGCCTCACCGCCCTCGCCGAACAGCTCGCGCAAACCGCGAGCGAAGGCGCCGCGAGCGCATCGGACACGAAGACCCGCGTCGCCGCGCTCGTCGCCGCCGGCGACGACGTCACGAGCGAGGCCGAAGCCCTAGCCGACCTGACCCCCGCCCTGCGCGCCGCCTCCGGCACGCTGACCACCGCGGTCGCAAAGTTCCAAGATCACGACGACGCAATCCGCGCCGCCGCACTCGCGCCCCCGCGCTGACCTAACCGCGCCGGGTCGCGGGGGCGACGCACCACCGTGGCGGGCCGTGTGAACGAGCGTGCCCAGGATGGGCGGAAGCGATGTGAACACAGAGCGGCCCCGGACACGATGTCCGGGGCCGCGTGCCCGCCACGGTGGTGCGTCGCCCCCGCGACCAACCACCAAGGCCGGACCTACGAAGCGAGATCCACGCCCTTGTAGATGCGCACCCGCCGGTTCGGCTCCAGCCCGGTGGACCGAGACTGCAGCCGATACCGCTCCGCGAGCTGGTGCTGCATCCGCCGCACGTAGGAGCTCTGCGGCGAAAGCTCCACCGCCCGGCTGTCGAGCAGCACCTGATAGACGGCCTCCTCGGCCTCCCGCATCGCGATCTCTTCCACGTCGATCGACGGCAGGTTGAACACGTCCTTGAGCGCGTTCTGGATCTGCGTCGTCGTGTTCGTCTTGATCGAGTAGATCGGCACGTTCTCCGCCGCGATCTGGCGCAGACGATCCGACTCCTTGCGCTCCAGCGTCTTGAGCGTCAGCACCACGTCGGCGTCGTCCCACTTGCGCGCGATCGACGCGTGCACGCGCAGGTTGTGCACGGCCCGCTCGATCTTGTTGCGCGAAACCCCGTACGGGAAGATCATCAACGGCTTCGCGTCGTCCGGAACCGATTCGCCCGTCGCGCCGAAGAGCGCCATGTCGTCGTCGCGCGACTGCTGCGGAAGCGCGCGAACCTTCTCGGCGGCGATCGCCTCGGGGTTCGCGTGCTGCACGATGTCGATCGCGCCGCCCGGCGTGCGCTGGCGCACTTCGGGCTGCGGCTGGTAGCCGCGCAGCAGCGCATCGACGACTTCGCCGACGTTCTGATGGATCGCGAGACGGTCGCGGTCCTGAATCTCCACCACGACGTCGAACGTGGGCGGCTGCTTGCGCTCGAGCACGGTCTTGCGCGTGCCGCGGCGGCGCGCTTCGTCGTCCGACAGCGTGACCGCCGCGATGCCGCCGAGCAGGTCGGACAGGGTCGGGTTCATCAAGAGGTTTTCGAGCGTCTGCCCGTGGGCCGTGCCGATGAGCTGCACGCCGCGCTCCGCGATCGTGCGCGCCGCGAACGCTTCCGCCTCGGTGCCGATCTCGTCGATGACGATGACCTGCGGCATGTGATTCTCGACCGCTTCGATCATCACGTTGTGCTGCAGGTGCGGATCGGGGACCGGCATGCGCCGCGAGTGGCCGATGCCGGGATGCGGAACGTCGCCGTCGCCGGCGATCTCGTTCGACGTGTCGACGATCACGACGCGTTTGCGATCCTCGGCGAGCACGCGCGCGCACTCGCGCAGCATCGTCGTCTTGCCGACGCCGGGACGGCCCAGCAGACAGATCGACTTGCCGCTGCGAATGACGTCGAGGATGATGTCGATCGTGCCGTACACGGCGCGGCCGACGCGGCACGTCAAACCGACGATGCGGCCGGTGCGATTGCGGATCGCGCTGATGCGATGCAGCGTCTGCTCGATGCCTGCGCGATTGTCGCCGCCGAACGGCGAGAGCCGCGAGGTGACGTGGGCGATGTCTTCCGCGGTGATCGGTGCGTCGCCGAGAAACACGAAGTCGTCTTCGAAGCGCGCTTCGGCCGGACGGCCGAGATCGAGCACGACTTCGATCACACCTTCGAGGTTCGGAAGACGGACGAGCGCTTGGCGGATCGCGAGGGGAAAGATGTCGAGGAGCTGCGTGAGCTCCCAGTTCGGCGCGAAGGACGGGGCGTTAACGGCCAACGTGACTCCTCGTAACCGTCTGTCGGTTGTCGTTCGCCGTCCCCGCGGGGCGAGAACCGCGACGGGAACGGAGCTTCCCGCTCGCCTGCTCGAAAACCTGGAGCATTCTGTATCGTTCGATACCGCCGCACGCCGAATTCGTTGCATGCGGGTCGGCTAAAACCGGCACGACGACGTGCCGATACACGGAGTGGGAAGCGGCGCGGCGACGCGCCGCGCAGGGACGCGCTCGGCCGCGCACCGTACTAGCCGACGGCATGGCCCGATTTCTGGAAGACTACACCGTCGGCAGCAGCGACGAGTTCGGCAGCATCACCGTCACCGCGGAAGAAATCGTTGCGTTCGCCGAACGCTACGATCCGCAGCCGTTTCACGTCGACGCGGAAGCGGCGAAGAACTGGCCGTTCGGCGGATTGATCGCGAGCGGCTGGCACACGTGCGCGATGATGATGCGGCTGATGGTCGACCGGTGCATCGACGGCACGACGAGCCTCGGCTCGCCCGGGCTCGGTCCGATCGCATGGAAGGTTCCGGTGCGTCCGGGCGACGTGCTGCGGGTGCGCGTGCGCGTCGTCGACGCGAAGCGCTCGCGCAGCAAGCCGGATCGCGGCGCGGTGACGTTCGAGGCCGACGTGCTCAATCAGCACGACGAGATCGTGATGACGGTCGAGCATTGGGTGGGCATCGTGCGCGCGCGCGACGCCGCCGGCTGATCGCGCGAGCTACGAAGCGCGGGGCCCCTCGTGCTCCGCGCGGCGCTGCGGGAACGTCAGCTCGGCCACCGCCGACTTGTCGAGCTCGCCGAGCCCGAGCGCGACGAGACGGTCGTACTGCGCCTTCGTCGCCGCGCCGACCGGGAGGTCGACGCCCGCGTCGCGCGCGAGCGCGAGCGCGATCCCGGAGTCTTTCGCGGCGTGCGCGGCGGAGAAGTAGACGTCGTGCTCGCGCGCTTCCATGTCCGCGCCGTCGGTCACGAGCACGCGCGAGTTCGCACCGGTCTGCGAGAAGACTTCGCGCAGCATCGTCAGGTCCAGTCCCAGCGCGGCGCCGAGGCCGAGCCCTTCGGCGAGCGCGGCGGTGTTGTCGTTCATCACCATGTTGACGAGCGCTTTGACCTTCGCCGCTTCGCCGGCCGCGCCGATGTAGCGCAGCGATGCGCTGAGGTCCTGCAGCAGCGGACGGACGCGGTCGAACGTCTCTTTGCGTCCGCCGATCATCAGGTACAGCGTCCCGCTGCGGGCCTGCGGGATCGAGCTCGCCATGCACGCCTCGAGGCTCGACGCGCCGGCGGCCTCGGCGCGTCGCTCGACCTCGACGTGCACCTGCGGTGTGACCGTCGCGCAGTTCACGAAGATCGTGCCGCGCGCGTCGCGCAGCAGCGAGTCGCCCGACTCCGCGAAGATGCGATCCATCGCGGCGTCGTCGCTGACGACCGTGATGACGACGTCCGAAGCCGCCGTCACGCCGCCGAGCGCGCTCACGGCGCGCGCTCCCGTCTCGGTGGTGATGCGTTCGGCCGCACCGGCGCGGACATCGAAGACGGCGGCGATGGGATAGCCGAGGTCGTGCAGACGCAGCGCCATATTGGCGCCCATCCGCCCCACGCCGACCAACCCGATGCGCGGTTTCTGTGCGGTGCTCATTGCGTGCTCTTTTCCCGACTGTGGAAAACGGCTGCAACCGGCAGGTTCTGCACGCCCGTTGCGCGCTGTGACCGGCACGAACCTTGCAAGTGAGAAGCGGGCTCACGACCCGCTTCAGCGTCTGCAAGGTATAGCCCCTCACGGCCGGTTTCCCGCGCGTAGCGCGCCGTGCGCCGCGCGCGTGCGCGGCGCCCTCACGGTTGCGGGACGGAAGTATCCGGGGTACGTGTGATTCGCGGAGTAATGATGATGTATAGGTCGGTGTGCTGCTTGGTCGCGTGCCGCGCCTTGAAGAGTTCTCCCAGCACCGGAATCGACGAAAGGCCCGGAAGCGCGCTCGTGGTATTGAGCTCGCTTTCTTGAACAAGCCCGCCGATCACGAGTGAGCTGCCGTCACGAACACTGGCACTTGTCGTCGCTTGGCGCTGGCTGATCTGTGGAACGCTTTGCACGTAGCCGGTGACAGACGACACACTGGACTGCACCCGGGCATGCACGACGTCTACTGCGTCGACCGTTGCGGCGATTTGCAGCGATACGCCGACGTTCACGTATTGCACCTGCTGCTGGACGACATTAGAACCCGATCCCGGATAGGAAATGCTCGTGAAGATCGGAATGGAATCGCCCGTCAGGATCGATGCAGAGGTTCCGCTCTCGACGAGAACCCTCGGCCGCGCCAAAATTCGTCCAAAGCCTTTCTGCACCGCTCCGTACACCGAGGCTTGCAGGTTGATTTGCCCTTGCGGCACAGACTGCGACTTCACCGTCGCACCGACCGTTGCGAGCGAGCCGCCGCTCGAGAAATCAATGCCGAGATCATGTGCGGCGGTATCCGAAAGCTCCACCACCGAGACCTCGAGCAGAACGCTCGGGACTGGACTATCGATCATTTCGATCAGGTGCTTCAACGGCTCGACCGTTGCGGTTGGGCCATTGAGAATGACTGCATTCAGTCGCCTGTCAACGGCCATGACGTCGGAAACTTTATACGCAACCGGCACTGCCGTTGCCGACGACGACGTGGCTATGGTTGCAATCCCGCTCAGCGTACCGGGACTCGACTGTAGGCCCGATGAAGACTGCAGGCCCGACGCGAGCTGTGCCAGGGGATCCGATGGAGGGGAGGCTCCAAAAAGTTCGGCAACTTCGTTGACGTCAGCGTACCGCAGCCGGATCAAGGTCGCATCGTCGCCGACCAGTGCGGCCGACCCATGCTCCGATCCCACGCCCGCGGCGGCGCTCAGAAGGAGCGTCAAGGAATTATTTTGGCGTAACGCCTGCACGCGCAATGCCGCGGTCCCGGTCAGGAGAACGGTAACTAGACCACCGCCGTCTTGGACTTCCACGTCCTTCAGCGGGCCGAGAGCCGTAGCTCCGGGTACCACAGTTGGGCGCCGCGTGGCATTCGTGAAGGTGACCCGGAGTCGTTCCGTACCGGCCCCGTCGATACGATATCGCGGCGTCGCAGGCACGAAATCAAGCTCGAAGCGCACGATCCCAGGATTCACCTGAGACAGTGTCATCGCGGACAGTGTCGATACGGCTTGCGCGGGTGTCCTACACGGCGTGAGGGTGGACAGTATGAGGGCCGTAAGGACGCCGGCTAAGCGCGCCGCATCAGTCACCGAGGTCGCCGACGTACGCGATGGCCACGGTGTCGCCGCTCCGATTCACGACACGCAACAGAAACGGGTGATCGAGGATCAGTCGGTCTCTTGGGCGCGGGCCGGCCGACAGTGAGAAATCGGCGATTGTCGATGCGCGAACGCTGATTCCCTTCTCGTCGATACGAAAGTCCACGCCCTGCAAATCGGCAGATCGCCGAATGGTTTCGCGCGCACGACGTGCCGCCCGCGAGGCCGAGCGGACCGGCGGAGTTCGCATCGATCAGCGCTGTGCACTACACGCGCGAGTGGCGCTTCCCAGTGCGCATCGAACCAACGAAGCGAAAGTTCTATGGTCGCACGCATGTAGTCGCCGCGAACTTCCTCCGAACGCGACACGCTTGGTGGGACGAGTCCTTCGGCTGTCGGCGTGTCGTCATTATGACCGGGCGTTCCGACTTCGTTGTCATGGCGGCCGCAGGGCGGAATCCGGAGCGGACGGCACGGTGCGTCGCGGAGCGGCTCGGTCCTCCCGCGCCGGCGGTCGTCGACGTGTCCTTTCCGAAGATCGCGCTTCATTCGACGCAGAACCTCGCAGATCGTCTCGTACCGGGCGGATAGATCCCGCCCACACGGCGCAGAGAGAGTCCAGAGCGTGTGCCGAGGTACACCGGCTGTCGATACGAAGCGCGCGTCGAGGCGAGGATCTTCGTTTGCAGCGCTCTGGGCGCCAACGCAGCGGGCCGTTGCACGAACAATCGGTACGCGTGTTGCAATGCCTTGATTTGAAGCAAATGCAACGTGATTGCTGGAGCCGTTCGCATCCGCGGAATGTGGATGGTTCGCGCTGCGTTTGCTGCGGACGCGGCGGGCGCGTACGGTACCATCGCACACCCCACCGCCATCGCGAATGCTGTGAACTTTAGCATATGACCACCCCGACGACACCGCTACCGTCTCGAGTCAGAACCGAAACGGTAGATCCGCCTTCCAGACCAGGTTGAAAAGCACCCTTCGCGCGACTCTGGTCGGCAGCATCGCCGCGGTCCCATGGGGAAGCGACCTATCAATCCTAAGCTTGCTAATTATGCAAGTGCCGAGGCTTCCGGACGAGACGATGGCGATGCCGAGGCGAGGCGTCGCCTTCGGTTCGTCGGGAGCGATCCGGCAGGGCCGCTTCGGGAACGCAGTGGATCATCGCCCTTACGGCGCGTCACAAAGCTCGCGACGCGCCGCGGCATACTCGGCGGCGAACCGCGCGACCAGCTCGCCCGCGGTCGGGACGTGCTTCACCGCGCCGATCCCTTGGCCGGATCCCCAGATGTCGCGCCACGCTTTCGCGGCGCCGTTCCCGAAGTTCATCTTCGAGGGATCGCTTTGGGGCAGCGCGTCGGGGTCGAGCCCGGCGTTGAGGATCGACGAGCGCAGATAGTTGCCGTGCACGCCGGTGAACAGGTTCGTGTAGACGATGTCCTGCGCGCCCGCCGCGACGATCGCTTCTTTGTAGCCGTCGCTCGCGTTCGCTTCTTGCGTCGCGATGAAGGCGGAACCGACGTAGCCGAAGTCGGCGCCCATCGCGCGCGCGGCGAGCACGGAACGGCCGTTGGCGATCGCGCCCGAGAGCGCGAGCGGACCGTCGAACCACGAGCGGATCTCCTGCACGAGCGCGAACGGCGACCACGTCCCCGCGTGTCCGCCCGCGCCCGCCGCCACCGCGATCAAGCCGTCCGCGCCTTTCTCGATCGCCTTGCGCGCGAACGTGTCGTTGATGATGTCGTGCAGCACGACGCCGCCGTACGAATGGATCGCTTCGTTGACCTCGGGACGCGCGCCGAGCGACGTGATGACGATCTTCACGCGGTGCCGCACGCATTGCTCGAGGTCGTGCATCAACCGGTCGTTCGACTTGTGCACGATGAGGTTGACCGCGAACGGCGCGGCCGGGCGTTCCGGATGCGCGGCGTCGTGCGCCTGGAGAGCCGCGCCGATCTCGTCGAGCCACTCGCCGAGCGCGGACTCGGGACGCGCGTTCAGCGAGGGGAACGCGCCGATCACGCCGGCGGTGCACTGCGCAATGACGAGCTTCGGATTCGAGACGATGAACATCGGCGCGCCGATGACGGGCACGGCGAGCCGGCTCGTGTCGAGCGCCGGATGGCGAGCGGCATTCATCGGAACGTCAGTTCCAACCGGTACGTCGCCGGGCCCGCCGGACACCCC
The DNA here is from genome assembly GCA_035650875.1 of Vulcanimicrobiaceae bacterium. GTDB lineage: Bacteria > Vulcanimicrobiota > Vulcanimicrobiia > Vulcanimicrobiales > Vulcanimicrobiaceae > Vulcanimicrobium. Next base: position 333,325 of record DASRGU010000016.1, read on the forward strand.
GTCTGCGTGAGGTACGCGTACGCCGACCGGCGCGCCATGACGGCCGCGGCGTAATCGGTGCGCTCGTTGCCGCTGGAGCGCGCAACCCGCACGCCCGTCACGTGCGCGCGCGCGTCGAGCCGGACGTCGACGTCGGCCGTTCCGGCCGGCTCTCGAGAGGGCGCGCCGGCGAACCGGGTGACGCGCACGAACGGCGGCGTCAGACACATCTTCGCCGCCGACGCCGGCGCGCTCGGTGACGGCGAAGCGGCGAGCGGCGCGGCCGCCGCCGCCACGGGCGCGGGTGACAATAGCGCGGACGGCGTCGCTCCCGGAAGCGGTGAGCCCGATGCCGCAGGCGCCGCTTCCTCCGGGAGCAGCTGCGGCGCCGGCGGGACGAGCACGCTCGTCTCCGCGCCGGTGCTCACGGCGACACAGCGGTACGACGGCGGCGCGAAGCGCGTTCGCCGCAACGCGTCGAGCGCGGCAGCGTCGACCGCCGGATCGCCGGATGAGTCCGCGACCGCGGCGCGGCGCACGCGCCCGTCGCTGCCGATGTCGAAGAACATCCGGACGGCGCCGGTGGTGGGATGCGGATCGGGAGGAAGCACCGGCTGCGCCGCGTCGATGACGTGCGCGGCCTGCGTCGGACACCCCGGCTCGACGCGAGACGGCGCCGCCGCGAGCACGAGCGCCGCAACCGCCGCGAGCATCAGCGGACGACCCGGATGAACTTCAGATCGTCGTCGTACGGACCTTGCATCTTCACCCCCGCGCGCTTCTCGAGCTGCAAGTAGTCCACGATCTCCTGCGTGATCTCCTCGCCGGGCGAGATCACGGGGATCCCGGGCGGATACGGCGTGATCACTTCGGCGCAGATGCGTCCCGCGCTCGACTTGAACGGCACGAACTCGGTCGAGGCGAGAAACGCGTCGCGTGGGACCAGGCGGATCGGCGGGATCGAGGGGAGCTTGTACGTCCCCGTCTTCATCCGCCGGTCGAGGACGCCCGAAGGCGAGAAGATGTCGACCGGACGATTCTCGCGCGCCAGCTCGGCGACGCCGTAGACGAGCGCGTCGGAAGCGTCCTGCGTCGTCCCGATCGTGTAGAGCGCGACGACGTTGAAGAGGTCGGCGAGCTCCACCTGCACGTTGTAGCGGCGGCGCAGGATCTCTTCCGCCTCGTAGCCGGTGTAGCCGAGGTTCTTCACCGTCACGGTGATCTTCGTCGGATCGAGGTCGAAGACGCCGGGACGGCCTTCGAGCTCTTCGCCGAAACAGTAGACGCCCGGGATCTCGTTGAGACGGCGGCGCGCGTCCTGCGCGATCTCGATCGTGCGCGAGAGCAGCGCCGGGCCTTCGAGCGCCATCTGCCGCCGCGCGACGTCGAGCGAGGCGACGAGCACGAGATTCGGCGAGGTCGAGAGGAAGAGCTTGTAGACCGCCTTCAGACGGTCGAGCCGGATGCGGTTGCCCTGCACGTGCAGCATCGCCGTCTGCGACATCGAGCCGAGCATCTTGTGCGTCGAGTTGATCGCGAGATCGGCTCCGGCTTGCATCGCCGACTGCGGCAGCGCGGGATGGAAGTGGAAGTGCGGCCCCCACGCCTCGTCGACGAGCAGCGGGATGTTGAACGCGTGCGCGACGCCGGCGATCCCTTCGAGATCGGCCGCGACGCCGTAGTAGGTCGGCGTGACGACGTACACCGCCTTCACGTCGCCCTCGCGCTCGAGCGTCTCGCGCACGGTCGCCGGGGTGACGGTGTGGTCCATGTGCAGCGCCTCGTCGACCTCGGGACGCATCCAGACCGGGGTCGCGCCGGACATGATGAGCCCGCCCATCGCGCTCTTGTGCGAGTTGCGCGGGATCGCGATCTTGTCGCCCGGGTTGAGCGCAGCCATCATCATGCACTGGTTGCCGCTGGTCGAGCCGTTGATGAGGAACATCGTCTGCTCGGCCCCGAAGCACGCCGCCGCGAGGTCCTGCGCTTCGACCAGCGCCTCTTCCGGCTGCAGCAGATCGTCGAGCCCGCGAATCTGCGTCAGGTCGATCGCGAGCACGTTGTCGCCGACGAAGTCGCGGAAGCTGCGCTCCATCCCGATCCCCTGCTTGTGGCCGGGCGTGTGAAACGGGATCACGCCCCCGTCGACGTAGTCGAGGAGGACTTGGAAGTACGGCGCGCGCGTCTGATCGAGGCCGGTCGGCTGCTCCCGAATCACAACGCGAGGGAGTATACCGCGCCAGGGGCCGCGCGTCGATGGAAGAATCGGCGCGCGATGGTTTCCGTTCGCTCCGCCTCGCCCGCCGCCCGCCTCGCACGCGCGGCAGCCGCCGTGCTCGCCGGCTCCGCACTCCTGTACGTCTCGGCGCAGATCGCCGTCCCCGCCAACCCGTTCTTCGGGGTGCCGGTGACGCTCCAGACGCTCGCGCTCCCGCTGCTGGTCGCGCTCCTCGGGCGCGATCTCGCGACGCTGGCCGCCCTCGCATACCTGGCCGAAGGGCTGAGCGGGCTTCCTGTGTTCCAGGGGCACACCGGCGGCCTGTTGCGCTTCGTCGGACCGACCGCGACGACGGCGGGCTATCTCCTCGCGTTCCCGCTCGCCACGTATGCGACCGGAACGCTCTACCGGCTCGGCTTCGCGCGCGGCTACGCGCGGCGCTTCGTCGCGGTCGTCGCGGGCACGGCGCTGGTCATCGCTTGCGGCGCGGCCTGGCTCGGCGCGTTCTTCTTCCACGACGCCGCGACGGCGTTCGCCGCCGGCGTCGCGCCGTTCGCCGCGGGCGAGATCGTCAAGTCCGCGCTCGCGGCTGCGCTGCCGCCCCGCTCGACGCGCTGAGCGCGAACAAAAGCGGGAAGCGCGCTACGCCTCGACGCGGTCCTCGATCGAGACGTTGTAGAGGAACAGGAACTGGTGCCATTCCCCGGGCAGCGTGTTGCGCTTCACGCGGATCCAGGGGATGTACTTCGGCGCCTTCGGGCGGCGACGCAGCTTCATGTTGGCGTGCTCGGGCGAGCGATTGTTCTTGCGGTTGTTGCAGCGCATGCACGCGCACACGAGGTTTTCCCACGTCGACGGTCCGCCTTTGCTGCGCGGCAGGACGTGGTCGACGGTCATCATGCGCTCGCCCCGCAGGCCGCAGTACTGGCACGTGTAGTCGTCGCGCAGCAGCACGTTCTTCTTCGTCAGCGCGACCTTCTGCATCGGGCGCTTGATGTAGTAGAGCATGCGAATGATCGAGGGCAGCCGCATCTCGTACGACGTCGACTTGATGAAGGCGTCGCGGCGGTGGACGATCTCGGCCTTGCCCGAGAACAGCAGCTTCACCGCGCGCTGGAACGAGGTGATGTTGAGCGCTTCGTACGTGAAGTTCAGGACGAGGACGTCGTTCACGATGGCTCCCGTGGGCGGCGCGGGGGATCGTCGAAACGGCGGGCCCGAGCGAGCGGGTCCGTGATAAACGAGAAGCGAGGCGCATGGGCTGCCTCGCTTCTGGACGGGGACGACACGACGACGCCGCGGCGCGGACTCCGAGAGCCGCTCCACTGACTCGGCCTCGGGCGTTGTACGGCCCGGCTCGTCGTCGGCATGAGGAGGACTTGCCTACGACGGGCAGGTCCTCCTCGTCAGCTCATTTCTTCGCGCCCTCGGGCTCGGAGAGACCGCGGTGGATCTCGCCTTTCACCGTCTGCGGCAGCTGGGAGATCACCGCCGCCTGCGCTTTGGTCTTCAGCGAGCCCGCGACGACGTGGTCCTTGCCGCCCATGAGCGCCTCGAATCCTTGGCGCGCGACCTGGGCGGGATCATCCTTCTTCTCCTGGCCGGCCTTCGTGTCGTCCATCCCGGCGCGGTGGAAGAAGTTCGTGTCGGTCGGTCCCGGCAGCAGCGCGGTCACGGTGATCCCGGTGTCCTTCAGCTCGTTGCGAAGCGCCTCGCTGAACGAGTAGAGGAAGCTCTTCGTCGCGCCGTAGACCGCTTCGAACGGGCTCGGCATGAGCGCCGCGATCGACGAGGTGAAGAGGATCCGTCCGCTGTTGCGCGCGCTCATGTCGGCGACGACGCGCTTCGCGAGGTGCACGGCGCCGGTGACGTTCAAATCGATCATCCGCAGCTCGTCGCGCAGGTCGTTCACACGGAAGTCGCCGCCGACCCCGATCCCCGCGTTGATCGCGACGGCGTCGATCGTTCCGGTTTGCGACGCCTCGGCGTAGAGCTGCTCGACGCCTTCGTAGGTCGCGAGGTCCGCCTGGACCGGGCGCACCGACGCGCCCATGCCCTCCAGCTCTTGCGCGGCGCGCCGGACGCCCTCGTCCTCGGCCGCGATCACCAGATCGAAGCCGTTCTGCGCGAACTGCTTCGCCAGCTCGAACCCGATGCCGCTCGACGCCCCGGTGACGACTGCGAGCGGCTTTCCGCCGGTCTGATGTGCGTTCACGTTGTTCATGACGGCGGTCTGATTTCCGCCGCCTCGGCGGCGCATGCACCCCCGGACGGGGGATTGCGCGCGCACGTCCGCGCGTCAGGCCGCGCGCTGTTCCTTCGCGTCCGCGACCATCGCGAGGAAGTAGGCGTGGACGCGGTCGTCGCCGGTCAGCTCGGGATGGAACGACGTGCCGAGGACGTTGCGCTGGCGCACCATCACGCCGTGTCCGTCGCGCTCGGCGAGCGTTTCGACGTCCGGGCCTGCCCGCTCGATCCACGGCGCGCGGATGAATACCGCCGGGAACGGAGCGGCGCCGAGGGCGGGGATTGCGAGCGGCACTTCGGCGCTCTCGACCTGACGGCCGAAGGCGTTGCGACGCACCGTCACGTCGAGAAGGTCGAGCGTCGGCTGCTCGAGCCCCGCGACGTCGTGCGCCGCGACGATCATCCCCATGCACGTCCCCCAGAACGGCATCCCGTCGCGTACGCGCCGTTTGACCGGTTCCGTGAGCCCGAAGCGGTCGAGTAGCCGGATCACGGTCGTCGACTCGCCGCCCGGGACGACGAGCGCGTCGACGCGCGCGAGGTCGTCCGCTGTGCGCACCTCGACGACGTGCGAGCCGCTGCGCTCGAGCGCGCGCACGTGCTCGATCACGTCACCTTGCAGCGCGAGGACGCCGACGGTCGGCATGACGATCCGAAGGCCTCAGTTTCCGCGGGTGGCGAGGAGCTGCGTCTCCGCGAGCTGCCGGATGTCGAGCCCTTCCATCGCCTTCGCCTCTTCGGGAATCGTCTGGTGCGCCTTCAGCACGACGTCGGGGTTCTGCCAGTGCGTCGTCGCGTCGACGATCGCGCGCGCGAACGCCGCCGGATTCGTCGACTTGAAGATCCCGCTGCCGACGAAGATCCCTTCGGCGCCCAGCTCCATCATCAGCGCCGCATCGGCGGGCGTCGAGACGCCGCCGGCGCAGAACAGCACCACCGGCAGCTTCTTGTTCGCGGCGACGTCCTTCACGAGCTCGAGCGGCGCGCCGATGTCGCGCGCCCGCGCGACCAGCTCTTCCTTCGGCATCGCGGCGAGCTGCGCGATCCCGTCGCGGATCGCGCGCATGTGACGGACCGCCTCGACGATGTTGCCGGAGCCGGCTTCGCCCTTGCTGCGGACCATCGCCGCGCCTTCGGCGATCCGGCGCAGCGCCTCGCCGAGATCGCGCGCGCCGCAGACGAACGGCACCGTGAACGCGTGCTTGTCCAGATGGTAGAGATCGTCGGCCGGCGTGAGCACCTCGGACTCGTCGATGTAGTCGACGCCGAGCGCCTGGAGCTGCCGCGCCTCGCCGAGATGGCCGATGCGCACCTTCGCCATGACCGGGATCGTGACGGCCTGCATGATCCGCTCGATGAGCGCCGGATGGCTCATGCGCGCGACGCCGCCCGCGGCGCGGATGTCGGCCGGGATGCGCTCGAGCGCCATGACCGCCACCGCCCCGGCCTCTTCGGCGACCTTGGCCTGCTCCGGCGTGACCACGTCCATGATGACGCCGCCCTTGAGCATCTGCGCGAGCCCGCGCTTGACGGTGTCGGTTCCCTGCTGGCCGTTCACGTTCATAACTTCCCCATTGTGCTGCCCCGCGGACGCCCCTTCAATGCACACAATAGGAACGCTCTCGCGGCCCGGCCGCAGCGCGAACGCGATGGCGGATCGCGCGCAGCGAACGCGAAGGCGGATCGCGCGCAGCGCGAACGCGAAGGCTTCGCCGCAGGCGAAGCCACTATGGCGGAAGCGGCGCTTCGCTCGGCGCGGGCGTCTCGTAGTCGTCGGGGGAGTGCGAGACGATCGGGACGGGAAGGGGCGGCGAGGTGTAGATCGCCGGCGGCGCCTCGGTAGGCCGGGCCTTCGGCTTCGGCGTCGGGGTCGGCGTCGGGCTCGGGGTCGGCCGCGGCCGCGGCGGGACGGTGACGCGCGGGTCGGGGAAGGCCGGATCGGTCGCGACCGAGACGACCTGCAGCCGCTTCCAGTTCTTCAGGTCGCCGGCGTCGCTCGGCTGCGCCTCGGGGACGGGCGTGACGCCGGACCCCGCGATCGGAACCCGCTGCTCGGTCTGGAGCAGGACGCGGTCGCCGAGCTTCTGACCGATGAGGATCGAACCGAGGAGCACGAATGCGCCCGCGACGAGGAACGCCGAGGTCCTCGGGCGGCGGGTAGGCGGCACGCCGGGCGGTTCTAACCGACGGGCGTCGCCGCCTCTCGCGCCGCCTCGGGGCCGGCCACGGCGTCGGCCAGGCGCGGCTGGCCGATGCGGATCTCCGCCATGCGGCCCGCCTCGACGCGCCGGCGGAGCGTCTCGCCGCGGAACTCGACGCTGACCTCGCGGGCGGCGTCGCGGTCGTTGCAGACGTAGATCAGCACGTTGCCCGCGCCGTCGTCGAAGCCCAGCGCGCCGACCTCGACCGGTGCGGTGCGGATCTCGTCCGAGACGTCGCGCCCGGCGTAGTACACCTGGTACGGCTCCTCCGCGGAGGCGAAGTCCATGTCGCCGACCACGATCTTGCGCTCGGCGTCGACGACGTAGCTGTGGCGCGTCCCGCCCCAGTGGACGCGGACCGCCGCCGACCACGTCCAATCCGGCGGGAGAAGCGGCGCGATGTGCGGGCGCCCGCTGGTCCGGTAGCCGTCCAGACCGCAGACGGTCTCGGCGACGGCCCAGAGATATTTCGCGCCCGTCCAGGGCGAGAGGTACATGCCGCGGTTCGTCAGCGAGCCGCCGTCGAACCACTCGCCGAATTCGCCCGGCACCGTGTTGCGGGCGCTGCCGCCTTCCATCGAGGCGTAGATCGCCTCGAGCAAGTGCGCGGCGAGCAGCGTCGCGCCGTTGCGCGCCAGGGCGACGGCGAACCACAGCGTGAGGTCGGGCCACACGCCCCCGAGCAGCCCGAAGCCGTGCGACGGGAAGTACCACGCGTCGGCCGTCGAGATCGTCCGCAGTCCGACGGGCGTGACGAAATCCGGTCCCGAGAGCCGCGCGAGGATGGTACGCCGCACGTCGGGCGGCGCCACCTCGAAGAGCACCGGGAAGACTTCGTCGGCGGTGAAGTTGTCCTGATAGCTGCCGTTCTGATCGTAGTTCAGCACGAACGCCGAGGCGTCGACGTTGAAGAGGTTCGCGAGGATCGCCTCGCGCATCGCCGACGCTTCGCGCGAGTACTTCTGAAACGCCGCGGCGTCGTCGACGATCGCCGCGAGCCGCGCCGTCGCCTCGAGCGCGAAATACGCCTCCGCGTTGATCTCGGTCACCGCGCCGTCGAGCGTGTAGTACGGGATGATGTTGCGCCACGACGTGATCCCGAACATGTCGACGCCCGCGGCCTTGCAGAACAGCAGCCCGTTCGCGTCTCGCTGGGTGAGCATGTAGTCGGCGATCTTCGTCACGGTCGGGAACACCGCGCGCAGCCAGTGCTCGTCCAGCGTCGCGTTGAAGTGGTGCAGGATCGCGATGATGTGCAGCGGCGTGTCGTCGTTGATGTTGAGATCGTAGAAGGTCGAGAAGCCGTTCACGCCGCGCACGTACTCGACCACCTGACCGCTGGGCTCGATGAAGCGGTTGAACAGCTCGATCGCGTCGCGCGAGAACCAGGGGAGAAAGTAGTCGTAGCCGTGCACGAACCACGACGTGTCGCGCGACACCAGGATGTCGGAAGGCGGCGAGTTCGTCGAGCCCCAGCCCTGCGGGTACTCCTTGATCACGCGCAGCATGTTCGTCTTCGCCCACACGACGCCGCGGTTGACGACGGCCGACGGCGTGAGGAAACGCGCGTCGGCGAGCTGCGCCGCGTAGTAGCGCTGCGTCGCCCCGAGCGCGTCGTCGTCGACGAGCAATTGCTCGAGGACCGGCTTCGAGCGGTCGTCGCCGTCCTTGTGAAAGACGACGGCGAGCCGCAGCGTCTCGCGCGCGCCCGGCGCGACCTCGAGCCGGTACTCGAACGCGCCGAAGATGCGGCTCGACGACTCCTCGGCGGCGCTCGGCGTGATCTCGCCGGCGTGATCGGCTTCGTTCAGCGTGCCGCGCTCCATCCCGAGAAGCAGCTTCTGCTCGCGCGTCGCGACGACGGCCGCGTGCGGCGTGCGCGAGCCGCCCCACCAGCGCACCCAGCCCGACTCTTCGCCGAACGAGCGGATGAAGCGCGTTCCGGTGCTCGCACGAACCTTCTTCTCCGGCTCGCCGTAGAACCGCTGGCCGATCAGGAGCGCCCACGGAAACACGCAGACGCGGACCGGTTCCGGCGACGCGTTGTGCACGGCGACGTCGACGACGAACGAGACGACGCGGTCGTGCCGGGGCCCGTGCGGAACGAAGAACGCTTCGCTGACCCGCAAGTCCGGACGCAGCGCGAACTCGCCGATCTGCGCGTACGGCAAGAAGGTGAACTCGCGCTCGATGTGGTGCGCGAAGAGCGTCGGGTCGTCGCCGGCACGGTAGGCGATCTGGTGCGTTCCGAAGATGATCTGATCGGTGTCCGCGTCCCACAGGCCGCGGATCCCGCCCTTGGGCGTCGACTGCGCGAAGCATTTGAAGTTCGCGAGGGTCAGTCCGAACGGCGTCTCGCTCTCGCGGAGCACGTAGGCGCTGAGCTCGTTGCGCTGAGCGTCGAAGGTCGGTCGCACGGCGTCACCGTCTACCCGGGGGCGACGAGCGGCGCCTCCTCGAATCGGGCGGCGTGCTGGCTCCGGCCAAGATCAATCTGACGCTCGAGATCCTGGCCCGCCGCGCCGACGGCTATCATGCGCTCCGCAGCGTGATGGTGCCGATCGCGCTCGGCGACGAGCTGCGGTTCGAGGCCGCAGAGCGCTTCGCGTTCCGCTGCGATCCCCCGTCGCTCGAGGACGACAACCTGGTCGTGCGCGCGCTGGCGCGGCTCGGACTCGACGCCGCGCCGCTGGCCGTCACGCTGCGCAAGCGCATCCCGGTCGGCGCCGGGCTCGGCGGCGGGTCGAGCGACGCGGCGGGCGTCCTGCGGGCGGCGATGGACGGCGCGTTCGGCTCGCGCGGGTCTCGCGATTGGCTCGCCGACGCTCGCGCGCTCGGAAGCGACGTCCCGTTCTTCCTCGCCGACGGTCCCGCGCTCGTCGAGGGAACGGGCGAGCGGGTCACGGCGCTCGGCGCCGCGCCGCCCTGGTGGGTGGTGCTGCTGGTGCCCGCGGTCCACGTCGCGACCGGGGCGGCGTACGCGCGTCTCGCGGCATCGCGCGCCGGGTCGCCCGCCCCGACTCGGGCGCGGAGCGAGTCGGCCTCGCTGCGTTGCGCCGAGGCGCTTCAGCGCGGCGACTACCGCGGCGTGCTGGAGGCGATGACCAACGACTTCGAGCCGGTCGTCCGCGGCGCGTATCCCGAGGTGGACGGGGCGCTTCGCGCGCTGGAGCAGGCCGGGGCGCCGGGGCGGGCGATGCTCTCCGGCTCCGGGGGCGCCTGCTTCGCGCTGTTCGACGCGGCAGCGCCGGCGCAAGCCTTCGCGGCGCGGCTTCGCGGCCCGGCCGGGACGCGCATGGAGATGGTGCCCTTCGCGGGGAGCGTGACGTGGCGCTGAAGGCGCTCGACGCCGTCGTGCTGGCCGGCGGCCCGCCCGACGCGGTCGCGGCGCTGGAGCCCGGCGCGCCGAACAAGGCCTTCGTGCGCATCGCGGGCGTGCCGCTCGTCGCCCGGACGATCGCGGGACTCCGCGGCTCCTCGCGCATCGACCGGATCGTCGTCGTCGCGCCGCCCGCCGCGGCCGCCCACCCCGCCCTCGCCGGAGCGAGCGAGGTCCGGGGAGACGGCCGGCGGATGGTGCAGAGCCTCCGCTCCGGCCTCGAAGGCTTCACCGAGGACGGTCTGGTGATCGTCGCCGCCTCCGACCTACCGGCGCTCGACGCGACGGCGGTCGACGAGTTCGTCGACGCCGCGCTGGCCCGCGACGCCGACCTTGCGTACGCGTGCCTCGAGCGGCGCTATCATGTCGCGGCGTATCCGGAGTTCCCCCACACCTGGGCGCGGATGCGCGACGGCCGCTTCTGCGGCGGCGGCCTCGTGGCCATCCGCCCGCGCGTCCTTCCGCGGCTCGCCGCGCTGCTCGACGCGCTCGGGGCGGCCCGCAAGTCGCCGCTGCGGCTCGCGGGGCTGTTCGGGTGGGACGTCCTCGCGCGCTTCGCGCTGGGCCGCCTCAGCATCGCGCACGCCGAAGAACGCGCCTCGCGGCTCGTCGCGGCGCGCGTGGCGGCGATCCGGTGCACCCGCCCGCAGATCGCGCTCAACGTCGACCGGGTCGCCGACGTGGTGCGCGCCCAGGCCCGCTTCGGCGCCGGAGCGCGCGGCGACGCGTGACAGGCCGAACGCCGGCCGCTCGCGCTGCGTTGACACGACCGATGCGTCCGCCGTACGCCGCCCTCGCGCTCGCGCTGCTCTTCCCGGCCGCGGCCGCGGCGCAGTCCGCCCCGCCGCCGGAAACGGCGCCGGCGGCCGCGGCCGGGCCCGCGGCGACGATCAGCGCGAGCTCGGCGGACGCGTGCACACCGGCCGAAGCGAACCTCGGCGGGATCGGCCGCGCCCACGTCGTCGCCTTCACCGGGGCGGTCTTCGGCGCACGGGTCTGCGCGTTGAGCGCGGGCCTGCCGTTCGACGCCTTCGACGCGCGCTTCGCCGACGCGGCTTCGGCCAGCGACGCCGTCGTCGTCGCCGCGCTCGGGTCGGGCACCGGCGCGGAGATCGCCGCCCGCGACGGCAATCTGCGGCTGCTCTCGCCGCTCCCGCGACAGGACGTCGCCGCGAGCGCGGCGGCGCCGGCACCGGAAGTGAGCCCGCAGCCCGGCGGGCCCGCGCCCGCGGTGGCCGCCGCGCCGCCCCCGGCAGGCGCCGCCGTCCCGCCGCCGGTCGTCTCGGGGCCGAATCTCGCCACCGTCGGGCCGTATGTCGTGGCGCCGGGCGGCGTGATCCCCGACTTCAACGGCGACACCTCGGAGCTGCCGCGCGTCGTGCTCGGCTATGCGGGGCAGCGCGTCTTCGTGATCGCGACCTCGCCGGTGGAGCTGGTCGACCTCGCACGCGCGCTGCGCGACCAGCCCGACCTCTTCGGGGCTGACGAGGCGTTCGAGCGCGCGATCGTGCTCGCCAGCGGTCCGTCGGCGTCGCTCACGCTGCGTACCTCGGCCGGCGAGATGCGCGGCGGCGGGACCGCGCCGCCTGCGCGCGTGCTCGTGCTCTCGAAGCGCTGACGGCCCGCCGAGGGCGGAGGCAGGCCGGAGGCCCCTCTCAGTCCCGTCTCAGCGAATGGGGGTAAACCCGCTTGGTGCGCGCCCTCACGGTGCTGTGCGATCGCGTCGGCGATCTCGGCGGCGCCGAACGGTATTGGGAAACCGTGCTGCCGGCACTAGCCGCGCGGGGCGTCCGCGTTCGTCTGCTCGGCCGTGAGGTCGCCGACGACGGCGCGTTCGGCGTCGACGCGCGCGCGATCCGGTGGGGCGGCGAGGACGGCACGCCGTCGGGCGAAGCGGCGCGCGAAGTCGCCTCGGAGCTGCGCGCGCGGCCGGCGGACGCGGTCATCACGGCGAGCGTCTTCGACGTCGACGTGCTGGATGCGGTTCGCGACGCCGCGCCGCGCTGGCTCGTCAAGATCCACGACCACCGTTCGTTCTGCCCGACCGGCGATCGCGTCTTTCCGCAGTTTCCGGCACCGTGCTCGGCGCGCATGGGCACGGCGTGCCGGGCGAACACGCTGGTGCGCGGCTGCGTGCACGGGCCGCGCGCCGACTCGTTCCGCAAGATCACCGCGCGCGAGCGCCTGCGTGCGCGGATCGCGCGCGCCGACCGCATCCTCGTCTCCAGCCGGCACATGCGCGCCACGTGCGTCACGAACGGCGTCGAGGGCGGGCGGCTCGCGATCACGCCGCCGCCGCTGCCCGACGCGGCGTTCGCCGCGTCGCCCGCTCCTCGCCCGCCGCAGCGCACGCTGCTGTTCGCCTCGCGCCTCACGCCGCGCAAAGGGCTGCGCTCGCTGATCGCAGCGCTGGCGCACATCGACGCAGCGGAACGCCCGCTGCTCGTCGTCGCCGGCGAAGGCGAACGCGAGGAGACCGACGCGCGCGAGGACGCGGCGCGGCTCGGCGTGCGCGTCGACTGGCGCGGGAAGCTGAGCGCTGCGGAGCTGCGCGCGGCGCTCGACGACGCGTGGGCGGTCGCGGTTCCGTCGCTGTGGCCCGAGCCGTTCGGTTTGGTCGGGATCGAAGCACAAGCGCGCGGCCGTCCCGCCGTCGCGTACGCGTCGGGCGGGATCGGCGACTGGATCGACGGGGCCGGCATCGCGGTGCCGCGCGGTGACGAGCGTGCGCTCGCCGACGCGATCCGCCGCGTGCTCGACGAGCGCACGTGGGAGGAACTCGCCGCGCGTGCCAGCGTACGCGCACAAGAATATCGTCTCGACGCGCACGTCGAACGACTGATGAACCTCTGTGACGCCGCATGAGCGTCCGTCCGCGCGAGCAGCGCAAGGAGCGAAGAACGACTCGATGAGGATCCTGGTGATCGGCGGCGACGGCTACTGCGGGTGGGCGACGTCGCTGTACTTGTCGAGTCGCGGCCATGACGTCACGATCATGGACAGTCTGGTGCGGCGTGAATGGGATCGCGAGCACGGGCTCGACTCGCTCGTGCCCATCGCGTCCGCGCGCCGGCGCGTCGACGAGTGGCAGCGCCTGACCGGCCGCGCCATTCGCTTCGAGCAGTCCGACGTGACCGATTACGCCGCGCTCTGCGCGCTGGTGGCCGACGTGCGGCCCGACGCGCTCGTGCATTTCGGGCAGCAGCGCAGCGCGCCGTTCTCGATGATCGACCGCGAGCACGCCGTGCGCACGCATCTGAACAACACGCTCGCGAACATGAACGTGATCTGGGCTCTGCACGAGCACTCGCCGCACACCCATCTCGTGAAGCTCGGCACGATGGGCGAGTACGGGACGCCGAACATCGACGTCGAGGAAGGCTTCATCACGATCGAGCACAACGGGCGCAGCGACACGCTGCCGTACCCGAAGCAGCCCGGCTCGTTCTACCATCTCACGAAGGTCAGCGACAGCGACCAGATCTACTTCGCCTGCCGCATCTGGAAGCTGCGCGCGACCGACCTCAACCAGGGCGTCGTGTACGGCACGTACACCGAGCAGACGGCGCTCTCGCCCGCGCTGGCGAACCGCTACGACTACGACCACATCTTCGGAACGGTGCTCAACCGCTTCTGCGTCCAGGCCGCGCTCGGCCATCCGCTCACGGTGTACGGCGCCGGCGGGCAGACGCGCTCGTTCCTCGACATCCGCGACACCGTGCGCTGCATCGAGATCGCGTGCGAGAATCCCGCCGCCGCCGGCGAGTATCGCGTGTTCAACCAGTTCACCGAGATGTTCTCGGTCGAGCAGCTCGCGCACCGGGTCGCCGCGGTCGGGCGCGGCCTCGGTCTGTCGTGCGAGATCGCGCACGTGGCAAATCCGCGCACCGAGAAGGAAGCGCACTACTACAACTGCGTGAACACGAACCTGCGCTCGCTCGGGCTCGAGCCGACGCTCCTCTCCGACGAGACGATCGCGGGACTGATCCAGCTCGCGCGCACGTACGCCGACCGCGTCGAGCTCGCGCTCATCCCGCCGCGCGTGACGTGGAGCGGAACGCCGCAGCAGCCGGCCGCGCCGGCGGAGCCGAACCCCGCGGTCGCCTAGCCCGGGCCGCTCCAGCGGCGGAACAGCTTCGCGTCGATCCCGACCTGGTCGAGCGCCTTGCCGACGGTGTGCACGACGATGTCCTCGACGCTCGCCGGCCTCGAGTACCAGCCGGGGACGGGCGGAAGGATCGTCGCGCCGATCTCCGCGAGCTGCGCGAGCGTCCGCAGGTGCCCCAGGTGGAGCGGCGTCTCGCGCACCACGAGCACCAGCGGGCGCTTCTCCTTCAGGCACACGTCCGCCGCGCGCACGAGCAGGTTCGCGTTGAGGCTGTACGCGATCGACGCCGCGGTTCGCATCGAGCACGGGATCACGAGCATCCCGTCGGTGCGGAACGATCCCGACGAGATCGAGGCGGCGAGGTCTTCGTCGCGATGGACGACGTCGGCGAGCGCTTCCAGCTCTTCGGCCGACCCCTCCGTCTCGAGCGGGATCGTCCGGCGCGCCTGGTCGCTCACCACGAGGTGCGTCTCGACGTCCGGGACGGCGGCGAGCGCGCGCAGCGCGGCGAACGCGTAGACCGATCCGCTCGCTCCGGTGACGCCTACGATCAGCCTGCGCATGCGTCCCCGCTTTCCACGTCGCGTCCACGGGTTCCGCACCGCCGATCTGTGGAACGAAGCGCGGGTCGCGTCCCCGGCACGCTGGAATCACCGGAGGTGCTCCTCGTCGACGAACGGCGGCTGCCGTACCGCAACGCCGTCGAGCCGGCCGCGTTCCTCGCCCCGCTCGTCGGCCGCCGCGTGCTTCGCGACGGCGAGCGCCGGGCGATCGTGCGCCGCATCGCGGCGACGCGCGAGGACGTCACGCTTCCCGCGCACGTGCGCGGAAGCGCGTCGTTCGGCGTGCGGGTCGTCGAGGCGCTCGACCGCGACGCCGTCCCGCCCGCGTTCGAGACGCTGGCCGCGCACGTCCGCACGCTCACGGCGTTCGCGGACGCCGTGGACGTCCGCACGGCGCTGCGCTTGGCGGTGGGCCGCGGCGTCGCCGCCGACGGCGCCGCCGTGCAGGTCGACACGGCGCTCCTCGAAGCGGAGGACGATGCGTTCGCGTGGCGGCGGCTGGCGAACGCGGCGGGGCTCGGCTTTGAACCGGTCGAGCTCGGACCCCCGTCCCCGCCGCCGCTCGACCTCGCCGCGGTCGACGGCGTCGATGCGCTGCTGCGCTACGTCGCCTCGCAGAGCGACGCCGACGCGCGCGCAGCGCTGCTCGCGCCGCAGAGCGGGGTGCGGGCCGACGACGCGCGCGCGCTGCTCGCCGCAACCGGAGAGCGGGCCGGACTGCTCGAGACGATCGCGAAGGGCGCGCTTCCGGAGGCGAACCGCTTCGCGCACAACCTCGCCGTCGTCTCGGCGGCGTACAAGGCGCCCGACGCATCGGCGACGACCGTGCTGGGCGCGCTCTTCGGCGCGTTCCCGGTCGCCGACGCGACGACGCGGGCGGCGCTGGAGCGGATCGCGCGGGACTTCGACGCCGCGCGCGCGTTCGCCGAGCGCTGGGAGGCGGCGGACCTGTGGGCCGAGATCGCCGCCGAGCTGGCCGGCGCGCGGCCGGCGTCGCGCGCCGTCGAAGGCGTCGCGCCCGCGGCGCCCGTCCCCGACGAGCCGGCGGCGCCGGTCGCGGTGCGAAAGCTGTCGTTCAGCGCCTCGTCGCTGAACGCGTACGCCGAGTGCGCGCGCAAGTGGTGGTTCCGCTACGTGTGCGCCGCGGTCGAGGATCGCGGCTCGTCGGCGTCGTTCTACGGGATCGCGTTCCACGCCGCGCTCGAGGACTTCCACGAGGCGCACGTGCGCTTCGACGGCGTCGACGCGGAGGCGCTCGGGCGCGAGTTGGACGGGCGCGTCGTGGCGGCGTTCGACCGCCATCGTACGCGCTTCGAAGCCCCGGTCGAGTTCGAGCTGCAGAAACGCCGCGCACGGCGCACGGCGGTGAAGTATCTCGCCTGGCTCCTCGAGCGCGCGCGGCGCACGCCGTTCGAGGTGATCGGCTGCGAGACGGCCGCCGACGTCGAGCTGGGCGGCCACCGCTTCGTGGGCTACATCGACCGGCTCGACCGCGATTTGGGCAACGGCACGGTGACCGTCGTCGACTACAAGACCGGCTCCATCGCGACGAGCGCCGCCGAGTATCTCGACGAGGTGCGCGCGTTCCGCGAGTTTCAGCTGCCGTTCTACTACTGGGCGCGCACGGCCGCGGGCGACGTCGTCACGCGGCTCGCGCTCGTCCCGTTGAAGGACGCGCTGCTCGACGTGGCGCCGGTGGAGCTGGAGGTCGTCACGACGTCGCGTTCGCCGCGCTCGTCGGGTGCGACGGGCGAGATCGGCAGCGACGAGCTCGAGCGCGCGCGCGACCGGATGATCGCGCTCGCGGCCGAGCTGTCGAGCGGAACGCTCGCCGCGTTCCCCGCGACCCGCGATCCCGACGCGTGCCGCTATTGCGCGTACGCGGACGCGTGCCGCGAGCGCCCGTCGGCGATCGAGGAGCGCTTCGCGCGATGAACGCCCGCCCCGACGGCGATCGCGTCACCGTTCTCGCGCTGGAACGCGCGCTCGCGCTGCCGGTCGAGCACGGGCTGCTCGCGTTCACCGGGTTGCCGACGAGCGGGAAGACCGACGCGCTGGTGCGGCGCTTCGCAGCGCTGCTCGCCGCGGACGCGACGCTCGCGGAAGCGGCGATCGTGACGGCCGCGCGCGCGGACGGCGCGCGCGCGCTCGCCGCGCGAATGCGCGCCGCCACCGGCGTCGCCGTCGACGGCGCGACGCTCGACGCGCTCGCGTTCGAGCTGCTGCGCGCGCACCCGCTCGAGACGGGGCTCGCGCTCGACGTCGAGCTGGTCGACCCGCTCGACGCCACGGAGATCTTCGAGCGCGCCGCCGCGCCGCTGTTCTCCGCCGAATGGGCCGATTGGCTGGGCGCCGAGGTGGATCCGGAGATCGCCGGACTGCGCACGCCGGACCGCTTCGCCGACGCGGCGCTGCGGCTGATCCGCAAGCTGCGGGAGGCGGGGATCGACGACGAGACGTTCCTGGCGATGGCGCTGCGCGGCGCGAACACGTTCTACGCGAACCCGCCGAACCTCGCGTCCCCGGCGCTGCTCGCGGCGACGAAGGACGAGCACCGCGCCTCGCTCGCGGTCGGCGCCGCCGAGCTGGAACGTCAGCGCAAGCGCGAGCTGGATCTCGCGAAGATCCTCAAGCGGCTCTACGGCGCGTACCGCGAAGAGATCGTGCGCCGCGGCTGCCTCACCGCGAGCGACGCGCTCGTCGAAGCGACGCGGCTGCTGGAGAGCCGCCCGGCGATCGCGCGCGCGGTGCGGCGACGGCTGCGCGTCGCCTTCGTCGACGACGCGCACGATCTCGGCGCCGCGGCGCTGCGTTTCCTCCGCGCGCTGTTCGGCGACGCGCTCGACGGCGTCGCGATCGCGGGCGATCCGGCCGCGGCGACGCAGAACTTCGCCGGCGCGCGTCCCGAGCAGCTGTTCCGCCGCGCGGCGACCACGGTCGCGCTCGAACCGCGCGGGCTTCCCGCGCAGATCGCCGCCGTGATGCGCGCGACGATCGACGCCGATCCGCTGCGTCCGGTTCCGCCGGGCGACGCGGTGCGCGTGATCCGACTGCAGGATCGGGCGAGCGAGGCGGACGCCGTCGCGTCGCGGATCGCCGCGCTCGTGGAGCGCGGGACGCCGCCGGGGAAGATCGCGTTGCTGCATCGCACGCTGCGCACGCTGGGACCGTTCGAGGACGCGCTGCTCGCCCGCGATCTTCCGGTCGCGCTCGCGGGCGATCCGGCGCTGTTCGAGCGCGGCGACGTGCTCGACGCGCTGGCGCTGCTGTGGGCCAGCGTCGATCCGTTCCGGCACGCGTGGACGCTGCGCGCGCTCCAGACGCCGATGCTGCGGCTCTCCGACGCGTCGATCGCCCTGCTGTGCGGCGAGCCGGCGAACCCGCAGCCCGCGCTGTTCGCGCTCCCCGAGAACCCCGATCCCGACCGCCGCTGGGACCGGCAGCGCGACGTGCGGCTCGGAACCAACGTGCTGCGCGGCGAGCGCGACGACGATCTCACGCCGCTCGCGCGCGAACGGCTGGCGGCGTTCCGCGCGCGCCGCGCGCGCTGGGCGGCGTGGGTCCGCGACGCCGATCCGGAGAGCGCGGCGCGTGCGATCGTGGAGGACGGCGGTCTGCTCGCGGCACGCGAGGGCGAGACGGCGGCGCGACGGCGGCTGCGCGCGACGCTGATCGCGCGGCTGATCGCGCTGATCGGCGCGTACGCGCAGCGCCGGCCGTTCGACGGCCTCGCGCGCGCGCTCGCGCACTGCGAGCGCCTCGCGCTCTCCGAGCAGGGTCCGGCGATCGAGGACGAGCGCGACGACGCGATCGTCGTCGCCGCGGTCGACCGCGTGCTCGCGCGGCGCTTCGACCACGTCTTCGTCGTCGACGCGCGCGCCGGCGCCTTCCCGCCGTATTACGTTCCCGACGCGTTCCTGTTCAGCCCCACGCACGGGATGATCCCGAAGGAGTGCGCCGGCGACGCGCGCGCGGCGCGCACCGCGAAGTTCACGTGGTACGAGCACAGCGCGAACCCGCGAGCCGCGTACGTGAAGGAGCAGCGCCGGCTGTTCGCGGCGGTGCTCGGCCGCGCCGACGCCACGGCGACGATCTCGGCGAGCGGCAAGGCGACGCGCGGCAAGGCGGCGCCGGAGCTCGCCGCCGAGGTCGCCGCGCTGCTCGCACGCTGACGAGGCCGCGTCTGCTTCGCCTTCGCGCACTCAGCGCCGACGAGTACGTGCGTGACGTGCTGCCGCACTCGCGCGCGCTGTGGGCCGGTTCGCGCACCGACGACGAGTACGCCGGCGAGCTGCGCGCGATCGCGTCGTCGGCGTGGGGCAAGCGCCGTTTTCGGATGCTGGGACTCGTCGTGGACGGCGTGCTCGTCGCGTCGTGCAAGCGCTACGAGCGCGAGCTGCGCTGCGGCGATCGCGCGTTTCGCGCGGCCGGGATCGGGGCGGTCTTCACCCCCGAGCACCTGCGCGGGCGCGGCTACGCGACCGCGCTCCTCGGCGCGTTCCTGGACGCCGAGCGCGATGCGGGCGCCGACCTCGCCTACCTGTTCAGCGACGTCCGGCCCGCGTTCTACGAACGCATCGGCTTCGTGCAGCTTCCCTCGCGCACGATCTCGCTGCGCGCCGCCGACCTCGGCGCCGAGCGCGTGGAGATCGTCGCGCTCGGCGAACGCGACGCCGGCGCCGTGCGCCGCGCGTTCGACGCGCTCGAGGCCCGCCGGCCGTTCGCATTCGCGCGCAGCGCGCTCGACTGGGAGTGGCAGCGCCTGCGCACGGCGTCGCGCGAGCACGCCGGCCAGCTCGTCCGGCTCGGTGTACGCCGCGGACGAACGCTCGCCGCGTACGCGAGCGGACGCCGCATCCCGGCCGCCGACGCGTTCGTCGTCGACGAGTTCGCGTTCGACCGCGACGACGACGCGCGGTGCATCGGGCCGCTGCTGCGCGCCGCCGCCGGGGACCTGCGCACCGTGCGCGGCTGGCTTCCGCCGGCCGTGGCGCGCGACGCGCTTCCGCGCGGCGCGGTCCGCCGGCGCACCGAGGCGATCGCGATGGCGCTGCCGCTGAGCACGCGGTTTCGGGCGGCCTTCGCCGGCGGCGCGGCGGCGCCTCGCGACGGCGGCGACCCGTGCTGGAGCAGCGACCACATCTGACCCGCGAGCGCTGCAGCACGCCGCGCTTCGCTTCACCCCGCCCTCACCCGAACGTGCGATACTGAGGTGTGCTCCTTCGCGAGCGATGCCAGTTCGAGAACCCGATCTACCGGTACGTTTGGCCGACGGGACTGCTCAGGGCCGTGCGCCGCGCTTGGCGTCGCGCACACAGCGCCGGGGCGAGCGAACCGCTGCTCGGCGAGCGTTCCGCCTTCGCCGAAGGAACCTGGGTGCGCGTACGATCCGCGCCGGAGATCCGCGCGACGCTGGACGCGCACGACCGCACGCGCGGCCTGCGCTTCACCGCGTCGCAGTGGGGCACGTGCGGCCTCGGCTTCCGCGTGCGGACGGTCGTGCGCCGGATGGCGGACGACGCCGGGCGAATGCGCCCGATCACGCGGACGGTCGCGCTCGACGACGTCGTGTGCGACGAGGAGCACGGGTGCGGCCGTGCGTGCCCGCTGCTGTTCCGCGATGAATGGCTGGAAGCGGCGCCTCCCGCGACGCCGTACGCGTCGTCGCACGAACGCTGGGCGCGCGTGCGTTCGGTCGACGAAATACGCGCGACGCTCGACCGCAGCGGACGGCTCGACGGGATCCTCTTCATGCCGGAGATGGCGCGCTACGCCGGAACGCGCCATCCCGTCTTACGTGCGGCACGGGGCTCGGCGGGGCGGTGGTGGCGCCGCCCGAAGGCGGATTGGTACGTCCTCGCCGGTCTGCACTGCCAAGGTGCCGCGCTCGCGGGCGTCGGCCCATGCAACCGCGGGTGCAGCTATCTCTGGCACCGCCGCTGGCTGGACTTCACGGCTCGATAACGCGCCGCGCTTGACGCCGTGCAGAAGACGATGATGTTCGCTCTTGTTCGTCCGAACTCGTGGACCGGTAGCGAGGACGAGTCGTACCGATGAAGCGCGCGCTATTCCATACCTGTCTTACCGTTGACGTGAGCGCTGGATTCGGGCGGTACGCCATACTTTCGTAGCCGCTCTTCCGCGTGATCGGTCGCTTCCTGAACACCCCGCTTCATCCACTCGGGCCAAGTCTTCCGATCGTCATTGAGATTCCGGATGGACTCTTCGAGCCAGTTCTTAGGAAGATCGCTCATCGACACACCTCAAGGGGTTCTTGGCTTCTGATCATTGCAGACCACCGGGACTCTTCGATCCGATGGCATCTTGGAACGCCGCGGCTTCGATCTTTTCGCCACCGAGCCTCGCATACGGCAACGCAAAATGTATCGGCAAGCGAGGCACTGCCTCGGATGCGCGCCACTCCAACACGTGTCCACGTTGGTCTTTCCGCTGCTCACGCATCGTAAAGAGATCGGCAAAGCGACGTGGAGCGACGCCGACGAAGGACTCGAACCGTACGCGCGATTCGCGCGGTTGCTCATCGATCGTGATCAGCCCATCGTAAAACCGCTTCGCAAGGCTCTTCGTGTACGGCTCGATATAGACGACGCGCCGGATACCGTTCGCGATAATTGCTTGGCACAGTCGTGACACGGAAACGTGGTGACGTATAACGTACCGCCCTCCACGGCGATGCCGCGCCGCGCGCAGTTCGACAGCGCCATCGTCTCAGCGTGCATCGTGCGCACGTAGTCGATCGTGGACATGAACTTCGCTTTTCTAAGCACTGCATCGGCGCCGAACAACATATCGTCGGCGACATTTGGTAACTCGGAGTCGTCCAATCGTCCCATGCGACCCGAAGAAGCCAGCCGCCCTAGGATATCGGTCAGCAGCTCGCGCCGATGGGTATCACTCGCATCGATCTTCAACGCGAAATCGCGAATGTCGGAGTCTCCCCGGTTGGCTGCCGACCGCGCTTCGTCGGCGTCGAACGGGCCTCCGCCGAAGCGGGGAAGCTCGTTGGTTCCGGTAGCCAACAGCGTGCCGTCGGTAAGGGCGATCGCGGCCCCAACCTGGCG
Organism: Vulcanimicrobiaceae bacterium; assembly: GCA_035650875.1. GTDB lineage: Bacteria > Vulcanimicrobiota > Vulcanimicrobiia > Vulcanimicrobiales > Vulcanimicrobiaceae > Vulcanimicrobium. The sequence continues at coordinate 355,102 of DASRGU010000016.1, forward strand.
TGCCATCGATGACGACTCGAGGGCAGCCGCGTACGCATGGAACATCGCGATTTCGTCTCGCGTTGGAGTTTTGGTCCAATCACCGAAAAGGAGTTGGACGAAGCGGGCGACATGCCCGGCCCTATCTCCGCTGCTTGAAATGAAGACATCGGAGAGGGCGAATGCGTCGCTCACGTGTTGCCCGAACGGGACACCCTGCTCATCGAAGTCTTTTTCGATGAGCGCCTCGGCTCGTTTACGATAGTCGTCCGGCTGCCCGATGCCCTTGCTCTCGCAGATCCGAGCGCTCACATTGCGCAACCGCTCGCGATATGGCGTATAGACACCAACACCGACGAATGCTTGGCCGTAAATTCGCCGAAGCGTCTCGACTTCGTCGTCATGCTTCAACGAATCGAAGATATACGCGAGTCCCTGCGCTACCTCGTCATACGATGCGCTCGACCGCCTGCGTTCTTCGCGTAACGCCAAAACGCCATACATCGCCAGTGCATCACCTCGCCGTAGCGACGTACGAAGTTGAGTACCTGCGTCCATGTACGCTTCAACGTCCGCTTTCTTACCGTCCTTGCACAAGTCGACGAAAGGATGGCCGGGTATCTGGCTCTCCATCAGTGCGCTCAGCTTGATGCGTACGGAGCGATAACCGACGATCTGAAGGCGTTCCTCAAGGGAGTCGATGACCGGTCCGATGTCCGCACCGAGCGCACCGATGAGCCCGAAGACGAGTTCGGGACGCCGCTCCTCGCGTTGCCTGTCCAGCATTTGTAAGCACCCCCGCTAGCATGCCGTCCCTGAATGCCACCAGGGTGGCACTCAGGCTAATGGCCTACGGGTTTGGCTCAGAGCGCACAGTCCCCTCGCGGCCTCGCGCAAGATGCGGCGGCGTCAGAACAGGCGCAGCTCGCGTTCTCGCTCTTCGGTGAGCGAGGCGACGCGCGTGCCGAGCAGGCGGATCGGGACGTCGCGGACGCCGGCGCGGTTCCAGCACGCGACGGCGGCGTCGCGGATCGCGTTCGCGTCGTCGGTCGGTACGGCGAGCGACGTCTGGCGGCCGGTCACGGCGAAGTCGGCTTTCTTGATCTTCACGCCGACGGTGGAAGCGCGCAGCCCTCTCGCGCGCAGGCCTTGCGCGAGCTCGTCCGCCTGCACGCGCAACAGCGCAAGAATCCGCGCTTCGTCGCGAACGTCGTACTCGAACGTCTCCTCGGTCGAGATGGACTTGCGCTCGCGTGACGGATCGACTTCGCGCTCGTCGATTCCGCGCGCGAGATCGCGGAAGAACGGTCCGCCGCGGCCGAACAGCGCGTAGCAGCGCTCGTCGTCCAGCGACGCGACATCGCCGATCGTGCGAATACCGGCCGCTTCGAGACGGGGCTGCGTCTTCGGGCCGATCCCCCACAGCCGCGAGACCGGCATCGGCGCGAGGAACGCGGCTTCGGTGCCCGGCGTGACGACCGTCAGCCCGTCGGGCTTGTTCGCGTCGCTCGCGATCTTCGCAACCATCTTGCCGCGCGCGACGCCCGCGCTCACGGTGAGCCCGACCTCGCTGCGAACGCGCGAGCGAATCCGCTGCGCGAACGCGACGGCGGCGTCGAGATCGTCGCCGGGAACGTCGACGAACGCTTCGTCGAGCGAAAGCCCTTCGACCGCGCGCGCGCCGTCGGCGAAGATTGCGAAGACCCGCTCGGACGTCTCGCGGTACGCCGCGAAGTTCGGCGGAACGACCGCGAGCTGGGGGCACAGCTCCAGCGCGCGATAGAGCGGCATCGCGGAGCGCACGCCGAACGGCCGCGCCTCGTACGACGCCGTCAGCACGACCGCGCGCCGCGAGCGCCCCGAAACCGCGAGCGGGATCCCGCGCAGCGACGGATCGTCACGCTGCGCGACCGACGCGTAGAACGCATCCAAGTCACAATGAACGATCACCGAAGATCACCCAGACGCAGCGCGCCGACTCGACGTTTCCTCTGGGCGGACCGCAGCGCAGCGAGGACCGCGAAGGGTTCGCGCAAAGCGCGAACCCACCTAGGGGACGCGGAGCGCGGTGCGCAGGAACTGCAGCGCGGCGTCGTCGACGCTGACGAACGCGATCCCGAAGCCGCCCATCGCGGCCGAACGCACCACGTCGCCTACCAGCGTTTGCCATTGTCCGTCGCCGCCGGCGAACTCGACGGTGACGCGCGCGTTCTCCGCGATCTGCTCGCCGACCACCAGCAGCATCCCCGTGCGCGAGATGTTTTCGATCGTGCCGAAGCGCTCTTTTCCCCCGTCGACCCGGTACCGGACGCGGACGGCGACCTTCACCCGCTCCGCGCCGCGGCGATCCGCCTCGCTCATGCAGTCACTCCTTCCAGCACCGCGCGCAGCGTGCGCACGTTGCGGGCGTCGTCGTCCTCCTCGCCCGGGGTCTCGAGGATCGCGACCTTGCCCTGGACTCCCGGATGCGCGACGATCGCGCGGAATCCCTCGATCCCGATCCGCCCCTCGCCGATGTGCCAATGCCGGTCGCGGTGCCCGCCCAGCTCGATCTGCGTGTCGTTGAAGTGGAACATCACGACGCGTTCGAGCCCCAGTTCGCGCTCGACCAGCTCGAAGAACCGTTCGACGCCGTCCCGCGTATCGATCGCATAGCCGGCGGCCCAGGTGTGCGCGGTGTCGAGACACACGCGCAGGCCGGGATGGCCGATCGCGCGGACGAACGCTCCCAGCTCTTCGATCGTGCCGCCGCACAGCTGTCCCGCGCCGGCCGAGTTTTCCATGACGAGGTGCACGCCGGGCGCGATCCCGTCGAGCGCGTCTTCGAGCGCGGCGACGACGGTCGCGAAGCCGTCGGCGCGGTCGCGCTTTCCGTACGAACCCAGGTGCGTGTTGACGTACGCGATGTCGCCGGCGGCGGCGATCTTCAGATCGTTCTTCAGCAGCTTCAGCGAGCTGCCGACGGTTTTGGGATCGTCGCTCGCGAGGTTGATCAGATATGAGGTATGGATCGCGACGGGGGCGATCCCGGCCGCCGCGCGCGCGGCCGCGAAGCGCTGCAGCGCGGGCGCATCGATCCCGCCCACGCGATACGTCTTCGGATTTCCGGCGAAGAACTGCAGCGTGTCGCAGCCCAGCTTCTGCGCGTACGCCGTCGCGGCATCGTAGCCGCTGCCGACGCGAACGTGCAGGCCGAGCCGCATCAGACCCGGGCCAGGTACACGTACTGCACGGTGCGCACCGTCATACGCGCCTCGGCGCGCCCGTACGCGCGCAGCAGCCGGCGCTCGAGTGCGTCGCACCACGCGCTCGCGCGGGAACCGTACGCCTCGCGCAGCTCGACGCGCGCCCGCTCGTAGCCGACCCACGCGTCGACCGTCGTCAGGATCGCCGCCGGGACGGCGCGCATCGCGCGCTCCGCGAACGGCGCGGCGAAGAACGCGCGAAAGCCGCGCGAGAGCGCGTCACCGACCGGCTCGAGCCCGGCGTCGGCTGCCGCGGCCCGGCGCGCCTCGGGCACCTCGCTCGCCGACGAGATCGTCGACCACCAGATCGCGACCGCACCGCCCGGCCGGACCACGCGGCGCAGCTCGGCCAGTGCCCGCGGCTGATCGACCCAGTGGAACGTCTCGCAGGAGATCGCCGCGTCGAACGAGCGGTCCGCGAACGGCAGCTCCTCGGCGCGGCCGGCGACCAGCTCGGCGTCGGGGAGCCGCACGCGCGCGAGCGCCAGCATCCCGGGCGAGGGATCGATCCCGGTGATCCGCGCGCCGCGCTGCGCGAGCGGCAGCGACGCCAGTCCCGTCCCGATCCCCACGTCGAGGATCGAGCCGGTGCGGATGCCGTGGTCGTCGAGGACCTGATAGACCTCGGGCGACGGGCTGGGCCAGAAGAAGTCGTATGCTGCGGCAACGTCGTCGTACGACGCGGGGTCGGCGAAGTGCATCGCCCCTGTTATCGGCGGCGGCCGAAGTCGAACTGACGCGCCCGCATGCCGCGCGGCATGAACGACCGCGCCCGCCCGCTGGGCGCCATCGCGCGCGAGGGATTCCGCTCGAACGTCGTCCCGGTCACGAGCACCGCGTCCGACGGGCGCTCGCGGCGGCCGACCCGCCCGATCAGCTGCTCGACCTCCGCCTCGCCGAAGGCGTCGGCGTCGGTGATGACGATGAGGTCGGCGGCCGGGATGTCGATCCCGCTGCCGACCAGATTCGTCGCCGCGAGCACCGCGGGCGACTGCGCGCGGAAGCGGTTCATCATCTCGATGCGGGTGCCGACGTCGTTGACCTTGACGCCTTTGCGGCGGTACCTGCTGCCCTGCTCCTTCGTGTCCGCCATGTCCCCGCGCAGCTGCTGCACGGGGATGTCGTACGTCTCGTGGAGCCGCTCGGCGAGCCGCGGGACGTCGCCGCGCGTCCGGCCGATCGCGAAGATGCGCGAGCCGCGCGCGAGATGCTCGCGAATGAGCGCGTCGGCGTGCGCGAGCTGCTCGGCGGGCGGCTCGCCCCAGACGCCTTCGACCTTGTGCACCTTCGTCGGCTGCACGTCGAAGGGCATCGCCTTCATCTTCACGACGTGGTCCATCGCGCCGATGCGTTCGAGGAAGCGCCGCAGCTCGGCGGGCGTGGCGGTCGCGAAGAGCATCGGGCAGTCGAGGTCTTCGAGCAGCCGCAGATGCTCGCGCTCGTCGAACGCGTTGACGTCGTCCACGATCAGCAGCGCGCTGCGGTCGATGAGGTCCCAGTAGCGGTCGATGGTGAGCATCATCGCCGAGCCGACGATGACGCGCACGCTCCCGTCGTCCAAGCCCGCTTCGTCGGCGCGGCGCTCGCCCGGAGCGGCGCCGCCGTGGATCTGCCCGACGCCGATCCCCGTGCCGGCGAGACGCTCGGTGAAGTACGTGACATGCTGGCGGATGAGGTCGCGCGTCGGCGCGATGACGACGACGTGACCGCCCGTCTCGAGGATCGCGTCGACGGCGACGCGCATCATCACCTCGGTCTTCCCCGAGCCGGTCGGCGCCTTCAGAAGAAACTCCCAAACGCCGTCGTCGAGGCCGGCGATGATCTCGTCGACCGCTTTGCGCTGGTCGACCGTGAGGCTGAAGCGCTCGCCGGGCTGGATCAGTTCGTGCGTCAGCGCGACGCGCTGACAGTTCTCGTCGATCTGCGCCCACACGTCGGCGGGCGTCAGCGTGCTGAGTGCGGCTACACCGCTGATGGCAGGGGCTCCGTTTCTGGGTTCGCGCCGGACTCATCGGCCGGCGCCGCGTGTTCGTCGGCTGCCGCCGTGCCGGGGTCGTAGACCACGCCGGCTGCGGCAAGCTCGTCCTCTCCGACCCGCTCGCCCCCCGCGAGGGTTGCCTCGTGCCGCACGACGGTCGTCGGGATGGGAAGCGCCAGCTCGACCGGCGCCGCGCCGTCGAAGTCCACCGGCGGCAGCTCGTCGAGCGAGCGCAGGCCGAACGCTTCGAGGAACTCGGGGGTCGTCTTGTAGAGCATCGGCCGGCCGGGGACGTCCTTGCGTCCCGACTCCACGAGGAAGCGCCGGTCGACCAGCGTGGCGATCACGGAATCGGCGCTGACCCCGCGGATGCCCTCGATCTCGCTCTTCGTCACCGGCTGCATGTAGGCCGCGATCGCGAGCGTCTCGAGCGCCGCCGGCGAGAGGTTCGTCTTGGGCGGCAGGAGGTAGGCTTCGACCGCCTCGCGGGCGGCGGGCGCGCTGGCGAAGCGATAGCCGCCGCCCGCCTCGCGCAACACGATGCCGCGGTGCGCGAAGTCCTGGTCGATCCGCTGCAGCGCCACGCTGACCGCCGCTTCCTCGGCACCGGTCACCTTCGCGAGCTGCTTGATCGAGAGCGGCTCCGACGTGACGAACAGCAGCGCCTCGAGATCCCGCTGCAGCTTGCCCGTCTCCACCAGCTCCGGCTGCACCGGCTCGGCGTGCACGAGCTCGGACTGCGCGGCCTCCTCCGAGTGCGTCACGCCGCCGCGCTCCGCGGGCGCATCGGTCTCCGGCAAAGGGGTGGACTGGTCGTGGTCAGGCTGCACGGTCGTTCTCGGGGACGGGGAGGAGCTCGATGTCCTCGAAGGCGGCGCTCTGGGCGACGCGGATGCGCGCCCGGCGGACCAGCTCGAGGACGGCGAGGAAGGTCACGATGATCGCGACGCGGTCGAGCCGCTCGCACAGCCCGAAGAACGAGGCCCGCCCTTCGCGGCGCACCACGCGCGCGACGACCTCCATCTGCTCGGCGAGCGAGACGCGCTCCCGCACGATCGTTCGCTTTTCCGGCTTCGCGGCGCGCAGCACGGCGGCCAGCGCCGCGGAAAGCCGCGCCGCGTCGATCTTGTAGCGCTGCACCAGCTCGGCGGTCGCGTCGCCGCCGTCGGTCCGCACGTAGAAAGCCGCCGCCTCGGCGGCGCGCGCCTTGAGCTCCTGCCCGGCTTCGCGATACTTCGAATACGCGATCAGCCGCTCGCGCAGCCGCGCCTCGACCGCCTCGGCCGACTCCTCGGGATCGCCGGCCAGCTCGACGGGGATCGGCGGCAGCAGCGCCTTCGATTTCAGGAAGACGAGCGTCGCGGCGACGACGAGGTAATCCGCCGCCAGCTCCACGTCGAGCGACTCCATCGCGTGGACGTACGCCAGGTATTGATCCGCGACGGCGGCGAGCGGAACGGTCGCGATGTCGAGCTGACGCTCGCGGACCAGGTTCAGGAGCAGATCGAGGGGGCCGTCGAACACGTCGAGCGAGACGCGCAGGGCGCGCTCGTCGACCACCGGGGGAGGGTTCAATTACGCGCTCGAGTCCCTCGCGGTGGAGCGCATCGGGACCGGCATCTCGACCGGCTCGAAGATGCCCTCACCCTCGCGCTCGAGCCACTCGAGGCCGAGGTCGACCAGCCGCTTCTCGTTCACGTACTTGAGCGCTTTTTTCGCGGCCTTGATCTCGAACCAGCGGGCCTCGTCGACCTCGTGATCGTGGTTGGCGGTGTCGCCCGTGAGGTAGCGCATCAGGTAGAAGTGCACGGCCTTCTTGTGCTTCGTGCGGTTCAGATAGAACCAGTACGAGATGTCGGAAAGCTTCGTGAGGATCTCGGCCCAGCAGCCGGTTTCCTCGCGCACTTCGCGCAGCGCCGCCTGCTCGTGGGTCTCCTTCGGCTCGACGTGTCCTTTGGGAAGCGACCAAACGCGCGGCTCGCCTCGCCCGATGAGCAAGGCTTCCAGAGTCGCACCGTTCCGCTTGAGGACCAAGCCCCCCGCGGAGACTTCGTATTTGATCCGCATCCGTCGTTGTGGGAGAGACGATATCAGCCCGAAAAACCGGGCTGTCACCACTAGTATAGCGTGCCGCCCCAAGAAGGAACCGGCCCTGGAACCGCTCGCTTCAGAGTGGGGGCGACCAGGGGATCGGGATCCAGATCAGTCCCCCGGCACCGCCGCCCGACGGGTCGGGCGGGGCGATCGCCTCGGCGGCCGGAGCGCCCGGCAGCGGTGACGGCGCGCCTCCGGCGCGGCGATCGTCGGACGCGGCCCGCGCGGCCCCGGCGGCGTGTGAGGCGGGCTGCGACGACGGTGCCGACGTCGGGCCGGACGGCGCCGCGGCATCGGCGATCCGCGCCGCCGGGACCGGCTGGGGCGCCCGGGCGCGGTGCGACACGGCCGCGGGGCGGCGCGGCGTGCGCGCGATCGAAACGGCGCTGGGCGCCGGAGGCGACGCCACGTGCGCGGCGGCGCGATGCGGTCGCCTGGCGGCGGCGAGCGCGCGCGGCGCCGGCCGAACGGCGGTCGCAGCCGCGTCGGAAGGGCTCGGCGACGGCGTCTTCGCGAGCCGGCGCGCGGGGTGCGCCTCGTCGCGAGGGGTTCGCGTGTCGCGCACCACGAGGGGGGCGCCCGCTCGCGCAAGCTGCCCGGCAGCCTGCGCCGCCGGCCGCGCGGGCGGAGCGAGCGGAATGCTGACGACCGCGAGCGCGAGGCACGCGCATGCGACGGCGGTGAACGCGCCCAGCGCCGCCGCACGGACGACCGGCGTCCCGGCCGGCCTGGGGCGCATCAGCCGCTCGACCCGAATCGCGACGTGCGAGCGGCGGCCCCACAGCGCCGGCGCGAGCGCGTCGTCACAGCGCTGCGTCGCCAGCCGCAACAGGCACGCCGCGTAGCGCCGCGGACCCGTTTCGCCGGCCGCACGCTCGTCGCTCGCCAGCTCGCGCTCGAGGTCGAGCGCGCGCCCGAGGAGCCACAGCCCGGGGATCCACCAGCCTGCGCGGGAGCACGCGCTCTGCAGCGCTTTCGCCCAGTCGTCGCGGCGCGCGAGGTGGGCGCGCTCGTGCGCCAGGACGGCCTCCCATTCGCCGGCGTCGACACGCGCGCGGAAGCCGGCCGGGACGACGATCGCGGGATGGAGATAGCCGATCGCCGTCGGCGTCACGACGTCCGCGGACGTTGCCACCGTGGCGCCGCGCGGACCCCCGAGGCCGAGCGGCACGGCGCGCCGCTTCACGCGGCGCAGCCGCACGACGTCGCGGGCGAGCAGAAGCAGCAGGATCGCGGCGACCGCCGCGCCTCCCGCGATCAGCGCCGCGCCCACGAGCGGCAGCGGCCCGGAGGCCGGCGGGATCCCGGCGAGCGGCAGCGCGGCTCGCACGGCGACGTGCGCGAGGCCGCGCGCCAGCCAGTAGCCCAGCGGCGCGGTCGCGGCGCACAGCGCGAACGCGATGCCGACGAGCCGGTAGCGCGCGGCGGCCCGACCGAAGGTGCGCGCCGCCGTGAGCGCCGCGAGCGCGAGCGGGACGGAGACGACGGCGGCGGCGAGACCGGCGGCGAGCGCCGCCACGACGGTCAGTCCTGCCCCTCGAGGAGCGAGCGAAGGCGCTGCTCCTCCTCGGGCGTGAGCCGCTCCGACTCGAGCAGGTTGAGCATCAGCGCGCGCGGCGATCCCTCGAAGAACGTCGTCAGGACGTTCTCGATCACGGAACGCCGGGCGTCCTCGCGCGCGACGCGCGGTTCGTAGACGTTGGCCTTGCCGCGCACGCTGTGCCGCACGTACCCTTTGCGCTCGAGAATGGTCAGAGTCGAAAGGACGGTCGTGTAGGCGAGCGGGCGGTCCTCGAGGCGAGCGTGGACGTCGGCGACCGTCCCCCTGCCGAGCTGCCAGAGGATGTCCATCAGCCGGTATTCGGCCTCGGTGAGGGTCGGCGTCGCGCGCCTGGCCATGGCCCGGTCGTTCTGCGGGCGGCGTCCGCATTCTTTCGGAGCGGGCCGGCCGGCGGCCCGGGACTACACTTCGAACGTGACGCCCGCGAATTGATCCGGGTCGAAGTTGCGGTCGTTCTTCGGCCGCGGGACGTCCTTCCACCAGGCGCAGTACATCGCGAGCCATTCGAAGTGCTCGAGGATGTACGGGTTGTCGTTCGCGCGCCGCGCGTGCAGCACGAACTCGCGAATCACGGCCCAGCGCCGCCGAATGCCGAGGCCGACCGCGTCGGCGAGCAGCGAGGGATCGATGACGCCGCGCCGCGCGAGGCACCCGACCGCGCCGATGTACGCGGAGACGACTTGCATGTCGCGCTGATCTTGGGAGTCCGGGTACCGCGTGCGCACGTCCTCGTCGGTGGGGTAGCGGGTCTCGATGCCGACGAGACGCTCGAACGTGTCCGTGATCACCGGATCGGTGATGCGCTTCACCGCCTCGAGCATCGCCATCGCGTTGCGCTCGGCTTCCATGTGGCTCGCGTGGCGCAGCATGATCAGCGAGGAGACGAACAGCGCGACGACCGCGACGCCGACCGAGGCGATCGAGACCGTCTGTTCGAGCGTCACGGCGCCGTTACGCGGTCGCGAGCCAGGCGTCGACGCGGCGCTCCAGCACGTCGAGCGGCAGCGAGCCCGCGCCGAGCACGACCTCGTGGAAGGCGCGCAGATCGAAGCGCTCCCCGAGCTTCTCGCGGGCGCGGTCGCGCAGCGCGAGAATCTTGAGCTGTCCGAGCTTGTACGCGCACGCCTGGCCGGGGTCCGTGACGTAGCGGTCGATCTCGTTGACCACGTCGAGCCGCGTCTTCGCGGCGTTGTCGAGGAAGTACGCGACGGCGCGGTCACGCGTCCAGCCGAACGCATGCATCCCGGTGTCGACGACGAGCCGGACGGCGCGCCACATCTCGTAGCTGAGCGCCCCGAGCTTCGTCTTCGCGTCGTCGTACACGCCGATCGCGTCGCCGAGCGACTCGGCGTACAGCCCCCACCCTTCCGAGAAGCCGACGTAGTACGCCGCGCGCCGGAAGCTCGGCATCGCGCCGAGCTCGGCCGAAAGCGCGAACTGCAGGTGGTGCCCCGGAACCGACTCGTGCAGCGTGAGCACCGGCATCTCGTAGATCGGGCGCTGGTCGGGACGATACAGGTTCACGCAATACGTCCCGGCGCGCGAGCCGTCGAGCGCCAGCGGCTGGTAGTAGGCGGTGGTCGTGTCCGGCGCGATCGCGGCCGGAATCGGCGCGACGCCGTACGGCGTGCGCGGCAGCACGCTGAAGAAGCGCACCAGCTCGGGATCGATCCGCTTCGCGAGCGCGCGATACGCTTCGAGCAGCGAGGCCGCGTCGGCGTGGTAGTTCTTCGGATCCTCGCGCATCGCGCGGAACACGTCCGGCAGCGGACCGGTATAGCCGGTGCGCGGCGCGACCGCGGTCATCTCGGCGCGGATGCGCGCGACCTCGCGCTCGCCGAGCGCATGGATGTCGCGCGCGCTCATCGTCGTGGTCGTGTTCAGGCGCAGCAGGTAAGCGTAGATCGCGTCGCCGTTCGGCAGACGTCCGACGCCGACGTCGACCGGCGCCGCGGGCAGGTACGTCTCGGTGAAGAACGCGCGCAGCCGCCGCAGCGCCGGCAGCACGCCGTTCGCGATCGACGCGCGGACGCGCTCGCGCAACGGCGCGACGCCGGCCGCGGCGACGCTCGCCGGGACGCGCTCGAAGGGCGCGAAGAACGGATGCCGTTCGGGGGCGACGATCTGGCGGTCGATCTGCTCGGGGATCCGCTCCATCACGACGCGCGGCCACAGCGTCTTCGCGGCGACCGCCTCGCGCAGCACGACGATGGTCTCGTCGACCTTGCGCGGCCAGGCGTCGACGCGCTTCGCCCAGGTCGCGTAGTCGTCGAGCGTCGTGAACCGCAGGTCGTCGACGAGCGCGACGTCGGTCTGCACGCCGCCGCGCTGGTTCAGCGCGAAGCGGTACATCTTCAGCTCGTATCCGCGGATCGTGTCGCGCAGCGACTGCGCGTACAGCTCGCGGTTCAGGCGCGCCGTCTCCGAGAGCCGGGCGGGATCGAAGCGCTCGAGCGTCGCGAGCGACTCGCGCGCGTCCGCGGCTTCGTGCGCCGCGGCGTCGGCCGACGGATCGCTCCATCGATCGTCGTACGCGTGGTCGCCGTCGAGCGACGCGGACTCGGGGTTGCGACGGTGGTACGCGTCCCACTGCCGGGCGAGAAACGCGTCGAGCTCCGCGTCGTCCGGGCCTGCGGCGACGGGCGCGGGCGAAGCGGCTTGCGCGCCGGTCGCCGGCAGCGCGAACGCGCCCGCGGCGACCGAGGCCGTGCGAAGCAGCTCCGCGCGCTTCACGTCGTCGCCGTTGCGGCCGGCCGCCACCGCAGGTCGGGCTGTCGCGCCGCTCGCGTCTCGTCGATCCGCCCGACCGGCGTGTCGACCGGAGTGCGCAGCACGCTCTCCGGATCGCGCTTCGCCGCCTCGACGATCTCGCGGAACGCCGCGACGAAGCCGTCCAGGGTTTCTTTCGACTCGGTCTCGGTCGGCTCGATCATCAGGCACTCCGGGACGATCAGCGGGAAGTACACCGTCGGCGCGTGATAGCCGCGGTCGAGCAGCGCCTTCGCGAGGTCGAGCGCGCGCACGCCGGTCTCGCGCTTGAGCGACTGGGCCGAGGCGACGAACTCGTGCCGGTTGATCTCGTCGTACGGAACGTCGACGACGTCGCGGATCGCGCAGCGCACGTAGTTCGCGTTCAGCACGGCGAGCTTCGAGACGCGCTCGAGCCCGTCGGCGCCGTTCGCGTAGCAGTACGCGAGCGCCCGCACCATGTGCGCGAAGTTCGACCAGAACGAGCGCATCGTCCCGACGGACTTGGGGCGCTCGAAGTCGAGCGCGAACGTGAGGTCGGCGCTCTCCCGCCATCCGGGCGCATCGGCGTCGCGCCCGTCGGCGTCGAACGCGCGCACGATCGGCGTCGGCAGGTAGTCGACGAGATGCGCCGCGACGCCGACCGGACCGGCCCCCGCGCCGCCGCCACCGTGCGGGATCGAGAAGGTCTTGTGCAGGTTGAGGTGCATGAGGTCGAACCCCATGTCGCCGGGGCGCGTGTTTCCCATCAGCGCGTTCGCGTTCGCGCCGTCGTAGTACATCAGCCCGCCGGCCTCGTGCACGACGTCGGACACCTCGTGGATGCGCGGCTCGAACAGCCCGAGCGTGTTCGGGTTCGTCATCATGCAGACGGCCGTCTCGGGGCCGACGACCTTGCGCAGCTCGTCCGGATCGACGCGGCCGCGCGCGTCCGACTTGAGCGAGAGCACCTTGAAGCCCACCATCGCGGCGGACGCGGGATTCGTCCCGTGCGCGGTGTCGGGGACGACGACGACGTTGCGCTGCGCCTCGCCGCGCGCGCGGAAGTAGGCCTTCGCGATCAGCAGCGCGGTCAGCTCGGCGTGCGCGCCGGCGGCCGGGTTCAGCGAGAACGCCGCCATCCCGAACAGCGACGCGAGCGCGCGTTCCAGCTCCCACATCACGGCGAGCGCGCCTTGCGCGGTCGCGTCGGGCGCGAACGGGTGCAGGTCGCGCAGCGCCGGGACGTTGGCCGACGCGTCGTTGATGCGCGGGTTGTACTTCATCGTGCACGAGCCGAGCGGATAGAAGCCCGTGTCGATCCCGAACGTCTTGTGCGAGAGCCGCGTGAAATGGCGCACGACGTCGAGCTCGCTGTTGTCCGGCAGCGGCAGCTCGTCGCGCAGGTCGCCGCGCGGCAGCAGCGTCTCGAGCGGCGGTCCTTCCGGAAGATAGCGGTTCGCCCGGCCGTCGCGACCGGTTTCGAAGATGAGCGGCGTATCAGACGTGGGCAGCGGCACGAACCGGGATCTCCGCGAGGGCGTCGGCGAAACGGTCGATCTGCGCGCTCGTCGTGAGCTCGGTCGCCGTCATGAGGATGCAGTCGTCGAGCTCGGGATAGAAGCGCCCGAGGTCGAGACCGCCGAGGATCTTCTTCCGTTCCAGCGCGCGCAGCACGTCGGCGCCGCGGCCGGGGACGCGGACGACGAACTCGTTGAACACCGGAGCGTCGAACTTCGCGACGAAGCCGTCCAGCGCGACGACCTTCGCGCGCAGCTCGCTCGCGCGCGCGACGTTGAGCGCCGCGCAGTCGCGGAGCCCGCTCTTGCCCATCGCGGCGAGATAGATCGTCGCACAGAGCGCGCAGTGGGCCTGGTTCGTGCAGATGTTCGAGGTCGCTTTCTCGCGCCGGATGTGCTGTTCGCGCGCCTGCAGCGTGAGCACGTACGCGCTCCGTCCCGAGCCGTCGACCGACTTGCCGACGAGCCGACCGGGGATGCGGCGGAGATGCGCTTCGGTAGCCGCGATGAAGCCGACGTGCGGCCCGCCGTACGCGACCGCGTTGCCGAACGACTGCGCCTCGCCGGCGCAGATCTCCGCGCCCCACGAGGCCGGCGTCGCCAGCGCCGCGAGCGAGAGCGCCTCGGCCACGACGCCGATCACGATCGCCTTCGCCGCCTTCGCGCGCTGCGCCGCGGCGGCCGGCAGCGCGTCGATCGCGCCGAAGAAGTTGGGCGACTGCACCACGACCGCCGCCACGTCGTTCGCCGCGAGCGCCTCGTCGAGGGCGCTCACGTCGGTGCGGCCGTCGGGGCCGTACGGGAGCTCCTCGACGTCGAGCTCCAGCCCTTCGGCGTAGGTCCGCAGCACCGCGCGGTAGTTCGGGTGCACGGCGCGCGAGACGAGGATGCGTTTGCGGCCCGTCGCGTTGACCGCCATGATCGCCGCTTCGGCCAGCGCCGTCGCGCCGTCGTAGACCGACGCGTTCGCGACGTCGAGCCCGGTCAGCAGCGCGACGTAGGTCTGCCACTCGTAGATCGCCTGCAGGTAGCCCTGCGAGACTTCGGCTTGATACGGCGTGTACGCGGTGAGAAACTCGCCCCGCATCGCGATCGCGCCGACCACCGGCGGGACGTAATGACGGTACGCTCCGGCGCCGAGAAAGGCGTCGTAGCCCGCGGCCGTGGTGCGGTCGGCGAAACGCCGGAAGCGCTCCGCGATCTCGATCTCGCTGAGCTGAGGTGTGACCTCGACCGGCGCGCGGAGCGCGACGGCGTCGGGCACGCGGACGAGCTCGTCCAGCGATTCGACGCCGATCGCAGCCAGCATCGCCTCGACGTCCGAGGGGGTGTGCGGCGTGTAGATGGCGGCCTCCGGCCGGCGGGTACGCCGGCGTTCAGGGCAGGGATTACGGTCCGGTGTTCCGCGACCGACCCGGCTCAGGCCTCCGCGATGAGCTGCTCGTACTGCTGCGGCGTCAGGAGGTCGTTCGTCTGGCCGACGTCCGCGAGGCGGACGCGGTAGAACCAGCCGTCACCGTACGGGTCGCGGTTCACGGCGGCGGGATCGCCCTCGAGCCCGTCATTGATCCCGACGACCTCGCCGCCGACCGGCGTGTAGACGTCGGAGACGGCCTTCACCGACTCGACCACGCCGATGCTGCTCGACGCGCTCAGCGTCGCCCCGACGCGCGGCAGCTCGACGTAGACGATGTCGCCCAGCGAGGCCTGCGCGTAGTCGGTGATCCCGACCGTCGCGACGTCGCCCTCGACGCGCACCCACTCGTGTTCTTTGCTGTAGAGCAGCCCTTCGGGGACGTTCGACTGTGCCATCGCCGCTCGGTGGTGTTGCGCGCGAGTCGCGGGTTCCTCCGGCTCAGCGCTTGGGGCGCTTGTAGAACGGGAGCGGGACGACGCTCGCCGCGTGCCGGGCGCCGCGGACCTCGACTTCGAGCGCGGTGCCGGGCTCGGCGGCCGACGCGTCGACGAGCGCCGTCGCGACGTTCTTGCCGACCGACGGCCCCCACGAGCCGCTTCGGATCTCGCCGCTGCGTTCGCCGTCGCGGAGAACCGCATAGCCGGCGCGCGCGGGAACGCGGCCCTCCATCGTCAGGCCGACGATCCGCGCGTAGTCGGCAGCCTCGCGCTGCGCCAGCAGCGCCTCCTTGCCGACGAACTCGGGCTTGTCGAACTTGATCGCCCAGGACAGACCCGCTTGCAGCGGCGTGATCTCTTCGTCCATCTCGTGCCCGTACAAGGGCATCCCGGCCTCGAGCCGCAGGACGTCGCGCGCGCCGAGCCCGCACGGCTCGAGCCCGCGCGCGCGGTTCTCCGCGAGCAGCAGGTCCCATACGCCCGTCGCGGCGTCGGACGCGAGGAAGATCTCGAAGCCGTCTTCACCGGTGTAGCCCGTGCGCGCGATGACGACCGGGACGCCGCCGCGCACCCGCGTCTCCGCACACGAATAGTACTTCATGCCGGCGAGATCGTGCTCGACGTGCGGCTGCAGCCACTCCACCGAACGCGGCCCCTGGATCGCGATCAGCGCCCGCTCGCCGTGCAGGTTCTCGAGCCGCACGTCGCCCGCGCGCGCCCCGGACACGACGTCCCACATCTTCTCCGCGTTCGACGCGTTGACGACGAGCAGCCAGCGGGTCTCGTCGAGCCGGTAGAAGATCACGTCGTCGTGCGCGCCGCCCCGCGCGTTGGTGAAGATGTTGTAGCGCGCCTGACCGGGCTTCATGTTCGCCACGGTATTGACGGTGAGCGATTCGGCCCACGACCCGACGTCGGCGCCGCGCAGCGCGAACTGGCCCATGTGCGAGAGGTCGAACAGCCCGGCGCGATTGCGGACGGCGTCGTGCTCCTTCAGGATGCTCGTGTACTGCACGGGCATCTCGAACCCGCCGAACGGCACCATCCGCGCGCCGAGCGCGAGGTGCGCCTCGTGCAGCGCCGTGCGTCGAAGAGCTCCCGACTCCACCGTCATGACCTCGACATTGCGTCACGACGGCGGACCGTCCTCCGGCCGCTTCGGGCCTCGTGAAGCAAGCGGCTACGGCACCCGTGCGGCAGTTCTAGGGCCGAGGTACATCTCGTACGCGGCATAGAAATGAAAGCGGTTCGTGCCCGCGACGTCGCGCCCGAACGACGCGAGGATCGCGTGCTCGCTGCCCCGCTGCGCGACGAACCCGATCCCGGCGCCCGTCTCCGCGGTGCCGCCGGCCGTGTCGGGCGATTGATGGTACAGCTCCGCGCCGATCTCGAGCCCCTCGCGCACTTCGCGCGTCGCGGCGATCCCCGTGAAGCTGAAGTCGCGATTGCCGAAGCCCGGATTGCGCCACACGCCGCCGCCGCCGAAGTAGGTCCACGCGCCGTTCGTCTTCTGCGCCCACAGCGGAAGGAACACGCGCGGCAATCCGCCGCCCAAGCCCGCGCGCGCGTTTCCCGTCGGGAGATCGACGGACGGGTAGAACGCGACTTGCGGCGCGCCGTCGCGCTCCTGCACGAAGCGCACCTTCACGCCGACTTCCATGTCTCCGAAGCCGCTCGCGAACGGCATCCCGGGCGCGCTCGCGGCGGCGAACGGCAGCGCCACCGAGAACTGCACGTTCGGCATCAGACCGTAGTTGACTTCGAGCGAGGGCAGCTGTCCGCTCACGGCGCGCGAGGCGTCCACGTCGCCCGTGGTCAGGACGTAGATCTCGTAATGCCGGTACGCCGTCGGCTCCGGATCGTCGGTCTCGTACGGCGGCCCCGCCCACGCCGTCGCCGCGGCACCGCCCCAGAACATCACGCACGCCGCCGCCGACCGGAGCACCACGGCGAGCGCGCATCGAGACCGGCGCCGCGCCGGCGTCCGAACGTTCACGCGACGCTACGCGAAGACGTCGCCCGGCTTTGCGAGCTCGCGCCGCAGGTAGAGCGGCAGGCTGAAGAGCCGGCGATGCGTCTCCGCGTCGTAGAACCAGTTTTCGCCGCGCAAGCCGGAGACGTACGCGTCGATGCGGGCGGGATCCAGCGCCGCGACGTCGACGCCGTCGCTGCACGCCAGGAAGGCCCAATCGTTGTCGAACGCGGGGACGTGCGTGTAGAAGCTGCGCACGTGCGCGAAATGCGCGCGCAGCGAGCGCGCCATCTTCGCGTGGAGCGCCATGTTGTGGAAGCCCGCGGTCGAGGCTTGCAGCACGTACACGCCGCCCGGCGCCAGCCGCGCCTTCACGTCGCGGAACACCTCACCGTTGAACAGCGGGAACGACGGCGAGTCGGGCAGCGGCTCCGTCAGATCGCTCACGATCGCGCCGTAGCGGGCGCCGTCGTCCTTCAAGAAGCGCAGCGCGTCGCCGATGACGACGCGCGCGCGGGGGTCCTCGAACGCGCCGGCGGACCATTCGCTGAGATAACGCTTCGACAGATCGACGACGTCGCCGTCGATGTCGACCATGGTGCAGCGGCGCACCGACGGGTCGCGCAGGATCTCGCGCAGCGTAGCACCCTCGCCGCCGCCGAGGATCAGCACCTCGGCCCGGTCGTCGACGGCAGCCATCGCCGGATGCACGAGCGTCTCGTGGTAGATCTTTTCGTCGGCTTGCGAAGACTGCGTGTCGCCGTCGAGCACGAGCATCTTGCCGAACACGGCCGTGCGCAGCACGGCGACCGACTGGAACGCGGTGCGCCCCGCGTAGTACGTCTCTTCGATCGCGTGCGCGTGCAGCTCCGTCGGCGCGAACTGCTCGGTGTACCACTGATAGTGCTCGGTCTTCGGCATCGCGTCCGTCCGTTGCCGCGCCGCGCATCCGGAGGCCTGCCGTCTCGCGGACGCCGGGCGTTCGTCCCGTGACGCGACGCGAGCGGCACACGAAAAAACCCGCCGCCTGAGGCGACGGGCTTTCGGTTCTCCCGAACCGTGGTCGAGTCCGAGGAGTCGTTCCGCGCGGGAGGACCCGGTCAGGCGATCGCGGCGACCAGCTCGCGAACGTCGTGCGGGGTCGTGACGACGTGGGTGAAGCGGTCGTGTCCCGCTTCGATTCCGCGCCGCATCTCGGTCGTCAGCATGCTCTTCGCATCGAGTGCCTCGGCGGCGTACTCGCACGCCGCCCATGGGTCCGTGTGGTCGCCGCACGTGTAGAAGTCCATCGCCGCGTAGCCGGTCTCCGGCCACGTATGGATGGACAAGTGCGACTCCTCGATCACCACCACTCCCGAGACGCCGTGAGGCTGGAAGCGGTGGAACGCCGCCGTGACGATGGTCGCGTTGGCCGCTCGAGCCGCCTCTTCCATCATCGCGCGGACCGCGTCGACGTCGGTGAGCTTGGCTGCGTCACAGCCGGACAGCTCGCAGACGATGTGCGTGCCGAGTGCTTTCAATTCTTTTTTCGACTCCTCGGGCTCGGTTGGGAGAATCCCACCTCCAGGCTCGTCGCACGACGCGTGCGGTACACCGTCTCGCCGTCGACCTTTCAGCGGACGCTTGCCGGGCACGGCCCACCCTGGGCCGTACGGACGGTCCGCTGCGATGGCGCGTAGGGCGCGCCTCCCACTCACCGGACTGACGCTACCCCGCGCCGGTAAGGCCGACACGGGGTCGCGAAGTCCGTCGCCAATAGTACCCCCCGGGGTCGGGCTTGTAAATAGTCGCGGTCGTCGGACGACCACAGGGAAGTGACCTCCGTTACGGAGCCCGCGGCGCAGGGCCGCGCGCTCGCCGCCGCCGGGCGGCTCGACGAGGCGCTCCTCGTCCTCACGGCCGCCGTCGCCGCACGCCCCGACGACGTCGATCTGCACCTCGCGATCTACGAGACGGCGCAGCTCGCGCGGCGGGACGAGCTCGCGCTGCGGCATCAGCGCGAGGCGATCGCGCGGGCGCCCGTCCAGTCCGCGCCGGCGAGCGTGCGCGAAGACTACGCGCTGCTCGTGCCGACGATGCCCGGGCTGTGGGTGTCGAACACGCCGGTCGAGCTGCTCTTCGACCAGAGCCGCGTCACGATCCACCGCTGGTACGTCGATCCCGACGGCGACGTGCCGCCGCTGCCCCACTACGATGCCGTCTTCACCGCGATCGGCGAGTCGGCTGCCGCGCTCCCCTACCTGCACGCGACCGAACGGTTCCTCGCCGACCGGAGCGCGCCGGTCGTCAACCGGCCCGCGCAGATCGCACGCCTCGGGCGCACCGCGCTCGCCGCGACGTTCGCCGGGGCGCGCCGGTGCCGGGTTCCCGCGGCGAAGCTCGTGTCGCGCGCCGCCTACGAGGCTGCGGCGCCGGCCGAGGCGCACGTCGTCCGCCCGCGCGACACGCACGGCGGCAACGGCCTGACGCTCGTCGCTTCGGATCAGGAGCGGCGCGCGTTTCTCGCCGCGTTCGGGGCCGAGGAGCTCTACGTCGCGCCGTTCATCGACTATCGCAGCGCCGACGGCTATTTTCGCAAGTACCGGATCGTGTTCGTGGGCGGCGAGCCGTACCCGTTCCACCTCGCGATCTCGCCGCGCTGGATGGTCCACTACTACAACGCGCCGATGGACGAACACGCCTGGATGCGGGACGAAGAGCACCGCTTTCTCGCCCGCATGGAGGACGTGTTCTCGGGCGATCTGCACGAGGCGCTGCGCGAGGCCGCCGCCCTGCTGCCGCTCGACTACGTCGGGATCGACTGCGCGATCGACCGGGAGGGCAAGCTGCTGATCTTCGAGGCGGACTCGGCGATCATCGTGCACCTCCTCGACGATCCGGCGCTCTACGGCTACAAGGCCCGCTACGTCCCGCGCATCTTGTCGGCGCTCGACGCGCTCGTCCGGCGTACGCTGGGGCGGTGAACGACAGCTCCCTCGACCCCGCCGACTGGGACGAGTTCCGGGCCCTCCTCCACCGGGCCGTCGACGACGCCGTCGACGGTCTCGCGACGCTGCGCGAGCGCCCGGCGTGGCGGCCGGTCCCGCCCGACGTCAAAGCGGCGCTGGCCGAGCCGTTCCCCGCCGCCGGCGAGCCGCTCGAAGAGACGTACCGGCACTACCGCGAGCTCGTCGAGCCGTATCCGACCGGAAATCGCCATCCACGGTTCCTGGGCTGGGTCCACGGCGCAGGCAGCGCGGCCGGGGCACTGGCGGACTTCCTCGCCTCCGCGCTCGACGCGAACGTCGGCGGCCGGGAGCACGCGCCGGTGTACGTCGAGCGCGCGGTCGTCGCCGCGTTCGCGCGTCTGTTCGGCTTTCCGCCGGGCGCGAGCGGCGTCCTGACCACCGGGACGTCGATGGGCAACCTGCTCGGCGTGCTCGCCGCGCGCGACGCCGCGCTCGGGGAGGCCGCAGGGACCGACGGGATCGCCGGTGCGCCGCTCGTCGCCTATGCCGCGCCGGCGGTCCACGACTCGGTCCCCAAGGCGTTGAGGACCGCGGGGCTCGGCGCCGGCGCGCTCCGCGCGGTCGAGGCCGGCGGACTCCGGGCGGCGATCTCCGCCGACCGGCGCGCCGGGCTGCGGCCGTTCCTCGTCGTCGCGACGGCGGGCAGCGTCGACGCCGGCGCGTTCGATCCGATCGCGGGGACGGCCGACGTCTGCGCGGCGGAGGGCCTCTGGCTGCACGTCGACGGGGCCTTCGGGGCCTTCGCCGTCCTGAGCCCGGCTCACGCGGTCCTCGCCGCCGGGATCGAGCGCGCCGACTCGCTCGCGTTCGACGCGCACAAGTGGCTGCAGGCGCCGTACTCGGCCGGCTGCGTGCTCTTCCGGGACGAGGCGCGCCACCGGGCCGCGTTCGCCTCCGCGCCGCAGTACCTGGCGCGCAGCGAGCGGGGCACCGCCGCCGGCGCGCCGTGGTTCGCCGACTACGGCCTCGAGCTCTCGCGCGAGTTCCGCGCGCTCAAGCTGTGGTTCACCCTGCGGCACTACGGCCTCGACCGGCTGGGCGGCGTCGTACGCCGCTGCTGCGCGCTCGCCGAGGAGCTGGGCCGGCGCGTCGCGGCCGATCCGGAGCTCGAGCTGCTCGCGCCGGTGACCCTGAACGTCGTGCTCTTCCGGTACGCCCCCGCCGGGCTGGACGATGCGGCGCTCGACCGGCTCAACGCGGAGGTCGCGATCGGCGTGCAGGAGGGAGGCGAGGCGGTCACCAGCACGACTCGGGCCGGCGGCCGCCTGGCGCTCCGCGCCTGCTTCGTGAACCACCGCACGCGCGAAGACGACCTCGAGGTGCTGCTGGAGGCGGTTCGGCGCCACGGTCGGAGGGAAGCTGGGGTTAGATAGTACAGAAACCCCTTCACTATCCTTGACCCCGCCGGGGCGCAGCGAGTACGCTGGGAGACCGATGGCCGCAACGACCGAGACCCTGATCGAAGAGTACCGACACGGGTTCCACGATCCCGAGAACTACGTCTTCAAGTCCGACAAGGGTCTGTCGCGGGAGATCGTCGAGCGCATCTCCGCGATGAAGAACGAGCCGGACTGGATGCGTGCGTTCCGCCTGCGCGCGTTCGACGTGTTCCGCGCGAAGCCCATGCCGGCGTGGGGCGATACCGAAGCGCTCTCGCAGATCGACTTCGACGACATCCACTACTTCGTCAAGGCCGGCGAGCAGACGGAACGCTCGTGGGACGACGTCCCCGACGACATCAAGCGCACGTTCGACCGTCTGGGCATCCCCGAGGCCGAGCGCAAGTTCCTCAGCGGCGTCTCGGCGCAGTACGAGTCGGAGGTCGTTTACCACTCGGTGATCGAGGAGCTCGAAAAGGACGGCGTCCTGTTCTGCGACATGGACACCGCCGTTCGCGAGTACCCCGAGATCGTCGAGAAGTACATCAGCACCGTCATCCCGATCGAAGACAACAAGTTCGCGGCGCTGAACTCGGCGGTGTGGTCGGGCGGCTCGTTCGTGTACGTGCCGAAGGGCGTCGAAGTGAAGATGCCGCTCCAGGCCTACTTCCGGATCAACACCGAGAACATGGGCCAGTTCGAGCGCACGCTGATCATCGCCGACGAAGGCTCGAAGGTGCACTACATCGAGGGCTGCACCGCGCCGCAGTTCTCGAGCGCGTCGCTGCATTCGGCGGTCGTCGAGCTGATCGCGATGGAAGGCGCCTCGATCCGCTACACGACGATCCAGAACTGGTACCGCAACATCTACAATCTCGTCACGAAGCGGGCGTACGCGCACAAGAACGCGACGGTCGAGTGGGTCGACGGGAACATCGGCTCGCGGCTGACGATGAAGTATCCCGCCATCTACTTGATGGGGGAAGGCGCACGCGGGGAGATCCTCTCGGCGGCGTTCGCCGGCGAGGGCCAGCACCAGGACGCGGGCGCGAAGGTCATCCACGCGGCGCCGAACACGACGTCGGTGGTGACGAACAAGTCGGTGAGCGCGCACGGCGGGAAGACGACGTATCGCGGGCTCGTCGAGATCCATCCCGGTGCGGCCGGGGCGAAGACGCGCGTGCGATGCGACGCGCTGCTGATGGACGAGCGCTCGGCCTCGGACACGAAGCCGACGATGAAGATCGACGAGCAGCGCGCCACCGTCGAGCACGAGGCGTCGGTCTCGAAGATCGGCGAGGAGCAGCTCTTCTACGCGATGAGCCGCGGGCTGAGCGAGGCCGACGCGACCGCGATGATCGTCAACGGCTTCTTCGACTTCTTCGTCAAGGAGCTGCCGATGGAGTACGCGGTGGAGCTCAACCGGCTGATCAAGCTGGAGATGGAAGGCGCCGTCGGCTGACGTCGCCCGGCCGCCCCGCGAGGCGGCGTCCGTTCCGACGCTGAAGCGGCCCGCGATGACGCGCGGCCGCTTCGTCGTTCTCGGGACCATGTGCGCACTCGCGGCAATGCTGCTGCGGCCGCTGCCCGCGCCCGCGGCGAAGGTGTGCGTCTCCGCGATCCCGGTCGACATGGTGGACAAGGTCGACTCGAAGACGGCCCGCGCCGGCGGAACGTTTCGCTTCAAGACCACGTTGGACGCGCAGCTCGACGACGGCACGCCGGTGCTCGCAGGCACCCCGGGCTACGGTCTGATCCGCTTCGCCGATCCCGCCGGGCGCAACGGTCACGACGGCTCGCTCGCGCTCGAGCCGCGCTACCTCGTCGTCGCGAAGCCGAAAGGCGGCTACAAGCGCGTCGACGTGACGATGAACCCCACGCTGCCCGCCGAGTGGACGGCGAAGGACCTGATGAGCGCGGTCGCCGACGCGCCGATCCCGGTCCCCGGCGTGTCGATCGCGATCAACGCCGTGCGCTGGGGCCGCAACATCACCTTGGGCCCCGGCTTCACGTTCAGCGTGATCCCGATCGACAATCTCCAGCACGGACCGATCTGCTGAGTGGATTCGGCGCTCTCGACGAGCGCCGAACCCATCGCGGTCCTCGCTTCGCTGCGGTCCGCCCGTGGTGCCGCGTGCGACCTGAGCCCTACCTGATCGCGAGCAGCTCGACGTCGAAGTCGAGCGTCGCGTTCGGCGGGATCACGCCGCCCGCGCCGGCGGCGCCGTACGCGAGCGACGGCGGGCAGACGAGCTTGCGGTGTCCGCCGACGCGCATCGTCGCGAGCGCCTCGTCCCAGCACGGGATCACCTTGTGCACCCCGAGCGGAAACTCGAACGGCTGGCCGCGGTCGCGCGAGCTGTCGAACTTCTTGCCGTCCGGGAACGTGCCGACGTAGTGCACCACCACGGTCTGCCCCTCTTTCGGCAGCGGACCTTTGCCGACGGTGAGGTCCGTGTAGCGCAGCCCGTCGGGCAGGGTCACCGTCTTCGGGCCCGGTTTCGCGCGGTTGTGCGCGGCCGGATGCGCCGGCTTGGCGTGCGTCATCTGCTCGGCGAGGGCGGGCGCCGCGGCGCCGGCGAGCGCGGCGAGCAGCAGCGATGCGAAACGGATCATCC
The DNA here is from genome assembly GCA_035650875.1 of Vulcanimicrobiaceae bacterium. Classification (GTDB taxonomy): domain Bacteria; phylum Vulcanimicrobiota; class Vulcanimicrobiia; order Vulcanimicrobiales; family Vulcanimicrobiaceae; genus Vulcanimicrobium. The sequence continues at coordinate 379,037 of DASRGU010000016.1, forward strand.
CCGGCGCTTCGCGAACCGAGCCGCGTGCTCCAGCCGGCTTCGCCGACATCGCCGACACGTCATCAGATCATCAAGGCGGATGGCTGAAGCGGTCGCGCGTGTCTCCGAGATCCCCGCCGGCACGACGAAACGCGTCCTCGTCGACGGCGTCGAGGTGCTGCTGTGCAACGTGGACGGCGAGATCTACGCCGTCGAGGACGTCTGCACGCACGATGGCGGGCCGCTCGACCAGAGCGACCTCGACGGCTGCCGCATCACCTGCCCGCGCCACGGGGCGACCTTCGACGTGACGACGGGCCGCGCGCTGACGCTCCCCGCCGTCATCCCGCTGCCGACCTACGACGTGCGCATCGAGGGCGACGCGATCTCGGTCGACGCCGGCTGAAGCCGGCGGATCAGCGCACGAGGCTGAACTTGCCGTTCTGAATCTGCGACATGACGACCGCGCCCTCCGAGAGCCCGTAGTGCTGCGCGGGCGTGAAGTGGAACGTCCCTGAGACGCCGGTGAACGTGGTGCGCTCCATCGCGTCGCGCAGCGACGCCGGCGTGACGGGACCCTTCACCTCGCCCAGCGCGGCGCGCAGGAAGCCGACGCCGTCGTATCCCCACGTCCCGAAGATGCTCGCCGGCGCGTCCTTCGGGTAGCCCTTGTCGAACGCGCTCACGTACGCGTCGAGCAGCTTCTTCTGCGGATCGTTCGCCGCGAGCTGATCGACGACGTTGACCTTGAGCGTCGCGATGTACGCGCCGTCGAGCGCGGGGCCGGCCTGCTTCGGGAAAACGCCGGTCGCCGCGCCGTCGGAGTAGTACAGGGGGACGGTGAGCCCGAGCTCGCGGTAGCCCTTCACGATGACGTTCGCCGACGGCAGCGTGGTCCAGCAGATGAGCGCTTGCGGGTGCGCGCCGCGCGCGTGCGTGAGCTGCGTGGTCGCGTCGCTCGCCGCCGGCGCGATCGCGTCGGACGATACCACGTCGAATCCCGACGACTTCCCGACGTCCTCGAAGTGCGCGAGGCCCGTCTTGCCGTAGTCGTCGTCGCGATAGATGAACGACACCTTCGTCTCGTTGCGCTTCTTCATGAACGCCTGCATCGCGCGCGCGACCTCGGTGTCGTTGATCGGGATCTTGAAGATCCACTTCTTGTCTGGCTGCGGCGTGACGACGCTGATGCTCGAGGCGTACGAGACGAGCGGCACCTCGGCGCGCTGCGCGAGTGGCACGATGGCGAGCGACGTGGGCGTGAGCGGCGTGCCGAACACCGCGATCGGGTGCTGGTCGAGCAGCTGACGCATGTCGTTGACGGCGGTCGTCGCGTCGGACTGATCGTCGAGGATCGTGAGCTTGAGCGGATGTCCGTCGACCCCGCCGGCGCGATTGATCTCATCGACGGCGAGCTCCATGCTGTCCGCCTCCGGCCGGCCGAGCGTCGAGCCCGGCCCGCTCTCGGAGAGCACCGCGCCGATCGTGTACGGCTCGGCGGCGGCGCCGGCCGGGTGCGCGGCCGGTGCGGCGAGGGCGAGAAGCGCACCGATCGCGGCGACGCGGGGACCGACGGACGCAAGGCGCACGAACTCATCCTCCGGAGGACTCGACGAGGAAGCGGCTAAAGTCGGGCGCCTGCATTCAGGATACCGGGATACAGAATCCTGCGCCGTGACGCCGTGAGCGCGACCGTCCGCGACGCCGTTCAACGTCTGCTCCGCGAGCTCGGGATGACGACGGTCTTCGCCAACCCGGGGTCGACCGAGCTGCGGTTCCTGCGCGACTTCCCGGCCGACTTTCGCTACGTGATGGCGCTCCAGGAAGCGGCCGTCGTCGGGATGGCGGACGCATACGCGCAGATCACCGGAAACGCCGCGTTCGTGCAGCTGCACTCCGCGGGCGGCGTGGGCAATGCGATGGGAGCGCTGTTCACGGCGTACCGGAACGCGGCGCCGCTCGTGATCGTGGCCGGGCAGCAGACGCGCGCCATGCTGCCCAGCGAGCCGTTCCTGTTCGCCGCCGACGCGACGACGCTGCCGCGGCCGTACGTGAAGTGGGCGCTCGAGCCGGCGCGGGCGGAAGACGTCCCCGCGGCGATCGCGCGGGCGTGCGCCGTCGCGATGGAGCGTCCGTACGGACCGGCGTTCGTCTCGGTGCCGGAAGACGACTGGGACCGCGACGCGCAGCCGCACTCGGCGCACCGGGTCTACGGAGACGTCGCGCCGGACCCGGCCGCGGTCGCCGCCCTAGCGAGCGCGCTCGACGCGGCCCGCGCGCCGGCGATCGTCGCCGGCGCGGGCGTCGATCGCGACGGTGCAGCGGACCTGCTCGTCCGGCTCGCGGAGCGGCTCGGCGCCCCGGTCTGGGCGAGCGCGCTCGCGAGCCGCTGCGGCTTCCCCGAGGACCATCCGCAGTTCGCCGGCGCGCTCCCGCGCGTTCGCAGCGGCGTCGTGGAGAAGCTGCGCGACGCCGATCTCGTGCTCGTCCTCGGCGCGCCGGTCTTCAACTACCACGTCCATGCGGAAGGGCCGTTCCTGCCCGAGGGCGCGACGCTGTTCCACCTCACCGACGATCCGTCGGTCGCTTCGTACGCGGTCGCCGGGACGAGCATCGTCGCGGCGCTGCGTCCTGCGCTGGAGCAGCTGCTGCCGCGCGTGAAAGAACGCCCGCCGTTCGCGACGCCGCGCGCGCGCCCGCGCGCCGAGGCGAGCGAACCGATGTCGATCGAGTTCGTCCTGCAGACGCTCGCGGCCGTCGTGCCGCGCGACGCCATCGTCGTGGAAGAAGCGCCGTCGTCGCACACCTTTCTGCACGACTATCTGCCGCTGCAGCCGGGCGGATTCTTCACCTCCGCGAGCGGCAGCCTCGGCTTCGCGATGCCGGCCGCGGTGGGCGCCGCGCTCGCCGCGCCGCACCGGCGCGTCGTCGGTCTGATCGGCGACGGCTCCGCGCAGTACACGATCCAGACGCTCTGGAGCGCGGCGCGCGAGCGCCTGCCGATCGTCTACGCGATCCTGAACAACCGCGGCTACGGCGCGATGAAGTCGTTCGTGGAGATGCAGGGCTCGCAGCGCTCCCCGAGCTTCGCGATCGAGGCGATCGACCTCGTGGCGATCGCCGCCGGCTACGGATGCCGTGCGCGGCGGATCACGCGCGCCGGCGAGCTTCGAACGGCGCTCGAGGAGGCGCTGCGCGCGAACGAGCCCGTTCTGCTCGACATCGTCGTCGACACCACCGCCCGCAAGCTGCACTAGCGTTCCGGCGCGCGAGGAGGGCATCGCGTGGAACGCCTGCGCTGCGCGGCGTAGACGTCCGCCGGAATGCGGCGCGAAGCTACGCCGTCGCCGCGGACGCCGCGAGCGCCGGACCGTCTTCGAGCCGCAGCGTCAGGCACTTCGCCGAACCGCCGGCTTTGAGGAACTCCGAGAGATCGCTGCAGAACACGCGATACCCGGCGTCCTGCAGACGCTCGCGCAACCGGCGCGAACAGTCGTGCATCAGAATCGCGTCGCCGACTTCGACGGCGTTGCACGCGAAGCGCAGCGCGTCGTCGACCGAGACCTCGATCAGACAGCCGGGCTCCACCGCACGGCGCAGCAACGTTTGCGCGTGCGGAGAGAACGCGTCCATGTACGCGAGCACGTGGCCGCTGCCGAGCGGGCACAGCGCGGTGTCGAGGTGATAGAACCGCTCGTCGACGAGCAGCAGCGGCAGCACCCGGCAGCCGACGATCTCCTGCAGCTGCAGCGTCGCGCCGCGCTCCGTGCGCCAGCCGTAGCCGGCGTAGAGCAGCGGCCGCACCCGGTCGAACAGCGCGTCGCCCGCGCCCTCAAAGTACGTCTGCCGCAAGAACGTCGTGGCGAGCCCGGCGCGCGCGAGCGCGGCCCGGTACACGGGCTGCTCGCGGCGGCGCTCGGCGTGCCGGAAGCTCGAGACGATCGCGAGATTGCCGACGACGAGCGCCGCGTTCGCGGTGAAGACGAGATCGGGCGCATGCGGCTGCGGCTCGATCGCGACGAGCTCGGCGCCGGCGAAGCGCGCGAGCTCGACGAACCGCTCCCATTGCCGGCGCGCCTCGGGCGCGGGATCTCCGACGTTCGGCGACATCCACGGATCGATCGCGTAGCGAACGTCGAAGTGCGCGGGCGGACAGACCAGCAGCCTCGCTCCCATGATGGTTCGATCCTAACCCGGCGTCGGGGCCGCCGTCCTTCGACAAAGCGTAAGAGCGCGGCGGCTGCGATTCGCCCGGCGTGGGTACGCGGTCCCCATGGAACGCCGTGATGCCGAGGTCGAGCAGCAAGCAGACTACAAGAACGCCCTCCCGAACGAGGTGGACGATCGCCAGGACTCCGGGATGCCGCGTCAGCTGCGCACGCAGGCCGACGACGAGCCCGCGCTCAGCGAGCGCGAAGCCGAGGTGGCCGGGATGACGCAGACGCCGCAGGTCGTCTACGGCGAGACCGACGAGGACCAGAACCGCGACGATCAGATCGACGCGAACCGCGCCGCCCCCGACCAGCACGTCTGACGGCGGTCAACGGACGAAGAACAGGCCGCCGATGCCGATCGCGTAGAGGATGAGCACGAGGATCGAGTCGATGCCCGCGCCGAGCACCATCCGGCGCGAGCGGAGGATCACGCCGATCCCGTAGACGGCGGTCAGCAGCGCGCCGAGCGCGGTGAGATACAGGTCCGGCCCTTGCGCGTCCGGCAGCAGCGCTTTCCCGCTCAACAGCGTCCCGAGCAGAAACAGCACCGGAAGGAACGCGTTGCCGGCGATGATGTCGCTCATCGCGAGCTCGTACCGTCCCGCGCGCACGGCGTACAACCCGGTCGTCAGCTCGGGGAGCGCGGTGACCGCCGAGAGGATCGTCGCACCGAACAGCACGCCTTCCATGTGAAAGCGGTCGGCGGCGACGCTGCTCGTGAGCTCGAGGACGACGCCGCAGATCAGCGTCGCCAGCGCACCGGCGGCGAAGAGCGCGAACACGCGCGGCATGCTGTGACGCGGCTTGGGGGCGAGCGGAAGATTCTCGGAAAGCTGCTCGCGCGCGACGCGCCACGCGCCGCGGTCTTCGTTGCGCTGGATGAGCCACAGGCCGCCGAGCCACGCGATCACGATCGCGATCTCCGCGGGCGTCATGCGCGCGACCATCAGGTTCGGCGGCGAGAGCGCGCCGAGCATGCACAGCATCAGGACGACGATCAGCACGAAGCCTTCGAGCGCGATCGTCAGCGACCCGACGCTCGAGCTGAGCGGCATCTTCACGCGCAGCCCCGGGCCGTCGAGGATCACCAGGACGACGGTCTGGATCGCGATGCCGCCGAGCAGGTTGCCGACGGCCATCCCGAGGCTGTGCGTCCACGCGCCGGCGACGACGATCGCGACCTCCGGAAGGTTGGTCGCGATCGCGAGGAAGACGGCGCCGCCGAGGCCCTCGCCCCAGCCGAAGTGCGCGTCGATGGCGTCGGTCGTCGACGCCAGGACGATGCCGGCCCACCAGATGATCGCGCCGGCGAGAACGAACAGCGCCAGCACGACCGGACTGGACAGGCTCTCCATCGGCTACGGACGTACCCGCGCCAGCGCAGCCTCCCAGGCGTCCGGGGTGTCGACGTCGGTCACGTACGCGTCGTCGTCCGCCTGAATCGGCGCGACCACCAGGCGAGCGTCGCGGCGCAGCCGGGAGGGCGGCTCGTCCGGCATCAGGGTGGTGAGGAGCCCGCGTGCCCGCGGCGACCAGACGACCGGGTGGCCCGGCGTTCCGCCGACGACCGGCCACGCCACATCGGTCTCCGGCGGGACGCCGCGCACGAAGGCCTCGACGCGCGCCGCGTCGAGGAACGGCAGATCGCCCGGCAGCACGGCGAGCGGCACTTCCGGCGGGACGGCGGCATCGGCGAGCGCCAGGGACGCGGCGGGACCGGCCGTCGGCTCGGTCACGACCACCGTCGCGAACGGGAGGCCTTCGAGCACGGCGGCTCCGGCGGCGGTCGTCACGACGAGCGGCACGAGCGGCTCCAGCGCGAGCACCAGACGCCGCAGCAGCGGCTCGCCGGCGAAGGGCGCGGTCAGCTTGTCGAAGCCCATTCGCGACGACCGCCCGCCCCCCAGGACGACCGTCCGGAACGTCACCTCGTCAGGCATGCGCGAACGGCGACATCGCGCGTTGACGGGCTGCTCGGACGCATGATACAGTTCCCGGGTTATGTACGCGATCATCGAGACCGGCGGCAAGCAGTTCCGCGTCTCCGAAGGCGACGTGATCCGCACCGATCTCGTTGCGAGCGAAGTGGGCTCGTCCGTCACGTTCGACCGCGTGATTCTCGCCGCGAACGGCGACGACGTCTCGATCGGCGCACCCGCGGTGAGCGGGGCGTCGGTCACCGGCACGGTGTTGCGCCAGGCCAAAGACAAGAAGATCCTCGTCTTCAAGTACAAGCCGAAGAAGCGCGTGCGCAAGCTGAACGGTCATCGTCAGCGCTTCGCCGAGATCCGGATCGACAAGATCGCCCTCCCCTGATTCGGGGACGTGGTCACCGTGACGTTTCGGAGGGACAGCCGCGGGCGGCTGTCCTCCGTCGTTTCTCGGGGTCATGCCGAACACGGCGCGCCGGGCGAAGACGTCGCGTGCGCCGCGGTTTCGGCGCTGCTCCAGGCGGCGTGGGCGGGTCTGACCGACGTCGCGCGCGTGCGGGTGAGCGGCCATCGGCGCAGCGGCGATCTGCTGATGCGCTGGCCCGCCGAGGTGCGCGAGCGCGCCGACGTGCACGCGATCGTGGCGACCGCCGAGCTCGCCGTCGCGCAGATCGCACAGCAGTATCGCGACGCGATTCGCTGCGTCCGCGAAAACGAGCCCGACGGTCGAGCGCCGGAAGAGATTCCGGGTAGAGACGCGTCGAAAGGACGCGTACGATGAACGACGCGAGCAAACCCACGAACGGCGAACTCCAACCCGCCCCCGGCGCAGGCGCAGCCCCCGACGCGGGCCGCGCGGTGCTGGTCGGCGTGCTCGGCGGCATCATCTCCGCCGCGGGCTATCTCGTGTACCAGCGTCTCCCCGACGAACAGAAGGACCGGCTCCACCGGCAGGTCCGCGGCCTCCTCGAGTCGCGCATCAACGAGCTGCGCAACAACTTCAACCTCTAAGACCGGAACGGTTCGCTTTCGGCGGACTCCGGCGCCGGACGCACCGCCGGCCGCATGACGGTCGGAGCTTCCGTCAGATCGAACGGCTGCGTCGGCGCATCGGCGAAGTCGAGCGCCGGTCGCGGCTCCGCGAGCTTCTCGGCGACCGTGTCATGGCGCGGCGGCGCCGCGCCCAGCGGCGGCTCGGGATCGGGCGCGGGCGGCTCGTAGTCGCCGTAGACCGGCGCGGGGCGCTGGTCGGAATCGGCCGGCGCCCCGAAGCCGCCGCGGAATCCCTCGCCGGCGACATCCGATTCCGTCGTGACGCCGTGCTCATGGGCCGCCTCGGACGTCGCGGCGTCGTACGACCACGGCTCGTACGCGCCGGACTCGGCGTAGCCGTTCGTCCGCGCGTAGGACGATCCGGCGTCGTGCGCGCCGGCTGGCTCGTGCGAGTCGGCGGCGCGCTCCATCTCGCGGATGAACGACTGCGACGTGTTCTGGATCTCGCGCATCACGGTGCCGGCTTTGCGCATCACACGGGGCAGTTGCTCAGGTCCAAAGAACAGGAGGGCGGCCGCTCCGAGAATGGCCATGTCCGGGATCGAAAGCATCCGGAGGGTTTCTTCCCGGTCTCGTGCAACGCGTCTTGCCCCGGACGTCGCCGCCGTGGGGTTTCGGCGCGGGCGGGAGATCTCGACGAAGGCCGGCTTTCGACCTGAAGATCATTTACACGCGCGGGAACCGGACGGAGACGCTCGCCTCGATCGCGACGCTTCGCAAGATTCTCAACCGGTTCGTCGCGCACCGCGTCTTCTACGAAATCAGCTCGCGCAACAAGCGCGGGCATGAGTTCTTTTCGTGCAAGAACACGTTCGTCGTCGGCGAGATCGAGATCGTCAACCGCGACTATCTCACCATCACGATCTTCGATGCGAACAATCCGTCGCACTCGATCGAGATTCTCAATCCCGCGGCGATGCGCATCTACGACGACACGCTGGGACGGGGCTTCGCGGTCTCGTTCTTGAGCGAAGGCGCGGGCGGCGTCGAGTCGCGCTGCTACCTGCGCGACGAAGGCGAAGAGGGCGACGGCGTCAAGCAGCGCAGCGAGCTGGAGAAGATCACGCTCCCGCAGCTGTTCGAATACCTCGACGACATCACGAACGTCGACGCGATCGGCCGCCGCTCCTAAGCCGGCTCGTTCTCCGCGTCGGGAAGCGCGTCCACGACGCGCGCGACGTCGAGCGGATCGACGCCGAACAAGCTGAGCACGTCGCGGTCTTTCACCGCTTCCGCGGTGAAGCCCAGGAGCAGATGCTTCGCGCGATAGGTCTCGCCGGCGCGGCGCGCGCCTTCGACGAACACGTGCAGCGCGTCGGCGTCGAGGTACAGCGTCGAGGCGCCGTCCGGCGTGCGAAACGCGAGCGAGTCGAAGCGCGCGAACGCGGGCTCTTCACCGCGCGCGACGCCGATTTCGGGCAGCGGCAAGATGTCGGGAAGCTTGTGCGCCGCGTCCTCCGCGGAGCGCTCCAGCCGTCCGCGGGTGACGATCGGCGCGAGCGCCGGACCGACGCGCGGATCGGCGAGCAGCCCTTCCATCACGTGCGCCGGCGCGATGAAGCTCGCACCGCGCGCGACCGCCGCCGCGGCGCCGCCGCGCATGACGGCGAGCAGATCGGCGGCAAGACGCTGCTGCGGCTCGTGATCGATCATGGGCGCTTCATGCGCGTTTCGAGCCGCGTCGCCTTCCGCAGCATCCGCACCGCTTCGCCGCGCCGCCCGCGCCGGTGCAGCGCGACGCCCAAGTTGTGGTACGCCGGCGCGTACGCGTCGTCGATGAGGATGGCGTACTCGTAGTGCAGCACCGCCTCGTCGACGTCGCCGCTCTCGAGCAGCAGGTTGCCGAGGGTCGTGATGGCCGCCGGAGAGCGCGGGTCCGCCTCGAGCGCGAGGACGAGCTCGTCCACGGCCAGCGCCCTGTCGCCGCGACGGATCGCGACGATCGCGCGCTTGTTGCGCGCCGCCGCGACCTCGGCGGCCGAATCCGCCGCCTGCAGCGCCTCGGCGAAGGCGCGCTGGGCCTCCTCGAGCCGGTCGCGTTCGAGCGCCGCCGTGCCGCGTGCGAGCGGGTCGGCGGCGGCAGGCGCGGGGAGCAAGCGCCGGAACCGGTCGAAGAACGACACGTGTCCGTCTTGCACATCGACGTCGTGACGCTCTTCCCGGAGATGTTCGCGCCGGTCGTCGGCCTCTCGATCGTCGGCCGCGCCATCGAGCGCGGCTTGGTCGACGTGCGCCTCCACCATCTCCTCGACGCGTTGCAGCCGGGCCAGCGCGCCGACGAACGGCCGTACGGCGGCGGCCCTGGGATGGTGCTGCGCATCGAGCCTCTCGCGCGCGTTCTCGACGGCATTCTGGCCGCCGCGCCGCCCGGCGAGCACCGGAAGATCGTTCTGACGTCGGCCAGCGGTCCGACGTTCCGGCACGCCGACGCGGAGGCGTGGAGCCGGCTGGATCGGCTGATCCTGGTCTGCGGCCACTACGAAGGCGTGGACGAACGCCTCGCCGCGCTCTATCCGCTCGAAGAAGCGTCCTTGGGCGAGTTCGTTCTGACGGGCGGCGAGATCGCGGCGATGGCGTTCCTCGACGCGACGGTTCGGTTGATTCCCGGCGCGATCGACGCGCACTCGGTCGCGTCGGAGTCGTGGGCCGGCGCAGGCGGCCTCGACCATCCGGCCTACACGCGGCCGCCGACGTTCCGCGGCATCGACGTCCCCGACGTGCTTCTGAGCGGCGACCACCGCAAGATCGCCGAGTGGCGCCGCGACGAGTCGCGCCGCCGCGCCGCCGCGCGCAAACGGGGCGACGCGACGCCGTAACGACGAAGGGCTCGCGCCGCCGCGGGCCGTACGGTGCGGCCAGGGAGCGACGGGCATGGTGCGGCACCGCGGGTGGTTCGCTTTCGAGTTGCGCAGCGTATGACGATCGCGCAGCCGCGCATCAGCATGCCGTCGGGCGGCGGCGCGACCCGCGGGATGGGCGAAGCGTTTGCCGCCAACGCGTTCAGCGGCGCGGCGACGTTCGCGCTGCCGATCCCCGTTTCGGCGGCGCGCGGGTTGGAGCCCGAGCTGCAGCTGACGTACTCCAGCTTCGAAGGCAACGGACCGTTCGGGATCGGCTTCACGATCTCGCTCGGAGAGATTCGGCGCTCGGCCGCGCTCGGCGTGCCGCGCTATCGCGACGACGACGCCTTCACGCTCGACGGCGACGCGCTCGCCGAGAGCGGGAGACGCACAGCGCAGCGCGGCGGCGTACCGTACGACGTCACGCGATACCGCCGGCGCGTCGAAGGCGCGTTCGACCGCATCGAGCGCTGGGCGCCGCGCGACGGCTCGCCGGCGTTCTGGAGCGTCACGACGACCGAGAACGTCACGACACTCTACGGGACGTCCGGCGGCTCGCGGATCGCCGACCCCGCCGAGCCGGCGCGGGTCGCGGCGTGGCTGTGCGCCCTGACGTACGACGCGCGCGGCAACGCCGTCCGCTCCGCGTACAAACGCGAGGACCTCGCGAACGTCGCGCCCCGCGTCTACGAGCTGGGCAGGGTGCAGACGGCGAACCTCTATCCCGAACGGATCTGCTACGGCAACGCGACGCCGTTCGGCGCAGGCGACGACGCGGACGACCCCGCGTGGCTGTTCGAGATCGTTTTCGACTACGGCGAACGCGAGATCGGCATCGCGGTCGACGATCCGTATACGCCGGTGCGCGCTTGGCACGCGCGTCCCGACGCATTCTCCAGCTATGAGCTCGGCTTTGAACGGCGGACCCACCGGCTCTGTCGCAACGTGCTGATGTTCCATCGCTTCGCGGAGCTCGGCGACGCCCCGGTGCTCGTTCACCAGACGCGTTTCACGTACGACGAATCGGCCGACGTCTCGCGGCTGAACGCGGTCGAGTCGATCGGTTACCGCGCGACGGTGGGCGCGCCGCCCGGAGAGCGCTATGCGCGCGAAGCGCTTCCACCTTTGCGGTTCGCGTTCACGCCGTTCGTACCGGCCCGCGAAGGCTGGCATGCCCTCGCGACGAGCGACGGCGGCGAGCTCGTGGGCGACCGTCGCGACGTCACCGCGTATGCCGACCTCTACGGCGACGGCCTCCCGGGGATCGTGTACGCCGGCGAAAGCGCGCTGCGCTACGCGCGTCCCGCGCTCGACTCCTCCGGCGAAGTGCGCTACGCGGCCGAGCCGCCGCAACGTCTGCCGGTCCTGCGCGACACGGGCGGAACGCTGGACTTCGCCGACCTCACCGGTGACGGACGGCTCGACGCGCTGTTCTTTTCCGCGGTCGAAGCGGGATTCGCGCCGAACGACGGCGGGGGATTCGGGACGTTCGTGCCCTTCGAAGGCATCCCGCTCGCCTTCGGTGCGAACCGCGCGGAGGCCGCGGATCTCAGCGCGCGCGGGAGCGTCGATCTGGTGCTCGTCGACGAGCGGTCCGTGCAGTACGTGCCGTCGCTCGGCGCTCGCGGATACGGTTCGGCGGTCGCCGCACCGCGCAACAACGACGTACCCGTCTCGGCGCCGGCCTCGGATGCGGAGCTGCGCGGCTTCGCTCCTCTTCTCGCCGGTGGAAACGCATGCAGCGTGCGCGTTCGCAGCGGCACCGTCGAATGCTGGCCGAGCCTCGGATACGGTGCGTTCGGAGAGAAGGTGACGCTCGACGGCGCACCGTCGTTCGAAGCGTTCGACCCCGGCCGGATCCGTTTCGTCGACGTCGACGGCTCCGGGCTCGCCGACCTCGCGTACGTCTTCGCCGACCGCATCGCGATCTATCGCAACCTCGCGGGGAACCGCTTCGCGAGCGAACCGCTGGTCGTCGGGCTCCCGGAAGCGGGACCTCCCGAACGCGTGGCGTTCGTCGACGTCGACGGAACCGGTTGCGACGCCGTGGTCTGCGCGCGCCCGCGTCCGGCGGAACGTCTCGCCTATCGCTTCGTGCCGCGGGGCGGAAAGCCGTATCTTCTCGCGAGCGTCGACAACTCGTCAGGCGCGCGCACCGCGATTCGTTACGAGAGCTCGGCGCGCTACGCGCTCGAAGAGCGACGCGCCGGGCGCGTCTCGCCCGTCACGCTTCCGTTTCCGGTCCAGCTCGTCGCCGAAGTGGAGACGCACGACGCGATCTCGCAGACGGTCGCGACGGCGTCGTATCGCTATCGGCACGGCTACTACGATTCGGTCGAGCGCGCGTATCGCGGATTCGGGATGGTGGAGTCGCGCAACGTCGGCCGCGCGTACGCGTCCGCCCGGAACGAGGACGAACCGGCGACGCCGGTGACCCTCACGCGCCGCTGGTTCGTGACGGGCGCTCCCGACGAGCTCGCCGGGCGGCTCGACGCGTGCTACGCCCGCGAGTACTTCTGCGGCGACCCGCACGCCTACGCGATGCCGGCGAGCGCCATCGCGTGGCTTCGCGAACCCGATGCCGAGCTCCGCCGGCAGGCCGCGGCCGCGCTCGCGGGATTCGAGCTGCGCAGCGAGACGTACGGGCTCGACGGCGATCCGCGCTCCGCCGTCCCGTACGCCGTCGCCGAACAGAACGCGGCCGTGCGGCAAGTCCCGGCGTCGCCTGCATGCGCATCGTTCTTCGTCGGCGAGCGCGAGTCCATTCGCTACGACTACGAGCGTGACGCCGCCGATCCGCGCATCGCGCACGCCTTCGTGCTGCGCTACACCGACCTCGGCGCTGCGGAGCGGACGGCGGAGATCGCCTATCGCCGTCGTCCCGGACGCCCCGGAACGCTCGACGCGCAGCGCCGCACGTACGCGACCTGCACGGCGACCGCGTACGTTCCGGCTCGCGACGACGACGCCTATCTCGCCGGCGTCGCCTCCGAGGCGCGGGCGTACGAGCTGCTCGATCTGCCCGCCCCGAGCACCGACGGTTATTACCGCTTCGCCGAGATCGACGCCGCCGTCGCGGCGGCGCTCGCCGGACCGCCGGAGGGCGACGAACGCGCGCGGCTGCTGTCGTGGAACCGTACGCTCTACGCCGCGGAGGGCGGGGGCGTCGCGCCGCCGGGGATCATCGGCGCACAGGCCTTGCCGCTTCGCAGCGAGGACGCGGCGCTGCACGACCGGACCGTGCGCGAGACCTTCGCGCCGACGCCGATCGCGCGGGATCTGGACGGCATCCTCGGCGCCGAAGGCGGCTACCGGTTCGATCCGGCGACGGGCCTGTGGTGGCAGCCCGGACCGTCGCTCACGTACCACGGCGCCGACGCCTTTTACCTGACCGCGTCGTGCGCCGATCCGTTCGTCGACGGCCATGCCGCCGAGCGCTCCGGAGCGACGCTGGAATACGGCTACGACGCGTACGGGCTCGCGCTGCTGGCGGTGGGCAGCGTTCCGAGCCGCGCCGACGTGCTCGTGCTCGAAACGCGCGTCACGCGGTTCGACTATCAGGCGCTCGCGCCGTGCGCCGCCCGCGACGCGAACGGGATGACGACGCAGGCGCTCTACGATCCGCTCGGGCGCGCGTTCGCGACGTCGTGGTTCGGACGCGAGCTGCGCGACGGCGTCCCGGTCGACGTCGGCTTCGGCGACATCGCAGCCTGGAAGAGCGTTCGGCGTCCGGCGTCGCTCGCCGAGCTGGTCGCCACGCCGGAAACGTTCTTGCGCGACGCCGCGACGTTCATGTACTACGACGCGCACGCGGTGAGCGACGGCGGACAACCGCAAGCCGTCGCGACGCTCGTCGCGCAGCAGGAGCCGCAGAACGGGGAGGCGCGCGGCCCGATCGGCATCGGGATCACCTACGCGGACGGCGTCGGACGCGTCGTGCAGGAGACGCTGCGGGTCGAACCGGCGGCGAACGGCGAGCAGGCGTGGCGCGTCTCGGGGCACGTGCGGTACGACGAGCGCGGATCGCCGTTCCGACGCTTCGAGCCGGCGCTCAGTCCGACGTATCGCTTCGGCGCCGCGGGCGACGAGCGGATCGCGGAGACGCTGCGCCATGACGCGCTCGGACGCATCGTTCGCGTGGAGCTCCCGAAAGGGCCGTTCGCCGACGCGTTCTTCCGCGAAGACGTGTACGGCGCGTGGGACCACGCCTCGTGGGACGAGGACGACACGATCGCCCGCAGCCGCTATTACCGGTACTACGTCGTGGAGGGGCACGCGCTCCCGGAGGAGGAGCGCGCCGCGCTCGTCGCCGCGGCGGCGTTCGCCGATACGCCCTCGCGCGTGCGCGTCGATGCGCTCGGGCACCCGGTCGAACGCGTCGCGCTGCTCGCGACGGCGACCGGCGTGGAGGAGCTGGTGACCGCCGGCGCGTTCGACGTGAACGGCCGGGAGCTCTGGGCCGCCGATCCGCGGCTCCACGCCTCCGGCGCACGCAACGTCGAGACGACGTATGCGCTCGGCGGTTCGCCGCTTCGCATCGCGAGCGCCGACGCCGGAACGCGCTACGGCATCGACGACGCCGCTGGAAACCCGCTGGTCGGCATCGATGCGCGCGGCTACGTCGTACGCCGAAGATACGACAGCCTGCAGCGCCGCATCGCGCTCGCCGTCACGACGCCCGACGGGACGCCCGTGACGACCGAACGCACGGTGTACGGCGACAGCGTGGACGCGGCGGGCGACACGGCGTATCCGCTCGACGCGCGCAATGCGGCGGGACGCCCCGTCGTCGTCTACGACACCGCGGGCTGCGAGCGAACCCCCGCGTACACGCCGGCCGGGCAAGGGTTGTCCTCGGAGCAGCGGCTCACGCGCGCCTACGACGCGCTCGTCGACTGGAGCGGAAGCGCGTCGACGTGGCCGGCGCTGTTCGAGCGGCTCGACGTCCGGCTGGAGCCCGAGACGTTCGTCACCGCGGCATGCTACGACGTCTTGGGCCGCGCAACGTCGACGATCGATCCCGGCGGCAACCGCTGGACCGGGACGTACGACGTCGCCGGGCTGCCGGCGACGCTCGGGCTGCAGGCGGCGAACGAGCCGCATCGCACGTACGTCGACGTCCTCGCCTACAATGCGCGCGGCGACCGCGAACGCGTCCGTTACGCGGCGCCCGACGGCGCCCCGCTGCTCGAGACCACGTACGCGTACGACCCGCACGACTTCCGCCTCGCCGCCTTGCGCTCGCGGCGTCTCGCCGACGGCGCGCTCGTGCAAGATCTTCGCTACTGGTACGACCCGGCCGGAAACCCGACCACCGTCGCCGACGCGGCGGCGCCCGTCTCGCGAATCGTGCGCAACGGGCAGGTCGTCACCGCGTCGCGCGAGCTGCGCTACGACTCGCTCTACCGCCTCGTCTCGTCCACCGGACGCGCGCGCTCGGGCTACACCCGGGCCGATCTTCGCACCGCTTCCTACGCGCCGTACTTCGCGCCCGCACACCCGCACGACGCCGCGGCGGTCGAGCGGTACACGATGACGTACGAGTACGACCGCGGCGACAACCTCACGCGCCTGCGCTATGTCGCGCCGTCGACGCAGTGGACGCAAACGCTGAGCGTGGAGCCCGGATCGAATCGAGCGACCGAGGACGACGGGCTGCGCCGCGCGGCGGCCGGCGCATTCGACGCGGCCGGAAACGCGCTGGTGCTCGAAGCGATTCCGCAGCTGCGCTGGGACTATCGCGGCGCGCTCGCGACGGCGACGGTGATCGAGCGCGACGAGGATGAGCCGGACGCGGTGTACGCCACGTATCGCGGCACCGGCGAGCGCGTGCGCAAGGTGGTGCGGACGCTCGCCGACGGCGGGATGCGGACGGAGATCACGCTCGTGTTCGGCCCGTACGAGCTGCACCGGCGCTATGCCGGCGGCGTGCTCAGCACCGAGATGCGGCGGCTGCGGCTGATCGACGGCGACCGGTGCGCCCTCGAGCGTATCGATTGGACGGTCGGTGCCCCGCCGCGCGGGGCCGCGGCGCTCCAGCATCGGTATCAGCTCGACGACCGGCTCGGCTCGTCCGTCGCGGAGCTCGACGGAGCCGGAACGCCGATCGCATACGAAGAGTACGCGCCGTACGGCGGCACGACGTATGCCGGCGGAACGAGCCTCGCCGACGTCAGCGTGCGCGCGTACCGGTTCTGCGGCAAGGAGCGCGACGCGACGACCGGTCTTTGCTATTTCGGCGCGCGCTATTACGCGCCGTGGCTCGGACGCTGGATCAGCCCGGATCCGGCCGGCCCGGTCGACGGCTTGAACCTCTACGAATACTGCGCTTCGAATCCGGTCGCGTACGTCGACCCGCTGGGGCTCGCGAAAAAATCCGCCACCGCACCGAAGCCGAAGAAGAAAAAGCCGTCGGCCCAAGAGCAAAAGCTCATCAAAGAAGCCAAAGCGGACGCCGTGAAATTGCTCGGCAAGGGAACGACGCAGCTCTACCAAAAGCTGGGCGCGCTCGCGAAACGCGCGCGCAGCGGCGATCAAGCCGCCATCACCGCGGCGAAGAAGCTCGCCGATCGCATGCAAAACGATAAGGCCTTCCGCAAGGAAGTCGCCAAGCGCGTGCGCGTCAAAGCGAAGAAACCGCGCGGCGCGAAGAAGGGCTTCGGGAAAGACGAGATCTTCCAGACGGCGGAGACGGCGTACGCGTTCCAGGTTTCGGCGAATCTCGTCCCCGGCATGGCGCCGACGGCGTATTACAAGAACCCGTCCGGAACGTCGGAGATCACGCTGCTCGACGCGCAGCAGCTGCTGCGTCTCGACACGTCGATCGTTCCGTCGAAGGAGGGCGAGGGGCACACCGGGATGTTCCTGGTCAGCAAGAGCGGCCGCGGTTACCTCACCACGGGCCAGGCGACGTTCCATCAAGAGCGCACCGTGGCGATGAAGAAGCAGACGACGACGAAGGCCGCAATCATCGCGACGCTCGCGCAGCACGTGCTCTCGACCGCGAATTACGCCGACATGCAGGCGAAGACCAAAAAGGGCTTCACCGTCGCGCATCAGGACATGAGCAATTCCGTGCAGCGCGAGAAGGTCATCGACCAGAACATGCGGGTGCGCGACACGATGAAGATGGTCGTCACGGACTTCAGCGAGAAGCTGTACGAAGACACGGCCGCCACCGACCTCGGCACATACCAGCCGCCGCCGCTTTCGCCGCGCCACTACAGCTCGCCCACCGGCTTTCCGAGCTGGCAGCAGGCTATGGACTTGGAGGGCTACGCGAACACGGCGCTGCCCACATGGCTCAGCACGTTCAACGACTGACGCAGAGGGGGACGAGATGACGGAGACGACGGCAACGAACGCGGCGCGCAAGCGCCTTGCGCGCGTGTTACCGGCGCCGCCCCACGAGGCCGCGACGCAGGGCGCCGAGAGCGACCTCGCCGCGGCGCTGCTCGCGCGCGGCCTCGTCTCCGCGCATCATGTCGCGGCGATGCCGCGCCGGCGTTTCGTCGCCGAGCTCGCGCACGCGTGCGGCGGCGAAGAGATCGCAGCCGAGGTGCACCGGCGAGCGCGGCAAGTCGTCGCCGCGACGAACCATCTGATCGCCAACGTCCGTGACGTCGCATCGCCGCACGCCCGCCGTCTGCTCGGGGGCGCGCTCGATCCGGGGCTGCTCGCGACGTTCGAAGCGATGCCGGGCTATCAGGACCTGTTCGGACGCCTCGACTACCTGGCCTGTCCGGAATGCGACTCGGTCTTCGGGGCACCGGCGTACTTTCTCGACCTCATGCGCGTCACCGACGCGTACATCACCGAGCCGAACGCTTCGACGATTCCCGCCGGCTACGCGCTCGCCGACCGCCGTCCCGATCTCTTCGCTCTGAAGCTGAGCTGCGAGAACGCGGACACGCCGGTTCCGTACGTGGTGCTCGTGAACGAGATCCTTCGCGCGCGGCTCACGAGCGAAGGCGACCCGGATCGCGCGCTCGCGCGCGCGCTCTATCCGTTCTCGCTGCCGTTCAACGAGCCGCTGGTACGGATCGGCACCGCGCTCGCACGCGCCGGCGCTCCGTTCGCGCACGTCGTCGGCGCGATGCTCGAGCCGGATCCGGACGCGACGCGCGTGGAGACGCGCGCAGCGGCCGTCGCCGCCCTCGCGCTCTCGCCGGAGCTGGTCCGCATGCTGACCGCACCAGCAGCGACGATCGACGGCGTCGCGGCCGCGTACGGTTTCAGCTCGCTGGCCCCGCATCTGCCGGCCGACGGACCGGGGACGATCGAGATCACCGCGGGGAAGGCCACGGTGCGGTTCAGCGATTCCGGCGCGAAGGCGCTTCTCTCGGTGGGGCAACAGATCGGTCTTCCGAGCGAGATGCCGACCGTGCCGCGCACGCTGCGCACGGTGAAGAAGATCGACGCGACGAGCGTCGACGTCGACGTGCCGTGGACGGTGAGCGACCCGGCGGCGCGGTACACGATCTATCCCGCCACCGCCGATCTGAGCGCGGTGGCCGAGCTGCGGTACCGCGCGTCCGTCGCCGGCTACGACGACGTCACGGCGCTCTTCGACCAAGGCCTCAGCGCGGCGGAGCGCGAGGCCGGGAAGCGCGAGCAGCTCTGGATCAACGCGACGGAGGAGTCCGGTCTGCCGCCGCTCGCGATCGTCGACGGCACGGGAACGACCGGCGACGCATCCGATCCCGTCGCGCGAGTGAGCGGGTACTCCGCGGCGCGTCTCGACCGCGTCAGCCGCCTGCTGCGTCTTTCGCGAGCCACGGGCCTCGCCGTCGACGTGCTCGACTGGCTCATCGTTCTGGACGGCGGCGCGATCACCGACGGCTTCCTCACGCGCCTCGCGACGCTGCTGCGTCTCGCATCGGCGCTCGAGCTGAGCGTCGACACGGCGGCAGGCTTCGTCTTTCCGCTCAAGACGCTGGGCACGCGCAGCGAGCGCGCTCTCGACGACCCGTTCGACCGGATCTTCAATCCCGCCGCGCTGCGGCAAGGCGAGAATCCGTACGCGTCCGCCGACGCCGTGCCCTTCGACCCGGCGCGTCCGCTGCGCTGGATGCCCGATGCGGCGCCGGGCTGGAACGCGACGGCAGGAACGGTGCAGGCGGCGGACGCGCGATCCGCCACCCTCGAGCACGGGGCGTCGCCGAACGACGGCGCGTACGCCGGATACGCGCTCGCGATCGTCTCCGGAACGGGGACCGGACAGCAGCGTACGATCGCGCGCTACGACGGAAACGAGCGCCGCGTTCGGCTGTGGGCGCCGTGGACCGTCGTCCCCGACGGTACGTCGGCCTATGCGGTCGTCGTCGCGCCGGGGCTCGCGAGCCGCTTGGCGGCCGCGCTCGGGGTCCCGGCTTCGGATCTGCCGCCGCTCGGGGCCGCGGTGGCGCGCGCGCTGGGCTCGCACGACGGTTCGGTCACGCTCACGCTGGACGCGCTGACCGCACTGTGGCGGCTGGCGACGGTGGCCGCACGCTACCGCATGCCGGCCGCGTCCTACCTGGCGTTGCGGGCCCTGGCCGGCCTGAGCGCTGCGCCGATCCAACGCGGCGCCGACGCGCTCGCCGACGCGGCCGCCGCCGCGGACGCCGCGGCGTGGCTTCAGCGCTCGGCGTTCACCGCCGACGAACTGGTCTACGTCCTCACGGGCGAGGCCGGCGCGGGCGTGCGCCTGGGCTACGATCCGGCCTCGCTCGCCGGGGCGGTCGACGGTCTCGCGCGCAGCGCGGAGACGACGCTCCTCACCGCCGCGGCGCTCCGCACCGCAGGGTTCGAGGCCGACGAAGCGACGCGGCTCGAGAACCGTTTGCGGGCGGAGGACGCGCTCGACGCGCGCGGCGTCGTTCGGCCGACCGTGACGGCATACGACGCGGCCGCAGCCGGCTTCGTGCTTCGACCGGCTTCGTTCGTCAACGAGGTGATCGGTGAGGCGGACGCCGCCGCGCTGGTCGCCGAGCTGCGCGCCGCGCACCCGCCGTTTCTCGTCGCGGCCGACGGCGCGAGCACGCTCGGCTATGCCTACCGTCCGTCCGCAGCGCTCGACTTTCTCTTCGCCGGTGCTCCGCGAGCGGCCGAAAAGCGCGCGCGCGTGGCCGAGGTGCTCGACGGGGCGTGGGAGCGCGTCACGTTCACGCAATGGGCCGGATTCTTTCCGCTCGACGCGGCGACGGCGTTCGCGACGGACGGCGTCGGCGCAGAGCAGTCGCGCGCCGTCATCGCGGCGCTGGCGGCGCTCGCCCCCCCGGTACTGTCCCGCCACGGCGACACGAGCGTTCTGAGCGCCGACTGGACGCCCCGCACGCCGTTGCCGAACCTCTTCCTCAGCGCGGCGACGGGGCAGACACGAACCATCGCGTCGTACGACGGACGGGACCGCATCGCGCACGTCCTCGCGTGGACGACGATCCCGGACGCGTTCTCCGCATACCGCATCGTCTCGCCGGCGACGAGCGGCACCGCGCGGGGCGGCAACGCCACGACGATCGTGCTGGCGCAGGACGCATCGGAGCACGACGGGGCGTACGACGGCATGGAGGTCGTGCTGAACGGCGGGCCCGGAGCGGGCGACGTGCGGACCGTCGTCGCGTACGCCGGCGCGACGCGGACGGCGACCGTCGCGCACGCATGGAGCACTCCGCCGAACGCCGAGACCGGCTACGTCGTGGGATCGCTCGCGGCGAGCGGCATCGCGCGCGCCGGCTCCGCGGACACCGTCACCCTCGCCGGCTCCGCGTCTGCCGAAGACGGCGCGTACGAAGGATGCACGCTCGCGCTCGTCGCCGACCCCGAGCGCGAGCGCAAGACCGGCGAGGTCCGCGCGACGCTCGGCGCGATCGCATCGAGCATCCGCGCGCTGCGCACCGCGTTTTACGGAGCGCGCGACGCGCAGATCGAGACGACGCGCCGCGGGCTCGCGACGATTCTTGCTCTGCCCGCCACGCGCATCGAGCCGCTGCTGCCCTTCGCGCGCGGCACGTTCTCGCTGGAGGCCGATCTCGTCACCCTGCTGACCCCTGTCGCAGGCACGGTTTCCGACGCGGCGAGCGCGCTCGTCGCCGAGCTGGACCGCGCGGCGCTCGGCGCGGCCCGCGCGAAGCTCGGTGACGACGTGCTGCGTGCCGTCGCGCGCGATCCCGAACGGTACGGCGCCGCGACGCCGATGCGGTTCGCGCAGGTGCGCCTGCTGTGCGGGCTGCCCGCGTTCGCGTCGGCATTCGGCACGAGCGCCGAACGCGTAGCGGCCTACCTCGACGTGCGCCCCGCGACGGCGGGCGCCGAAGGACAGCGCGCCGCGCTGCAACGCCTCACCGGCTGGCCGGCGGAACAGATCGACGTCTTCGAACGGTATCTCGCGCAGCACGCGGTCGCGCGCGGCGGTATCGGAACGCTCGACGGCTTGCTGCGGCTGCGCGCTCCGTTTGCGGCGCTGAGCGCGCTCGCCGCCGACGCCGCGACGCTGGTGCGTTTCGCCGACGTCTCGCTGCTGCCCGCGGTGAGCGGCGGCGCCGGCGACGATGCGATCTGGGCCGCGTACGGTGCGGCGGCGCGCGCCGCCCTCGACATGCTCGGCGCGCGCTACCCCGCGGCGGAGCTGGCGGCGGTCGCCGACGTCGTCGAACGCGCCGTCGCCGTCCGCGTCCGCGACGCGCTGCTCGGCTACGCGATCGCACGGCTCGGCTCGACGAACGCGCGGATTCGCACCGCGACCGACCTCGCCGCCTACCTGCTGGTCGACGTCGAGATGTCCGACTGCGATACGACCTCGCGCATCGCGCAAGCGATCGCGTCGGTTCAGCTCTACATGCAGCGCGTCCGAATGGGCGTCGAGGCCGGCGCCGACACGCGCGACATCCCGGACGCCTGGTGGTCGTGGCTGGCGACGTACCGGATGTGGGAGGCGAACCGCCGCATCTTTCTGTATCCGGAGAACTACCTCGACCCGGCGCTGCGCAAGGGCGCCTCTCCGCAGTTCGCGGACCTCGTCGATGCACTGCTGCAGGGCCGTCCGACCGAGCAGCACGTGGAGCGCGCGATGAACGCGTACGTCGAAGGATTCGGCGAAGTGGCGACCTTGCTCCACGTCGCGGGCTATACGTTTCCGCGAGCGCTTCGCGAAGGGGGACAGGTCGACGAACAGGCGTTTCTCGTCGCGCGAACGGTCGCGACGCCGTACCGGTACTACGCGCGCTCGTTCACGCGTTCGATCCTTCCGCAGACGAAAGCCGCGGACGCGCCGGGAGGCGAGCTGATCCGCTGGGAGCCGTGGACGCGGATCGACGCCTCGATCGACTCGCCCGACGTCGCGCCGGTCTTCGCCTTCGACCGCATGTTTCTGTTCTGGAACGACATCGAGCCGATGAAGAGCTCGCGCGTCTCGGCCGGAACGAACGCGAAGTCCGAGACGGAGTCGGCTTGGCTCGCGACGCTCAAGTTCACCTTTCGCGACGCGCTGGGGACGTGGAGCGCGGCGCAAGAGCTGTACCGGCCCATGCCGATCCGCGCGATGCCCAACCCGTATTTCGACACGCTTGCGCCGTACGCGCGAGATGCGTTCGAGCAGAAGCAAGCGTACTGGTCGCGGCCGTACGCGCAGCAGATCCCGCGCGGGATCCCGGCAACGGGGACACTCAGCTTCGCCCCGGCAGCCTCGAAGGCGACCGGAAACGGGACGATGCTCACGCGCCAGGTGCGCGCGGGCGATGCGATCTGGGTCGCGGGACAGCAGCGCACGGTCACCGCCCTCACCGAGGGGGATCTCACCGTCGACGCACCCTTCGCGATCGGCGCCTCCAACGCGCCGTTCAAGGTGATCCCGCGCGACGCGAGCGTCGTGCGGTTCTCGCCCTTCGCCGGCGCCGGGCGGCTGCAGGTCTCCAAGGAGAGCGTCATCGGTTACGGCACGCGCTTCGGGCGCGATCTCGCCATCGGGGACGCCATTCAGATCGGGACCGAGATGCGGTACGTCGTCGCAATCGCGGACGACACGCACCTCACGGTCGATCGCGCCTGGCAGACCAGCACGCCGCAGTTCAGGGGCGACGGCTCGATCGACGTTTTGCCGAACACCACGGAGGTTCGCGGCGTCAGCACGCAGTTCGTGAAGCAAGTCGCGAGGGGCGACGCCATCGTGGCGCTGCAGATCGGACAGACACGTCAGGTCTCGTATCCGGAGGCGCCGAACATCCTCATACTGACCTCGCCCTTCTCGGTCGGCGGCAAGGTGGTGAGCACCTACGACGTCGTCAAGCTGACGGGCTATGCCGTCATCCCGCAGTCGCGCGGCGACGAGCGGCTGATGGTGTTCTACGGTCCGAACTACGACGTCAAGGCGGAAGCGATCCGCGGAAATAGCCCCAAGGACCCCAACGTGGGCGACGATCCGTTCATCGCGAATCGGAACGAGCTGAACCAAGGGGTGTACGACGCGGTCGAGCTGGTCGACGCGGTCCGCGGCGCGTACGGAGCCGGCGTCTCCGGCGACGTCACGATGCAGCCGGCGCTGATCGTCGACGACACGCTCGCCCAGCAGACGGTACGGCTGTACGGAGCGCCGTACGATGACGCTCCGGCGGCGACGGGCCTTCCGGTGCGCGTCAGTCTGGACGCACGGAACGACGTCCTCTTCGCGCGCTCGGAGTCACGCCCGCTTCTGGCGCTGTACTGGGGCAACGTCGTTCCCGGTGCGACGCAGAACCAGATCGCGTTCGCGACCGGCGACCGGCCTTTGCTCTATCACGTCTCGCCCGCGCGCGCGGCGCTCTACGGCTTCGGCAATCAGCTGGGCTGGTATCTGCTGAACCTGCCCGGAGAATCGTTCTGGATCGCACGCGACGACTCGGAGGCGGTCGCTGTCGCGCCCGCGAGCTTCGTTCGCACGCTGCGGCGCCCGCCCAAGCACGACTACACGAGCGGGCAGGTGAACTACGAACTCTCGTTCGGAACCGAAACGCTCAAGCGCCGGCCGCTCGACCAGACGTCGTTCCGCTTCACACGGCTGACGACGAGCGTCGCCGGAGGGCTGCGTGCGCGGCTCCTCGCCGGCGGCCTCGACCGGCTGCTCTCGCTCGACTCGCAATCGCTCCCCGAGCCGCCGTTCGACGCCTTCTATCTGATCCCGGGCTCGGGCGATCCCCCGCCCGGCGTCGACCGCCGGCACCTCCCCCCGAAGACGATGGACTTCGACGGCGCCTACGGACCGTATTTCTGGGAGATCTTCTTCCACGCGCCGCTGCTGGTCGGACGGCACCTCACCGCCAGCCGCGCGTTCGAGGATGCGAAGCGCTGGTACGAGCGCATCTACAATCCGAACGCGCGGCCGGAAGACGGTGAGGGCACGAAGCGCTATTGGCGTTTTCGTCCGTTCCGCGAGACGATGACGGTGGAGGGGCTGCGCGCGATCCTCACCGACGCGCTCGAGATCAACACGTACAACGACGATCCCTTCGATCCGGACGCGATCGCGCGGCTGCGCATCTCGGCCTACGCGAAGGCGACGGTGCTGGGATACGTCGACAATCTCGTCGCGTGGGGCGACGCGCTCTTCGGCGAGGACACCCGCGAGTCGATCGCGCAGGCGTCGAACCTCTATCTGCTGGCGAACGATCTGCTCGGCCCGCGTCCGGAGAAGGTGGGGACCTTTCCGCCGCGTCAGGCGAAGTCGTTCGCCGAGATCAAAGCGCAGTACGACGGCGGCGAGATCCCGCAGTTCCTGATCGAGGTCGAAGACTCGGGCTTTCTGCCGGCCTCGGGCGAAGGCGCGCGTTTCGCCGACGTCCCGATCAACGACGTCGAAGCGTACTTTTGCGTCCCGGAAAACGCAGAGCTGCTCGGCGTGTGGGATCGCGTGGCCGACCGCCTGGCGAAGATCCGCAGTTGCCGCAACATCGCGGGCGAGCAGCGCGCACTCGCGCTCTTCGCACCGGCGATCGACCCGCGCACCGCCATCACCGCGTTCGGCAGCCCGAGCGCGGGCTTCGGCGGCGGGCTCGCGCCCGCCGTCGGGATCCCGAGCCATCGCTTCGGGCACCTCGTCGCGCTCGCGCGGACGATCGCCGACGATGCGGGGCGCCTCGGCTCCGCCCTCGCCGCGGCGCTCGAGAGCCACGACGCCGAAGCGCTGGCGGAGCTGACGCTCGAGCAGCAGGCACGGATCCTCGCGCTGACGGCCGGCGTGCGGACGCTGCAGCGCGATGCGGCGGCACGCGAGCGCGAAGCCCTCCAAGCCGCGCTGGCGGGGGCGGAAGAGCGCGCGGCGTTCTACGGCGGGCTGCTGCGCGACGACCTCCTTCCGGCAGAGATCACGCAGATCGCGATGCTGATGAGCGGGCTCGTGCTCCAAGGCGTGTCGACCGTTCTGAAGTCCGCCTCGGCGCTCGCGACGGCGGCGCCCCAAGTCGGTTCGCCGTTCGCGATGACGTACGGCGGTCAGCAAGTGGGCGGCTCGCTCGAGCGCGCTTCGACGGCGATCGACGGCGGCGTGCAGTTCCTCGCCACGGGCGCCGAGCTGCTCGGGATCGCCGCGATGCAGCGCCGGCGCGAACAGGAGTGGACGCTGCAAGAGACCCTGGCGCGCAGCGACGCCGGCCAGCTTCGCGCGCAGATCGCAGCCGGTACCGCGCAGGAGGCCATCGCGGCACGCGAGCTGGCGACCGCGGAAACCGAGATCGCTCAGACTGCGGCGCTCGGCGAGTTCTACCGCTCGAAGTTCACGAACCGCGAGATGTACGGCTGGATGGCGAGCCGGCTCGCCGCGACGTACTTCCAGACCTACGAGCTCGCGCTCGAGGCGGCGAAGCTGGCGCAGCGCGCGATGCAGTACGAGCTGCGCAGCGACGCGGCGTTCGTCACGGCCGGCTGGAACGACGCGCGGCGCGGCCTCACCGCGGCGAGCAGCTTGACGCTCGCGCTCGATCAGCTCGAAACCGCGTTCCTGCGTTCGCGCAGCGGCCGGCACCTCGAGATCACGAAGACGATCTCGCTGGCGACGATCGACCCCGTCGCCTTCCTCCGTTTCGTCCAGACCGGCGAAGCGCTCTTCGACTTCTCGGAGCGGCTGTTCGACTCCGACTTCCCGGGCCAGTACCGGCGCCGGATCGTCTCGCTCTCGGTGACCATCCCCGCCGTCGTCGGCCCGTACCGGAACGTCAGCGCGACGCTCACGCAGGTCGCGAACCGGCTCGTCCTCGAGCCGGATCTGGAAGCGGTCCGGTTTCTCCTCGGCGACGACGTCGCCGTTCCGGCAGGGACGATCGAGCAGAACGTCCGCGCGGGGCAGACCATCGCGATCTCGCTCGGCCAGGGCGACACGGGTGTCTTCGACGGCGATCCCGCAGGCGCGATGCTGCTCCCGTTCGAGCAGACGGGAGCGGTGTCGTCGTGGCGCCTGCGGATGCCGCCGGAAAACAATCCGATCGACTTCACGGCGATCTCCGACGTCGTGTTCGAGCTGCGCTATACCGCCCACGACGGCGGCGAGACGTTCCGCGAGCGCGTCGCGGCGCTCCCGCAGCTTCGCGAGCGCCGTTGGAGCACGCTCGTGCAGCCGGCGAACCAGTTCCCGGCCGACTGGTACGCCTTCATGACCGGCCCCGTCTCCGGCGGCGCGCAGCGGCTCGCGCTGCGCCTGCCGCGCCTCGCCCTGCCCAACGTCCGATCCGCGGCGGTCGCCGGGTTCTACGCTCGGCTGGTCGTCGCGCCCGGCATCTCGACCGCCTCGTCCAACCCGTACGTCACGGTGAACGTCGGGACGGCCGCCGTCTCCTTCGCGCCGGGCCCCGACGGAGCCGCGTTCGGGACGTTCGACCGGGGCGTTGCGGTCGGGCCGGAACCGCTGGCGGTCGGCGCCGGCTTCGACCTCGCGGCGGGCTTCACGCCGGCGGATCTCCGGACCGCGGAGGGCGACCGGCTCGCCGCGAGCGCGCTGATCGACGTCGAGCTGGTTTTCTTCCTCACCGGGACGGTCTAGCAGGCAGCGCTTCGACTGAACCCGCCGCCCCGACGCTTTCGGCCTTGTCGGAGCAGGGGGTGCGTGGTACACTACCGGGGTTGCCCGCCGCCCTCGCGGCGTTTTCGCTTTTCGTCAGAGAGCTGTCATGAACGTACTCGACCTGATCCAGAAGGAACAGGAGAAGCCGAACGTCCCGGAGTTCCGCCCCGGCGACACCGTCAAGGTCTACTCGAAGGTGGTCGAGGGCGGCAAGGAACGGATCCAGATGTTCGAGGGCGTCGTGACGGTGCGGCGCGGCGGCGGGCTCGGCGAGACGATCACGGTGCGCCGCGTAGCGCACGGCGTCGGCGTGGAGCGCTCGTTCCTGCTGCACAGCCCGCGCGTCGACCGCATCGAAGTCAGCAAGCGCGGCATCGTGCGGCGCGCCCGGCTGTACTACTTGAGCGAGAAGGTCGGCAAGGCGGCGCGCATCAAGGAGCGCAAGGTCGACCGCAAGGCGGAGCGCGGCACGGCCAAATAGCCGCGTGACCCCACTCGAGCTGCTCGGCCTGATCGCGCTCTTCGCGGTCATCCGAGTCGCGATCAGCGTTCGCCGCGAGCCGGTCGCCGTGACCGTTCGCGAGCCGGCCGGCGGCGCCGCGGAAGCCCCGCGCGCGCCCGTGCAGTCCGCCTCGATGCGTCAAGTGGTGCGCGAGTACCTCGACGCGTTCATCGTCGCGGGGCTCGTCGCGCTCTTCCTGATCACGTTCGTCGTCCGCACGTTCTACATTCCGAGCGGATCGATGGAGCCGACGCTGCAGATCCACGACATCCTGCTCGTCAACGAGTTCGAGTACCGGTTCAGCCCGCCGCACGAGGGCGATATCGTCGTCTTCACGCCGCCCGTCTCGAGCCCGAACGATTTCATCAAGCGCGCCGTCGGGCTTCCCGGCGATCACCTGCGCGTGCACGACGGCGTCGTCTATCGCAACGGCGTCGCGATGAACGAGCCGTACATCGCGGAGAAGCCCAACTACGAGCTGCAGGTCAAGGACTACGGGATCTACGTCGACGGCGTGCCGCTGAGCCCGCTCAGCGCGAACGTCCCGCCGCGCTCGGACTGGACCGCGCCGGACCGCCTCCCGAAGGGCTGCTACATCATGTTCGGCGACAACCGCACCGACTCCGAGGACTCGCACATCTGGGGCTGCGCGCAGACCGGCGGGCGTTTCTTCAGCGGCGAGCGCAAAGGCGAGAAGGCGTCGTTCACCGGCCGCGCGTTCCTGCTGTTCTGGCCGCCGAACCGGATCAGAATTCTGCACTGAGCCGCGAGATCAGGATTCTGCGCTGAGGCAGCGAAGACGGACGGGCGTGGCGAGAACCCGCACCGTCCTCTCGCTCTCCGCGCAGCTCCTCGTGTTGGCGCTCATCGCGGCCGCGTTCTTCATGCGGACCTCTCCCGTCGCGGGTCTGTCGATGGAGCCGCGCGTCCATCCCGGCGAGCTCGTGCTCATCAACACGCTCGCGTATCGCTTCGGGCCGCTGCGCCGCGGCGACGTCGTGGCGTTCCGGCACGACGCTCCGAACCCCGAGACCTACATCAAGCGCGTCGTCGGCCTACCCGGCGAGCGCGTCGAGGTGCGCGACGGCGTCGTCAGCATCGACGGGCGCGCGCTCTCCGAACCGTACGTGCGCTTCCGCGACAAGCGGAGCGCGCCGCCGGTCGTCGTGCCGCCGCATACGTTCTACGCGCTCGGCGACAATCGCGCCGAGAGCGACGACTCGCGGAATTGGGGCGTGGTGGACGACTCCTCGATCGTGGGCAAGGCGGTCGTCGGCATCTGGCCGCCGCGGCGTCTGTGATGCCCGAGCCGCGTGACGGCGCAGCGCGCGAGGCCGCGCCCAAGGCCGCGACGCTGCAGCGCGTCATCCAGCACTATCCGGGCCACATGGCGCAGGCGATGCGCAAGCTGCGCGAGCGGCTGGCCATCGTCGACGTCGTCGTGGAGGTGCTCGACGCGCGCGTGCCGCGCAGCAGCGCGAATCCGGACCTCGACCGGCTCGCCGGCGCGAAGCCGCGCATCGTCGTGCTGGGCCGCGAGGACCTTGCCGATCCGCACGCGACGCGGGAATGGCTGGCGTGGTTCGCGCGGCGCGGCCGCACCGCGCTCGCGGTGAACGGCAAGAGCCAGTCCTCGCTGAAGCGGGTCGCCGCGGCGCTCGGCGCGCTCCCAGGCGCGCTCGGGACCATGCGCGCGATGGTCGTCGGAATCCCGAACACCGGAAAGTCGTCGCTCATCAACGGGCTCGTCGGGCGCAGCGCCGCGAAGGCCGAGGACAAGGCCGGTGTCACTCGTGCGCTGCAATGGTTCCGCGTGCGGCCGAAACTGGAAGTGATGGACACGCCCGGGATCCTCGTCCCGAAGATCGCCACGCCGGACGCGCAGTGGCAGCTCGCCCTGACCGGCGCGCTGCCGCGCGAGCGGTTCGACGCCGAGGAGGTGGTCGGCGCGTTCGCGGAATGGGCGCGCACGGCTGTCCCGCAGCTCGACGTCCCGTCGCTGGAAACGTATGCCGGCGCGCGCGGCTTCGCGCGGCGCGGCGGCGAACCGGACCTCCACAACGCGGCCGGCGCGTACCTGAAAGACTTCAACGACGGGAAGTTCGGGCGGATCACGTTCGAGCGTCCGGAGCACGATTGATGGCGACTCTCGAAGAGCAGCGGAGGAAACGGCGGAACGCGGCGCAGCGCGAGGCGCGGCGGCTGCAGCGTCTGCACCTCTTCGAAGAGCGCGCGCGCTCGGGCGGCTACCGGCTCGTGGGCGGGATCGACGAGGTCGGCCGCGGGCCGCTGGCCGGGCCGGTCGTCGCGGCGTGCGTCGTCACCGACGGCCCGCTGAAGCTGAAGGGCCTGAACGACTCGAAGCAGGTGCTGCCCGAGATGCGCGAATCGCTCGCCGTGCAGATCCGCGAGCGCTGCATCGCGTGGGCGGTCGGCGAGGCGAGCGTGGCGGAGATCGACCGGCTCAACATCTACTGGGCCAGCATCCTCGCGATGGAACGCGCGCTGGCCGCGCTCGCGGTTCCGCCGGAATACCTGATCACCGACGCGGTGCGGATCAAGTCGTGGAGCGGACCGCAGGAGCCCGTGATCAAGGGCGACGCGAAATGCGCCACGGTGGCCGCCGCCTCGATCGTCGCCAAAGTACACCGCGACGCGCTGCTCGTCGCGCTGCACGACCGGTACCCGCAGTACGGGTTCGCGCAGCACAAGGGCTACGCGTCGCCGCAGCACATCGCCGCGCTGCAGGCGCACGGACCGTGCGCCGAGCACCGCCGCGCGTTCTGGCGCGTGCGCGCCGCGTGGGACGCGCTGCCCGGGATGGAGCAGTTCGCCGCCGACGAGGCTGCCGCCGAAGCGGCGATGACGGTCTCGTGACGCGCGCGGCGCGCGGTCGCGCCGGGGAGGACGCCGCGGCCGCGCTGCTTGAGGCGCACGGCTACCGCATCGTCGCGCGCAACGTCCGGCTGCCGGGCGGCGAGATTGACATCGTCGCGCGCGACGGCGACGTCGTGGCGTTCGTCGAGGTGAAGGCCCGCGCGACGCGCGCGTTCGGAAGCGCTGTCGGCGCGGTCGACCGGCGTAAGCGTGCGACGCTCCGCGCGCTCGCCGCCGACTGGCTCCAGATCGCCGCTCCGCAGGCGCGCGCGCGCTTCGACGTCGTCACGTTCGACGGCGAGCGCGCCCGGCTGCACCGCGGAGCGTTCCGATGATCGGGCTCGAAGGCAAGACGCTCGCCGGACGGTACCGCGTCGACGCGCAGATCGGGCGCGGCGGGATGGCGGAAGTCTACCGCGGCGTCGACGTGGTGCTCGACCGCGCCGTCGCGATCAAGGTGCTGACCGAGCGCGACGACGGCGAGCGCGACCGCTTCCTGCGCGAGGCGCGTTCGATGGCGCGGCTCAACCACCGCAACGTCGTGGCGGTGTACGATGCCGGCCGGAGCGACGGGCTCTCGTACATCGTCATGGAGCTGGTCGAAGGCCGCACGCTCGGCGCGATCCCGGCGCAGGAGCTCACCGTCCACACCGCGCTGCGGCACTACATCGAGATCCTCGAAGCGCTCGAGTACGCGCACGCGAGCGGCGTGGTGCACCGCGACGTGAAGCCCGCGAACGTCATGGTCGTCGAGGGCGGCGCGGTGAAGGTCATGGATTTCGGCCTGGCGCGCCGCGCGACCGACATGACGACGCAGTCGAACGCGGGCGAGATCGCCGGCACGATCGCATACCTTCCGCCGGAGCGCTTCCTCGGCAAGCCCGCCGACGCGCGCAGCGACCTCTACTCGGTGGGCGTGATGCTCTACGAGACGTTCACCGGGACGCTGCCCTTCAAGAGCGAGACCGAAGATCTGATCGCGGTCATCTTCGCGCACGTGAACGAACCGCCGCCGCCGCCGCGCACGGTGAACCGCGCGGTCCCGCCGGAGGTCGAGCGCATCATCCTGCGGCTGCTCGAGAAAGAACCGGACCAGCGCTATCAGAGCGCGCGGGAAGTCGCCGACGCGCTGCGCGCGCTCCTCGCGCCCGGTCCGGCGCCCGCCTCCGAGGGGGCCGTGCGAGCGGCGGCTGCGGCACGTCCGGCGATGAACCCCGACACGCGCCGCGCCGAGGAGAACGCACGCGCGATGCTGGAGCGCCGCTTCGGCAAATCGCGCGCGGTCGACGTGGGCTACTCCGAGACGCTGGCGGGGATGCTGGCGACGCGCAAGCGGGACTACGCCGAAGCGTCGCGCGCCTACAAAGCGGCGCTCGCGGCGTTCGCCGAAGCGAACAACGAGATCGAGCGCGCCAAGACGGCGCTGAAGCTGGGGCTCATGCTGCTGCAGAAGCTGGACGAGGGAGCGCACACCGAACGGCTCGAGCTGCGCGAAGGCGCCGACCTGCTCAACGATGCGTTGCCGAGCCTGCGCGGCCGCGCGATGCAGCGCGAGCTGGCGGAAGGGGAACGCGTCCTCTACGCGCTCCAACGGTATCTCGTCCACCTCCGCTGATCCGGTGAAGGCCAAGCCCAGCCTTCGGCGTTCGGTCACGCCGTGGGGCTCCTTCTCGTGGGGCTACAGCGACGTCGGCGCCGACATCTTCGTCGGCCTCGGACTCGTGCTCGGCGCGGCGGCCGGCGGCTCGAACGTCGCGTTTCTCTTCGCCGGGATCGTGTACGTCTGCATCGGGCTCGCCTACACCGAGCTGGCCTCGACGTATCCGGTCGCCGGGGGCGGGCAGTATTTCGTGATGCGCGGGCTGGGCGACGTGTTCGGGTTCATCGCGGGCTGGGCGGTGCTGCTCGACTTCACGATCGACATCACCCTGTTCGCGTGGTCGTGCGTCGACTATCTCGCGCAGCTCGCGCCGGCGCTCGCGCTGACGGCGCATCCGTGGGCGCACTTCGCGACCGCCTTCGCGTTCATCGCCGGGCTGTGCATCCTCAACGTGATCGGCGTGCGCGAGTCGACGACGTTCAACGGGATCGTGTCGGCGCTCGACGTCGTGAGCGAGACGTCGATCCTCTTCTTCGGCTTTCTGTTCGCGTTCGATCCCTCGCTGCTCGTGCACGCGATGACGGCGTACTGGCCGAGCGACCCGCACCTGCTCCTGGGCGTCTCGCTGGCGATCATCTCGTTCGTCGGACTCGAGTCGATCTCGCAGGCGGCGCAGGAGACGCACCGGCCGGCTTCCATCATCCCGCGCACGTCGATCGGACTGATCCTCACGATCCTCGTCTACGCGCTCTCGTACGCGAACCTCGCGCTCGGGATGGCGCCCGCGCATCCCGTCCCGCCGGACGCGCACGGCCACGCGCAGCCGTTCTTCGCGTATCTCGGCTCGACCGAGAACGCCGGATCGGCGGTCGCGGTGCTGGCGAAGAACGTGCCGTACTTCGGCGCGCTCGCGGCGCTGTACGTGCCGGTGCTCGGCGCGGTGCTGCTGCTGATCTCGTCCAACTCGGGCGTGTTCGGCGCGTCGCGCATCGCGTACGCGATGAGCCGCTCGCGGCTGCTGCCCTCGGTCTTCGAGCGCGTCCATCCGCGCTTTCGCACGCCGGTGGTCTCGATCGTCTCGTTCTGCGCGCTCGCGCTCGGCGTGCTGGTCTTCGCCGCGTTTCCGTCGCTCGACGCGCACGCGTACGCGCTGTACGACCGGCTCTTCCACGGCGAGGCGGGACTCGACGTGCTCGCCGACTTGTACGCGTTCGGCGCGGCGACCAGCTACTCGTTCGTCTTCGTCGCGCTGATCGCGCTGCGGCTGCGCGACCCGCTGAGCCCGCGCAAGTTTCGCATCCCGCTCAACGTCCCGGTGCGCGTGAACGGCGAGACCGCGGGCTTCCCGATCGTCGCCCTCGTCGGCTTCGCGGGGATCTTCTCGATCCTCGTGTTCACGATGCTGACCCATCCGATCGGCCGCATCGCCGGGCCTTCGTGGCTCGTCCTCGGCTTCGTCGGGTACGTCGTGTACCGGCGCCGCAAGGCGCTCCCGGTGCTGCGCTCGCGCGCGATCGACTGGACGACGCAGCAGCTTCGCATCCTCAAGGCCGCGGGCGAGCTCGAGCTGATGGACGAGCTGCTCGAAAAGCTGCGCGCACGCGGGAAGGCGCCGGCCGTTCCGGCGGCGGAGCCGGACTGATGCCGCCGCCCCCGCCGAACCGGTCCGCTCACGCGATCCACCTCTCGCGCGCGGTCTTCGGCGTGGGGTTCGTCGCCCTCGGCGCGCTCGCGTTCGCGCGCGTCGCGCTCGCCGCCGCGCCGCCCGGAAGCAAGATCGTGGGCGGAGCGCTGGGTCTCGCGATGATCGCGCTGGGCCTGGTTCGCATCGGGCTCTACGTGCGCTGGCGCCGCGGCGCGGGATGACGCCGATCCTGGTTCACCCGGCCGGCGCGCTGATCGCGCTGCTGATCCTTGCGACCGTCGTGGCGACGATCCTCTGGATGGTGAACCCGCCGCGCGCGCCGGCCGAGATCGTCGCGCAGCGCGCCGAGCGCGCGATCGAGGAGATGGCGGGCAGCATCCTGGTCGTCTTCGCGGAACAGATCCACTCCGAGCCGATGATGGTCCTCGCCGCGCGGCTGGCGCGTCGGGAGCGCGCCGAGCTGCTCGCCGTGTACGTCGTCGAGGTGCCGCTCATCTTGCCGCAGAGCGCCGCGATGCCGGACGAGGACCGGCGCGGCTACGACGCGCTCGCGGCCGCCGAGGCGATCGCGCAGCACAGCGGCGTGGCGATCCGCACCGAGCTGCTGCACACCCGTCAAGTCGGACCGGCCGTGGTGGACCTCGCGAAGCGCGAGGCCGCGAACCTCATCGTGCTCGGCTCGTATCGCGAGGGCAAGTATACCGGCGCGCCGCTGGGCCGCGCGATCGAAGCGATCGCGGCGGGCGCCCCGTGCGACGTCCTGATCGGCGTCCCCGGCCTGGAGAGCCGGATGCTGAACGTGGAGCGCCGCGCGGCGCCGCGGCGCGGCTGACGTGGCCCAGATCGAAGCGATCGAGCACCGCGACGCCGCCGCGGCGCTGCGCCGGCTCGCGACGCCGACGCTCCTTGCGCTGGTCAGCGACCAGCTCCTCGGGATCGTCGACACGATCGCGATCGGCGCGCTCGGAACGGCGGCGCTCGCCGCGATCACGGGCGCGAGCGCGGTGTTCGCGGTGCTGGGGATCGGGCTGTTCGCGTTCGGCAGCGGGCTGAAGATCGTCGGCGGCCAGGCGATCGGGGCGCGGCGCAGCGAGCGCTTCGGCGCAGTCGTGCGCGCGGCGGCGGTCGCGCCGCTCGCGATCGCGCTCGTCGCGGCGCTGGCCTCGCTGGTCGCGGGACGTCCGCTGCTCGCCGCGCTGCTTCCGGCGGGTGTCCCCCTCGACGCGGCGGCGCACTATCTGGCGCTGCGCTCGTTCTGCCTTCCGCCGATGGTGTGCAGCGGGCTCCTCATCGTCGCGTTCGCGACCGCCGGCGACACGCGGCTCGGTCTCCGCGTCCTGCTCGTCATCAACGCCGTGCACGTCCCGCTCGTCTTCGTGCTCGCGCTCGGACTCGGCACGCATCACCCCTTCGGCCTCGCCGGCGCCGGCGCGTCGTCGCTGATCTCCGAGATCGTCGGGCTCGCGTACGCGCTCGAAGCGACGCGGCGCCGTCCGGAGCTCGGCGTGTTCCGCAGCGCGAGCCTCGACTGGGCGCTCGTGCGGCTCACCGCGTGGCTGAGCTGGCCGGAGTTCGTCTTCCTGGTGCTGCAGATCGCGCCGGAGCCGTTCGCGATCGCGATGCTCGCGCCGGCCGGCGCGCGCGAGGTCGGCGCGTTTCGCGCGCTCTCGCTCGTGAGCGATCTGACCTGGTCGCTCCCGGGGAGCCTCGGCGACGCCTCGGAGGTCGTCGCGGCGCAGCGCATCGGGGCGCGCGACTTCGACGGCGCGGTGCGCTTCCAGCGGGACGCGACCCGGCTCGGCGTCCTCGCGTGCACGCTGGTCGGGGCCGTCGTCGCGGCGCTCGCGTGGCCCCTCGCCGCGCTGTGCACGCTGAGCCCGGCGCTGGCGAGCGTCGCCGCCGCGCCGCTGGCCGCGCACGTCGGCGTGACGCTGCCGCTGAAAGGCTACGCGATGACGGTGCTCTCGCCGATCCGGGGCGCGGGCGACACGCGCTTCGTCATGCTGATGGGCATTCTCGTGACCGGGATCGCGGTCGCGGGGATCGCGGTCGGGGTCCGCGTCCTCGGGTTCGGGCTGTGGGCGATCCCGTTCGGCTGGACCGTGGCATGGATCGTGCGCGGCGTCGCAACGACCCTGCGCTTGAAGAGCGGCGACTGGCGACGGCGAACACCCTTCCACGAGACCGCGGTTTCGTAAGCGAACCGTAATCCGGCCGCGTTACGATGCCGCCACCGTTGCCGGAGGACCACAATGCACGCCTCGCCGCCACGCACCGCCGTGGTCGACCTCGCAGCCTATCGGAATCGCGAGGAAAACGTGATCGAGTCACTCACCCTCGTCTTGAACGGGATCAACTACGGGACGATCGGGGTGCGCGTCCCGTACGCCCCCGGAAAGCCGATCCGGCTCTTCCTCACGCCCTCCGCGGGCGGCGAGGAGCTCACGGGCAGG
Source organism: Vulcanimicrobiaceae bacterium (assembly GCA_035650875.1). GTDB lineage: Bacteria > Vulcanimicrobiota > Vulcanimicrobiia > Vulcanimicrobiales > Vulcanimicrobiaceae > Vulcanimicrobium. The sequence continues at coordinate 415,133 of DASRGU010000016.1, forward strand.
CTCGACGCCCTCGTGACCGACGAGGAGGACGTCCTCGGCGACACGCGCGCCGCCCGCTGAACGCGCTTCTGCGCTCTCAGCGCGCGGCGAGATACCGCTTCCGCAGCTCGTCCACGACGACCGCGAGAAGGATGACGATACCGAGCACGATCATCTGCGTGTACGACTCGACGTTGAGCAGGTTCATGACGTTGTTCAGCACGCCGATCAGCAGCGCGCCGAAGAACGTGCCGACGATCGTCCCGCGCCCGCCCATCAGCGAGGTCCCGCCGACGACGACGGCCGCGATCGCCTGCAGCTCGTAGCCGGTCCCCGACTGCGGTGAGCCCGACGAGAAGCGCGCCATCAGCAGCAGCCCCGCCAGCGCGGCGAGCGCGCCCGAGATGACGTACGTCATCGTCTTGACGGTGCGCGTGTCGATCCCGGCCAGCCGCGCCGCCTCCTCGTTGCCGCCCAGCGCGAGGACGTAGCGCCCGAACGGCGTGCGGCCGAGAAGGATCGCGAAGACGATCGTGACGACCGCCATGACGAGCACCTCCCAGGGGATCCCCGGGAAGGAGCCCGCCGCGAAGATCGTCCCGGTCCCGAGCCAGTCGAAGGGCGTCGTGTTCTGCACCGGGATCGGCTGGCCGTGCGAGAGGATGTACGCGGCGCCGCGCGCGACCTGCATCATCGCGAGGGTCGTGATGAACGGCGGCAGATTCAGCTTGACGACCGGGATCGCGTTGACCCAGCCGGCGAGCGCGCCGACGGCGAGCGCGGCGAGCAGGGTGAGGACGAACGCCGCCGGTCCGCCGAAGCCCAGCGCGTTGGCGACGATCGCGCCGACGACGCCGCTGACCCCGACGAGCGAGCCGACGGACAAGTCGATGCCGGCGGTGATGATCACGAAGGTCTGGCCGACCGCCATGATGGCGTTGACGGTGATCTGCCGCAGAACGTTCGTGATGTTGCGCGCCGTCAGGAAGTCGCCGTGCGTGAGCGCGTCGACCACGATGACCAGCACGACGAACGCGGCGGCGAGCGCCGCCGTGCGGAGCGTCGCATCGCGGCGCTTCTTCGCCACCGCGTCGTCGGCGCGCGCGTCGAGGGCGGCTTTGACGTCGGCGTCGGCCACGCTACGCCGCCACTCCGGTCGCGACCGCGATCACCTTGTCCGGCGTCGCGTCGGCACGCGCGAACTCGGCCCGGATCGCGCCGCCGCGTACCACCAGCACGCGGTGCGACATCCCGAGAACCTCGGGAAGCTCGCTCGACACCATGACGATCCCGGCGCCGTGCGCGAGCAGCTCGACCATCAGCCCGTAGATCTCCGCCTTCGCGCCGACGTCGATGCCGCGCGTCGGCTCGTCGAAGAGAAAGATGCGAGCGTGCCGCACGAGCCACTTCGCCAGCACGACCTTTTGCTGGTTTCCGCCGCTCAGGTTGCGCACGATCTGCTCGCTCGACGGCGTACGGATGCGTAGCTCGGCGATCTCTTCGTTCGTCGTAGCCGTCTCGGCATGCTTGTCGATGAAGATCCCGCGCACGAAGCGCCGCAAGTCGGCGAGCGTGCTGTTCTCACGCACCGTCATGCCGAGCACCAGCCCTTGCGCCTTGCGGTCCTCGGTGATCAGCGCGATGCCGGCCGCGATCGCGCTGCGCGGCGAACGCACGACGACGCGCTTGCCGTCGACGCGCAGCTCGCCCGCCGCCGGGACGTCCGCGCCCGCGATCGCGCGCACGATCTCGGTTCGGCCTGCGCCGACCAGCCCGGCCAGACCGACTATCTCGCCCGCGCGAACGTCGAACGACACCTCGCGTACCGCCACGCCGGCGCTCGACGCCAGCCCGCGGACGGAAAGGACGACCGGCGCGTCCGGCGCGACGTCGGGCAGCGGCGGGAAGTGGCTCGAGAGCGGCCGGCCCACCATCAGCCGGATCACGTCCTCGGGCGGCATCGCGGCTTGCGGGCGCGTCTCCACGGCGCGCCCGTCGCGCAGGACGGTGACGCGATCGGCGATGCGGGGCAGCTCCTCGAGACGATGCGAGATGTAGACGAACGCGACGCCCTGCGCCTTCAATTGCGCGATGAGCGCGAAGAGCGCGTCGGTCTCGCGGTCGGTGAGCGCGGCGGTGGGTTCGTCCATGACGATGAGGCGCGCCTTGCGGACCAGGCACTTCGCGATCTCGGTGAGCTGCTGCTGCGCGACCGAGAGCCGTCGCGCCGGGCGGTCGAGCGGCAGCACGATCCCGAGCTCCGCGATGACGCGCGCCGCCTCTTCGCGTGCGGCGACACGGTCGAGGAAGGGCCCGCGCCGCGGCTCGACGCCGAGCACGACGTTCTCGATCACGCCGAGATCGGGGACGAGGTTGAACTCCTGGTAGATCATCCCGATCCCCAGCCGCTCCGCGGTGCGCGGGCCGTCGATCACGACCGGCGTTCCGTCGACCTCGATCGTCCCGCCGTCCGCGCGCTGCGCCCCGGCGAGGATCTTCATCAGCGTCGACTTTCCGGCGCCGTTCTCGCCGACGAGCGCGTGCACTTCGCCCGCGAGAACGTCGAACGTCACGCCGTCGAGCGCGCGCACGCCGGGAAACGACTTCACGATGTCGCGCATCCGCAGCAGCGGCGCGGCGCCGGGCATCCTACTTTCCGGTGTCGGCTTTCGTGTACGTGCCGACGGCGACCGCGATCTTCGCGGGCGGGGTCTTGCCGGTGAAGTAGTCGTGGATCGCGTCGATCGTCTTCGCCCCGATCTCCGCCGGATGCTGAATCGCGTCGCCGTACATCTGTCCTTGCGCGATCGCGGTGCGCGCTTCGGGCGCCGCGTCGTAGCCGATCACCGCGACTTTCCCTTGCAGCCCGGCGGCCTGGATCGATTTCGCGGCGCCGAGCGCGGAGTCGTCGTTGATGCCGAAGACGCCCTTCACGTCCTTGTGGGACTGCAGGATGTCGTCCATCGCGGACGAGGCCTTGGCGCGCTCGCCGCCGCCGTCGATGTCGGCGACGATGGTCGCGTTGGGACAGCCCTTGGCGAGCCCCTGCTTGAAGCCTTTCACCCGATCTTGGACCGAGGTGACCTCAGGCTCGTCGATGATCGCCACCGAGCCGCCCTTGCCGCCGAGCGCCTGGCACATCAGCTTCGCCGCCTGCGCGCCGCCTTGCACGTTGTCGCTGGCGATGTGGGAGACGACCTTGCCGGACTTCGACGCGTTGGCGATGTCGGCGGTGAAGACGGGGATCCCGGCCTTGTTCGCCTCGACGATCGCGCCGCCGATGGCCTGGGAGTCGTACGGCGTCAGGACGATCGCGTCGACCTTCTGCGAGATGAAGTCCTCGACTTGGCTCTGCTGCTTGCCGCTGTCGCGCGCGGCGTCCACGACGTTGACCGTGTAGCCGTACTTGGCCGCCTCGGCCTTCATCCCGGCCTCCATGTCCTGATAGAACTGCGCCTCGCGGTTCTGGACGGAGAAGCCGATCGTCTTGCCGCCCGACGAGGCCGGCACCCCACTCGCGGCGGGGGCCGCCGACGCCGCCGCGGTTCCGGTCGTGGTCGTGGTACTCGAGGAGGTCTCCGACGACTTCGCGCAGCCGGCGATCCCGACCGCGAGGGCGCAAGCGAGAACGAGGGGCGTCTTCATACCGACCTCCCCCATGCGGGAGCGGCGGCGGCAACCCCTGCGGCGGTCGATTCGGACGCGGTTGTTGCGAACGACTCTCAACTACGGAATGCGGACGAATCGCCTCCGCGCGCGCCGCTTTTGCTTGACGCGGCGGCGACAAACGTCGCGTCGCGCGTGTCCAGGACAGGGCTTCGAAGCGACCTGGCGCACGGACCGAATCGTGCGTATAAATGCGTTGACGCACGGACTTTTTACGCTTCGGACGGCGTCGCGAGAAGGATGCTGAGTCCGCGTCCTCGCGGCCGGGCGGCGCCAGATGCCGGGCGCGTGAAATCCTTGTGGACGCGCCGCGCGAGCGCTATCCACAGTAACCGCGATCACAGCTGTGCACCGTGTGGAGACGCGGTGCATCGTGCGGAGGCCCGCGATGTTTGTCGCTGACCGTTGCACGTTGCGTGCGGTTGCGTACCGACTGTGGCCGCCCGTTTTCGTCGACTAGCGGAGAACGGCCATCGGCGTGAACGGAAGGCGTGCTGGCTCTTGCGTTCTCCGCGGCGATCAGCGGGATCGACGCGCACGTCGTCCACGTCGAGACGGACTCGGCGGCGGGCGTCCCGGCGTTCTCGCTCGTCGGCCTTCCGGATCGCGCGCTGAACGAGTCCCGCGAGCGGGTGCGCGCGGCCATCGTCAACTCGGGGTTCGGGTTCCCACCCGGGCGGCTGCTGGTGAACCTGGCTCCCGCCGACATGCGGAAGGAGGGCGTCGGGTTCGACTTGGCGATCGCCCTCGCGCTGCTCGCTACGGACGAACAGATCGAGCGGGGCGCGGTTCGCGACTACGTCGTGTGCGGCGAGCTCGCGCTCGACGGAACGGTGCGCGCCGTTCCGGGCGCCCTGGCGATGGCGCTTTGCGCGCGCCGCGCGGGCTTCGCGCGCATCATCGTCCCGGAGCCCAATCGGGACGAAGCTTCGCTCGTCGAGGGACTCGACGTCTTCGCGGTTCCGACGCTCGCCGACGCGGTCGCGGTGGTCCTCGGCCACGGAGCGAAGTTCCGCCGTCGCGGCGCGACGGTGCTCGACGCGCCGGACCGCACGGGCTGCGGCGACTTCGCCGACGTGCGCGGCCAGACGCTGGCGAAGCGCGCGCTCGAGATCGCCGCGGCCGGCGGTCACAACGTCGTCCTCGTCGGCCCGCCGGGCTGCGGGAAGACGATGCTCGCGCGGCGGCTTCCGTCGATTCTGCCGGCGATGGCGATCGACGAAGCGCTCGACGTCACGAAAGTCTACAGCATCGCCGGGCTGCTCGGGGCGACGCCGCGCGTCGTCGCGACGCGTCCTTTTCGGAGCCCGCATCATACTGCGAGCCGGATCGCGCTCGTCGGAGGCGGCGCGCAGCCGCGTCCCGGCGAGATCTCGCTGGCGCAGCACGGGGTGTTGTATCTCGACGAGCTCGGGGAATTTCCGCGCACGACGCTCGAGGTGCTGCGCCAACCGCTCGAAGAGGGCACCGTGACGATCGCGCGTGCCGCCGGGACGCACACGTTTCCGGCGCGGTTCACGCTCGTCGCCTCGATGAATCCGTGTCCCTGCGGCTTTCGCGGCGACCGCGGCGCGGACTGCCGCTGTGACGACGCCGCCGTGCAGCGGTATCTCGCGAAGCTATCCGGCCCGCTGCTCGACCGCATCGACCTGCACGTGACGGTATCGCGCGTGTCGTTCGACGAGCTGGTGCAGCGCGGACCGTCGGAGTCCTCGAGCGCGATTCGTGCGCGCGTCGAAGCGGCACGCGCCGTTCAAGTGAAGCGGCTGCGGGACACCGGCGTGACGACCAACGGCGCGATCCCGGCGACCGCGGTGCGCCGGCATTGCGCGCTCGATCCGGACGCGCTCGGCCTCGTCGAGACGGCGGTCGCACGCGGAACGCTGAGCGCGCGCGCGTTCGACCGCATCGCGCGCGTCGCGCGCACGATCGCCGACCTCGCCGGCACGGACCGCATCGGTCGCGCCCACGTCGCCGAGGCGCTGCTCTATCGCGGAGCGCCCGGGTCGGCGCCCCGTTCGTGAGGCGAGCAGCGCGCACGAGCGCCGTTTCACGGGCGCCCCGGGAAGAGGAGCGGCGGCGCTCCGTACGTGAAGCGCGCACGATGAACCCGGAAGCGCAGCGCCTGATCGCCGCGTTGAAGCTGCAGCCGCATCCCGAAGGCGGGTGGTACCGCGAGACGTTTCGGAGCACCGAGCGCGTCACCACCTCCGCCGGAACGCTGCGCAGCGCGGCGACGTCGATCTACTTCTTGCTGACCGCGGATGCGTTCTCGGCGTTCCATCGGCTCTCGTCCGACGAGACGTGGCACTTCTACCGCGGCGATCCCGTCACGATCGAGCTGATCGACCCGAGCGGCGCGTACGCGCGGCGCGAGCTCGGCGGCGGCGACGCGTATCAGACGACGATTCCGGCGGGAACGCACTTCGCCGCGCACGTCGATTCGGCCGACGGCTTCGCGTTCGTCGGCTGCGACGTCGCCCCGGGCTTCGAGTTCTCCGACTTCCAGCTCACCACGCGCTCGATGCTGACCGCCGCATATCCGCAATTCGGTCCGCTGATCGCGCGCTACACCCGATAACGTATCGCAGCCGGACTGCGGCGCCGCCCCACGAACGGCGCCCCTCCGCCGGTGACGCGTGCCCCTACTCGGCGGGGCGACCGTTTCCGGCTTGCGCGCTCTTCTCCGGGCCGATCCACACGGTCTGGACGTTGACGAACTCGTGGATGCCGAAGCTGGACAGCTCGCGCCCGTGGCCGCTCTTCTTCACGCCGCCGAACGGCAGGCGCGGGTCGGAGGCGGTCATGCCGTTGATGAAGCAGTTGCCGGAGCGCAGGCGCGCGGCGAGCGTCTTCGCGCGCTCGAGGTCGCGCGTCCAGAGGTTGCCGCCGAGACCGTAGCGCGAGCTGTTCGCGAGGCGGATCGCATCGTCGGCGTCGCGTGCGCGCATGATCGCCGCGGCCGGTCCGAAGGTCTCTTCGTCCGCCATGCGCATCCCGACGCGCACGTCGTCGACCACCGTGGGCGCGTAGTACGCGCCCGGTCCGTCCGGCGCTTCGCCGCCGCAGAGCAGCTTCGCACCGGCGGAGATCGTGTCGCGCACCTGCTCCGCGAGCCCGTCGCGCAGATCGTGACGCGCCATCGGGCCGATCTTCGTGTCGCGTTCCAGCGGGTCGCCGACCTTCAGCGCGCGCGTCTTCTCGACGAACAGCCGGACGAACCGCTCGTGCACCGGTTCCTCGACGATGAAGCGCTTCGCGGCGATGCAGCTCTGCCCGGTGTTCTGGAAGCGCGACTTCACGCCGATCTCGGCGGCTTTCTCGAGATCGGCGTCGGCGAGCACGATGAAATAGTCCGAGCCGCCGAGCTCGAGCACGGTCTTTTTGATCGCCTTGCCGGCGCTCGCGCCGACGGCGGAGCCCGCGCCCTCGCTGCCGGTCAGCGTCACGGCCGCGATCCGGTCGTCGAGCACGATCGGATCCATCTCGCGGCTTCCGACGAGGATCGTCGCGAACTCGCCGTTCGTCAGCCCGCACGCGCGGAAGATCTCTTCGATGCGCAGCGCGCAGCCGGTGACGTTGGCCGCGTGCTTGAGCACCACGACGTTGCCCGCCATCAGCGCGGGCGCCGCGGCGCGGAAGACTTGCCAGTACGGGAAGTTCCACGGCATGATCGCGAGCAGCACGCCGAGCGGACGGAACGCGACGTAGCTCTGCGTCGCCGACGACTCGATCTGCTGGTCGGCGAGCAGCCGGGCTCCGTTGTCGGCGAACCAGCCGCACGCGACGGCGCACTTCTCGACTTCCGCCTCGGCCTCGGCGATCGGCTTCCCCATCTCCCGCGTCGCGAGCTCCGCCAGCTCGGGCTTCCGCGCGCGCAGCAGCTTCGCGGCGTCGCGCAGCCGCGTCGCACGCTCCTCCATCGTCGTCGTGGCCCAACGGTCGGCGGCCGCGACCGCTTCGTCCAGACGACGCTCGAGCGTCTCGCGGTCGTGCGACCGATACGTCTCGAGCCGCTCGCCGGTGGCCGGATTCAGCGTCTCGATCGACGCCGGGTGCGATGCCGTCGTGCTCATGGGGCAGGTGTACCCCGCACGGCCGGGGCCGCCTGCGAACGTCGTGCCGCCGGCGAACGACCGGACCGAACGACTAGCCCGAAGGCGGAGGCGCGGTCGGCTCGGCCGCGGCCGGGCGCGCGCACAGCTCCAGACGCGTTCCCACCGGGTCGGTGAAGAACAGCGCCGGATAGCCGTCGTCGTTGCGCTCGATCTCGCGCGCGCCGATCTCGCGCAGCGTGGTCTGCCACGTGTCGAGCGCGCCGGCCTCGACGGCGAACGCGATGCGGCCGCGCGCAGGCTGGGCGTTCGTCTCTTCGATCACGCCGAAGAACTGACGTGGGCGTCCGCTCGCGCTCTCCTCGGCGTACTCCACCGCATTGTACGACTCGACCGTCGCATCGGTCCACGCGGCACCGCCGAAGGCCACCGTCGCATAGGTCTTCTTCGTCAAGCCGAGCCGCGGCAAGAGCGCATCGTAGAACCGCTCGACGGCGGCAAGCGACGGGACGCGCATGTCGACGTGGTCGAAACCGAGGAACGGCGTCATGTGCGCGCGGCCTTGGCGAGTGCGGAGGTGTGGACCTTGTGGCAGTCCGCGCACAGCGTCTCGAGGTTCTCGAGGTGATGCGCGCAGTCGAGCGACCGGTGCCGCCCGCGACACGGGACGATGTGGTTCACCTCGAGCCGCTCGATGCGCTTGCGCGCGCGCCAGTCGCGCAGCGCCGCGAGATACCGGGTGCGCGACGCGAAGCCCGCCTGCGCGGGACGCTTCGGCGCGCGCGTGCCGCAGCGGCGGCAGCGATAGCGGTCGCGGCGCTTCGCGGTGCGCCGCGCGACCGACCACCAGTGGTTCGCCCAGAACGCGTCGCCGCAGCGATCGCTGCACCAGGTGCGCCGTCGCGCCGGCAGCGGCTCGGCGCACCACGCGCACGCGCCCTCGGCGAACGGCGGCGCGAGCGAACACACCGCGAGCAGCGCGTCGCGTTTCGTCGTGGCGTGCGGAGGCTTCACGCCTTGTCGCGCCGCTCGGCTTCGGAACGCACTTCGGCGACGAGCGCGTCGGGGCGCTCGCGATACTTCGCCCAGAGCTGCGGCATGTGCGCGATGTCGTCGAGGACGCGCGCGAGCGCCGCGTTCACCGGCACCCGAATCCCCGCCTCGCGCGCCGCGCGCACGACCGCACCGTTGAGGAACTGCACCTCGGTGCGATGCTTCTCGCCGCGCAGGTCGAGCAGCAGCGAAGGCGGCTTTTCGCCGCGCGCGCCGGCGATGCGCGGTGCGAGCACCGGGCGCGCGAGCGCGCTCGGCATCGCCGCGACCGACTGCAGCGCGCGCACGGGATAGCGCGGAAGGTCGATCGTCGCGATGCCGAGCGCCCGCATCGTCGCGCGCACTTCCCGGATCGCGTGGACCTCCAGCCGAAACAGCCGCTCGTCGCGAACGACCCGCTCCGGGACCATGTCGAGGATCGCGCAGCTCGCGTTGGCGACGACGTTCAGCGCCAGCTTCGACCACTTCAGGGATCGGTAGTCCTGCACCGCGCTCACCGGAAGCCCGGTCGCGCCGAACGCGGCGAGCAGCCAGTTGTGCGGGCTCCCCGATCCGACCGGTGCGAACGCGATCCCGCCGCCTTTCGCGGCGAGGCCTTTGCCGCTCGCGTCGCGATCGACGGGAACGGTGAGCGCAGCGGCCACGACGCGGTCGGCGCCGAACGCCTCCGCGAGCAGCTCTTCGTTGCCCACCCCGTTCTGCGGCGTGACGATCGTCGTCTCACCCGGAGCGCGCAGCGCGCGCTGCAGCGTCGCGATCGCGGCCGGCGTGTCGTACGCCTTGACGGTCACGAGCGCCAGGTCCGCGTCGATCGTCGCGACTTCTTCGAGCGCGCGCGGGGCGTACGTCACCTCGTTGCCGATGCCGCGCAGCAGCTCGCCGAGGTAGGTTCCGACCGCGCCGGCGCCGACGACGTAGACGTTCATCGCCGCGCGTTCGCGCTCACGTGCCGGTACTGCCGAAACCGCCCTCGCCGCGCGGCGACGCGGCGAGCCCGGCGACCTCGCGGAACGCTGCTTGGACGACGGGCGCGACGACGAGCTGCGCGATGCGCTCGCCGCGCCGTACCGTGAACGGCTCGCTGCCGAGGTTCACCAGCAGCACGCCCACTTCTCCGCGATAGTCGCTGTCGATCGTGCCCGGCGTGTTGAGGCAGGTCACGCCGGCGCGCAGCGCGAGCCCGCTGCGCGGACGCACCTGCAGCTCGTAGCCGCGCGGCACTTCGACGGCGAAGCCCGTCGGGATCAGCGCGCGTTCGCCGGGGAGAAGCACGAGATCGCCGGCGACCGCCGCGACGACGTCGGCGCCCGCGGCGCCCGACGTCATGTACGCCGGAAGCGGAAGACCGTCGCCGTGCGCGAGCCGCACCACGCCGATCGCCGGCGCGGCGGCGCTCACTTCGCGAGCTCCTCGAGCTCTGCGCGGAAGCTCGCGACGTCGCGAAAGTCGCGGTAGACGCTCGCGAAGCGGACGTACGCGACGGCGTCGACGCGCTTGAGCGCCTCCATCAGCTTCTCGCCGATCATCGCGGCCGGAACCTCGCTCTCGCCGCGCGCGAAGAGATCGCGCTCGATCCCGGCGACGATCTCCTCCATCTGCGCTTCGGAGACGGGCCGTTTCTCGAAGGCGCGCCGCAGGCCGCTCAGCACTTTGTCGCGGTTGTACTGCTCTCGCCGGCCGTCTTTCTTGACGACGAATTGGCGCGGAGCTTCCATCCGCTCGTACGTCGTGAAACGATGCTTGCAGCCGAGACACTCGCGCCGTCGGCGGACGGAGTTGTCGTCGTCGCGCGAGTCGACGACGCGGGTCTCGTTCTTGCGGCAGAGGGGACAGAGCAGGTCGGGCGGTCCTTCCGATGGGCGGCGAGCCCTATATCTTGTGGGCGCCCGTCCAGTATAGCCCGAATGTGGGGGGCGCGGCTAGGACGCGGCCCCGATCTTGAACATCTTCGTCCCGCACACCGGGCACTTGCCCTCGGTCGCCGGCCGGCCGTTCTTCATCTGGATCTGCTGCGCATCTTTGATCTCGCGCTTCGTCTTGCACTTCACGCAGTAGGCTTCGGCTGCCATCGGTCGCTCGCTCGCTTTCTTGGGTACGGCTGGCCCGCCGGCGGCGGACTCGGATCGCCCCGCCCGTTACGGCCCCCGCCGGGCGAATCCTTGAAGGGGAGCCGCCTCTTGCCGACGGTGCCCGCGCGCGGGATCGGCGAGCGTGGACGGATGCGAACGGCGCTGGGCGTCTCGAGCCGACCTCGACGCGCTCTGCGGGCCGCGCTTGGGCGGCGTTCTGCTGGAGGGGCTGTGGGTCGCGGGGACGCTGGACGGGCTCTACGCACCGTGCGTCGCCGTCGTCGGCACGCGCGTGCCCTCGGACGACGGGCGGCGGCGCGCGCGCCGCCTCGCCGAAGACCTCGGCCGCGCCGGCCTCTGCATCGTCTCCGGGCTGGCGCTCGGGATCGACGGCGCGGCGCACGAGGGCGCGCTCGCCGCCGGCGCGCCGACGATCGGCGTGCTGGGCGGCGGGCACGCGCACTTCTTTCCGCCGCGCAATCGTGAGCTGGGCGCGCGAATCGTCGCCTCGGGCGGCGCGGTCGTCTCGCCGTTCGCGCCGGACGTCGCGCCGCAGCCATGGCAGTTCTTGGCGCGCAACGCGGTCATCGCGGCGCTCGCGGACGCGGTCGTCGTCGTCGAGGCCGCGGCGCGCAGCGGCGCGCTGAACACCGCCGGACACGGCGCCGAGCGCGGCATCCCGGTTCTCGCCTTCCCGGGCGACGTCGACCGCCCGAAAGCCGCCGGCTGCAACGCGCTGATCCGCGACGGCGCGATCCTCGTCCGCGACGCGGACGACGTCCTCGCCGCGCTGCCTTCGAGCGTCGCGGCCGCCGCACGAGCGGGCCGCCGTTCCCGCCGCGGCGGCCTCACGACGCGCCGCGGCGGCGACGCTGCGGCGGACGGCGACGACGTCGGCGCACAGGCCGGTGCACCCGAGGGTTCCGCCCGCGACTCGCCGGTAACGCGCGAGATCCTCGGCGCCCTCCGCGAGCGCGCGTGCGATGCGAGCCGCCTCGCCGACCGCCTGGGCATCGCACCACCCGCGCTCAGCACCGCGCTGAGCGAGCTCGAGCTCGGCGGACGCATTGTCCTCGGCGACGACGGCTACGCGCTCGCCGCCCCGTCCGCAAGGGATTGACGTGGACGACGACCCGCTGCAATACTCCCGTCATGCGCGCGACCGTTTGATGAAGTACCATCTCGAAGAAGACGACGTCCGAGCGGTCGTCCTGTGGCCGAGCCGACGCGTGGTGACGGCCGACGCGGTCGAGCACGACGGATGGGCATCGGACGGCCGCGAGATCAAGGTCGTGACCGACCGCAGCAAGAGGCTCGTTATCACCGTCGTCGACTTCGAACGCCGCCGCAGAGATCGGCGGCACGCGCGATGAGACCGTTTCTTCGCGTGGCTGTCGATCCGCAGTGCCCGATCGGACCCGTCACGTATCGGTCCGCCGCCGACGACGACGGCGCGAGCGTTTTGCGGCGCGACCAGGACGGCCGCGTCCGGCCGCACGCGTCGCGAGAACACGCCTTCGTCGAATCGGGTGTCATGATTCACGAAACGTCGCGCGACGAGCTCATCGAAATCGAGATACTCGACGTCGATGATCCCGTGATGGTCGCGCTCGCGCGTGAGTACGCGCGCGACAACGGATTCGAGTTTCCGAGCGACATCCGCGCCGCCGCGAAGGCGCCGGCCTGACGATTCGCCTCATCGCGGTCGGCAAGCTGCGCGAGCGCTACGTCGCGGACGCGGTCGCCGACTTTCGCGCCCGCCTTCGCCCGTACCACCGCCTCGAGGAAGTCGAGGTGCGGGCCGCGGACGGCGCCGATCCCGAGCGCGCAACGCGCGCGGAGGGTGAAGCGATTTTGAAGCTGCTCGATCCGGCGGATCGCGTGTGGCTGCTCGAACGCACGGGCGAGTCGTTTTCGAGCGAGGAGCTGGCGCGGCGCATCGAGCGGCTGCCGCACGACGGGATCGCGCGCCTGACGATCGTCGTCGCCGGGACGTTCGGCGCGTCGCCGGCGCTGCTCGCGCGCGCCGACGTGCGCTGGTCGCTCTCGACGCTGACGTTTCTCCACGAGTGGGCGCGCGCGATCGTGATGGAACAACTGTACCGCGCGGCGAAGATCGCCCGCGATGAACCCTACCACCACTGAGCCCGCCGGCGCGCCGGCGCCGCAAAGCGACCGCACGCCGCTGACGCTCGAGGCGCTGGCGGAGCGGTTCGCCGCCGCGGCGCGGGAGCTGTGGCCGGACGCGCAGCCGGTGGTGCAGTTCGAGCCGGCGCGTCGGGCCGAGTTCGGCGAGATCTCGAGCAACGTCGCACTGCCTCTGGCCAAAGTCGCACGCGCGAAGCCGCAAGACCTCGCCGCCGCGCTGATCGAGCGCGCGCTCGCGGACGACGCCGTCCGTGCTACGGTCGCGCGCGCGGAGCCGACGGCGGGGTTCGTCAACCTCACGCTCGTCCCGGCGTTCTGGCAGCGCGTCGTGGCGGACGTCCTGCGGCGCGGCGAGGACTACGGGCGCGCGGCGCGGGCCGGCGAGCGCATCTCGCTCGAGTTCGGCAGCGCGAATCCGACCGGTCCGCTCGCCGTCGTCCAGGGCCGCGCGCTCTCCGCCGGCGACACGCTCGCGAAGATTCTGCGGCACGCCGGCTACGACGTGTTCACCGAGTGGATCATCAACGACGCGGGCAACCAGATCGCGCTGTTCGGTCTGTCGGTCTACGCGCGCTACCGGCAGCTGTTCGATCCGTCGTACCCGTTCCCGGAGGACGGGTACGCCGGCGACTACGTCGTCGACATCGCGAAGAAGCTGCGCGAGCGCGACGGCGAGAAGTGGCTCGACGTCCCCGCCGACGAGGCGGCGCCGCAAATCGGGCGCTTCGCCCGCGACGTCGTGGTCGCCGAGCAGCAGGACGTCGCGCGGCGCTTCGGCGTCACGTACGATCTCTGGCAGTCGGAGAAGGCGCTCCACGACGCCGGCGCGATCGAGCGCGGCGTGCAGCGGCTGCGCGATCTCGGCGTGCTCTACGAGCGCGACGGCGCGACGTGGCTGCGCACGCGCGACGCGGGCGACGACGAGGATCGCGTCGTCATCCGCAGCGACGGCCGCCCGACGTACTACGCGAACGACGTCGCCTACCATTACGACAAGTTGCAGCGCGCCGATCACGTCATCGACATCCTCGGTCCCGACCATCACGGCTACATCGCGCGCCTGAACGCGCTCGCGCAGGCGTACGGCCGGCCGAAAGCGATCGAGGTGCTCATCGCGCAGCAGATCACGCTCAAGCGCGGCGGCGAGACGGTGTCGATGTCGAAGCGCGCCGGAACGCTCATCACGCTGCAGGACGTGATCGACGAAGTCGGGGTCGACGCCGCGCGCTTCTTCTTCGTGATGCTCTCGCTCGAGCAGCCGCTCACGTTCGATTTGGACCTTGCCAAGAAGCAGTCCAACGAGAACCCCGTGTACTACGTGCAGTACGGCCACGCTCGCATCGCGTCGGTGCTGCGGCGCGCGGCGGAGCAGGCGCCGGAGGCGCTCGCCGCCGCACCCGCCGGCGCGACGCTGACGCGGCTCGTCGAGCCGGCGGAGATCGCGCTCGTGCGGCGGCTCGCGGAATTTCCCGCCGCCGTCGCGGGCGCCGCGCGCGCCCGCGCCCCGCATCGCGTTCCGAAGTACGCGCGCGATCTGGCGTCGGACTTTCACCAGTTCTACGACACGTGCCGGGTCCTCACCGACGATCGCGAGCTCACCGCGGCGCGCCTGTCGCTGTGCATCGCCACGAAGACGGTGCTGGCGTCGGCGCTGCACCTGTGCGGGGTCGGCGCGCCGGACTCGATGTAACCCCCGCCTACAGCGGCTTCGTCATCATCCGCCGTTCCGTCGCGAAGCCGGCCTGCTCGTAGAGCGTCCGCGCCGGGACGTTGTCTTCGGTGACCATCAGCGAGATGTACGGGCTGCCGGCCCCGCGCGCGCAGCGTTCCGCCTCCGCCAGCAGCGCGCGGCCCACGCCGCGGCGGCGGGCGTGCGGCTCGACCGCGGTGTACGCGACGAAGGCCTGAGCGCCGAGCGTGACTTCGTCCGGCACGTCGTAGAGCAGGACCAGGAATCCGGCGGGCTCCCCTTCGACTTCGGCGATGAGCACGTCGTGCGCGCGGCCGAAGCAGAAGTCCACCAGGCGCTCGAACGAGAGCAGCACGTCGGCGTGGCGGGCGGTGCGCATCGCCGAGACGCTGCTCGTCGCGCTGCGCTTGCCCAAGTCGCGGACGTAGTCACGATCCGCGGCACCCCGGCCGCGCCGGATCGCGAGGGCCTCGCTCACGCCGGCGCCGGCACCAGCGCGGAAAGGGCCTCGATGAGCGCGCGGTTCTGCTCGGCGGTGCCGATCGTGATGCGCAGCCGCCCCGGCATCCCGAGCGCGTCGCCGCTGCGCGTCACGATGCCGCGCCGCAGCAGCGCATCGTACGCCTCGCTCGCCGTCCCGGGAACGCTGACGGCGACGAAGTTCGCCGCGGTCGGATAGACGTGCAGGCCCAGCCGCGCCAGCTCGCGCTCCAGATACGCCTTCCCCGCTTCGTTCGTCGCGAGCGAACGACGGACGAACTCGTGGTCGTCGAGCGCCGCGAGCGCCGCGACCTCGGCCGGGCGCGACACGTTGAACGGCAAGCGGATGCGCTGCGCGTATGCCATCAGCTCCGGATCGCCCAGCGCGTAGCCGAAGCGCAGCGCCGCCAAACCGTAGAGCTTCGAATGCGTCCGCAGCACGATCGTCGCGGGCCGCTCGCGCACGAGGTCGGCGCCTTCTACCGAATCGGGCGGCATGTACTCGCGGTACGCCTGATCGATGACGAGGATGACCTTCGCGGGCAGCGCGGCGGCGAAGCGCGCGAACGCGTCGCGCTCGACGCGCGTCCCGGTCGGGTTGTTCGGGTCGCAGACGACGACGATCTTCGTGCGCGGACCGACCGCGGCCAGCATCGCGTCGAGGTCGTGGACGCCGTCTCGCAGCGGCACGCGAACCGGCGCCGCGTCGAACAGCACCGTGTCCTTCGGAAAGAGCGAGAACGTCGGGTCCGCCATGACGACCTCGTCGCCCGGCGCGAGGTAGGCGCTGAAGAGCGTGCGCACGACGTCGTTCGAGCCGTGGCCGACGAGGACGTGCTCGACGCCGAAGCCGTACGGTTCGGCGAGCCGCGCGCGCAGCGTCGCGTGGTCGTCATCGACGTAGATGTTGAGATCGCTCATCGCGCGGATCGCCTCGAGCGCGAGCGGCGAGGTCCCGAGCGGGTTCTCGTTCGACGAGAGCTTGATGAAGCGCTCGAGCCCGTACCTCGCGCGCGCCTGCGCGACGGTCGTTCCCGGTGTGTACGGTTTGAGCGCCGCGACCTGCGGGCGGACGAGCGCGCGATAGTCCATGCCTAGCTCGACTGCAGGAACCGGCTTCCGGGTTCCGTGATCGGCTCGCCGGCCGCGCATTGCGGGCAGCGTTCCGGCTCGAACGACTCGATCGGAAGGTCGAGCAGCGCGTGCGTCCGTACGCCGAAGTCCACCGGCGCCCGGCGCACGATCACCCCGACGCCGGCGACGGCCGCGCCGCGCGCGCGCACGACGTCCATCACCTCGCGCACCGACCCGCCCGTCGTGACGACGTCTTCGACGACGTACGCGCGGTCGTCCGGGCGCAGCGCGAACCCGCGACGCAGCGTCGGGACGCCGCCTTCCTTCTCCACGAAGATCCCGAACGTGCCGAGCTGCCGCGCCGTCTCGTAGCCGAGCACGATCCCGCCGACCGCCGCGCTCACGACGACGGTCGGCGCGAGGCTGCGCGCCTCGTCGGCGAGCGCATGCGCGACCCGCTCCACCAGCCAGGGGTCTTCGAGGATCCGGAACTTCTGCACGAAGCGGTTCGAGTGCCGTCCCGACGAGAGGCGGAAGTGGCCGACGAGGATCGCGCCGCGCGCCTCGAGCTCGGGCTCGAGATCGAACGCCGCCGCGTCGTTCATGCTTGCAGCTCCGTGAGGATCGCGCGCGCCGCGGCGACCGGGTCCGCGTCCTCGACGATCGGTCTTCCGACGACCGCGTAGTCGACGCCCGCTTCACGGGCGTCGCGCGGCGTCGCGGCGCGCTTCTGATCGCCGTGCGCGGTGCCTGCGGGTCGAATCCCCGGGCAGAACGTCTTGAACTCCGATCCGAAGAACGCTTTCATGTCGGCCACTTCGCCGACGCTGCACACGACGCCGGAACACCGCGCGTCGCGGGCGAGCGCGGCGAGCCGCGTCGCGTTCTCGCCCGGGCCGCCGACGAACCCCAGCTCGCCGAGATCCTCGGCTCCGATGCTCGTCAGAATCGTCACACCGAACACTTCCGGCGCCGGCATGCCGAGCTCGGCGGCGCGTTCCTCCGCGGCGCCGACCGCCGATTCCAGCATCGCCGCGCCGCCGGTCGCGTGCACCGTGAGGATGCGGACGCCTGGGCGCACCACGGCGCGAACGGCGGCCTCGACGGTGCGCGGAATGTCGTGCAGCTTCAGGTCGAGCGCGTACCCGGCTTGGGCCCGAGCGAGCGCCGCCCGAATCTCGTCGCCGTAGCCGTAGAACGCTTCGTATCCGATCTTGAACGTGACGCCGAGCGGCGCGAGGGCGTCGACGAGCGAGACGGCGCGCGCGGCTGCCGGTACGTCGAGGGCGACGACCAATCGAGGAGCGCTCATGACTGTAATGCTTTGCTCATGAGGGTGCAGAACTCCGCGTGTCGGCCGAACGTATAGTATGTACCGGCCTCGGAAACGACCGGAAAGGAGGAACGAGATGCCCGGCATTCAGGTGTTCAAGACGTTAGCCGACGCGCTTCGAGCGGGCTACCAGGTCTACGACCGCACCGCAGACGGCTATCTCGTCCGCACGCGAACGGCCAACGGATGGGCCATGGCAATCGTGACCTGCCACTAACCGTCAGCACGCGAACGAATGCGAAGAGACCGGGCACCCAGGCGCCCGGTCTCTTCGCATCCCGGCGGTACAGCGTTCAGCGAACGTCCGGCGGCTGCACCGGCTTGGAGAGCTCCTCGACGTGCGGACGGCCGGGCTGCGACCAGGCGCCGTTGCCGGCTGCGCCGGGCCGCGGCGGCGGTGCGCCGGCGCCGGGCGGCGGCGGGATGAACGTCACCCGCGGCGCGAGGCCCGGGAACTGCGCTCCGGACAGGACGGCGACGATGATCTGCGCGATCCCGACGAAGAGCGGGATCAGCCCCGCGAGGATCACCGGGTTGCCGCGGTAGCCGCCGAACGCGAGCCCGAGGCCGATGGTGAGCGCGAATCCGATCGTTGCGACGCGGATGCCCTTGAAGAGCGCGGCTTGCGGGCCGTCGGCGCCGCAGGCCCACGGGTTCCCGGCGGGCGGCGGAACCGGCTGCGGTCCCCACTGCTGCCCGGACCATTGCGCCCCGGACTGTTGCGCGTACGGGCCTTGGCCGAACTGCTGCTGCCATTCGCGGTACGCGCGCCGTCCGCCGAAACCGAACGACCCGGACGGCGGCGGCGGGATGCCGCGCTTGATCATCTCGAGCCGTTCGATGAACTGCAGCGTGCGGACGACGATCCACCCGACGATCGGAAGTCCGAAGATGCAGACGATCGCCAAGGCGCCGATGGCGTTGTCGTTCATGGTTAGACCTGCGCTCCTTGAGAAAGGGTGATCGAGCCGTTTCCGGCGCTGACCTCGAAGCGGCCGCGGCCGCTGCCGAGGTGCACGACGCGCGACGCCGGATCGTCGCTCGCGTCGGCCTCGAGACCGCTGACGTGAACGTGTCCGTGCCCGGTGCGTGCGGTCACGATCGCGTCGCTGTCGGTCGCGAACGCGAGCCGCACGGACCCGTTCGAAGCGCTGACGCCGCCGTCGACGACGCGGAGATCGTGCGCTTCCACACGGCCGTTGGCGGCGGACGCGTCGAGCCGGTCGGCGGCGACGCGCGCGAGCACGAGCCGCCCG
Source organism: Vulcanimicrobiaceae bacterium (assembly GCA_035650875.1). Classification (GTDB taxonomy): domain Bacteria; phylum Vulcanimicrobiota; class Vulcanimicrobiia; order Vulcanimicrobiales; family Vulcanimicrobiaceae; genus Vulcanimicrobium. The sequence continues at coordinate 433,936 of DASRGU010000016.1, forward strand.
TTGGACGAGGATGCCTCGATGCGACCGCCTTGCACGTCGGTCAGCTCGATGCGGCCGTTCGCGGTCTCGACGTCGACGTCGCCGCGCTGATCGCGCACGTGGATCGCGCCGGACCTCGTCCGGGCCGTCACCGCGGTACGCAATCCGGCGATCGCAATGTCGGCGGCGTTCGCGATCTCCACGCGCGCCCCGGACGGCACGGTGAGGTGCAGGCGCCGGTCGAGGAGCCCGAGCTCGAATCGCGTCGGCGAGGCTCCGGGCTCGGTGATGCGAACCCCGTCGGCGGTCCGCTCCGCGTGCAGCGCCGTCATGCCGGTCACCAGACCGACGACGTGGACGGTCTCGACGGCGCTCACCGCCGATCCCGAGCCGCCGTCCACGGTCACGTCGGCATCGCGCACGTCGACGTAGACGTGCGGCGAGGGGCCGGCGTCGTACGTCCGGTCGAGCGCGGCCCCGTGGGCGTCGCCCCGATGGGCGTCGAGCCACCTGACGCCGAACGTCGTGCCGGGCGAGCCGCCTCCGCCCGCGACCGCTTTGCAGGCCATGCCGACGATCGCGAGCTCCGCGACCACCAAGGCACCGACCAGCGCCGAGCGAGAAATCATGGCCCATGTACGGGCGGCGGGCCGTGGTGTTTCGCGGACGAAACCGGTGGGCGGCGCGGCCGTACATGCCGATGTGGGACTCGCGCTCGCGGTGGATCCCCCCGAGCTCGTAGCGCCGGTCGACGACCAGGCGCTGATCTCGGCCGCCGCCGCGGGCGACGGCGCCGCCTTCGGCGAGCTCGTCACGCGGTACGAGCGCGCGGTCTACCATCTCGCCGTGCGGACGCTGCGCGACGCGACCGAGGCCGAGGACGCGGCCCAGGAGGCGTTCATCAAGGCCTATCGGGCGCTCGGCTCGTTTCGCCCGGGCGCCAAGTTCTCGACCTGGATCTTCACGATCTGCTACCGCTGCTGCTGCGACCGCATCGCCAAGCGCAAGCGCCTCTCGCGCGACGAGCTGCCCGACCGTGCCGACCCTTCGGCCGGACCCGAGCTCCTCGCCGAGCGGAACGATGAGGCGCGGCGGCTGCGGACGGCGATCGACGCCCTCCCCGAGAAGTACCGGGCGGTCGTCACGCTGTACCATCTGCAGGGTAAGCAGTACGACGAGATTGCGAGCGTGTTAAATCTGCCGCTCGGAACGGTGAAAACCCACCTGTTCCGGGCGAAAGAACAACTCCGGAAGGCTCTCACCGCATGATCGACGACGACTTCGACGACCTCGACCGCGCGCTCGCGGCGCTCCCGCTGGAGGCCCCGCCGCCGAGCCTGCACGCGCGCATCATGGCCGCGACCGTCTACCGGCCGCAGGCGGTCGCGCGCCCGTGGGAGCTGTGGCTGACCGGGACGCTGGTCGCGATCTGCGCCTGGCTGGTGTGGCTCGTCGTCTCGGCGCCGCACGCGACCGAACGGATCGGTGCGCTGGCCGTCGACGCCGTGCAGACGTCCGGACTGACCTCGATGTACACGCTGCTGTGGCTCGCGGTGGGCGCCTCGGCGGCCTGGTGGATCTCGCAGCTGAGCGTTCCGCAGCGCGCGCCGCGCACGCAGTCGCGGTGAGCGCGACCTCGAGCGCCCTCCCCGACGAGAAGCGCAAGTACAAGGTCCTGCTCGTCGAGGACGACCCGCAGATCATCCGCGTCCTGCGGCTCGAGCTCGAGCACGAAGGCTACGAGGTGGACACCGCGACCGACGGCCTCTCCGGACTCGAAAAGGCGCTCAAAGAGCCCGATCTCGTCGTCCTCGACTTGATGCTGCCGAAGCTCGACGGGATGGAAGTTGCGGCGCGCGTCCGCGCCAAGTCGCGCGTTCCCATCATCATGCTCACGGCGAAAGACCGCATCCCGGATCGCGTCGCCGGACTCGACCGCGGCGCCGACGACTACGTCGTCAAGCCCTTCTCCATCGAAGAGCTGCTGGCCCGGATCCGCGCACGGCTGCGCGAGCGCGAGCCGCACGAGAACGTGCTGCGGGTGAAAGATTTGACGATGGACCGCGACCGCCACGAGGTGACGCGCGGCGGCCAGGCGATCCATCTCACGGCGAAGGAGTACGCGCTCCTCGAATACCTGCTGCTGCACCGCAACAAGGTGCATTCACGCGACGAGCTCTTCAACGGCGTGTGGGGCAGCGATTTCCTCGGCGACTCGAACCTGATCGACGTCTACATCCGCTATCTGCGCGGCAAGATCGACGACCCGTTCTCCGACAAGCTCATCCAGACGGTCCGCGGCGTCGGCTACGCGCTTAAAGAATAAGGTGGGTTCGCCCGCAGGGCGAACCCGTCACGGTCCTCGCTGCGCTGCGGTCCGTTCAAAGGAAATGGTTGAATGGCTCGTTTGCGTGACGGCTCTGTTGAGTGGCGGGCTGGCGTGACGGCTCGGTTGTGGCGCGTTGGCGTGACGTGGTCATCTGCTTGACGCGGTGCGGCTCGGTGGAGCGGATTCGCTGAACGATGACTAGTCTGCGGGCGCGGATTGCGGTGCTGTATGCGGCGCTGATCGTCGTCGTCATCGGGATCGGCGCGATGGCGATCGACTTCGCCTTGCGGTCCGTGCTCGTCGACCAGGTGCGGCTGGCGCTCACGGACACGGCGAATCAGATCTCGCGCGCGGCGCTGGCGTCCGGGCAGACCGGCTTCGGCGGGGACGTCCCGCTCGCGATCACGCTGTCGCGAACCGAGTTCCTCGATCGCTGGGCGTCGGGAAACCGCTACGTGCAGATCGACACGCTCGCGGGGCAGGTGCTCGGCAAGAGCTCCAACATGGGAAGCCTCGCGTTTCCGCCGTTCTCGCCGAACGGCGCGCCGCAGCGCTTCGCGATGCTGCGCGTGCACGGGGAGCGCCCGGGGACGATCCTCGTCCTCAACCGCGTCCTGTCCGACGACGAAGGGCACGCGCTCGCGATCGCGCACGTCGGCGAACGGCTCGACATCGTGGACCAGCTCATCGGGAAAGCGCGTGCGATCCTGATCTGGATCACGCTCGCGGCGACCGCGGTGGTGCTGCTCGCGTCGTACTTCATCGCGAAGTCGGCGACGGATCCGATTCAGCGGCTGACCGCCGCAATCGCCGAGATCGGCTCTGAGCGGCTCGACCGGCGGCTGCGCTGGCATCGAGCGGACGAGTTGGGCCGGCTCGCCGCGGCGTTCGACGCGATGCTCGACCGGCTCCAGTCGGCGTTCGCACGCGAGCGGCAGTTCATCAGCGACGCCTCGCACGAGCTGCGCACGCCGCTGACGGTGATCAACGCGAACGCGCAGATGCTGCAGCGCTGGGGCGAGCGCGATCCCGAGGTGATGCGCACGTCGCTCGAGGCAATCGCGGAAGAGAGCGGACGGCTCGCCGGCATGGTCTCGGGGATGCTGACGCTATCGAAAGCCGAGTCGGGCGACGCGATCCCGAAGGAGCCGGTCGTCCTCGAGCCGCTCGTCGACGACGTCGTCGCGCACGCGCGCGAGCGCGCCGCGGCGAAGAACGTCCGGCTCGCCGCGCTCCACCCCGACGCCGCGCGCACGATCGTCTACGGCGACGCCGGGCTGCTCCGGCAGCTCGTCGGCAACCTGATCGACAACGCGATCAAGTTCACCGACGCGGGCCGGATCGACGTATCGCTGCACGCCGACGATCGCCGCCACGCGATTCTCGAGGTGGCCGACACCGGCAGCGGGATCGACCCGGCGAACGCCCAGCGGCTGTTCGACCGGTTCTTTCGCGGCGACCCCTCGCACGCGCGTTCCATCGAAGGGACCGGCCTGGGGCTCGCGATCGTCCGGAGCATCGCGCGCGTCCACGGCGGAACCGTCAGCGCGGCCCCCAGAGCGGGCGGCGGGTCCGTCTTCACCGTCCGCTTGCCGGCCGAACCGGAAAGCTTCACCGCGGCCTCATGATGCGCTGAAGGGCCCTCGGGTACCATCGTCCGGTGGACGTCCTTCCGACCCGAGCCCTGCGCGCGATCGCCGCTGGGCTGGGGGCGCTCGTGCTCTGCGTGGCGGCGCCGCCCCGCTCGGCGGGGGCGGCGTCTTCGGCGTTCGACGTCCCGGCCGAGACCGTCGTCGCGATCACCATCCCGGCTTCGGCGCGCGGCGCCGACGTGACGATCCGCTCCTGGGACCGCCCGCAGATCCAGGTTGAGTCGGACGGCGCCGACCCGAGCGTGACGCGCCGGCTCGTCATCTACGGTACGGTGCGGTATCCGCTCGCGCAGGAGATCCCGGCCGGCGTCTTTCGCCGCCGCGTCAACGGCCAGGACGTCGGGACGGTCACGCTGCCGCCCGAAGTCTTCCCGTACGCGAGCTTCCGCGCAGGCCCGCACGACTACATGATGGTGGACGTGACGGAGCCCGCCCGCATGACGATCACGGTTCCGACGTCGACCGCGCTGCTGCTCGTACGCGCGTCGAGCGGGAAGACGGAGATCGAGGGCTACCGCGGCGCGAACCTGGTCGTCGGCCAGGGCGGCGGCCGCGTCGACATCGAGGACAGCGACACGACGGCGTTCGTGCAGATGAACACGGGCAACGTGTGGATCGAAGACTCGACGTTCCGCCGCGTGCGCGTGCGCGTGAACGCCGCGCAGGTCGCGTTCGAGCGGTGCCGTTCGACGCAGATCGAGGCGAGCAGCGTGAGCGGCACGATCGTGTACGACGGCGGCTGGTTCGAGCCCGGGCTCGCGCGCTTCGACTCGCAGAGCGGGAACATCGCGCTCGGCGTCAGCTCGCCGGCGCAGGTCACGGGACGCTCGCAGGGCGGCCGCGTCTATGCGCTCTTCGACCGCCGTCCCGGCGAGAACGTCGAGCAGCGCGGCGAGAACGATGCGACGGCGATCTTCGGCAGCGGCGGCCCGCTCGTCAACGCGGTCACGCAGCGCGGCAACGTCTACCTGTACGACGGCTCGGCCGCGCGCGGTCGGCGCGAGCGCCGCCTCCCCGAGTACTTCAGCGGCTCGAGCCCGCCGCGCCGCCCCGGCGGCCCGTAGCCGTCACAGCAGAAACTTGCGCAGCAGCGCGACGTCGAGTTTGAAGGTGTGCTGCGGGATGACCGCGTCCAGCTTGTAGCCGCAGGCGAGGAAGAACGCGTGCGCGGCGCCGCCGTCGAGAACCGGCACCGTCACCTTGTGGCAGTTGTAGTAGTTCGCGACCTCCTCGGCGCGCGCGACGAGACTGCGCGCGATCCCTTTGCGGCGCCGGTCGGGCAGGACGTAGAGCGCGTCGACGTGCGCCAGCGAAGCGGCGATGCGCAGACGCAGCGCGCCGGCGACCGCGTCGCCCTCGCGCACCGCGAGGTCCTGCGTCTGCTCGTGCCAGACGACGCGAAACTTCCACAGCTCGCTGCGCCAATCGCGGTCGTGCGCGCGCCAGAATTCGTCGAGCGCACCCGGTTTCTCCGGCTCGGCGCGCGGCTCAGACATCGTAGACCCAGCCGTCGTACGCCGCGTAGGTTTTCACGCCGGTCGCGTCTTCCAGCTCGTACGCGAGCCGGCGCGGGTCGCGTTCCAGCATCCGCGTCCCGAAATGGGACATGATCGCCGCACCGGGGCGCACGTCGTCGATCAGCCGCTTCGCGTCGTCGAAGGTCAGGTGATCGATGTTCATCGTGTCGCGGTACCGCAGCACGTTCATCACCAGCACGTCGGGTGCGTGGGCGCGAAAGTCGCCGGCGATCGCGTCGAACCAGCGCGTGCACGGCAGGTAGGACACGCGCGTCCCCGCGCAGTCGAAGTGCAGCGCGTAGACTTCGACGGGATGCTCGAGCCGGATCCCCGCACGCAGCGTCACCGTCTCGCCGATCGCGAACGGCTCGCCGCCCGCTTCGAGCAGCAGCTCGCGCGGAACGAAGCGGCGCGCGTAGGGGAAGACGACCGGCTGCATCGTCTCGTCGACGGCGTCGCGCGGGACGCACAGCGCGCCGCGCGGGCGCCAGCCGCCTTGGCACATCGCTTCGATCATCGCGTTCACGTCGCCGGCGTGATCGAGATGCTTGTGCGAAAGGACGATCGCGTCGAGCGAAGCCGGGTCGCACGGCGGGACCGCGCTGAGCGCGCGCACGAGCGCGCCGGGACCCGGGTCGACGTGGACGTTGGTCCCGTCGGCCTGGAGCCAGAAGCCGCCCGATGCGCGGATCTGCTTCGCGACGACCCAGCGCGCGCCGCCGGTGCCGAGGAAGCGGAGGCTGACCACTACAGCCGCGTGCCGATGCCGATGTACGGGTCGGAGCGAATCGTGCGAACCGCGCCCGGAAGATGCCGGCCGGAGCGGGACTCGAAGTCGTAGCCGCCCGTGATGTAGGCGTGCGCGCCGAACGGCCGGAAACGGAAACCCACGTCGTACTTCAGGATTCCGAACGTCGCGCGCTCGGCACCGTACGATCCGCTCGCGGCCGGGTAGTAGAACGCCGAGCCGAACAGGGCGACTTGCCGCGTCCAGTCGGGAAGCCGCTCGATCCCGACGCCGACGGCGGTGAGCGGCGGATAGGCGTAGTTCGTCCACGTGTGCAGCGCGCCGATCCCGACCGCAAGCGGTCCGCGCACGCGCCGTTCGTAATGCCCTTCCAGCTCGCTGTCGCGCGCCATGAAGGGTACGACGGTCGCGTACCCGCCGGTGAGCGTCGCGTAGCGGGTCAGCGAGTTGGGCCCCGCGCTCTGCGTGAGGTAGACGTCGCGATGATATTCGAGGCTGGCGGCGTCCTGCCCGAGCGACGCCCGAACGCGCACGTCGAGCGCTTGCGGGTACTCTTCGCCCGGATTCGCGTACTCGTTCCACACGCCGCCGATCGGGTGGGTGAGGTCGAGCGTGAACGGCTCGGTGTCGGCCGCGAGCGCGGCCGAGCGTGCGGCGAGGACGAACGCCGCCGCCGCGATGGCGATACCGCACCCTCGTAGCGTCATGACGGGCGTACGTTCGGTTCGTCCCGCATGCCTCCCGCCGTGCCCTTCGACCCGATCGCTGCGAGAGGAATCCGGTGAAGACCGGCGCAATGAGGCGGTCCTCAGCACTAATTTAGGAGCACCTAACGGCCGTATGAGGAGCGCCTACCCGGTTCGCCTCACTTGGCTAGCGATCGCGGTCGCGGCCTTCGCGCTCGCCGCCGGCCGGCCGGCGGAAGCGATCCCGGTGTTTGCCCACCGCTACGGGCTGACGTGCCAGACGTGCCACACCGTGGTGCCGCACTTGACCGCGTTCGGACGGACGTTCCTCGCCAACGGCTACCGCATCCGGGGGCTCGCCCCGAAGCCGGCGTTTCCGGTCGCGGTCCGCATCGAAGCGGACTACGCGAGCGCAGGCGCTGCGGATCCGGACGAGATCCGCGGTCCGCTCCCGAAGACGATCGTCGACGAGGTCGAGTTCCTTCTCGGCGGCTCGGCGGGTCCGCGCTTCTCGTACTGGGCGGAGGTCTATGCCGTCGACGGCGGGTTCCCGGGGAACTCGCGCGACATCTGGGGTGCGTACCGCGCCACGCCGGACGGCGCACCCACGCCGGTCGTGGTGCGCGCCGGGCAGTTCACGCTGCCATTGCCGCTCGATCCGGAGACGTTCCGCGAGACGACGCAGCCGTACGCGATCTGGAGTCAAACCGCGGGGATCAACCCGTTCAATTTCTTCACGCCGAAGATCGGCGCGCAAGTCGCCGCCGGAGACCCCGCGCGCGCGCTCGCCGGAACGGTCTCGTTCCTGAACGGGCACGACCAGGCGTCGGGGCTGCCGTCGCACGGCGTCGACACGATGGTGACGCTCGAGCGCGATCTCGGGGACTTCTCGCTGAGCGCGTATCGCTACGACGGAAGCCGCGAGCTCGCCGGCCTGGGCTACAACGACACGCAGTTCTTCACCGGAATCGCCGACCGGTTCTGGCGCGACGGCTACGGCCTCGGCTGGGCGCGCGGTGCCACGGAGATCAACGCCGTGTACCAGATCGGCAGCGACAGCGCGGCCGACGTCTACGGCGACAGCCTCACGAGCAGCGGCGGCTTTCTTCAAGTGCGGCAGGCGTTCGGCAATCGCGCGTTCGCGATCGCGCGCTGGGACGCGACGCGCGACGCGGGCTTCGCGCGCACGATCACGGCCGGCGGCGGCTACCGGCTCACGCGCAACACGCGCCTGACGCTGTTCGAAACCGGCGAGCGCGATTACCTCGGCCGGCTGCTCCACGTCGTCTCGTCGTCGTTCCTGGTGGCGTTCTGATGCGCGTCTTGCGCCGGTTCGCGGCGTTGGCGGCATGCGCGTTCGCACTCGCGTCGTGCGGCGGCGGCGGCGGAGGCGCCTCGCACGGCGCAGTTCCGGCCACGTCGGGACCGGTTCCCGGCTCCGGACTTCCGGCCGCGCTGCCGTCGATCCCGGAGGTGGACAGCGTCAACGGCGTCGCCGAGCTGACGCTGCAGGCGAAGTTCGATGCGGACGGGCGTCCGGCGTTCTTCTGGAACGGCCAGGAAGTCGCGCCGACGATTCGGGTCCAACCCGGTGACACGATCAAGCTGCACTTTCAGAACTCGCTGCCCGAATTTTGCGCGGTCGGCATCGTCTCGAACTCCAACCTGCATTTCCACGGGCTGACCTCATCGCCCGAACCGCCGGCCGACGACGTCATCACGACGAACGCGACGCCGGGCGGCGCGGTCGACTACGTCGTGCCGATCAATCCGGATCAGCCGCCGGGCCTGTACTGGTATCACCCGCACCCGCACGGGCTCTCGTCGTGGGAGGTCGGGAACGGAATGGCGGGCGCGATCGTCGTCGAGGGCATCGCAAGCGAAGTGCCGTCCACGGCGGGGCTTCGCGAGCGCGTCATCATCCTCGGCGACGTTCCCAACGACAGCTCCCTCGCCGCCGGCGAAAGCTCGGTCGAACGTCGCGCCGGCAAGGTGCGTGCGTCCGGTCTCGCACGGTTCGCGAAGGACAGCGACGAGACCGGCGGCGACTCGTGCGGGCCCGAGACCGATGCGACACCGCGCATCAACGGCCTGACGCAAGCGACGATCGGGATCAAGCCGGGTGAAACCGAGCTCCTTCGCATCCTCAACGCGTCCGGACACCGCCACTTCGACCTGTCGTTCGGCGGGCGACCGTTCACCATCGTCGCGCAGGACGGCGTCCCGATCCACGACTATCCCGGCGCCCCGTCGACGCTCACCGCGTCGGACTTCGTCATTCCGCCGGCCGGGCGCATCGAGATCCTCGTCACCGGCGCGTCGCAGCCGACACCGATCGTGTCGAAGTGCTATCTGTCCGGAACGGCGGGCGATCCCAATCCGCAGGTCGCGCTCGGATACCTGGCCGACGACACGAACTGGCCGAACCAATCGCAGCAGCAGACGTCGACGCGCGTGCGAAAGCCGTTCGCGCTGCGTCGCTCGCGATTCTATCGCGTTCCCCTTCCGGCGCCGGCCGCCGAGCACACCGTGCACTTCCAAGAAGACGCCAACGGATTCTACCTCGACGGGAAGGCGTACGACCCGAACGGCCCGCCCGCGATCGTCTCGCACGTCGGCACCGTCGAGGAGTGGACGCTCGAGAACGACACCGACGAGGTCCATTCGTTCCACATCCATCAAGTGCACTTCGTCGTCGAGAGCATCAACGGCGTAGCGCAGCCGAACCCGCACTGGGTCGACACGTTCGACATCCCGCCGCAGGGCGTCGGCGTCCAAGGCCAGCTCCATCCCTCAGAGACGAAGGTGCTCATCGACTTCCGCGATCCGGTCGTGCGCGGTACGTTCGTCTACCATTGCCACATCCTCGATCACGAAGACGGCGGGATGATGGCGAAGATTCAGGTCATCTGATGCGTTTCACGTTCGCCCTGTGCTCCGCGCTCGTCGCCCTTGCCCTCGCCGCGTGCTCGCGGCCGCAGCCGCACTTCATCGGCAGCGCGCTTACGCCGAAGCCGGCGTACGACTTCACGCTGGCCGATCAGCACGGTCACGCCTTCCGGCTTTCCTCGGAACGCGGGAAAGCGGTGATTCTCTTCTTCGGCTATACGCATTGCCCCGACGTGTGCCCCGCGACGATGGCGTCGCTGCGCCGGGCGTACGACGATCTCACGCCGGCGCAGCGCGCGAACGTGCAGGTCGTCTTCGTGACGGTCGACCCCGAACGCGACGGCCCGCGCGCGCTCGGGCGCTTCATCGACACGTTCGATCCGTCGTTCGTCGGGTTGACGGGAACCGAGGCGCAGCTCGCGCCGATCGAACGTGCCTACCACGTGTTCCACCAGCGCATCCCCGGGACGCGTGCCGACGGGGGGTACCTCGTCGCACACACCGGCGCGGTCTACCTGATCGGGCCGGGCGGCGACCTCCGCGTCATGCACGGCTGGCAGGATCCGCCGCGCACGATCTCCGCGGACGTCGCCGCGCTCTTGTCCTAGGCTGTCGCTCTAACCGCTCACCGGCGGTGCAGCAGGGTGCGGACCGCCGCGTCCAGCTGCGGATCGTCGCCGCGCTCCAGCGCGCCCGGCGGCAGCGCCGCGCGCACGTCGACCGGCCGGGGGTGCAGCTCGAGGTTGACGCCGTCCGGACCGATCACGCTGGTCGACGGAAGACGGAGCGTCGAGCCGTCGGCGAGCGTCGCCGCGCTCGTGAAGATGATCCAGCCCGCGGTCGGCTCACCGACGACCGGACCGGCGTGCAGCACGCGGTACGCTTCGGTGAAGTTCTCGGCGTCGGAGAGGCTGTGCTCGTTGACGAGCAGCGCGGTCGGCTTGTCGAGCACGCGCTGGCCCAGCGACGTGCGCTCCGAGGCGTCGTAACCGAAGCGTGACTTGAACGAGGCGTACTCGCGGCGCGTGAGCACGTCGATCGCGTACGGGTCGACGAAGCCTCCTTCGTTGTTGCGAATGTCGACGATTACGGCTTGCTTCTCGCGGTTCTGCACGTCGAGGTCGAGCCAGAAGCGCTGCAGCGACTCGGGGCTCATGTCGAGCAGGTGCACGTAGCCGATCCGCCCGCCGCTGATCCGGTCGACGTACGCCCGACGTCCCTCCGCCCAGGACCGGTAGAGCAGGTCCTGTTCGGTGGGCAGATCGACGGGCTGCACGACGACGGTGCGCGCCGCGGCGAGGTCGCCGTGCGGCGCGATCCGCACTTCGGTGCGCTTGCCGATCGTGTTCTCGAGCAGCGCGTCGACGTCGGTCGTGCGCTCCACGGTCGTTCCGTCGATGGCGACGACGTCGTCGCCGACCGCGACGTGCCCGGCCAGCGCGAGCGGTCCGAGCGGGACGAGCTCCGCGATGCGAAGCCGTCCGCTGCGCTCGTACGCGGCGGGATCCCATTGCACGCCGAGGCGGCCGATCAGCACGCGCGGGACGGACACCGACGCCGGCGCGTAGATCCCGCTGTGCGAGGAGTTCAGCTCGCCGAGCATCAGCGAGATGACGCGCCGGAACTCCGCCGGGGTGCGCGCGCCCAGCACGTGCGGCTCGTACTCGCGGAAGACCGCGTTCCAGTCGGCTCCGTGGAAATGCGGGTCGGCGTACCAGCGGTCGATGAGCGACCAGGCCTGACGGAACACGAGCGGCTTGTCGCGGCCGAAGTCGGCCTCGAGCGACGCGGCGATCGCAAGCGCTCGCGTCTGCGGCGGCGCCAGCGTCGTCACCGCGACGCGGCCGGCGTCGAGGTAGACGATGCTGCGGCCGTCGGGAGCGACGTTCACGAACGTCTTCCGCCCGCGCGTGCTCGTGAGCTGGCGCGCGACGCCGGCTTCCGGCGACGTCTCGTCGACCGAAAACGCGTACACGTTCTGTTCGGCCGCCGCGTTCGCGACGAAGACGAGCGTCTTGCCGTCGGGCGTGACGCCGACGCTCACGGCGTCGAGCCCGGTCGGAAGCATGGTCACGCGATCGCGAAGTCCCGCGAAGTCGATCGTCGTGTGACGCGACGGCGCCGCCGTGGGACTCGCGAACGGCCGCGGCCGCGGCGACGCGCTCGGAGCGGGGCTCGGCGCCGTGCTGGGCGGCGCGCTCGGGATCGTCCGCGTCGGCAGCTCGGGGCGGTTCGGCTCGGTCTGGAAGAGCCGGCGGAATTCGTCTTCACGGAACCGCGGCGCGCGCGGGATCAGGTCGATCTGCGCGATCTGCCCGTTCTCGGTGCGCTGCGACGTGACGAAGTAGAGCCGCGTGCCGTCGGGCGCCCAGGCGATCGGGCCGCCGTTCGTGTTCGGCAGAAACGTGATCGGACGCGGCTCGCCGCCGTGCACGGGGACGACGACGACGTTCTGAAAGCCCTGGCGATCCGTGTCGACGTACGCGATCCAGTCGCCGGCCGGCGAGAACGCGATGTCGCCGAGATCACCGAACGGCCGGCGATCCATGATCCCGCGCGCGACGACGCGATCGGCCTTCGTCGCGACGTTCAGCACGTGCAGCTCGCGTCCGTCGCGCACGAACGCGAGCAGCGTGCCGTCGGGCGACCAGTGCGGATAGTCGTCGTGATGCCCGGCCGGCGTGAGGATCGTTTCCGGGCCGTCCGGGAACGCGTACGTCGCGATCGCCTGCTCGGTGCCGCGGTCGACGACGAGCGCGACGTGCCGGCTGTCCTTCGACCACACGGGCAGATCGTACGCCGCGTCTTCGTGCGTCGTCGCTTCGAGCGCTTCGCCGCCCTGCGCCGCGTCGGCCGCGAACACGTGTCCGCGCGCCACGAACGCGACCTTCTTGCCGTCGGGGGACAGATCCAGCGCGGTGAACTGCGAGGCGAGCGTGACACGCTGCGGCTGCGTGACGTCCGGGATGCCGCGCGGCTCGATCGCAAGGCGCTGCGTCGCGCCGCTCGCGACGTCGTACGTCCAGATGCCGAAGGCGTGCTCGAACGCGATCGTCCGTCCGTCGCGCGAGATCGTGGGCCACAGCACGTCTTCACCGCCCGCGAGCGAGGTGAGCTGCTTGAGGCGTCCGTCGGAGCCGCGCGACCACAGCTGATCGCTTCCGCTGCGATCCGAGACGAAGTACAGCGTGCGGCCGTCCGGCGACCACATCGGCCAGCGATCCTTCGCGTCGCCGTGCGTCAGCTCGTCGTAGGTTCCGTTCCGCTCGACGACCAGCTCGCTCTCGTCCATGTGGCTGTGCCCGCGACGCCACCACTGCACGAAGCCGTTGCGGATGTAGGCGAGCGATGCGCCGTCGGGCGACGGCGCGGCGTCCATCGCGTTGACGAACCGCTCGCCGACGACGCGCATCGGCGTCCCGCCGCTCGCCGGGACGCGCATGACGTCGCCGAAGTAGGCGATGTTCTTCTCGGACGTCGAGAAGTAGACGTAACGGCCGTCGGGCGACCAGGCGGAAAGGTTGGGCGGTACGTCGTCGTGCGTCAGCCGGGTCAGCGTTCCGCCGTCGAGCGCGACGACGTAGACGCCGATCGCGCCGGGGCGCGAGGAGACGAAGGCGAGCCGCTTGCCGTCGGGCGAGAACAGCGGTCGCGACGCGGCGCCCCCGGCCGCCACGAGAACGCGGGCCACGCCGCCGCCCGACGGGACGCTCCACACGTCGCCGCCCGACACGAACGCGATCTCCGAGTGATCCGGGGAGACCGCCGGCTCCGCGAACGACGGAACGCCGGCGGACGCGTCCTGCGCCGGCGCGGCGTACGGAACGGCGAGGAGCACGCACGCGAACGAGAGCGCGGTCGCGGCGAGACGGCGGACGAGCATCCCGGCGCATACGGCGCCGCGGCGCCGCGCGCCTCCGCATTCCTGCGGAGTGCTCGCTTCGTTCGCCGCCCGCGCGATCCGGCGTTCGCGTCCGCTACGCGAGCGCCGGCAGCTGCGCGAACCCGGCGCCGACGATCGCGGCGGAGGGCCGCCCGAGCCAGCGCTCGAGCACCGTCGCGTAAACCGAGCGGAAGTCGGTGCTGAAGGCGAGATTGCCCATGTTCAGCGCGCCGAGGTCGGGACGACTCCCGTAGAGTCCGCCCTTCACGCCGCCGCCGATCAGGAACAGCGGCGCGGCTTCGCCGTGATCGGTCCCGCGGCTCGCGTTTTCCGCGACGCGGCGGCCGAACTCGCTGAACGTCAGCGTCAGCACGCGCGCGTCGCCGCCGTGCGCGGCGAGATCGGCGTAGAACGCGGAGATCGCGTGCGCGAAGTCTGCGAGCAGGCGGTCTTGCGTGGACTTCTGCGAGGTGTGCGTGTCGAACGAGCCGTGCTGCACGGCAATCACCCGCGTGCCGAGCTCGGAGCCGACGATCTGCGCGGCGAGCGCGAGGCTCCGTCCGAGCGGCGTCGCCGGGTACGTCGCCTCGCTCTTGTAGCCCGCGATCAACTTCGGCAACTCGTCGGCGCCGCGCTGCGCGTGGTCTTCGATCTCGGCGACGTGCGCGAGGTACGGCGAGCGGAACGGCACGGTCGTGTCCTTCACCAGCTCGTGAAATGCGTCGCGGTTCGCGATCGTCGTGTCGCTGCGCAGCCCGTATCCGCGCAGCGCGTCGATCGCGGGCACGTCGGTGCGCTTCGCGACGAACATCTGCGGCAGCACCGTGCTCACCGCGACGCCGTTGAAGAGATCGTCCTTCGGCAGCCCCGCCTCGTCGAGATAGCGTCCGAGCCAGCCGGTGGTCTCGTAGCGTCCGGGCACGGCGGTCTGCCAGATCTCGGTGGAGCGGAAGTGCGAGTGGTCCGGATCGGGATAGCCGACACCTTGCACGATCGCGACCTTCCCGGCGTCGTACATCGTCTTGAGCGGCGCCAGCGCCGGATTGAGGCCGATGGCGTCGTCGATCCGCAGCACCTCGCCGGCCGGGATGCCCAGCGTCGGACGATAGCGGTAGTACGCCGGATCGCCGTGCGGCACGACGGTGTTCAGGCCGTCGTTCCCGCCTTGGAAGTTGACGACGAGCAGCACCCGGTCCGACGTGCCCGGTAGCCCGGGCAGCGGCGTCTGCGCGAGCGCGCGGGCGAACAGCGACTCGGTGCTCGCGACGACGGCGACCCCCGAGGCCGCGCCCATGAGGAAGGAACCGCGTTTCATCTGGTGATCGATCTCCGCGTCATGCGAGCTGGTAGGCGGGCATCGCCATCGTGAGATAGGCCGCCGTGCGAACCCGTTCGTCGGCGTTCTCGAACGAGAGCGCGGCGAGCGCGGACTCACCGTCGCCGCCGAGATACGCCAAGAGCTGTGCGGCGGCGGCCGGCGAGACGTCGCCTTGCAGCAGCGTCTCGGTGAGCGCGCTCGCGACCGCGCGCGGATCGCTCGCGCGCAGCAGCGGCTGCAGCCACGTCGCGTTCGCCGTCGCCTTCTCGTTGCGGACCAGACCGTTCGCGAAGTTTTCGCGCGTCAGCACGGTCTGGCTGTCGATCCACGCGGCGCCCCCGTCCCAGCCTTTGACGTTCGGGGGATAGAACAGCACTTGCCCCATCTGCCGCAGTGCGCCCAGCTCGACGCGCGCGACGTTCGGCACGCCGAACGAGCGATGCGTCCCGACGACGAACTCGACGGGGCTCTTCACGAGCGCACGGTACGCGCGGTCGCTGAAGAAGACGTCGCTGCGCAGCAGCGCGCTCATCACCGGGCGCAGCTCGAAGTCGTTCCGTCTCAGCAGCTCGGCGACCCGATCGACGAGCGCGGGTTCCGGATCGTCGTAGACGAAGAACGCGAGCAGCTTCGTCGCGAAGAACCGGGCGCACGCCGGCTGCGCGAAGATGATCTCGACGATGTCGGCGCCGGTGAAGTTTCCGCGACGGCCGAGAAAGGTCTTCACGCCGTCGTCGTGGCGGCCCGGCGCGTCGACGAAGGTGGCGGTGCCGTCGGGTGCGCGCCGGAACGTCCAGCCGGTGAACGCGCGCGCCGACTCGCGCACGTCCTGCTCGGTGTAGTTGCCGATGCCGAGCGTGAACAGCTCCATCAGCTCGCGCGCGTAGTTCTCGTTCGGGTGCGCCTTGACGTTGACGTTGTTGTCCAGATACCGCAGCATCGCGGGATCTTGCGACACCGCCAGCGTGAGCGCGCGCACGTTCCCCAGTGCGTTCGCCCGGAACAGCTCGTTCTGCGCGAGCAGCTCCTGCGCGCTGGTGCCCTTCTCCGGCGAGCTGGTGAAGTGCCCGTGCCAGAACAGGGTCATCTTCTCTTGCAGCGGCGCGGGCGTGGCGATCATCCGCTCGAGCCACCACGTCTGCAGCGCGACGAGGTTCTCGCGCCGTATGCGGTTGTTCTCCATCCGTGCGGCGCGCAGCGCGTCCGCGGCGGCCGGATCGGCGCCGGTGCGGTCGCCGCGCGGGACCGGCTTGGGCGCTCCCAAGGACGGTGGCGGCGCGGGCGCCGCGGCCTGCGGGAAGGCGAGCAGCGCGTCGACGGCGGCCGACGGCGTCAGCGCGGCGAAGCGGTCGATCTCCGCCGGCGTGCCGCCGAACCCCGCACGACGCAGCAAGTGTGCTGCGCGGCGGCGGTTCAAGCGGCCGGTGTAGGGACGAAGCGCGGACGCCGCGTCGAGGGAACCGGCGGGACGGTACGACGCGGGCGCGTTGCTCGAGGCGGCCACGCACCGATTCTACCGCGGCGGCGTCCGCCGGCGCAGCCCGGGAATGGATATTCTCACGGCGGCTTAAATCGAACGGCGTGACGCTGCTGGCGAGCCGAATCGACCGTCGTTCCCCCGACTTCGAGCGCAACGCGAGCGCGATGGCGGCGCTCGTCGACGATCTGCGCGCGCAGCTTGCGCGCGTCCGCGGCGGCGGCGGAGCGGCTGCCGTCGAGCGGCATCGCAAGCGCGGAAAGCTCACGGCACGCGATCGCATCGATCGTCTCGTCGACCCCGGCACACCCTTCCTCGAGCTGTCGGCGCTCGCGGCGCACGGGATGTACGACGGCGATGCGCCCGCCGCCGGCATCGTGACCGGGATCGGGACGCTCGAAGGCACGGACTGCGTGATCGTCGCGAACGACGCGACGGTGAAGGGCGGGACGTACTATCCGGTCACCGTGAAGAAGCATCTGCGCGCGCAGGCGATCGCCGAGCAGAACGGCCTTCCGTGCATCTATCTGGTCGACTCGGGCGGCGCATTCTTGCCGCTGCAGGCGGACGTGTTCCCCGACCGCGAGCACTTCGGGCGCATCTTCTACAATCAAGCGCGGATGAGCGCGCAGGGCATCCCGCAGATCGCCGCGGTGATGGGCTCGTGCACCGCGGGCGGCGCGTACGTCCCCGCGATGGCCGACGAGTCGATCATCGTCAAGGACCAGGGGACGATCTTTCTCGGCGGGCCGCCGCTCGTGCAGGCCGCCACCGGCGAGATCGTCACGGCCGAAGAGCTGGGCGGCGCCGACGTGCACACGCGGATCAGCGGCGTCGCCGATCATTACGCGGTCGACGACGAGCACGCGCTTGGAATCGTGCGGCAGATCGTCGCCAACCTGCAGCGGCGTCCGTACGACCCGTGGCCGGTGCGCGAGCCGCTTCCGCCGATCCGCGATCCGCACGAGCTGTACGGGATCATCCCGTCCGATCCGCGGCAGACGTACGACGTACGCGAAGTGATCGCGCGCATCGTGGACGCGAGCGAGCTCGCCGAGTTCAAGGCGCGCTACGGCACGACGCTCGTCTGCGGCTTCGCGCACATCGAAGGGCATCCCGTCGGCATCCTCGCGAACAACGGCATTCTGTTCAGCGAGTCGGCGCTCAAAGGCGCGCATTTCATCGAGCTGTGCTGCAAGCGCGGCATCCCGCTGCTCTTCCTGCAGAACATCACCGGCTTCATGGTGGGCAAGGAGTACGAGAACCGCGGGATCGCCAAGGACGGCGCGAAGCTCGTCATGGCGGTCGCGTGCGCCGACGTGCCGAAGTTCACCGTCGTGATCGGCGGCAGCTTCGGCGCCGGAAACTACGGGATGAACGGCCGCGCCTACGAGCCGCGACAGCTCTGGATGTGGCCGAACGCGCGCATCAGCGTGATGGGCGGGGCGCAAGCCGCCTCGACGTTGCTCACCGTGCGGATGAACGCCGACGCGGAGCGCAAGAAACCCGCGCTCACGGCGGAGGAGCAGGAGGCATTCAAAGCGCCCATCACGGCGAAGTACGAGCACGAAGGCCATCCGTACTACTCGACGGCGCGGATCTGGGACGACGGCGTGATCGACCCGCTCGACACGCGCCGCGTTCTCGGCGTCGGCCTGCGCGCCGCCCGCTGCCGTCCCGCGAAAGAGACGACGTTCGGCGTGTTCCGCATGTAGGAGAGCGGATGAGACCGTCGTCGCATCGCGCATCTGGATTTGGATTGGGGATTCGGACACGGCTTTGCGCGCAGGAGACGGTTCGCCGACGGAAAAGTGGCGGCCCCCGGTGTAGGCGTCGGCTCGGTTTCCGTGAGGAGAATCGCATGATTCCGGAACCGAAGAACCAGGACTGAGACCGCAGTTCGCAAGCGCCGAGCCGCCGGGCGGGGCGGCTCGGGCCAGCCGTCGTCGTGTCGCCGCACGCAGCATCATGCCGGACACGCGGCGGAAACGACACACCAGGTATGCTGTCCGCGTGGAGGCCGGAACAAGGGATGTTGCGGGTCCTCCGGCTCGTCCTTGCTACGGTGAGGTGACGGCAGGCGCGAGGCGCGGGGTCAGATGCCCGCGTACCATTCGTAGCCCTGGTCTTCCCAGTAGCCGCCGTTGCCGCCGCCGATGCGCTTGTAGTCGGCCACGAGCTCGATGCGCTGCACCCATTTCGCGCTCTTGTAGCCGAGCTGCGTCGGGATCTTCAGACGCACCGGCGCGCCGTGGTCGGGGTCGAGCGGCTCGTCGTTGAGCTCGAGCGCGAGCAGCGTCTGCGGGTGCGCGGCTTCGTGCAGATCGAGCGACTCGTAGTACCTCGTCCCGCTTTCATCGCTGTCGAAGCAATGGAACACGCAATACCGCGCGGTCGCCTTCGGGTGTGCCATCGCGAGCACCGTCGCGAGCGGAACACCGCGCCATTTTCCGATCGCGCTCCAGCCTTCGACGCAGTCGTGTCGCGTGATCTGCGTACGCTCGCCGGCGGCGCGCAATTGCGTCAGCGTGAGCGACTGCGGTCGATCCACGAGGCCGTCGACACGCAACCGATATCCCCGGTAGCGGTCGCGCACGAGCCCGCTGTAGAGAGCGTCGGACGGCGTGTCCAGGCCGTTCACCCGAAAGTCGCGGTCGATGTCGCGTTCGTTGTACTCGCGGGCCATGCCGTGCGTCCCGATCACCGCATGGTTCAACGTCTCCGTCGAAAGCAGCACGTTTCTGAACGGGCCGTTGGTCAGCGAATCCTTCACGGGGCCGCACGCCGTCAGCCCGAGCGCCGAGAGCGACGAAGCGACGAACAGCCGGCGCTTCACGGCCCCACCCCGTCGTGCTCGCCGAGCACGTACCAGCCGGTGATCATCGACCGCACGTTGTTCCACATGCCGGTCGTCACGACCATCGTCAGGTGCACCAGGAAGTAGCCGACCAGCAACACCATCAGCAGGAAGTGCCACGTGCGCGCGAACTGTCGTCCGCCGAAGAGCGCGGTCAGCCACGGCGCCGCCGCATCGACTCCGGGCGAAAGCGTCAGCCCGGTCAGCACGATGAGCGGGAAGAACACGAACAGGACCGCGGTGTAGGCCGCCTTCTGCAGCGGGTTGTACGTGCCGTGCGGCGGCGGCTCTTTGCGCAGCCGGAAGTAGTAGAGCTGCATCGGCCAGAGCTTCGGCACGTCGGACGGACGCAGCACCAGCTCGCGCAGCGTGCCGCGCGCCGCCGCCGCGACCAGATACGCGGCGAGCGCGATCGTGAGCGCCCAGGCGAACGTGAGGTGCCAGCGCCGTCCGTCGGCGAGATCCTGCGGTCCGGGGAGCGTCGCCCAGGCGGGAAACGCGCGCGGCGCTTCTTCGCCGAGGCCGTCGTCGGTGTAACCGAGCAGATGCGTGGTGCGCAGCGTCACGCCGAAGATCGTCGTCGTGCCCACGGGAACGCCGGCGACGCGCTCCGCGCCGAACGCGAGCACGCGCCGCGCCGGATTGCTCTTGTCCGAGGCGTCGAGGTAAGGCGCCGCGTTGAAGATCTGCAGCCCGCTCATGACGAGCACGAGCATCGCGAGCGCCCACAGCCAGTGCGCGGCGCGCGCCACCACCCCGTGCCGATACACCCGTTCGCGCGGCGTCTCGTCCATCACCGAGGTCAACGGACGCGGCGGCGCTTCGGACGTCGTCACGCCTTCTCGGCCACCAGCGAACGCACCGTCGCTTCGAGCTGCGCGTCGTAGCCTTCGCCGACGTACGTCGCGCGCAAGCGGCCCGACCGGTCGAAGACGAGCTGCGTGGGCCACGCGCTCACGCCGTACGCGTTCCACACGCGGAAGTCGTCGTCGTAGCGCACGGGCCACGTGACGCCCTGTTCGCGCAAGGCGCGGACGACGTTGGCGTGGACGTGCTCTTCTTGCGTTTCGGGCGCGTGCACGCCCACGATCGCGAGCGCGCGGCCGTCGTACTCCGCACGAAGCTTCTTCAGCTCGGGGGTGACGTGCCGGCAGTTGATGCACGCGAAGGTGAAGACGTCGACCACGGTGACGCGTCCCGCCGTCGGCGGCGGACCGCTCGCGTTCGCCCATGCGCCGGCGCCGAGCACCGGCGCGAGCGACGCCGCGGCGAGGATGACGGACGCGAGCATGCCGTCATCCTAGCACATGGGCGTCCGATCCGACGTAAGGGGCCTTACGGCGCGGCCGGCGCTTCGACGACGCGGGCGAAGCCGTTCGGACGGATGTACTTCGCGAACGCCGCTTCGACCGTCGCCGGGGTCGCTCCGAGCTCCGCCTCGGCGTAGCGGCGCTCGGTGTCGAGCGGGCGTCCGCTGGAGGCGTACGCGAGAAGCAGCCCGGCGAGCCCGGCGTACGACTCCTGGCGCACGGGCAGCTCGCCGATCACCAGCGCCTTCGCGCGCTGCAGCCGTCCGGGGTCGAGCGGCGCCGACGAAAGGTGCGTGAGGTCGTCGACGATGATCTTCTGCGCGTTGTCGACGTTGCCCGGATCGCTGCCGTACGTGACGCGGAACGCGCCTTCGTTGCGCGACGCCGTCACGCTGGAACCGACGGTGTACGCGTAGCCGTGCACTTCGCGCACGTCGTGATACAGCAGCGAGGCGTAGAAGCCGCCGCTGAGCACCGTGTTCGCGAGCTGGAGCAGCGGATACGCCGGATCGTCGTACGTGATCGGGAGCGTCTCGGCGAGCGTCACTTCGGACTGCACGCGTCCGGTCGCCGGGATCGTCGCCTGCGAGGGCTTGTTCGGCGGAGGCGCCGGCGGATCGACGTTCGGCGTCGGACCCTGTGCTTTCCACGCGCCGAAGCTCGCCTCGACGGCCGCCCGCGCATGCTCGGGCGTCACGTCGCCGATGACGACGATCGTCGTCAAATCGGGCCGGAACACGCTCGCGTCGTACGCCTTCACGTCACCCAGCGTCACGGTGGCAGCACTCTGCGGCGTCGCGTAACGCCGCTGCGGGAAGCCCGCCGGGTACAGCGCGTCGTTGAGGGCAAGTTCGGCCTTGAACCCGGGGCTCGCGATCTCACCGGTCAGCTCGCCGACCGTCTGCTGCTTCACGACCGCGAACGCCGGCGCGGGAAACGCGGGGTGGAGCTCGTTGTCGGCGAGCAACTGCATCCCGCGGTCGAAGTCCGACGAGAGCACGTCGAGCGAAAACGTCCGCCCGGCGCTCTCGCTCGCCGCGATCTTGTCGAGCTCCGCCTGGTACGCGACGCGGTCGTACGTCGTCGTCCCGAACGAGAACAGCGCGTCGGTGATGTCTTCGACGCCTTCCTTCCCCGCAGGGTCTTCGAGATCGGGGTCGTTGCGGATCGCGCCGCGGACGACGACGGTCTTCGAGACCTGCGTCGGCACGACGACGAGCTTGATGCCGTTCGAGAGCGTCTGCTCGACCGGTTTGACGGTCTGCTCCGGCACGTGCATGTCGGCGAGCACGTTCTTCGCGAACGCCGGGAGCTGTGTGTTCTCCTTCGGCACGACGGTGTTGTTCTCGCCGGCGCGCTGCCCGAACGCCGATCCGGCCGCCGCCTTCGGGGTCGCGATCGCGACCGTCGCGGTCTTCTCGTCGTAGTAGGTGCGCAGCACGCGGTTGACGTCGTCGACGCTCACCCGCTCCAGGCCGGCGAGATCCTCGTCCGGCGTGCGGTGCTCGACCGAGAGCGACTCGCTCCAGGTCTGCGCGAGGCCGTCGATCGAGTCGCGGGCGAACTGCGCCTGCGCGACCTCGCGGCGCTTCGCCGCCTCCACGAGGTCGGCGGGAAGCCCCGTCTGCTTGTACTTTTCGAGGACGGCCTGCACGTCGCGCACCGCGGCGTCGCCGCTGCTCGTCACCGGCACGACGGAGCCGACGAGCGAGAGTCCGGCCTTCGGGAACGTCTGCGAGAACGCGAACGTCTGCAGCGATTTCCCGGTCACGCGCAGCTCGACGAGCGCGCCCCGCTCGCTGTTCAGGACGTCGTTGAGGATCTCCGACGCGTAGTAGTCCTTGCTGTCGTAGCCGGGGACGCGATACGCGGCGAACGCGATCACGTACGGATCGGAGCTGTTGTCGCGGTAGGTGGCCGGCGTCGGCGGCGCCAGCGCCACCGGCTTGCGCGCCGGCAGCTTCTCCGCCGGAACGTCGCCGAAGAGCGCGCGCACCTTTGCGATCGTCTGCTGCGGATCCACGTCGCCGGCGATCACGTAGATCGCGTTGTTCGGATGGTACCAGCGCGCGTAGAACCGCTTGAGGTCCGGCGCCTGGATCTGCTGGAAGCTTTTCACCGTGCCGAGACCGACATCGGCGTAGGGCGAGCCGGCCATGACGTGCGCGATCGTCTTCGAGAGAAGCCGGTAGAACGCGCTCGAGTTGTCGCGCGTCACCTCCTGGGTGATCGCACCGCGCTCTTCGTTCCATCCTTGCCGGCTGTCGAGCAGGCCCGTCGCGCGCGAGCGCTCGAGATGCAGCGCGATGTCGAGATCCTGCACCGGCATCTCGAAGAAGAAGTGCGTGACCTCGTTCTCGGTGTTCGCGTTGAACGTGCCGCCGGTCACCGCGGTCGTCTCGGCGAACTGCGAAGCGTCGAGCGAGCGCGAGCCGCGGAACATCATGTGCTCCTGCGCGTGCGCGAGCCCGGTGATCGACTCTTCGTCCGAGCCGGTCAGGTAGTTCATGTAGGTCGAGACGACCGGAGCGAGCGTGTCGCGCAGGACGACCACCTGGAGCCCGTTGGGCAGCGTCGTCCGGGTCACGTCGACGGAGTGCGCCGCCGGCACGGAATTCGGCGCCTGTGCGGCCGCGGGGACCAGCAGCGCCGCCCCCAGCGGAGCGGCGAGAAGCGCCGAGGCGATGCGGCGAAAGACACCCGGTCGTGCGAAGCTCACGCAGGCAGAAACGGCGCGCGGCGCCGGGCGGTTCCGCACGGGGAGCGTCCGCCGTATCGTGGAACGACCGAGGCCGTGTCCGTCTCCGTCCTCCGCCTGCGACGCGAGGGAGCGCGTGCCCGCGTGACGCTGGCGCGCCCCGACGTCCGAAACGCCTTCAACGCCGAGCTGATCGCGCGCCTCACCGAGACGTTCACCCTGCTCGGAACCGACCCGGACGTCCGCTGCATCATCCTCGACGGTGAGGGACGGGCGTTCTGCGGCGGCGCCGACGTGAACTGGATGCGCGCGTCGCTCGAGCTGAGCGAGGATGCGAACGTCCGCGACGCCGAGGCGATGTCCGACATGTTCCGGGCGATCGACCGCTGCCCGAAACCGGTCATCGCGCGCGTCCATGGGGCGGCGCTCGGCGGCGGAGCAGGGCTCTGCGCCGTGGCGGACGCGGTGGTCGCCGACCGCGACACCGTCTTCGGCTTCACGGAGACGAAGCTCGGGATCATCCCGGCGGTCATCTCGCCGTTCGCGCTGGCGAAGATCGGCCCGTCGCACGCGCGGCGGCTGTTCCTCACCGGCGAGCGGTTCGACGCGGAGCGCGCGCAAGCGATCGGCCTGGTCCACGAGGTCGTCGGCGGCGACGCGCTCGACGGCACGGTGGAGTCGATCGCCGAGGAGCTGATCGGCGCCGGCCCGCAGGCGACCGCGGCGGCGAAGGCGCTGATCCCGGCCGTGCTGGCGGCGTCGTACGACGACTCGCGGGCGCTGACGGCGCGCGCGATCGCGCAGCGGCGCACGAGCGCCGAAGGACAGGAAGGCCTGCGCGCGTTCCTGGAGCGCCGTCCGGCCGCGTGGATCGCCTCGTGATCCGGCGGCTGCTGATCGCCAACCGCGGCGAGATCGCGATCCGCGTCGCGCGCGGCGCGCGCGAGCTCGGGATTGCCCCGGTCGGCGTCTTCTCCGAAGCCGATCGCGACGCGCTGTTCCGCGAGGCGCTCGACGCGTCGATCTGCATCGGGCCGGGACCCGCCGTCGAGTCCTACCTGGACGGCGAGAAGATCGTCGCCGCGGCGAAGACGCTCGGCGCGGACGCGATCCATCCGGGCTACGGCTTCCTCAGCGAGCGCGCGTCGTTCGCGCGCCTGGTCGTCGACGCGGGACTGATCTTCGTCGGCCCGAGCCCCGACGCGATCGCGGCGATGGGCTCGAAGATCGAGGCGAAGCGGCGCGTGCGCGCGTTCGGCGTGCCCGTGGTACCCGGCTACGACGGCGACGACCAAAGCGACGCGCGCCTGCGCGCGGAAGCCGAGCGGATCGGGACGCCGATTCTCGTCAAAGCGAGCGCCGGCGGCGGCGGGCGCGGGATGCGCGTCGTCGACGATCTCGCGCGCTTCGACGACGCGCTGGCGTCCGCACGCCGCGAGGCGAAAGCGGCGTTCGGCGACGATGCGGTCCTGCTCGAACGGTACCTCACCCGCCCGCGCCACATCGAATTTCAAATCCTCGCCGACGCGCACGGTACGACGCTGTACGTGGGCGAGCGCGAGTGCTCGATCCAACGACGCCACCAGAAGGTCGTCGAGGAGGCGCCGAGCGTCGCGCTCGACGCCGCGCTGCGCGCGCGCATGGGCGAGGCGGCGGTCAACGCCGCGCGGAGCGTCGGCTACACGAACGCCGGGACGGCGGAGTTCATGCTCGACGCGGACGGCGCGTTCTACTTCCTCGAGATGAACGCGCGGCTGCAGGTCGAGCATCCCGTGACCGAGCTGGTCTACGGCGTCGATCTCGTGCACGAGCAGCTGCGCATCGCCGCCGGCGAACGGCTGCGCTTGGCGCAGGACGACCTCCGCCCGCGCGGCTGGGCCATCGAGGCGCGACTGAACGCCGAGGACCCGGCCCACGATTTCCTTCCGCAATCCGGGACGCTCACCGCGTTCGACGTACCACGCGCTCCCGGCGTACGGCTCGACGCAGGATTCCGCGCGGGCAGCGACGTGCCCGTCTACTACGATTCGCTGCTGGCGAAGATCATCGTGTGGGGCGCGGATCGCGACGCCGCGATCGCGCGGCTCGACCACGCGCTGCGCGAGACGCGCGTCGCCGGCGTCGCGACGAACCTGCCGCTGCTGCGCGCGATCGCGAACGACGCAGCGTTTCGCGCCGGCGCGACGACGACGCGCTTTCTCGACGAGCGTCTGGCGAGCTACGCGCTCGGGACGCCGCACGCCGGCGAAGCGGCGAAGCGGCGCATCGCGGCGGCGCTTCTGGCGCGTGACGCCGGCTGGCGCGTCGCCGGCGTCGGGGTCCCGCTGGCGTTCGCGGTCGACGGCGAGACGGTCCGCGCGCACGCGACGTTCGACGGCGAACGCTGGACGCTGGAGGGAGACGTCGCCGGTACGGTCGATGCGGACGCGCGCGGCGCGACGTTCGACGCGCGCGGCGGCACGGTGTCCTCGGACGGCGGCGCCCTGCGCTGGACGTATCCCGAGCCGCCGAGCGCCGATGCCGAGCACGCGCACCACGCCGCGTCGTCGGGCGACGTCACCTCGCCGATGCCCGGGAAGATCGTGAGCGTCGACGTCGCGCCCGGCGCGGAAGTGGCCGCGCGCGCGCTGCTCGTCGTGCTCGAGGCGATGAAGATGGAGCATCGCATCGAGGCGCCCTTCGCGGGGACGGTCCGCGAGGTGCGCGTCACGCCGGGCGAGCTCGTCGCAGGCGGAGCGACGCTGGTGACGATCGCGTGAGAGTCGTGCTCCTGCCCGGCTGGAACGAGGCCGCCAAACGGATGCGGACGTTCGTCGACGGGCGCAACGGAAAAGACGGGCTCTCGTCGTTCGGCTTCGACTGCACGCTCTTCCCCGACGGCGACGAGCCGCTGCGCCAGCGCATCGATCGCTTCGCCGCCTTCCTGACGCGGCTGCGCGCGCGCGAGCCCAGCGCGTTCCCCATCGCGACGATCGGGTACAGCGTGGGCGGGCTCGTGAACCGCGGCTTCCTGCGCGCGTACCCGGAGCGCGCGAGCGAGATCGCGGCGACGGTGCAGATCGCCGCGCCGAACGGCGGGCTGATCACGAACTACATGCTCGCGACGATGCGGCTCGCGCGCGTTCCCTCGCACGTGCTCGCGGACGTCGACGTCGCGGCGCGCTTCATGACCTGGCTCAACGGAACGACGGGACACTGGGAACCGGATCCCGACAATCGCAAGAAGCAGCGCTGGCATCTCAACACGAAGCCGTGGGTCGTTCCCGACGGTCATCCGTACCTGCACGTCGTCGGGCGCATGCCGAAGTACCACCTGCAGAGCGACGGCGTGGTGATGATCGAGTCGGCCACGCTCGACGGCGCCATGGAGACCGTCTCCATCGACCGCGACGAGGCGAACCATCTGAACCTCGGCGCGGTCGACAACGTCTTCGCGACCGTCTTCCGCCGCTTCGCGCACGACGACGCGGTGTGGCCGCTCTGCGTCGAGAGCATCGCGCGCTTCCTGCGCTCCAAGGGGCTCCGCTGATGGCTTCGCCGGGGAAACGGCTTGCGACCGACGGCCTTCCGCAACGCGTGACGATCTGCGAGGTCGGCCCGCGCGACGGCCTGCAGAACGAGCCGGCCCCGGTCGCGAGCGCCGACAAGATCCGCTTCTGCGACATGCTCTCCGACGCCGGCGTGCCGATGCTCGAAGCGACGTCGTTCGTCAGCCCGAAGCACGTCCCGCAGATGGCCGACGCTGCCGAGGTCTACGGGGCGATTCGCAAGGACCCGGGCCGTACGTACGTCGTGCTCGTGCCGAACGAGCGCCGGATGGATCGCGCGCTGGAAGCCGGCGTTCGCGCGGTCGGCGTGTTCACCGCGGCGTCCGAAGCGTTCGCGCAGGCCAACATCCGCACGAGCGTCGATCGCTCCGTCGAGACGTTTTCCGGCGTCGTGCGCCGGGCGAAGGACGTTGGGATGTTCGTGCGCGCATCGGTGTCCACGGCGTTCGGCTGTCCGTTCCAAGGCGCGGTCGACGTCGCGGACGTGGTGCGCGTCTGCCGGCAGTTGCTCGCGATCGGCGTCGACGAGCTGAGCGTCGCCGACACGATCGGCGTCGGAACGCCCAACCAGGTGTTCGACGTCGTCGACGCCCTGCGCGACGTCGTCCCGCTCGAGCGCCTGAACCTGCATTTCCACGACACGCGCGGCACGGCGCTCGCGAACATCCTGGCCGGGCTGCAATGCGGCGTCTCGCGGTTCGACGCGTCCGCCGGCGGTCTGGGCGGCTGTCCGTTCGCACCCGGCGCGACCGGCAACGTCGCGACCGAGGACGTCGTCTACCTGCTGAACGGGATGGGCATCGAAACCGGCATCGACCTCGATGAGCTGCGCGCCGCGACGCGCTTCATGTCCGAACGCCTCGGGCGCCAGCCCGCCTCGCGCGCGTACGCCGCGCTCGAAGCGTCCGCCGCACGGTCGCGCTCCGCGTCGCCCGCGCGCTGACGACGAGTCCGCTCGCCGAGTGCTGCGAGCTGCGGCGTCACTGGGTCGTGAACGAGCCGATCGACCATGCCGCGGCCGGAGGACACGGAGCGGCGCCTTGCGGCATCGAGGCCGACACCGTATACGTCGTCGCCGCGGTCAACGAGGGGACGGCCGCGGCGTCCGTACCGTTCGCTTGCGCGACGAATGTACCGCCCTCCACCGGCGGTGCGCCTTCGGGGCTCGGCGTGAGGAACACGGCAGCGCCGGTCGGCGCGTTGGGCCCGCCCGGGACGACGATCGTGCCCAGTTCGACCGAAACTCCGGTCGCGCCGTTCGGCGGTTGGATCATCGACCACTGAATGTCGTGCACCACTTGCGGACACGGAACGCCTCGCGACGCCGGCCCGGCGCACGCGCCGAGCGCGACGAACCCGGCCCCGAGAGCGCTGCGAAGCATCGTGACCGGCGTACGCATGAACGCAGTATCCGACACGCGAGGTGGGGCGCGCCAGCAGTACGTTCGTCCCGATTCGTGCGGTGCGATCGGTGTTTCGTACCGGCAAGGACCCGCGCATGAACGCGAGCGGCGGGATGCGAACACCTCGAGCGATGCCCGAGTCCGTGCGGCGCCCGTCCGGCAGCGCGATCCGTCGCATCGCTCGCGCCGCCTGGGAGGCCGGCGACATCGAACGCTGTCTGTCCGCGTGCTCGCGATCGCGCGGCGACCCGCACGTCGCGCTTCTCCGCGCGCGGGCGCTGCTGCGGTCGAGACGCTCGCGCGAGGCGCTCGCCGCGCTGGGCGTGCGATGCGTTCGCGATGCGCCCGCGCTCGCGGCGGAGCGCGCGCTCCTGGCCGGCACCGCGTACGTCGCGCTCGACGAATGCGAACGCGGGACCGCCATGCTGCGCTCGGTGCTCGCGGGCGGCGCGGCGCACGATGCGGTGCGTGCCGAGGCGCGCCTCGGCATCGCGCGGGCGGCGTTCCAGAGCGGCGATTTCGACGCCGCAGCGGAGGCGCTGGAGCACATCTCGGCCGATGGCGACGTCGTTTTCGCGCGCGCCTTGGAGCTGCGCGGCTGGATCGCGAAACGGCGCGGCGCGCTCGCGGCGGCGCTGGCGATCTTCCGAGACGCGCTCGCCGCCCTCGACGCGTGCCGCACGTTCGACCGCTTCGCCGAAGCGAACCTCGTCATGGTCATCGGCAACCTCGCGGTCGAGCTCCTCGACTTCGAGGCGTGGGGCGCGATCGGTCGTCGTGCGCAGCACGTCCGCTGGGAAGCGCCCGGGATGGCGTTCTTCCGATTTTGGAACGAGCTGAACCGTTCGATGGCCGACGAGCTCGACGGCCGGCCACGCGACGCGCTGCATGCAGCGCGAGCCGCCGCCGAGCACGCGCCGTCGGAAGCCTTCCGCATCTTTGCCCACTGCCGCACGGCGGAGGTGCTGTTCGCCTACGGCGAGCTGTTGGGCTACGAAGAGCGGGCGACGGCGATCGGCGACGAGTTCGGAGCGTTGAAGCTCGAGACGCTGTCAGCATTCGAAGAGATCAACGTCTGCGCCGTCGTCGCCGAGACGCTCGGCGTCATCGGAGACGCCGACGGCGCGTATCGGGCGCTGCGCACGATCGACGAGCTGACTCCCGAGCAGCGCGCTCTGCTGTCCGACGAGCCGGTGAAGCGAGCGTATCTGACCTTCGTCGAAGGGATCGTCGCCGACGCGCGGAGCGAGTCGTTCATCGCGCGGCATCGCTATCGCTCGGCGTTCGACGCGTTCGTTCGCATCGGGATGACGCGCCGCGCGCTGCTGGCCGGCTTGCGCCTCGCCGATCTCGACGGCGACGCCGACGCGCTGGCGTACGTCGCCGAGCACGCCGGACGGCTTCCGCAGCGGTCGTGGATCCGCGAGCGCGCCGCGCGCGCCGGGGCCTGGCGCGGCGACGCGATCTTCGCCCGGCTGACCCGGGCCGAGCGCGACGTCTTGACGCTGCTCTACGAAGGGCTCTCGACGGCCGCCATCGCGGAGCGTCGCGGCCGGTCGGTGCAGACGATCCGGAACACGATCTCGGCGCTGCTCAAGGCGTTCCGCGCGGAGACGCGGCAGGCGCTGGTCACGGAGTGCCGCCGGCGCGGCTTCCCGCCGGCCGCGGACCTCGCTCGAGACGATTCGCGCGCCGGATCGCCGCACGGCGCGCAATAGCGGCCGGCGAGGCGGACGCCGTCGGCGTCGAGGTCGGCGCCGGCGTGGGCTGCGGCACGCCGGGAGTGGGCGCAACGCTCGGACCACCGCCGAGAACGGAGCACGCGGCGAACGTCGCGCACGCGAGCGCGCTTGCGAGCCATCCCGTCGCCGTCCGGCGCAACTGCCTTCTGCGATCGATCACCGTACGGGTGGAGTGCGGCGGATCGGCGTCCGGCTCCCGCGTCAACGCGCGGTCGGCTACAATTCGTCGCGGAGACGGCCGCGGCAGGCGGCGGCCGGACCGTCGCGTAGACCGCTCGTGATGACGATCGCGATCAGAGCCGGGACGTTCTACGACGGAACCGCGGCGACGCCGCGGCGCAACGTCGTGGTGACGGTCGACGGAGGGCGGATCGCCGCGGTGCGGGACTCGGCGGCCGGCGAGCCGGTCGCGGCGCAGCGCACGTACGAGACGGCGTGCGTGGTCCCGGGGCTGATCAACTGCCACGCGCACTTGGAGATGAACGGCGAGCCGGACATCCAGACGCTGTACGTGCTGCGCACGACGCTCGAGCGCACGCTGTACGCGGCGCGAAACGCGCGGCTCGCGCTCGAAGCCGGCGTGACCACGATACGGGATCTCGGCGCGTCGGACGGCGTCGCGATCGCCGTGCGCGATGCGATCGAAAAGGGCGAGCACGAAGGACCCACCGTGATCCCCGCGGGGCGCGCGCTCTGCATGACCGGCGGCCACGGGTTCTTCATCGGCCGCGAGACCGACGGACCGTGGGACGCGCGCAAAGCCGTGCGCGAGCAGCGCAAAGCGGGCGCGTCGTGCATCAAGCTGATCGCGACCGGCGGCGTGCTCACGAAGGGCGCGGTTCCGGGACTCGACCAGCTCACCGAGGACGAGATGCGCGCCGCGGTCGAGGAGGCGCACACGCACGGCATGATCGTCGGCGCGCACGCGATCGGCACGAACGGCATCAAGAACGCGCTGCGCGCCGGAGTCGACTCGATCGAGCACGGCCATCTCCTCGACGACGAAGCGATCGAGCTCTTCCGCGAGCGCGGCGCCTACCTCGTGCCGACGCTCGCCGCGGTCGCCTGCATCTACGAGAACGCCGCGAACGGGAAGCAGCCGGACTACGTCGTGCGCAAGGCGACGGAGCTCTACGAGCGCGCCGGCGACAACATCCGGCGCGCATGGCGAGCCGGCGTCACGGTCGCCGGCGGTTCGGACGCCGGGACGCCGTACAACCAGCACGAGCGCTACTGGTACGAGATCGAGCTGATGTGCACGATGCTCGGGATGACGCCGCAGCAGGCCATCGGCGCGGCGACGTCCACCGCCGCCGCGCTGCTGCGCAGCGACGCGGGCGTTCTGGCCGAAGGACGTCCCGCCGATCTGCTGCTGCTCGACCGCGACGCCGGCGAGGACGTCCGCGCGCTGCGCGAGCCGCGCGCCGTGATCAAAGCGGGCCGCGTCGCGCACGAGCGCGGCTAGCGCGGGCGAACGCGTGGACCTCCGTGGGCTGCGCGTCGCTGTCCTGGGCGCGATCTCGTGGCCGACGCCGCCCTCCGGCTACGGGCCGTGGGAGCAGATCGCCTACAACCTCGCGCGCGGGCTGACGGAGCGCGGGCTCGACGTGACGCTGTTCGCGACCGCGAACTCACGCAGCCCCGGGAAGCTCGCCGCCGTCGTGCCCGTCGGCTTGAACGAAGACCCGGCACTGAACGGCGAAGTGCTGACGGAGATGCACGTCGCCTCGTGCTTCGCGCGGGCCGGCGAGTTCGATCTCATCCACAACAACCTCGACTGGAAGCCGCTGCTCTACGCGCTCGCGACGCCGTCGCCGCCGATGCTCACCACCGTTCACGGGTTCTCGTCGCCGCCGATCCTCGGCGCGTACTACATGGGCGCGCGGCGGTCGTTCTACTGCTCGATCAGCGACGCGGACCGCGATCCCGGGCTCGGCTATCTCGCCACCACGTACAACGGCATCGACCCCGGCGCGTGGACGTTCCGCGACGTCCCCGGCGACTATCTCCTCTTCCTCGGCCGGTTTCATCCGGAGAAGGGAACGCATCTCGCGATCGAGGTGGCGAAGCGCGCCGGCGTGCGGCTGAAGATCGCAGGAATCCCGCACGACGACGCCTACTTCCGCGAGCGCATCGCGCCGCACGTCGACGGCGACCGCGTGCAGTTCGTCGGCCACGTGGAAGGGGCGGCGCGCGACGAGATCGTCGGCGGGGCGCTGGCGCTCGTGCACATGACGACCCGTCCCGAGCGCTTCGGCCTCACGATGGTCGAGGCGATGGCATGCGGCACGCCCGTGCTCGGCGCGCGCATGGGCTCGATCCCGGAGATCGTCGTCGACGGCGTCACGGGCTTCCTCTGCGACGGCGTCGAGGACGCGGTCGCGAACGTGCCGCAACTCGCGGCGCTGTCACGCCGCGCGTGCCGCGCGCGCGTCGAGACGACGTTCTCGCTGCAGCGGATGGTCGACCGGTATCTCGCCGCGTACGCGGACGCGCTCGCGCGGAAGATGCCCTCGGCGCCGACCGTCGAGCAGCTCCGCTGGCGCGCGCACGATTGGTGGGACCGGCCTCAAGCCTTCACCGACATCCCCGCGAAGCCCGCGCACGCGCCGCTGATCGACGCCGGCGACGCGTAGCGCGTACGTGCACCGGCGCGCTCACATGCGTTGGAGCAGATTCGCGGGGCTCGGCGCGGAGCGCAGCAGGTCGTACGGCTCGTTCGGACAGCGAGCGACGCGCTGCGGATCGGCTTGCGCATCCGTTGCGATCCAGCAGTCACCGACGATCGAGCAATAGCACGTGGAGATCGTCAGCCTCGCGATCCGGGCGCCGAGCTGGGGCGCGAAGGTGCGGCTCGTGAGGGTGAACACGGTGACGCTCTGCCCGGCCCGCAGCACCGAGCCCGCGCCGGGCGAATCGATCGTCACACCGACCGACTTGTCGTGCCCACGCGCGCGCCGCACGACGTTCGGGCCGATGAGGGCGTGGACCGCGTCGATCATGCTCGCCTGCGGCTTGCCGTCGACGCGCACGACCGCGCTTCGCATCACGGCCGGGCCCAGACCGTCGTTCTCGATCGCGAGCGTGAAGCGGTCGGCGGCGTATCCGGAGCTGAACGACACGTACGGCCAGACCTGCACGCCGAGCTGCTGCGCGACGACGTGCGACTGCCACAGGGAAGCGCCGGTCGCGAGCGCGCTGACGACGAGCGCGCAGATCGCGATGACGAGATCGGTGCGGATCCCGCGCCGCAGCGCGTTCGCTTCGTCGGCGTCGTTCACGGCGCCATCGCGGCGGCGCGGTCTTCGATCCAGCGCAGCTGCGCGCGGCCGCGCTCCGCCTTGGCGAGCGCGTCTTCGACGTTCGCGCCCAGCACCGTGAAATGACCCATCTTGCGGCGCAGCGCCGCATGGACTTTGCCGTAGACGTGCAGCTTCAGATCGCGCTCGCGCAGGAGCTGGTCGACGCCGCCCAGCGTGTCGCCCGCACCGGCGCCGAGGATGTTGACCATGACCGCCGGCATGAACAGGCGCGGCTCGACGAGCGGCAGCCCGCAGATCGCGCGCACGTGCATCTCGTACTGGCTGATCTGCGTCGCGTCGAGCGAGTAGTGGCCGCTGTTGTGGACGCGCGGCGCGATCTCGTTCACCAGCAGCTCGTCACCGGCTTGGAAGAACTCGACGCAGAAGGTGCCGACGATGCGCAGCCGCTCGGCGATCGTCACGGCGTAGCGGCGCGCGAGCGAGGCGATCTCGGGACGGACGCGCCCGGGGACGATCGTCGTGGCGAGGACGCCGTGATCGTGCTGGTTCTCGGAGGTCGGGAAGGCGACGATCTCGCCGTGCGCGTTGCGCGCGGCGATGATCGACAGCTCGCGGTCGAAGGCGATCAGCCGTTCCCAGATGAGCGCGCGTCCTTTCGCCTCTTCCCATGCGCGCTCCGCGTCGGCGCGCCCGCGGACGACCCACTGTCCCTTGCCGTCGTAGCCGCCCAGCGTCGTCTTCAGGACCCCGGGATAGCCGATCGCGCGCTCCGCGGCGTCCAGCTCCTCGCGCATCCGGACCGCCGCGAAGTCGGCGGTCGGGATCCCGCACGAGCGCACGAAGGTCTTCTCGAGGATGCGCTCCTGCGTGATGCGCAGCGCCTCCGAGCCCGGAAGCACCACGCGCCGGTCGGCCTCGAGCGCGAGCACCGAGTCGAGCGGGATGTTCTCGAACTCGTAGGTGACGACGTCGGTTCGCGCGCCGAGCTCGCCGATCGCGCGCAGGTCGTCGTAGGCCGCGACGATCTGCTCGTCGGCGACTTGTCCGCAGGGCGAGTCCGGCAGCGGCTCCAGCGTCACCACGCGGAACCCCATGCGTTTCGCCTCGAGCGTGAGCATGCGTCCGAGCTGGCCGCCGCCGAGGATGCCGATCGTGCGCGCGCCCGGCGCGCGGCCGCCGTTCACAGCTCGATCGCCTCGACGTCGCGCGCGATCGTCGCGGTGCGCTCGTCGAGCTTGCGCGCCAGCTCCGGATCGTGCAGAGCGAGGATTCGCGCGGCGTAGAGCGCGGCGTTCGCCGCGCCGCCGATCGCCATCGTCGCGACCGGGACGCCGGCCGGCATCTGCGCGATCGAGAGCAGCGAGTCGAGGCCCTTCAGCGCGCGCGACTCGACGGGGACGCCGATGACCGGGAGCGGCGTCTTCGTCGCCAGCATCCCGGGAAGGTGCGCCGCACCGCCGGCCCCGGCGACGATGATCTCGAGCCCGCGCGCCTTGGCGCCGGCCGCGTAGGCGAACATCAGATCGGGCGTGCGGTGAGCCGAGACGACCCGCATCTCGTACGCGACTCCCAGCTCTTCGAGCGTCGTCGCGGCGGCCCGCATCGTCTCGAGGTCCGACGTCGAGCCCATGACGATCCCGACCCGGGGCGGCGCAGCGCTCATCGAAGCGTCCGCTTCTTGCCGCCGTCGCGAGCGCCCTCGCTCGCCTCGCCGCGAGGGCGCTCTCAGCCTTCCTCCGTACGTTGTGCGGGACGTGAGCGAGCCGCCGAACATCGGTCCCTGGGCCTCGCGGTGGCAGGCGCGGACCGCGCGCCTGCGCGAGATCGAGGCCGTCCTCGAAGCGGCGCCCGACTCTCCGCTCGACTTGTGGTTCGAGCGGGCGCGCCTGCTGGAAGAGCTGGCGCTGCGCGAGGACGCGCAGCGCGCATACCTGGACGTGCTCGTGCGCGACCGCACGCACTTCGGCGCGATGATGTCGCTCGGTCTGCTGCTCGCGACGTCGGGCGACGTCAAGTCGGCGCGGATCGTCTTCGCCGAAGCGGTGCTGCGGCATCCGGAGCGCGCCGTCGCGCACGTCAGCCTGGGGAACGTGCTGCTCGACGAGAACGACGCCGAAGGCGCGCGCGCGTCGTTCGCCGCCGCGCTCGAGCGCGATCCCGCGCAGCGCGAAGCGTACCGCGGCCTCGCGATCTCGTACGAGCGCAGCGGCGACTACGAAGCCGCCGAGCGCGCGTGGCGGCAAGGCTTTCCCGACGGCTCCGTCGCGGTTGCGCCGTACCGCGGCGCCGGTCCGCCGGTGCGGGTCCTTCTGGTCGCGGCCGCCATCGGCGGAAACATTCCGATCCAGCACCTGCTGGACGACCGCGTCTTCGAAGTGGCGACGCTCGTCGCCGAGTCGTACGCCGACTCCACGACCTTGCCGCCGCACGACGTCGTGCTGAACGTCATCGGCGACGCCGACCGCAGCGCCCGCGCGCTCGATCGGGCCGCGCGCGCGCTCGCGCGCACCGACGCTCCGGTGATCAACCGCCCCGAGATCGTGCGCGTGACGGGCCGCGCCGCGAACGCCGCGCGTTTCGCGGGCCTCGAAGGCGTCGTGACGCCGCGGATCGCGACCTTCGCCCGAGCGGAGCTCGGCGCTGCCGGCGGCGCGGAACGGCTGAGCGCCGCCGGCTTCCGCTTTCCCGTGCTCGTGCGCGCGCCCGGCTATCACACCGGCGAGCATTTCGCCCGCGTCGAGGAGCCGGGCGCGCTGCGCGAGACGGTCGCGGCGCTGCCCGGACGGGACGTCCTCGCGATCGAGTACGTCGAGACGCGGCGGGCCGACGGCGCGTGGTCGAAATACCGCGTGATGGTGGTCGACGGAACGCCGTACCCGCTGCACCTGGCGATCTCGACGCAGTGGAAGGTGCACTACTTCACCGCCGCGATGGCAGACAACGCGGCGTATCGCGACGAGGAGCGCGCCTTCCTGACCGACGTGCGCGGCACGCTGGGCGACGGCGTGGTCGCGGCGCTCGAACGCATCGGCCGCGCGATCGGTCTCGACTACTTCGGGATCGACTTCGCGCTCGACCGCGAAGGACGCGTGGTGGTCTTCGAGTCGAACGCGACGATGGTCGTCACGGGCGCGAACCGCGACCCGCGCTGGTCGTACCGGCGCGTCGCGATCGACCGCGTCGCCGAGGCGGTTCGCGCGATGCTGAAATCGCGCGCGGCGCAGCACGCCGGCGCGCGAAACGGGTAACCGGCAGGGTGCGATTCTCGCTCGGGATCAACTACTGGCCGCGCCGCAGCGCGATGGCGATGTGGCGGCGCTGGGATTCCGGAGAGATTCGCGAGGACTTCGCACGCATCGCCGGGCTGGGCTTGGACGCCGTGCGCTTCTTCCTCCGCTGGGACGACTTCCAGCCGGCGCCGGACGCGCTGGATCCGGCGATGCTGGCGCGCTTGGAAGCGCTGGCCGACCTCGCCGCCGAGGCGCGGCTGCGCACGATGCCGACGCTCTTCACCGGCCACATGAGCGGCGTGAACTGGCTGCCGTCGTGGACGCTGGATCGGGCGAGCCGCGCCGGCCGCTTTCGCACGATCACCGAACGCGGCGAGTCGCCGCACGGGATCGGCGACTTCTACACCGGCGCGCTGCTCGACGCGCAAATCCGGTTCGCGCACGCGGTGGGCGAGCGGCTGCGCCGGCATCCGGCCGTGTTCGCCTGGGATCTCGGCAACGAGTTCACCAACGTGCGGACGCCCGCGCGCGAAGCCGACGCAGCGTCGTGGTCGCGCCGGCTCACGTTCGCGCTCGAAGATGCGTCCGGGATCCCGGTGACCGCGGGGACGCACGGCGAGGATCTCACGCGCGACAACGTGTTGCGGCTCTCCTCGCTGTGCGCGCCGTTCGCGTTCGCGACGATGCACGGCTACAGCGTCTACAGCGCGTTCTCGCGCTCGCGGCTCGATCCCGACTGCGTTCCGTTCCTCGCCGAGCTCGCGGCGGCGTTCGCGCGGAAGCCGGTGCTCTTCAGCGAGCTCGGAAACCCGACGTGCCCGCCGGGGAAGGTTTCACCCTACGAGCACGTCGCGATGCCGGACGAGCCGCCGAATCCGGTCGTCGCGCCGGACGACCCGGTGCGCGCGGCGTACGCGTGCTTGAACGAGGACGAGATGGCGGCGTACTGCACCGACGTGCTCGAGCGGCTGCACGCGCAGGGCCGGCTGGGCGGGTACTGGTGGTGCTGGGCCGACTACGCGGATGCGCTGCGCGACGAGCCGCCGTTCGACCGCGCGCCGCACGAGCTCTCGTTCGGGATCGTGCGCTCCGACGGTTCGGAGAAGCCGGTCGCCGCGGCGCTCGCCGCCTTCGCGCGGGAACGGCGAACGGTCGTCGAACCGCACGACCCGATGCTCGACGAAACGACCTACTACTCCACGCTTCCGCGCGCGACGTTCGACCGCTACGCCCGGTTCCTGGAGGCGCGCGCCCGTGCGTGAGAACGCGCTCGCGCGCCGGCTGCGCGCCGGAGAGACGGTGCTGGGCGCATGGCTGCAGTTCGGCGACGCGTTCGTCGCCCAAGCGATGGCGAGTCTCGGCTGGGACTGGCTGATGATCGACATGGAGCACGGGCCGATCGGCGTCGACGACGCCGGCGCGATGGTGACGGCGCTGCGCGCTCAGAACGTCTCGCCGTTCGTGCGCGTGGCGTGGAACGAAGCGTCGCAGATCCAGCGCGCGCTCGACCTCGGCTGCGCCGGACTCGTCGTGCCCGTCGTGAACGACGCTGCCGACGCGCGCGCCGTGGTGCGCGACGCCCGCTTTCCGCCGCTCGGCGAGCGGAGCCGCGGCGGGCTGCGC
Organism: Vulcanimicrobiaceae bacterium; assembly: GCA_035650875.1. Lineage (GTDB taxonomy): Bacteria > Vulcanimicrobiota > Vulcanimicrobiia > Vulcanimicrobiales > Vulcanimicrobiaceae > Vulcanimicrobium. The sequence goes on from DASRGU010000016.1 coordinate 472,088, forward strand.
CCGACGCTCGCGTTCGGCACCGACGCGATGACGTACTTCGAGCGCGCGAACGCCGAGATCGTCGTGCTCGTGCAGATCGAAACCGAGAAGGCGGTGGCGAACGCCGACGAGATTCTCGCGGTCGAGGGGATCGACGGCGTCTTCGTCGGTCCGAACGATCTGGCCGCCTCGGGCGTGAAACGCTGGCCGGACGTGTGGGAGCGCGACGAGCACTACATGACGATGATCCGGCGCGTCTGCGCGGCGACGGCGAAGGCGAACAAGTTCGCAGGCTTCCTCGCGCGCGACGCCGCGATGGCGCGCGCGGCGTCCGATCTGGGCTATCGCTTCGTCGGCATCTCGAGCGACGTCAACTACCTGACCGGGGCGGCGCGCAAGGCGCTCGGCGACGCGCGCGACCTGCTGCGCCGATGAGCGTCGTCCTGGTCACCGGCGCGTCCTCGGGGATCGGGCGCGCGCTCGCGATCCGCGCGGCGCGAGCGGGCTACGACGTCGTGGGGATCGGCCGCGATCGCGTCGCGCTCGACAGCCTGGCCGCGCGCGTGCGCGCCGAGCACGGCCGGATCGCGGTCGCGGCGATCGACGTGAGCGACCCGTCGAACGCGCGTGCGATCGTCGACCTCGCACGGCGCGCGTTCGGACGGCTCGACGTGCTCGTGAACAACGCCGGGCACGCCGCCGTCGGACCGCTGATCGCGCAGAGCGACGAGGCGCTGCGCGCGCAATTCGGCACCCACGTGATCGGGCCGGTCGCGATCGTGCGCGAAGCGCTCCCGCTGCTCCGTGCGGCGCGCGGCCACGTCTTCATGGTCGGCAGCGGCGTCGCGCGCGTGCCGGTCCCCGGAATGGGCGCGTACGCGCCGTCGAAAGCCGCGCTCCGCTCGGCGACGCGTCTGCTGCGGCGCGAGCTGCGGCCGCATGCGGTCGCGGTGACGTACGTCGACCCGGGCGCGGTGGACACGGCGTTCATGTCGCGCGCCGGGATGCCCGGCGCGCCGGCCGCGATCATGGCCGCGCCGGAAGACGTGGCGCGCGCGATCCTGCTCGCTTTCGCGACGCGGCCGCGCGTGCTGAACGCCGTTCCGTGGCAGACCGCGTTCGTCGCCCTCGGCGAGCTCTTCCCGGCGATCACCGACGCCATCATCGACCGCAACCCGGCCCTCGTGGGGATCCAGCGCGACGACGCGTCGACGTCCGTGCCCGTCTCGCCGCCGCTGCCGGCGCAGGCGGCATCCGTCGCGACGCCGAGCGTCGCCGAGGGGGCGCGCGGCGCGGGGGCATCGACGCAGGCGTCCGCGACCGCGACGCCGCCGGAATCGCCGGCGGCGAACGACTTCGACGCCGCGCTCGAGCCGCTGCGGCGGCGCATGGAGCGCGTGAAGCTGGGCGTCGGGTTCGTGCGCGACCTGCTCGACCCGGGGAGCGTCTTGGACGTGTCGGAGGTCGCGCTGCGCTGGGCAGGGATGCCGAACAAGAACGAGCGCTCGGCGACCGTCGAGGTGCTCGAGGCGCTCGCCGACGCGGGCTTCCTGCGCCGCGAAGGTGACCGGTACGCCGTCGTACGCGCGGCCGGCTGACCAGGCCTCACCGGAACGTCGCTCCAACTCTCGGATCGGATGGAGGTCTTCGGGACCCAGGAAGCACGGTCCGACACCTCGCTGCTGCGTGCGATCTGCGAGCGCGCGCCGCAGCTGATTTGGGTTTCCGACGCTCGGGGCTTCATCGAGTACTGGAACGAGCGGCTGCGCGACTACACGGGGCTCGCGCCGCATCCGGAGACCGGCATCGACTGGACGCTGGTCGTGCACCCCGACGATGCCGCGCACGCGTCGACCGCCTACGAGCACGCGCTGCGCACGGAGACGACCTACGAAGTCGAGTATCGCCTGCGGCGGCGCGACGGAACGTACCGGTGGTTCCTGGGACGCGCCGAGCCGTCGCGCGATCCCGAGGGACGCGTGCTGCACTGGATCGGCACCGCGACCGACATCGACGACCACAAGCGCGCCGAGGACGAGACGGCGATGCTGCTCGACGCGACGGGTCTGATCGCCGGCTATCGCGAGCTGGAGACGATCCTGCCCGCCGTCACCGATCTCGCCGTGCGCCGCTTCGCGCGCACGTGCTCGGTGTTCCGGCGCGCGCGCGAGGGCGCGATCGTGCTGGAAGCGCTCAGCGCGCGCGACGAGCGGCTGGGCGTGCTGTGGCGCGACATGACGCGCATGTATCCGCCGCGCCGCGGCGGCGTCGTCGCGGGGGTGATCGAGCGCAACGAGGCGGCGCTGCTCGCGCCGGCCGACGACGCCGCGTTCGTCGCGCTCGCCTCCGACGCCGCGCATCTCGACCGCTTCAAGCGCGTCCGCCTCACCTCGATGATCATCGCACCGCTCAGCGTACGCGGCGATGCGATCGGCGCGATGGTGTTCACGCGCCACGAAGACGACCCACCGTTCGACGAGGGCGAGCTCGCGACGGCCCAGATCCTGGCCCACCGGCTCGCCGGCGCGATCGACGAAGCCGCCACGCGCGAGAGCGAACGCCGTCTCGCGGAGACCTTCCAGGCGTCGGCTCTTCCGCGGCGTCTGCCCGCCCTGCCCGGCATCGACATCTCGGCGATCTATCAGGCCGCGGAGATCGGGATGAACGTCGGCGGCGACTGGTACGACGCGTTCGAGCTCGGCCCGTGGCGGCTCGTCGTCTCGATCGGCGACGTCGCGGGCAAAGGCGTCGACGCGGCCGCGACGATGTCGCTGATCCGTCACGGCATCCGCTTTGCGGCGCACCGCGGACAAGATCCGGCCGACATCCTCGGCGTGGTGGACAATGCGCTCCGCGCGGAGAGTCCCGATCTGACGGCGACGGCGTTCGTCGCGATCGTCGACATCCGCGAGTCGCGCGTGCGCTACGCCACCGCGGGCCATCCGCCCGCCGCGCTGCGCCTTCCGACCGGCGCGGTGCGCATGCTGGCCGCCGACCCGGCGCCGCCGCTCGGAACGTGGACCGAGGGGATGCGTCCGCGCGTCGACGCGAGCCCGCTCGTGTACGGCTCGCTGCTCGTGCTCTACACCGACGGGCTCACCGAAGTCGACCGCGATCCGGTCGAAGGCGAGCGCCGGCTGATCACCGCGTTGCGCGACGAGGCGTCGTTCGCCTCGACGAACCCGGCGCGCTGGATGCGCGACGTCGTCATCGGCGATCGCCCGGTGCGCGACGACATCGCGGTGATCACGCTCGCGTACGGCCGCCGGACGGGCTGGACGTTCGAGGCGCCCGACGCGCTGAGCGCGCAGCCGGCGCGCGCGTCGTTCGAACGCTGGCTCGAGGACGAAGGAGAAGGCGACGCCTACGCCGCGGCGCTCATCTTCGGCGAGCTCGTCGGCAACGTCGTGCGCCACGCGCCGGGCCCGATCGAGATGCGCGCCGAGTGGCGCAACGACGAGCTCGTGCTCCACGTGCTCGACACCGGCACCGGCTTCGACGTCGCGCGCGGGCTCCCGGACACCAGCGCCGAAGGCGGGCGCGGCCTGTTCATCATCCGCACGCTCGCGCGCGGCATCGCGGTCGCGCGCAACGCGCGCGGAACGCGCGTCTCGGTCCGCTTACCGGTGGTACGCCGCCCGCTCAGCGAACGCTGATCACCAGTAGGCGACGTCCTTGGCGTTCGTGTCCTTGTACTTGCCGAACGTCGCGGGGTCGGAGCGGAACTCGGCCTCGAGATCGTCGATGCGCTTTTCGTCGAGCGGGTGATCGCGCAGCCACGTGTTCTGCCCCGGACCGTACGTCGCCGTCATCACTTGGAAGAACCACACCATGCCCCATGGATTGAACTCGCCGGTCGCGGCCATGATGCGCGCGCCTTCCTCGTCGGCTTGCGCTTCGATGTGGCGCGAGAGCGCGGCGTCGTGCCCGGCGTACGCGTTGTCGAGACCGTAGCCGACCGCCGCGCCCCCGAGCGGGCCCAGCACGATCTGCGCCAGCGTGCCCAGGATGTCGGCGGCGGTCCCCGTCTTCTGCGCGTCGGCCATGTGCTTCGCGACGTGGTGCAGCACCATGTGGCCCGTCTCGTGCGCGAGCACTCCGGCCAGCTCGTCGCGGTTCTTCGCCAGCCGGAGCAGCGGCTCGTTGACGTAGATGTTCCCGCCCGGAACCGAGAACGCGTTCGCCGAATCGCCGCGCACGATGTAGTAGCGGATCGGATAGGGATAGCGGCTCCGCACGGTCTCGGCGATCACCGACCCGATTTCGTTGAGGTGCTCGTAGAAGGGCGAGTCGAAGAGAAGCTCACCGTCTTCGCGCAATTGCGCGAAGACTTCACGGCCCACCGCCGGTTCGTCGATCGCGGCCGACGCGGGCAGGATGTGGGTCAGCTCGGCCAGACCGGCCGTCGCGACGAGACTGCTGATGAACGCGCTGCGTTGCACGGAACGGACCCTCGGAAAGGATGCGGTTGCTCCAGAAACTTCTCCGCCGGCGTGAATGGTTCGCCGTCTTCGCGCTGGCGCTTCTCGTCCCGCTCGCGCACGCCGGCCGGGCCGGCGCGGCCGCCGGCTCCCGGATCACCCCGCCCCCGGCCGCCTGGGCGGGCATGCAGCAGGCCGGGACGCCCGATCCGCGCACGCTTTTCCACATCGCCGTCCAGCTGCAGCCGCGCGGCGACCTGGATGCGCTGGCGCACCAGATGAGCGACCCCGGCGCGGCCGCGCACCGCGCGGTGCTCACGCAGGCCGCCTTCGTGGAGCGCTTCGGCCGGACGCCCGAGAACCGCGCCGTCGGCCAGCTCTTGCGCGCGGCCGGGGCCAGCGACATCGAGGTCGCCGGCGACGGGCTGACGTCCGGCGGAATCCTCACGCTGGCGAAGGCGCAGCGGCTCTTCGGCACCCACTGGGTGCGCTGGACCGACGGCAAACGCACCGTGCTCGCGCCCGCGGGGCCGCTGACGCTCCCCGTGCCGAACGTCCGCGCGATCAGCGGGACGGTGGTCGCGACGACGCCGCGCCTGGCCGACACGCGGCCCTCCTTCACGTACTTCCGCGGCGACTGGTACGAGCCGTCGCGCTTCCGCGCGATGACCGACGCGGTCGACGGCGGCGGCGCCGGCCAGCGCATCGTGCTCGTCGAGGACGCGTCCGACCGGTTCGACCAGAAGGACGTCGCGACGTTTCTCGGTGCCGCCGGTGCGCCGCCGGGTGCGAGCGCGAGCCGCGTGAGCGAGCGCAGCTTCGCCTTCAAGGCGGCTTCGAGCGAGTGCGGGCGCGACGACCGCGGCCAGGAGGCGGCGCTCGACACCGACGCGGCGATCACGATGGCGCCGCTCGCCGACGTGGTCGTCGACTACGACGACGTCTGCGCCGCGGGCGACGACGGGACGCTGGCGCTCGCCCGCGCGCTCGACCTGGCGCCCACCGTGGTGGTCTTCCCCTTCGTCGTCGGGCCGCAGGACGGTCCCGACGAAGCGCGCTACGGGCCGACAGAGCTGCCGTTCCTGGAGGCGATCGTCCGCGGGATCCCGCTCGTCGTGCCCTCCGGTGACGACGGCGCCTACGGATACGAGGAGCCCGGGGTCGAGAAAGCCCGGGTCGCGTGGCCGTGCGTCTCGGATCTCGTCATCTGCGCGGGCGGGACGCAGCTCGGCGATCGCGACGGCGTCGTGGACGAGGCGGTGTGGAACGACGGCGTCCACGCCGGCGGGGGAGGCGTCTCGACCGACCCGCGTCCGCCCTGGCAGGACGCGCCCGGCGATTTCGTGTTCTCGCCGGGCTACGTCCACAACCGGATCGTCCCGGACGTCTCCGCCGACGCCTCCGGGCATCTGCGCGTGTACTGGCACGGCTACGGTCTGGGCGGCGTGGGCGGAACGAGCGAGAGCGCGGCGCTCGTCGGCGCCGAGCTCGCCGCGATCGACAGCCTCGTCCCCCCCGAGCACCGCCTGCTGACCGCCGGCGATCTCTACGTGCTCGACAAGACGGCGCCGTCGGCGTTCCGCGACGTGCAGCGCGAGAACGACCGGGGCTGGATCGACAACGACCTGCGCCCGCGCCGGCCGCCGCTGCCGAAGAACTTCAAAGGGATCATCCCGAGCCCGCCGCCGGTGGTGAAGGGATGCGTCGACCTGCAGAACGACGGCTGCACGGTGCGCCCGGGGTTCGACGCCGCGACCGGCATCGGGTCGCTGAAGGAGCGCGCCGCGGTCGCTGCGTTGCGGTAGCGCGGGTCTTCAGCGCGCGTCGTCGTCGCGCTCGCGCATCGCGAGCCGCCCGCGGCCCGGCATCGCGAGCGGCGCGCGACGGCGCGCGGCGCTCGTCGCGAGCGCCGCGAAGAACAGCAACGTCGCCGAGAGCACGATCGTGGCGCCGCTCGACGCGCGCAGCCACCACGACGCGTACAGCCCCCCGACCGACGAGACGATCCCGAACGCGCCCGCGAGCAGCATCATTGGAACGAAGCGTTTCGTCAGGAGCGCGGCCGCCGCGGCCGGCGTGACGAGCAGCGCGGCGACGAGCACGATCCCGACGAGCTGCACCGAGACGATGATCGTCACCGCCAGCACGACCAGCAGCGCGTAGTCGCTGAACCAGACGCGGATGCCGGCGGCCTGCGCGACGACGGGATCGAACGACGCGTACAGCAGCGGCCGCCACAGCGCGGCGACGACGATTGCGACCGCGATTCCCAGACCGACAACGTAGATCAGATCGCCGGGCCCGACGGCGAGAATGTCGCCGAAGAGGTAGTTCCCGAGGTCGACGCCGGAACGCGGCAGACGCGACATGAGGAAGATGCCGAGCGCGAAGGCGGCGGTGAACAGCACGCCGATCGCGGTGTCCAGGGAGACGCGCGCGCGCCGGTGGACGAAACCGATCGCCAGCGCGGTGACGATCGTCGCGACGGCGGCGCCGCTCCAGTAGCTGGCGCCGCGGATGTAGGCGATCACGATCCCCGCGAACGAGGCGTGCGCGAGCCCGTCGCCGATGAACGAGAGCTTGCGCAGCACGACGTACGTGCCCATCCCGGAGCAAAGGGCGCCGACGACGAACGCGGCGACGAACGCACGCTGCATGAAGTCGTAGTGCAGCGGGGCGAGCAGATCGATCATCGCAGATGGCCGTGCGTGTGCGTGTGCTCGCGGATGCCCGCGTACGCACCCGAGCTCAGTACCTGCTCCGGCTCGCCGTCGGCGAGGATCCGCCGGTCGACGACGAGGAGGCGGTCGAACCATTCCGCGGCGCGATCCAGATCGTGCGTCGTCATCACGACCGGCAGCCCGTCCGCGACGAGCCCGCGCACGAGCCGCAGCAGCGCGTCTTCGGTCGCCGCGTCGACGCCCGTCGTCGGCTCGTCGAGGAGCAGCAGCGCCGGCTCCTGCGCGATCGCGCGCGCGACGAACGTGCGCTGCTGCTGCCCGCCCGACAGCTCGCTGATGTGGCGGTCGGCGAGCGCGCCGAGGTCGAGCGCCTCGATCGCGCGCGCGACCGCGCTCCGGTCGTGCGGCGAGAAGCGCCGGAACGGCCCGAGCCGCGGATACCGTCCCATCCCGACGACGTCGCGGACGCTGACCGGGAAACGCCAGTCGACGTCCTCGATCTGCGGGACGTACCCGATCGTCCCCGGCGCGAGATCGCGCGGCGCGCGCCCTTGCACGCGCACGGAGCCCGCGTCGGGCGCGACCAGTCCGGCGATCGCCTTGAGCAGCGTCGACTTTCCCGAACCGTTCGGGCCGACGATGCCGAGCGCGGTTCCGCGCGGAAGCTCGAAGTCGACGCCGTCGAGCGCGACGACGCGCTCGTAGCGCACGCGCAGCGCGTGGACGGCGACGGCCGGCGCGCCGGTCACCGCAGCGCGCGGACGATCGTGTCCGTGTCGGTGTCGATCATCCCCACGTACGTGCTCACGGACGGATCGGTACCCAGCGAGTCGTCGTAGAGGAATGCGACGGTGAGGCCCCCCGCGCTCGCGGCGAGCGTGCGCGCCAGCTTGTCGCTGTACTCGTGCTCGGCGAACACCGCCGGTACGTGCTGCGCGCGCGCGAGCGCGACGAGCTGCGCGATGTGCGTGGGATTCGGCTCGGCGCCGGCGACGGGCTCGATCGCGCCGACGACGCGCAGCCCGAAGCGGCGTGCGTAGTAGTCGAACGCGTCGTGGAACACGATCATCGTGCGGCGGCGCACCGGGATCGTCGCGATCTTCCGGCGCGTGCGCTCCGTGAGCGCTTCGAGCTGCGAGTCGTACGAGCGCGACGAGACGCGGTACGCGTCGCCGTGCTCGGGATCGAGCGCCACGAGCGCGTCGCGAATCTTCGCGACGTAGCGGCGCGCGAGCTCCGGGTCCATCCAGAGGTGCGGGTTCCGGTCGACGACGGGAAGCCCGTTCGCGCAGACCACGATCTTCAGATTCGGATTTCCGGCGTTGCGCACGGTCGCGTCGAGCCAGCCTTCGAGCCCCGCGCCGTTTTCGATGAGGACGTCCGCGTCGCGCAGCTTCGCGACGTCCTGCGGCGAGGGCTGATAGTCTTCGGGCGACACGCCGACCGGGACGAGCGAGCGAACGTCGGCGGTCGGCCCGGCCGCGCCCTCGGCGATCGACGCGAGCGTCGTCGTCGTGGCGAGGACCCGCAGCGGCCCGCCCGCGCGCGCGCCGGCGCCCTGACCGCAGGACGCGAGGACGAGCGAAGCGAGCACGGCGGCGGCCGCGCGGAGGACGGGCATCGCTCCCTCTCTCGGCGCGCCGCCGACGCGTCCCTTTGACAGTGCCGGAACCCCCTGCTACAATCGCTCGCGGCCCTGGGGATGTAGCTCAGCTGGTAGAGCACTTGCTTCGCATGTAAGGGGTCGGGGGTTCGAGTCCCCCCATCTCCACCAAGAGCCGGAAGCGCGCTTATCGATGAGATGACGCGCTTTTTGTGCGCTCCGGTTCGATACCGAGAATGTCGGGGCCGCGGCGAGTGCGCCGCATCCGGCTCCGGCCGATTCCGCGCCGCGACCCGCGTACCATCGCAGGCAGGTGGCGTTCTCCATGGTACGCAACGCAGGCATTGCCGCTTGCTGGAGGTCGCGATGACGTCACGTCTCGTCGCCGTCGTTTTTGCTGCCGCGTTGGGCAGCTTGGGCTTCGCAGGTTGCGGCGGGGACGGCTCGGCGACGCACCTCGCCGCAATCCCGGCCGCATCGAAAGTCGCCCCGGCGCCCGGGAAGGGCGCCGTCCGCCGGACCCAAAGCCTCCCCACGTGCTCCTCGGCCGGGACAGATTCGTTCGTCGGTATCGCGAACCAAAACGTCGCGGGCGGAGTCCTCGCCGTCGTAGGCGGCGGGGACTACAATCAAGCGTGCGACGGTGAGACGGCGATCCTGGGCGGCTTCAACAATGCGATATCGAGCGGCAGCGACACGTCGTACGATGCCGTGATCACCGCCGGCAGCTCGAACAGCATCACGGGAAGCTCCGCTTTCGGCGCGATCGTCGGTGGCTTCGAGAACGCGCTGTCGGGCGGAGGCGACGCCTTCATCGGCGGCGGCTCGGGCAACCAGATCTCCAGTTCGGACGGCGTGATCACCGGCGGCTCGAACAACATCGTCTCGAACACGTACGGCATCGTCGCGGGCGGCGTCAGCAACACCGTCAGCGGCCAGTACGGGTTCATCGGCGGCGGAACGAACAACAGCGTTGCAGGCGAAGGCGCCTTCATCGCCTCCGGCGGTTACAACAGTGCGTCGGGCGAAGGCGCCGTCATCGACGGCGGCTTCCAACAAACCGCTTCCGGAACGTTCGCGACGATCCCCGGCGGCTACCGGAACAGCGCCGGCGGAACGTACAGCTTTGCCGCGGGGGCGTTCGCGTCCGCGGCAAAGGAGGGCAGCTTCGTGTGGAGCGATGGATCGAACGGCGACACCGCCCTCACGTCATCGCAAGCGTATCAGTTCCTCGCGCGGGCGGCGGGCGGTTTCACGCTGTACACGAACGCCGCCGCGACCGTTGGCGCGCAGCTCGCGCCGGGGTCCGGCGCGTGGGCGTCGCTGAGCGATCGCGACGCGAAGACGGACATCGTCCCGCTCGACGACGCGGCGGTGCTCGAGAAGGTCGCCGCGCTGCCGATCAGCCGCTGGAGCTACCGCACCGAACGCGGCGTGCGACACATCGGGCCGATGGCACAAGACTTTTACAGCGCCTTCGCCGTGGGTGAAGACGATCGGCACATCACCTCGATCGACGAGGATGGAGTCGCACTCGCCGCGATCCAGGCGCTGCGTCGCGAGAACCAAGCGCTGCACGCGCGGCTCGGCGCGCAATCGGCGCAGATCGCCGCGATGCAGGCTCAGATCCGTTCCTTGACGGCAGCCGTGGCGACGATACGCGCAGCTCGAACCGCCGTCGCGATGCCGGAGCATGGCTCGACCTTTCCGCGCCGGCGCCTCTACTGAGTCGGATTCCCCGTTCGATGTCGCTCAGCTGGTAGAGCACTCGCTTCGCATCCGACGGTGAGGTTCGAGTCCCCATCTCCACGAAGAGCGGGAAGCCCGCGCTCGCGAACGAGACGGACCGTTTCGCGCGCCGTCGTCGACGCCGGGATGCGGCGACCCGTTCAGCCCAGGACGTCGTCGCCGTACTTTCGTCTCGCCGCATCTTGTGCGATGACGGAGAGCATGCGCGGGCCTCCGCCCTGCAGAGCAGAATTGTAGAACGTCGCTTCCCAGAGCCGGCCGTCCGCCGAATCGCGAAAGAGCTGCTCCCAGCCGGACGCATCGTGTCCCAACGGCGTGAGCCGCGCGCCGGTGAGGTGCTCGATCCTCCGGCCGACGGCGTTCGGACGGCGATCGCGAATGTGCGCGTGCGTCCACTGTCCGACGAGCCGGGTTTCGGATCGGTCCAACGGCGCGACGATGTCGCGCTCCACCGGCACCGTGAACGCTCCGAAACGTTCGCGTGCTTTTCGCAGCGAGATCGCAGCCAGCCGCTGCGGACCTCCCCCGTGCATCCCGGCGAGCGGATATGAGGACTCCCACAACCGGCGGTCGTTCGAGTCGAAGTAGAGGTGCCGCCAACCGCCGTCCGCTTCGGCGAGACGATCGAGGATCGCGTGCTTGAGAAATGCGATCAGGCACGCCGTCGCGTTCGGCAACACGCGACCGTCTTCGGCGAGCACGGCGCCGCCGACGACGACGCGCTCGTCCGGTTCGAGGGAAAGCCACCGAGCGAACGCGCTGCTGATCTCGACGCGCGGCTCGGCGGGCCGGCGCACGATGCCGCTTCCAACGAGCGCGACGCCGCGCATGAATGAAGACGCGATCTCGCGGGCGCAGTAGCCGAACGGGTTGGGAAACTCGATCCTCAGGGCGTGCTCGAGCGCCTCGCACGACTGAGATTCGATCGAGTCGAGGGGCGCGACGCGGACCGACGCCGTGTCCGCCGGAGCTGCGATGCGGACACTTTTGCAGTCGCCCGGCACCAGACGCGCGACGCGGACATTCGCGGGTGGAGGGAACCGATCCGCGCCGTAGACGTCGACACTGCGTCCGGCGATGTCGAAACGGTCCACCACCCACTTCATTCGCTCTAGCAATGGCGGATCGAGCGGCGAGAACCCTCCGTGCTCCCCGCGAACGAGTGCGGCGATCCGAGCCGCGCCGCTCGTGGAACCGCCGCCTAGCCCCTGCGCTCGCGATCGAGCAGCGCTACCGCTTGTAGTGCGCGCGACGAACGGTCAGCGCGAGGCGACCACCAGCTCCATCGCGTCGAAGTCGAACGTCAGCGCGGCGCTGCGGAAGAATCCGTGCGTCAGCGCACCGGCGACGGCGAACGGGAAGATCCCGTACGGGTCGCCGCCGGGCGAGTAGACCCCCGCGACGTCGCGGCGCGAGAACGTTCCGAGCGATACCGACGCTGCGGTGAACGGCACGATCCGAACGGCGCCGCCGCCGCCGACGCCCGCAACGGCCTTCGTCGCGTCCGGCTCGATGCCCGCGGCGTCGAGCGCGTCTTTCGTCAGCGTGATGCCGATCCCGGCGCCCCCGGTGTCGATGCTGAACAGCGCGTCGTACGCGTCGTCGACCCGAGCGCGCGCGAAGATGAAGTGGTCGGGGACGAGCCACATCGGGACGATCGCGTCGTCGTGCGCCGCGGCCGCCGCCTCGAATCGCGCCGAGTCGGCGCGCGGACGCAAGATCAGCCGGGCGCCGGGGTAGTCGAGGGTCGAAAGAAACTGCCGGAGCAGCGTCGTTCCGATGACGCCGTCGTAGTCGTGGCCGCCGAGCGACGTCGGCATCCCCGCGGGAAGTCCGCCGGCGGGAACGCCGCGCACGCTCGCGCCGGAAAAGCTGACGGTGTCGATGCGGCCGGCGGAGATCGCCGCGGTGCGGCCGCCCGCGAACACGCCCTGTCCCGCGGGGTGCAACGCGATGCCGAAGCGCCGCGCCGCCGCGGCCGACAGCGCGATCGTCGTCGCCCCGGTGTCGATCACGAGCGTCGCGTCGTGCCCGTCGATGCGCGCGCGGATCATCGGCAGCGGATCGGTGACGACGAACGGCACGTCGACTTCCGAACGATCCATGGTGACGCGAAGATCGCCGGGGCGCGATTCGACGCGAGCGATCGAGCGCAGCCGTTCCGCGATCCGCGCGTCGCTCGGAGCGAGCGCGGCGGCTTTCATGAGCGTGCTGCGCGCCGCGGCCAGGTTGCCCCCGTAGAGGCGAACCGTACCGAGCCCGACGAGCGCGTCCACGTCGTCCGGACGCGCCGCGAGCGCCGCGGCGTACGCCGCGCCGGCGACCGCGAAGTCGCCGCGACGAAAGGCCGCGTCGCCCGAGGGCGAGGGGGACGCCGGCGCGTTCGCGAGCAGCGCGGCACCGAGCAGACACGCGGTCAGCTTCATGGCGCCATCATAGGAGGCGCGCGATGCGGCCGCAACTGATTCGTGCTATCGTCAATCAGTGTTGCTGACCGGCATCCGTCCGACGGCGGTTCGATTCACCTTCTCACCGCTGCAGGAGGTGCTGCGCGCGCTCGGCGTGTTCGCGGACCCGCGCCGGCACGCCGAGCAGATGGAGTGGCTGCGCGGCGCCCGCCGGCGGGCGACGCCCGCGCTGAAGCGCGAGATCGCGCGCTTCGCATTTCTGCTCTCGCCGGTGCCGGAGCTGTTCCCCGAGCTGTTCCCGGCCGCCGAGGCCGTCTCCGAGACCGTCGCGACCCTCGAGGACGAGCTGCGATTGCTGCGTGGGAATGCCGCTGCGTTCGACGCCGCGATGGCACGGCGGATGCTCGGCACGCCGCTCGTCCGGCGCGACGACATCGAGGCGGCATCGAAGCCGGCCGCGCTCCGCCGGCTCGCGCGCGCGGCAGCGGCGCGCCAGCGCGACGGCTCGGTGCTGCACGCGTTCGCGAACTCGCCCTCGCGTGCACGGCGGGAGCTGTGCGACCTTCTCGCGTCGTTCTACGAGCGCTGCCTCGCCCGCGAATGGGACGGCTACGAGGCGCGCGCGCTCGCCGACGCGCGCGGCCGCGCACGGCTGATGGAGCGCTTCGGGATCACGGCGATGCTGCGCACGCTCACGCGCCGGGCGACCGCGACCGGAGGGCAGGATGAGGCGGCGCTCGCGTTCGGCGGCGCGGAGGCGGCGCGAACGCGGCTCGTCTTCGACGCGGGCGCGACGCTCTCGCTCACGCCGTCGGCGTTCATCTGGCCGGGCGCGACGTTCGTCGTTCTCCGAGGCGAGCGGCTCGACGTGCGCATCGCCTACCCGCTCGCGTCGCCCGCGACGATTCGTCCGCGCGCCGCCGCCTGGACGGACGCGGCGCGGCGCTTCGCCGCGCTCGGCGACCCGCTGCGCCTCGACATCATGGAGCTCTTGCGCGACCGCGCTCTCTCGACGCGCGAGCTTGCGGGATTCACCGGGCTCAGCGAAAGCGGCGTGTCACGCCATCTCGCGATCTTGCGCGACGCCGGCATGGTGTCGTCGCAGCGCGACGGCTACTTCGTCCTCTACCGGCGAACCGCCGACGCGGACGTGCTGCTGCGCGCCGCGACCGAACCGGCGCCTCGCATGCAGCCGTCGGCTAGTGCGCGCCCGGCATCGTCGGCGTGAAGTTGAGATACGGCGTGGTGGGGGCCTGGCCCGGCGGGACGTCGGCCGGCGTGCTGCTGCCGCCCGGACCCAGGCTGCGCAGGTAGGCATAGATCGCGAGCTGGTCGCCCGGGCTCAGCGACCGCAGGGACTTCCACGGCATCGGCGGCTTCCCGACCGGGCCGGGGTTCGCGATCAGCGCCGTCCAGCCGTCCGGCGACATCGAGGAGACCACGAGGCGCAAGTTCGGCGGGTACGTGACGCCCCACGGCCCGGCGAAGCCGAGACGGCTGCCGAGGAGCCGCTCGGACTCCGGCGGCAAGGCGCGGCCTTCCATCATCCCGGCGGTGTGGCAGTCGTTGCACCCGCCGTAGTTGACCAGAAAGCGTCCGGCGGCGACCGGGTCGTCGGCGACGACGTGCGGCCGGATGTCGGCGCTCGCCGAGGCCAGATGAACCGCGACGAACGCCAGCGCGGCACCGGACGCGAGGAGCAGCGGACGAAGCAGCTTCATGCCGTCGCGCTTTGGCGAGCGACGGAACGTGTCCTCGTCCCGGTCGCCCGCGCAAGGTCAGCCGGCGCCGACGAGCACGGTGTGCGCGGTCTGGACGGCGCTGTACGCCGTCTGCGCGAGATCGATGCCGAGGCTGAGGATGCCGGCCACGACGGCGGCCGAGACGAGAAGGGAACGGATCACGGCGACGACCCTTTCAACTAACGATTTAAGTGATCGACGTGCTGACCGTAGCACCACGGCCGCCGAATGTCAATTAGAATCTTAGTTGAACGAGTCGGCGCCGGACGCGCTCAGCGGCCGCGCCGCGGCGGCGCTCTCCTCGGCGGCCTCGGCGAAGGCGCAGAAGCCCGCGACCGCGAGGAGCTGCTCGACGCTGCCGCAGCGCGATTCCAGCAGCCGCGGCGAGCAGACGATCGCGGCGAGCGCGCGGCCCCGCGAGATCGCGACGTTGAACCGGTTCCCGTCGAACAAGAAGTCCGCGCCGCGCGGCGCGTCTTCGGCGCTCGACGCCGCGAGCGAGTACAGCACGACCGGCGCTTCCTGGCCCTGGAACTTGTCGACGGTCCCGACGCGCACGCCCGGGCCGAAGCGACGCCCGAGCCGCTGCCGCAGCAGGCGCACCTGGGCGTTGTACGGCGCGACGACCAGCACGTCGTCGAGCCCGATCGCGCGCACCTCGCCGCGCGCGTCGGTGAACGCGCCGGCGAGAAGGCTCTCGACGATCTTCTCGATCGCCGCCGCTTCCTGTTCCGAGGCGTGCACGTTGCCTTCGTGCGGAACGGGCACGTATCGCAGTCCCGCGCCGGAGAACCAGGGCGCCTCGATGCGCTGCACCGCGCACGACGACGTCGCGTGCAGCCGTCCCTCGTAGACCGTGCGCGAGACGAAGTCGCAGATCGCAGGGTGCATGCGGAACGTGCGGTCGAGAAAGACGCCGCGGTCTTCGGCGACCGTCGCGTCCTCGCCGAGCAGGTGCTGCAGCACCGACGCGCCCGCGCCGGCCGGGTGCACGCCTTGCGAGACGTGCGCGAGCTGGAGCGGATCGCCGAGCAGAAGCACGTTCTCGGCCGAGGTCGCGACGGCGAGCGCGTCCGCGAGCGACACCTGCCCGGCCTCGTCGATCGCGAGATAGTCGAGCCGCGCGAGGTCGTCGCGCGCGAAGAGCCACGACGTTCCCGCGACGAGCGCGTAGTCGTCGAACGGTGCGTTCGCGGGCGCGTTCGCGACGAACGCGTGGTGCGAGACGAAGTGCGTCTCGAGATCGTCCTTGTCGCAGCGTTTCACGCCGCGGAACGTCTCGCCGCGCGCCGCAACCGCCGCTTCGATCGCGTGCAGCATGTTGTGGATCGCCTTGTGGCTGGTCGCCGTCACGCCGACGCGCTTTCCGGCGGCGAGCAGCGCTGCGATGACGTGCGCGCCCGTGTACGTCTTTCCCGTGCCCGGCGGGCCCTGGACGACGAGCGCGCTGCCGTCGAGCGCGGCGGCGAGAGCGGCGACGTCCGCCGGATCGATGGCGGCGGCGCCGGCGCGCACGCCGGGCTGAATCCGTCCGCCTTCGGCGATCCCGCGAATGCGCGGACGCGCGCGACGCAGCACGTCCCAGGCGGCGGCGTACCGGCGAGGCGCGTCGCCGTCGAGCACGGCCTGCGCGAACCTGCGCAGCGCCGCGCGCTGCGCCTTCGTGGCGATCGGCCCGCCCGGGATCAGCGCGCGGGGATGCGGATCGTGCGGCCAGCGTTTGACGCGGACGAGCCGCGCCTCGTCGTCGACGGAGACGACGTCGATCGCCTTCACGTCGCGGCGGTCGGGATCGAGGTAGGCGCCCGGAGAGACCTTGTGCTGCTGCGGCGGAAACGCGTAGGTGTAGATCGCGCGCTGGTTCTTGCGCGACGGAAGCTCCGGCGGATGGTCGGGCGATTCGAGCAGACCGCCGAGCGCGTCGCGGTCGTCGAGGAACGTCGTCTCCGGCGCGGCGTCGTACCGGTCGAACATCGCCCACCACACCGGCTTGTCCTCGCGCCGGTGGTACGCGAGCAGCTCCGCGAGCAGCACCCGCGGTGAATCCGTCGGCTCGCCCTCGCGCAGCGCGCGCTGCAGGTCGTCCGTCTCCTTCTCGGCGCGCAGCTCGTCGGCCGTCGGTTCCTTGGGATCGCGCCGGGGCCGCCACGGGCAGTCGTCGCCGCGCGCGATCGCCTCGGCGCGCAGCGACAGAATCCAGCGATGGAGGCGATGCGTCGAGCGGCAGTCCTCCTCGTTGTAGCGAACGATGTCGTCGCGGATCGCGGCGGCCTGTTCGCCGTCGTCGCGCTTCATGAGGTAGTGCTCGAACGCGACGATCGACTGGTCGCCCTTGCGCACGTCGGCTTCGCGCACGAACCCGTAGAACGGCTCCAGCTTCTTGATCGAGTAACTCTCTTGCGACTGCGCGACCGCTGCCCGCACGACGGCGTACAGATCGACGAGGACCTCGCCGCGCAGCAGATCGTCGACCTCGTCTTCGCACGCGCCGTGCCGCATCGCGAGCCGGCGCAGCGCGCTCTTCTCGTAGGCCGCGTAGTGGTAGACGTGCGCGTTGGGATGCCGTTCGCGGTGCGCGACGAGCCAGCGCACGAACGCGACGAAGGCTTCGCGCTCCTCCTCCGGCGTCTCGCCCCAGAAGGCACGGTACGGCTGCTCGCGGTCGTCGGGGACGAACGCGCCGAAGAGATATTCCAAGCCGAACCCCGGCGCGTAGAGCGGGTCGCCTTCCATGTCGAAGTACACGTCGCCGCCGGCCGGCTGCGGAAGCGCGCGGAACCCGCCGCTTTCGCGCGGCGGGAGCAGCTCGTGGTGCAGCCGCCCGTCTTCGCGCTGAGCGCGCTGCAGCGCCGCCTGCCGATGCAGCGTGAGGAAGGTCGAGCGCTCGAAGCGCGCCGGGACCGGTTCGAGCGGCGCGGTCGCGAGCGCTTCCAGCGTCGCGATCCCGGCGGCGCGCAACCGCTTCGTCTGATCGCGCCGGATCCCGGCCACGAACGACACGTCGTCGACCGCGCGACGCGAGGCCTCGCAGTGCTCGGACCACCCGCACTGCTCGCATGCCCCGACGCGCTCGGGAAGCGCGTCGGGGTCGATGCCGGGCGCGAGAGACTCGAAGCGCCCCTGCGCCGCGCGCACGTACGGCACGAAGCGCGAGGGGTCGTACGCCGTCGTGCGCCCGTCGCCGAAGATCGCGTAGACCTGCTTCGGGATGCGCCCCTGCACGCGCTCGAGCAGCATCGCGTAGACGCAGAGCTGCACGAGCAGCTGCGGCTTCTCCTGAACCGCGAGCTTCGTATCGGCGATCTCGTAGGACCAGGCGCCGAGCGCGCTCGGCTCGTCGACACGCAGCAAGAAGTCGGCGCGACCGGTCCAGCGGCCCTCGAGGAACGACGCTTGGTAGATGACGCGTGCGCCGTCACGCATCGCGGCGCGCGTCGCGTCGACCGCCTCGCGCAGGGCGGCGGCGGTCGCGTCGCCCTCCGGAATCCGCACGACGCCGGCGCCGTCGGCGGCGAAGCGCTCGAGCACGCGCCGCTCGTGCTCGCGACCCTTCTGCGCGACGATCGCGAGCGTGGGATTGTCGTCGTCCGGCAGCGAGCGCTCGACGAGGCCGCGCCGGTTCAGCGCGACCTTGTGCGCGCAGGCCAGATAGTCGTTCAGATCGGACGCCGCGTAGACGACCGCGCCGTCAACGAGCCGCACGCTTCACCATCCCCCGCTTCATACGCCGAGCATGCTCGCACATCGTGCCATACGGGTGGCCGTCCTCACAACGGCGCATCGAGAAGGATGTTCCTCGCGTAAACGGGCGGTCAGGATTCCGCGGCATCCGACAAAAGCCGGAGGGGTCTCGGACGCCGATCTGCGAACGTGGGCGGCGATGTTCCGGTCCTCCGCGCTGCGTACCGCAGCCGCAGTCTTCGCGTTTTCCCTTCCCCTCGCCACGGTCGCTCCGGCGTCCGCGCAAACGGCTCCGCTGACCCTCGAAGGCGCCTACACCGCCGTCGTTCAGAAGATCAACCCGTCGCTGCCGCTCGCCAAAGCGCGCGCGTACGTGCGGTCGGTCCTGAAGGACGCGTGGAAGACGCACCTCGATCCCCGCTTCATCATGTCGATCGTCACGGTCGAGTCGGGCTGGCACGCCACCGCGGTCTCGCGCGTCGGCGCCCGGGGGCTCGGGCAGCTCATGCCGGGCACCGCCCGGCGCCTAGGCGTGAACGCCTGGAATCCGTCGGAGAACCTGCGCGGGACCGCGACCTACCTCGCGACGCTCGTGCACCACTTCAAGGCCAAGCCGAACGCCGTGAAGCTCGCCATCGCGGGCTACAACGCCGGTCCGATGGCGGTGGAGCGGTACCACGGCGTGCCGCCGTACGCCGAGACCCAGCACTACGTCGTCAAGGTGCTGCACGTGTGGAAGCAGCTCGACGCCCGCGTCGGCCGCGCGTTCACCGCGAAGCCGGCCGTCCAGACGGTCACCGTCGCCGCGGCCAAGCCGCCCGACCTCCGGGAATGGGTGTCCGACGTCGACCACGTGCTCCCCGACGCCGCGTCGGCCGCCGCGACGGCGGACGAGGCGAGCGCCGCGACGGCCGCCGCCGCGACCGACGAGCAGCTGCCCACGCTCACCGACAAGGCCGCCGCGCAGTAGGCGTCCTGCCTGGAGGGGCGAGCCGCCCGGTCCGGGCTCGCCCGCGCCGCGACGAAGAAAGCGCCCCCACCGGGAGGCGCTTTCTTCGTTTGCGGGGGGGCGCTCCGGTTTAGGGCGCCTTCGTGGCGGCCGCCGCCGGCGAGCCGGACGCAGCCGGAGACGGCGTCGGCGAGCCGGCCGTCTTCGTCGCCGCCGCGGCGGCTTTCGGGCTCGCGCTCGGGGTCGGCGTCGCGGCGGGGTGGGGCAGGGCGTAGAGCACGAAGATCGCCGGCCGGTTCGCGACGAGCTTCAGCGGCGTGGCCGCCCCGGCGAAGAGCATCCGGGCCGGCGGCAGGGTGGGCGCCGCGCTCGGTCCCGGGTGCACGACCGTGCCGCCCAATCCGGGGGCGTGGAAGCCCGGCGACGCGCTGGCGCTCGGCGAGGGCGACGGCGTGCCGAAGGGCGTCATCGTGGCCATCCCGCTCGGGTGCGGCGAGGCGCTCGCGCCCGGCGAGGGCCGCGCCGTGCCGGCGGGCGCGGCGGCGTGGACCACCATCGGCGGCGGCGTCGAGCTCTGGTCCACCTCTTCGACGGCCAGCCGGTAGGCGTTGTCCTTCGCGCCCGAGTTCCAGAGGCCGATCCCGAACTCGCCGTCGCGGTACTCGCTCGCGATCTCGCGCGGGACGTCGACCGCGATCCGCGGATACGCCGGCAGCGTCGCATCGTGCGTCGGGAGCAGCTCGATCCATGCCAGCGCGCGGGCGGGATGCTCGCGCGATTTCTTGTGGCGGCCCTTGCCCTTCTCGAAGTTGAGATCGGGACCGTCCTCGGGCTTCTTCACGTAGAGCGTCGCGCCGATCGCGATGTCTTGCGCCGTGCCGGCCGGCGCGGGCGTCTGCCCCTTCTTCGCCGGCGCCGGCGTCGGCTCGGGCTCCTTCGGGAACGCGATCGCGCCGCTGTAGCCGCCCACTTCGGGCAGTTCCTGGAACGCGGTGGACGCACCGTAGGTCAGCACCGCGTTCGAGCTGACCGGTGCGGCGGACGGCGGTACGGTGGGATTTCCGGCGCCCGGCGACGGCAGCGCGTTCGGCATCGTGGACCCGGACCCGAAACCGCCGGAACATGCGGCGGCGGCCGCTGCGAGTGCAACGCAGGCGGACGCCACCGTCAAGGTGCGCGCGACTCTCATCGCGCGTTGATTTCGCGTCTTACGACGCCGAGTCCGCCGCGGCGACGTAAAGCTCTGCGCCTTTTTCTCGGAACTCCGCCGACTTCTCGGCCATCCCGCTCGCGGCGTAGTCACGCACCTCCTGCGTGATCTTCATCGAGCAGAAATGCGGACCGCACATCGAGCAGAAGTGGGCGACCTTCGCCCCCGGAGCAGGCAAGGTCTCATCGTGCATCGCGCGCGCGGTGTCGGGGTCGAGGCTCAGGTTGAACTGATCTTCCCACCGGAACTCGAAGCGCGCTTTGGACAGAACGTCGTCGCGGTGGCGCGCGCGCGGATGCCCTTTCGCCACGTCGGCGGCGTGTGCGGCGAGCTTGTAGGCGATCACGCCGTCCTTCACGTCCTGCTTGTCGGGCAAACCGAGGTGCTCTTTCGGCGTCACGTAGCAGAGCATCGCCGTGCCGTACCAGCCGATCATCGCCGCGCCGATCGCGGACGTGATGTGGTCGTAGCCCGGCGCCACGTCGGTCACCAGCGGCCCGAGCGTGTAGAACGGCGCCTCGTTGCACAGCTCGAGCTGCTTGTCCATGTTCTCTTTGATGAGGTGCATCGGGACGTGCCCCGGGCCCTCGATCATGACCTGCACGTCGTGCTTCCACGCGATCTTCGTCAGCTCGCCGAGCGTCTCGAGCTCGCCGAACTGCGCGGCGTCGTTCGCGTCCGCCTGACAGCCCGGACGCAGCCCGTCGCCGAGCGAGAACGTCACGTCGTACGCCTTCATGATCTCGCAGATCTCGTCGAAGTGCGTGTAGAGGAAGTTCTCGCGGTGATGCGCGAGACACCATTTGGCGAGGATCGAGCCGCCGCGCGAGACGATCCCCGTGACGCGGCCGGCCGTCAGCGGGACGAAGCGCAGCAGCACGCCTGCGTGCACGGTGAAGTAGTCGACGCCCTGCTCCGCTTGTTCGATGAGCGTGTCGCGGTAGATCTCCCACGTCAGCTCTTCCGCTTTGCCGCCGACCTTCTCGAGCGCCTGATAGATCGGCACCGTTCCGATCGGCACGGGGCTGTTGCGGACGATCCACTCGCGCGTCTCGTGGATGTTCTTGCCGGTCGAGAGATCCATGACGGTGTCGGCGCCCCAGCGCGTCGCCCACACCATCTTCTCGACCTCTTCCTCGATCGACGAGGTCACCGCGCTGTTGCCGATGTTGGCGTTGATCTTCACGAGGAACCCGCGGCCGATGATCGTCGGCTCGAGCTCGAGATGGTTGACGTTCGCCGGGATGACGGCGCGCCCGCGCGCGACCTCGCTGCGCACGAACTCCGGCTCGAACCCCTCGCGCAGCGCGACGAACTCCATCTCCGGCGTGATCTCGCCGCGCCGCGCATAGTGCATCTGCGTCACGTTCGCGCCGCGCTTCGCGCGCCGGATCGAACGCGGCGACGGAAAGCGGATCGCGTCCAGCTCGCGCATCGCCTCGCGGCCGAGCCGGTAGACGGACGACGGCTTCGCGAGCGTCTCCGTGTCGTCGCGGCGCGCGATCCACGGCTCGCGGATCGGCGCGACGCCGCTGCGCACGTCGATGCCGACGTCCGGGTCGGTGAAGGGCCCCGACGTGTCGTGCACGGTGTGGATCTCGCCGTCGGTGAGCTGGATCGCCCGGAACGGGACGCGGATCGAGGGATCGCTCCCTTCGACGTAGATCTTCGTCGACGCGGGGAACGGATCGCGGGAAAGCACGTCGTTCGACGGCGGTAGCATGGTCGCCATGCGCTGCACTCCTCTTCGCCGGTATGACCCGGATCAGGTTGTAACGGTCGACGGCCTGCCGCCGTCCTCTCAGCCCGGCACTTCGGGCTCCCGTAGCGTATGGACGACGTTAGGACGGCGAGAGCGGGATGTCAAGGGCGGCGCCGCGCGCCCCCGAAGGTCGCCGCATGCAGGCGACGGAGCGCACGACGGACGCGCGCACGCGGCGCGCCGTCGCGCTCGTCGCGCTCGCGCAGCTGGCGATCGGCGCGGCGGCGATCTTCGCACGCTTCGCGCTCGCGTCGGGCGGGCCGCTCGCGGCCTCGTTCGGACGGCTCGCGATCGGGGCGGCTCCGCTGCTCGTGCTGGCCGCCGTGCGCGGCCGACTGCGGGCGATCGACGCGCGGACCGAGCGGCGGCTCGTCGTCGCCGGCGTGCTGCTCGCGTTGCACTTCGCGAGCTGGATCGCCTCGTTGCGCTACGCCTCGGTCGCGATCTCCACGCTGCTCGTGTGCACGACGCCGGTCTGGACCGAAGCGTACGCCGTGGCGCGGCGGCGCCGTGTCGACGCGTACGCCGCGCTGAGCGTCGCGGGCGCGCTCGCCGGCGTCGCGATCGTCGTCGGGATCCCCGATCGCTCGAACACGCCGCTGGGGATCGCGCTGGCGCTGTGCGGCGCGTTCGCCATCGCCGCCTACCTGATCGTGGTGCGCGGCACCGACCGCCGGTACGACACGCTGGCGGTCACCGCGCGCACGTACGGCTACGCGGCACTCGCGCTCGGACTCGCGGTCGCGGCGACGCACGATCCGTTCCCGCCGCTCGCCGACGCGCGCGCGTGGGGCGGCATCCTCGCGATGGCGCTCCTCTCGCAGCTCTTCGGACACACCGCGATGAACTCAGCGGTGCGCATCATCAGCGCGACGCTCGTCGGGACGATGACGCTGCTCGAGCCGGTGATCGCCGCCGTGCTGGCCGCGATCATCTTCGGCGAACGGCTCGGCGCGCCGACCGCGGCGGGCGCGGCGATCATTCTCGCCGCGATCGCCGTCGCGCTGCGCGGCGAAACCGCGCCGAGGACGCCCGGCGGCCGCCCGCAGTAACACGGCCCGAGACGCGCACCGGCGAGATCGTCGAAGCGCCGTCGGACGACGAGCCTCAGACCAGGTGGGACAGCGCGATCCCGGCCACGGTGAGGGCGGCGGAGATCGAGGCGACGGCGAGATGACGGAACGGGCGGCGGCGGCTGATCATGGAGGTGCTCCGGTCGTGTCGTAACGTTCTACGGGCGTGCGCGTCCGGAGTTTCACCGCCTGCCGTGCGCGTCGAGGAGCCGGATCGCGCCGATCAGCTCCGCGACGCTCCAGGCCTGCGCGGGGCAGCCACCGGGCGCGTGCGGCGCGTCGCCGCCCGCGACCTCGAAGAGCGTGGACACGCAATCGGTTTCGAGCGCGTCGACGAGCGGCTGGAGAAACGTCCGCGTCAGCGCCGGGTCGCGGTATGCCCGCAGATGCGCGCGCACGAACGCGCCGGCGAGCCACGGCCACACCGTCCCCTGATGGTACGCCGCGTCACGCGCGGCTTGGTCGCCGCCGTACGCCCCGCGGTACCGCGGATCGGACGGATCCAGCGAGCGCGGCCCGACCGACGTCCAGAGGCGCGCGGCGCAGACGTCGACGATAGCCCGCGCTTGCGCGTCGTCGAACGCGCTCGCCGGCAGCGCGACCGCGAAGAGCTGGTTCGGGCGCACCGACGCGTCGTCGCCGTCCGGGCCGTCGAGGACGTCGTAGCAGCAGCCGCGCGCGGGATCCCAGAAGCGCTGCATCGACGACGCGACCCGCTCGGCGAGCGCCGCGTACGGCGCCGCATCCTCGCCGAGGTCGTGCGCGAACCGCTCGCACGCGCGCAGCGCGTTGTACCAGAGTGCGTTGATCTCGACCGGCTTTCCGCGCCGCGGCGTGACGACGCGATCGCCGACCTTCGCGTCCATCCACGTCAGCTGCAAGCCCTCGGCGCCGCCGCGCACGAGCCCGTCCGCGTCGCTCCCGATCCCGAACCGCGTGCCGTCGCGATACGCCGCGACGATGCTCGCGATCGCGGGCCGCAGCGCGCGCAGCGTCTCCAGGTCGCCGGTCGCCGCGACGTAGGCACGCGCCGTTTCGACGAACCACAGCGAGGCGTCGATCGTGTTGTACTCCGCCGGACCGCCCGCGTCGGGGAAGCGGTTGGGCATCAGGCCGTCGCGCTCGTGCGATGCGAACGTGAGCAGCACGGCGCGCGCTTCGCGCGCCCGGCCGGTGTCGAGCAGCAAACCGGGAAGCGCGATCATCGCGTCGCGCCCCCAGTCGGTGAACCACGGGTAACCGGCGACGATCGTCGTCCCGGCGCCGGGCGCTTCGCCGCGCGCGACCACGAACGCGTCGGCCGCGATCGCCAGCTCGCCGAGGAGCGCGCTCGGCTGTGCCGCGGCGAGGGCGCGATGCGCCGCGCGGCGCGCATCGACGATCGCGTGCGGATCGCGCGGCACGCCCGGGTCCAAGCTCAGCACGACGCCGGCGCCGGCGCGCGCGTCGAGCCGCCATGCGAGCGTGAGCGCGTGCAGGTAGTCGTCGGCATCCGGGAGCCCGCGCTCGCGCTCGCGCGGAAACGAAAAGCCGCGATACACCTCGCGCGCCGGCTCGATCCCGCAATCCTCGCCGCCGAAGACGTGCAGCGTTCGGCCGCACGCCGGCAGCGCGATCGTCGCGGCGTCCCCCGCCACGGCGGTCACGAATCCGGCCGGGTCGGGCAGCGGGCCGCCGTGATGATCGCGGTCGGCGACGATCAGCCGTCCGCGCAGCGCGATCGGCGCGCGTGCGCGTACGACGCGAAGCCCCAGCGCCACCGCGTCGACGCCGTGCGGCATCGCGAGCGCCACCTCGAGGAGCGCGTCGCCGAGCGCGTACGTCCACACCGGCAGGCCGTCGTCGTACGCGAACGCTTCGAGACGCGTCCAGCCGTCGGGCGCGACGGCTCCGGAGGCCCAGCGGTTGGTCGACAGCGCGAACGACGCGCCGTCGTACTCGGCGTCGAGCTCGAGCTTCGCGACGACGAGGCGGCGCGTCACCGGCGGGTCGATCGCCGCGACCAGCAATCCGTGGTACCGCCGCGTCAGGGTTCCGCCGACCGTCCCCATCGCGTAGCCGCCGCGTCCGTTCGTCAGCAGCCATTCACGCCGCTCCGCGGCCTCGAAATCTCCGCAGAGGGCGCAGCCGAAGCGCATCGCGTTCCCTCTGTGGCGGCGCGCAAGAGGAAACCTTGCGACGAGCTTCCGAGAAACGGCGATGGAGCGCAATCCCGAGCGCGACCGGATCGCGGCGGCCGACGCCGGACTCGAAGCCTGGCGGCGGTGGGGGCCGTATCTGAGCGATCGCCAGTGGGGCACGGTCCGCGAGGACTACAGCGCCGACGGCGACGCGTGGGACTACTTCCCGTTCGAGATGGCGCGTCTGCGCGCGTACCGCTGGGGCGAGGACGGGATCCTGGGCATCTCCGACGAGCACCAGCGGCTCTGTTTCGCGCCGGCGTTCTGGAACGAGCGCGACGAGATCCTCAAGGAGCGCCTGTACGGGCTCGGCGGTCATCAGGGCAATCACGGCGAGGACGTCAAGGAGTGCTGGTGGCACCTCGACGCGCTGCCCTCGGGCGCGTACCTCAAAGGCCTGTACCGGTACCCGCAGCGCGCGTTTCCGTACGCGCAGCTCCGCGAGGAGAACGCGCGGCGCGGGCGGGAAGCGCCCGAGTACGAGCTCGTCGACACGGGGATCTTCGACGACGACGCGTTCTTCGACGTCGTGGTCGAGTACGCGAAGCGCGACGTCGACGACATCTTCGTCCGCATCACGGTGACGAACCACGGCCCCGAGCGCGCGCCGCTGCACGTGCTGCCGCACGTCTGGTTTCGCAACGAGTGGTCGTGGCGCGCCGGGACGCCGAAACCCTCGATCGCCGAGACGTCTCCGGGCGGGACGCTGGCCGCGTGGCACGCGACGCTCGGCGAACGCTACGTGTCGACCGACGGCGGCGAGCGCGAACGGCTCTTCACCGAGAACGAGACCGACTATCAGCGCGCGTTCGGGGCCCCGAACGCCTCGCCGTACGTGAAGAGCGGGATCGATCGCGCGGTGCGCGGCGAGTCGCAAGACGGCATCAACCCCGGGCGCACGGGCTCGAAAGCCGCGCTGCACTACGCGTGGGAGCTCGAGCCGGGCGAGACGCGCACGCTGCGGCTCCGCATCAGCGACGATCCGGCGGCCGTCGTCGACCGCCAGTTCGACGCGCTCGTCCAGCGCCGCGCGCTCGAAGCGGACGCGTTCTACGCGAGCCTCACGCAGACCGGCACCGACGCGGAGGCGGCGACGATCCAGCGCCGCGCCTTCGCGGGCTTGCTGTGGACGAAGCAGTTCTACAATTACGTCGTGCGCGACTGGCTGCGCGGCGACCCCGCGATGCCCACGCCGCCCGCCTCGCGCCTGCACGGCCGCAACGCGACGTGGAAGCATCTCTACAACGACGACATCCTCTCGATGCCGGACGGCTGGGAGTATCCGTGGTACGCGGCGTGGGACCTCGCCTTCCACGTGATCCCGCTCGGTTTGATCGACCCCGAGTACGCCAAGGACCAGCTGATCCGGCTCACGCGCGAGTGGTACATGCACCCCAGCGGGCAGCTGCCGGCCTACGAGTGGTCGTTCGACGACGTGAACCCGCCGGTGCACGCGTGGGCCGCGCTCCGGCTCTACAAGATCGAGGCGCGCCGCCGCGGCGGCGTCGGCGACTACCGCTTCTTGGAGCGCATCTTCCAAAAGCTGCTGCTGAACTTCACGTGGTGGGTGAACCGGAAGGACGTCGAAGGCCGCAACGTCTTTCAAGGCGGGTTCCTCGGGCTCGACAACATCGGCCCGTTCGACCGCAGCGCGCCGCTGCCGGGCGGCGCGTACCTCGCGCAGAGCGACGGAACGTCGTGGATGGGCGTCTACGCGCTGAACATGCTGGCGATGGCGATCGAGCTCGCGAAACACGACGACACGTACGAAGACGTCGCGACGAAGTTCTTCGAGCACTTCCTCTACATCGCCGACGCGATGAACTCGCTCGACGCGGACGAGCGCGGCCTCTGGGATCCCGACGACGAGTTCTACTACGATCAGCTCGATCTGCCCGACGGCCGGCGCATCCCGCTGAAGATCCGCAGCGTGGTGGGGATCGTGCCGGCGTTCGCGGTCGAGACGCTCAGCGCCGACACGCTCGACCGCCTCCCGCATTTCGCGAGCCGCGTCGAATGGTGTCTCGCCAACCGCCCGGAGCTGGCGGAGAACGTCGCGCGCATGGACGTGGGCGGAACGCACGCTCGCCGGCTGATGGCGATCTGCAACCCCGACCGCCTGCGCCGCATCCTCCGCCGCGTCTTCGACGAGGACGAGTTCCTCTCGCCGCACGGCGTGCGGATGCTCTCACGCTATCACCTCGACCATCCCTTCGTGCTCTCGCTCGGCGGCCAGGAGTTCCGCTGCGACTACGAGCCCGCCGAGTCGACGAGCGGACTGTTCGGCGGAAACAGCAACTGGCGCGGCCCGATCTGGATGCCGCTGAACTATCTGCTGATCGAGAGCCTGCAGCGCTTTCACTACTATCTCGGCGACGCGTTCACGGTCGAGATGCCGACCGGCTCGGGCCGCTTCCTCACGCTGTGGGAGTGCTCGCTCGAGCTGGAGCGCCGGCTCCTCTCGATCTTCCGCGCCGACGCCGGCGGACGCCGGCCGTTCAACGGCGCGAACCCCATCTTCACGGGACCGCACTGGCGCGATCAGATCCTGTTCAACGAATACTTCCACGGCGACACCGCCGCGGGGCTAGGCGCGTCGCACCAGACCGGCTGGACCGCGCTCGTCGCAAAGATCGTCGACCAGCTCGGCGCGTACGGCGGCCCGCACCATCCGCGTGTGGCGGCCGATTTCGAGGTAACGGTACGAACGTGAGCCGGTACGATCTCGCGGTCATCGGGTCGGGACAAGGCGGCGTCCCGCTGGCGATCGACTTCGCCGCGCGCGGAAAGCGGGTCGTCCTGTTCGAGCGCGGCAACCTGGGCGGGTGCTGCGTCAACGTCGGCTGCACGCCGTCGAAGGCGTTTCTCGCCTCGGCCCACGCGGCCGGACGCGCCCGGCGTGCGAGCGACGTGCACGTGCACTGCGATGTGGCGCCCGACGTACCGGCGGTGATGGAGCGCGTCCGCGCGATCGTCGGCGAGTGGCGCGCCGGCGTCGAGAAGAAGCTGGCGGAGAGCAGCGTGGAGCTGGTCCGCGCCGAAGCGGCGTTCGCCGCACCGCAGACGCTGCGCGCGAACGGCACGCTGTACGAGGCCGACGCGGTCGTGATCGACACCGGCGGAACGCCCGCCGTCCCGCCGCTCGACGGGCTCGCGGGAACGCCGTTCCTCACCAGCGACACGTTCTTCGGGCTCGAGACGCTTCCCGAACGGCTGCTGGTCCTCGGCGGCGGGTACGTCGGGCTCGAGCTGGGTCAGGGCGCGGCGCGCCTGGGCAGTCACGTCACCGTGATCACGCCGGAACCGCGGCTGGTGACCCGCGAGGACGCGGACGTCGCCGACGTGCTGATGCAGTCGTTCGCACGCGACGGGATGACGATCGTCCTCGAGCGCTCGGCCTCGCTCGTCGCGTACGACGGTGCCACGTTTCGCATCACGCTGGACGACGGAACCGCGCTCGCCGGCGACGCGCTCCTCGTCGCGACCGGCCGCCGCCCCGTCGTGCCGCCCGGCGCCGTCGAGCACGCCGGCATCGCGCTGGACGAACGCGGCTACGTGCGATGCGACGACCACCTGCGGGCGTCGGTTCCGGGCCACTACGCGCTGGGCGACGTCGCGGGACAGCCGCAATTCACGCACGTCTCGTGGGAAGACTTCCGCCGGCTGCGCGCGATCATCGGAGGCGATCTGTCGCGCCGGCGCGACGACCGCGTGCTCGCGTACGCGATGTACACCGAGCCGCAGGTCGGACGCGTCGGGATGACGTCGCACGAAGCGGCGCAGGCCGGGCGCGACCATCGCGTCGTCACGCTCGCGCTCTCCGACGTCGCGCGCGGGACCGAGTGGTCGCTCGAAGAGGGCTTCTTCCGCCTGGTCGTCGACGCGGAGAACGACTGCATCCTCGGCGCCACGTTCGTGGGGTACGAAGCCGGGGAATTGATCCACGTGATTCTCGCCCACATGGAAGCCGGATCGACCTGGCGCGTCCTCGAGCGCTCGGTGCACGTCCACCCGACGTTCGCGGAAGGACTGCCCTCGCTGGCCCGACTGCTGCTGTGATCGCGCCCGGACGCCTCGAAGCAATCGCCCGCGCGCGCGAGGGCGATCCGTTCGCCGTGCTCGGGCCGCACGCCGGCGACGGCGCGGCGGTCGTGCGCGCGTTCCTTCCCGGCGCCCGCACCGTCGACGTCGTCGACGAGCGCGGAGCCGTTCTCGCGCGCGCGACGCCGTCCGGCGACGAGGGGCTCTTCGAAGCGGAGCTCGACGACGTGCCGCCGCGCTACCGGCTGCGCGTGCAAGACGCCGCCGGCACGCGGACGATCGACGATCCGTACCGCTTCGGTCCGATCCTCGGCGCATTGGACGCGTGGCTCTTCGCCGAAGGCAACCATCTCCGGCTGTACGACGCGCTCGGCGCGCACCCGGCGGAGATCGACGGCGTGAGCGGGACGCGCTTCGCCGTGTGGGCGCCGAACGCGCGGCGGGTCAGCGTCGTCGGCGACTGGAACGCCTGGGACGGCCGCGTTCATCCGATGCGGCTGCGGCGCGAGGCCGGCGTGTGGGAGATCTTCCTTCCCGGCGTCGGCCCGGGCGCGCGCTACAAGTACGAGGTGCTCGGCGCGAACGGCGAGCTGCTGCCGCTGCGCGCCGATCCGTTCGCGTTCCGCACCGAGGTCCGGCCCGGAAACGCCTCGATCGTCGCCGCGCCGAGCACGTTCGCGTGGAACGACGCCGACTGGCTCGCGTCTCGCGCGACGCGCCAGCGGCGCGACGCGCCGATCAGCATCTACGAAGTGCACCTCGGCTCCTGGCAGCGCGTCCCGGAGCAGAACGATCGCTTCATGACGTACCGCGAGCTGGCCGAGCGGCTCGTCCCGTACGCGGCGGAGATGGGCTTCACGCATCTCGAGCTGCTGCCGATCACCGAGCACCCGTTCGACTTGAGCTGGGGCTATCAGACGACGGGATGGTTCTCACCGACGAGCCGCTTCGGCGAGCCGGACGATCTCCGCGCGTTCGTCGACGCCGCGCACCGTGCGGGCATCGCGGTCATCCTCGACTGGGTCCCCGGGCATTTTCCGACCGACGCGCACGCGCTCGGACGCTTCGACGGAACCTCGCTGTACGAGCACGCCGATCCGCGCGAAGGCTTCCACCAAGACTGGGGAACCTTCGTCTTCAACCTCGGGCGCGTCGAAGTGCAGAACTTCCTGATCGCTTCCGCGCTCTACTGGCTGCGGGAGTTTCACGTCGACGGCCTGCGCGTCGACGCCGTGGCCTCGCTGCTCTATCGAGACTACAGCCGCAAAGAGGGCGAGTGGGTTCCGAACGTCCACGGCGGGCGCGAGAACCTCGAAGCGGTCGCGTTTCTGCGCCGGCTGAACACGGTGGTGTACGGCGAAGTGCCGGGGATCGCGACCTTCGCCGAAGAGTCGACCGCGTGGCCGGGCGTCACCGCGCCGGCCGACGCGGGCGGGCTGGGCTTCGGCTACAAATGGAACATGGGCTGGATGCACGACACGCTGCGCTTCTTCGAGCGCGATCCGCTCTGGCGCGGGCATCATCTCGGCGAGCTGTCGTTCGGTCTCGTCTACGCCTTCAGCGAGAACTTCGTGCTGCCGCTCTCGCACGACGAGGTCGTGCACGGAAAGCGCTCGCTGCTCGGCCGCATGCCGGGTTACGAGCCGGAGCAGTACGCCAATCTGCGGCTGCTCTACGCGCTCATGTGGGCGCATCCCGGGAAGAAGCTGCTGTTCGCCGGCGGCGAATGGGCGCAGCGCGGCGAGTGGCGCGCGCAAGCCTCGCTGGACTGGCACCTCGCCGGCAACGCGCCGAATCGCGGCGTGCGTCAGCTCGTGCGCGACTGCAACGCGCTGATGCGCGACCTGCCGGCGCTGCACGAGCGCGACTGCGAGCCGGGCGGGTTCGAATGGCTGGCGTACGACGACGCACGCAACGCCGTCGTCGCGTTCGTGCGCTGGGACGCGGCGCACGAGACGCACGTCGTGTGCGCGTACAATTTCAGCGGAAGCCGGCTCGAGAAGTACGTGCTCGGCGTGCCCGCGCGCACCGCCTACCGCGAGGTGCTCAACACCGACGCTGCGGCGTACGGCGGATCGAACGTGGGTAACGCAGGGATCGTGATGCCGAGCGACCGCCCCGCGCACGGACGACCGTTTTCCGTATCGCTGACGCTTCCGCCGCTCGCCGCCGTCTGGCTCGCGTTGTGAACGGCGGGCGTCCGCGCACCGAGGCGGGGCTGCCCTACCCGCTCGGTGCGACGTGGGACGGCTCGGGCGTGAACTTCGCGCTGTTCAGCGCGAACGCCGAGCGAGTCGAGCTGTGTCTCTTCGACGCGCGCGGCCGCCGCGAGCTGGAGCGGATCGCGCTCCCCGAGTACACCGACGAGGTGTGGCACGGATACCTTCCCGACGCGCGCCCCGGCACGCTCTACGGGTATCGCGTGTTCGGTCCGTACGATCCGGGACGCGGGCACCGCTTCAACCACCACAAGCTGCTGCTCGACCCGTACGCGAAGGCGTTCCACGGTACGCTGCGCTGGACCGACGCGCACTACGGTTACCGGATCGGCTCGCATCGCTCTGACCTCTCCTTCGACCGCCGCGACAACGCGAGCGGGATGCCGAAGTGCGTGGTGGTGGAGGAAGCCTTCACGTGGGGCGACGATCAGCGCCCCGCCGTTCCGTGGGTGCAGACGGTGTTCTACGAGCTGCACGTCAAGGGCTTCACCGTGCAGCATCCCGACGTGCAGCCGCCGCTGCGCGGAACGTGCGCGGGGCTCGCCGCCCCCTCGGTGATCGCGTACCTCAAGGACCTGGGCGTCACGACGGTCGAGCTGCTTCCCGTCCACACGTTCGTCGACGACCGCCGGCTGGTGGAGCAGAAGCTCCGCAACTACTGGGGCTACAACACGATCGGCTTCTTCGCCCCTGATCCGCGCTATCTCGCGGGCGGCGACCCGAACGAGTTCAAGACGATGGTGAAGCATCTGCACGAAGCCGGGATCGAAGTCGTGCTCGACGTCGTCTACAACCACACCGCCGAAGGCAACCAGCTCGGGCCGACGCTGTCGTTTCGCGGAATCGACAACGCGTCGTACTACCGGCTCGCCGACGACCCGCGCTATTACGAGGACACGACCGGGACGGGAAACAGCCTCGACCTGCGTCACCCGCGCGTGCTGCAAATGGTCACCGACTCGCTCCGCTACTGGGCCGAGGAGATGCACGTCGACGGTTTCCGCTTCGACCTCGCGCCGACGCTCGCGCGCGAGAACCAAGGCTACGCGCAGGACGCGGCGTTCTTCAAGACGATCCGCCAAGACCCGGTCCTCTCGCGCGTCAAGATGATCGCCGAGCCGTGGGACACCGGGATCGGCGGCTATCAGGTCGGCGCGTTCCCGCCGGGCTGGTCCGAGTGGAACGGCAAGTATCGCGACACCGTCCGCCGCTTCTGGCGCGGCGACATGGGCGTGCTGCCGGAGCTGGCGTCGCGTCTCGCCGGCTCGGCGGACCTGTTCGAGCACCAGGGCCGCCGCCCGCGTTCCAGCGTGAACTTCGTCACCGTCCACGACGGCTTCACGCTGAACGATCTCGTCTCGTACAACGGCAAGCACAACGAGGCGAACCACGAGGACAACCGCGACGGGAGCGACGACAACGCGAGTTGGAACTGCGGCGTCGAAGGACCGACCGACGACCCCGAGATCGTCAACTTGCGCGAGCGGCAGAAGCGCAACTTCATCGCGACGCTCCTGCTCTCGCTCGGCGTCCCGCTGCTGCTCGGCGGGGACGAGTTCGGCCGAACGCAGCGCGGCAACAACAACGCGTACTGCCAGGACAACGAGATCTCGTGGGTCGACTGGAACGGGCGCGGGCCGCGCGATCTCGCGCTGACCGAGTTCACCACGAACGTGCTGCGGATGAGGCGCGAGCACCCGGCGTTCCGCCGCGACGCCTTCTTCCGCGGCGCGCCGTTCGACGACAGCGGTCGCAAGGACATCGCGTGGATGAAGCCCGAGGGCGGTGAGATGGACTCGGGGGATTGGAACGGCGATCGCCGCGCGATCGGCTTCTACTTCGGCGCGCGACCGCTGCTGTTCGCGGCGCTCAACGCCGCGCCGGGCGACGTCCAGTTCGCGCTGCCCGACGTCGAGCGCATCGCATGGTCGCTCGTCTTCGACACCGCGATCGAAGGCGGTTCGCCGCGCGACGTTCCGACCGAGGACGTGAAAGCGTATCCGATGATCTCGCGCTCGCTGGCTCTGTTCGCCGGCCACCTGCGATGAACGAGCCGCGCGTCGAGCGCGAGTACGTCGACGCGCTGGGCGAGCGAAAAGTCGCGGCGCCGGAAACCGTGGAACGGCTCGAGTCGCTGATCGGGCCGCGGCCGCGCGGGCTCGCGCCGCCCACCGTCGTCGTTCGCGAGAACGAACCGCTCAGCGTCGACCTCACGCTTCCCGCGTCGAGCGCTTCGAACGCGGCCGTGCGCTGGACGCTGAATCCGGAGCGCGGTAGCGCGATGCGCGGTGAGGCGGCGTTCGGCGACGCGCCCCTGGTCGCATCCGAGACGCACGAACGGGGCGCGGTCGAGACGCGCCGCGTTCGCATCGCCGATCCCCGCCCGCTCGGCGTCTACCGGCTCGACATCGAGGCGAGCGCGCGCGGGGAGCGCGAGCCCGCGCGGGCGCGCGTGCACGTTCTGGTCGTGCCGCGCGCAGCGCATGCGCCCTGCGACCGGACGTGGGGGATCGCGCTGCAGGTCTACGAGCTGCGCTCCTCGCGTAACGACGGGATCGGCGACTTCGCAGACCTCCGCACGGTGTGCGCGCTGCTCGGCGACCGCGGCGCGTCGTACGTCGGCATCAACCCGCTGCACGCGCCGTTCCGCTCCGATCCCGAGGATGCGAGCCCGTACGCGGCGTCGTCGCGGCGCTGGCTGAACTGGCTCGCGATCGCGGTCGACGACGTCGCGGAATCACGCGATCCGAAGGTGCGCGCGCTGCTCGATCGGCGCGACCGGCGCGCGCGCATCGACGCGCTGCGCGCCACGCGCCACGTCGACTACACCGGCGTCGCGGCGGCGAAGGACGACGCGCTGCGCGCCTGTTACGCCGCGCTCCCGCGGGCGCCCGAGCGCCGCGCCTCCTTCGAAGACTGGTGCGGCCGGCAGGGCGAGCCGCTGCGACGCTTCGCGGCGTTCGAGGTTCTCGCCGCGCGCTACGGACGTACCATCGAGCGCTGGCCGGCCGAGTACCACAACGCCGACGGACCGGCGGTGAAGCGGCTGGCGGAACGCGACGCCGCGGAGCTGCGCTACGCGATGTACCTGCAGTGGCTCGCGGCCGAGCAGCTCGCCGCGGTCGCGGAGGAGGCGGCGCGTCACGGCGTGCGGCTCTATCGCGACCTCGCGGTCGGCGTGGACCGCAACTCAGCCGACGTGTGGGCCGACGCCGAGGCCTACGTCGAAGACGTCTCGATCGGAGCGCCGCCCGACGAGCTGAACGCGCTGGGGCAAGACTGGGGACTTCCGCCGCTCGATCCGCGCGGGCTCGTGCGCGAGGGTTACGCCGAGCTGCTCGAGGTCACGCAGGCGAACTGCCGCCACGCCGGCGCGCTGCGCCTCGATCATGCCTTCGCGCTGCAGCGCCTGTATTGGATCCCGCGCGGCGACGGGCCGCGGCTCGGCGCGTACGTCAGCTATCCGCTGGACGAGCTGCGCGGGATCGTCGCGCTCGCCAGCGCGCGCGAACGCTGCGTGCTGGTCGGCGAAGACTTGGGGACGGTACCGCCCGGCTTCCGCGAAACGATGGCCGCGACGGGAATCCTGTCGTACCGCATCCTCTTCTTCGAGCGCGAGCCGGACGGCGCGTTCGTCGCACCGGAACGCTACCCGCCGCTCGCGCTCGCCGCCTCCGGAACGCACGATCTGCCCACGATCGCAGCGTGGCTTCACGGCGAGGACGTCGCGCTCCGGGAGCGCTTCGGGATGCTGCGCGGCTCGGCGGCCGAGGAGCGCGCGGCGCGCGAGCGCGAGCGCACGATGCTGCTCGACACGCTGGTCGCGCACGGCGATCTGCGCCCCGCCGAGCGCGACGACGAAACCGCGGTCGCCATCGCCGTGAACCGTTTTCTCGCCGCCGCCCCGAGCGCGATCGTCATGGCGCAGCTCGACGACATCCTGGGCGAGCGCGAGCCCACGAACGTGCCGGGAACGTCGACGCAGTACCCGAATTGGCGTCGCAAGCTGGGTACGGAGATCGAAGCGCTGCCGAACGATCCCCGGCTCGGACGCCTCTGCAACGCCTTCAACGAACTCCGCCCGCGAGCCACCGCAAGATGATCGTGCATCCCCCCACACGGATCAGCGAGACAGGCCAGCACCCCGAGGTGATGGACCGAGCGCAGCGGCATCATCCGCTCCGCACAACGCCGCGGCGAGGTCGGCCATGGGGGCCCCACGCTGCGCGTGGGGGGCATGGGTTCCGACTCACGTCGGAACCCGCGGACCTTCGGTCCGCTGCGCGAAGCGCACGGGAGCTTCGCTCCCGAGCCCGGGGCGGAGCGCCCTGAGAATGAAAGCCGTGCTGATGGCCGGGGGAGAGGGCTCCCGGCTGCGCCCGCTGACGTCGCGGCGTCCGAAGCCGCTCGCTCCCGTCGCGGGGAAACCGGTGATGGAGCACATCGTCGACCTGCTGCGCAAGCACGGGCTGACGGAGATCGTCGCGACGCTGCACTACCTCGCCGACGAGATCGAGTCGTACTTCGGCGACGGCAGCGCGTACGGCGTGAAGATGCACTACGTCGTCGAGGACACGCCGCTCGGCACGGCCGGCGCGGTGAAGATGGCGCACGAGCTGCTCGCCGGCGAGCCGTTCCTGATCATCAGCGGCGACGCGCTGACCGACGTCGACTTGAGCGCGATCGTCGCGCACCATCGCGAGCGCGGCAACGACGTCACCATCGCGCTGCAGCGCGTCACCAACCCGCTGGAGTTCGGCGTCGTCGTCACCGACGAAGACGGGCAGATCGTGCGTTTCCTCGAGAAGCCGTCCTGGGGCGAGGTCTTTTCCGACACGATCAACACCGGGATCTACGTGCTCGAGCCGGCGATCCTCGACCGCATGGAGCGCGGGCGCGTCTACGACTGGTCGAAAGATCTCTTTCCGAAGATGCTGCGCGAGGGAGCGAAGCTCGGCGGCTACGTCATCGACGCCTACTGGACCGACATCGGAAACCTCGAACAGTATCAGCAGGCGAACTACGACGCGGTCGAAGGGCGCGTCTCGGGGCTCGCGTTCCCGGGCGGCGAGCTGCGGCCCGGCGTGTTC
Organism: Vulcanimicrobiaceae bacterium; assembly: GCA_035650875.1. Classification (GTDB taxonomy): domain Bacteria; phylum Vulcanimicrobiota; class Vulcanimicrobiia; order Vulcanimicrobiales; family Vulcanimicrobiaceae; genus Vulcanimicrobium. Next base: position 508,876 of record DASRGU010000016.1, read on the forward strand.
GCCGGCGAAGGAACGCGCATCGATCCCGAGGCGCGGATCGACGGCCGCGTCGTCCTGGGGCGCGACGTGCGCGTCGCCGCCGGCGCGTCGATCACGGGACCGGCGGTGATCGGCGACCGAACGATCGTCGAAGCGCACGCCGAGATCGTGCGCAGCGTGCTGTGGGAAGACTGCTACGTCGGCGACGAAGCGTCGCTGAACGACTGCACGGTCGCGGACCGCAACACGATCGAGCAGCGCGCGGTGATCCAGGAGAACACCGTTCTCGGCCGCGGCTGCACCATCGGCGCGGGAGCGACGGTGAACGCGCACCTCAAGCTGTGGCCGGGGAAGTGGGTCACGGCCGGCTCGATCGTCTCGATGTCGCTGATCTACGGGCAGAAATGGCCCGGATCGCTCTTCGGATCGGCCGGGATCAAAGGGCTGGCGAACCTCGAGATCACCCCCGAGTTCGCGCTGAAGCTCGGTCAGGCGTTCGGGACGTCGCTCAAGCCGGGACAAGCCGTCATGACGAGCCGCGACACCCATCCGGCGTCACGCGTGATGAACCGCTGCGTGATCTCCGGACTGCTCAGCGTAGGCGTCAACGTGCTCGACCTGCGCTCGTATCCGCTCCCGCTCGCGCGCTACGCGGTGCGCGTCGGTGGGGACGGCGGCATCCACGTGCGCGTCGCGCCGGACGATCCGAACTCGGTGCTGTTCGAGTTCTTCGACCAGACGGGGATCGGGATCGACAAAGGCGTCGAGCGGAAGATCGAAAACCTGTTCTTCCGCGAAGACTCGCGCCGCACGCCGATGGACGAGGTGGGCTCGCTCAGCTTCCCGTCGCGCGCGCTGGAGCGCTACGTCCGCGCGTTCTCCGAGGCGCTCGACGCGCGCGCGCTACGGACCGCGAACTTCCGCGTCGTCATCGACTACGCGTTCGGCAACGCGTCGATCGTGCTGCCGCAGATCCTCGGCGAGTTCGGCGTCGACCAGGTCGCGCTGAACGCGTACTTCGACGCGCAGAAGGTGCGGAATTTCCGCAACGACCGCGAGCGCCATCTCAAGCAGCTCACCTCGGTCGTCACCTCGCTCGACGCGAACCTCGGCGTGCTGATCGACGCCGACGGCGAGAAGGTCACGCTCGTCGACGACAGCGGTGCGATCGTGGGGCGCAACCGGCTCATGGCGCTGCTCACGCTGCTGATCGCGCGCGCGCGGCCCGGCGCCCGGATCGCGATGCCGCTCACGGTGCCGAGCGTCGTCGAGCGCATCGCCGCGGAGAACGGCGCGGAGATCGTGCGCACGCGCAGCGACCGCCGCTCGCTGATGGCGCTCGCCGAACGCGAAGGGGAGAAGCTCGCGTTCGCCGGAGGCGTCGACTACGAGCTGATCTTTCCGGAGTTTCAGCCCGCGTTCGACGGGATCTACGCGACGGCGAAGATCATGGAGCTGCTCGCCGGCGAGCACCGCAGGCTCTCCGAGCTCGTCGCGATGCTGCCCGGCTGGCACATGGCCGGGCGCGTCGTCCCGTGCCCGTGGGATCGCAAGGGTGCGGTGATGCGCTCGCTGCACGACGAGGCCGCGCACGACGGCAACGGCAAAGTCGACACGCTCGACGGCATCCGCTTGGGCCGCACCGACGGCTGGGTGCTGGTGCTTCCCGACGCGACCGAAGCATCGGTGAACGTGTGGGCCGAAGGCGCCTCGGATGCGGAGGCTGCGCGCTACGCCGACGAGATCGTCGGCCGCGTGCGCGACATCGCCGCGCACGGCTGACGCGCGCGCGGCCGCACGCGCTGCGGCGGCACGCAGCGGTGAGGAACGCCTAGCGGCGGCCGCGCCGGGGCGCGAAGCTCCGCCGGCCCGAGGACGACGACGACGACGCGGACGGCCGCCCGGCCGGCGGACGGTGGATCGCCGGCTTCACCGCCGGCGCCGCGGTACGGGATTCGGGCAGCGCCGGCATCTTGGAGCGGTCGATGCGCTTTCCGACGGTCTTCTCGATGTCGCGGAAGAGCTTCTCTTCCTCGTGCGAGACGAACGTGATCGCATCGCCGGTCGCCTCCGCGCGCGCCGTGCGGCCGACGCGGTGAACGTAGTCCTCGGGGACGAGCGGCACGTCGAAGTTGATCACGTGACCGAGGTCGTCGACGTCGATGCCGCGCGCGGCGAGGTCGGTGGCGACGAGCACGCGGAGCTTGCCGCGCTTGAAGTCGGCGAGGGCGCGCGTGCGCTGCGCCTGCGAGCGATCGCCGTGGATGCGATCGGCCGGGACGTCGTGCTTCGCCAGATGCAGCGCGAGCCGGTTGGCGCGCGCCTTCGTGCGGGTGAACGCGATCGCGCTGAAGATCGCGTTGTCCTCGAGCAGCTTGAGCAGCAGATCGGTCTTGCGCTGCTGATCGACGGCGTACGCGGTGTGCGTGATCCCTTCCGCGGTCGCCGCGTCGCCGCGCGGCGCGATCTCGACGCGCACGGGGTCGCGCAGCAAGTCACGGCTCAGCGTGGCGATCTCCGGCGCGATCGTCGCGGAGAACATCATCGTCTGCTTGCGCGCGGGCAGCTGCGCCGCGATGCGGCGGACCGAGGGCAAGAAGCCCATGTCGAGCATGCGGTCCGCTTCGTCCAGCACGAGACAGGAGACGTGCTCGAGCCGCGCCTTGCGCTGGGCGAGCAGATCGAGGAGCCGCCCCGGACACGCGACGACGATCTCGGTGCCGCGCGCGAAGGCCGCGGCCTGCGGTGCGAAGCCGACGCCCCCGTAGACGGCGGCGACGCGCAGCTGCGCGTGCTTCGCGAGATCGGTGAGGTTGGCCGTGATCTGCGCGGCGAGTTCGCGCGTCGGGGCGAGGATCAAGGCGTGCGTGCGATTGCGCGGGAGCGCCGTCAGGCGCTCGATCAGCGGCAGCCCGAACGCCGCGGTCTTGCCGGTGCCGGTCTGCGCGCTGGCGAGCACGTCGCGGCCGGCCAGAGCGGGCGGGATCGCCGCCGCCTGGACGGGCGTCGGGACGCTGAAGCCGAGCTCGCGCACGGCACGGAGCTGCGCCGGGCTCAAGCCCAGCGCGTCGAAGTTGGTCTGCATCGGTTCTTTCGAAGGCGAGCGCGCGAGGTCGATCGTCGATTCGAAAGATCGCGCTGGTGAAGCCCGGGCTCGCGCCCGGGACCTCGCTGCAGTATACCAGATGCCGAGAAGCCGGCGTAGCGCTTTCGTCGGCGCAGGCCGCGGCAGGCGGGGCAGCCGGACGCCGTCGGCACGGGGCGCGGCTACCGGCCGCCGCTGACCTCGAGGGTCGTTCCGGTCACGTAGCTCGCCTCGTCGGAGAGCAGCCACATCACCGCGGCGGCCACCTCGTCGGCGGTTCCGGCGCGTTGGAGCGGGATCGCGGGCGCGAGCCGCTCGAGACGGTCGGGCGCGCCGGAGTCGGCGTGCAGCGTCGTATCGATCAGCCCGGGCGAGACCGCGTTGACGCGGATCCCCTCCTCGGCGACTTCACGTGCGAGGCCACGCGTGAAGGTCTCGAGCGCCGCTTTCGAGGCGGCGTAGTGCACCCATTCGCCGGCGCTCCCGAGCTGCGCCGCGCGGGAGGTCACGTTGACGATCGCGCCGCCGCGGCCGCCGCGGCGCGTCGACATCCGGCGCACCGCTTCGCGCGCGCACACCATCGCACCGATCGCGTTCACGGCGAAGACGCGCTCGAGCGTGGCGCGCTCGACGTCGGCCACGCGCGAGAAGCCGCCCGTGATGCCGGCGTTGTTGACGAGCGCCGTGAGCGGCCCGAGCTTCTCGTCGATCTCCTCGAACGCGCCGAGCACCGCTTCTTCGTCCGCGACGTCCGCGCGCAGCGCGAGACCGCGTCCGCGAACGGTCACGATGTCCGCGAGAACCGCCTCGCTGCCCGTGCGCGCAGACGCGTACGTGAACGCGACGTCCCAGCCCTCGCGTGCCGCGCGGCGCGCGATCGCGGCGCCGATCCCGCGGCTTCCGCCGGTGACGAGCAGGGTCCCCCGCACGTCAGCGCGCCAGCGCTTCGACGTAACCGATCTTGCGGCCGAGCACTTCGAGCGCGGCGGCCCAGGTGTAGCGCTTCGCCGTCTCTGCGCCGTTCGCGCGCATGCGGTTCGCGAGCTGCGGATCGTCGAAGAGCGCGCGCAGGTACGTCGCCAGCTCGCGTCCGTCGCCGGTGTCGCACACGATGGCGTTGACGAACGGCTCGGCGTACTCTTCGCCGGTCGCCCCGCACACCGCGATGCCGCCGGCGGCCATCACTTCGAGACCCACGAGGCCGAAGGGCTCCTTCCCGCTGTTCGCGAGCACGGCGTCGCTCGCCGCGTACAGCGCGTAGAGCGTCGCTTCGTCGAGGAAAGCGCGCAGGTGCACGATCGCCGGCGACTCGCACGCCGCCAGCTGCTTCGCGAGCGCGCGCCAGTCGCTGCCTTCGTACTCCAGCCGCTCGACGCGCAAGCCGCGCTCGCGCGCGCGGCCCATGACGACGTCGCCGTACGGCTCCTTCCCGCCGCGGACGATGAGCCGCGCCGGGACGCCGCCCGCGCGCAGCTCGGCGATCGCGTCGATCGCCTGCAGCCAGTTCTTGTCCGGATCGAAGCGCCCGACTTTCACGCACGTCGGCCGGCCGCCGAACGCCTCGCGAAACGCTGCCGTCTGCTCGGGGTCGGCGCCTTTGAGCAGCGCTTCGTCGATGCCGTTCGGGATGACGAGCGCGTGCACGCCGTGCTGCGCGAGCTCGAACTTCATGTACTTGCTGACGCACGTGACCGCGGCGGCGCGCGAGAGCGTCGGCCAGTGAATCTTCTCGAAGCCGTACGTGTTGTTCGCGTTCCACATGAGCGTGAGCGCGCCGCGCACGTTGCGCTCGCGCGCGAGCCGGTCGATCGCGATCGCGACGTTCGCCGTCTGCCATTCCTCACAGACGATCAGCACGTGCTCGCCGCGCGCGTGCGCCGGCGCGACCGTCTCCTCGATCAGCCAGCGCGGCAGACTCGTCTCCCAGTCGCGAACCTTCGCCGCTTCGCCGTCGTACGCGTTGCGCGGATGCTGCTTCGAGACCCACTGCGACCACCGCCGCAGCGTCACGCCCGGATCGGTCCGCTCGACGGCGCCCGCCTGCGGATCGCCGACGAAGAACAGGTCGACGTCGTGCCCTGCGGCGCCCAGCGCACGCGCCAGCTGCGTGACGCGCGTGGCAAGCCCGCCGATCAGCGCATACCGGTCGGGTCCCTCGAACGACAGGATCGCGACGTGCTTGGGGATCACCCCGGCCTCCTACCCCGGTGACCGCACGGAATACTGCCGAACGGGGCCCCGCGCCGGCGGCGAGCGAAGCGACGCCCGGGCTTCGTCAGCGCGCGGCGAGCACGCGCGCGAAGACGTCGGAGTCGACGTTGCCGCCGGAGACGATCGCCGCGACGCGCTTGCCCGCCAGCCGCGCGCGCTGCGCGGCGATCGCGGCGACCGGTGCCGCGCCGGCTCCCTCCGCGACGTTGTGCGTGGCGGCGAAGATCGCGCGCATCGCTTCCTCGATCGCGTCATCGGCGACCGCGACGATCCGCGACACGTTTGCGAGGATCGTCTCGAGCGCCGTCGCGTCGCTGGTGCGGATCGCGACGCCGTCGGCGATCGTCGTCGACGCGGGCGGGTCGAGCTCGAGCGAGCGCCGTTGCGCGAAGGCCTCCGCGTAGACCGGGTAGCGTTCGCTGACCACGCCGACGATCTCCGTCTCGAGCCCGAGCAGGTTCCGCACCGCGATCGCGCCGCTGATCCCCGAGCCGCGGCCGACCGGCACGTAGACGACGTCGAAGCGCCCGGCCGCGAACAGCTCGCGCGCGCACGTCGCGACGCCGGACACGAGATCGCGGTCGTAGACCGGAACGCGCGCGGTGTTCGGGTCCCCGGCGAGAAGATCGGCGTGCGCCTGCGCGGCTTCGAAGTCCGCGCCGCGCACGAGCACCTCGGCGCCGAACGCCCGCATCGCGGCGTTCTTCTCCGGAGAGTTGCCTTCGGGAACGACGATCGTCACGCGCAGGCCGGCGCGCGAGGCGGCGAACGCGATCGACTGTCCGTGGTTGCCGCGCGTCGCGCAGACGAGCCGCGTCACGTGCGGGGCGCGCCGCCGGAGGGCCTCGACGTACGTCAGCCCGCCGCGCACCTTGAAGGCACCGGTCGGCGTGTGATTCTCGTGCTTGAGCGTGACGTCGACGCCGAGCCGTTCGCACAGCAGCGGCCAGCGGAACGCCGGCGTCGGCGGCACCGCGTCGCGGATCAGCGCGGCGGCGCGGTCGATCTCCGCGAGCGTGAGGCCGAACGGAGCCGGTCGCGTCACGACGTCCCGCCGAAGCATGGCGACGAGCTACCGCGGCGCACGAGCAGATTACTCCCGGAGAAGGAATCACGCCCACGTCGCGTATGGACGCACCATGCTCCGCACGTCGCTTCGCCGCGCGTTGTCTCTTTGCTGCGCGGCGGCCTTCCTGCTGCCCGCCGCGCGCGTGGACGCCGCAGCCGACCCCGTCTCGTCGCGTCCGGCGACGGACGCGTCCGCCGCGCGCCCGCCCGCCGACCCGTTCGCGGCGCTGGCGTACCGCGCGATCGGTCCGGCGATCTCGGGCGGCCGCGTGACCGCGGTCGCGGGAAGCGACGCCGACGCGCGCGTCTACTACGCCGGCGGCGCAGGCGGCGGCGTCTTCAAGAGCAGCGACGGCGGCGCATCGTGGGCGCCGGTCTTCGACCGGCAGCCGGTTGCGCCGGTCGGCGCGATCGCGGTCTCCCCTCGCGACCCGAACGACGTCTGGGTCGGGACCGGCGAGTCGAACCCGCGCAACGAGGCGGAGGAAGGCGACGGCGTCTGGCATTCGCGCGACGGCGGGAAGCATTGGACCCACTCCGGCCTCGACGACGCCGGAACGATCTCGGCGATCTCGGTCGATCCGCGCGACCCGCGCCGCGTGGCGGTAGGCGTGCTCGGACACCTCTTCCGCGACAGCGCGACGCGCGGCGTGTTCGTGACGACCGACGGAGGCCTGCATTGGAAGCACACGCTCCAGCTCGGGCTCGCGACCGGTGCGTCGGATCTCACGCGCAGTCCCGACCGGCCCTCGACGCTGTTCGCCGGGATGTGGCGCTTTCGCCGGCAGCCGTGGACGTTCACGAGCGGCGGTCCCGAGGACGGCGTCTATCGATCCGACGACAACGGCCTGACGTGGCGGAAGCTGAGCCGCGGCCTGCCGTCCGGCGTGGTGGGGAAGGTGGGCGTCGCGGCAGGGCGCGGCGGGCGCGTCTACGCGGAGATCGAGACGAAGCACGGCGAGCTCTGGCGCTCCGACGACGGCGGTACGACGTGGCGCGCGATGCCGCACAGCCCGTATCTCGGCGCGCGTCCGTTCTACTTCACGCACGTCTTCGTCGATCCGGCCGACGGGAACCGGGTGATCGCCGTCGCGCTGATCCTCTCGATGAGCACCGACGGCGGCAAGAGCTTTCATGCGATCGCGACCGACGCCGGCTGGGACTATCACGCCGTGTGGTGGTCGGCCGACGGCAAGCGCGTCCTCGAGGGCGGCGACGAAGGGGTGACGATCTCCGCCGACGGCGGGACGCACACGTGGCAGCCGTACGCGCTTCCCTTCTCGCAGCCGTACCATCTGGGGCTCGACGACGCGATCCCGCACTATCACGTCTGCGTGGGGCTGCAGGACAACAGCTCGTGGTGCGCGCCGTCGAGCACCGACAACGGCGTCGGCGTGCTGAACCGTGACTGGGCGACCATCGCGCCGGGCGACGGCATGTGGTCGGTGTACGATCCGAAGGACCCGAATCTGATCTGGTCCACGGAGCGGAATCTCGACAACGGTCAGGTGTACGTCACCGATCTGCGTACGAACCAAGCCGCGGACGTCTCGCCGGACGCGGAGCTGAACGGTCTCAACACGCCGGCGGGTGACGCGCTCCGCTTCAACTGGGACAATCCGGTCGCGTTCGACGACGACGGCAACGCGCTGACCGCGGGCAACGTCGTCTTTCGCAGCAGCGACCACGGCTCGACGTGGCAGGCGATCAGTCCCGACCTCACGCGCAACGAGCGATCGCATCAGCAGCGGCCCGGCGGCCCGGTCTCGCACGACGGCTCGGGCGCCGAGATGTCGGACACGATCCTGTACGTCGCCTCGACGCCCCTCGACCGCGGCCTCATCTGGGTGACGACCGACGACGGGCTCGTGCAGCGCACGCGCGACGGCGGCGCGCACTGGACGAACGTCACGCCGCGCGCGATGCCGCAGTGGGCGCGCGTGCCGACCGTCGATCCGGGGCACTTCGACGCGGGAACGGCGTACGTCGCGGCGGACCGGCACATGAGCGGCGACGACGCGCCGTACGCCTTCGCCACCGACGATTTCGGTGCGACCTGGCGCTCGATCGCGGGCGACCTGCCGCGCGGCGTCACGGTGCGCGTCGTGCGCGAGGACACGAAGAGCCGCAGCGTGCTGTACGCCGGCACGTCGCGCGGCGTCTTCGTCTCGGTCGACCGCGGAACGCACTGGCGCTCGCTGCGGCTCAACATGCCGGCGACCGCGATCTACGACCTTGCGCTCCAGCCGCGCGCGGACGACCTGGTCGTCGCCTCGCACGGCCGCGGCGTCTGGATCCTCGACGACCTGGCCGCGATCCGCGAGTCGCCGGCAGCGAGCGGCGTGACGCTGTTCGCGCCGCGCGACGCATACCGGATGTCGCAGTGGTCGCCGGTCAACACGTTCACGAAACCGAAGCTGCCCGCCAACGCCTACGTCGGCGAGAATCCGTCGTACGGCGCGCTCCTCACGTATCGGCTGCCGGCGCGAGCGAAGCGAGTGGAGATCGACGTCGTCGACGCGGGCGGCCGCGTGGTGAAGCATCTGCGCGGGAAGGGCGTTCCGGCCCGCGCCGGCTTCGCGCGCGTCGCCTGGGACCTCACGGAAGACGGCCCGGTGCGCTGGAAGGGAACGTTCGAGCAGAACCGCGGCCCCGAGAGCGGCGCGGAGGCGCTCCCCGGAACGTACACGGTGCGCCTGATCGCCGACGGCGTGACGCGCGAGCAGAAATTGGTCGTTCACGCGGACCCGCGCGATCCCGCGACGCCGGCGGCGATGCAGCAACGCCACGACGCGCTCGCGCAGCTCGACGGCGAGCTGAGCGGCGTCGACGCGATGCTCGACCGCATCGACGCTCGGCTGAAGCATGCATCGCCCGCGCGAGCCCAGGTGCTGCGCGCGTTCCGCGCCCGGCTGACCTACGACCCGCAGAACGTCGAAGATCTCCGCGGCGACGCGCAGATCCGCGAACGCATTCTCGATCAGCTCGCCCGCATCGGCTCATCGTCGCTGCAAGTGCCGAACGCCGCGGAGACCGCCGAGATGGCGAAGATCAAAGACGCCTACGACGCGATCGCGGCGGCCGACCCGACACGCTGACCGTGCGGAACGGCCGCGGTGCCCACGCTGAGCGCCGCGGCCGAATCGATGCGTCCGTTACGCCGCGGCCAGCTGGCGCAGCACGTACTGCAGGATGCCGCCGTGGCGGTAATATTCCGCTTCGTCGGGAGTGTCGATGCGGACGAGCGCGTCGAAGAGAATCGCCTTCCCGCCCGGCGACGTCGCCGTGACCTTCACCGTCATGCCCGGCTCGAGTCTCGCGGCGACGCCTTCGATCGCGAACGTCTCTTCGCCGGTGAGGCTGAGGGACTCGCGCGAAGCGCTGTTCACGTATTGCAGCGGCAGGATCCCCATCCCGATGAGGTTCGAGCGGTGGATCCGTTCGAACGACTCCGCGATGACGGCCTTGATGCCGAGCAGGTACGGACCTTTCGCGGCCCAGTCACGCGACGAGCCGCTGCCGTACTCTTTTCCCGCGAGGACGATCAGCGGCGTCCCGTCGGCGCGGTACTTCTCCGAGGCGTCGAAGATCGACATCTGCTCGTTCGTCGGGAGATAGCGCGTGACGCCGCCCTCCGCGCCCGGCACGAGGGCGTTGCGCAGCCGGATGTTCGCGAAGGTGCCGCGCACCATCACTTCGTGATTTCCGCGCCGCGCGCCGTAGGAGTTGAAGTCCGCCGGCTGCACGCCTTTGGACATCAGATACTTCGCCGCCGGCGAGCTGCGCGCGATGTTGCCCGCGGGCGAGATGTGATCGGTCGTCACGCTGTCGCCGAGCACCGCGAGAACGCGCGCGCCGTGGATGTCCTGCGGCGACGGCGGCTGCGCCGGCATCCCGTCGAAGTACGGCGGGCGCTTCACGTACTCGGACTTCTCGTCCCAGGCGTAGCGCTCGCCTGCGGGCACCTGCATCGCCGACCAGCGCGCGTCGCCGGCGAAGACGTCGGCGTAGCGGCGCTTGAACATCGCGTCGTTGAGCGACGCGGCCATCGCCGCGTCGATCTCCTCGCTGCTCGGCCAGATGTCGGCGAGGTACACGTCCTCACCCGACGGCGTGCGGCCGAGCGGCTCGGTCGTCAGATCGACGTCCATGCGGCCCGCGAGGGCGTATGCGACGACGAGCGGCGGCGAAGCGAGATAGTTCGCCCGCACCTGCGGGTGGATGCGGCCCTCGAAGTTCCGGTTGCCGGAGAGGACGGCGGCGACGATCATGTCGTGCTCGGCGACCGCGTGCGCGACGTCTTCGCCGAGCGGTCCGCTGTTGCCGATGCAGGTCGTGCAGCCGTAGCCGACGAGGTTGAAGCCGAGTTGGTCGAGATACGGCGTCAGCCCCGCTTTCGCAAGGTAATCCGTCACGACTTTCGATCCGGGCGCGAGCGACGTCTTCACCCACGGCGCGGCGCGCAGGCCTTTCTCGATCGCCTTCTTCGCCAGCAGCCCCGCGCCGATCAGGAGCGCCGGATTCGAGGTGTTCGTGCACGACGTGATCGCCGCGATGACCACCGCGCCGTCGGAGAGCGTCGTGCGCGGATGCGCGGCGACCGCCGTGCCGCCGCCCTCTTCTTCGAACAGCTCCACCGACGCGGTGCCGTTGCCGCGCGCGCTCTGCCAGTCCTCGAGCGCCTTGGCGAACTCGGCTTTCACCGAGCTCAGCGGAACGCGATCCTGCGGCCGGCGCGGTCCGGCGAGGTTCGGCTCGACGTCGCCCAGATCGAGCGACAGCGTATCCGAGAAGCGCGGCTCGGGCGAGGCGTCGGTGCGGAACATCCCTTGCGCCTTGGCGTACGCTTCGACGAGGGCGACCTGCTCGTCGGAGCGCCCCGTCAAGCGGAGGTACTGCAGCGTCAGCTCGTCGACCGGAAAGATGGCAACGGTCGAACCGTACTCCGGCGACATGTTCCCGATCACGGTGCGATCGGCGACGGGCAGCGTCGATAGACCGGCGCCGTAGAACTCGACGAACTTTCCGACGACGCCCTTCTTGCGGAGCATCTGCGTGACTTGCAGCGCGAGGTCGGTCGCCGTGACGCCTTCCTTCAGCTTGCCGGTGATCTTGAAACCGATCACCTCGGGGATCAGCATCGTCACGGGCTGACCGAGCATCGCCGCTTCCGCTTCGATGCCGCCGACCCCCCACGCCAGCACGCCGAGCCCGTTCACCATCGTCGTGTGCGAGTCGGTGCCGACCACGGTGTCGGGATACGCCTCGGTGACGCCGGACGGGTGCGCTTCACCCGCGCCGCCCGCGCCGAACACGACGCGCGCGAGGTACTCGATGTTGACCTGATGGACGATCCCGGTGTCGGGCGGGACCGCGCGGAAGCCATCGAGCGAAGCCTGTCCCCACTTGAGGAACGCGTACCGCTCGCCGTTGCGCTCGAACTCCAGCTGCGCGTTCTTCTCGAACGCGGCGGGCGACGCCCAGGCGTCGACCTGCACGGAGTGATCGATCACCAGCTCGACCGGCTGCAGCGGGTTGATCCGCTTCGGGTCGCCGTGCATCTGCGCGATCGCGTCGCGCATCGCGGCGAGGTCGACGACGCACGGGACGCCGGTGAAGTCTTGCAGGAGCACGCGGGCCGGCCGGTAGGCGATCTCCTTCGTCGACGGCTTTCCGGGCTGCCACGACGCGAGCGCCTCGACGTCGGCCTGCGTCACCGAGCGCCCGTCCTCGAAGCGGACGAGGTTCTCCAGCAGGATCTTCAGCGAGTACGGGAGCGTCGCCAGGTCGAAGCGGTCGCCGAGCGCCGTGAGCCGCCAGTAGCGGTACTCACGGCCGCCGACGCGCAGGGTGTCGCGGGCGGAGAAGCTGTTCGGGTGGTCCTGCGTGTTCACGTGGGTCGCGTTCGCCGGAAGGCGGGTCCTCTGCTCCCGCTGATCGTTTCCGCTTCGTTGACATACGTCCACAAATCCGAAACAATCGGCGCGTGCGTGACGACCTGCGGCCGGCGCTGTTCGGGACGGCCCTGCGCGACCGGGTGCTGATCCGGCTCGCGCTCTCCGAGAACGGGCTGCACCTGCGCGAGCTGGCCCGGCAGCTCGACGCCAGTCCCACCGCGATCTACCGCATCATCATGGCGCTCGAGCGCGCGGGCGTCGTGGTGTCGCGCCCGATCGGCAAGATCCGGGTCGTGCTGCTGAACCGCCGCTGGCACGGCGCGCTCGAGCTGCGCACGCTCCTCGAGCGGCTCGCCGCGTCGTATCCGGAGGTGCGCGAACGCGCCGCGCACTCGCGCGAGCGTCCGCGCCGCATCGGGAAGCCGCTGTGACGCTTCCCGACGACGCGTCGCTCGTCGACGTCGCGTTCGCCGCGTGCACGGCGCTCGCGCGCGCCGGGGAGACGGCGGTGCTCTGCGGGGGCAGCGCGGCCTCGTACTACGTCCCCGAAGTGTACCGCTCGCTCGACATCGACTTCGTTCCGCGCGTGCAGGCGGCGCGGCACATCGTCGATCGCGCCCTCGCGTCGATCGGGTACGCGCGCGCCGCCGGCGGCCCGTACGTGCACGCGCACCTGCCGTACGCGATCGAGCTGCCGATGGGGCCGCTCGCGATCGGGCGCGAGTACGTCTCCGCTTGGCGCACCGACCATCGCGGCGAGCTGCTGCTGCACGTCTACACGGCGACCGACGTCGTGCGCGACCGCTTCCTGCACTATTGGGCCTGGGGCGATCCGATGGGGCTCGACGTGGCGCTCGCCGTCGCCCGTGCGCACCCCGACGACGTCGACCTCGACGCGTTCCGCCGCTGGACCGATCGCGAGCGCGCCGCCGACCCCAGCTACGACGCCGGCCGCGTCGAGCAGTTCTTCCGGCTGCTGTGAAGCGTCGCGACCGCCCTTCGGCCGCCCCTCCCCCAACCGGGTGGTTTTTTCGCGCCGCCGCAGGCGAGCGTGAGACAGCGAGCCCCCGTCAGGGTAACGTCCGACCGTGACCACTCCGCCACGCTCCATCGTGACGCCGGCACTTGCCGCAGCCTTCGTTGCCGCCCTGACGCTGGGTCCAGGCGGCGCGCAGGCGCAGCAGCAGCAGCCGAAACCGTCGCCCGCGTGCGCTCAGGCGCTCGCGGACTACCGGGCCGCGGCTGCGGTCAACATCCCGCCGCAGCGCGCCTACGACGACACGGTCGCCGGGCTCGCCGCGAACGCGCACTGCACGGACCCCGTGCTGCGGATCGTCAACGCGGGATATCTGCTCTCGCTGCGGGCGATGGCGGAGCGGAACTTGCGCATGGGCGACTGGCGCCGCGACTTCCAGATGGCCGACGAGTACCTCGGGAAGTGCGCCTCGCTGCGCAAGCAGATCGGCGGTCACGCCGCCGACTGCCGCGCGCAGCAGGCCGACAACAAGCGGTTCGAAACCGCGTACGCGGCCGCTGCCGCGACGCCCGTCCCCACGCCGAGTCCCACCCCCGCTCCCCTTCCGGCACCCGCCACCCCCGGACCGATCCCCGGCGCCGTCCACGCGCAGCCGCAGCCGACGCACGCGCCGTAGCGCGAACGCCGGCCGCGAACGCCCGCCGGCGCGGCGACGGCGCGCGAAGCGCCCCTACGCGGGGAACGGCTCGAAAGCGGTCCTGGGCTCGCCGTCGACGTAGCCGCGCACGCGGAGCACCGACTCGCCGCTCAACAGCTTCCACAGCGGCTCGACGACCAGCTCGCGCCGCCACGGCGTGAGGGTGACGACGTCGCCCAGCGCTTCCGGCGACTGCGGCGCTTCGCGCGCGATCCGCTCGAGCGCCGCGCGCGGCAGGAGCAGCGTCGTCGGCAAATCGTTCTCCGCCGCCAGGGCGCTGACGAGCACCGCCATCGTCGAGACGAGCGCCTCGCGCTGCGCGCCGAGCGGCTTCGGCGCCCGCGGCGGCAGCTCGTCTTCGGGAAGTGCCTCGCCGCGCGCGACCGCTTCGACGATCCGCTCGCCCAGCGTGCGCCGCATCCCCGCGTCGATTCGCCGAAGCTGCAGCAAGTCGTCGACCGACTTCGGACGGAGCTGCACGACGCCGATCATCACGTCGTCCGGCAGGACGTACTTCAGCGGGACGTTGCGCTCGCGCGCGAAGCGGTCGCGCAGCATCGCGAGCTCGTTCAGGATGCCGAGCTCGCGGCGGCTCATCCGCGCGTTGCCGGAGACGCGCGAGTACAGCCGCCGCTGGTCGTTCCGGTACGTCGACATCGCGACGAGCGGCGGCATCTCTTCCTCCGCCCACTCCTCGCGCCCGCGCGCCCGCAGCCGCTCGCGCAGCCGGTCTTCGAGATCGAAGAGATAGCGCACGTCGTCGACGAGATACTCCACCTGCTTCGGCGTGAAGGGACGGGTGCTCCAGTCGCTGACCGTCTGCGACTTGCGCAACGTCACGCGGCACAAGTCGCGCACGAGGTCGAGCAGCGAGATCGAGATCCCGTAGCCGGCGAACGCCGCCGCGACTTGCGTGTCGAAGACCGCGCGAGGGAGCCGGCCGAACGTGTCGGCGAGGATGCGCAGGTCCGACGAGAGCGCGTGGCCGACGACGCACGCGCCGGCGAGCGCGTCGGCGAGCGGGCGCAGGTCGCGCAGCGCGAGCGGATCGACCAGCGCGACGCCGTCGTCGAAGAGCAGCTGCACGACCATCAGGTGCGGCGTGTACGACTTCTCGGTGTGGAATTCGGTGTCGACGCCGACGCGCGGCGCGCGCGCGATTCTGGCGACCGTCTCGGCGAGACCGGCCGCGTCGTTGACGAGGGCGACGTTCACTGCGGCGCGCTTCGCGGGGGCAAGGTCGGGACGACGATCTCGTCTCGATGGAACGGATGGTGCCGGTGACGGATGTGAATGTGATGTCTCTCCGCATACGCTTGCGCGGGCTCGACGACGTGCAATTCGATGTAGTCCGACGCCGCGTTTCCGAACACCGCGAGGATCGTGCACACCGGAACGGCGACCGCGCACATGGTGTAGATTTGCCGAAAGATCGGGACGCGCAGGGCCGCGGCGGTCTGCGTCGCGATGGTGCCCCCGAGCCCCGGGATGACGCGCACGGCGATGAGAAACGCCGGCGAGCCGATGTGAAAGCGCCGCGTCCACGCGGGAAGCCGCGCGACGCTCTTCGCGACGTCGAATGCGTCGGAGGTGCGCAGCGCGACGAAATAGCCGATCACCGCTGCGAGGACGAGCCCGAGCGCGTTCGCAACCGAGCCCCAGACCGGGCCGAACAAAACGCCGTTCATGATCGCGAGCGCGTCGGTGACCGAGAACGGCGCCGAGGCGACGATCGCGAAGACGACGATCGCGAGCGGGAGCGCGAACGGACCGAGTCCGGCGAGAAAGAGCTCCACCCACGGACGGTGCGTGACGACGACGGCTGCGGCGAGGAACGATCCGAGGAGGATCAGAACCGCCTCCAGCCGGCGCAGCAGACGAACCGAGCGGGGATTCACTTCAGCGCTTCTTTGCCTCATCGGACGCGACGCCTTTGGTCGGGCACCGGGCAAGCGCAGCTTTGAACGGTTCGGGGCGCTTCGAATCCCCAAATCCGGGGTTGACCGTGTCGCGGACCCGGAGGTACCATGGACCAACCTCGAGGCACCACCAACGAGATCGAGCACGGGAGGGCGACGTTCTGTCGGAAGATCCACCCGGGTACGGGGCACCCATCGGCTGAGTGCGCGCCGATGTGGTGACACGAGATCACCGAGATTTCAAGCGCAAACCAAACGTCTGCACAGGCAGGAGGGCGGCATCTCAACGATGACCGAAGATCCACCGAAGGAGACGACGTCGTAACGGCCGATGCGTCGTTGCGACGGAATCCGTGAGTTCGAGAGGGTCGCGCCGAATCGGCGCGGCCCTCTCTCGCTTTTTCGCGGGCTTACTCGACGATCGTGATCGTGTCGGCTTCCAGCGTGCCGTCGGGGTCCGTGCGCCCGTTGACGTCGACGTGCGTGCCGACGGCCGGCGTGCCGCCCCGCGGGTTGATGATCGTGCCTTGATGCAACCGCACGTTGCGGTAGCAGTTCGTCCCGCAGCGCACTTGCATGTCGAAGCGGCGGAAGTAGGTGACCTCGCCGCGCGCGTTGTTGCGCGCGTTCGCCGCGTTGCGCTGGAGGATTTGGATCCCGAGGTCGATCGCCCGCTGCACGAGCGGCGAGGCTTGCGGGGGCAGGGTCGGCACCGGGATCGGCGTCGGGGCCGCGACGGGCGTCGCCTCCGGTGCCGGAGTCGCCATCGGCCGCCCGCTCGCGAATGTCGTGGCGGCCAGAGCGAGAAGCAGTCCCGACGTGGCGATCGACAACGGACGCATGGCTTCGACGAAACGCGCCCGGCGGGCTCCGCGGTTCCGGTGAGCGACGACGTTCGCGACGCGGCGACGGTGATCGTCGCGCGCGAAGCGCCGGACGGACTGCTCGTCTTCATGGTGCGGCGCGGGGCGAGCGCCGTCTTCCTGCCGGACCGGTACGTCTTTCCCGGCGGTGCGGTGGACGCGCAGGACCGCGATCTCGCCGAGTCGCGGCTCGTCGGGTCGGCCGGGGCGGTCGAGCCGGCGTACGCGCTGACCGCGGCCCGCGAGACCTTCGAGGAGGTCGGCCTGCTCTTCGCGGACCGCCCGGTCGCCGCGCGCGATCTGCTTGCGGCGCGCGCCGAGGTGCTGGCGCAGCGGCTCGACTTCGCGGGAGCCCTCGACCGGCTCGGCGTGCGCGTGGACGCCTCGCAGCTCCGCTACTTTTCGCGCTGGATCACGCCGAAAGCGGAGATCGCTTCGCGGCGCTTCGACGCGCGCTTCTTCGTCGCGCGCTGCCCCGCGGAGCAGATCGCCGAAGCGGATGCGGCGGAAGTGCACGACGGCCGCTGGTTCCGGCCGGAAGACGCGCTCGCGGCGCACGCCCGCGGCGAGATCGGGCTGATCTTCCCGACGATCAAGCACCTCGAGCGGATCGCGGCCTATCGCACCGTCGACGAGCTGATCGCGTTCGCCGAATCGAAGAACGTCGCCGTCGTCATGCCGCACGTCGACGCCGACCAGCGGTTCTCGTTTCCCGACGGGCTCGAAGACGCGTGGTGAGGCTGAGCGAGCGCGTCGGCCGCCTGCGCGCGAACAATCCGTCTCCGATGACGCTCGACGGCACGAACGGATACGTCGTGCGGGTCGCCCCCCGGACGCTGGTGGCCGTCGATCCCGGTCCGGCCGACGACGCGCAGCGCGACGCGTTCCTCGCCGCCGCGCGCGACGCGAACGCCTCGTACGCGGCGATTCTCGTCACCCACGGACACCCCGACCATTATCCGGGCGCGGCGCCGCTCTCCGCCGCCACCGGCGCACCGGTGATCGCGCACCCGCTCGCGCAGTATCCGCACGACCGCACGCTCGGCGACGGCGAGCGGCTGACGTTTCCGGAGGCGACCGTCACGGCGCTGCATGCGCCGGGGCACGCGCGCGACCATCTCGTCTTCGTGCTGACGGACGAGCGGGCGCTGTTCACCGGCGACGTCGTGATCGGCACGGGAACGGTCGTCGTCGCGCCGCCGAACGGCGACATGCGCGAGTATCAGCGGACGCTGCGCCGGCTGCGCGAACGCTTCGGCGACGCGAGCGCGATCTACGGCGGGCACGGACCCGAGGTGCGCCACGCCGCAGCGAAGCTGGACGAGTACATCGCGCACCGCGCGATGCGCGAAGAGCAGATCGTCGCCGCGCTGCGCGAGCTGGGCGAGGCGACGATCCCCTCGCTCGTCGCGCACGTGTATCGCGACGTCGGCCGGCATCTCTGGCCCGCCGCGGCGCGGCAAGTGCTCGCGTACCTGATCCCGCTCGAGCGCGAGGGCGTCGTGCGCAGCCGTCGGCTCGCGCGCGAGCCGACGCAGGATGAAGCGGCGCTCCTCGACCCCGATCTGTCGAAGCTCGACCGCAACGTGGGTGCGGACGTCATGCGCGCCGAGCTGGGCTACGGCAGCCGCGAGCCGCTGCTGGCCTACGCGCTCGCGACGGCGAGCAGCACCTTTCCGAACTGATCGCCGGCGTCGACCTTCTTCGCCGCCGCCACGACGTCGTCCATCGGAAAGACGGAGTCGACGACCGGCTTGATGCTGCCGTCGAACATCGCGAGCATCTCGGCGAAGTCGTGCGGCGAGCCCATCGACGAGCCGAGGATGTCGAGCTGCTTCCAGAAGACGGAGAACGGGCGGATCTTCGCATCGCCCGTCGTTCCGCCGTACGTCACGACGCGGGCGCCGTACCGCGCGATGTTGAGCGCCTTCGCGAACGTCTCGCCGCCGACGCAGTCCACGACGAGCGACGGTCCGCCGTCGATCGCCTGCGCCTCCTTCTCCCACTTCTCCGACGTCTTGTAGTTGATCCCGACGTCGGCGCCCATCGCCTTCGCACGCTCGAGCTTTTCGTCGCTCGACGACGTCACGATGACCTTGGCGCCGATCTTCTTCGCGAAGAGCAGCACGAACGACTGAACGCCGCTGCCGATCCCGGGGATCAGCACGACGTCGTCCTTCGTGCACCGCCCGCGCGAGACGAGCGCGCGATACGCGGTGACGCCGGCGAGCGGCATCGCAGCCGCTTCGTCGTCGCTCAGCGACGCGGGCGCGGCGTGCACGTTCCCGGCCGGAACGGCGAGGTACTCCGCCATCGTGCCCTGATGCGGCATCCCGAGCACTTGCGAGCTGCGCTTCCAGACGCGCTCGCTGCCGCCCCAATCGAGCGTCGGATCGATGACGACCCGCGTCCCGACCGCCGGTCCCTGCGCGCCCTCGCCCAGCGCGGCGACGGTACCGACGCCGTCGGAACCCGGGATGCACGGCAGCTGAATCCCCGGATAGAGTCCCTGGCTGATGAACACGTCACGCCGGTTGAACGCCGCCCGCGACATCTTCACGAGGATCTCGCCCGGGCCCGGACGCACGTCGCCGACGTCGTCGACGCGAAACAGCTCCGGACCGCGCTCGCGGTCGATCTCATGTAGGCGCACGGCTCGCATCCGCTCCCGTTACGCGCAGGCGCACGCCGCCGCCTCCGGTGACCGGGAGCCCGCGCCTCCGGTGCCAAACCCACCGGAAATCCCTACAGGGAGGGCTCGTGGCTTTTCCGCCCGTCACTTTAGGAACGCCGCTCGCGAAACGGCTTTCTCCGCTCGACGTATCGATCGAGGCGAATCGCTGCCTCAACTGCTACGACGCGCCGTGCACGCGCGCGTGTCCGACCGGGATCGACGTACCGCGCTTCATCGGGCGCATCGCGACCGGCGATCTGCTCGGCAGCGCGCGCACGATCATGGAGGCGAATCCCGTCGGCGCGAGCTGCGCGCGCGTCTGCCCGACCGAACAGCTCTGCGAAGGCGCCTGCGTCTACAACGCCGACCAGCGGCCGATTCGCATCGGCGACCTGCAGCGCCACGCGACGGACTGGGCGATCGGCACGGGCGCGACGCTGTTCCGCCCCGGCGAGCCGACCGGGAAACGGATCGCGATCGTGGGTGCGGGGCCGGCGGGGCTCTCCGCGGCGCGCGAGCTGGCGCGGCTCGGCCACGCGGTGACGATCTTCGAGCGCGACCCGTACGCCGGCGGGCTCGACACGTACGGTATCGTTCCGTTCCGGCTTCCCGCCGAGATCGCGCTGTGGGAAGCCGAGCAAGTGCGGGCGCTCGGCGTGACGATCCGCACCGGCGTCACGGTCGGCGCCGACGTCTCGGCCGCCGAGCTGCTCGCGGGACACGACGCGGTGATCCTCGCCTGCGGGATGGGCGCGGTCCCGCGGCTCGGCATCGAAGGCGAGGACGCCGCCGGCGTCTGGGACGCGCTCGACTTCATCCGGACGGCGAAGACCGGCGGCGACACCGGTCCGCTCGGCACGAGCGTCGCGATCGTCGGCGGCGGCAACACCGCGATCGACGCGGCGACGTGCTCGCGCCGCCTCGGCGTCCCGTCGGTGACGATGTACTACCGGCGCAGCTTCGAGCGCATGTCGGCCTACGACTTCGAGATCGCGTTCGCGCAGCTCGAGGGCGTCGAGTTCCGGACGCGCACGCTTCCGACGCGCGTCGTGACGGCGAACGGACGCGCGTGCGGTCTCGAGATCGTCGACACCGCCGAAGACGACAGCGCCCGCCCGCTCCCGGGCACGGAACGCGTGGTCCCCGCCGACACGGTCGTCGTCGCGATCGGGCAGCAGCGGCACACGGCGCTCCTCGATGCGTTCGGCGTCGTTCACGAGCGCGGGATCGCCGCCGTCGACGCGTGCATGCGCACGAGCAACCCGAAGGTCTGGGCCGCGGGCGACTGCACGTTCCGCGCCGGCACGAGCGACGCGATGGTGGTGGAAGCGGCGCAGCGCGCGAAGGACGCCGCGTACGCGGTCGACGCCGCGCTGCGCGAGCAGGGTCGCTGATGGCCGATCTGTCGATCGATCTCGCCGGGATCCGCAGCCCGAACCCGTTCTGGCTCGCCTCCGCGCCGCCGACGAACTCCGGCTATCAGGTGCTGCGCGCCTTCGAGGCCGGCTGGGGCGGCGCGGTGTGGAAGACGCTCGCGCTCGAGCCGATCGTCAACGTCACGTCGCGCTTCGGCGGCTGGAACGTCGGCACGCAACGGATGACCGGGATGAACAACATCGAGCTCATCACCGATCGCCCGCTCGAAGACAACTTGCGCGAGATCGCCGAGTGCAAGGCGGCGTATCCCGATCGCGCGATCGTCGTCTCGCTGATGACGGACTGCTCGCGGGAACGCTGGCACGAGCTGGTGCGCCGCTGCGAAGAGGTGCCGCTCGACGGCTTCGAGCTGAACTTCGGCTGCCCGCACGGGATGTCCGAGCGCGGCATGGGCTCCGCCGTCGGACAAGACCCGGAGCTCGTCGAGCAGGTGACGCGCTGGGTCAAGGAGGCGGCCCACGTTCCGGTGATCGTGAAGCTGACGCCGAACGTCACCGACGTGCGCTACACCGCGCGGGCGGCGGCGCGCGGCGGCGCCGACGCGATCAGCCTCATCAACACGATCAACTCGCTGATCGGCGTCGACCTGGAGACCTGGCTCCCCGTCCCGCACGTCGACGGGAAGGCCTCGCACGGCGGCTACTGCGGGCCCGCGGTGAAGCCGATCGCGCTCAACATGGTCGGCGCCTGCGCGCGCGACGCCGGCGTGCGCATCCCGATCTCCGGGATCGGCGGGATCTCCGACTGGCGCGACGCCGCCGAGTTCATGCTGATGGGCGCGACGTCGGTGCAAGTCTGCACGGCCGTCATGCACCACGGCTTCCGCATCGTGCGCGACATGATCGACGGGCTGAGCAACTACCTCGACGCGCGCGGGATCGGCTCGGTCCGCGAGCTCGTCGGAAAGACGGTCCCGCGCTTCGTCGACTGGAACGACCTCAACCTCGACTACAAGATCGTCGCCCGGATCGACCCGGGCACGTGCATCCGCTGCAACAAGTGCTACATCGCGTGCGAGGACGCGGCGCACCAGTGCATCGACCGTCCCGCCGATCCGCGCCTCGCCCCGGTGGTCGAGGAAGACGAGTGTGTCGGATGCAACCTGTGCAGCATGGTGTGTCCCGTCGAAAACTGCATCACGATGGTGCGCGTCGACGGCGGTGACACCGTCCACACCTGGAGAGAACGGCTATCGGTACCATCGTAAGAGGCGGGACCGTCGTCACCGCCACCGACCTGTTCCCCGCCGACGTGCTGATCGAAGACGGCACGATCACCGCCGTCGCCCGCAACGTCGGCGAAAGCGGGAACGCCACGATCGACGCGTCGGGCGCCTACGTCTTCCCCGGCTTCATCGACCCGCACACGCACCTCGACATGCCGTTCGGCGGCACGACGACCATCGACGACTTCGCCAGCGGGACGGTCGCCGCCGCGCTCGGCGGGACGACGACGATCGTCGACTTCGCGCTGCACCAGCGCGGCGACTCGCTCGCGAACGCGGTGAAGACCTGGCACGGGAAGGCGCGCGGGAAGGCCGCCATCGACTACGCGTTCCACCTCACCGTCGCCGACGGGCGGCCCGAGACGATCGAAGAGATCCCGCAGATGATCGAGCGTGAGGGCGTCAACTCGTTCAAGGTCTTCATGGCCTACAAGCACGTGCTGCAAGTCGACGACGAGACGATCTTCAAGGTCCTCAAGGCGGCGGCGCGCTACGGCGGGCTCGTGCAGGTCCACGCCGAGAACGGCGACGTGATCGAAGTGACGGTGAAAGAGGCGGTGGCCGCCGGCCACACGGCGCCGAAGTACCACGCGCTCACGCGCCCCGTCGAGCTCGAGAGCGAGGCGACGTCGCGGGCGATCCGGCTCGCCGAAGTCGCCGGCGCGCCGCTCTACGTCGTCCACGTCTCGAGCGCGATGGCCGCCGACGCGATCAGCGACGGCCGCAAGCGCGGCCTGCCGATCTACGGCGAGACGTGCCCGCAGTATCTCGTCTGCGACGTCGAAGACTACGACCGTCCCGATTTCGCCGGAGCGAACTACGTGATGTCGCCGCCGCTGCGCGAGAAGCGCGACCAGCGCGTCCTGCTCGAGAAGCTCAAGAACGGCGAGCTGCACGCGTTCGGCAGCGACCACTGCTCGTTCAACAACTGCGGCCAGAAAGATCTCGGGAAGGACGACTTCTCGAAGATCCCCAACGGCGCGCCGACCATCGAGGACCGCGTGGCGATCCTGTTCGAGCACGGCGTCAACGCCGGGGTGATCGGGCTGAACCACTTCGTCGCGCTCGCCTCGACGAACCCCGCCAAGCTCTTCGGGCTGTTCCCGCGCAAGGGCACGATCGCGGTGGGGAGCGACGCCGACATCGTCGTGTGGGACCCGAACCTCACGCGCACGATCTCCGCGAAGACGCACCACATGAAGGCGGACAACAGCATCTTCGAAGGGATGTCCGTGCGCGGCGCGCCGCGCTACGTCTTCTCGCGCGGCCGGATGGTCGCCGAGGGCGCGCGCTTCACCGGCGAGCCCGGGAGCGGGATGCACCAGCGCTCGGCGCCGTTCCGCCCCGTCGACCTCTAGCGCAGCGAAGGAGCAGCGTGGAAACGAACCTCGTCACCATCGGACTGATCCAGGCGCATCACGACACGCCCGGCGAGGAGCCGGTCGAGGTTCACAAGCGCCGCGCGATCGAGAAGCACGTCGCGATGATCCGCGAAGCGAAGCAGCGCGGCGCGCAGATCGTCTGCCTGCAGGAGCTGTTCTACGGCCCGTACTTCTGCACCGAGCAGAGCCCGAAGTGGTACGAGGCGACGGAGCATGTCCCCGACGGGCCGACGACGCGGCTGATGCAGGACCTCGCGCGCGAGCTGGAGATCGCGCTCGTCGTCCCGCTCTACGAGCGCACCATCAGCGGCGTCTACTACAACACCGCCGTCGTGATCGACGCCGACGGCACGGTGCTCGGCATCTACCGCAAGCATCACCTGCCGCAGGTCGCCGCCGGCCCGCAAGGCTGCGGCTTCTGGGAGAAGTACTACTTCAAGCCGGGCAACGGCGGCTATCCGACGTTCCGCACGCGCTACGCGCAGATCGGCGTCTACATCTGCTACGACCGCCATTTCCCGGAAGGCGCGCGGCTCCTCGGGCTCAACGGCGCGGAGATCGTCTTCAATCCCTCCGCGACGGTCGCCGGGCTCTCGGAGTATCTGTGGAAGCTCGAGCAGCCCGCGCACGCGGTCGCGAACGGGTACTACGTCGGCGCGATCAACCGCGTCGGCTGGGAGACGCCCTGGAACATGGGTGAGTTCTACGGACAGTCGTATCTCGTCGACCCGCGCGGGCAGTTCGTCGCGATCGGCTCGCGCGACCGCGACGAGGTCGTCGTCGGCACGATGGACCGGCGCCTGATCGACGACGTCCGCAACACCTGGCAGTTCTACCGCGACCGCCGTCCGGAGACGTACGGCGAGATGGTCGAGGTCTGATGACCGAGACGCAGATCGAGCGCGACGGGATCGTCACGCTCGACCCGCGCGCCGCGCAGGCGGCGTCGCGCAACGCGGCGCTGTGGAACGACGACTTGCGCCCGTGCACGCGCGCCGAGCACGCGTGGACGGCGCGGCGCTTCGCGAGCCTCTGGATCGGGATGTGCCTGTGCATCCCGACCTACTCGCTCGCCAGCGGCATGATCGCGCTCGGGATGAACTGGTGGGAGGCGGTCCTCACGATCTTCGCCGGCAGCGCGATCGTGCTGATCCCGATCCTGCTCGTCGCGCACGCCGGAACGCGCTACGGCATCCCGTATCCGGTCTTCGCGCGGCTCTGGTTCGGGACGCGCGGCGCGCACCTGCCGGCGCTGGCGCGGGCGGTGATCGGCGCAGGCTGGTTCGGGATCAACTCGTGGTTCGGCGGCCTCGCGCTCGACGCGATCGTCGGGCGCGTCGTCCCGGCCTGGTCCGCGTTCGGCGCTCATCTGTGGATCGCGTTCGGCGCGTTCTGGCTGCTCAACGTCGCGATCGCGATGCGCGGCCCGCAGGCGATCGGACGGCTCGCCGCGCTCGCCGCGCCGACGCTCGGGATCGCGGCCGTCTGCCTGTTCGCGTGGGGACTGCACGCGGCGGGCGGGGTCGGACCGATGCTGGCCGCGCCGGCGACGCTGCACGGCGCCGCCTTCTGGAGCGCGTTCTTTCCGTCGGTGATCGGCGTCGTCGCGTTCTGGGCGACGCTCGCGCTCAACATCCCCGACTATTCGCGCTACGCCGTCGCACAGCGCGCGCAGCTCGGCGGGCAGCTCGTGATGCCGTTCGTCATGGCGCTCTTCGCCTTCATCGGCATCGCGGTGACGTCGGCGACGGTCGCGCTCTACGGCAAGGCGCTGTGGAATCCCGTCGAGCTGCTCGTGCACTTTCCGGCGGCGGTCGTCGTGATCGGCGGCGCGGTCGTCATCCTTTCCTCGATCACGATCAACGTCGGGGCGAACGTGATGGCGCCGGCGCGCGCGTTCGAGAACCTCTGGCCGCGGCGCATCGGCTTCGCCGCCGGCGCGGTGCTGACCGGACTCCTCGCGCTCGCGATGCAGCCGTGGTACGTGCTCTCGACGTTCGCGACGTACGTTTTCACGTGGCTCGGCACGTACGGGACGCTGCTCGGCCCGTTCGACGGAATCGCGATCGCCGACTACTGGCTCGTGCGCGAGAAACGCCTCGATCTCAACGATCTCTACACGCCCGGCGGCCGCTACGACTACGCGCGCGGCTGGAACGTGCGCGCCGTGGGCGCGCTCGCCGTCGGCTGGATTCCGCCGCTGATCGGGCTCTGGTTCAAGCCGCTCGGATTCCTGTGGTCCGGCGGCTGGCTCTTCAGCATCATCGTCGCCGGCTTGGCGTACGCTGCGTTCATGCGCAGCGACCGCTCGCGCCTGAACGCGTCGGAATACGCGGCGATCACCGCGCGCGAGCCCGAAGATGTCCCGCTCGCGACGGCCGTGAGCGCGCCCGTACCGTCGTAATCAGCGCACCCATTCCCTTTGGTGGTTGGGCTCGGGCAGGGCACATCCCCACGGCGGGGACGCTCCCTGCGCGCACTCCCGCGCTCCGGTCGCTCGGCGCCGCGGCGCTCCGCGCATCCTGCGCTCCCGCGCCGCGACGACGCCCCGCCGTGGGGACGTGCCCTGCCCGATCCCCGGCACGATGTGTTTCCGAGGCCGGCGCGCCACGGTCGCGGCGATTCTCTTCTCATTGACGATAAAGCGCGATCGGCGTCAACAACGGCGTGCCGGTATCGTGCCTGCACGGCGGGCGGCACGTGCCCGCGGCGGGGCGTTGCGAAGTTCGCGAAGCCAGGATGGCGAGAGCGAACTTCGCACCGAGCGACCGGAGGCGCACGATGCGCCGGAGGGAGCGTCCCCGCCGCGGGCATGTGCCGCACGCCGTGCCGCCACCCGTATCAGCGCGCCCGTCGCCCTCGAGGTGCGGTCAGGAAGTCGCGGCGTGCGCGCGCTCGAGGTCGCCGATCGCTTCGCCGATCGTCGCCACGGCTTCGTCGATCTGCGCGTCGGTGATCGTCAGCGGCGGGGCGACGTGCAGGACGTTGTAGCGGCCGAACGCGTACGCGCCGCGGCGCTTGAGTCCCGCGAACAGCGTGGGCATCGGCCCGAGCGACGCGCCTTGCCATGGCACGAGCGGCGTGCGCTTCGCGCGATCCGAGACGAACTCGACGGCGAAGAATGCGCCGGCTCCGCGCACGTCGCCGATGATCTCGTGCGCGTCGCGCAGCGCGCGCAAGCCCGCGCCGAGGCGCGCTTCGATGGCGCGCGCGCGGTCGAAGAGGTTGTCGTCGCGGTAGGCGCGCAGCGTCGCTGCCCCCGTCGCCGTCGCGAGCGGGTGTCCTGAATAGGTGTGCCCGGCGGGAAGCGGACGCGCGTCGAACGTGCTCGCCAGCCGCTCGCGCAGCATGACGCCGCCGAGCGGAATGTAACCCGAGGTGACGCCCTTCGCGAACGTGATCGCGTCGGGGACGACGCCGAACCGTTCGCCGGCGAACGCCGCGCCCGTGCGGCCGAAGCCGGTCATCACCTCGTCGAAGATCAGCACGATGCCGTAGCGGTCGCACAGCTCGCGCACGCCCGCGAGATAGCCCTCCGGATAGACGATGACGCCGTTCGAGCCGACGACCGGCTCGATGAGGAACGCCGCGACCTGGGCGGGGTTCTCGGCGCGTATCGTCTCGTCGAGATGGTGCAGCGCGCGCTCCGTCTCTTCGCGCGGGTCGGCGGTGAAGAACGGGCTGCGATACGGATACGGCGTCCAGACGTGCACGACGCCCGGCATCGCGCTGAGCGGCTCGTTGAACCAGCGCCGGTTCTCGCCGGTGAGCGACGCGGCGCCGGCCGCGGAACCGTGGAACGAGCGATAGCCGGTGAGGATCTTGCTGCGCCCGGTGATCGTCCGCGCGAACTTCACCGCGTCCTCGTTCGCCTCGGCGCCGCCGGTGGTGAAGAACGTTCGTCCGCCTTCGTCGCCCCACGGCGCGATCCGCATGAGGGCCTCGCCGAGCTCGGCGCGCGCGTCGTTGAACCAGCTCGGCGGACTGAAGCACAGGCGGTCGATCTGCTCGTGCATGGCGGCGAGGACGGCCGGATGGCCGTGTCCCAAGTTCACCGCGATCAGCCCCGACGTGAGGTCCGCGTAGCGGTTCCCGTCGGCGTCGTAGAGGTAGATGCCCTCGCCGCGCACGATCACCGGCGGCTTGAGATTGCCTTGCGGCAGCCACGGTGTGAGCACGTAACGGGCGTGCTTGCTCTTCAGCGCCTCGGCGGAAGCGATCATCGGCGAATCCTCCCACGACGCTCTACGCCGCGCCCGGCCTGCGCCCTCCGAAGCGGTCGGCGGGGCGACGGCTCAGCGCGGCGGATCGGCGACGGCGAACAGCTCCGGCAAGGGAAGCGCGAACTCCGGCAAGGCGCGATGCGTCAGCACCTCGTCGCCGCGCAGAATGCGCACGCCGTCGCGGTCGTGCAGCGCGACGCTGCGATCGTTCGGTTCCACGACGGCGACGAGCGATGCGCCGGACGACAGATAGACCTCGATCTTGTGCCGCAGCCGCTCCGGTTCGTCGCGAGGCGAGAGGATCTCGAACGCGACGTCGGGCGAGAACAGCGGCATCTCCAGCTCGTCGCCGCGAAGACCGCGCAGTCGTTCGTTCGTCACGAACGCGACGTCCGGAACGAGCGGACGATGCGGTTCGCCCGGCGGCGCGGGGCGAAAGCGCCAGTCGGAGGCGACCTCTCCACGCGCTTCGGACCACGCGCACAAGGCGACCAGCAGCTTCGCCTGCAAGCGCCCGTGCGTGCGACGCGGGCTCACCTTCCGCACCGCGCGACCGAGGATCCACTCGGTCTCGGGCTCGGTGATCGGCAGGACGATCTCGTTGTCGTTGACGGCCATGAATGCTTCACGCCACGCTATCACGCGCGGCGCGCGATCGGCAAGTGTCAGTGCGGGATCATGGCCGAACCGCGCGAGAACCACAACGCGACGCGCGCGACGATGCCCGGGAAGAACTCCCAGAACGCGATGATCCCGGCGAACGTCCGCGGTGCGCCGACGAGCACGAACGGCAAGCCGGCGAGCGCGATCGCCAGGACGAGTCCGATCAGCGGCGCGTAGCGGTTGTGCGTGCGTGCGACGATCGTGCCGCCCAGCAGGTCGCCGAGACGCCGGTGTCCGGGCAGCAGCGAGAGCACGCCGCCGACGACGAGCACATCGATCGGACGCAGCAGGCTGCGCACGAACGCGCGCCCCAGCCCGACGACGCGCTCGCGCTGCGCGTACACGTGCAGGCCGAGCGCGAGCTTCCAGACCGTCGTGCCGAAGAGCGCCTCGCTGACCCACACGTAGAAGAGCGCGATCGCCGCGCCGATCGCGAGCGTCCAGTCGAAGCCGCGCTGCGTGTTCGTCGGCAGGCCGGTGATCGGATTGATCGCGATCAGCGCGTACGCGAGGACGGTGACGACCATCGTCACTTCGCCGACGTCGAGCACGAACGCGCACAGCCGCGCCAGCGTGTAGCCGATCGGGTTGCCGAAATCCAGCGACGTCGCGCCGGGCGGCGTGACGACCTTCGGCCGCCGCCCGAAGAACGGCATCGGCCGTCCGGCGCCCGGCGGCTCGACGACGCCCTGCACCACCTGCGGTCCCGCGCTCGCCGAGTGCGTCGGCGATGAATACGGCTGCGGTCCCGAGCGCGGCTGCCCGGCCGGTGTCGGACGCGCGTCCGCGTTCGAGCCGTGCGGCGGCGGCGCGCCGCTCGGCGATCCCGGACCGGGCTGCGCGGACGATCCTGGCGGCGGCGGCGGGCGGACGGCGCCCATCCCGATGGTCGGGTCGCCGTCTTCGGGGCGCGGGGTCCAGGGCGGGGGCTGCATCGTCGGCGGAAGCTACTCGCGCGCGAAGGGCCGGGTTTCGCCTAGTACGCCGGCGGCGCGTAGACGTTGAACGTCCGCGCTGTCTCGCGTCCGCGGTTCGTGAACCGGTGCGCGACCCCGCGCGGCACCACGACGCTGTCGCCGGCCTGCAGCGTCCGCGTCTCGTCGCCGATCTCCGCCTCCACCTCGCCGCTCACGACGAAGAGCACCTGCTCGCTTCCGGCGTGCTCGTTGCCCTTCCCGCCGCTCTCCCCGCCGCCCGGCTCGAGGTCCATCACTGCCGTCTGCAGCGCGTCGCCGGTGTGCAGCACGTCGAACCAGCCGCGCGCGTCGCCGACGTTCCGTACGTCCATGCCGGCCGTCTACCCGCGCACTACACGAAACCGCTGGCGGCGGTCGCGCCCTTCTTGCGCAGCTCGGCTTGGCGCAGCTCCACGCGCCGCACTTTGCCGCTGCGCGTCTTCGGCAGCTCGCTCACGAACTCGATCTCACGCGGATACTTGTAGGGCGCGGTGACGCGCTTGCAGTGCTCTTGGATCTCACTGACGAGCCGTTCGCTCGGCTCGTAGCCGGGACGCAGCACGATGAACGCTTTCACGACGTTGCCGCGATCGGGATCGGGCGAGCCGACGACGGCGGGTTCGAGCACCGCCGGGTGCTCCATCAGCGCGCTCTCGACCTCGAACGGGCCGATGCGGTACGCACCCGAGGAGATCACGTCGTCGGCGCGCCCGACGAACCAGAAGTAGCCGTCGTCGTCCACGGTCGCGCGGTCGCCGGTCACGTACCATTCGCCGCGGCGCGTGCTCGCCGTCTCTTGCGGGTTCTTGAAGTAGCCGACGAACTGCGAAGGCGGGTTGCCGCGAATCGCGATGTCGCCGGTCTCGCCCGGTTCGCAGATCTTGCCGTTCTCGTCGATGACCGCGACGTCGTGCCCGGGCGTCGGCTTGCCCATCGAGCCCGGCCGCACGTCGAGCCCGGGCCGATTCGCGACGAGCAGCGTGTTCTCGCTCTGCCCGTAGCCGTCGAGGATCGTGATGCCGAACGCCTCGCGCCAGCGCTCGATCACTTCGGGATTCAGCGGCTCGCCGGCGCTCACGCACTTCTTCAGCTTCGGAAGCTTCCAGCGCTTGCCGAGGTCGGGGATCTTCGCGCACAGACGGTATTCGGTCGGCGCCATGCAGAGCGCGCTCACGCCGAGGTCGCGGATCAGATCCATGCGCTGCTCGGGGACGAACGCACCTTCGTGCAGCACGATCGGCGCGCCGCACGACCACGGTCCGAGCAGCACGTTCCACAGCGACTTCGCCCAGCCGGTCGACGAGCTGCACCACACGAGGTCGTCGCGCGTGATGCCGAACCAGTAGGCGGCCTGCACGCGCTTGCCCCACGCGAACGCGACGGTGTGGACGACGCCTTTCGGGTCCTTCGTCGTGCCGCTCGTGTAGATGATGAACGCCATGTCGTCCTTCACCGTCGGGACGCCGTCGAACGGCGTCGCGGCGGCGACGAGCGGCGCGACCGGCGTCCAGCCTTCGCGCTCGCCGCCGACGAGAAAGAACCGCGTCACGCCGGGTGCGTCGGGGCGCATCGCGTCGATCTCCGCCGCGTTCGAGACGTGCCCCACGATCGCGACCGCGTCGCTGTGGTTCGCCCGGTAGGCGAGGTCTTTCGCCCGCAATTGCTCCGCGCTCGGCACGGAGACCGCGCCGATGCGCAGCAGCGCCGTCATGCAGAAGAGCCAGTCGGGGATCTTCGGCAGCACGACGATGACGCGGTCGCCCTTCGCGATCCCGGCTTCGTGAAAGACGGCGGCCCAGCGCTTCGACGCGTCGCTGATCTCCGGGAAGCTGTACTCACGGCGCTTCAGCTCGGTGTCGAGCGCCAGCAGGCCGAGACGGTCTTCTTCCGCGAGACGGTCGACGACGTCGCGGGCGAAGTTGAACTCGGCGGGGACGTTCCAGACGAACTCGGCGTCGCTCATGGCGCGAGGATTCGCACGCCGCGGCGTGGCACCCGCTCGCATGCCGCGTCCGCCGCTCGCCCGCATCTTGCGCGCCTCTTCGATCCGCACGCGCGCGTTCAAGGCCACCGGCGTCCCCGCGATCTTGCTGGGCGCGGCCGCGATCGTGGGCGCCGCCGGCGTCTCGCGCGCGCTCGCCGCCGCGGCGCCCTCGCTCGGCGCCGCGCTGCACGAGGCGACGAACCTCGTGCTCGCGATCCGCGGGCAGGGCGAACGGCGGCGGCTCAGCGGCTGACGGCCGGCGCTCCCGCGGGTGCCGCGTCGTTCGCCGCGACGCGGCGGACGTAGGCGACGAGCTCGGCGGCGCAGTCCTCCACCGGCCGGCGCGCGGTGTCGACGACCAGCTCGGGGGCGGCCGGCGGCTCGTAGGGCGCCGTCACGCCGGTGAAGTCGGCGATCTCGCCGGCGTGCGCGCGTCGGTAGAGGCCTTTCGCGTCGCGCGCCTCGCACGTCGCGCGGTCGGCGCGGACGTAGACCTCGTGGAAGCGGCCCGGGACGACGGCGCGCGCGGCGTCGCGGTCCGCGGCGTTCGGCGAAACGAGCGCGACGATCGCGATCGCGCCGCTGTCGGCGAACAGCCCGGCGACCTCGCCGACGCGGCGGACGTTCTCACGCCGGTCCTCGGCGGAGAAGCCGAGGTCGCCGTTCAGCCCGGTGCGCACCGTGTCGCCGTCGAGGACGTAGGTGTTCCAGCCCGCGGCAAACAGCGCGGCCTCCAGCTCGCGCGCCAGCGTCGACTTTCCCGCGCTCGGAAGCCCGGTGAGCCAGACGACGGCGCCGCGGTGGCCCCAGCGCGCGGCTCGCCGCTCGGCATCGACACCCGATCGCTGCGCCGCGACGTTCGGCGAGCTGCGCCGCGCGCGGCGGTTCACGACCGCGCGCACCAAGCCGCCTCCGCCGATCGCGTCGCCGCGGTAGAGCGCGAACCGCCCCAGCGACGATGCGGGGCGTGTCTCGACGATCGCGGGCTCCGTGCAGCGCAGCCGGACCTCGTAGACCTCGTTGCGTTCGAGCGCCTCCGCGGCGACGCGCTCGCCCGTCGCGACGTCGATGCGCGCGTCGATGCGCTCGACGACGACGCCGGTGTCGCGCGTGCCGCAGCGCATCTGCGCGAAGTCGCCCGCTGCGAGCCGCTCCTCGCCGAGCCAGAACACCGTCACGTCGAGCGCTTCGGCGATCGCCGGGACGGCGGCGGGATCGGCCAGGACGTCGCCCGGCCGCACGAACGGCACGCCGCGGAGCCGCACGCCGATCGCCGTCCCCGCCGGCGCGCGCTCGGGCGCCGCCGGAAACGCGATCAGCTCTTCGACGTGCGAGCCTTCGCCGGACGGAAGGATGACGACGTCGTCGCCTGCGCGCAGCACGCCTTCGTCGACGGTGCCGACCGCGATCCGAACCTCGTCGCGGCGATACACGTCCTGCACCGGCAGCCGCATCGGCACGTCGCGATCCCGCCGCGCCTCCGGCAGCGCGTCGAGCGCTTCGAGCAGCGTCGGGCCCTCGTGCCACGGCATGCGCGCGCCGCGCGCGACGACGCCGTCGCCGTCGCGCGCGACGGCCGGGACGATCGCGCGCAGCTCGAGCCCGGTGCGCTGGGCGAGCGTGCGCGCTTCGCCGGCGACCGCATCGAACCGCTCGCGCGCGAAATCGACCGCGTCCATCTTGTTCACGACGACGATCGCGTCGCGCACGCCGAGCAGCGGCAGCAGCAGCGCGTGCCGGCGCGTCTGCTCCGAGACGCCTTCGCGCGCGTCCACGACGAGCACGGCTGCGCGCGCGTCGCCCGCCGCGCTCACCGCGTGCCGGACGAACTCGCGATGTCCCGGCGCGTCGATCACTTCGTACCGCCGCTGCGGCGAGCGGAACCACACCCGCGACGCGTCGATCGTCACCGCTTGATCGCGCTCGACCTGAAATGCGTCCAGCAGAAACGACAGCTCCAGCGGAACGCCGCGCCGCTCCGACGCGCGGCGCAGCTCGTCGAGGCGCCCGTCGGGGAAGCCGCCGGTGTCGAGCACGAGCCGCGCGACGAGCGTCGACTTGCCGTGGTCGACGTGCCCCGCGAAGACGACCGGGAACGCGCGCTCGCTCACATGTACCCCGCCGCGCGCAGCCGCTCGAACGCGTCTTCGCTCTCGTGATCCATCGCGCGGCCCGCGCGCTCGGGCGCCGTCGTCGCTTCGAGCTCGGCGATCAGCGCGTCGAGCGTCGCCGCTTCGCTCGCGATCGGAAAGGTGATGTTGCTCTCGCCCAGACTGCGGAAGCGCCTGCCGTCGCGCGCGAGGTAGAGCGGACAGAACGGGATCCCTTCGCGCTGCGTGTAGCGCCACACGTCCAGCTCGGTCCAGTGCAGCAGCGGATGGATACGCAGATGCGCGCCGTCGGGCACCGCCGTGCGGTAGTAGTCCCACAGCTCGGGCGGCTGATCGCGGAAATCCCACGAGCCGTCCTCGCGCCGCGGGCTGAAGACGCGGTCCTTCGCGCGCGTCGCCTGCTCGTCGCGACGGATCCCGAGGATCACGCCTTTCCAGCGCTCGCGCCGCACGAGCTGCTTCAGCCCTTCGGTCTTGCGCGCCGCGGCACGTCCCGCAGGCGGAAGCGTCTGGTCGACCTCGGCCTCGCCCGGACACGCTTCGTTCCGGTACTCGAGCCCCCACGCGGCGATCATCTCGTCGCGAAACGCGTACACTTCCGGAAACTCGAGCCCCGTGTCGAGCAGCGATACCGGAAACGGAACGCGCCCGAGAAACGCCTTGCGGGCGAGCCAGAGCAGCGCGGTGCTGTCCTTTCCGATCGACCACAGCATCCCCAGCGGCGCCACGCGGCGGTACGCTTCGCGCAGGACGAAGATCGCGCGCTCCTCCAGCTCGTCGAGATCGCTCACCTCGGAAGTATCGGTCAAACCGGCGACGGTGGTACAGTCGTTCGGTGTCGTCCGGTCCGCATCAGCGCTCGCTCGCCTCGGCTGCCGTTCTGGATGCGGTCGTCGCGGCGTCGCGCGTGGCCGGGGACGCGATCCGCGCCTGCGAGCCCACTCGCGAGGAGGACGTCGAGTGGAAGGGCGACGGCTCGCCGCTCACGCGGGCCGATCTCGCCGCGAACGCGGTCCTGCTCGACGCGCTGAAGGCCGCGCTCCCCGGTGTGCCGGCCATCTCCGAAGAGACCTACGCACGCCGCGAGAGCGCGCCGCCGGCGCGGTTCTGGCTGATCGACCCGCTCGACGGCACGCGCGAGTTTCTCGCCGGCAACGGCGAGTACACCGTGAACGTGGCGCTGATCGAGAACGGCGTCCCGGTGCTCGGCGTCGTTCATGCGCCGGCACGCACGCTCACGTACGCGGCGCTGCGCGGCGGCGGCGCCCGGCGCATCGACGCCGCGGGGACGCATGCGATCGCCGCCGACCGGGCGCCGCGCGAGCCGGTGGTCGCGGTGAGCCGGTCGCACCCCGGCATCGCGCTCGCGACGTTCCTGGCCGCGCTTCCGCCGCACCGCACGGTTCCGCTGGGCAGCTCGCTCAAGCTGTGCATGGTCGCGGACGGCGGCGCGCACCTCTATCCACGGCTCGGACCGACGTCGTGGTGGGACACCGCCGCGGCGCAGGCGGTCGCCGTCGAGGCGGGCGCCGCCGTCACCGCGCTGGACGGAACGCCGTTACGTTACGACGGTCCCTCGATCCTCAACCCCGCCTTCGTGTGCGCGTCCCTCCCGCGCGCGACATGGGAGGCGGCGGCACAGCGGGTCCTGGCGCTCACCACGGAGCGATGACCCGGAAGACGATCCGCCGCGGCGCGTTCCACTGCGTCGTGTTGAATCCGTTCTCCACTTTGATCAGATAGCGCTTGTCGAGGAGATTGTCGACCGACAGCTCGTAGCCGAGATGCCGCCCGACCGGCGCACGGCCGAGCGCGGCGTTCAGCTCGAAATGCGACGGAAGCCGCCCGCCCGTGCCGTTGAGAAAGTCCACCGGGAACCCCGACCCGTACTGTGTCTCGAGCGTCGCGTAGCTCTTCCGGTCTGGCGCGAAGCGGCGCGTCACGTACGCGTCGCCGACGTAGGTCTCGTCGTGGTCTTCCGGCTCGAGCGTCAGATCGTTGACGTCCGGCGGCGCGAAGAGGAACGTTCCGCCCGAGACGCCTCCCGCCAGCGAGCGCGAGTACGTGAACGAGACGCCCGTGTCGCTCGACGCCGTCGAGCGGACGTACCGGCCTTCGATCCCGCGCGTCACGCCGATCGCGCTGTTGTAGACCGCGAACAGCGGCGTGTTCAGCAGGTTCGTCGTGTCGAGCACGTTCACGACGTTGCGGTCGAACGCGTTCACGTACAGCCGCTGCCCCGGCGCGAAGACGTGCGCGACGCCCAGCTCGAGGTACGTGTCGCGCTCCGGCTGCAGATCGTAGACCGGAGTCGCGGTCGACGCGGTGTCGGTGACGACCGCTTCACGGCGCGTGTCCTCGAGCCCCGGCGCAGCATACAGGCGTCCGTAGTAGGCATGGAAGATCGTGTCGGGCGCGAGCGCCACATCCGCTTCGAAGCGCGGGCTGAGCTGACTCCCCGACACATAGCCCGTGCTGCGGTCGTAGCGCAGTCCGGGCTTGAGCGTGAGCGCGGGACTCGCGTCCCACACGTCCTCGACGTAGGCCGCCGTCGCCGAGCCGCGCTGCGCGGTGTCGTCGGCGAAGGTGTTCACGCCGCTCGGATTCTCGCCCGGCGCGAACGCGATCGTGACGTTCGAGCGGAACGACTCCTGCTGCAGGTCGACGCCGTACGTCAGCGTGTGGCGCGCGCTGGTGCGCTCCTTCTCGAGCCGCAGCCCCACGTACGTCGCTTCGCGGTCCTGCACGAGCCCGTTCGCCGGACAGTCGTAGCCGTTCACCACCGGCGTCGTGCAGCTCTGCGGCGTCGCGGCGGTGCCGACCAAGTAGCCCTGCACGTCGGCGGCGAGATCGCCGTCGTACGCGACCCTGTTGTAGCGCGTCCACGGTACGATGCGGAAGAAGCCGTTGCCGTCCTTGTCGTCGTGCGTGAACGAGAGCGCCGCGAAGCGGTCGTATTCGCGCTGCACGTCGTCCTGCGAGGGCAGCGAGACTTCGCCGGCCGTCGTATCGTTCGGGTTCGTGTTGATCGGGATCTGATACGTCGCGTACTGGTTCGCGACGTCGAACGCGAGCGTGTCGCGCGCGCTCATCGGCAGCGCGACACGCAGGAACTGGTTCGTGGTCGACGAGGCGTCATGGATCGCGTTCTCGCTCGGCGTGTCCAGCCCGCGATCCGACGCGAGGTTGTCGACGGCGAGCGCGACTTGCGCGCGCCCGACGTCGAAGCGTTTCACGAGCTGCGCTTCCTGCGTCCCCTGCTCGCCGCTGCCGAGCAGCAGCATGCCAGGCCCGGGCGGATTCTCGAACGGCAGGCTCTGGACGTTCACGAGCGCGCCCATGCGCGAGCCGCCGAACTCGGCGGGAAACGCGCCGGTGAACACTTCGATCGCGCCCACGTCGCGCGGGTCGATGAGGTTCGCGAAGTTGGAGCTCGTCGACGAGGGCAGCGGCGCGCCGTCCAGCTCGTAGCTGATGCCGTGGAAACCGTGCGCGACCGGCTCGTCGTACGAGAACCGCACGATCCCGGGCAGCGTCTCGATGACGCGGTCGATGCTCGTGTTCACCGGCAGCGCGGCGATCTGGTTCGAGGAGATCGTGTTCACGGACACGGGCGTTCCGCGCAGTCCGGTGGTCGTGCCGCGCGTCGTCCCGATCCGGGCGATCGGAACGAGGGCGACGTCGACGACCGCGCCGGTGTCGACGTCGACGGTCGCCTCGGCCGTGCCCTCCGGCGTGGACGCGTGGAGGCGGTAGCGGCCGAACGGGACGCGCGGGAAGGCGAACTGTCCCTGCGCGCCGGTTTTCGTCGTCAGCGAGGCGTCGGGGCCGGTCAGGCTGACGACGACGTTCGCCAGGGGGTGGTGATCGGGGCGCGTGAGCGTCCCGCGGACGACGCCGGTGACGTCGGCCCGGGCGGGGAGGCTCGCCGCAACGACGGCGAGACCCGCCCAGGCGAACGCCGCGAGCGCCGCGAGGATGCGGTGCATGCGTTGCTTTCTTGGGCTCGGAGGTGAGTGGGTCGGTCAGGCGAGCGCGAGAGCGACCCAGACCGGGGGAGCCCGTGACGGGCGCCGCCGGGCCAGCGCCACGCCGCATGCGGCGGGCGCCTCCGAGAGCAATACGAGACGAGGGGCGTGCGGCGGCGCGAGCAGCAGGCGCAGCGCGCGGACCAGCGCGACGACGAAGCGGCGCGCGAACGCGACGACGATGCGGGCGGCGAGGGCCGCCGCGACCGCGCCGAACAACGAGAGCAGCACGACGAACCCGGCGGCCAGCGCGAGCAGCGCGGCGTCCGGCAGACCGTCGGAGAGCACGAGAGCGCCGACGGGCGGCGCGGCCGCAGCGGCGATCAGCGCGGCGCGCGGGACGAGCCCGCAGCGCAGCACGAGGCGTGCCGAGGCGACCGCCATCTCACGCGGCGAGGCGCGAAGCGCCAGCAGGCAGACGAGCGCAAGGAGGTAGAGCCCGCCCGCGGCGGCCGCGGCCCAGACCAGAACCGGGCAGAGGGGGGCGACGCCCGCGGCGAGCGCGCCGGACCGATCCGGGTCGCCGGCGATCTGCACGCCGTGCCAGGTGAGGCGGAACGCGCAGATGCAGACGCCGGCGCGCGCGAGCGCCGCCGCGGCGACCGCGAAGCTCCCCGCCAGCGCGGCGACGAGCGCGATCCCGGTCAGTCGGTCTCGTCGGCCCGAACGCATCTCAGCCAGAGCAACGGCCTCCCGTCAGCCGCGGATGCCGGAAGCCGTTCCGGCGGCCGGTGCGAACGAGCATAGCACGCCGGCGCGAACCGCGCACGCAGGCGGCGGGCCGGCGGGTGCCGTGCGCGGCGGGGTCGTAGACGGGCCGGCCGTGATCGATCAAGAGATTCAGGTGCTCCTCCGCCGCACGATGCCCGATGCGCGCGTCCAGGTCTACGACATGACCGGCACCATGGACCATCTGGAGGTGTTCGTGGAGTCGAAAGCGTTCGCGGGCGTCTCCCCGCTCGACCGGCATCGGATGGTCGAGCGCGCGCTGGCCCCGGCGCGCGCCGACGGGCGCATCCACGCCCTCCAGATTCGCACCGCCACCCCCGAGGACACCCATGGCTGACCTGCAAGACGAGATCAACCGCGAGATCGCCGAGAACGCGATCCTCGTCTACGGCAAAGGAACGAAAGACGCGCCGCGTTGCGGCTTCACGCTCGAGACGATCCAGTTCTTCAACGCGTTCGGCTACCCGTTCGAGGTGATCGACGTGCTGGAGAACATGCCCAAGCGTCAGGCGCTCTCCGAGCTGACCGACTGGCCGACGCTGCCGAAGGTCTTCATCAAGGGCCAGTTCTACGGCGACACCGACATCCTCGAGCCGATGGCGCGCAGCGGCGAGCTGACGAAGGTGCTCGACGCGGCGTTCGAAGGGACCGGCGTCCAGCCCACGATCCGTCTCTCCTAGCGCGTTCGTGCTGTCGCTGTACGAGGCGGGGGGCGAAGCCGGCTGGCTTCGCTCCTTTCGTTTCGCGCTCGAGCTGCGGCCGCGCTTCTGCGAGACCGACGCGCTGGGCCACGTCAGCAACACCGTCTACACCTCGTACTGGGAAGCGGCGCGGCTGCGCTATTTCGAGGCGCTCGGCGAAGCCGCCGACTCGCCGCGCCGCGTGCTCGCCTTCAGCCACATGGCGGTCGAGATCGCGACGCGGATGCTCCGCCCGTGCTTCTACGACGAGGAGCTGCTGCTGCACGCGCGCGTCGTCGCGATGGGCCGTTCGAGCCTGACGTTCGAGCACGCGCTCAGCGCCGTCGAAGACGGCGAGATCCGGGCGATCGGAAGGATCGCGGTGGTCGCTTCGGACGGCGAGCGCGCAATCCCGTGGACGGCTGGGCAGCGCGCGAAGATCGAAGCGTTCGAAGGGCGTTCCTTTCCGCTGCCGGCGGCCGCCGAGCAATGAGAAAAGGGCCGCGTCGACGACGCGGCCCTTTTCGCGAGCGATGCTCGGGTTCGGTCAGCGCTGCGCCGCGTAGGGTGCGCGCGAGCCGAACAGGTAGCTGAGCGAGATCCGGATGTCGCGCGGTCCGTACGCGTTCGCGTTGAGGACCGCGTCGCTCACCGGGTTCCCGCTGTACGTCGCACCCGGCACCAGCGGCTGGTGGAAGCCGGCGTACTCGGTGATGTACGCGTTGCCGTACGTGTTGAAGAGGTTGTCGACGTCGACGTTCAGGTAGAACCCGTGGTGCCCGACCGGCGCGCGGGCGTTGATCCCCGCGATCGTGAACGCCGGCAAGAAGAACGAGTTGTTCGGGCCGTAGTACGTCGTGTTGAAGGCGAGCAGCGCGCCCGACGCGGTCCGCCAGCTGATCTCTCCGTAGCCCTGCGAGTACGGGATCGGCTGGTTCGAGACACCCTGGTAGCCGCCGTAGAAGTTCGGGCCGACGATGATCCCTTCGTTCCGGGAGATCACGGTCGATCCCGGCACGGTGTAGAACGAGGACGGGATGTTCACCGGCGTCGCGTGCATGAGCGAGCCCTGCAGCACGAAGCCGAAGCCGCTCGGAACGACCCGCTTGATGCCGAGCTCGATCCCCTCGTAGCGCGCCCGCGCGAGGTTGGTCGCGCCGGAGCTGTAGAGCGGAACCGTCGTCGCCGGGCCGGTCGGATGCCCCGTGGTGTCGCCCGGCAGATACGTCGGCAGCGTCACCGATCCGTTCAGATACTGCGACGTCGAGATGAGCTGGTTCCACAGGTTCGTGTCGTAGAGGTCCATCGTCGCGACGGTCGCGCCGTCGGCCGAGACGCGCGCGTCGGCGCCGAGGTCGTAGCCGAACGAGGTCTCCGGCTTGATGTTCGGGTTCGCTTCGGTGTTGGTGGCGAACGCGTTCGTGTTGCGGTCGATGACCGGCGTCGTCGTGCCCTGCGAGTAGAGCGCGAGGTACGGCGGCGCGATCGCCGAGCCGGCCGAGGCGCGAATCGACACGTTCGGGTTCGCGCGGTACGTCAGACCGAGCCGCGAGTCGAAGTGGCTGATCTGCTGGTTCTGGAACGTCGACCCGAAGTTGGTCGAGTAGTGGGTGTCGTACGTGTTGAAGTAGTTCGAGAACTGCACGCCCATCCGCGGCCCGACGCTCGCGATCGCCCGCAGCAGCAGCGTGTTGAAGAGCTGCGTCGAGGTCGGCGGAACGGTGATGTAGCACGAGCTGCACCCGACCTTGTACGTTCCGATCTGGTAGCTTCCGGTCTCGGACTTCGTGGTGTTGTACTCCGCGCTCAGCATGTCGCCGCTGTCGGGCGCGCCGAACGGGTGGTCGAACTCCGCGGAGTACCCGTAGAGCCGGTCTTCCTCGCTGCTGTTGAAGTACGATCCCGGCTCGGCGATGGTCGCCGTCTGTCCGGTGAAGGTCGTCGGCGTCGGAGCCGTGGTGACGCCGCCGGGGCCTTTGCACACGGTTGCGCTCGAATACGCGTAGCCGGGCGGGCACAGCGAGAGCGTCCCGTAGATCGGGGCCTGAAGCGTCGCGACGGCGCTCGGCACGTTCTGGCCGTTGTACTGCAAACGGCTGATCGAGGCGGAGTAGCCGCGGACGAGCAGGTTGTTGTTGCCGATCTGCGTGCGCGCTTCCGCCTGGAAGATGGGCTCGTTGTTCACTTCCCACTCGTGCGCAGGCGCGTAGACGTTCTGCTCGACGAGGTTGACGCTGCCGGGCTGCGGACCGATGTTCGGATAGCCGTACGCGGCGCCCGGAAGGAACGTCGACGGATCCAGGTAGAGATGATTGCCGTTCTGCTCGGTCCAGGTCTGGCTGCCGAGATAGCTCGCGGTGACGCTCGTCACCGGCGAGATGTCGTAGCGGAACTTCACGAGCTCGCTGTGGTTGTCGAACGTCGAGCTGATCGGCAGTCCGCCGTACAGTGCGGTCTCGCTCTGCGCGTTGTAGCGCGTCGGCGTGCCGGCGATGATCGGCGAGTTGACGGGGTTCGCCGCGATGACCTGGCCGTTGATCGTCCAGGACGAGCTGACCGGGCTGTACCACGTCGAGTTGTAGAGGGGACCTTGCGTTCCGTCGACGGCGTAGTCGACGACGACGCCCAGCTTCCCGAAGGTGTTCGAATAGCCGAAGTTCGAGAACTGCCCGCCGAACGAGTCGAAGCCGGTCGTCTCGAATCCGCTCGGCGTCTTGGTCGGATCGAGCGTTCGGAAGTTCACCGTCCCGCCGATCGCGTAATTGACCTCGGGCGCCTCGGCGCCGGGGCCCTTCACGACCTCGATCGAGCCGAGCACGTACGGGCTCAGGAACGTCGTGACGTAGTCGCCGTACGCGCCGACCGAAACGGGATGCCCGTCGATCAGCGACGCGGTCTCGAACGAGAGCCCGCCGCGGATGTTCGGAAACGTGATCGCACCCGGAGCCGCGCCGTTCCCCGACGTCGCGGGGAGGCTGATGACCAGGCCCGGCTGCTCGTTGAGCACGTTGCGGACCTGCGGCTGCCCTTGGTCGATGAACGCCTGCGTCGTGACGACGTTGACCGACGCCGGCGACGTGTTGAACTGCGCGCGAGAGAACGTCGTGCGCGTCGA
The DNA here is from genome assembly GCA_035650875.1 of Vulcanimicrobiaceae bacterium. Taxonomy (GTDB): domain Bacteria; phylum Vulcanimicrobiota; class Vulcanimicrobiia; order Vulcanimicrobiales; family Vulcanimicrobiaceae; genus Vulcanimicrobium. The sequence continues at coordinate 550,778 of DASRGU010000016.1, forward strand.
GCCGATCTGTCGCAGCGACGTCAGCGTCGGAATCGCGAGCTGCACGTTCAGCGTCGCCGGCTGCCCGGCGACGACCGCGAAGTCTTGCTCCGTTCCGGTCTGGTAGCCGGGGCGCTGCACGGCGACCTGATAGACGCCGGCGGCGACCGACGAGATCAGGTACTGTCCCTGCGCGTCGCTCGTGGCGGTGTAGGTGTGGGGTCCGGTGAGCGTGATCGTCGCGCCGGCGACGGGGCTTCCGGACGGGTCGGTGACGACGCCGGACACCTGCGACGTCGTCGCGGATGCCGGAGCGGCCGGGGCCGGCGGCGTGGTCTGCGCGAACGCCGGAGCCATGCTGAGAGGCCCTCCGACGACAACGCAAATCACCGCCATGCTCAAGACGCGTGACCGTTGAAGCACGTGCCCTCCTCGTGGTGTGGGTGATGATGCCGCGGCGTACCCTCCACCGCGTCCTCGTGGGCGCTTTAAGGTCGTTCTGAGGAAAGCCTTCTCGCCTTCTTCCCTCGCACGGGAAAACGAGGCGCGCGCCGAACCCGCCGCCCATGCCGCGGCATTGGCTGTTCAAGTCGGAGCCCGACACGTACTCGCTCGCGGACTTGGAGCGGGACGGTCGCACGGAGTGGTCGGGTGTCCGCAGCTTCCAGGCGCGCAATCTCATGCGCGAGATGAAAGCCGGCGACCCCGGCTTCTTCTACCATTCGAGCACGAAGCCGCCGGGGATCGCCGGCGTCTGCGAAGTCGTCGCCGAAGCGCATCCGGACAGCACGCAGTTCGATCGCTCGAGCGAGTACTACGATCGCACGTCGAAGCGCGACGATCCGAAATGGTGGTGCGTCGACGTGAAGTTCGTCCGCGCCTATCCGCGGCTGATCCCGATCGACGAGCTGCGCGCGATCCCCGCGCTCGCGTTCATGCCGCTCCTGCGGCGCGGCCAGCGGCTCTCGGTGCAGCCGGTCACCGACCAGGAGTGGGAGCTGATCGAGCGCCTCGTGCGCTGACGCTCAGACCGCCTGGTAGCGCTCCAGGAATACCTGCTGCGCCGCGACCGCGGGCTCGCCGGGCAGGTGCGCGCGGCGCACGTACGTCCCGTCCGGCTGCAGCATGCGCGTCTTCACGTCGTCGGCGAGGTAGACCGCGAGGATCTCGTCCGCGATCACGTCGCGCAGCAGCGGGTCGAGGACCGGAACGACCGTCTCCACGCGGCGGTCGAGGTTGCGCCCCATCCAGTCGGCGCTGCCGATGTAGACCTCGCGGTCGCCGCCGTTCTCGAAGACGAAGATCCGCGAGTGCTCGAGGAAGCGGCCCACGATGCTGCGCACGCGGATCGACTCGCTCACGCCCGGGATGCCCGGCCGCAGCACGCACATGCCGCGCACGATGAGCTCGATCGGGACACCGGCCTGCGAGGCGCGATACAGCAGCTGCGTGGTCGCCGCGTCGCTGATCGCGTTCAGCTTCGCGACGATCGACGACGGCCGTCCCGCGCGCGCGTGCTGCGTCTCGCGCTCGATCAGCTCCTCGAATCCCCGCCGCAGCCCGACCGGAGCGACGAGGAGCTGCTCGTAGGTGTCCGCTTTCGAGAAGCCGGTCAGCGCGTTGAACAGCTGCGTCGCGTCGACGCCGAGGTCGGCGCGGCACGTGAAGAGCGAGAGATCGGTGTAGACGCGCGCCGTCTTGTCGTTGTAGTTGCCGGTGCCGAAGTGCATGTAGCGCCGGATCCCGTCCGGCTCGTTGCGTACGACGAGCGTCACCTTCGCGTGCGTCTTCAGCCCGGCGACGCCGTACACGACGTGCGCGCCGACGCGCTCCAGCGTGCGCGCCCAGTGGATGTTGTTCTCTTCGTCGAACCGCGCTTTCAGCTCGATCAGCGCCGCGACTTGCTTGCCGCTTTCCGCTGCCTCGAGGAGCGCGCTCACGACCGGCGAGCTTCCGCCGGACGTGCGGTACAGCGTCTGCTTGATCGCGAGCACGTCCGGGTCGCTCGCCGCTTGCCGCACGAACTGGACGACCGGATCGAACGACTCGTACGGATGGTGCAGCAGGACGTCGCCTTCACGGATCACCGCGAACAGATCGGGCTGACCGATGAGCCGCTTCGGGATCGAAGGCGTGAACGGCGGATCGTGGAGCGCCGGCTCGTCGATGCTCGCGAGCGTCCACAGATCGTTCGTGCCCATCATGCGCACGACGTCGTAGCAGTCGCGCTCGTCCAGCTCGAGCGCTTCGAGCAGCTTCGCGCGCATATGCGACGGCGTCCCCGGCTCGACTTCCAGGCGGACCGGCTCGCCGAAGCGCCGGCGCCGCAGCTCCGACTCGATCGCGCGCAGCAGATCGTCGGCCTCGTCCTCCTGCAGGTCGAGATCGGCGTCGCGCGTGACGCGGAACGCATGCGAGGCGATGACGCGCAGCCCCGGAAACAGCGCCTCGAGGTTGTGCGCGATGATGTCCTCGAGCATCACGAACCAGCGCTGGCCGCCGGGCGCCGCGTCGACCGCGACGAACCGCGGCAGCAACGGCGGCACCTTCACGCGCGCGAAGTGCGTCACGTCGCCTTCGGCGGCGCTCGTCTCTTCCAGCTCGACGGCGAGCGAGAGCGACAGGTTCGAGATGTACGGGAACGGATGTCCTTTGTCGATCGCGAGCGGGGTCAGCACCGGGAACACGCGCTCGTCGAACCAGCGCCGCATCGAGCGGCGCGTCACGGAATCGAGCTCCTCGTAGCGCAGGACCCGAATCCCGTGCGCGGCGAGAGCCGGGAGCAGCTCGTCGAACAGGCAGGCGTCGATGCGCGCCAGCGACTCGCGCAGGCGCGCGCTCACCAGCACGAGCTGCTCTTCGGGGAGCAGCCCGTCTTCGCTGCGCCGATGGACCTCGGCCGCCATCTGCTGCATCAGCCCGGCGATCCGGATCATGAAGAACTCGTCGAGGTTCGTTCCGTAGATCGCAATGAACTTGAGCCGCTCGAGGAGCGGGTTGCGCTCGTCGAGCGCCTCCTCCAGGACGCGGTCGTTGAAGGCCAGCCACGACAGCTCGCGGTTGATGTACAGCGCCGGATCGGCGAGATCGCGCGGCGCCCCGACCGCCGGGGGGCGGACCTCCGAGGCGATCTGCGAACCGGTGAGCATGATCCCGGAGCGCTTCGGCGCGTGAGCGCGGACTTCTTCGCCCACCTCGCGGCGCACGTGACGCTGGCGGGATCCGCGCTCGCCCTCGCGCTCGCGATCGGCGTGCCGCTCGCCGTCTTCGCCGCCGACCGGGCGCTCCCCCGATCGCTGCTGCTCGCGCTCGCCGGAGGATTCCGGGTGGTCCCGTCGCTCGCGATTCTCACGCTCGCGCTGCCGCTGCTCGGCCTGGGCTTCCGGCCGGCGCTCCTCGCGCTGACGGTGCTCGCGCTCCCGCCGATCGTCGTCAACACCGACGTCGGGCTGCGCTCGGTGCCGGTCGCGACGCTCGAAGCGGCGCGCGGGACCGGGATGACGCCGCGGCAGGTCGGCCGTCTGGTGCGCTGGCCGCTGGCGCTTCCGGTGGTGGCGATCGGCGTTCGCACGGCGGCCGTCGAGGTGATCGCGTCCGCGACGTTGGCGGCGTTCATCGGCGGCGGCGGGCTCGGCGACTACATCGTCGGAGGGCTGCAGACCAACGATCTGCGCGAGCTCGGGCTCGGCGCGGTCTCCGTCGCGGCGCTCGCGCTCGCCGCGGACGCGCTGCTCGCGGCGCTGCAGCGGCGGCTCGCCGCGTGAATCGCGGCGCGGCGCTCGCGCTGCTCGGCGCGGTCCCCCTCGCCGCGAGCTGCGGCGCTCGCGGCGCGGCGCGCACGGGCTCGAAGAACTTCACCGAGGAGCTCATCCTCGGCGAGCTGTACGCGCAGGCGCTGGAGCGCGCCGGGATCGCGGTCGCGCGGCGGCTCGACCTCGGCGCGACGCCGATCGCGATGAACGCGCTGCTCCGCGGCGACATCGACGTGTATCCGGAGTATACCGGAACCGCGCTGCTCAACGTGCTCGGCCTCGCGCCGATCAGCGACGCGCGACGGGCGTACGACACCGTCGAGCGCGCCTACCGCGAGCGCTTCGACCTGATCTGGCTGGACGCGTCGCCGTTCGACGACTCGAACGCGCTGGCGTCCACGCGCGCGCTCGCCGACCGCTACCGTCTGCGCACGCTCAGCGAGGTGTCCCGCGCGGCACCGCGGCTCACGCTCGGAACGGTGCCGGAGTTCCTGCGGCGCGAGGACGGCCTCCCCGGCCTGCGGCGGCGCTACGGCGGCTTCCGATTCAAGCGCATCGTGCAGCTGGACAACGGGCTGAAATATCAGGCTCTCGCGCACGGCGACGTGGATGTCGTCGTCGCGTTCACGACCGACGGCGAGATCGCCGCGGAGGCGCTCATCGTGTTCGAGGACGACAAGCATCTGTTCCCGGCCTATCAGGCGGCGCCGGTCGCGCGGCCCCAAGCGCTGCGCGCCTTTCCGAAGCTCGCGCCCGCGCTGAACGCGCTCGCACCCCGGCTCACGACCGTCGCGATGCGCGCGCTGAACCTGCAAGTCGACGGACCGCTGCAGCGCGAACCGGCCGACGTGGCGCACGACTTCCTCGAGCGCGTGCATGTCGCCTGAAGGCGCGCGCGTCGAGCTGAGCGGCGTCGGCGTGCGCTATCCGGGCGGCGCGCACGCGGTCCGCGAGGTCGACCTCGCGATCGCGCCGGGCGAGCTGGCCGTCTTCCTCGGGCCGTCCGGCTGCGGGAAGAGCACGCTGCTGCGAACGATGAACCGGCTCGTCGAGCCGACCGACGGAACGGTGCTGATCGACGGCGTGGACGTGCGCCGGCAGGACCCGACCGAGCTGCGGCGGCGCATCGGCTACGTGATCCAGGCGGTCGGACTGTTTCCGCACTACACGGTCGCGCAGAACGTCGCCGTCGTTCCGCGGCTGCTGGGCTGGGATCGCGCGCGCATCGCGAAGCGCGTCGACGAGCTTCTGGCGCTGGTCGCGCTCGAGCCGGCGAAGTATCGCGAGCGCCGGCCGCGCGAGCTTTCCGGGGGCGAAGCGCAGCGCGTCGGCGTCGCTCGCGCGCTCGCCGCGGAACCGCGCCTGCTGCTGATGGACGAACCGTTCGCCGCGGTCGACGCGATCGTGCGGGCCGCGCTGCAGGAGCAAACCGCGCGCGTCCATCGCGAGTTGGGAACCACGATCGTCTTCGTCACCCACGACGTCGACGAGGCGCTGCGGCTCGCCGATCGCGTCGTCGTCATGAACGCCGGGCGCATCGTGCAGGCCGACGCGCCGGAGCGGCTCCTCGACGCGCCGTGCGGAGACTTCGTGCGCGACCTCGTCGGCGTCGACGCCGAGACGCGCCGCCTCACCGCGGCGCGCCCGCTGATCGAGCGCTGACGTGTCGTACGCCGCGACGCACCTCCGCACGCTCGCCGCGCTCACGCTGCAGCACCTCGCGCTCGTCGCGGTCTCGCTCGCGATCGCGCTTGCGATCGCGTTTCCCGCGGGCATCGTCGCGGCGCGCAACGCGCGCCTCGGCGCCGCGATCATCGGCACCGCCGGGGTGCTCTACACGATTCCGAGCCTCGCGCTGCTCGCCGCCCTCGTCGTCGCGCTCGGGATCGGACCGCAGTGTGCGATCGTCGCGCTGGTCGTCTACGCGCAGCTCGGGCTCGTGCGCGGCATCGTCGCCGGGCTGCGCGGCGTCGATCCCGCCGTCGTCGATGCGGCGCGCGGGCTCGGGCTCTCGCCCGCGCAGCGGCTGCTGCGCGTGGAGCTGCCCGCGGCGCTCCCCGTGATCCTGGCCGGCGTGCGCATCGCCGCGGTGACGCTGATCGCGCTCGCGACCGTCGCCGGCTGGATCGCCGCGGGCGGGCTCGGAACGCTCATCTTCGACGGTCTCGCCGAGCACCACGACGGCCCGATCGTCGCGGGCGCGCTCGCCGCGGCGCTCCTGGCGATCGCCGCCGATGCGGCCCTGCGCGCCTGCGAGCGCGCGGTCCGCACGTGACGGGCGCCGTTCGGGCTTACGCGAGCACGAAGAGCGTCAGCGCGTAACGCGCGGCCGCGTCGGTGTACGTCCGCAGCTCGCGGAAGCGGCTGCGCCCCGCGAGCGCGATCATCTCCTCCCGCGCGAACTTGTAGGACGACTCCGTGTGAATCGCTTCGCCGGCGCCGAACTCGACGACGAGATCGCACGCGCCGACGCGGACGCGCTGCGCTCGCTCGCTCACGAGGAACGACTCGACCGCGCCGCGCTCGTCGTTCCACCGCGCGCGAAAGCGAAACGCGGCCAAGTCGAAGTCCGCGTCCAGCTCGCGATTCATCCGCGCCAGCACGTTCTTGTTGAACGCGGCGGTGACGCCGAGCGCGTCGTCGTACGCCGGCTCGAGGATCGACGCATCCTTCTTCAAGTCGTAGCCGATCAGCAGCGCGTCGCCGCGCCGCAGCGCCCCGCTCAGCAGCCCCAGCAGCTCTTCCGCCTCGGCCGGTTCGAAGTTTCCGATGTTGGAGCCGAGGAAGAGCGCGAGCGCCCGCTCGTCGGTGCGCAGCCGCTTCTCGCGGAGCAGCCTGAAGTAGTCGCTCGCGTACGCGACGACGCGCAAGCGCCGGTACGAGCCGACGAGCGCGAGCGCCGCTTCGGTCAGCGCCTCCGGTGAGATGTCGATCGGGTGAAAGGTCAGCGACGGCTGGCCGGCGAGGACCGCGTCGATCAGCAGCCGCGTCTTCATCGCGCTGCCGCTGCCCAGCTCGACGAGCTCCAGCGGCGCGCCGAGCGCGCCGACGATCTCCCCGCCGTACGTCGCGAGCAGATCGCGCTCGATTCGCGTCAGATAGTATTCCGGGAGCCGGGTGATCGCTTCGAACAGCGCGGAGCCCAGATCGTCGTAGAAATACTTCGGCGAGAGCCTGAACGGACGCGTCCCGAGCCCCGCGCGCACGTCGTCGGCGAACGACGCGACCCGCGCGGGATTCGGCTCGCGGTGGAGGACGAAGCGGTCCGCAACGGCCGCGCGCGGCGAGGGCGTCATGTGCGCCGTTGAACCCCGGAGCGGACGCCTGGTTTGCATCGCCGGCGCCGGGAACGAAGCGCTCGCATGCCGCCGGCCGCGCGGTCGGGGAACAACGTGAGCGGCGACCTTCGAGGAGATGCCATGATCGGTGAGCAGGTTACGATCGACGCTCCGAACGGGGCGATGCAAGCGTATGCCGCGCACGTCGACGGGACGCCGCGCCCCGCGGTGATCGTGCTCCCCGGCGTCTACGGATACGACGAGCAGCTCCGCACGTGGACCGCGACGCTGGCCTCGTTCGGATTCGGAGGTCTCGCGCTCGACTATCTGCGCGGACGCGACGCGACGGCGGTCGCGCCGGCGGACGTGCGCAGCGACGTCGCGGCGGCGCAGGACTGGCTCGACCGGCAGCCGTGGGTGCGCCACGGCAAGCTGGCGGTATGGGGCTTCGGTGCGGGCGGCGGCGCAGCGTTTCTCGCCGCGACGCTGCCCGGACTCCAAGCCGCGATCGCGTTCTACGGCCAGAGCATCGCGCGCGCGCCGAACGGCGTCGCCGAGAACGCGCCGCTCGCGCACGTCAAAGAGCTGCGCGCGCCGCTGCTGCTCGTCTTCGGCGGACACGACGAGCAGATCGGGCCGGCCGAGATCGAAGCGATCCGCACCGAATTACGCGAAGCGGGCAAACCGCACGAGATCGACGTCTATCCGACCGTCGGTCATTCGTTCTTCCGCGAAGATCTCGGCACGATCGCCTCGCGCGAGATCGCCGACGCGTGGGACCGCGTCCTCGCGTTTCTGCGCCGCTGCTTCGCCTGAGCCGCCGTCAGCGCCCGACCATCCGCGACCAGCGCTCGCGCACGTCGTCGACGTACTCCCGAGTCTCCGCGTAGGGCGGCACGCCGCCGTACGCGCTCACCGCGCCGGGGCCCGCGTCGTACGCGGCGAGCGCGAGCGCGTACGGGTCCTGCGCCCGGCCGCGATAGGCGGCGTAGTACGCGCTCAGCACGCGCGCCGCGCCGTCGATCGCCGAATCCGGATCCCACGGATCGACGCCGTAGACGCGCGCCGTCGGGACGGTGAACTGCGCGATCCCGATCGCGCCCGCCGACGAAACGGCGTGCACGTCGAACGCCGACTCCTGCAGCAGCGTCGCCGGGACGAACCATTGCGCGAGACCGTGCGCGCGGCTCGCGTCGAGCGCGCGCGTGCCCAGCAGCAGCGCGTCGACCGGCGCGAGGCGCGGATTCGTGCGAAGGATCTCGCGTGCGACCTTTGCCGCAGGCACGGCCTTCGGTCCGGCGTCCATGAAGAGCCGCAGCCCGCGTAGAACGGGGACCGCCGGGGGTATATGCCACGCCAGGGCGGCGTCCCGGAGTCCGTCGATCCGCGTACCGGTCGCCAAGGCGAGCGCCACGCCGAGGGCTCCGAGAGGGTTTCCGGAGGTCGGGACCAATCCGCCGTTAGCCCTCTTCACCTACAAGGATCAGCGTGTTCACGATCGTGACGGGCTCGCCGGTTCTCTCCGCGCTCGCAGCGATGCTCATCGTCCTGCTGGTCGGAGATTTCGGCTCGACGTTCTTCTACCATGTGCCGCAGCACGTCTGGGGCAAGCTGCATCTCCGCACGCATCACGATCGCCGCAAGTCCTACTGGGATCACGCGGTCCTCTCGCGTGATCCCTGGGTCCTGCTCGACGGCTTCCTCGGCGCGGTTCCCTACATGATCCTCGCCGCGGTCTGCTGGCGCATCTCGATCGCCGGATCGCTCGCCGGGCTGGCGCTCGGCCAGCTGCACGTGTGGTGGCGCCACACGACCGAGCTGGGCTGGCGTACGCCGGATTGGTTCCACCGCGTCGCCCGCGCGCTCTCGATCGTCCTGCCCGAGGATCACGACGGCCATCACCGGAACCCCGAGATCGAGTTCGGCGATATCTTTCGCTTCTACGACGCTCCGGCGCGCGCGACGATCGCGCAGCTCCGGGCGTGGACGCCGAAGCGCAAGAGAGTCCCGCCGGTTCGCCGTGCCGCCGTGAAGCGCCGCGCGGTCGCGAAGCAAACCAGCTGAGGTGGGATGACAAAACGCGTCCTCTTTCTGATCTCCGATACGGGCGGAGGCCATCGCGCCGGGGCACAAGCAATCGGCGCAGCGCTCGACGAGATCGAGGGAGCGACGCGCTACGAGTGGCGGATCGACGACATCGCCACGCACTGCACGTTTCCGCTTTCGAAGCTCGGGCCGGCGTACAGCGCCGCGCTGCGGTACGCGCCGCCGATCTACGGAGCGCTGTACCACGCGACGAACGGCCGCCGCCGTTATCGCACGATGGTCCGTTTCTGCGAGCCGCTCTACCGGGAGCGGCTTCGTGACGTCTTCCGGCAGTACAAGCCCGACGTCATCGTCTCCGTCCATCCGCTGCTGAACCACGCCGCGCTGCGCGCGCGCGCCGACGCGGGGATGCAGGACGTTCCGATCGTCACCGTCATCACCGACCTCGGACGCGTCCACGAAGGATGGCTTCTTCCCGAAGCCGATCTCACCGTGGTTCCGGCCCGCGAGGTCTACCAGCGCGCGATCGAGCGCGGCGTTCCGCCGGAGCGCCTGCGGCTTCTCGGACATCCGATCCACCCCCGTTTCGAGGACGTCTCCGCGTCGAAGAGCGAGATCCGCAAGAAGCTCGGGCTCCCGCAGGACCAAACGATCGCGCTGCTCATGGCGGGCGGCGAGGGCGGCGGCAAGCTGCTCCCGACGACGCTCGGGCTCGCGAAGGCCGGACTCGACTACCATCTCGTCGTCGTCACCGGGCGCAACGCCGCGCTCAAGGCGAAGCTGCAAGAGATCGCGCCGTCGCTGCCGACGCCGATGACCGTCCTGGGCTTCCGCAACGACGTCCCCGAGCTGATGCGCGCGGCCGACCTGCTCGTCACCAAGGCCGGCCCCGGCACGATCGCCGAGGCGTCGGTCGCGGAAGTTCCCGTCGTCGTCTACGACTACGTCCCGGGACAGGAGCGCGGCAACCTCGACTACGTGCGCACGAACGGGATCGGAGTCGTCGCGCTGTCGACGGCCGAGGTCGTTCAGTCGGTGCGCCGCATCGTGCAGAACCAAGAGCGCCTCGCGAAGATGCGCGCGCAGCAGACCGCGGTCGCGCCGCGCGGCAGCTCGCGCAGGATCGCCGAGCTGATCGCGCAGATGTCGCGCATCGGCCGGCGCGCCGCGGTGCCGGCCGCGGTGTGACCGCGTGACGGTCGCCGAGCTTCCGGAGGCGATCGTCGAGGAGGTCGTCGCGACGCGGCGCGACCTGCATCGGCATCCCGAGCTGGGATTCGAAGAGCACCGCACGGCGGCGCTCGTCGCCGAACGTCTGCGCGCGCTCGGCCTCGAGGTGCACACCGGGATCGGCGGCACCGGCGTCGTCGGCGTGCTGCGCGGCGCGAAGCCCGGCAAGACGATCATGCTGCGTGCCGACATGGACGCGCTGCCGATCGAGGAAGAGAACGACGTCGCGTACGCGAGCGGCGAGCGCGGCAAGATGCACGCCTGCGGACACGACGGACACGTCGCGATGCTGCTCGGCACCGCGACGACCGTCGTGTCCCGCCGGGACGAGGTCGCGGGAACGGTGTGCTTTCTGTTCCAGCCCGCCGAGGAAGGCAAGGGCGGTGCGAAGGCGATGGTCGAGGACGGCGTGCTCGAGCGCTTCGGCATCGAGCGCGCCTACGGGCTGCATCTCGCCTCCGCGCATCCGGTCGGCCAAGTCGGGTTTCGCGAAGGCGCGTTCTACGCGTCGAGCGACTCGATCGAGATCACGATCGAAGGCCGCGGCGGCCACGGGGCCTCCCCGCATCTTTCGATCGATCCGGTGTACGTCGCGGCCCAGTTCGTCGTCGCGCTGCAGCAGATCGTCTCGCGCAACGTCGACCCGATCGAGCCCGCCGTGATCACGATCGGCGCGATCAACGGCGGCACGACGCACAACGTGATCCCCAGCCGCGTCCGCCTGCTCGGCACGGTGCGCGCGTTCGACGCCGGCGTGCGCGCGAAGATGTCCGAGCGGATCGAGCGCGTGCTGCGCGGGATCTGCGAGAGCTCCGGCGCGACGTACGACTTCGCGTATCTGTGGCGCTATCCGGTGACGTCGAACGACGTCGAGCAGACGCGCTACGCGAAGGCGCTCGCCGAGCGCACCGCCGGCGCCGCGCACGTCGCCGACGTCCCGAAGCTCATGGGCGCCGAAGACTTCTCGTTCTTCGCCGAGCGCGTCCCGGCGTGTTTCTTCACCGTCGGCAGCAACGGCGGCCCGGACAGCGCCTTTCCGCACCACCACGCACGCTTCGACATCGACGAAGCGGCGCTCGCGACGGGCGTCCGCATGATGGTCGCCCTCGCCCTCGACGCACCGCAGCACGCACCCTGACGCGCCGCTCGCGAGCGGTCGACGCGGGCTACGGCCTGCGCGCGCCCGGAACGCCGTTGCGGCGCTCGGCCGGCTCGGTGGACGGGTGGGGATAGCGGGCGCCGAGGATCTCCCGCAGCGAGATCGCGCAGCCGCAGGTGCGCGAGGGGCCGCCGCGGCCGAGGAGCAGGGCGCGGCAGCCGTCCACCTGATGCAGGGATGCGCGGTGGCCGCAGCCGTCGCAGATCGGCGGCAACAGCGCCGGCGTGTCGGGCTCGTTCACCCCACCACTGTGGCGCGGCGCGATTACCGCGCGCTTACAGCCCGGCGTTCACGCGCTGCGGAGCCTGAGCGAACAGGCCGCCTCGCATCGCTGCGGTCGCGGCGCCGATGGCGCCCGCGTCGTTGCCGAGCGCGGCCCGGACGATGCGGGTCGTGCCTCGGGGGACCATCGTCGTGCGCGCCTCAACGAGCGGGCGCACCTTTTCGAGCATGAAGTCGCCGGCGCTGGAGACGCCGCCGCCGAGCGCGATGACCTCGGGGTTGACGAACGCGATCACGTTGGTCAGCCCGAGCGCGAGGTCGTCGCAGAACGCGTTGAACGCGGCGAGCGCGTGCGGGTCGCCGGCCTGCGCCGCTTTGCGAATCGCCTTCGACCCGAGCTTCTCGCGCGGGACGTCGAGGAGCGCGCTCCGCGGGAACGACGGTGCCACGCGGAACGCGTGACGGATCAGCCCGGTGCCCGAGGCCTGCGCCTCGAAGCAGCCGATCTTTCCGCACGCGCACACGAAGCCGTCCGCCGGACGGATCTGGTGGTGCCCGAACTCGCCCGCGCCCATCTGATAGCCCAGCGCGAGCACGCCGCTCGCCACGAAGCCGCCGCCGATCCCCGTGCCGAGGGTGAGCAGTGCGAAGTCCTGCGTCCCCTGTCCGACGCCGTGCACGTACTCGCCCAGCGTTGCGCAGCGCGCGTCGTTGCCGACGAACACCGTCTGCTTGGGAAACGCCTCGCGGACGCGCTGCCCGAGCGGCACGTTCTGCCAGCCGAAGTTCGGCGAGTAGCGAATCGTGCCGGTCGTCGGGTCGATGTTCCCCGGCGAGCCGATCCCGATCCCGACGACGTCGTGCTTCGTCGCGTCGATCGCCGCCGACACGACGGCGGCGAGCGCTTCGACGACCGCGGCCGGCGCGTGATCGCTGATGTCACGCTCGTGCTGGTCGTGGATCTCGCCCTCTTCGTCGACCACAGCCGCCATCACGTGCGAACCGCCCAGGTCGACCCCGATCGCAGCGCGCGCCATCAGGCGTGCGCTCCGGCGGGCAGCGGGGCGGCCGGAGAGGCGGACGCGGACGAGACGTCGGTCGGCATGCGCGACCGTTTCTCCGAGCCGCCGGGTTCGTCCGCCGTCGGCCCCGAAGAAGACCCGCATGCAGGAGACGATCGATCTCATCGCTCACCGCGAGCTGCGCAACTTGCAGCGCTTCACGCGGGAGACGGGTCAGCCCACGAAGCTCTCCGAGCTCGACCTGGAGCCGATGACCAACGTCCAGGCGATCGAGATCGACGAAGAGCACGTCACCATCAAGTACAACACGCAGACGAAGCGCCGCTACAACGCGAACGAGATCACGCACCGCGAGTGGGTGTACAAGTACAACGACGACGCCGAGTACGTCGCCGCGGTGCGCCGGGTGATCGAGCTCTCGCGCAAGCACCTGTACGACCTGCCCGACAACGTCGCATGCCCGCCGGGCTGCGCCGAGTGCTGCAGCGGGTACGAGCCGTTCGTCAACCGCGCCGACGTGCAGCGGATCGCCGACCACTTCGAGATGCCGTACGACGAGGTGATGCAGCGCTACGTCGTCGGGCGCGAGTCGGCCGACGGCTACGACGTCGGCTGGCTGCGCAAAGTCGACGACGAGGGCGCCCCGAGCGAGGACGCCGCGCACAAATGCGTCTTCCTGATGGGCTCGCGGTCGGGCCGCTACTATTGCGGCATCTACGACGTCCGCCCGGACGACTGCCGCGAGTTCACGCCGATCGGATGTCAGGACGTCGACGAGCACCTTCCGAAGCACGGCATGTACAAGACCGGGCGGCCGTTCGAGCCGAAGCGCCGCGGCGCGTCGAACGGCCTGCGGCGCGGCTGACGGAGGCGGTGCGCGGAACCGCGCAAAAGCACCTAGCCGCTGCTCCTCTCCACCAGGAGGCGACCCGCATGAAATTGCTCGTTTCCGCGACCCTCGCGCTCGGCGCGGCGGTCGTCCTCGCCGCGACGGCGCAAAGTCCCGCACCGATGGGCGGAATGTCGTCCATGAAAGAGACGACGGTGAAGCTCGACGCGCAGAACGACTCCGGCGAGACCGGGACCGCGACGCTCAAAGACACCGACAAAGGGCTCGTCGTCTCGCTGCACCTCACCGGCGGCAACAGTGTCGGACCGCAGCCGGCGCACATCCACGAGGGCACGTGCGCGAAGCTCGATCCGACCCCGAAGTACCCGCTCGCCCCGGTGAAGGACGGCATGTCCGAGACGACGGTCAAGGACGTCACGATCGCGCAGCTCGAGAAGGGCGAATACGCGATCAACGTGCACAAATCGCCCACGGAGGCGCGGATCTATGTCAGCTGCGGGAACATCGTCGCGCCCAAGTAGCCAGCCGCCGTTCAACGAGGGCGCCGCGCACGAAGCGGCGCCCTCGCGTTTCGGCGCGCCGGCCTTGGACGAGATGCCCGACGACGTGCGCGCCGTCTGCGACGAGTCGCGCGCGAAGATCGGTTTCGTCCCGAACGTCTTCCTCGCGTACGCGAAGCGCCCGGAGCACTTTCGCGCCTTCATGCAGTACCACGACCTCCTGATGCGCGGCCCGAGCGGGCTCTCGCGCGCCGAGCGCGAGGCGATCGTCGTGGCCGTCTCGGCGGAGAACCGCTGCCTCTACTGCACCGTCGCGCACGGCGCGGCGCTGCGCATCCTCGGCAAGAATCCGATCGTCGCCGACCAGATCGCGGCGAACTGGCGCACCGCGGACCTCTCGCCCCGCCTCCGGGCGATCCTGAGCTTCGCCTCGCGCGTCAACGAGCCCGAGTTCGCCGCGACCGACAAAGAGCTCGCCGAGCTCAAAGCCGTCGGGCTCTCCGACGACGACGCCTGGGACATCGCGGCGATCGCCGGCTTCTTCGGCTTCAGCAACCGCATGGCCGGTCTGATGAACATGCGTCCGAACCCGCAATTCTACGAGATGGGCCGCCCCGCACCGTCGCGCTGAGCGGCTGAGCGCTCCGCACGGCCCGTTTGACGCTCGCCGCCGATGGCGACGAAACGGGCGTGACGTTGTTCGGCGTGCGGCTTCTCGGCTTCGACCTGCGGACGGGGGAGAAGATCCTCTTCACGGTCGGGCTGCTGCTGTTCTTCGCGCTGCTGCGGATGCTGCTCGCGACCGCGACGCGCGCGAAGATGACCGTCCCGATGAAGCCGCAGGCCCGCACGGCGTTCTGGACGCGGCAGATCGCGAGCCTCGTTCTCCTCGCGGCGCTGGTGCTCGCGCTCGTCTCCGTCTGGTTCGACAACGCCTCACGCTTCGCGACGGTCGGCGGGCTGCTCTCGGCCGGGATCGCGGTCGCGCTGCAGCGCGCGATCACGGCCTTCGCCGCGTACCTGATCATCCTGCGCGGCGCGACGTTCTCCATCGGCGACCGCATCGTCATGGGCGCGGTGCGCGGCGACGTCATCGCGCTCGATCCGTTCCAGACGACGATCATGGAGATGGGCGAGGCGCCGGGCGAGCAGGCCGACGCGCCCGCGACGTGGATCTACGGCCGGCAGTTCACCGGGCGCATCGTGACCGTGAACAACGGCGTCATCTTCGACCAGCCGGTGTACAACTACACGCGCGACTTCCCGTACGTGTGGGACGAGATCCACATCCCGATCCCGTACGACGGCGACGACGAGCGCGCGCAGCGCATCGTGCTCGAAGCGGTCGCCCGCCACGCCGTCACGCCGGAAGAGATCGCCGAAGACGACGCAGTCCATCTCCAGCAGCGTTACGGGATCGCGCTCGAAGACGTGCGCCCGCGCGCCTACTACACGCTCACGGACAACTGGATCCAGATCGCGGTGCGCTTCCTCGTGCACGACCACGGTCCGCGCATCGCGAAGGACCGCATGTTCCGCGACATCCTGAAAGCGTTCCGCGCCGAAGGGATCGGCATCGCCTCGGGAACCTACGCGATCGTGCAAGTCCCGCCGCTCAAAGTCGAAGGCTTGTCGGCTCCCTGAGCGCGCGAGCGCACGAAGCTGGGTACGTTGCGCGCATGTTCGACGAAGTGGAAGGCCGAGACCGCGACCGTCCGCCGCCCGGCGGCCGTGAAGGAAACACCGGCGAGGCGCCGGCCAATCTCGGCGGCGACCGGCTCGAGACCGACCCGCCCTTCGGAAAGCCCGACGAGGTTCAGGAAGACTGAACTGCCGGAGCGGGGACGGCGCGCCGCCAGCGGATCACCTCGCCGTCCTCCTCGTTCACGAGCCTCTCGACCGCCTCGAAGCCGTTCGCCTCGAGCACGCGGGTCGAAGCGACGTTCGCGACGGACGTCTCCGCGACCAGGCGTCGAACGTTCTCGTCGCGTGCGGCCGCGTCGATCATGAGCGCGACGGCCGCCGTCGCGTAGCCGCGTCCGCGGCGCGACGGCGCGATGCCGTACCCGAGCTCCACCTCGCCGTCGCGCGGTGCGCGACGGTAGCTGCAGAGGCCGACGACCTCTCCGTGCGCGACGACGAGCCACGCGCTTCGCGATCCGGCAGCATGCAGCTCCGCGACGATGCGACGCACGATGGCGAGGACGAACGGCTTATCCACGCCGCCCGGGGGGACGCGCAGGCCGGGCCTGACCTCGCTTCCGTCGTCGAGCATCCGCTCGAAATCGCCGTCGGCGGCCTCGACGAGCCGGACGTCGTCGCGCGCACGCGTTCCGCTCACGGCGCGAGCGCCGCCGCGTAGCGTGCCGAGTCGACGTTGCCTCCGCTGAGGATCACGCCGGCCCGCGCGCCGCGCGCGTCGATCGTTCCGGACAGCAGCGCGGCGAGCGCCGACGCACCGCTGGGCTCGAGAACGAGCTTCAGCCGCTCGAACGCGAAGCGCATCGCGGCGAGGATCTGCTCGTCGCTGACCGTGACGACGCCGGCGCACAACCGGCGCGCGATCGGCCAGGTCAGCTCGCCCGGCGCTTGGGTCTGCTGGCCGTCGGCGATCGTGCGCGGAACCGGGATCGAGACGATGCGATCCTCGCGCCACGAGCGCACCCAGTCGTCGCCGGCCTCCGGCTCGACGCCGTAGATCCGCACGCCGGGCGACGACGCGGTCGCGGCGAGCGCCGAGCCCGCGAGCAGCCCGCCGCCGCCGAGGGGGACGAGCAGGACGTCGAGCGGCCCGGCGTCCTCGATCAGCTCGAGCGCCGCGGTGCCCTGCCCGGCGATGATGTGCGGGTGATCGTACGGCGGGATCAGGGTCGCGCCGCGCTCGCGTGCGATCGCGTCCGCGATCTCGGCGCGGTTCATGCGCTCGCGATCGTACGTCACGACCTCCGCGCCGTACCCGCGCGTCGCGGCGAGCTTCGCGGCGGGCGCGTCTTCGGGCATGACGATCGTCGCCGGCACGTCGAGCAGCTTCGCGGCGAGCGCCACGCCCTGCGCGTGGTTGCCGCTCGAGAACGCGACGACGCCGGCCGCGCGCCGCTCCGCCGAAAGCTGCGCGATCGTGTTGTACGCGCCGCGGAACTTGAACGCGCCGATGCGCTGCAGGTTCTCCGCTTTCAGCACGACGCCGGCCGCGCCGGTGCGTTCGTTCAGCGTGCGTGAGGCGACGACGGGCGTGCGGTGCGCGACGCCGCGCAGCCGCTCCGCCGCGGCGCGCACGTCGCCGAACGACGCGGCGAGCGGCGCGGATTCCGTCACGTCGGGGTCTGACGCGGCGCCCGGAAGTTGAACGTGTACACCTTGTCCTGCGGATCGAACGTGAAGCGCTCTTGGACGCTGCCGTTGTCGAAGGTGACGAGGAACTCGTGCACGCCTCGCGCCGCACCCGACGGCGTGGTGTCCTTGACGGACTTGATCTTGCCGAGCGGCGCGAGCCGGTCCGACGCGCTTCCCACCCGGCCCTTCGAGGTTTGCACGGCCGTTTCGGCGTTCTCGAGCTTCTGCACCGCCGGAACGTCGTCGTTCTGCACCGCCTGCGTGAACTGGCGGGCGATGCTCTCGTACTTGCTCTCGTGCGCTCCGCACGCGCGGAACAGCAGCACGAGCACGACGACGACGAGCACGAGCAGCAGCAGCCGGTTCTGCTTCGCGCGGGCGGGCGGAACCGCGATGCGGGCGGGCGTCACGTTTCTCACGCGGCCGCCTCGCGCGCGAGGTCGGTCGCGCCGAACGGCTCGAACGCCAGCCCCGGATTCCACTGCTGCGCGAGCCCGATGCTCCACTCGCTCTCGAAGAGCGCGAGCGGGTTGCCGTCCCAGTCCTCGACGAGCCGCGCGCTCGACCCGAGCGTCGCCGATGTCGCGCCTTCGCCGCGGATGCGGCGCGCGGTCGTGTACGGAAGCGTTTGGAAGACCGTCTTCACGTTGTACTCCGATTCCAAGCGGTACTTCACCACCTCGAACTGAAGGGCGCCGACGGCGGCCAGGATCGGCTCGTTGCGCACCTCGCCGAACGGGTGGAACACCTGGATCGCGCCCTCCTCGCGGAGCTGCGCGATCCCCTTCTGGAACGACTTGTAGCTCGCGGTGTCGATACTCCGGACCAGCGCGAAATGTTCCGGCTCGAACGAGGGGATCGGCTCGAACCGGACCGGTTCGCCGTCGCACAGCGTGTCGCCGATCGCGAAGACGCCGGGATTCGCCAAGCCGACGACGTCGCCCGCATAGGCCACGTCCACCGACTCGCGCTCCGATGCGAAGAGCTTCATCGCGCGCGTCAGGCGCACGTCCTTGCCGGTCCGCACGTTGCGCACCGTCATGTCGCGCTCGAACTTTCCGCTGCACACGCGCAGGAACGCGACGCGATCGCGATGCCGCGGGTCCATGTTCGCCTGGATCTTGAAGACGAAGCCGCTGAAGTGCTCGCCGGCGGGCTGCACCACGCGCCGCTCGGCGTCGAGCCGCGGCGCCGGCGGCGGTCCCATCTTCACGAACGCGTCGAGGAACAGCTCGACGCCGAAGTTCGTCACCGCGCTCCCGAAGAAGACCGGCGTCACGTCGCCGCGCAGCATCGCATCGCCGTCGAAGTCGGCGCCGGCGCCTTCGAGCAGCTCGAGCTGATCGAGGAACTCACGGTACGTGCGCTCGTCGACGAGCGCGCCGATGCGCGGGTCGCGCGGATCGGTCGTCGAGACCGGCGCGCGCTTCGCGCCGTGCTGGGTGCGCTCGAAGACGTGCACTTCTCCCGTGGCGCGGTCGTACACGCCGCGGAACGTCTCGCCGTTGCCGAGCGGCCAGTTCATCGGATACGCGCCGATCCCGAGCACGTTCTCCAGCTCGTCGAGCAGCTCGAGCGGATCGCGCGACGGCCGGTCCATCTTGTTGACGAACGTGAAGAGCGGGATGCGCCGCGCGCGACAGATCGCGAACAGCTTGCGCGTCTGGGGCTCCACGCCTTTCGCGGCGTCGATCAGCATCACCGCCGCGTCCGCGGCGAGCAGCGTGCGGTAGGTGTCCTCGCCGAAGTCCTGGTGTCCCGGCGTGTCGAGAAGGTTCATCGTATGGTCGCGGTACGGGAACTGCAGGACGGTCGACGTGATCGAGATCCCGCGCTCGCGCTCGAGCTCCATCCAGTCGGACGTCGCCGCCCGCGCGCGCCGGCGCGCCGCCACCTGACCGGCGGTGACGATCGCGCCCCCGTACAGCAAGAGCTTCTCGGTGAGCGTGGTCTTGCCGGCGTCGGGGTGCGAGATGATCGCGAACGTGCGCCTCCTGGCGACTTCCTCGCGGAGATCCATGACCTGCCCCGCTTCGCCGCGCCCCTCGGTTTCGCTCTCAGGCCCGCTCGGCGCCGGGTTCGGATTCGCTCAGTAGACGCGAATCGTCGTGCGGCCGGCGCGGCGATCGACGAGGGTCAGGCCCGACGTGCCGGGCGCCGCGTAGAGGCGGGCGTCCGGCGGGACGCGGACGCGGTCCTTGCCGCGCCAAATCCAGATGTCGTTCGCCCGCACGAGCACCGTGCAGTCGGCGCGCTTCAGCGTCGTTCCGGGCGCGATGCGCAGCCGCCGGCTCGGCACGTGCGAAGCGACCAGGCGCGACGGACCTTCCACGGAGGAACGCTGCGTGAAGCACTCCGGGAGCGCCGACATCACCCAGTCGCCCTGCCCGGTGAAGAACGGCGGGGGCGTCGTCACGTAGCCGCCGTTCGCGGTTCCGGGATTCGAGCGGCGCGTCGTGGTGCGGTCGGCGCGGATCGTGCCGCCGGTGACGAGCCGGTGGCCGAACGCGATCGCGCCGAGGACGACCACGATCGCCGTCGCGATCGCGTAGTAGCGCCACATCCCGCGGTCGAACATCGCTCCGTCGGTGTTCCCCAGCGGCGGGACGGCCCCGCTTCAGGCCGCCGGCGACTCCGCGCCCGCGTAGGGCGCGGCGAGCTCGAGCCGCGCCCGGCCGACGCGCGCGTCGGCCATCCCGTAGTAGAACTCGAACGTGCGGTCGCCGCGCACGTCGATCGCCGTCGGGAACACCACGTTGTTCACGATCCCGTGCGTCTCGGCCAAGCCTTCCGGCACCATCACGGGGTGCTGCGACCGATAGCGCACGATGTGCGGCCGCTCGGCGTCGTGGACGACGAAGCCCGCGCTGTAGCGCATCTGCCACCGCCCGTCGCCGACCTCGTGCGCGTCGACGCCGTGGTAGATCGAGAACCAGCCCTCCTCGATCCGCACGGGCGGGGTTCCGGCGCCGGTCTTGATGCGGCACCACGGCGCGTCGGGGAGCAGCACCAGCGCGCTCTCGCGGACGTCGAGAAGGTTCTGCTCGTTCTCGAGCGCGGGCTCGAGCGGGATGTAGGCGATGCGCGTGCACTCGCGCTTCTCGGTCGGCAGCTCGAGCAGGTGCGGGACGGCGCTGCGCCCGTCCACGATCGAAAGCCGGAGCATGGGGCGGTGGTACATCGCCAGCGAGCGCACCCCGTTCGGCGAGAGCACCGGCTCGGGGAAGAACACGCCGTCCTTGTCGTCGTCCTGATGGAGGTCCGAGGCGAACCGCACGAGCCCGAGGCGCCGCCACGACATCGCGTCGTCCGACAGCGCCAGCGCGATCCGCGGCCCGGCCGGTCCGAACGCCGTGTAGGCCATCACGTATTTGTCCAGCACGGGCACGAAGGTGACGCGAGGGTCCTCGCAGCCCATCCCCCCGGCGCTGCTGCGCAGCTCGTACGGCGCGCTGGGCTCGAGGGCCCAGCCGTCGCGCTCGAAGCGCAGGCCGTCACCTTCGCCGACCGAGCGGCACCGCTCGACGCGCGAGACGTTCCCTTCCGCGACGGCGCGCGGATACAGCATCAGCGCTCCGTCGCGCGTCCGCGCGCTCGCGGGGTTCAGAACGCCTTCCATCTCGTACGGCGAGCCGTCGGGGCTGAGCGCGACGCCGAGCCGGGTGATCGTGCCGTCGAAGCGCGTCAGCGCGTCCAGCATCATCAGCGGAACACTACCACCCGGCTCCGCCGGCCAATCCCGCGCAGCATGTCACTTCGGGTATCGGCACCGTGCCACCGCGGCCCTACCCGCGACCGCTCACTTGAGCGTCGTCGCCGCCACAGCCTCGCCGGAGGGAGACACCACTTCGACCCGCGCTCCCGGCCGGTACGCGATGTTCGGCACGATCCAGAGCGTGTACGTGCGGTACTCGTGCGGCGCCGGCTCCCCGCCGTCGAGCGGCGCGCGCTCGAAGGCGACGACGCGCACGCGGTCCGTGTTCGCGCGGATCGACTCGGTGATCTGGCTCCAGCCGGTCTGCTTGTGCGGACCCATCAGCAGCACGACGGCGAACTCGTGACGGAAGTCGACCGGGACGCCGAGCCCCAGGGCCTCGAGCGCGCGCTTGTCGCGGACGACGACGACCTCGCGGGGCCCCACCACGGGGGTCGTCCCGCTCCGAATCTGATTGACCCGCACCTCGCGACAGCCCGCCAACAGGACGGCCGCCGCCAGGACGGCGAGGAGTCGCCGCATCGGCGAGCGACGTTCGACGGTGCAGGCCGAGGATACCCCGCGGCTGCGACGGAAGTCGGAGCGGACGATGCTCAGCTTGTTGCCGATCGTCATCGCGCTGGCGATCGAACCCGCTCCCGCGGCGAGCAGCTCGCCGCGTCCGACGCCGCTGACTGAGATCGGGCGCGTGCAAGCGCGCCCCATCTGCGCCACGATCGTCGCGCACGCGAACGGCGCGATCACGCAAACGCTCGACAACGATCGCGCGCTCGCGATCATGGAGCTGAACCTCAAGCAAACCGATTTCGACGCGCTGAACGAGCTGCAGCGCCACAACGCCGAAGAAGAGATCGCGAAGCAAGCCGAGGCGGTCCGCACGAGCTACCACGCGGCCGACCAGGAGATCAAGCGGCTGCGCGAGCTCGCCGCCGAGTCGAAAGATCCCGAGCGCAAGGCCGAGCTGAAGCGCTTCGCCGACGCGCTCGGCGGCGCGCTGAACCGGCAGCAAAAAGCGGCGAACGCCGTCGTCAGCGTGATCGCGCTCGTGCGCGGCCGTGAGGACGCCTCCCAAGCGCGCGATCTCATGGCCAGCAGCAACCAAGTCCCGGCGACGCTGCAGGCGCAGCAGGCCACGCTCGACGAGTCGAAGACGCCGCCGCTGCCCGGGACGCCGAAGAGCTACGACGCGATCTACCGCGAAGCGGCAGGGCGGCTCGCCGATGCCGACGCGGCGATCATGGTCGACGAAGGCGTCGCCGCCGACCACAGCATCCAGGCCGCATCGGGCTGCTGATCGCGCCTTCGACGCGCTAAAGTCGTTTCGGCCCGGGCCTTCGCGCGGTACGCTTCCAGCGATGTTCCGGGCCTTTTCGCTCGCGGCCGCGATATCGGCGTTCCTGCTCGCCGTTCTGGGCAGCTGGGTGCGCATCAACGGGGCCGGGATGACGTGCCCGGACTGGCCGCTCTGCCATCACGCGCTCGTCCCGGTGCTCACCGGCGGCGTCGTGCTCGAATGGTCGCACCGGCTCGTCGCGCTTGTCGTCGGCGTGCTCGCGATCGCGGCGCTGTGGACGGGCTGGCGCGCGCGCCGCCGCATCGCGGGCGTCTCGGCGGCGCTCGCCTTCATCGCCGGCGTCTTCGTGGTCCAGGTCGCGCTGGGCGGCCTCACCGTCGCGCTCGCGAACACGCCGTGGTCGGTCGTCGTGCATTGGGGCACGGCGATGCTGCTTCTCGCGGGGCTGACGGCGCTGGCGCTGCTGGCCATCGTGGCGCCCGAGCGCATCGTCGTGCGCCACTCGCTGCTGGGCGGTCTGCTGACCGCCTGCGTCGCCGGCGCGTTCGCCACGATGCTGGCGGGCTCGTACGTCAGCTCCAGCGGCGCGGGTCTCGCCTGCACGAGCTTCCCCGCCTGCGACGGCACGTGGACCGGTGCGACGGCGTCCCAGATCGCGCAGATGGTGCACCGTGGACTCGCCGCGGCGTTCGCGCTGCTCGCCACGGTGACCACGGCGATCGCGCTGCGCGGAACGACGCCGCGCGTCCGCGTCGCGACCGCGCTCGCCTACGCGCTCGTGCTGCTGCAGGCGTTTCTCGGCGCGGCGAACGTCGTGTGGGACCTGCCGACTCCGCTGCGCGAAGGGCACGCGGCGAACGCCTGCGCGGTGTTCGTCGCCTTCGTCGTCGCGGTGCTGTTCGCGGCGATCGACGGCACCGCGCCCGCACCGGTCGCCGCGCACGCGCCGGCGCGGCCTCCCGTCGCGCGTGGAGCGCTCGCGATCGTCACCGACTACTACGAGCTCAGCAAGCCGCGCATCATCTGGCTGCTGCTGATCACGACCTACGCCGCGATGCTCATGGCGGCGCGCGGGCTGCCGAATCTCGCGTTGACGTTCTGGACGCTGCTCGGCGGCGCGCTGTCCGCCGCGTCGGCCGGCGCGATCAATTGCGTCTGGGATCGCGACATCGACCGCCTCATGAAACGCACGATGATGCGGCCGGTGCCGCGCGGCACGATCTCGGCGCGCAACGGGCTGATCTTCGCGACGGTCGCGCAGATCGCCGGGTTCGCGATGCTGTACCGCTTCGTCAACCCGCTCGCAGCGTGGCTCGCGCTCGCGGGCAACGCATACTACGTCGTGATCTACACGATGTGGCTCAAGCGCATCACCCCGCTCAACATCGTGATCGGCGGCGCGGCCGGCTCGGTCCCGCCGCTGGTCGGCTGGGCGGCCGTCACGGGTCATCTCGGCTCGCCGGCGTTCGCATTGTTCGCGCTGATCTTCTTGTGGACGCCGCCGCATTTCTGGGCGCTCGCGCTCATGACGAACACCGACTACGACAAAGCCGGGATCCCGATGCTGCCCAACGTGAAGGGCGTGATGCGCACGAAGCGCGAGATCGTCGTGTACTCGCTCGTGCTCGTCGGCGTCTCGCTGGCGTTCTTTCCGCTGCACGTGCTCGGGCCGTGCTACGGCGGCTGCGCGCTGATCCTCGGCGGCGTCTTTCTGTGGGACGCGCTGAAGGTCCAGCGCGATCCGACGAAACGCGGCGCCCGCGTGCTGTTCAAGTACTCGCTGCTCTACCTCGCGCTGATGTGCGCGGCGATGGTCGCCGACCGCGTTCTGCCGCGCATCGTCTTGTGAGCCGCTCGAGCGCGGCCGTCGACGGAGCGCCGCGAGGCGGGCCGCCGGACGCGGCGAACGTCGCCGGACACAGGCTGGACCGCGGCACGCTGCCGCTGCTGCTGACGCTCGGGCTCGGCGTGTTCGCCGGCGCGCTCGATCTGGGCGTGCTCTCGCCGGCGCTGCCGGCGCTGGGACGCGCGTTCGACGCGGGCCCGCGCCAGCTCGCGTGGGTGTTCACGCTGTACCTGCTCGCGAACGTCGTGGCGATCCCGGTGATGACGAAGCTCGCCGATCGCTACGGACGACGCCCGATCTACGTGCTCTGCGTCGCGATCTTCGGCGCGGGAAGCGTGCTCGCGATCGCCGCGCCCTCGTACGGCATCTTCCTCGCCGCGCGCGCGATCCAAGCCGCCGGCGCGGGCGGAATCTTCCCCGTCGCGACGGCGGCGATCGGCGACCGCGTCCCGGCCGAGCGCCGCGGCGCGGCGCTGGGGCTCGTCGCGGCGACCTGGGGGCTCGCGGCGGTGATCGGCCCGGCGTTCGGCGGGCTCGTGACGCACTTCGTGTCGTGGCACTGGGTGTTCGTCGCGAACGTGCCGCTGGCGATCATGGTGATCGCGCTCGCGCGGGTGCACGTCCCGGCGACCGCCGCGAACGCGCGCGGTCCGCTCGACGTCGCGGGGATCGTCTCGCTCGCGGTCGCGCTGCTCGCGACGATGGCGCTCCTGACGCGGCTGTACGCCGCCGACGGCGTCGTGCGGCCGGCCCTCGCGTGGGCGTTCGTGATCGTCGCCGTCGCGGGCTACGGCGCGTTCGTCGCGGTCGAGCGCCGCGCGACGCAGCCGGTCATCGCGCCGGCGATGTTTCGCGACCGCCAGCTCGTCGTCACGTACGCGCTCGAGGTGCTGATCGGCGCGCTCGAAGGCGCACTCTTCTTCATCCCGGCCGCTCTGGTCGCGGCGCAGCATCTCTCGTACGCCGCGGCGGGCGGCGTCGCCGCGCTCGGCGCGCTGTGCTTCGTCGTCGTCATCCCGCTCGCGGGCCGCGCCCTCGACGCGGTCGGCTCGCGCGCGGTGCTCGCCGGCGGCGCGGCGCTGACCGCGGTCGGCATGGCGATCTTCGCGGCCGGCTTCGGCACGCTGCCCGGCGCGCTCGTCGCGATGATCGTCGCGGGGGTCGGCTTCGGCGCGCTGCTGGGCGCACCGACCCGGTACATCGTCACGAACCGCGTCGGCGCGGAGCAGCGCGCGAGCGCCGTCGGGCTGCTCTCGATCATGCTGATCATCGGACAGATCCTCGGCGGCTCGCTCGGCGGCGGGGTCGCCGGCTCGCACGGCGACGCGGTGAGCGGCTATCGCGTCGCGTACGCGGTCTTCTGCGCGATCGCCGTCGCGGCCGCGCTCCTGACGGCCGCGCTCGCGTCGCGCCGCGACGAGCTCGCCGCAGCCGCGCGCCGCGGCTGACCGCTACATCTTCATCGCGGGCATCGACCCGCTGTCCATCCACTCGACGTGGTGCAGGAACGCCGTCCACGCGTCCGGACGCACGGCGTTCGTGCCCCGAAACGGATACTGCATCTCGAGGATCAGCACGAGCATCATGGCGAGCAGCACGGCGACCCCGCCGGTGGTAAGCAAGTCGCTGCGCGTCTCGCCGAACAGCCAGCACATCCCGACGACGAGCATCGCGCCGAGGACGAGAATCGTCCAGTCGAAGCCGGTGATCGCGGCGTCGTTCTGAGCCAGCCGCCGCGCGCGGGCGTCGTGCAGCTCGCCGAGCAGCCGCAGCACCGCGGACTGCGCCGACGCCTCGCCGGCGTTCGCCGGAACGAGCGTTCCCGCGCGCGTCGTCGCGGCCATGATGAGCGCGTCCCCGCGCGGGCTGAAGCTGCCGTGCTGCATCAGCGCCCACTCCGTGTCGATCATGAGATGCGTGTACGCGAGCATCTCGGCTCGGATGTCATGCCGCACCGCGGGACGCAGCCCCACGGCGTCGTGCCACGTGTCGGCGACCGCCGAAACCTCCAGCCACACACGCTCCTTCGTGTCGTTGTAGTGCTGCCACACGATGATCGAGAGAAAGCCCAGCACGACGGCGTACAGCGTGTTGACGGTGGAGAACACCGGTGCGGCCGGGGCGACGAACTTCGCGCGCTTCAGCCGCCGCCGAACGACGAGCTGCAGCCCGCATCCGTACGCCGCGGCGAAGACGATCGCCCCGGCGAGCACCAGCCCGGACGGGATGCGATACAGCACGTCCATCGCCGCCGTCTTTCGCCTTCCCGGCGCGCATCCCGCCGGCCGTCTCGGCAGCGTCGGGGAGCACTGTCGCTGCCGCGCACGGGCGCGGCGACGGGCGGGCGAGGGAGTTGGGAACGTTGTCGACGAGAAGTACACCGGTCCGCGGGCTGGGTACGGGTCCGCCGAGCGGGAGCGACTCCATGATCGACGCGCACAAGATGATCCACGGCGTTCGCCCCAGCCGTCTCTCGGCGGACGAGCGGGCGAACATGCTCATCCAGCGTGCGTGGACGCGTGCCGAGCGCCGCGTCGTTCTGATGGGCTTCTTCGGCCGGCTCACCATCGCGGTCGAGCCGCTCTTGTGCGGACTCGTGTTCGCGGCGATCACGTTCGGCGTGTTCGAAGCGCCGCGGATCTCGCCGCGCTGGGTCAACCCGGACATCGTCGTCGTGGCGCCCGTGTTCGGGATCGGCGTCCTGGCGTGCGCGCTATGGGCGCTCGGCGTGATGCTCTCGCCGGCGCGCGCGCTCGTCCAAACGCTGCGGCCGATCTACGTCGTCGACGGGTACATCCGCTACCGGCGGCGCGACGCCGGGTCGTTCGAACGATCGAACGGATACGTCGCGGTGCTCACGCACGACCGGCGCATCGCGTGCGAATGGCCGACGCTCGGGGAGATCGAGCTTCCGGACGCGATGCGTCCGGCGCTGTGCGAGTTCAGCGAGTACGGCGGCGTCCACTCCGTCGACGGCCGGTCGACCGGCGTCTTGCCGTCGCGCTTCCCGCCGCTCGGCGTCGGCGTCCACGGCCGCAAAGAAGAGATCGTCTAGACCTTCTCCGGCGCGAACCGGGCTCGCGCGACCGCGGCGGCCATTCGGGCGGCGCGCACTCGACCTGATCGCAGGCGCGCGCGCAGGTGACCGGATCGGCCGGCGCGCGAACGCGACCGAATCCGGACGACATGCGAACGCGACCGGACCCGGCGAAGCGCGAACGCGACCGGACCCGGGCGAAGGGCGAACGATCCGCTACAGCTTCAGGTTGACGGCGTCCGAGGCGGGCCAGATGTGCCCGAACTGCGACTGCGAGAGCACGAGCGCCGCGACGAGCACGATCAGCACGAGCCCTCCGACACCGGCGTAGATCACCACCGACGGAACGCCCGTCGAGATCGGAACGCCCCGTTCGTCTTGCGGATCGTACATTTTAGAGGCGCTCCGCTCTGAGCTCGGGAGCGAAGCTCCCACGCGCTTCGCGCGGCGGACCGAAGGTCCGCGGGTTCCGACACAAGTCGGAACCCATGCCCCCCACGCGCAGCGTGGGGCCCCCGGACCGACCTCGCTGCGGCGTCGTGCGGAACGCAAGATGCTGCTGCGCTCGGTCCATCACCGATCGTGGTGGTGTGCGGAGCGGGACGTGCTGCTGCGCTCGGTCCATCACCGAGCGTGGTGGTGTGCGGAGCGGGACGTGCTGCTGCGCTCGGTCCATCACCGTTGGTGTCGTGATGCTCATGCGGTGCCGCCTCTGGGGAGTACGCCGAAGACGGCGAGGAGGACGAAGAAGCAGCCGATGGCCATGAGGCCGAGAAGCAGCTTCGTGACGTGATCGTCGAGACCGGTCTTGTGCCATTCGCCGCGCAGGGCGACGACGGCGAAGCCGCCGACGATCAGCGCGCCGACGAAGGCGAGGACTTTTTCGGCTAGTGCGAGTTCCATGGCGCGCCTACCACAAGTAGAACAGGAAGAAGAGCGCGACCCAGATCACGTCGACGAAGTGCCAGTACAGCGTCCCCGCGGTGAGCCCGAAGTAGTGGCCTGCGTCGTAGACGCCGCGCGTGGTCTGGATCCACAGGGCGATGAGGAAGCACACGCCGACGAAGACGTGCAGACCGTGCATCCCGGTCAGCGTGAAGAACGAGGCGCCGAAGATCGAGCCGTTCCAGCCGCCGATCGCGGCGTGCGCGTACTCGTAGGCCTGCCCGCCGAGGAATCCCGCGCCGAGCAGGATCGTCAGCCCCATGAAGAGGTTGAACGCGCCGCGCTTCTCGTGCTTCCAGTTCTCGAGCGCGTAGTGCATCGTCACGCCGGACCCGAACAGCACGATCGAGTTGAACGCCGCGAACGCGGTGTCGAGCCGCGGCAGCTGGTGCCCGTTGACGACGGGCGGCCACGTCGGCGCGATCGTGTTGCGGAGGTAGATGTACGCGAAGATGTACGAGATGAAGAGGATGACGTCGGCGCCCAGGAACAGGACGAACCCCAGGAGCCGCATGTCGCGTGTCTCCTGGTAGATGATGTCGTCGTGATGTCCTTCGTGCGCCCCGTGGGCGCCGCCGTGCGCGGCGATGGATGCAGCCACTTACGAAATTCCTCTTCGGGCGGATCGGCCGAAGGCCGAACGCGACGGATTCACCGGTGTGAAGCCGGTCAGTGCGTCGGCACCGGATGCGAGCTGGCCGTGGGCGTCGCTTCGACCGCGCCTTCCGCCGGCTCGAGGCCGATGTACGGGAGCGGGTTGCCGAAGTCGTACGGCGCGGCGAGCACCGCGGGGATCTTCTTGTAGTTGTAGTACGGCGCCGGCGAGCTGATCATCCATTCCAGCGTCCGCGCGCCCCACGGGTTGGGTCCGGCCTTCTTGCCGCGCACGAGGCTGTCGACGAGCAGATAGATCAGCAGCAGGAAGCCGAGCGCCATCACGTACGAGCTGACGCTCGCGAACTGGTTCCAGAAGGTGTACTGCGGGTCGTACGTCGCGACGCGGCGCGGCATCCCCATCAGCCCCAGCCAGTGCATCGGGGTGAACGTGCAGTTGAAGCCGATGAACGTCATCCAGAACTGGATCTGGCCGAGCCGCTCGTTGTACATGCGCCCGGTCATCTTCGGCCACCAGTAGTACAGGCCGGCGAAGAGCGACATGATCGAGCCGCCGTACAGCACGTAGTGGAAATGCGCCACCACGAAGTACGTGCCGTGCTCGTGGTAGTCGGCCGGGACGGCGGCGAGGAAGAATCCCGTCAAGCCGCCGTAGGTGAACGTGATCAGGAAACCCGTCGCGTACAAGGCGGGCGTCTTCCAGTTGATCGCCCCTCCCCACAGCGTCGCCATCCACGAGAAGATCTTGATGCCCGTCGGGATCGCGATCAGCATCGTGATGATCATGAAGGGGAGCTGCAGCCACGGCACCATGCCCGAGGTGAACATGTGGTGCGCCCACACCGCGAAGCTCAGGAGCGCGATGGCGACCGAGCTGAAGGCGATCATCTTGTAGCCGAAGATCGGCTTGCGCGAGAACGTCGGCAGCACCTCGGAGATGATCCCGAAGCCCGGGATGATCATGATGTACACGGCCGGGTGCGAATAGAACCAGAACATGTGCTGCCAGAGGATCGGTGAGCCGCCCTTGGCCGGGTCGTAGAACGGCACGCCGAACACGCGCTCGATGAACAGCGCGGCGAGCGCCGCGCCGAGCGCCGTCGTCGCGATGAACGACAGCGGCGCGGTCGCGAACTGGGCCCACACGAACAGCGGCATGCGGGTGAAGGTCATCCCGGGCGCGCGCATCTTGAAGATCGTGACCAGGAAGTTGATGCCGGTCATCGTCGAGCTGACGCCCACGAGGAAGATCGCGATGCACCACATGTTGGTGCCGGGCGGGCCCTGCAGCGAGATCGGCGGGTACTCCGTCCAGCCTGCGTCCGGTGCGCCGATCAGGAACGAGCTGAACAAGATGACGCCGGCGACCGGAAAGATCCAGAACGCGACGAGGTTGAGCCACGGGAACGCGACGTCGCGGGCGCCGATCTGCATCGGCATGACGAAGTTGCCGAACGCGCCCGTCATGAGCGGGATGACGACCATCCACACCATCGCGGAGCCGTGCATCGAGTAGATCTGGTTGTAGGTCGCCTCGCTGACGATCGCGCCGTTCGGCGAGAGCAGCTGCGTGCGGATCACTTCGGCCAGCAGACCGGCGATCGTGAAGAACACGCCCGCCGTGATCATGTACTGGATCCCGATCACCTTGGCGTCGATCGAGAAGATGTACTTTCGGATGAAGCTGGTCGGCTCGGGATGGATGTGATCGAGCACCGCGTGGTACGGGCCGGTCTGCACTCCAGGAGCGAGGGTCGCCATCGTTTCTCCGTTACTTTTTCGAGAGGCTGACGAGGTACGCCACAAGGTTCGCGATATCGGTGTTCGACAGCCCGTTCACCTGCGCGCTCGGCATCGTTCCGATGTCGCCTTGGTAGCCGTTGTGAATGATCGCCGCGACGTCTTGCGGCGTCGGCGCCGTGTTGTTCACCAACTTCGGATGCGCCGGGTCGTTGAAGATGTGGCCCAGCCCCGGACCGACGATCTTCTGCTCGAAGCCGCCGACGGAGTGGCACATGCTGCACTTCTGTCCGAACAGCTGCTGCCCGGTGGTCGCCGAGCCCGAGCTGAGCGCGACCGCGGCGCCCGCGGCGGCGCCGCCGCCGGCGGCCTGCGAGCCGCCCTGCGCGGCGAACCACTTGGCGAAGTCCTGCTGCGAGTCGACGATCAGCCGGGCGCGCATCTGGCTGTGCGCGATCCCGCAGAACTCCGAGCAGACGATCCGGAAGGTGCCGGTGTGCGTCGGCGTGATGCGGTAGGTGTTGATGAGCCCCGGCACCATGTCGGCCTTCATGCGGAACTCCGGAAGCCAGAAGCCGTGGATCACGTCGCGTGACGTGACGTGGATCGTCGTCGGCGTGTCGACCGGCAGATGCATGTCCCCGGACACCGGATTCGCCAGCTTCGGATAGCGGAACTGGAACCCGAACTGGTAGCCGATCGCCTCGACCGTCAGCACGTCGCCCTGCGTGTTCTGCAGATCGTGCCAGATCTTCACCGAGTAGATGGCGAGGATGATGATCAGCACGGTGGGGATCGCCGTCCACCAGAACTCGAGCACCGGCGCGTCGTGGATCTGCACGCCGATCGCGTTGGCAGGGGCGTCCTTCGGGCGCCGGAACACGATCGCGAAGTAGATCGTGTAGATCACGACGACGTTGAAGATGCAGGCTGCGACCGAGCCCAGGAAGCGGAAGAGGTCGTCGATCGAGCCGGCGGGATCCCCGGCGGGGATCAGCCCGATCGGCCAGGGACTGGTCTCGGTGAAGTACACCATGATCGCCGAGACGACGACGATCAGCGCGGTGACGTACCAGAATCCGGGGCCGAGGTTCGTCTTCGGCCGGACGACTCGTTGTGCCAACTGATCCTCTCTGGAGACGACGCTTACCCGCAGCGAGCCGGCGCCGATGCGGCGCTTCTCCCAACGGAGCCGCGACAACTTCAAACTATGAAGATCTTGTGAACCGCAAGCGAGGACTTCTATCGGATGCGCGCGCTCGCTCGCTATGAATCTCGCGGACGAGCGGCCGACCCCGGAAGCGGCGCCGCTGCGACGAAGCGGCGGACGAGCGCGTCGACGTTCGTGATCGCCGTCCCGACGACCACCGCCGCCGCGCCGGCCTCGAACGCGGCGCGCACGTCGCCGGGACCGGCGACGCCGCCCTCGCAGATCGCGAACGCGCCCTGCGCCGCGGCAACGCGCACGAGGTCGAGCGCCGGCAGCGGCGTCCCGCGCGTCGCGGCGGTGTAGCCGCAGAGCGTGGTCGCGACGGCGTCGGCTCCCGCGGCAGCCGCGCGGCGCACGTCCTCCGCGTCGGCGCAGTCCGCCATCGCCAGCCGGCCGCGCGCGTGGATCGCGCCGATGACCGCCGCGACGTCGCGACCGCCGGGCCGCGCGCGCGGCGTGGCGTCGAACGCGACGATCTCCGCGCCGGCGGCGACGACCTCCGCGATCTCGCGCTCGCTCGCGGTGATGTACGGCTCGAACCCCGCGTAGGCGCGCTTGACGATGCCGATGACGGGGACCGCGACCGCCCGGCGCGCCGCGCCGAGCCGCGCGGCGCCCTCGACACGCACGCCCGCCGCACCGTTCGCGACCGCGACACGGCACAGCGCGGCGATCGTCGTGGGGGCGTTCAGCGGCGAATCGGCCTCGGCTTGAACGGACACGACCAGACCGCCGCGCAGCAGCTCGAGCGCGCTCATCCTTCGACGACGCGGACGGGGACCGCGAGGTCGGCGTCCGCGAAGGCGAGCAGTGCGGCGCCGACCGCCGCGTCGTAGCGCGGGACGACGACCTGCGCGCCCGGGGCGAGCGCGAGCAGCTGCTCGCGGACGCGCCGGGCGAAGTTCTCGCTGCGGAACGCGCCGCCGGCGAACGCGACCGGAACCGGCCGGCCCGCCAGTCCGAGCCGGTCGAGCGCGACGGCGCCGAGCCGCGCGAGCGCATCCGCGGCACGGTTCACGATCGCCACGGCGTCCGGCTGGCCCAGGCGCGCGGCGTCGTGGACGACTTGCGCGAACGCGGCCAGGCCGCTGCGCGAGATGCGTCCCTGCAAGGCTGCCGTCGCGAGATCGCGCAGGCCGGGCCGGTCGAAGTACGCGAGCGCGGCTTCGGCGAGCGGGGTCCGTTCGCCGCGGTCGTCGGCGGCCATGGCGTGCGCGAGCGCATCCCGGGCGACCGCGAACGCGCTCCCCTCGTCGCCGAAGAGGTAGCCCCAGCCGCCGACGCGGACCGCCGCGCCGGACGCGTCCTCGCCGTACGCCACCGACCCCGTCCCGGCGATCGTCACGACGGCCGGCCGCGTTTGGATCGCGCCGGCGAGCGCGACCGGCGCGTCGTGGACGAGGCTCACCGAGCGCGCGGCGAAGGTCGGCGCGCGGCCGTCGAAGGCGGCGTCGTACCCGGACAGCCCGATCCGCACCGCTTCCAGCTCGGTGCCGGTCGGCAGCCCCGCCGCACGCAGCGCGCCGTCCACCGCGGCCGCGCACGCGTCGGCGCACTTCGACGACCCGGGCGGCTCGTCGACGTGGTCTGCCGGCCCCGCCGTTCCCCGCCCGCGCACGTACCCGCGCTCGTCCACGACGACCGCCGTGGTGGACGACTGCCCGGCATCGATGCCCGCCACGAACTTCATTCTCAAGGCGCTCCGCCCCAGGCTCGGGAGCGAAGCTCCCGTGCGCTTCGCGCAGCGGACCGAAGGTCCGCGGGTTCCGACGTGAGTCGGAAGCCATGCCCCCCGGTCCGACCTCGCTGCGACATGCTGCGGAGCGGAAGAGCTTGCTGCGCTCGGTCCGTCACCGGCTTCTCTCCGGAAGAGCTTCGTGCGCTCGGTGCGTCACCGGCTTCTCTGACGACGAGACGAGCGCTTCGGCGAAAGCGTCGGCGGTGCGCTCGCGGGCGGCGCGGTCGCGCAGGCGCGGGATCTCGCCGATCGCTTCGCGGTGGTGATAGAGCTCGTGCGCGATCGCGCGGTCGATCGCGTCGCGCACCGCGCACGACGAACCGCGCGGCAGCGCACGCGCGTTCACGCGGATCGTCGGACCGTTCGGGTCGTACTCGGCGACCAGCGTCGTGCCGCCCCAGGCGCCGAGGTCGTCCAGCTCGACGCGCACGCCGTACGCGTCCGCGAGCCCGCGAACGTCAGGCACGCGCGGCGGAAGGCGAGCGCCGCAGATCGACGCCGTCGCTCACGAGACGCTCGCGCAGCGACGCGGGCTCGAGCCCGCGCGGGTGAACGTCGGCCGCGAGCGAGAGCGCCGCCGCCGTGCCCGCGGCCTGTCCGAGCGTCATGACGGTCGGCGTCAAGCGCGTCGACGCCAGCGCTTCGTGCGTCGTGGAGATGCAGCGGCCCGCGACGAGCAGATCGTCGATCCCCTTCGGCACGAGGCAGCGGTACGGAATCTCGTACGACGCGCCGGGCGCGAGACGCTGCGTCGTCGTCCCGCTCCCGGCGGGATTGTGGATGTCGATCGGATAGGCGCTGCGTGCGATCGCGTCCTCGAACGTGCGCGCGTTCAGCACGTCGTCGGCGGTCAGCGTGTATTCGCCCACGATGCGGCGCGACTCGCGTATCCCGATCTGCGCAGCCGTCGCGGCGAGCCGCGCGCCGGCGAAGCCCGGGACGTCCTTGCGGAAGAAGTCGAGCAGCTCCATCACTTGCCCGCGCGCCTCGACCTCCGCGCGCGAAAGATGCTCGGGATCGAGCGGATCGATGTCGACGACGCGCGTCATGTTGACCGTCACCTCGTCGGCGTACGGCGTCGCGAAGAACGACACCAGCTCGCGCGGGACGCTGACGTCGCCGCGGGCGCGCGCCGCCTCCCACAGTTCCCACAGGCCGGCGACCGCGGTGAGCGACACGGCGGTGCGCTCGTGCGTCTTGAGGGAGCTGCGAATCTGCTCGGGGCGGCGGCGAACGTACGCCGCGAACGCCTCGGCGTCGACGTGCGAGAGCCGGAACATCAGGCTCGCCGGCTGCACGCGCCCGCGCGCGTCGCCTTGCTGCACCTCGACGCCCGCGCTGGCCGCGACGAACGCGTCCGCGGTCGCATCGATCGTGCGCCGGGCGTCCACGCTGAGCGTCCCGCCGACGGTCGCGAAGCGCGCGCCGGCGACGCGTCCTTCCTCGACGATCGCCTCGAGAAACCACGCGTGGAGCAGCAGCGCGACGCCGCTCTCGCGCGTCATCTCGAAGAGCAGCGCTTTGTGGATCTCCGGATCGAACGGCGTGATCGTCGGCACGTAGTCCGACGCGTCGCGGATGTGCCCCGGCGACGCGCCGCGCGCGACGAGCCGCTCGACGATCTCCTGCGCGATGCCGCCGACGATGCGGTCGTCGCCGGAATGGAACGTCATCCACGGCCCGACCATCGACGCGGTCGCCGTCCCGCCGAGGAAACCGTACCGCTCGGCGAGCAGGACGCGCGCGCCGGTGCGCGCCGCCGCGATCGCCGCCGCGCAGCCCGCGTTCCCTCCACCGACGACGAGGACGTCGTAGTCGCGCATCGTCGCGGGCGTTCGGGACCGCGGCCCCGCGTCCATTCGGCCCCTACGCGCGCTTCGGGACGAGCAGCAGGACGACCGTCTCGTCCGGATCGACGCCGTCCAGCTCGTCGGCGACGAGCCCGGCGATCTGCGACGCCTCGGCCATGCCGGCCAGCTCGGCGAGCCGCGCGCCGCGCAGCACGAAGACGTCGGGGAGCGCGCGTCCCACGTCGCCGAACGCCGTGTGGTCGTCGATCGCGCGAACGAGGACGCGCTCGACGTCGCGCGCAGGCTGCGCGTACGCGATCGCGCCGGGAAGGACGAGCCGCACGACGCCGCGCGCGTCCACGACGGCGCTCTCGCGGGCGGACGCGAAGACGTTCAGCGCGCTGGTTCGCGAGACGAGCCGAACGTCGTCCGGCGCGGCGTGCAGGTGCTCCGCGGCGGCGCGAACGCCCGCGGCGTCGTCGACAGCGACCGGCTGCTGCGCGCCTTCGGCGAGCGCCGTCGCGCCGGACGCCGTCGCACGCACGCGGTTGCGCGCCGTGTCGACTTCGACGACGACGTCGATCCGATCGGGCGCGGCGCCCGATGCGATCGCGGCGTCGATCGCCTCGCGCCGGATTCGCGCGAGGTCGTCCGGCGTCGGATCGAGCACGGTCCGTTCGACGACGTCGCGAACGAGCGCGAGCGCGACGCCGAGCGGCGAGATGACCTGCGCGTCGCGCGCGATCCGGTGCGCGAACCCGAGCTTTCGCGCGGCGTACGGCACGAGCGCGGCCGCGCCGCCGCCTCCG
The DNA here is from genome assembly GCA_035650875.1 of Vulcanimicrobiaceae bacterium. GTDB lineage: Bacteria > Vulcanimicrobiota > Vulcanimicrobiia > Vulcanimicrobiales > Vulcanimicrobiaceae > Vulcanimicrobium. The sequence continues at coordinate 586,888 of DASRGU010000016.1, forward strand.
CCGACGAGGACGACCGTCCCGCGCTCGAGGCCGTAGTCGCCGATCAGCTCCTCGATCGTCCCGCGCAGCCGCTCCGCGGCGCGGTCCAGGATCGCGCGCGCGAGATCCTCGGCGCTCGTGCCGAGCGCCGCGCCCGCGATCGCGCACGCCGCGCGCGCCGCCTCGAGGTCGCCGCGCGCGAACGCGTCGTCGGGGAGGGTTCCGGCGACGTTCGCGGCGCACGTCGGCGTGATCGCGATGCGCTCGCCCTTCGGGCCGCGCAGCGCCACGACGCCGTCGCCGAAGTCCGCCGTCGCGGCACGCACCACGTCGCGATCGGTGAACGCCGCGTAGCGATAGCCGGCGATGTGCGCCGAGCGCGGCCCGAGCGCGGCGACGCGGCCGCCGGACAGGCGCGCGAGCGAACCGCCGGCGACGGCGATCGTCCGGACGTCGAGCGTGCGAAGCAGCGTGCGGTGTCCGCCGATCCGCGCCGGGCGCATCTGCGGCTGACCGCGACGGATCACCGAACAGTCGGCGCTGGTGCCGCCGACTTCGATGAAGATCCCGTCCGTGACGTTCTCGTGGAAGAGCGCGCCGGCGATCCCGGCGGCCGGCCCCGAAAGCATCGTGAGGATCGGCCGGCGCTCGACTTCCGCGACGTCCATCACGCCGCCGTCGCTGCGCATGATCATCAGCGGCGCGGGGATGCGCGCGCTCGCGACGGCGCGCGCCGTCACGCGCGACGTGCGCAGCATCCGCGGGAGGATCGCCGCGTTGAGTGCGGCCGTGCGCGTTCGCGCGCGCAGTCCGTACTGCGCCGACACTTCGGTGCCGCTCGTCGCCGCGAAGCCGGCTGCCCGCGCGGCGGCCACGACCGCGCGCTCGCGCTGCGGCCGGTCGACGGCGAACGGCTCGCTGACCGCCAGCGCCTCGACGCCGCTCGCGCGCGCCTCCGCGACCACGTCGTCCGGCGTTCCGCCGCGACCGGCGAGCCAACGCGGCGCGAACGGTACGCCTTCGGCGAGCGCGAACGGTGCGAAGCGCGCGAAACGCCGCGCCAGCGCACCGCCCAGCGTCACGACGCCCACCGAGGCGACGTCGCCTTCCAGGAGCGCGTTCGTCGCCTGCGTCGTCGAGTGCGCGATGAACGCGATCGACGCGGGCTCGATGCCGTGCTCGCGCAGCAGGGCCTCGAGCCCGCCGACGATCCCGGCGGCGACGCCGTCGGCATGATCGTGCGTCGTCGGCACCTTCACCGACGCCACCATCTCGCGGGTCGTCGCATCCACGGCGACGACGTCCGTGAACGTGCCGCCCACGTCGATCCCGATCCGCAGCCGGGCTCCCTCGCGCGACCCGCTCGTCAGCTGGTGCCCGCCTTCACCGTGCCGAGCACGTCGTCGACCCGCAGCGTCGCGTGCGGAAAGGCCTGCAGCGCGAGCATGTCACCCCGGCGGTACACCGTCGTGGCGCCGTACCCCAGATCGTGCGGCTCGCGGTACGCTTCCACGACCTCAGCGCGAAGATCGACGATCCAGTACTCCGGGATGCGAGCTCGGCCGTACATGCGCAGCTTCACTCCCCGGTCGATCGCCAACGACGACGACGAGACTTCGATCACCGCGAACGCGTCGGCGGCCTTCGGGTGGCGCTCGAAGTAGCGGTCCTTCGCCACGCGCACGACCGCGAGATCCGGCTCTGGCTGCGAGAGCGCTCCCACGGTCAGCGGCGCCTGAGCTCGAACGTGCGCGCGATCGTGGAGCGCGATCGTGAGGGCTTCCTGCAGCGACGCCACGCTCGCCGCATGCGGCGGATTCGGCGGCGGCATGTCGATCAGCTCGCCCTCGATGAGCTCGATCCGCGCATCGTCGGAGAACGCTCCGGACTCGACCATGAGATCGAACTCCGCGACGCTGAACGAATGCCGTTTCGGTTCTGCTTCTTCCATATCACCCGTCCATTCTGTCAGGACGGGATGTTCGGGCGGTTGCCGTGAGTTGTCCATACCTCAGCCGCCGTCGGCACCGAGCTCGCCGATGACGACCGTGGTCTCCATCGCCATGGTCACCGCGCCGTGCTGCGCGAAGCGGTCGAACAGCTCGTCGAGCGCGCCGCGGAGCCGCTCGCCGTCGGAGCCGTTCTTCGGAAGGTACGACGTGCTGCGGGCCCGGGCGTGCAGCCCTTCACGGTCCAGCCGATGGCTGTTGCGGAACCGGAACCGGCGCGCGCCGCCGTGCCAGGCTTCGAACGCGGCGAACGTCTCGAGGCCGTCGGTCCGCCGGCGCTCCGTGTCGTCGGTCTGGTACGTGCGCACGAGCGCGCCGTACGCTGCGGTGAACGGGTCGCTCTCGTCGCGCTCGTTGTACACCACCGCGGCGCGGCCGCCGGGCCGGACGACGCGCACGATCTCGCGCAGCGCGAGCGCGTGGTCGAACCAGTGGAAGGCCTGGAACACCGTCGCGAGATCGGCCGACGCTTCGTCCAGCCCGGTGCGCTCGGCGGTGCCGTCGACCCAGCGGACGCGTTCGTCGGGCTCGGCGGCGTTGCGCATCGCCGCGTTCGGCTCGACGGCGAACACGAGCGCGCCGCGCGCGGCGAGCAGCCGCGACGAGATGCCGGTACCGGCGCCGAGGTCGGCGACGACGACGCCGCCCGGATCGCCGAGCCCGTCGAACAGCGCGTCGATCGCTTCGGCGGGATACGAGGGCCGGCCGGCGGCGTAATCGTCGGCGCGATCGGAGAACCGGCCGGCGAAGCTCACGAAGCCTCCGCGACGCGTTTCGGACCGCCGAGCGCTCCGGCGAGCTCGTCGTAGAGTACCGTCATCGTCTCGATGCCTCCGAAGAACTGGCTCAAGTCGAACTTCTCGTTCGGCGCGTGGATCGCGTCGTCGGGCAGCCCGACGCCGATCAGCACTTGCGGCAGGTGCAGGATGCGGTCGAACGACGAGACGGGTCCGATCGTACCGCCCGTGCCGATGAACACCGGCCGTTTGCCGAAGCCGCGCTCCATCGCGCGCGCGGCGGCGGCCACCGCGGGATGATCGCGCGACGTCTCGACCGCGCGCACGTCGCCGTGCGCCTCGACCTCGACGCGCACGCCTTTCGGCGCCGCGCGCTTCAGGAACGTCGTCACGGCGTGCTTCACGTGCTCGGGGTCCTGATGCGGCACGAGGCGCGCCGAGATCTTCGCTTTCGCGAACGACGGGACGATCGTCTTCGAGCCGGGGCCCTGATACCCGCCGTACATCCCGTTGATCTCGAGCGTCGGCCGGAACCACATTCGCTCCAGGGGCAGACGCGCGTTTTCGCCTGAGAGCTCCGGCACGCCGAGCGCGTAGGCTTCGCGCGCCGGGTCGAACGGCAGCGCCGCGATCCCGGCGCGCTCGTGCGGCGAGAGCTCGCGCACGTCATCGTAGAAGCCCGGGACCGCGACGCGTCCGTGCCCGTCCTTGAGCGATGCGAGGATCTGCGCGAGCGCCTCCAGCGGGTTCTTCACGATCCCGCCGTAGTAGCCCGAGTGCAGGTCGCTCTGCGGCCCGTGCACCGTCAGTTCCCAGTGCACGAGGCCGCGCAGCGAGGTGGTCAGCGACGGGACGTCTTCGGCGAAGACCGCGGTGTCGGAGACGACGACCGCGTCGCAGCGCAAACGCTCGCGTTCGCGGGCGAGGAACGCCTCGAAGTTCGGCGAGCCGATCTCCTCCTCGCCTTCGATCACGACCTTGACGTTGATCGGCAGCCGTCCGTTCAGCTTCAGGTGCGCCTCGAGCGCCGCGAGGTGCATGAGATTCTGGCCCTTGTCGTCGACGGCGCCGCGTCCGAAGATCTTGCCGTCGCGCACCTGCGCCTCGAACGGCGGGGACGTCCAGAGCTCGACCGGGTCGACCGGCTGGACGTCGTGGTGCCCGTAGATCAAGATCGTCGGCGCGCCCGCGGCGCCGAACCACTCCCCGTACGCGACCGGATGGCCGCCCGTCTCCAGAACCTCCGCTTCGAGCCCCGACGCCCGCATGCGCGCCACGGCGTGCTCGGCGGAACGCCGGACGTCGGCGGCGTGCGCAGGGTCGGCCGAGATCGACGGGACGGCGATCCAGGCCTTCAGCTCTTCGACGTACCGCTCGCGGTTGGCGCGGACGTGAGCGATGAGGTCGTCGGCGTAGGGCGCTTCGGGCATCGGCCGAGCCTTCGCCGCACGGCGCTCCGAAGGCTTGCCGAAGCCGCCTGGAGCGAGGCCTGCGCCTCCTGCGCGACGCCGACGGGCGCGAGACGATCCTTCATCAACCGTCGTACGGCCCGTCACGCGGCGGGACGAAACGCGCTCCGCTCCACGGCATGGCTGCCCAGCCGTCGTTTCCCCGCATCGTCGCGCCGGGCGCCGCCGCACGGGGCGACATCGTCTGCGCGGCTGCGTCGGGCTCGCTTCCGTGCTCCGCGCGCAGCTCGGCGTCGCGCGGCTCGTCGAGATCGATGCGAACGCGCAGGCGCCATGCCCCGAGGACGATTGCGAAATGCGTGGCCAGGATGGTCATGCCGTCACCTCGCGCGTCGCCCAGAGCCGCGTTCCGACCGCGACCGCGACGACGCCGATGAGCAGCGCCGCCGCCGCGCGTATCCCGGGCGACGTGAAGACGAGCAGGTTGTCCGACTCAGGGCCGTTGCTGCCGAGATACGCGAGCGGATCGAGGTACGTGATCGCGACCGCGATGTCGTGGAAGAGCGTCGGCAGCGGCATGAGGGCGAGCCCGGGAACGAACAGCGCGAAGGCCCAGCTCACCCCGATCATCGCGTTGCCGCGCCCCGGGAACAGCGCGGCGGCGAGCAGCACCCAGCCGTACCACATCACGGCGACGCAGAGCGCGAGGACGACGTGGACCGCCGTGTCCGGGCCGAACGTGACGTACGGGAAGCCGCCGAGCGCGCCGACCACGCTCAGCGCGATCACGAGCCCCATGACGGCCGCGATCGCGAGCCCCGCGGCGTCGACGGCGAAGTACTGCGCGGCGAGCACGTACCGCGAGATCGGCCGGGTGAACGCGATCGCGGCCGCGCGATACTCCGCATCGAGGTTGGCCCCCAGCGCGGGCACGATGAGATACGCGGCCGTTATCGCGCCGGCCAAGATCCAACCGAATCCGATGTCTTCGGTATGGCTCTTGTGCTGGTAGATGAGCATATTCGCGTGATGGCCGTGCGAGCCGGCGAGCGCGGTGGCGATCGACACGATCGCGAGCGCGAACAGGATGCCGAGAAAGATCCCGTACCGGAGCAAGACGCGGCGAACGCGCAGCCAGGCGACGTAGGTCATGACGGGGCTCCTTCGTCGGAGACGGCTTCGAGAAACAGATCTTCGAGCGAGCGGTCGAGGACGCGGACGCCGCGCGCGCCGAGCGCGTCGAATCGTGCGACGATCGGATCGGGCGCGCCGTTCGCGTAGGCGCGCAGGGTCGTGCCGGCGCGTTCGATCCGCACCACGCCGCTCAGACCGCTCAGCTCCGGCACGCCGCCGTCGAACGTTCCTTCGACGATCTTCGCGGCGGCGCGCAAGTCGTCGGTCTCCCCGGCGAGCACGATCTTTCCGTCACGCATGATCGCGACCCGGTCCGCCGCGCGGTCGATCTGGCCGATCTGGTGCGAGGACATCAGCACCGTCGCGCCGTCCTGCGCCGCGTCGATGAGGATGTCGAGCACCGCGCGCTGCAGCACCGGATCGAGGCCGCTCGCCGGTTCGTCGAGCACCAGCAGCGAGGGGTTCGTCGACAGCGCGACCGTCAGCGCGAGCGCCGTTTGCTGGCCTTTGGAGAGTTTCCGCGACGCGCGCTTCGCGGGAAGACGGAACGTCGCGAGCAGCTCGGCGGCGCGCGCCGCGTCGAAGCGCGGCTGCGAGTGCCGCACCATCTCGACGTGCTCGGCGACGCTCATCCACGGATAGAGCTGCGGACGCTCTGGCACGTAGCCGAGCCGCTCGAACGTGCGCGGCGCGAGCCGCTCGCCGTCGAAGCGCACGTCGCCGGCGTCGGGACGCGCGAAGCCGAGGACGCACTTGAACGTCGTCGTCTTCCCTGCGCCGTTGCGGCCGAGCAGCCCGCACACGGATCCGTTCGGGATCTCGAGCGAGACGTCGTCGACGGCGAGCACGTCGCGGTATCGTTTCGTGAGGTTGCTGATCGTGATCACGACGGTTGCTCCTCGTCGGCCTCTGGGTACCAGCGCGCGATCGCGCCATCGGCGAGGTCGCGCACCTCGGTTCGGGTCAGGCCCAGCGAACGCGCCTCACGTACGGCCGCATCGATCTGCGTCGAGGCGACGGTCGACGCGGCGCGGCGCGCCTCGTCGACGACTCCGTTCCGGCGGACGAACGAGCCGCGCCCCGCGGCGGTCGCGATGAACCCCTCGCGCTCGAGGTCGCGGTACACCCGCGCCACCGTGTTGGGGTTCAGCTTCAGCTCGTGGGCGAGCGCTTTGACGGTGGGAAGCCGCTCGCCGGCGGTCAGCGCGCCGACCGCGATCGCCCGCTTCACCTGCTCGGTGAGCTGGACGTAGATCGGGACGCCGCCGTGCGGGTCGACGACGAAGTAGGCGGGCACCTCACACTCCCTCGCGAAGCACGGCGGCTCGGGCGAAGGACGAACTCGGAGGGCTCGCGCCGCAGCGCGAGCCCACTAGATGGAGACGCCCCAGCCGCGGAAGAGCGAGCCGTCGCCGGGGGCACGCACGCCGTTCGGGCGCGGAGCCAGGGCGGGGCGGAACGGGAGCGGGCGCGAGGTCGGGCGGATGACGTCCATAATGGTTCTCCGGGTCTCGTACTAGTCGCACGAGTCGTACTAGTGTGTGTAGTACGACCTCTTTATACCAATCGTGCTAGTACAAGTCAACACCCCGCGCGAATTTCTTCAGCCGGTGAACGGGGCGGCGAGCTGCACGTGGACCGGCGGCCCGCCGACCCGACCGCGTTCGACGTCGAAGCTGTGCGGGAGCCCGTCGTAGGCCCGAAGCTGCGTCTGATACGTCCCGTACTCCCACCAGAAGCGACCGTCGAGCTTGTCCACGACGTCGCCGGTCCGGAGACCGGCGGCGTACGCGGGGCCGCCGGGACGCACGAGCGCGCGCATGTAGCCGTCGTCGGGCTTGAACAACACGTAGAAATACGTCGGCGTGGGATGCGCGGGGTCGAAGTCCAGACCGCGGTCGAAGATCTCCTCGGCCAGCGCGCGGTGATCGAGCGTCCACAGCCGCAGCCGGAACAGCGCGTCGACGGCCGCGGTGCGCACGTCGCCCTCGGCGTGCCACTGGTCGACGTTCCAGCCGGCGCAGTCTTGCAATTCGAGGCCGACGTCGCGCCCGGTGTGACGCAGCGGCGTCGTCGTCACGCGCAGCACCGCCGCGTACGGTTTCCGCCGGCAGTCCGCGGCCGCCGGATCGCCGCGCAGCGCGACGGTGTGAAAGCCGTTCCAGCCGCGCGAGATCGCGGCGTCGACCTCGTGCGCGGCGACGCGTGCCTGCGGCGTGCCGTCGTCGCCGATCGCGACGACGCCCGCCGCGTCGGGCGGTGCGTACAGTCCGCTCGGCGCCGCCGCGGGCGACGGCGACGGCAGCGTCGCGGCCGCCGCGGCGCGCGGCGTGAACGCCGGCGTTCCGAAGAGCGCGCCGCCGGCGACGACCACGAGCACGGCGGCGAGCACGGCGACCGCGACCTGCCACGGCAGCGTCAGGCGCGTGATGCGCTCGACCGGGACCCCGGTGAAGTTGGCGACCCACACGTTCTGCGTGTTCGTGGGATCGCAGACGTTCTGGACCTGCACGACCGCCATGACGGCGGCGACGAGCGCGGTCGCGGGCAGCACGTGCAGCGTCGCGAGCACCGTGTAGACGCCGATGCCGACGCCGTACGGGTTCAGCGGTCCGCGGTAGAGCGCGAGCGGCGAGAGCAGCCCGAACACGAGCACGTACGCGAGCGGTGAGCGCGGCGCGGCGGCCGCGACCAGCGGCGTCACCGCGGCCTGTACCTGCGGGGTCGCGGCGGCGACGAGAAGCATTCCGATCCCGATCATGAGGACGGTCGCCGGCGCGACGTCCTCGATGCCGCGAATCCACGCCGACACGAGCGTCTTCACGATCTCGCGCGGCCGCGTCACGAGCGCGCCGTAGACCGCGGCGAGCGCGAAACCGACGATCGCGTCGAGCCCGAACGCCAGCAGCAGCACCAGCGGGAGAACCGGCGTGAGCAGCGCGATCGGCGACACGCGTTTGCGCGGCGGCTCGCCCGGCTCGACCTTCGTCGCGTAGCCGCGCTCGGCGCGCCCGCGCACGAGCGCGTACGCCACGACGACGAGCGCCTGCAGCGCGGAGAGGGCCAGCGCGTACGTCCGGAACGCCGCCGGACCGACGCCGAAGACCGAGCTGTAGAACTTCCACTGCGCGATGTTCAGGACGTAGCCGAGGCCGAACGCGAGGAGGAACAGCGTCGCGGAGAGCGCGCGCGGGACGCCGACCGTCATCATCACGGGGAGCACGATCGTCCCGATCATGATGATCGCGCCGAGGCCCGTCACCGTGGTGAAGAGCACCGCCACGACCGCGCAGAGCGCGAGCGCGAGCAGCAAGGGACGATCGCCGCCGAACTCCGCGGCGTACGTGACGAGCGTCTCGGCGATCCCGGTGCTCAGCACGACGCGGCTCAGCAGCGCGCCGAAGAACAGCGTCGCGTAGACCGGCGCGAGCTTCACCGCGCCGCCGGCGACGACGGCGCCGAGGTCGTGCACGCCGGCGATCGCAGCCATCGCGATCGCCATCAGCGGTACGGCGAGCAGCGCGGGAAGCTTGCGCGCGATCATCAGCGCGGCCAGCGCCAGAAAGACGGCGACGACCGCGGCCCCGGCTACGGTGACGATGGGATCACCGTCTCCCAGGGCGGCAAGGTTCCGCCGCGCAGATAGTCCTCGCGCGTCGCGGTCTCGAGCCGGTCGGCGCAGCGCTGCGCGTCGTCTTCGCCGCTGCGCCAGCGCGCCAGCACGTGCGCGAGCCCCGGCTCGGTGCTCTCGTAGCGCCACGCCGCTTCGTAGAGCGGCTCGACGTTCGCGAGCCCGTCGCGCAGCTCCCAGCACAGATACTTCGCGACGTTCAGATCGCGGTACACGAGCGAGTCGTCGTGCCGCGCGGCGTGCGCGCGCGCGTCGTCGTAGTCGTCACGCGCTTCTTTTCCGATCTGCAGCCGCCGGCCGAGCACGTCGTAGCGCAGCGCGGCCAGCTTCATCACGCGCGCCGCTTCGGCGTGGAGCGGCGGCGCGGCGTCCCACAGATCGGTGAGCACCGCTTCGGCGCGGTCTCTGAGCGTTGCCGGATGCAGGCCGGCGGCGCGGGCTTGCAGGCGCGGGTCGAAGGGATCGTGCCAGAACAGCGTGTCGACCGGATCGCTCGGCTTCGTTCGCAGGAGGTCGCGCGCCGCTCGCAGCGCGTCGAGGTCGCGCGCGTACCGCGGGTCGTCGGTCCCGAAGAACGCGCGCGCGAACGTCGCGTGCCAGGTCGCGTCGTCGACCGGGCCGCGCTGCCACGCGGTCGCGGCCGCGTAGGCCAGGGCGGGCCACGTCGCTTCGTACAGCGTTTCGCCGTCGTCGTGCCACACCGTCGCGAACATGCCCAGAACGCCGCGCGTCCCCTTTCCTTCGCCGACGAGCCGCGCGATGTTCGCGTACGCCGTCGTCAGGTCGGGGTACAGCTCGGTCCAGTTCGACGCACCCGGAGCGACGAGCTGATCGAAGCCCGCGCCCGCGATCGGGTCGATGTACTTGCGGAACGACGCCTCCGCCCCGTAGTGCCAGGTGACGATGACCGTGCTCTTCGGAAGCAGGCTCAAGATCGCGTGATCCTGCTGCACCGCGTCGTCCCAGATCATCGGCCGCGCGCCGCTGCCGGCGAGAAACGACGCCGCGCGGGTGACGTGGTCGGCGAACACCTGCGCAGTGCGCGGCGTGCGCCCGCGCCCGAGATCGACCGGCTCGTCGGCGCCGAGGTGGACGAACGGCGTCGGCTTCGTCGCGTCGACGACCTCGCGCAGCAGCGGCCCGAGATATGCGTAGGTCGCGGGATCGCCCTCGCTCATCAGATACCCGTGCGGCAGCTCCGCGAGCGGCGCGAGCTCTTGCCACTTCAGCGTCTCGTGCATGTGCGCGAACGTCTGCTGCTCCGGGATCAGCGTGACGTGGAAGCGCCGCGCATAGTCCGCGAGCTCGCGGAGCTGCGCGGCGGTCCAGCCGTTCGGCCATGCGACGAACGGATAGCGCGGGTCGACGACGACGTTCTCCATGTACGGAGACCAGCCGTTGATCTTCAGCGACGCCAGCGTGCGGATGCGCTCTTCGGCGTAGCGCATGGTCGGAAACGGTCCGCGCGAGACGTCGTCGGAGACGATGCGCCAGCGCATCGCCGGAGCGTCGTCGATCGCCGCGCAGGCGATGAACCAGCCGTGCGGACCGCGCTCCGGAAGCTGTGCGAGCGTCATGAGCGCATCGAACGCCGCCTCGCCGGTGTGATGCTCGTTTCCGGCGTGCACGAGCACCTTGCCGTCGGCGGCCCGCAGCGAGTACACGTCCACGCCCGCCGGAGACGGCGACGAGAATTGCGCGAGCTCGACGGTCACATCGGCCGGTGAGCCCGGTTCGGCGAGGACCGGCGCCGGGATGCCGAGCGCGGTCCAGCGCTCGCGCAGGATCGCGAAGCCGCCGGCGTCGGTGCCCGCGGCGAAGCGCAGCGGGCGATCGAGCGCGACCGGTGCACGGCACGGCACCGCTTCGATGCGCAGCGGCGCGGGGACGAGCGCCGGCGCGGCGGCGGCGGACGCGGCGGCTGAAGCCCAGGTGAGAACGACCGCCGCGACGAGGAGCCACCGCACGACGCGCGCTACACCGGCACGTGCGCTCTCTCCTCGCCCTCGCCGTCTCCGCGGCGACGCTCGCCGGCGGGTTCGACGACTCGGTCGTTCAGCGCTATCACGTGCGCATCGACTGGACCGAGCTGCGCGCGCCGTCGTGCGAGCAGATCGAAGCGAGCGCGCCGGAGCCCGCGCGGACCGGCCTCGACTTCTCGTACGAGATCCCGCCGCCGCGCCCGCACGCAGGCGGCGGCTTCGAGGGCCGCCCCGTCTTCCGTCTCGAGCAGGTCGTCATCGAGGCGCCCCGCGTCGTCTCGTGGCCGAACATGAGCGCGACCGATCGCGCGCGCGCCGAGGCGTTCCGGCACGCGCTGTTCCATCACGAAGTCGGACACGTCGTCACCGCGGAAGAGACGATGCGCGCGCTGCAGAGCGAGCCGCTCATCGTGGCGCCCGACATTCCCTCGTACGTCGACGCCGCGAAAGAGGACGCACGGGCGGGCGAAGCGCGCTTCAAGCACGATCAGGACGTCTACGAAGCGCTGAGCGACCACGGCCGTGCGCAACGCCGAGTCCCGCCGCCGCTGGGCGGGCGCGACACGATCCTCTTCTGCGTCGACCGCTAGCCGGAGGGAGCCTTCACGGGCGGACGAACGGACCGCCATGCAGCTGAGCCCGCTCGACGTCGCGGTCATCGTCGCGTTCTTCGCGGTGAACCTCGGGATCGGGCTCTGGTACGCGCGCGGCAGCGGGAAGAGCGTCGGCGAGTATTTTCTCTCCGGACGCAGCGCGCCGTGGTGGCTCACCGGAACGTCGATGGTCGCGACGACGTTCGCCGTCGACACGCCGCTCGCGGTCACCGGATTCGTCGCGAGCAACGGGATCGCGGGCAACTGGCTGTGGTGGAACATGGCGGCCAGCGGCATCCTCACCGTGTTCTTCTTCGCGGCGCTGTGGCGGCGCGCCGGCGTGCTGACCGACGTCGAGTTCATCGAGCTGCGCTACGGCGGGCGCGCCGCGTCGTGGCTGCGCGGGGTGCGCGCGATCTACCAGGGCGTGATCGTCAACACGATCATCATGGGCTGGGTCAACCTCGCCATGGTGAAGATCCTCTCGCTGACGCTGCACGTGCCGACGTATCTCGCGCTGTACGTCTGCCTCGTGCTGACGGCGCTCTACGTGACGATCGGCGGCTTCTGGTCGGTGCTCGTGACCGACTTCCTGCAGTTCATCGTGAAGATGGGGATGGCGATCGTGCTCGCGGTCGCAGCCGTCGCCGCGGTGGGCGGGATCGCCGCGCTGAAGCACGGGCTCGGCGCGCTCGACGCGCACCGCAGCGGCGGCTCGATCCTCGCCTTCACGCCGCAGGGCGGCGCGGACAGCTGGATGCCGCTCACGACGTTCCTCGTGTTCATCGGGGTGAGCTGGTGGGCGTCGTCGTATCCCGGCGCGGAGCCGGGCGGCGGCTCGTACATCGCCCAGCGCATCTTCGCCTCGCGCAGCGAGAAGGACGCGGTGTACGCGACGCTGTTCTTCAACGTCGCGCACTACGCGCTGCGGCCGTGGCCCTGGATCCTGGTCGCGCTCGCCGCGCTCGTCCTCTACCCGCACGGCGTGATCGGCGCGAACGGGAAGCCCGATCCGGAGCTGGGCTACGTGCAGACGCTCGTCGACCACTTGCCCTCGTCGCTGCGCGGCTTGATGATGGCGGGCTTCCTCGCCGCGTACATGTCGACGATCGGCACGCAGCTCAACCTCGGCGCGTCGTATCTGACGAACGACCTCTACCGGCGCTTCGTCCGCCCCGGCGCCGGCGAAGCGCACTACGTCACGGTCTCGCGCTGGATGACGATCGTCGCGCTCCTGCTCGCCGCGGTGGTGACGCTGTTCATGTCGTCGGTGGGCGAAGCGTGGAAGTACATGCTGACGCTCACCGCGGGCGTCGGGCTGGTGATGATCCTGCGCTGGTACTGGTGGCGGATCAACGCGTGGAGCGAGATCGCGGCGCTGGCCGCTTCCGCGATCGTGGGCAGCTGGTGCTACGTCAGCGGCGTCGTCGCCGGCGACGATCCGAACGCGACCGCGAAACGGCTGCTGATCACCGTCGTCGCGACGACCGTCGTGTGGCTCGTCGTGACGCTGGCGACGAAGCCCGAAAGCGAGGCGACCCTCGCGCGCTTCTACGAGCGCGTCCGTCCGGCGGGCGGGGGCTGGGCGCCCATCGCGCGGCTCGTGCCGGGCGGGTCGAGCGACGACCTCGGCATCGCGCTGATCGACTGGATCGCCGGGCTGGGACTGGTCTACGGCGCGCTGTTCGGGATCGGCCGGCTCGTCTTGGGCGACGTGCCGCAAGGCATCGCCTGGTGCGTGCTCGCCGCGGTGTGCGGAGCGATCATCGCGCGAACGTTCCGGACGCCGGCGCGCGATCGTGCCGGCGACGCCGACCCGGACGACGAGCGAACGATCGCCGCCGAACGCGCGACGTGAACCGCCCGCCGCGGCATCCCCGGCGCCCGGCACCCGTTCATCTTGCCTTACTGACGCGCACCGGGAAGCCGATAACCCCGGTATGGGCCTTCTCATCGGCCTGTTCGCACTGGCCGGGCTCGGCGGATTGCTGCTCGCGTGGCGGCGCTGGCGCGCCGACCTGCGCGAGCATGCCCGCGTGCGCGCGACGTTCGCGCGCTACGTGGCGCCGTCGGTCGTCGACATGCTGCTGGCCCGCAAGGACGAGCGGATCTTCACGGGCCGAGCGGTGCGCGCGACGATCCTCGTCTGCCGCATTCGGAATTTCGCGCACTTCATCGAACCGCTGCCGCCCGAGGACGTGCTGCGCTATCTGAACGAGTTCTACGCGCTCGCCGGAACCGCGATCCAGCGGCACCGCGGGATCATCGACAGCTTCCTCGGCGACGGGATCGTCGCGGTCTTCGGGGTCCCGCTCGACAACCCGACGCAGGAGGACGACGCGCTGCGCGCCGCGCTCGACGTCGTGCGCCACGTCGTCGCGATGCGCGAGCGCTGGGCCAAGCAGCACCGCAAGCCGTTCACCGTCGGGATCGGCGTCAACACGGGCGAGGTGATCGCCGGCGACGCGGGCTTCCGTGACCGCCGCGAGTACACGGTCGTCGGCTCGGAAGCGATGTTCGCGCATCGATTGCAGGAGGCGGCGTTCGCGCTCAACGGCTTCATCGTCGCCTCGCGCGCCACGTGCGCGACGCTCGGCGAGGAATACAAGCTCGTTCCGGTCAGCGGCGTCCCGCTCGCCGGAGTGCGGCGCCTGCTCGATGCGTTCGTGGTCCGCGGGCGCCTGGACGGGCGCGAGCGTTTCACCGTCCCGGTGGACGCGCTCGTCGAAACGCACATCGAACCGCCGTCGAACGCGGCCGCCGTTCCGCTCGCCGCGGGACTCCACGCACCGCACGTCGCCGCCGCGAACGCCGAGGCACCGGCGCAGCGCTCCGACGCACCGGTCGCGAAACCGCTGCACGACGGCGGCGAACGCCAGAAGCCGAAGCTCGCCGCCGTCCCCCCGCCCGCGCCGCGGCGGGCCCGTCCGCGTGCGACGGACCTGTTCGAGCGGCCGGACATGCACCGCGGCTGGCTGTTCGGCGACGACGACGAGACGCCGATGCTTCCCGATCCGCCGGCGCCGCGCGCCACCTACGAGGACCGGTCCGGCTCGACCGAGCTGTGACGGGCGCGGTGCGCGACCGCCGTGATCTCGAAGCGCGCGCCGAAGAGCAAGGGCCCTGAGCCGATGAAGGCGCGCGCCGGAAGCCGTTCGCCGAAATAGCCGAGATAGACCGCGTTGAACGCGGCGAAGTCGGCGACGTCGGGCGCGAAGATCGTCACCATCGCGAGGTCGTCGGTCGTCAGATCCGCCGCGCGCAGCACCGCGCACACGTCGTCCATCACCAAACGCGCTTCGTCGGCGGCATCTGCCGGCGGACGCCCCGTTCGCGGATCGAGGCCGATCCGTCCCGAGACGTAGACGGTATCGCCGGCGAGCACGGCGTCAGAGAAGGGGAGCCGGCTCATCCCCCGCGGCGGCTTGCGATTCGGCAGGTTGACGTGCCGTTCCATACAGTCGTTTCACGACGTGCTCCAGCGGTATCCCTTGCGCGACCAGCGTCACGAGCACGGTGGCGAAAACGGCGTCGATCATCTCGGCCCGGCCGGTCACCGTCGCCGGAATCGAGAGCGCGAGCGCGAGCGGGAGCGCGCCGCGCATCCCGGCGAGAAAGACGGTCGTGCGCGCGGCGTGCGAACGCGTCACGGCGAGCGCGAGAAGCGCGCGCGAGATCGTCAGCACGACGAGCGCCGTCACGACGAGCAGCGGCTCGTGCGCGATGCGCGTGACGTCGATCAGCAGCCCCGTGCCGATGAACACGAGCGCGTTGGCGACGAACGCCGCGGCGTTCCAGAACGCGTCGACGGCGTCGCCGTGCCGCAGCACGCCTTCGTTGCGGCGCAGGATCGCGCGCAGGCCGATCGCCGCCGCCGCCGTCGCGAAGATCCCGGATGCGTGCGCCGCGTCGGCCGCGAGATACGCGGCGTACGCGAGCGCGATCGTCGCCGTCACCTCGTACTCCGCCGAGTTCGTCGCGCGGAGCAGCCACGAGACGACGTACGCGCACAGCGTTCCGATGAGCGCGCCGGCGACGACCGCGTACGCGCCCCAGCCGATCGCTCCGAGCACGTTCACCGCTCCGCCGAGCAGCAGCGTGACCGACAGCCCGTACAGCACGACCGCGACGCCGTCGTTCGCGAGCGACTCGGCTTCCACGATGGTGCGCAGCTCGCTCGGGAGCCCGACGCGGCGGAACACCGCGACGACGGCGACCGGATCGGTCGCCGAGACCATCGCACCGAACAGGAGCGCCGCGCCGAAGGGCAGAGCCCCGGCGCGCGCGAGGACTAACGCGATCAGCGCCGCGGTCGCGATCGTCCCCGGGAACGCCAGCAGCGCGACGCGCCCGACGCATCGGCGCAAGGCCTGCAGATCGATGTTCCAGGCCGCTTCGAAGATCAGCGGCGGAAGGAAGACGAACAGCAGGGTGGGACCGAAGTCGAACGGCGGCCGGACGCGCAAGACGCTTCCGACGATCGTGCCGACCGCCACGAGCGCGACGGCGGCCGGGATGCGCAGGCGCTCCGCGGCGATCGAAACGAGCACGGCGCCGGCGAGCAGCGCCGCGAACGCCTGCACCCCGAGCGCGATCGCGTCGCGCATCAGACGAGCAGCGGCAGCACGTCCGAGGCGCGCGCGCGCAGCGAGCGGTCGACGAGCGGGGTGAGCGCGGTGTCTTCCGGATTGACCTCCACGACGTGAGCGCTCGTGCAGCGCTTCGTCGCGAGCGACGCCGCCGGCTGAACGATCCCCGACGTCCCGACGACGAGCATGAGCTCGGCACGCCGCGCGGCGGCGAACGCGTCCTCGAGCACCTCGCGCGGGAGCGGCTCGCCGAACCACACGATGTCGGGCCGCCACGTCCCGCCGCAGCCGTCGTGGTCGAGCGCGGCGAGGTCGAACGCGTCGTCGAACGGCCGCCGCGCGTCGCAGCGCGTGCACTTCGCTTCGCGCAGCTTCCCGTGCAGCTCCAGCACGTTCCGCGAGCCGGCGCGAAGGTGCAGCGAGTCGACGTTCTGCGTGATCAGCGTGAAATCGGCGCAGCGCTCCTCGAGCCGCGCGAGCGCGACGTGCGCCGGCGACGGTTCGACGGCGCGGTGCGCGAGACGGCGCTCGTTGTACCACGTCCAGACCAAGTCCGGATCGCGCGCGAAGCCTGCCGGCGAGGCAAGCTCTTCGACGCGATGCGACCGCCACAGACCGCCGGGGCCGCGAAACGTCGGGAGCCCGCTCTCGGCCGAGATGCCCGAGCCCGTCAAGACGCTCACCGACCGCGCGCGGCGCAGGCGCTCACGCAGGTCCGCGACTTCGGCGTCCGTCTCCATGCGAGGCTCGTTCGCGCGCGTCACGCATCCGTCCGGCATCGCCGAACGTTACCCGGGCGAGGTGACGCCGCCGAGGACGCGAACGCCCGCCGGATGGACCGCGGGGTTCGCCTGATGGAACGCATTCAGGCGCGCGACACGGCGGCGTTCGAGGCGCTGTACGACGACTACCATCGCCTCGTTTTCGGCATCGGCCTGCGCATGCTGGGCGATGCCGCGCTCGCCGAGGACGTGACCCAGGGCGTGTTCCTGAAGATCTGGACGTCGCCCGGCGCCTTCCGCGGCGGGTCGTTCGCGGCCTGGGTGTCGCGCGTGACGCGCAATCGTGCGCTCGACCTGCTGCGCTCGCGCGCCGCGCGTCCGGAGGCGGAGATCCCCGCCGACCTCCCGCTCGACGCCTCGCTCGACGACGACGTCTTCGCGCGCATCGACGCCGAGCGCGTGCGCGACGCGCTCGCGGCGCTTCCGCCGGAGCAGCGCAGCCTGATCGAGCTGGGCTTCTTCGGCGGCGTCACGCATCAGGAGCTCGCGGCGCGCACGGACACGCCGCTCGGCACCGTGAAGACACGCATCCGCAGCGGGCTTCGACGATTGCGCGACGCGCTCGGTGAGAGGGTTTCGCGATGAACGAACGGGCCGACCGCGAGTCGATGCTCGAGCTCGTCGCGCTGTACGCGCTCGGCGTGCTTCCCGACGCGCGCGCGGACGGCGCGGAATGCGCGGAGCAGGTGCGCGCCTTCATCGCCTCGGACGCGGAGGCGCGCCGCGAGTACGACGACCTCCGTGCCGCAGCGGACGCGATCGCGCTGACCGCCGAGGAGCCCGTCGACTCGCGGCGCGCGCTGCGGATGCGCGAGCGGCTGCTGGCGCGCGTCCGCGCAGATGCGGCGACCCCGGTGACGCCGTTCCGGGCGCGACGCCCCGCGGTCTTTCCCGCCGTCATGTGGGGCAGCGCGCTCGTCGCCGCCGCGGCGATCCTCTTCTCGGTGATCACCGTCTCGCAGGACGTCGCGCTGCGCGGCCAGCTCGCCGCCGCCCAGCGCCGCGCGTCCTCGCTGCAGACGCAGCTCGGGCAGAGCGAACGGGTCGGATCGCAGGACAGGCGCATGCTGACCGACCTCCTCTCGCCGGAAGCGAAGCGCTACGACGTCGCGCAGGGGACGGTGGTCGTCCACGGCGACCGGGTCTACCTCGTGCTCGCGAAGCTCGCCGCGCCGCCGCGCGGGCACGTGTACCAGGCCTGGACGGCGACGAAGGGCTCCAGCGCGATGGCGCCCAGCGTGACCTTCGCGCCGAACGCCGAAGGCGTCGCGATCGTCGCGCTGCCGGTCGATGCCGCCAAGGTCGGGACCGTCGCGGTCAGCGTCGAACCGGACGGCGGCAGCAAGGCGCCCACCACCACGCCGACCTTCGTCCGTCCCCTCAGCTGAGACCGATCTGCTCGAAGCCGTCACCCGCGCGAACCGCCGCGACGCCGTCGCGTACGCCGCGCGCCGCCCGTACGAGAACGCGTTCCTCCAGTGGGTGCTGGAGGGCGGGCACAACGCGTCCGGACGCGACGACGTGCTGCTGAGCCGCACGCGCGAGGGCGCCGTCGACGGGCTCGTGTACTTCGGCGCGCAGCTCGTCGTCGCGGCCGACGGCGCGCCGGCGCTCGACGCGTTCGCGGTCGAAGCGCGCAAGCACCTCGGGCTGCGCAGCTTCGTCGGCCCGAAGACGGCCGTCGACGGCGTCTGGCAGCGCGTTCGCTCCTGGCACGCGCAGCCGCAGATCGTGCGCGCGACGCAGCCGCTCTATCTGCTCGAGCGCGAGGCGCTGCGTGCCGGGCGGCCGGAGCCCGAGGTGCGGCTCGCCCGCGATGATGAAGCGGAGCTCGTCGCGGAGAACAGCGCCGAGATGATCCTCGCCGAGCTGGGCTACGATCCGCGCGTCGCACGCAGCGTCTTCGTCGCGATGGTACGCCGGGCGATCGCGGCCGGCGTGTGGTGGGTGTGGATCGTCGACGGCGCGCTGCGGTTCCAATGCAACGTCGGCCCGCGCACCGCCGCGACGGCGCAGATCCAAGGCGTGTGGACCCCGCCGGCCGCGCGCGGAAACGGCTGGGCGACGCTCGCGCTCGGCGCGATCGCCGGGCGGCTGCTCGAGCGCGAGCGAACGCTCTCGCTCTACGTGAACGACTTCAACGCACCCGCGATCGCGCTGTACGAGCGGCTCGGCTTCCGGCGGATCGGCACGTTCGCCACGTACCTGTTCGCATGAGATCCGCTTACGCGCGGCGGCGACGCCCGTCGCTCGCACCGTTCGCGCTGGACGCGCTCGCGATCGTCGCGGCGGTCGCTTGCGCGTACGCGCGGCTTCCGGCCGGCTGGATCGAGAACGCGTACGCGAACGGCATCTTCGCAGCGATGAACCGGACCGCCGTCCCGTTCACGAACGCGCTGCCGTTCGCGCTCGGCGACGCGGAGGGGCTCGCTGCGATCGTCGCGCTCGTCGTGTGGTGGATCGTCGCGTTGCGCCGCGCGCCGCGCGGCCGAAAGCTCGCCCGGGCGGCGGCGCTGGTCGCGCACACGATCGGCTGGGCCGCGCTCGCGATCGTCGTGTTCGAGCTGCTGTGGGGGTTCAACTACCGGCGCGCGACGGTGGTGCAGCGCGTCGACTACCGCGCCTCGCGCGTCACGCCGGAAGCCGTCGCGCGCTTCTCCGAGCGGATCGTCGGCATCCTCAACCGCGACGTCGGCCCGGCCCACGCGGAGCGCCTCGACGTGGCGAAGCTCCGCGCCGCGTTCGAGCCCGTCGTGGCACGTCTCGGCGATCGCTGGGACGTCGCGGTGACGGTCCCGAAAACGACGCTGCTCGAACGCTACTACGAGGCGGCGGGGATCGGCGGGCAGTACTCGCCGTTCTCGTTCGAGACGATGCTCAACGCGTCGTTCCTGCCGTTCGAGGTGCCGCGCGCGCTCGCGCACGAGTGGTCCCACGCGGCCGGCTTCACCGACGAGGGCGACGCGAACTACATCGGGACGCTGACCTGCCTGCGCTCGAACGATCCGCTGATCCGCTACTCCGGCGCCTTTTGGACGTACGGCGACCTGCCCGAGTCGGAGCGCCGCCGGCTGCGCCTCGATCCGCGCGTCCGCGCCGATTTCGAGGCCGCGCGGCGGCGCTTCTTGCGCCACTACATGCCGCAACTGTTCGCCATCCAATGGCGTCTGTACGATCGGTACCTGCGCAGCAGCGGCGTTCGCGGCGGGGTCGCGTCCTACGGATTCTTCCTTCGTCTGCTGGTGGGTACGCCGCTCGACGCCGAGGGTTTACCACGACGATGATCGCTCGACTCGCCTCCCACTGGTGGCTGTTTCTGATCCGCGGGATCCTCGCGCTCGCGCTCGGGGTCGCGGTCCCGATCTTCCCGGGCGCCGCGATCGTCACGATCGCCATCCTGTTCGGCGCCTACGCGTTCGTCGACGGCATCGTCGCGATCGCCGCCGCCGTGCGCATGAACCACGCCGAAGGCCGCTGGCCGTGGCTGCTCGTCGAAGGCGTCCTCGGGATCCTCGTCGGGCTGATCACGTTCTTCTGGCCGCTCGCGACGATCGTCGCGCTCGCGTATCTCGCCGGCGCGTGGTTCATCCTCACCGGAGCGCTCGCGATCGCTTCGGCGGTGCGGATGCGCGGTCACCTCGCGAACGAGATCTTCCTGATCCTCGTCGGCTTCGTCTCGGTGTTCGCCGGCGTCGTGATCTTCTTCACGCCGATCTGGGGACTGTACGCCGTGATCTGGACGGTGAGCGTCTATGCGATCCTGACCGGGATCTTTTTCATCGGCCTCGCCTTCCGGCTGCGCCGGCTCGGCGGGGGCGCCCGCGGGGCTGCGCCCCTTCCCTGAAGCCGGGGGGCGCGGCGTCCGTCAAGATGCTCTTACGCTGCTAAGCTGGCGAGCGATTTCCGTCGATCATCTCATCGACTGCCGTAGCACGGAGGGTATCGGCACCGATGACCATCGCCACCATCGCGAAGGAGCTGGACGACGTCGTGGCGTCTCCGGCCCCGCTCGAGACGAAGCTGTCTCGCGTCGACCGGCTGATCTGCGACACGGTCGCGCTTTCCAACCAGCGCCGGCGCATCGTCCGGCGCCCGGTCTTCGACCGGCTCCTCGACACGTATCTCGCGCTCAGCGCCCAAGCGCTCGCGAGCGCATGAGCCTCGACGACATCACACGCGAGCTGGACGCGATCGCCGCGTCGACGAATCCGGGACCGGAGCGACTCGCCCGGGCGGACGCGCTGCTGCGGAAGGCCGCGCGCATCTCGAACACGGCGGCCGAAGTCTACGACGAAGCGCTGGAGCTGTTCGTCCGGCTCAGCGCCGACGAGATCCTGAGCGGGCGCTAGGCGCCGGCGCATCGCCGCGCGCGTCAAGCGAACGCGGGCGCGAGGCGGCGCGCGTTCTCCGCGACGATCTTGCGGAAGACGGCGTCGTCGAGCCCGAGGGCGCGCAGTCCGCGCAGCTCGCCGTCGTACGCGTACGGCATGTTCGGCCAATCCGTGCCGAGGACGATCTGGTCCGGCGCACGCTCGACGTCGGCGCGGGACGGCGCGACGTACATCGGCGACTCGCACGCGAACGCCATCGTCGTGTCGAGGAACAGTCGCGGCTCGTGGCGCGCCAGCTCGAGATAGCGCCGCTGATCGGGCTTGCCGAAGTGCGCGACGACCACGCGCAGCGCCGGATGCGCCTCCAGCACGCGCATGACGCGCCCAGGACCGTCGTTCGTGTCGTCGCTCCACGGGATGTGCCCGACGTGCACCAGCACGAAGCCGTCGCCGGCGGCGACCGCCTCGAGCACGGGCGCCATGCGCGGATCGTCGAGGGCGAAGCCCTGGACGTCCTCGTGCACCTTCAGCCCGGCGAAGTTGGCCTTCATCGCCGCGCGCATCTCCCCGGCCGGGTCGCGGTCGTCGAGGTGGACGGTCGCGAGCGGGATCGCACCCGCGCCGAGCGCCCGCGCGGTGTCCGACAGCCACGCGTTCAGGTCGCTCGCCATCCCCGGCTTGTGAGCGTACGAGCAGAAGGCGAACCGCTCCACGCCGTGCTCGCGGATCGCGCGCGCGACCTCGTGCGGGTCGGTCGGCTGACCGCTCAGATCCCACGGGCTGCGCTCGGCGAACCAGCGCCGGATCGCCGCGAAGAGCCGCGGCGGATGCAAGTGCGTGTGCACGTCGATCACCCGCCACACGACGTGCGCCTGCCGAATCAGAGTTGCAGCAAAGCGTCCGGCACAATCCTTACATGCTGAACGTGCGTTCCGCCAGGAACCCGGACGCGCAGGGCGCACCTTCCGAAGCAATGCAACTTGCGAAGCCGGTCCGTACGCGCTGGGAGACGTTCGTCGGGCTCGCCGTGGTCCACCTCGGCGCGCTGTGCGCGCTGATCCCCGGAACGTTTCACTGGAGCGCGCTCGCGGCCGCCTTCGTTCTGTACTACCTCTTCGGCGCGTGGGGCATCACGCTCGGCTACCACCGGCTGCTGACGCATCGGAGTCTGCGCGTGCCGAAGCCGATCGAGTACCTCACCGCGGTGCTCGGCGTGCTGGCGCTGCAAGGCGGGCCGATCGAATGGATCTCCACCCACCGCGCCCACCACGCGCACACCGACAAAGAAGGCGATCCGCACGACATCCATCGCGGCCTGCTGTGGAGTCACGTGGAATGGCTCTACAAGCGCAACGAAGCGATGCTGACGCCGGCCGAGCAGCGCCGGCTCGCGCCCGATCTCGCCGACGACCGCTTCTATCAATTCCTCGAGAAGACGTACCTGTTGTGGCAGATCGCGCTGGGCGTGCTGCTCTGGAAGATCGGCGGCGTCTCGTGGCTCGTGTGGGGCGTCTTCGTGCGCGCCGTGGTCACGTATCACATCACGTGGCTCGTCAACAGCGCGGCGCACTTCTCGGGCTATCAGAGCTTCCGCACCGGCGACCGGTCGAAGAACAACTGGTGGGTGGCGATCCTCGCCTGGGGCGAGGGCTGGCACAACAACCACCACGCCTTCCCGTTCAGCGCGCGGCACGGGCTGCGCTGGTTCGAGATCGACGCGACCTGGTGGACGATCAAAGTCCTCGAATGGCTGAAGCTCGCCCGCGACGTCAAGCTGCCGACGCAGCAGATGCTCCAGCGGCTGCAGGTCGCACCGCGCCGGACCTCGCGCACCGGCGCGTAAGCGCGCTCACGACGCCGGCAGCCCGCCCGTCGACGTGAGCACGTTCCGCCAGCGGCCGAAAGTTCGCGGGTTCGCCTTGAGGTAGGCCTCGACGCGCGCGATGCGGTCGCTGGTCGACGGATGCTGCTGCGTGTACTGCTCGAACCCGGCGTCGCCCGCCACGCGCAGCACCTCCTGGAAGTACCACACCGTCCCCCACGGGTTGAAGCCCGCCTTCGCGGCGAGATACGCGCCGCGCTGATCGGCCGCGTACTCCTGCTGCCGGCTGAAGTTGAGGAAGGTGTAGTTGCCGGCCGCCTGCGCGACGTTGAACGTGTTCGTCGTGCCGACCGAGGTCGACTTCGACAAGAAGTGCCCGACCTTGAAGAGCAGATCTTGGCGCTGCTGCTGCTGCACCTTCGCGTGCACGTGGCCGAGAACCAGGTGCGCCGTCTCGTGGCCGAGCACGTTCGCGAGCTCGTCCTCGTTCTCGGCGGTGCGCAGGAGCGCTTCGTTGACGAAGACGTAGCCGCCGGGCGCGGAGAACGCGTTCGGCGACGCACCCTTGATGACGTAGAACCGCTCGACGTACCATTGCGGTCCGGCCGCGCGCGCGATGCGACGCCCGACCCGCTGCAGCACCGCGGCATACGGGGAGTCGGCGACGATCTGTCCCTTCGCGCGCAAGTCGTCGAACACCGACTTTCCGAGCTTCGCGTCCTGCGCGTGGTCGTCGGCGCGCACCGCGGCGGGCGCCGTGAACGCGGGAAGCGTCGCGACCAGCCCCGCGAGCGCGACGATCAGCGTGCGGCGCGCGATCATACGGCGGCCCGCAGCGCGACCAGCGCGCCCGCGGCCTCGCGCGCGATCGCGCAGAGCGCTTTCTCTTCGTCGTCGGCGTAGTCGACGCGCGTCCGCTTCGGGCCGCACGCGAGGATGCCGTACAGCGTTCCGCCGAGGCGCATCGGAACGGCGAGCTCGATCCCCGGCAGCGCCGGCGCACGCCCGCGCAGCCGCACCGGCTTGGCGCCTTTCAGCCGCTTCAGGACGGGGTCGTCCGCGTCGATGGGATGCGGCTTGGGCGAGCGGCTCGACGCAAAGGCGACGTAGCGCCCGTCCTCCCCGCGCATGAACAGGTCGCTGAAATCCACTTCCGCCTTCCGCGAGATGTCGGTCACGACGGTGCGCGCGAGCCGCGCCGGGCTCTTCATCGTACACAGCTTCTCACCCAGATCGCGCAGCGCGTCGACCCGTTCGGTGCGATCGCGCAGCACCGCGGCGTTGCGCACGACCCCGGTGAGGCCTTCCTCGATGGGCTTGAAGAAGAACAGGAATATCCCGCCTGCGCCGACGTCGAACGTGTACTCCGCGAGCCGCGCGGGCAGCGTCGCATCGTCGTCGTGGCCTTGAGCGAGCTTGGCGAGCATGAAATGGAACGTCTGGTCGACGGCGGTGATGAGGACGACGATCAGCAAGGCCAGCGTCGTGTAGACCGTCGACCGCTCGAAGACGTACTCGACGTCGAACAAGCTGCGGAACATGGCGGCGACGAAAAGGAGCACGGGAAACGCCACCGTCGTGAGCGCGTCGACGATCTCGATCGGCTCGCCGCCGATCCCGGCGAGCCGCGTGGAGAAGTCGAGCGCCGTGCCGAGCGCGAAGACGACCGCGGCCACGAGCATGATCTCCGTGCGGTTCTTGCACTCCGGCAGGACGATGGGAACCGCCGCGACGGCGGTGACGACGAGCAGAACGCGGATCAGCGCATCGGTGGCGAGATACGCGCGCGCGGTGACCGCGCTCGCCACGTCGGTGTCCCACGGAATGCACTGACTGCTTCCCGCGACGACCGAGCACTGGGAAACCCAAGCGATGCCGTGCGCGAAGCCGACGCCCGCGAAGACGACGCCGAGCCACGGCGCGATCGTCCAGATCGCGCTGCGCACGCGGCCGCACGGGACGCCGCCGAAGCGCGCCATCAGCCGGAGCAGCGCCGTCAGGCCGATCGCGACGCCGGCGTACTTGCACGCCATCGTGAGCCACCACACCGCGTTGCTCGCGGAGAGACCGCGCCACCGATCCTCGCCGTGCCACGCGGACTGCCACTGCACGTCGAACGACATCCCGACGAGCCCGGCGACGAGCAACGGCACGTTGCGGTCGCCCTTCGTCGTCTCGACGGCGTAGAGCGCAAGACCGCAAATGGCGATCCGGCCGAACGCTTCGATGAACAGGTCCGGCTGAGCGCCGCTGCGCATCGCCGTCGTGAGATCGTGCAGCGCGAGCAGTGCGGACGTCGTGAGCACCGCGTACAGCGCCCAGCGCTTCCACGGCGTCGCTTCTTCGGCAACCTGCGGCGCCCCGAGCACCGCTTCGCGAACCGCCATCGCCTCCGCCGGGCCGCTACACGCGCGCCACGCTGCGGTACGCGCTCACGACCGGATCGGTCTTCGGAAAATTGCACGCCTGCACGGTGAAGCTCGCGTTCTGGATGATCGCCTGCGAAGAATCGGCGACGCCCTTGAGGCACCCGGCTTCCGAGGCGAAGTGGGTCGGCCCGATCAAGCGCGAGTCCGCGACGGCCGCGCTGCTGCGCAACGGCTGCTCGCTTTCGGCGCTCGTGCCCGCGCCTTGCGGCTTCTTCCCGATCCCGCCGATCGCCGACGTGATGCTCGCCAGGAACCCGCCGCGCTTCTTCGGCGCCGGGGTGGCGGCCGCGACCGCGCCGCCGCCCTTGCTGCGCCGGCCCGAGATCGTGAAGGTGGCGCCGTCGCTGCTCCGCACGTACAGGACGCGGTAGCTGCTGCCGTCGGGCGCCGTCGAGACGCTGGCCACCCGAAAGCCGGCGGGCAGGAGCTTCGGAACCACCGCGTAGCCCAACCGGTGCAGGCTGCGTGCCTGCGCGGCGCTCAGGCCGGTCCCGGCGGCGGGCGCCGCACAGGGAAACGCCGCCGCGCATGCCGCGGCGACGAGCGCGACAAGCGAACGAGCGACGTTCGAACGCATCGGCACACTCCTCGGGAGTACCCGACAGTATACCGGGCGCGATTGGGAGGGATCAAGGCATCCCGGTGATCCGCCATCCAATGTCCGGCCGACTCGGCACGTGGCGGGAACGTGTCGGAATCGAACCGACCAGCCGCCTTACGACGGCCTCACCGGTTTTGAAGACCGGGCGGGCCACCAGACCCGTACGCTCCCACGTCACCGTGACGGGCGTGCGTCCCGTTCGCGGAGCCGGCCGTGCCGCCTGCCTGCGGCTCGCCGAGCGCGACGGCCCCGTCGCGCCCGGCTCGCGTGTAGCGCCCGCCCGGCGGACGGTCAGACGGCCGCGGCGCGCGGCTCGTCGGTGAGCGAGGCGCGCAGCGCGTCGCGCAGCTCCGGCGTGTCGCGATGACCGTGCGAGGACACGGCGTGCTCCACCGCGGCGCGCATAACTTCGTCCTCGCGTCCCGAGATGCTGAGCGAGCAGTTCTTCTCGCTCGGAAACTTGCGACAGTCGATCACCTTGCGTGTATCGGTCATGTGCGTGCTGCCTTTCGTTTCGTTCACGTGCGCGCGTAGTTCGACGCGCCGTACCAGTCGACGGCGACGACGGGCTCGTCGCCGATCACCCATGCGTCGTGTCCTTGCGGAAGCGACGTCACGTCGCCCGGGCCGGCGACGATCTCCGTCCCGTCGTCCATCCGGATCCCGATCCGCCCGGAGACGTGGTATTGGAAGTGCGGCGCCTCGCAGCTCGCCGTCCCTGCGATCGGCTTGACGTCGTTCGACCAGCGCCACCCCGGTTCGAGGACGATCCGTCCGATCTGGACGTCGCCGATCGTGATCAGCTCGATTCGGCCGTGCGGGAACGCGCGAATCTCGTCGGGACGCCCGAACGATTTGTGCTCCGTCGTCTGTGCTCGAGTCTGCATTTCGTGGACTCCTCGGCTCCGTGACGTGACGGGCCACGATACCCGCCCCGAACGGATCGTCGCAGCCATTTGCCCAGGTCGCCGAAGCGAGAACGGCCGGGGTCCCTTGACTTTAACCTACTAGTAAGTAGAGTCAAGAGGCAAGCGGCGTTTTCACGGAAGGGTGGTTCGTCCCGGTGAGCGGTCCCGCGTCCGACACATCGCAGCGCATCCTCGACATCGCCGAGGAGCTTGCGCAGAAGCGCGGCTTCAACGGCTTCAGCTACGCCGACATCGCGGAGCGGCTGACCGTGACGAAGGCGAGCCTGCACTATCACTTCCGCTCGAAGGCCGACCTGGGATGTGCGCTGATCGAGCGGTATCGCGACGCCTTCGCCGACTCGCTGCGGGCGATCGAGCGCGACGTCGACGGCGCACCGTCGAAGCTGCGGCGCTACGTCGCGCTGTACGACGTGGTGATGCGTCAGGATCGCATGTGCCTCTGCGGCATGCTCGCCGCCGAGTACGCGACGCTGCCGGAACCGATGCAGGCACGGCTCCGCGGGTTTTTCGATGCGAACGAACGCTGGCTGGCCCGCGTTCTCGGCGGCGGCCGGCGTGCCGGCGAGCTGGCGTTCTCCGAGTCACCGCGCGCGCGCGCCGCCCGGCTCACGAGCGTTTTGGAAGGCGCGATGCTCGTCGCGCGCGTTTACGGGGACGGCGAACGCTTCAACAGCGCCGCACGAAACGCGCTGGCCGACCTCGTCACGCCGGCGCCGGCCTCACGTGCGGCGCGGCGCGGAGGCCGGCGGATCGCCTAGGAGAGCGGGCCGGTGCGCTGAAGAGCGGCGTCCGCGCTGCCCCGGCGCAGGAGCCCGTGCTTTCCGCACGGCTCGAGGCTGCACAGCCGGGCGCGCTCGCGCGCGGCGCAGCCGCAGCGCCAGACGTGGTCGTGGACGTCCGGAGTCCCGCTCGACACGTACGAAAAGGTCCGGGCCGGGTCGCCGAGGGCCGAACGCAAAAACGCGAAGGTCAGATCGTCCATAACGGATCCTCCGGCGGTGGAGGACGATCGTACCCTCTGGGCCACCGGCAAGCAAGGGGACGAATGGCCTATCCCGGGCGCCGGCCCCGCTACTCTTCGGCCGACTCGTGCTCCGGCGGATCTTCGAGCGTGATCGGTCCTTCGAAGACTTCCAGGATCTCGCTTCCGGCAGCGACGACGCTGTCGCGCTCGTCGTCGACGATCGCCTCGCTCACCTCGATCCACGCGATCGGGCCTTCTTCGTCGTCGTCCTCGTCCGTGGGCGCGAGGTACGCGAACTCGAGCAGTCCGACCGCGGCGAACGCATCGACGATCGCCGCAACGGGCGCGAGCGCCTTCGCGCGCGCGTCCTCGTCGCCGTCGTCGATGCGGCGGAGCAGGTCGCGCAGCGGCTGCGAAAGATGCTGCACG
The DNA here is from genome assembly GCA_035650875.1 of Vulcanimicrobiaceae bacterium. Lineage (GTDB taxonomy): Bacteria > Vulcanimicrobiota > Vulcanimicrobiia > Vulcanimicrobiales > Vulcanimicrobiaceae > Vulcanimicrobium. The sequence goes on from DASRGU010000016.1 coordinate 615,238, forward strand.
AGCTCGGGCCGGTCGAGCGGATCGGATGCTTGCTGCGCGTCGTCCTGATTCACCCGCACGGCTTCCGCGGAACACGCAGGCTCCCTCTCGCGTTCTCGCCGTAGGTGTTCTCGCTTCGATACGCACGCCGTTCGCGCGCATTCTGCGCCGCGTTGTCGCTCGCCGCGCTCGGACTCGGCGTCACGCCGCTGCCGACGCCGGCTGCCGCGCATTCGCCCGCTCGCCCTGCGGCACGTCCCGCCGCTTCGCGCAAGCCGTCGTCGCACGCAACCGCATCATCGAAACGCGCCGCGAAGAGCGCGCACGCGCGCGTCGTCGCGAGAAACAAGCAGACGGGGTGGCATCCCCATCCTGGCAACGCGCCCGCCGACGAGTATTTCGGACGGCTCGGGATGAGCATCCTCGGCGTCCGGAACAAGGTGAAGGACCTCGGGCTCGACGCCGATCTGCACCCCGCGCACGACGTCGCGATCCTCAGCAACGCGCTCTGGGTCGAAGACGCGATGCGCGACTGGGCCAAGAAGTATCCGTACGATCATTGGCTGCCGCGCTACGCGTTCGCGCTCGAGCAGATGTACGAAGAGATCCCGGGCGACAACGCGCACAAGCGCGCGCTCAAACAGCTGGGCTACATCACGGCGTATTTTCCGACGACCGTCTACGCGCGCGTCGGAAGGGCCAAGCTCGCGATGGGGATCCCCGTGCCGCCGCCCGGCGATCCGCCGGCCGCGGTCGAGACGGATCTCCAGCGGCTCGCGCTCCTCGACGGCAAGGTGCTGCCGACGATGCCGCCCGCTCCCACGCCGACGCCGTCAGCCAGCCCCGTCGCGACGCCGGCCGGCGGCGACGCGGCCGCGCCCGGCTCGCCGAACGCGACGGCGACCGCCGCACCGCTGGGCCTTCCGGAACCGGCCCTGACGCCGGCGCCGTCCGCTACGACGCGTCCCGTTCAGCGCAAGCCGTCGTAGCGGTCGCGCGCGAGCCACGCCTCCGCGACACGACGGCGTAGGTCCAGCTCGCGCTCCGTCGCCGTCGCGACGCTGCCGCCGACGCGCTGGTTCAGCGTCGCGTGCACCTTGCGATGCTCGACGCTGAACCGCAGGCTGACGCGCGAGACGAGCCCGTGCAGCGAACGGCGCATCGACTCCTTGCGTTCCGCCGCGGTGAGCGCGGTCGCGGCGCGCGCGCGCTCGGCGGGCGCGGACTCGTCGTCGTCGGAGGCGGCGTTCGCGGGAGGATCGCTCAGCGCACCGGGATTGAACAGCGGACCGAGGTCGACGACGCGCTCGTCGGTCGTGCGCGCCGCGATGGCCTCGTAGAGGCCGGCGTCGCTCGCGCGCTCGGCGCGCTGCGCCAAGTCGATCGCGACGACCTCGTCTTCGCGCGCGTCGCGGCCGCGCAGCGCGTGCCGCACGTCGACCGTGATGCCGTGCGCGAGCATGCGCAGGCGCGGATCGTCGGGGACGAAGACGAAGGCTTCGGGATCGTGCGCGCCGTCGATCGTCCGCACGAACCGTCCGCAGAACTGCCGGAAGTACAGTTCGGTGACGACGTTCGAAGCGAACACGCCGACGCGCAGGCGCGGGATGTCGACGCCTTCGCTGACCATGTGCACCGCCACGATCCACGGGTCGCTCGACGCGGAGAAGCGCTGGATGCGCTCGGCGGCATCGGCGAGGTCGGACACGACGATCGTGGGGCGCACGCCGATGCGGCGCTCCATCAGCGCGGCGATGGCGCGCGCGTGCTCCTGGCTCATCGCGGCGACGAGCCCGCCGGCGTCGCGATGTCCGCCGGCGCGGATCGACGTGAGACGAAGGTGCGCGCGCGCGAGGACGTCGCCGATCCACTCGTCCTGCGTGAGCATCGTGCGCAGCCGCTCCGAGTGATGGCGCTTCTCGCGCAGCGCCGTGTCGAACGTCGCCGACATCGCGGTCCCGTCGCGCGCGATCCACTCCGCTTCGCCGCCGTGCAGCGCGAAGACGAGCGCCCGGCAGACGCCGTCGCGCAGCGCGGCCGCGTAGTCGTACGCGAAGTCCGCGACCGACATGCCGGCCTCGTAGCGCACGAACGGAATCGCCGTGCCGTCGGAGCGAAACGGCGTCCCCGACAGCGCGACGCGCAGGCGGGCCGGCTCGAAGGCGTCGCGCAGCGCCTTCCCCCACGTCGCGTCGTCGCCGGCGTGATGGATCTCGTCCAGCACGACCGCCGCGGGCGCGTCGCTCTCGCGGCACAGCGCGCGGTAGAGCCGCGGCGCCGCGCAGACCTGCTGGTAGGTGACGACCGCGCCGTGCACGTCGCGCGCGAGCGTCTGCTGCGCGTTCTGGAACTTGTGGTCGAGCACGATCCCGGCGCCCAGCATCGCGCGCGCGACCTGCGCCTTGAGATGCTCGCGCGGGACGACGACGACGATGCGGCGCGCCGTACCGTCACGGAGCAGCGCGTGGGCGACGCGGGTCGCGAAGCGCGTCTTCCCGGAGCCCGGCGTGGCCACGATCAGCGCGTCCTGCGGACGGCCGGCATCCCACTCGTCGAACGCGGCGCGCTGCCAGGCGCGCAACGGCAGCCTCCACGCCCGCAGATGCGGTCCCGTCACCGGGACGGCAGCTTCGCGTGCGTCGTGGTACGGTCATCCGAGGAGTCCGGACGGTGTGCGCCGACGCGGGCCCGGCCGGGGAAGGATTTCTTTGCCGCGCAGAGTAGAGCGCTACCCGTGGACGTCAGCCGCGCTCTCGCCGACCTCGACGAGGTCCGTACCCGTCTCGCCGCCGTGCAGCGGTTCCGAGGCCTCTCCGCGGCGGCCGCCGTCGCGAGCGGTCTTCTGGCGTTCGGCTGCGGGGTTGTCCAGCTGGCCGTCGCCCCGCACCCCGCGGCCGCCGGCGGGGCCGTCGACCGGTATCTCGCGATCTGGATCGCCTGCCTGGTCTCGGCGCTGGCGCTGAACTACGGCGCGGTCGTCGCCTGGCTGATCCGCAACTGGTCCTCGCGGAGCCGCACGCAGCTGCGCACGGCCGCGCTGACGATCCTTCCGGCGGTCGTCGCAGGGGGCGCCTTCAGCGCGGCGCTCTTCGCGCGCGGCGAGATCGGACTGCTCCCGGGGACCTGGGCGCTGTGCTACGGGCTCGGCCTGCTGGCGGCGCGCGGGATGCTGCCGCGCGGCGCCGCCGTGGTCGCGGTCTTCTTCGCGGCGGCCGGCTCGGCGCTGCTCTTCGCGCCCGGGACGAACGCGCTGGCGTGGTGGGTGATGCCGCTGACGTTCGGCTGCGGGCAGTCGGCGATCGGCGCGCTCATCGCGCGCGACGAAGCCGGCGCGGAGGTGCGGATATGACCGGCGGGGCCCCGTTCGCCTTCGCCGGGCTGGAGCGGATCTTCCACGAGCGCGGGCGGCTCGCCGTGTGCGCGTGCCTCATCGCCAACCCGGACGGCATGCGCTTCACCGAGCTGCAGGATGCGTGCGCGCTGACCGACGGCAACCTCAATCGCCATCTGCACGCGCTGTCCGAGGTCGGCGTCGTGACCACCGAACGGCTGCGGGGCCACGGGCGCCCGGCGACGATCGTTCGCATCACTCCGGACGGCCGCAGCCGCTTCCTCGCGTACGTCGACGAGCTGGAGAGCGTCGTGCGCGGCGTCCAGCGCCAGGCCGACGGCGGCGCCGCGCCGCGCATGGCGACGCAGCCGTGATCGAGCGCGCAGCCCTCTCCACCGCCGTCCCGCGCCACGTCGCGATCATCATGGACGGCAACCGCCGCTGGGCTCAGCAGCACGGTCTCCCGGCGCTCGAAGGCCACCGCCGCGGGATCGCGGCGCTCGAGCGCGCCGTCGACGCGGCCCTGCGCGCGGGCGTCGCGATGCTCACCGTCTACGCGTTCTCCGAAGAGAACTGGTTCCGTCCGGGCTTGGAGGTCGACGGGCTCCTCGGGCTCGCGTCCGCCTTCGCCCGCGAGAAGGCCGCCGCGCTCGCGGCGCGCGGCGTGCGCGTCCGAACGATCGGGCGCCGCGACCGCCTGCCGGCCGCCGTCGCGGCCGCGTTCGCAAGCCTCGAAGAGCGCACCGTCCACGGCACTGCGCTGCAGCTCACGATCGCGCTGGACTACGGCGCGCGAACCGAGCTGCGCGACGCTTGCCGCTCGCTCGCCCGAGACGTCGCCGCGGGCCGGCTCGACGCGGAGCGGATCGACGAAGACGCGATCGCGGCGCGGCTGTGGACCGCCGGCCTGCCCGACCCGGACCTCGTCGTGCGCACCGGCGGGGAGCTGCGGCTCTCGAACTTCCTGCTCTACCAGTGCGCGTACGCCGAGCTCTGGTCGACCACCACGCCGTGGCCCGACTTCGACGCCGCCACCCTCGGTGCGGCGATCGACGCGTTCGCAGGCCGCGAGCGCCGTTTCGGGCGCTAGCTCGCTCGGCGAAGGCCGCCGAAAGGCGTAGACCCTTAGCGCCGGCGTGCTACAATAGGCACTTATGGCCCAGACCCGGACGCGGCCCGACATCCGCAACGTCGCGATCATCGCGCACGTCGACCACGGCAAGACGACGCTCGTCGACGCGATGTTCCGCCAGAGCGGAATCTATCGCGAAGGACAGCACGCCGAGACGCGCGCGATGGACTCGAACCCGCTCGAGCGCGAGCGCGGGATCACCATCCTCGCGAAGAACACCGCGATCGAGCACGACGGCGTGAAGTTCAACATCGTCGACACGCCGGGCCACGCCGACTTCGGCGGCGAGGTGGAGCGCGTGCTGCAGATGGTGCAGGGCGTCGTGCTGCTCGTCGACGCCGCCGAAGGCGTCATGCCGCAGACGCGCTTCGTGCTCCGCAAAGCGCTCGAGCTGGATCTGCGCGCGATCGTCGTCATCAACAAGATCGACCGCAAGGACGCGCGCCCGATCGAGGTGGTCGACGAAGTCTTCGATCTCTTCATCGAGCTGGGCGCGTCCGACGAGCAGGCCGATTTCCCCGTCGTGTTCGCGAACGGGAAGGCCGGGGTCGCGAAGTACGCGCTCGAGGACGAGAGCGCCGACCTGCAGCCGCTGTTCGACACGATCGTCAAGCACATCCCCGAGGCGCCGGCCGAGGACGGCGCGTTCCAGATGCTGATCTCGGCGATCGATCACAACCGCTACGTCGGGCGGATCGGCATCGGGCGCATCTTCCGCGGCAGCTCGCGGGTCAACGCGCCGATCGCGAAGGTGGCGCGCGACGGGAGCGTGCAGAGCGGGCTGCGGCTCACGAAGATCCTCGCCTTTCACGGGCTCGAGCGGCTCGAAGTCGAGGAAGCGTCGGCCGGCGACATCATCTGCGTCTCGGGGATCGAGGGGCTGAACATCGGCGACACGATCGCCGACGCCGCGGCGCCCGAAGGCATCGCGGCGACGGCCGTCGACGAGCCGACCGTCGCGATGTATTTCATGGTGAACGCCTCGCCGTTCGCCGGGCGCGACGGCAAGTATCTGACCTCGCGCCAGATCCGCGAGCGGCTGATGCGCGAGCTGGAGTCGAACGTCGCGCTGCGCGTCTCCGACACCGACTCGGCCGACACGTTCGAGGTGCGCGGCCGCGGCGAGCTGCATCTGTCGATCCTCATCGAAACGATGCGCCGCGAAGGCTACGAGATCGCGGTCAGCAAACCGCGCGTCATCATCACCGAGCGCGACGGCGTGAAGATGGAGCCGGTCGAGTACGTCGTCATCGACGTACAGGAAGAGTACGCGGGCGCCGTGATCGAGGCGGTCGGCCGGCGGCGCGCGCAGATGTCGAACATGGTCACGGTCGGCGAGTCGCGCCGGCTGGAGTACACGATGCCGACGCGGGCGATCTTCGGGCTGCGCGGCGAGCTGCTCACGCTCTCGCGCGGAACGGCGGTGATGTCGCACGTCTATTACACCCATCAGCCGGTCGCCGGCGAGATCCCCGGACGCTCGAACGGCGCGCTCGTCGCCAGCGAGACCGGGACCGTCACCGGCTACGCGCTGATGGGACTGGAGCAGCGCGGCCGGTTCTTCGTCGATCCGGGCACCGAAGTGTACGAAGGGATGATCGTCGGCCGGGCCAACGACGACAAGGACGTCGCGATGAACGTCGTGCGCGCGAAGAAGCTCACGAACATGCGCGCCGCGGGCTCCGACGAGAACGTCAAGCTCCCGCCGGCCGAGGAGATGTCGCTCGAGCGGGCGATCGAGTTCATCGAGGACGACGAGCTCGTGGAGGTGACGCCGAAGGGCATCCGCCTGCGGAAGCGCGTTCTGAACGAGGACGAACGGCTCAAGGCCCGCCGCCGCGAGAAGGCGCTGGTCGGCTGACCCGGAAGCGGCGGGCGTGAAGCGCTTCGCCGTCCTCCTCGTCGCGCTCGCGACGCTCGCCGCCGGCTGCACCCGCGCGAGCAGCACGGTGTCGGTCGCGGGCGGCAGGCATCCGTGGACGCACCCGGGCCTCTTGCGCATCGCCGAGCTGGGCGAGGCGGACACCCTGAACCCGATGCTGACGGCGTATCAGGAGCCGGTCGACATCTCGATGTTCTGGGCCGGCTATCTGTTCAACTACGACGACCGGAACCAGTGGGTCCCCGAGCTGGCGACGACGGTACCGACGCTCGCGAACGGCGGCATCTCGCGTGACGGGCTCACCATCACCTATCATCTCCGGCGCGGCGTGACGTGGCAGGACGGCGCGCCGTTCACCGCCGACGACGTCGTCTTCTCGTGGCACGCGGTGATGAACCCGGAGAACAACGTGCAGACGCGGGGCGGGTACGACGACGTGCAGTCGATCGCAGAGCCCGACAAGTACACCGCGGTGGTTCGCTTGAAGCACCGGTTCGCGCCGTTCGTCGCGACGTTCTTCACGATGAGCTCCGCGCCGATGCCGGTCCTCCCGAAGCATCTGCTCGCCCAGTACCCAAACATCAACCGCGCCGCGTACAACGGCAAGCCGGTCGGAACGGGGCCGTTCATCGTCAAGTCGTGGCAGCGCGGCGAGGCGGTGCGGATGGTGGCGAACCCCCATTACTGGCGCGGTGCGCCGAAGCTCCACGAGGTGGACTTCGAGGCGATCGAAGACGAGAACACGATCGCGACCACGATTCGAAGCCACGGGATCGACCTCTGGCACAACGCCGGGGCGACGCTGTATCCGGTCGTGAAGAACATTCCCGACACGCACGTCATCCTCTCGCCGTTCACGCAGTACTCGTACATCGGGCTGAACGGATCGCGCGGTCCGCTGCGCGATCCCGAGGTGCGCCGGGCGCTGGTGTACGCGACGGATCGCAAGACGCTCATCGATCGCATCACGTACGGCGTGCAGCTCTTGGGCGAAGGCGATCAGCCCGCGTTCTCGTGGGCGCACGACCCGCATCTCAAGCCGATTCCGTTCGACCCCGCGCGCGCGCGCGCGATGCTCGATGCGGCCGGGTGGCACGTCGGCCCGAACGGGATCCGCACGAAGAACGGCGTCCCGCTGCGGCTCGAAGTCGCGACGACGACCGGCGGCGCCGTCGGAAATCGGCTCGCCGTGCTGCTGCAGAGCGCGTACCGCGCGGTCGGCGTCGATCTCGAGGTGAAGCAGTACGCCGCGGCGATGATGTTCGCCGCCTACCAGAACGGCGGCATTCTGCAGGCCGGCAAGTTCGATCTCGAGTTCTCGTCTTGGGTGAACGGCGTCGACCCCGACGATTCGACCACCGTCACGTGCGCGGCGATTCCGCCGAACGGCCAGAACGTGTTCCGCTTCTGCGACCCGGTCGTCGACGCGAACGAGAAGATCGCGCTGACGAGCTACGAGCAAGCCGTGCGCGCCCGTGCGTACGCGAACGTGCAGGAGCAGCTCGTCCAGCAGGTGCCGTTCATCACCGAGTGGTTCTGGCGGCAGATGGAGGTCGTCAGCGACGACGTGCACGGCTTCAAGCCCGCGCACGCCGTCACACCGTTCTGGAACACCTGGGAGCTGTCGACCTGAGCCGGGCGCGCCGCGCCGCGACGCGCCCGGCCGCCATCAGCGGTTCGGGTCGCGCGGGTGCTCGTCGAGCGGCTGCGTGCGGTGCAGCACCGCGCCGACGATGCTCGCCGCGGCGTTTCCGATCGCCGCCGGGATCTTGGGCGCGGGGCTCGCCTCGAACGAGGATTCGTCCAGCTCGTCCTTGACGATCTGCAGGGCGATGCGCTTGCGGTTCGGCGTCCCTTCGCGCAGCGCTTCGAAGAGATGCTCGGCCTGTTTCTTCTTGATCTTCGCCGGCAGCGGCGGCTCGTGCGGGTCGACCACGCATTCGACGATCGCGGGACCGTCCCAGGCGAGCGCTTCGGCGAGCTGGTCTTTACAGCGTAGGGGGTCTTCGATGCGCAGCCCGCGGGCACCGCACGCCTCCGCAAACTTCACGAAGTCGAGGCCCGCGAGCTTCACGCCGTACTCGGGGTTTCCGAGAAACACCATCTGCTCCCACTTGATGAGTCCGAGCGTGTCGTTGCGATTGACGATCACCTTGATGGGCAGCCCGTACTGCACGCACGTGAGGAAGTCGCCGAGCTGCATCGTCAGCGAGCCGTCGCCGGTGTAGACGACGACCTGCCGGTGCGGAAACGCGCACTGCGCGCCGATCGCGTACGGCAGCCCTGCGGCCATCGAGCAGTTCGTCCCGGAGAACGAGAACTTCTGGTTTCCGCGCAGCTTCAGCAGCCGGCCGGCCCAGGTCGTGACGGTGCCGGAGTCCCCGCACACGATCGCATCGTCGTCGAGCAGCGGCGAAAGCTGCCACGGCGGGACCTGCGGCTTCATCGGCATCTCCGTGCGCGACCCGCGATGGTCCATGAGCGACCACCACTCCGCCATCCCGCGCTGCGCCTGCTCGAGGAACGTGCGGTCGTCGTTGCGCGGCAGCATCGGAACGAGCTCCTGCAGCGTCGCCTTCGCGTCGCCGCACAGTCCCATGGTCGCCGGATAGCGCAGACCGATGCGCTCGGGCTTGTCGTCGATCTGCACGCACACCGCCTGTCCGGGCTTCGGATAGAACTCGATGTACGGCATCGTGCTGCCGACGATGAGCAGCGCTTCGCACTGCTCCAGCGCCTCCTGAGACGGCCGGGTGCCGACGAGCGCGATGCTGCCGGTCGTGTAGGGGCTGTCGTCGGGGACGCAGTCTTTCCCGAGCATCGCCTTGACGATCGGTGCGCCGAGCTTCTCCGCCGCCTGCTCCAGCTCGCTGCGGCAGCCGCGCGCGCCCGCGCCGGCGAGGATCGCGATCTTCTTCTTGCCGGCGAACAGCGTTGCCGCCTTGTTGATCTCGTCACGCCGCGGGACGCGAATCGGCGGCGTCCACACCGCGTTCGTGTGGCCCGGGACGTTGCGCTGGTAGCGCGTCCCGGCGTCGGCCGCGGCGGCTTGGTAGTCGATCGGAAACGTCAGATGCGCGGGGCCGCGCTTGGAGAGCGCGGTGCGGCAGGCGTAGTCGACGACGTTCGTGACGTGCTGCGGGCCCATGATGCGCTCGTTGTAGACGCACACGTTGTCGAACGCGTAGTCCGTGTCGACGTCCTGCAGGTAGCTGGTGCCGATGAGATCGTGGTACGTCATCCCGCTGATCGCGAGGATCGGCGCCTGCTCGAGCCGCGCGTCGAGCAGCCCGTTCAGCATGTGGATGGCGCCGGGCGCCGCGGTGGCGAAGCAGACGCCGAGCCGTCCGGTGAACTTCGCGTAACCGACCGCCGCCATCGCGCCGACCTCTTCGTGCCGGACGTGGATGAAGCGAATGCGGTCCTGCGCCTTGCGGAGCGCTTCCATGAACCCGTTGATGCCGTCGCCGGGCAGGCCGAACACCGTGTCGACGCCCCATGCGACGAGGCGCTCGACCAGGACGTCGGATGCGGTGGTCGTGGTGCTCATTTCGCTCCTCCGTTGCGTGAAAGGCGTTCGAGCGCGATCGCTCCGCTGAGCGCGGTCAGCCCCGCGCCGAAGAGTGCGTACGCCGCGATCTGGGGTGTTTTCGAGCGGGTGCCTCGCGGCACGGCGTGCACGCCGCCGTTCGTGCGCGCACGACCGTTCGCGTGCGCGCGCTCGCCCGGCCTCGCGCCGGCGCGCGGCGGCTCCAGCGCGAGCTTCACGACCTCGGCGAAGTGCAGCGGCCGAATCCCGGTCCCTTGTTCGATCTGTTCGCGGCAGCTGAAGCCGTCGGCGAGGATCAGCGTCTCCTCGCCGGCGTCCCGCACTTTCGGCAAGATCACCCGCTCCGCGCACGCCATCGAGACGTCGTAGTGCTCGCCGGCTTCGTATCCGAAGCTGCCCGCCATCCCACAACAGCCGCTGTCGGGGATCGTCGCGTCGAGGCCGAGCCGCTCGAACGCCGTGCGCTCGGCCTCGAATCCCATGACGGCCTTGTGATGGCAGTGGGCCTGAACGAGCGCCTTGCGGTGCAGCTTCGGCCAGTCGTAGCCGTCACCGAGATCGACGAGGAACTCGCTCAGCGTTCGCGTCTGCCTCTGCAGGCGCTGCGCGTCGAGGTCGTTCGGGAACAGGTTCAGCATCTCTTCGCGGAACACCGCGACGCAGCTCGGCTCGAGGCCGACGACCGGCACACCGGCTTCGATCTGCGGCCGCAGCGTGTCGAGGATCTGCCGCAAGAAGTCCTTCGCGGTCAACAGCATCCCGTAGTCGTACAACGGGCGTCCGCAGCAGAGGTTCGCCCGCGGGACGTCGACGCGGAACCCCGCCGCCTCGAGCACGTCAACCGCGGCGATCGCGGTTTCGGGCAGGAAATGGTTGTTGAAGGTGTCCGCCCACAGCAGCACCGGCGGGCCGTGCGGGTTGCGCGGCGTGCGCGCGAAGAACCATTCCTTGAACGTTCGGTCCGCGAAGCGCGGCAGCTCGCGCCGCGGCGCGATCCCCGCGAGCATCTTCAGCAGGTCGCTCAGAACGGGCGCGTGCGCGATCGCGTTCGCGAGCTTCGGCTTCAGCGCGGCGAGCCGCGCCCAGTACATGATGAGTCCCATCGCGTAGGCGGTCGCGGGGCGGGCGCGTCCCTTGTAGTAGTGGTGCAGGAACTCCGCCTTGTAGCTCGCCATGTCGACCTGCACCGGGCAGTCGCCCTTGCATCCCTTGCACGCGAGACACAGGTCGAGCGCCTCTTTGACCTCGGCGCTCCGCCACGTCGTCTCGATCGCGCCCTTTGCGCGCATCATCTCCTGCAGCAGACGCGCGCGCCCGCGCGTCGAGTGCTTCTCTTCGCGCGTCGCCATGAAGCTCGGACACATCGTGCCGTTCTCGAAATGGCGGCACTTCCCGATGCCGAAGCAGCGGTTCGCCGCTTCGGCGAAGCTGTTGCCGTCCTGCGGGAACTGGAACACCGTGTCGAGCTCGGCGAAGCGGTAGTCGGTCCCCTCGCGCAGGTTCTGGTCCATCCGGTACGGGTCGACCATCTTGCCGGGATTCATGCGGTTGCGCGGATCCCAGATCGCCTTGAACTCGCGGAACGCCTCGATGATCTCCGGCGGATACATCTTGGCGACGAGCTCGGCGCGTCCTTGACCGTCGCCATGCTCGCCCGACACCGAACCGCCGAGCGACACGACCAGATCGGTCGATTCTTCCATGAACGCCCGGAATTTCTTCACGCCCGCGGCGGTGCGGAAGTCGAAGTCGATGCGCTGGTGCACGCAACCCTGTCCCCAGTGCCCGAAGAAGACGGAGTCGTATCCGTATTTCTTCAAGATCTGCATTTGGCCGCGCAGGAAGTCGCCGAGCTTTTCCGGCGCCACCGCGGCGTCTTCCCAGTTCGGCCAGCCGCCGTGATGTCCGAGACCGATCGGCATCCGAGCCGTTCCCGCCGAATGCTTGCGAATCTCCCAGATCGCGGTTTCTTGCTGGGGATCGTCGTAGAATCGAATCGTGGGCGCGTTCGGGCGCATCTTCAGCTCGGCTTCGAGCGCGCGCGCCGGCGCGTCCGCTTCGTCCTGGGTTTCGCCGCCGAACTCGACGATCACGTACGCTTCGCCTTCCGGCAGCAGCCCGGCATGCTTTCCGATCGACAAGTTCTTCTTGTCGATGTTCTCGATGACGTGCGCGGCGAAGAATTCCGTACCGATCGGGCGATACTTGAGCACGTCCATGACGACGTCGCCGGAGCTCGGAATGTCGGGGAAGCCCAAGACGACGATGGTGTGCTTCGGTGGATTGCGGACGAGCCGCATCGTCCCTTCGAGGACGAGCACGCACGTCGATTCGGTGCCCACGAGCGCCTTCGCGACGTCGAAGCCGTTCTCGGGCAGCAGCGCGTCGAGGTTATAGCCGGAGACGCGCCGGGGGATTTTCGGGAACGACCTGCGCACGAGCTCGCCGTACCGGTCGCGCAGCGCCTTGAGCCGCGCGTAGATCTCCCCGCGCCTCCCGCCTCCGCGGACGATCTCCCCGAGCTCGTCCTCGCCGGTCGCGCCGACCGACATCCGGAGCCCGTCGTACGTGAGGATCTCGAGCCGCTCGGTGTTGTCGACCGTCTTGCCGCCCGTCAGCGAGTGGGTCCCGCAGGAGTTGTTTCCGATCATTCCGCCGAGCGTACAATGATCGTGCGTCTGTGGATCGGGCCCGAAGGTCAGGCCGTACGGCTGTGCGGCGTGGCGCAGCGTGTCGCAAATCGTCCCGGGAAGAACGCGCGCGAGACGACGATGCGGGTCGAGCTCGATGATCCCGTGCATGTACTTGCTGAAGTCGAACACCACCGCCGCATTGCAGCACTGTCCGGCGAGACTCGTCCCGCAGCCGCGCCCCAGGATCGGCACGTCGTGATCGCGGCAGACGGCGAGAGCCGCCTCAACGTCGGCGTCATGCTTCGGCACGACCACGCCGATCGGTACTTGACGGTAGATGGAGCCGTCGTAGGCGTACAGCGCGCGGTCGCCGTCGGTGAAGCGAACTTCGCCCTCGACCGCCGAGCGCAACGCGCCGGCGAGCTTCGGAGCGACCTCCGCGAACGGCCGCTCGCTCGAGCGCGTCCCGGCCGTCGTCGCGGGCTCGACGGTGATCTCTGTCATGACGACAGGTTGATACCCCTCCCGGGGAGGGGTATAATCAGAGCCGGGACATCCGCGAACGACAGAGTCGCGGTGACGTAAGGACGGCTCGATGCAATACCTGATCCATTGTCCGTGCGGGCACGCGCTCTCGCGCCACGGCGACGACGGTTGCCGCGGAAGCCGCAGCTCGCGCTGCGTCTGCGCGCGCTCGCCGGTCGATGCGTTCGATGCGCTCGTGCGCTACCTCGCCGAGCGTTCGGCGCTGGGAGACCGCGATTGTCCGATGCCGTCGGAGCCCCGCGCGGCCGCGTTCCCGGCGTTCCCGCCGTCGAACTGACGCGCTACGGCGCGTTCAGATGGCGCACGCCGTCGGGCGTCGCCACGACGACCGCGCTCGTCAAGCCGACGAAGAGGCCGCTTGCGACGATGCCGTGGATCGCGCGCAGCGCGGCGTCCAGCGCGGCCGGGTCGTCGATCGCGCCGAACGCGCAGTCGAGAAGCGCGTTGCCGTTGTCGGTCACGTACGCCGCGCCGCCCGCTTCGCGCCGGCGCACCACCGCGCTCGGGAAATCCGCGCCGAGCCGCCGCAGCACGTAGGGCAGCGCGAACGGCACGACCTCGACAGGCGTCGGAAAGGCGCCGAGACGGTCGACGAGCTTTTCCGGCGTGACGATGACGACGAAGCGCCTCGCCATGAGCGCGACGGCCTTCTCGCGGAACAGGGCGCCGCCGCCGCCTTTCGTGAGCGACCAGTCCGCCGCCACCTCGTCGGCGCCGTCGATCGCGACGTCCAGGTCGCGAACGCCGTAGGGCACGAGCGGGATGCCGAGCGCGCGGCATTGCGCGGCCGTCGCTTCCGACGTGGCGACCGCTTCGATGCGCTCGCCGGCGGCGACCCGCTCGCCGACGCGCGCGACGGCCCAGCGCGCCGTGGTCCCCGTCCCGAGGCCGATGCACGTGCCGTCGCGGACGTAGCGGTCGACCGCGGCGAAGCCGGCGGCGCGCTTGAGGTCGTCGTTGGGGAGTGACATCGCCGCCCGCATTCGGGGCGATTCGTCCCAATCACCCCGCCGCGGGCGGCGTCAGCGCGCGGTCAGCGCCGGTCGGGCGCGCAATGGCCGCGGACCCAGTGGCCCATGCGGTCGCGGTGCGCGGGAACCCAGTGCATGTGCCATCCGCAGCGCGGATGCGCCGAGGCGACCTGCGGAGCGACGGCGAGCCCGGCCGCCATCGCGACGGCGCTGAGCGACACGAGGAACTTGACCATGAGTGCGATCCTCCGATCGAAGAGAAAGGAAAGAAGCCTGGGTCGACCTTTCCCGCGGATGCGGGCGTCCTCCCAAGCTCTGAACGAACGAAGCGGGCCCGGCGGCGGCCGGGCCCGTTAGCGCGGGATGAGGATTAGCGGAACGCGGGGAGATCGGGAAGCGGCTCCACGACCTTGAACGTCAGGTCGCCGCGGTCGACGTCGAAGTCGATCCGCACGACGTCGCCGTCGCGCACCTCGCCGGCCAGGATCTTTCGCCCGAGCGGCGTCTCGATCTCGCGCTGGATCGCCCGCTTCAGCGGCCGCGCGCCGTACGCCGGCTCGTAACCGGTGCGCACGAGGTGCGTCTTCGCGTCGTCGGTGATCTCCAGGGAGATGCGCCGCTCGCGCAGACGCTCGCGCACGCGATCGAGCTGGATCTCGACGATCTGCTTCAGCTCGCCCTCCGTGAGCGCGTGGAAGACGACGATCTCGTCGATGCGGTTGAGAAACTCCGGACGGAACCGCTGGCGCAGCTCGTCGAGCACCGTCGCGCGCATGACCGCGAACTCGCCGGGATCGCTGTTCCCCGCGTAGTCGAGGATGCGATGCGACCCGATGTTCGAGGTCATGATGGCGATGGTGTTCTTGAAGTCCACCGTACGGCCCTGACCGTCGGTGAGCCGTCCGTCGTCGAGCATCTGCAGGAAGACGTTGAACACGTCCGGGTGCGCTTTCTCGATCTCGTCGAACAGCAGCACGGAGAACGGGCGCCGGCGCACCGCTTCGGTGAGCTGTCCGCCTTCGTCGTAGCCGACGTATCCAGGCGGCGCGCCGAGCAGCCGCGCCACGCTGTGCTTCTCGCCATATTCGGACATGTCGATGCGCACCATCGCACGCTCGTCGTCGAAGAGCACGGTGGCCAAAGCGCGCGCCAGCTCCGTTTTCCCGACGCCGGTGGGGCCGAGGAACAGGAACGAACCCAGCGGGCGGTTCGGATCGCCGAGACCCGACCGCGCGCGCACGATCGCTTCCGCGACCGCGGTGACCGCCTCGTCCTGGCCGACGACGCGCTTGTGCAGCTCTTTGTCGAGGTTGAGAAGCTTCTGGATCTCGCCTTCGAGCAGCTTGCTGACCGGGATCCCCGTCCAGCGGCTGACGACCGCGGCGATGTCCTCCTCGTCGACTTCTTCCTTGAGCATGCGGCGCTCGCCGTCGACCACGGCCTGTTTCTGCGCGAGCTGGCGCTCGAAGTCGGCGAGGCGCGCGTACTTCAGCTCCGACGCCTTCGCGTAGTCGGCCGCCTGCGTCGCACGATCGATCTCGAGCTTCGTGTGCTCGATCTGCTCGCGCAGCGCGCGGGTTTGCTGGACGGCGTCCTTCTCGGCCTGCCAGCGCGCGCGCAGTCCGACCGTCTGTTCGTTCAACTCCGCCAGCTCGGCTTCGAGCTTCTCGAGCCGCTGCTTGGACGCGTCGTCGCTCTCCTTACGCAGCGCCTCGCGCTCGATCTCGAGCTGCATGATGCGGCGCGACGCTTCGTCGAGCTCGGTCGGCATCGAATCGATCTCGGTGCGCAGCTTCGCCGCCGCTTCGTCGACCAAGTCGATGGCCTTGTCGGGCAAGAACCGGTCGCTGATGTAGCGGTTCGACAGTACGGCCGCGGCGACCAGCGCCGCATCCTTGATGCGCACGCCGTGGTGCACTTCGTAGCGCTCGCGCAGTCCGCGCAGGATCGAGATCGTGTCCTCGACGCTCGGCTGATCGACGAACACCGGCTGGAACCGGCGCTCCAGCGCCGCGTCCTTCTCGATCGACGTGCGGTACTCGTCGAGCGTCGTCGCGCCGATCATGTGCAGCTCGCCGCGCGCGAGAAGCGGCTTCATCAGGTTGCCCGCGTCCATCGAGCCTTCGGTCTTGCCGGCGCCCACGACGGTGTGCAGCTCGTCGACGAACAGCAGCACGCGCCCGTTGGAGCTCGTGACTTCCTTCAGAACGGCCTTGAGGCGCTCTTCGAACTCGCCGCGATACTTGGCGCCGGCGATCAGCGCGCCCATGTCGAGCGCGATCAGCTTCTTGTCCTTGAGCCCTTCCGGCACGTCGCCGCGCACGATGCGCTGCGCGAGGCCCTCGACGATCGCCGTCTTGCCGACGCCGGGCTCGCCGATGAGCACCGGATTGTTCTTGGTGCGCCGCGAGAGCACTTGGACGACGCGGCGGATCTCCTCGTCGCGTCCGATCACCGGATCCAGTTTGCCCTGTTCGGCGGCCTTCGTCAGATCGCGGCCGTAGCGCTCGAGCGACTGATACGTGCCTTCGGGATTCTGCGTCGTGACGCGCTGATTGCCGCGCACGTCGCGCAGCGCCGCGAGCAGCTTCTCGCGGCTGAGGCCGAGCTCACGGAAGAGCCGTCCGACGCCGCCCTGGTCGGCGGTCATCGCCAGCAGCAGGTGCTCGACCGAGACGTAGTCGTCGTTGAGCGCCTTCGCTTCGTCGTCGGCGCGGCTCAAGAGCCGCGTCAGCGCCGGCGCGACGGTAACCTGGTTCTGCTCGGCGTTGGCGCCGCTGTAGCGCGGAAGCGCCGCGATGGCGCCCCGCAACCGCTGCTCGACGGTGCGCGGGTCCAGCCCGGCCTTCTCGAGGATAGGCTGAGCGACGCCGTCGGTCTGGTCGAGGACGGCCGCCAGGAGGTGTTCCGGGCTCGTCTGGGTGTTGTGCTCCGCGAGCGCCCGGGTGTAGGCCGCATTCAGCGCCTCCTGGACGCGCTGGGTCATGCGTTCCACATTCATATTCGCACTCTACAACCCCGAGTGCTAACGCTTGGGTTGCGCGGTTCTGTCTAGCGCTCGTCTACTACGCCGGAAGCGGGCCGAAGTCGCGCGAGTATGGCCTTCCGCTTCCGCACCACGAGACCCGCGCCGGAAGCTTGCCTTGCTCGCTTCGCACGCTTGCGCGGCGTCTCGCGCCCGGGCGATGATACGACGAAGGCCTGCCAGTCGGACACGACGGGCTCGCCCGTAAAGTGTTGCCGGAGGTAAAAGCCGTCGGGCCGAGTCTCCCCTGTCCGAAGCGGGCGAATGCCCATCTCCTTGGCCAGGACCGCCGCTTCCCTTCGGAGCGCCTCGCTGCTCACGGTCGCTATCCTATCAGCATTTGCCGTGCGGCATCTACCCCAGGTGATCCCCGAGAGCGCGCCCGAGGATTACCGCGACGGTGGCCACGATGAGGAATAGGGCAGCGACGCCGATGCAGATACGCTTGCCTGTACGAGCAGTCACGATCCGAGCGTTCTGCTCCACAAGTTGCCGAGCCGCGTTTGCTGTTGTCTCTTCCGGACGACTCGCGAAGTCGACCATGAACGGCCCCACTTCGATTTCGCCGGCCAAACGAAACGTGAATGCATAACCAATCGCCGTAGCAACGAGCGACTCGCCAAGTAGCAGCAGTGAAATCGCTGCAGCATCTACTTGAATTGCGGAAAGAGCGTTGTGACAACGAGCGCAACTGCGATGATGCCCACGATGATCGCGACGATTCCATTGTCGAGCGCATCGATATTCTGAACGGCGGACTCGGTCCTGCGGGCCACCACATCGAAAAGAAACTGCGTGTCAGCCGACACGGAACCATCGCCAGCCGGAACGTCTTCAGCTCGAAAAGCGGGCCGCCTATAGACGCGACGCCGGCTCGTCTCAAGGCTGTCTTGCCGCGCAAGACCTCTTGGCCGCGACCGTCTAAGACCCCGTAGGAGGCAGCCGAGCAATACCGCCACGGCCGCGTAGATTTCCGCGAGAACAGTAAGGTCGACATCGTCGAAGTATCGCATCACAACCCGCCGCCTGAGGACGGTTCGATGCCTGCTTCAGATGTCCCCGAAGTCGGACGCAGCATGGCCGAAAGGAAGCTCGGGAGGTTCACGCCGTTAGGCGCTCCTACTCGGTACGAGCCCGCTCGTAGACCGTCGCGAACAGGTCCCGATCGTCGATCACGCGGCGTGCTTTGAACTCGGTGCGCTCGAAGGTCAGGTGCGGCACCGGCTCGATTTTCGCGCTGACGCCGAGGACTTTGCGCAGCTCGTCGCCGAGGCGCTTCGCGAACGCGGCGATGCGCTCTTCGCCGCCGGCCTGGACGCCGGCCGAGTACTCGGCGCGCACGAGCAGCTCGTCCATCGTGCGTTCGCGGGAGACGTGGATGCGGTGCTCGCCGCCGTAGCCTTCGGTCGCGTTGCAGACGTTGTCGATCTCGGAGGGGTACACGTTCTCGCCGCGGATCTGGAACATGTCGTCGATGCGGCCGTAGATGCCGTTCGGCAGTCGCGGATAGGTGCGGCCGCACGGGTTCTCTTCCATCACCCAATGCGTCAGGTCGCCGCTCAGCAGACGGATCATCGGCTGTGAGGTGCGCTCGAGGTGCGTGTACACCGGCGTCCCCTGCTGTCCGTACGGCACCCGGCGATGCGTCGAGACGTCGCACACTTCGTGGTAGACCATGTCCTGCCACAGCAGCATGCCTTCGTGCGACTCGCGCGAGCCCGCGGCGGTCATGAACGGCGTCATCTCGGCCATCGTCCCGGTGTCGATGACGCGCGCGCCGAACTCGTCTTCGATGCGGTCGCGAACCGACGGGATCGACGCGCCGGGCTCACCGGAGAAGAACATCGTCCGCAGACCGAACTCGTGCGGGTCGTACCCTTCCTCGCGCGCGACCTCCGCGAGGCGCAGCGCGTAGGACGGCGTGCCGTAGAAGCCGGCCGGCTTGATCATCGCGAGCCACTGGGCGGCGCGCGCGGTCATCCCTTGCGCGCCGGCACCGAACGGGAAGCTGCGCGCGCGCATGCGCTCGGCGCCGAGCATCGCGCCCCACGAGCCCATGTACAGGCTGAAGATCGCCCCGAAGAAGATCGTGTCGCCGGGGCGGAAGCCCATTCCCCAGAGAATGCGCGCGTGGTTCTCGCCGATCGTCCGCCAGTCGTCGCGGCCGATCGCGAACGCCGTCGGCTTGCCGGTCGTGCCCGACGTGCCGTGGATGTGGTGTACCTCGGATTCCGGGACGCAGAGGTAGTCGCCGAACGGCGGCTGTGCCGCTTGCGAGGCGCGCAGCTCGGCCTTGGTGACGACCGGCACGCGCTCGAAGTCCTCGAGCGTGCGGATCGATTCCGGGTCGATGCCCGCCTCGTCCCACTTCTTCCGATAGAACGGCGAGGTCGCGTACGCGTGACGCATGACCTCGCGCAGGCGCACGGCGATCGCCGCGTCGCGCTCGTCCGGGGGCATCGTCTCGCGATGCGGCGACCAATAGCGCTGGTCGTTCGGCGGGATGAACGTTCCGTCGTCGTGCGGCGGAAAAGTCCACAACTCCATCGCGCTCGCGTCGCGTAGCGTGTTCACGGTCATACCGGTGGTCCTTCGGGGGCTGAAGCGCGGCGCGCGCGCTCGGCATCGTCCCACGTCGAGAGCGCTTGGTAGACGGGCACGTAGCCCAGGCCTTTTCCGGCGTCCGACGAGACCGCGTCGCGCGTCACCTTCACGTCGATCAGCGCAGGCGGGCTCGCCATCGCGCGGCGCAGCGCGGGAACGAGCTCGTCCGCCTCGTCGACGCGCTCGCCGTGCGCGCCGAGCGCTCGCGCGAACGCGGCGTAGTCGGTGTCGCGCAGCTCGGTTCCGACGACGCGGCCGTCGTAGTTCAGCATCTGGTCGTAGCGCTCGATGTTCCAGCCGGCATTGTTCGCGACCACGAAGACGGCTTTCGCGCCGTGGCGCACCGCCGTGTCGATCTCCATGGCGTTGAAGCCGAACGCGCCGTCCCCGTTCACCGCGATCACGGTGCGATCGGGATACGCCAGCGACGCGGCGATCGCGAACGGAACGCCGACGCCGAGGCAGCCGAAGGTTCCCGAGTCGAGGTAGGTGCGCTGGGTCAGCCCGAGCCGGGCGAAGCTCAGCAGATCGCCGCCGTCGGCGATCGCGATCGCGTCGGCCGGAACGCATTCGCGGATCGCGGCGAAGATGCGATTCGGGTGGATGCGGCCGTCGGCCCCGTTCGGCGCCGACGCGAGCTTCGTGCCGTACGCCTGTGCGCGCTCGACGTGCTTTCGGCGCATCTCCGCGCACCACGCGCGGTCCACCGACGGCGTACGCCCGCGCGCCGCGCCGAGCAGCGCGTCGAGCGCGAGCGCCGGCGTCGCCGGCAGCTCGGGATCGCCGCGCCGGTTGCCGGCGATCTCCGCGGCGGATTCGCCGATGCGCACGAACGTCGCGTTCGGGAAGACCGCCGGCGAACCGTAGCCGAGCTGGTAGTCCAGCTTCCGGCCCACGGTGAGCACGACGTCGGCTTGCGCCATCACCGCGCCGCGCAGCGCGCCGACGACGGACGGATGCTCGTCGGGGACGAGGCCGCGGCTCTCCTGCGTGTCGAGGTACAGCGCGCCGAGCGCATCGAGGAGCGCGATCAGCTCGGACGCGGCGCCGCGCGCGCCGCGCCCCGTGACGACGACCGGGCGCGACGCGCTCCACAGGCGCGCTGCGGCTGCTTCGACGGCACCCGGATCGGGCGCGATGCGGCGCGGCGCGACGCCGCGCACGTGCTCCTCCAGCACGAGCGAGTCCGGCACGTCCTCGCGCAGCACGTCGGTCGGAAGCTCGAGGAATCCCGCGCCGCGCTCGCCGCCGTCGCCGAGCCCCGCGGACCACGCGGCGTCCAGCTCGCGCACCGCGTTCTCCGCGCCGCGGACCGTGCGCGCGAACCGCGTCACGGGCGCCATCACGTCGACGTGCGCGATGCCCTGCAAGGGGCCCATGTGCTCTTGCGGGCGCGGCGGACAGCCGGCGATGACGACGACCGGCGTGCCGGCGACCGTCGCGTTCGCGACCGCGGTGACCGTGTTGGTCACGCCCGGCCCGGCGGTGACGAGCGCGACGCCCACCGTACCCGTGAGGTCCGCGTGCGCGTGAGCCATGTGCACGGCGGCGCGCTCGTCGCGCACGTCCACGATCTGCATGCCGAGCCGCGCGACGTGATCCCACAGCGGCTGGATGTGCCCGCCTTCCAATCCGAAGACGCGCGTGACGCCGCGCGCCCGCAGCGCCCGTGCGAGGTGCTCCGCGACGCTGCGCGACGACACCGCGTTCGCGGGGACGAGACGTTCGGGCGAGCCGACCGCCACGTCAGCCGGCCGCGGCGGCCTCGCGCCGCGTCTTCTCGCGACCGTAGTCGCGATGGATGCGCTCGATCCCGTCGATCAGCTCCTGGGTCGACGCTTCGGCGTTGAACACTTCGCGCACGCCGATCGCCTTGAGCTTCGGGACGTCGTCTTCTTGGATCACCCCGCCGCCGACGACGACGATGTCGTCGACTTCGCGCTCTTTGAACAGGTCCATGATGCGCGGGAAGATCGTCATGTGCGCGCCCGAGAGAATGCTGACGCCCACGACGTCGACGTCTTCCTGGATCGCCGCGTTGACGATCATCTCCGGCGTCTGGTGCAGGCCCGTGTAGACGACCTCCATCCCCGCGTCGCGCAGCGCGCGAGCGACGATCTTCGCGCCGCGGTCGTGGCCGTCGAGGCCGGGCTTGGCGACGAGCACCTTAATGGGCATGAACGGGTCCTCCGAGGATTGCCAGCAACGCGTCGATCGCGTCGTTGCGGGTGATGGCATGAGTGCGCAGACGCTCGAGCACGTCCGCGCCGTCGGACGATGACAGGACGGCGTTCGCGGCGGCGGCGGCGCGGTCGCGCGCTTGGCGCACGACTTCGAAGCGCACCGCGCGCACGGCGTTCGATTCCACGCCGCGCCGGGCCGCGAGCGCTTCGAGCAGCTCCGAGACGCCGGTGCCGTCCTGCGCGATCGTCTGCAGCACCGGGATGTCGCGTTTCCCCTCGCGGACCATGTGGCGCAGATCGACGGCGGTGGCGTTCGCGCCGGGGCGGTCGGCCATGTTGACGACGAAGACGTCGGCGATCTCGGTGAGGCCCGCTTTGATCGTCTGCACGCTGTCGCCGAGCGCGGGGACCGTCACGACGACGATCAGGTCCGCGACGCCGACCACTTCGAGCTCGACCTGTCCGACGCCGACCGTCTCGACGATGATCAGATCGAATCCGGCCGCTTCGGCGAGGCGCACCGCGTCGCGCGTCGCGGGCGCGAGCCCGCCTCCGGCCTCGCGCGATGCCATGCTGCGGATGAAGACGCCGGGATCGCCGGCATGGCGCTGCATCCGGACCCGATCGCCGAGAACGGCACCGCGGGTGAACGGCGACGACGGATCGACCGCGATCACCGCGACGCTCTCGCCCTCCGCGCGGAAGCCTTCGATCAGGCGATCGACGAGCGTCGACTTCCCCGCGCCGGGCGGACCGGTGATCCCGAGCACGTCCGCATGACGGATCGGGCCGGCGTGCGCGCTGGCTGCGCCGTTCGTACGGGTCGCGGCGACTTCGCCCGCGATTACTGCCGCGTCGCCCGTTGTCCGCGTTTGCGCGGCGTTGCCGGAAGCGCTCAGACGTTCCAGCGCCGCCGGCAGATCGAGAATGCCGTTCTCCACGGCCGAGATCGCGCGCGCGAGGTCGCGGTGGACGCGCGGGGCGATCAAAAGACCGGCTTCTCCACGTACGTCCCGAACACGGGGCGCAGCGCGTTGATGATCTCGCCGCCCGTGGCGCGCGCCTTCACCGCCGCGATCGTCGCCGGCATGAGATTCTCGTCGGTCTCGGCGACCCGCACGATCTCGTCGAGCGCGCGCTTCACCGCGTCGCCGTCGCGGCGCTCGCGCGTACGGCGCAGCCGCTCGAGCTGACGATTCGCGGCCGCCTCGTCGACGTGATGCAGGTCGACCGCCGGATTGGGGCTGTCGTCGCGGTACTTCGTCACGCCGACGACGTGCCGCTCGCCGGCGTCCTTGCGGCGGTGCAGATCGTAGGCCGCCTCGGCGAGCTCGATCTGGAAGAAGTTGTCCTCGACGCACGGGATCACACCGCCGCGCTTGTCGATCTCGGCGAAGTAGTCGAAGCAGCCCTTCTCGATCTCGTTCGTCAGCGCTTCGATGGCGTACGAGCCGGCGAGCGGGTCGATCGTGCTGCCGACGCCCACCTCTTCGGCGATGATCTGCTGCGTGCGCAGCGCGATCTTCATCGCCGACTCGCTCGGGATCGACAGCGCTTCGTCGTAGCCGTTGGTGTGCAGCGACTGCGCGCCGCCGCACACGGCGGCCAGGGCCTCGATGGCGGTGCGCGCGATGTTGTTCAGCGGCTCGCGCGCGGTGCAGGAAACGCCCGCCGTCTGGCAGTGAAAGCGCAGCCGCATCGACTCGGCTTTCTTCGCACCGAAGCGCTCCTTCATCACGCGGGCCCACACGCGGCGTGCGGCACGGAACTTCGCGACCTCTTCCAAGAAGTCGATCTGCGAGACGAAGAAGAACGAGAGCCGCGGCGCGAAGTCGTCCACGTCGATCCCGGCCTTGATGACTTCCTCGACGTACGCGATGCCCGCGGCCAAGGTGAATGCGACTTCCTGGATCGCCGTGCTGCCCGCCTCGCGCGTGTGGTATCCGCTGACGTTGACGGGATTGTAGCGCGGCAGGCGCTCCGCCGAGTACGTGATCGTGTCGCGCACGATCCGCATCGCCGGACGCGGCGGAAACACCCACTCCTTTTGAGAGACGTACTCTTTGATGATGTCGTTCTGGATCGTCCCGGAGAGCTTCTTCTCGTCGAAGCCGCGCTCTTCGGCGACGACCAGGTACATCGCGAAGAGGATCCAGGCCGACGGGTTGATCGTCATCGAGACCGAGATCTTCTCGAGGTCGATCCCGGCGTAGAGGTCGTGCATGTCGTCGACGCTGTCGACGGCGACGCCCTCGCGCCCGACTTCGCCTTCGCTGCGCGGATCGTCCGAGTCGTAGCCCATCAGCGTCGGCATGTCGAAGTCCGTCGAGATCCCGGTCTGCCCTTGGGCGATGAGATAGCGGAACCGCCCGTTCGTGTCGTCCGCCGTGCCGAAGCCGGCGATCTGCCGCATCGTCCAGGGCTGCGCGCGGTACATCGTGGGATACGGGCCGCGGGTGTACGGGAACTGACCCGGAAAGCCGAGGTCGCGCGCGTAGTCCATGGACTCGACGTGCTCGGGCGTGTAGAGACGCTCGAGCGGGATCCCGCCGATCGTCCGGAACAGCTCGCGCGATTCCGGACGGCGTTCGGTGAACGGGAGGAGCGTCAGCTGCTCCCATTCGCGGCGGTCGTCGGCGACGGAATGCGGTTTCACGGTCGTCTGCATGCGGCGGGCCTCCCTTGCGTACGGGATTGTATACAATAGAATTGTCGAGAAGGCAAGTCCTTCGTGAAAATCGTATACAGCGACATGGCGATCAGCCTGGCCCGGGGGCCCGAATCCCGCTTCGACGCGGTGGTGGACGCGCTGCGGGAGGCGATCCTGACGGGCGCCTACGCACCGGGCGAGCGGCTGGTGCAGGACGAACTGGCGGAGTCGCTGGGGATCAGCCGCATCCCGCTGCGCGAAGCGCTGCGGCGGCTCGAAGGCGAGGGGCTCGTCATCATCAGCCCCAACCGCGGCGCGATCGTGCGTCCGCTCGCTCCGAAGGACGTGCTCGATCTGTACGACGTCCGGCTGGCGCTGGAGTCGTTAGCGGTACGACGCGCCGCGGAGCATTATACCGACCTGCGCGAGTCGACGGAACGGATGCGCGACGATGCGCGCGCGGCGATCGCCGGCGGGGCGCTGCCCCGGCTGTTCCATCTCGACCGCGATTTTCACGCCGGCGTCGCGGCGGCGTCGCACAATCCGCACCTGATCGCGACGCTGGGCGGCCAGTGGTCGCAGATCATGCGGGTGATGCACGCATATCTGAAGATGACGACGTATCCGCCGGCGGTCTGGGACGATCACGCCGCGATGGCCGAGGCGATCGCGCACGGCGACGCGGTCGGCGCCGTCGCGCGTTTGGAGCGGCACCTCGTGAGCAGCCGCGACGCGATCCTCGAGCACTTGCGCGGAACGTACGCCGCCACGATGTGACGCGCGTGCAGGTCGCGGCGGCGCGGCGCCGGGAATCGGCCGGATGAACCTCGCTCGTGGTCTCGCGGCGCGCGAAGCGGCCGGCCGTCCCGTTCGCGTCGGTCTGGTCGGCGCCGGCAAGTTCGGCACGATGATCCTCGCGCAGCTCCGGCTGATGCGCGGCGTGCGGCTCGCGGTGCTCGCCGACCTGGACGCGTCGCGCGCCCGCCGCGCTGCCGGTGAAGCGGGCTGGGACGCCGACCGGTTCGTTCTCGCCGCGCGCGTCGGCGCGGCGAACGATGCCGCGCGCGCCGGACGGACCGCCCTCGTGGAGAGCGGCGAGGTCGCCGCCGCGTGCGAGCTGGACGTCCTCATCGAGGCGACGGGACACGAAGCGGCCGGCGCATTGCACGCGTACCGCGCACTCGAGCGCGGCGTGCACGTCGTGATGGTGACGGTCGAGGCCGACGTCGTCGTCGGCCCGTACCTGCACGAGATCGCGCGGCGCAACGGCGCCGTCTATTCCATGGCATACGGCGATCAGCCGGCGATCGTCTGCGAGCTCGTGGACTGGGCGCGCACCTGCGGGTTCGAGGTCGTCGCCGCCGGCAAAGGCACGAAATACGCGCCGCTCTACCGGCGCTCGACGCCCGATACGGCGTTCGGTTACTACGGCTTCACGCCGGAGCAGATCGCGACCGGCGGCTTCAACGCGAAGATGTTCAACTCGTTCCTGGACGGCACGAAGTCGGCGATCGAGATGGTCGCGGTCGCGAACGCGGCCGGGCTCGACGTCGCGGACGAGGGCTTGTCGTTCGTCCCGGCGCCCACGCACGATCTGCCGACGCTGCTGCGTCCGAAAGCCGACGGCGGCATCCTGCCGCACGCCGGGATGGTCGACGTCGTCTCGTGCGTCCGGGCCGACGAGACGTTCGTCGACGACCATCTGCGCTGGGGCGTGTACGTGACGTTCACCTCCGATTCGGCGTACGCACGGCGGTGCTTCGGCGAGTACGGCGTCGCCACGGATCCGAGCGGACGGTACGCGGCGCTGTGGCGGCCGTATCACCTGATCGGGTTGGAGATCGGCGTCTCGATCGCGTCCGTCGTGCTGCGCGGCGAGCCCACCGGCGCACCGTACGCCGGCCATCGCGGCGAAGTCGTCTGCGCAACGCGGGCGCCGATGCGCGCCGGCGACGTCATCGACGGCGAAGGCGGCTACGCCGTCTACGGCACTTGCGTTCCCGCGTCTACCGCGCGCACGCGGCGCTTGGTGCCGATGGGCCTCGCGCACGGGCTGCGCCTGCTGCGCGACCTCCCCGCAGACCATCCGATCGGCGAGGCCGACGTCACCTTCGACGACACGTCGTTTCTCTGGAAGCTGCGCCGCGAGCAGGACGCATTGTTCGCCGCGGCCGTCGCGTAGCGCGCAGCCGTCGCAATGTTCGGCTGCACCGACCTCTGGATCGGCAAGCGCTTCGAGCCCGCGCTCACTGCGTTCTTGAACGGCGAGCGCGAGCGGCGCGAGCTGCGCGCGCAGGAAGCGATCGACGCGGGCGCAGTGGACCGCCTCTACGACGCGTGGCGTGCCGAGTGCGGCGGCGCTCCTCGTGCATGGTGGGACGAGTCGGCGGTGCCCGGCGACGCGTTCAGCGGCTGGGATTCGACCGCGGCACACGTTCCGCTCGGCCGAACGCACGTCGTCCCGTCGAATCGCGATACGGTCGCGCTCGGCGTCTTCGATCCGAAGCGCGAGCCCGTGACGACGGTCGACTCGGGCGACGTCGTCGTGTATCGCGACACGTGGACGCATTTCCTCAACCGCTTGCAGCCCGGTGTGACGATCGACGAGCTCGCTGCCATGCGGGCCGAGTGCCGCGGGCGCGGCGTGCACAGCATCGTCGGCCCGGTCGCCGTGCGGGGCGCGATGCCGGGTGACGTCGTGCAGCTCCGCACGCTGCGGCTCGAGACGATCGATTTCGGCGCCAACTTCCACAATCCGCGCAGCATCGGCACCGGAGCGCTTCCCGACGACTTCGAGCACGGGCACATCGAGTATTTCTCGTTGGACGCCGAACGCGGATTCGTCGAGTTCGATCCGCGCATTCGTCTCACGCTTCGGCCGTTTCAAGGAACGCTCGGTCTCGCCGCCGCGGGCGACGAGGCGATCAGCTCCGTCGCACCGCACCGCCACGCCGGCAACATCGACCTCAAGGACCTCACGGTCGGGAGCTCGCTGTTCGTACCGGTCGCGCACGCCGGCGGGCTCATCTTCACCGGGGACTCGCACGCGCTCCAAGGCGACGGCGAGGTCAACATCACCGCGCTCGAGACGGCGATGCGCGAAGCGGCCATCCAAGTGATCCTGCACGAGAACGCCCCGTGGACCTGGCCGTTCGCGGAAACCGCAACGCACTGGATCGCGCTCGGATTCGACCCCAACCTCAACGAAGCGCTCCGCATTGCGCTCCGCAACACGATCGACTTCCTGACCCTGCGCGCCGGGCTGAGCCGCGACCGCGCGTACTCGCTGGCGTCGCTCGGTGTCGACTTCCGCGTCACGCAGATGGTGGACGTCAACAACGGCGTCCACGCGATGATCCCGAAATCGATCTTCGCCCCCGACTTCCGTCGCGAGATTCGCATCGCCTGACGCTCAGCCACCCTTCGCCATCGGCTGACCTCAGCCCACGCTTCGCTGCACAAAAAACTCGCGCGGGCCGAGCGGGGTCGCTGCGACAGCTCGCCGCTACGCCGGTTTGCGCGTGCGCAGCGTCCGCCGGTCGCCGTCGCGGATCGTCACGCCGGTCGCGTCGAACCATTCCATCAGCGGCACCGCGTACTTCCGCGTCGTTCCGACCGCGTCGCGGAACGCCGCCATCGTGATCGGACCGTTCCGGCGGATCGCGTCGGCCAGCTTTCCGCGAATCTGCGCGATCTGCGTCCCCCGGTAGACGTCCGCGCCGACCTTGACGAGCGCGCCGGTTGCGATCAGCGTGTCGAACGCTTGCGCGAGGCCCGCAACGCGGGATCGCCGCAGCTCCAAGACGACGATGTCCAGCGGCGCCGGCGCGAGCGGCTGCGCGGGGTCGACGGGGACGACCGTCTCGAAGAATGCGCGCTGCTCGGCGGAAAGACGCGGTTCGTGGGCCGGCGTCGAGAAGTAGCCGGCCCGCGAGGCGATGCGCCCGTCCTCGGCTTCGGCATGCAGGAAGCGCACGAGGAACGGTTCGTCGACGGCGAGCTCGCGCGCGAGCGCGAGCGATGTCGTGCCGAGGATCCACGGCGTGTCGGCTTCACGCCGTCGAAGCGTCGCGAGGATTCGGCTCGAGAGCGCGTCCGCCGCGGCGCCGTCGACGTATGCGAGCGGGCGCTGCAGCCGCCGGGCGTCGCCGCGTGACGCGAGCTCCGCGAGAATCTCCGCCGCGCGCTCCTCGCGGACGTTCGCACGCGCACCGATCTCCGCTGCAGCCGTCGGCGTCAGCCCCGATGCGCGCAGCGCTTCCGCGATCGCGCAGACGTCGGGCGCATCGGTGACGATCGCTCCGGTATCGGGGTTCCCGTTTGCGGCGCGCGCTTCGGTCGACGCGTCCGCTTCGGCAGCGCTCGGCGCGCTGCTCGCCGCGCCGGCGACGTCGAGCGTTCCGCCGCCGAGCAAACGCTTCGGCGAAAGCGCACGGACGACGTACGCTTCGCCGGGATACGCGGGGACGGGACGGCGCAGAAAGAGCGTCCCCGTCAGCTCGCTCACTCGGTCCTCGGACTGCGCGTCCCGGCCGTCGCCGGTCGAGCGGACGGGTTCACCGGCTCGTTCGCCGCCGCCGGACAGCCGGTTCGGCGGCGCATCGAACACCAGCGTCGCCATGATCTCGGCGGCGCCGAGATGCGCGCGGACCGGCGTGCGGCGCCGCAGGAGCGGCATCGCGCCCGCGGCGGGACGGAAGCGAACGCGGTACGACGCGCGCGGCGCGAACGTCCGATCGGCGAGCACGGCACCGCGGCCCAGCTCGTCGACGTCGACCGCGGGGACGTTCACCGCGACCCGCGCTCCGCCCGAGACGACGTCGCGCGCTTTGCCGAAGACGTGGAGCGCGCGCACGCGCACGTCGCGTCCCGGCGGATCGAGCCGCAGCGTCATGCCGGTGCGCAGCGTTCCTTGCATGAGCGTTCCGGTCAGGATCGTGCCGTGTCCAGGGAGCGCGAAGACGCGGTCGATCGGCAGGAACGCCGGTGCGTCCGGAAGCCGCGGCGGCAGCGCGACGAGCGCGTCGTGGATCGCGTCGCGCAGCTCGGCGAGCCCCTCGCCGGTAACCGTCGACACCGCGAGAACCGGCGCGCCCGCGGCGGCGGTCCCGCGCACGGCCTCGCGCACCTCGCGCTCCGCTTCGGCGAGCAGCTCGTCGTCGACGAGATCGCGCTTCGTCAGCACGACGATCGCGCGCCGAACGTTCAAATGGTCGAGGATTGCGAGATGCTCGACGGTCTGCGGACGGGCGCCTTCGTTCGCTGCGACGACCAGCAGCAACAACTCCATCCCGGCGGCGCCCGCGAGCATGTTGTGGACGAAGCGCTCGTGCCCGGGCACGTCGACGATGCCGGCCTCGACGCCGTCGTCGAAGCGGAGGTGCGCGAAGCCGAGGTCGAGCGTCATCCCCCGCAGACGCTCTTCGATCCAGCGGTCGGGGTCCGTGCCGGTGAGCGCACGAACCAGCGACGACTTTCCGTGGTCGACGTGCCCGGCCGTGCCGACGACGTGCATCAACGCACCGCTTCGCGCATCAGCTCGCGGCTGCGATCGCGGCGGCGAGATCGTCGTCTCGCTCCGGAGGGATCGTGCGCAGGTCGATCAGCACGCGGTCGCCTTCGGCGCGCGCGACCACCGGCGGATCGCCGCGCCGAAGCCGCGCCGCGCCGGCGTTCGCGTTGTCGGCGGGAAGCCACGCGAGCGCGATCGACGGGATCGCGTCGAGCGGCAACGTCCCGCCGCCGGCGTAGCCGTCGACTTCCACGACCCGGCAGTCGAGCGGCGCGAGCCGGGCGCACAGCCTCTCCGCGCGCTCGCGCAGCGCGTCGAGTGGCTGCGACGCCATCCGATAGAACGGAATGCGCTCGCGCGAGCGCGCCTCGAGATGCAAGCGCAGCGTCGCACCCAATGCCGCGATCGTCGTCGCGCCGACGCGCAGCGCTCGCAGCAGCGGGTTCGCGCGCATCCGCGCAACGAGTGCGCGCCGGCCGGCGACGATCCCCGCTTGCGGCCCGCCGAGCAGCTTGTCGCCCGAGAACGCCACCAGATCGATGCCGTCGCCGAGCGCCTCCTGCACCGTCCGCTCGTGCGGCAGCCCGTACTCCCGCAGATCGGTCAGCGCGCCGCTCCCGAGGTCCTCGACGACCGGAACGCCGGCGCGCGCGCCGAGCGCTGCGAGCTCCGCACCGGACACGTCGGACGTGAACCCCGTCAACCGAAAGTTGGAGGCGTGCGCGCGCAGCAGCAGCGCGGTGCGCGGCGAGAGCGCGCGCGCGTAGTCGTCGATGCGCACCTTGTTCGTCGCGCCGACTTCGACGAGCGTTGCGCCGCTCCGCGCCAGCACGTCGGGAAGGCGGAACCCGCCGCCCACCTCGACGAGCTGATTGCGCGCGACGACGACCTCGCGGGCGTCGCCGTCGGGCGCGCGAGCGAACGTGTCGAGCACGAGCAGCACCGCGGCGGCGCCGTTGTTCACCACGAGCGCGTCATCGGCGCCGGTCGCTGCCCGCAGCAGCGCGCCCAGCCGGTCGTAGCGCGAGCCGCGCACGCCGGCGTCCAGATCGTATTCGAGGTTCGACGCGCCGCCGGCCGCGTCGGCGATCGCCGCGATCGCCTCGGCCGCGAGCGGCGCGCGGCCGAGGTTCGTGTGCAGCAGGATCCCGGTGCCGTTCAGCACGCCGACGAGCCCGCGGCGTCCTTCGCCTTCGAGCCGCGCGAGCACGCCGGAGACGATCGCGCCGTCGGCCGGCGCCGCCCCGCGGGCGCGAGCCTCGTCGAGCACCGCGCCGATGTGCCGCTTCACGGTCGGGGCGCCGAGAAGCGCGACGAACCGCGCGATGCGCGGTTCGTCGAGAAGCCGGTGGACAGCGGGCAGGCCTCGCACGTGCGACGGCGCCGCGAGACGCTCAGGCCGCGGCGAGATGCTTGTCGAGCATCTGGCGGATCTGCGGCTCCGGTACGAAGCCCACGATCCGGTCGATGGCCTGGCCGCCCTTGAAGAGGATGAGGCACGGGATCCCGGAGACGCCGTACTGTCCGGCGATCGACGGCGCTTCGTCGGTGTTCAGCTTGACGAACGTGACGCGGTCGCCCATCTGCCCGGCGATCTTCTCGACGACCGGCGAGAGCATGCGACACGGGCCGCACCACGGCGCCCAGAAGTCGACCAGCACGGGCTTGGAGCTGCCGAGCACTTCGGTCGGAAACGTGCTCTGGGTGACGTCGGGGAGTGCGCTCATGACAGTGGGTTTCGTACCTCCGAGCGCTTCGACCCTATCGTCGGAGGGACGGTTTCGCCGGCGGCCCTCCGTGCGCTCCCTTGGGCTCCCCGCCGCTCCGGAGGCGAGCGCGGCGGGCTCGCCTCCGAAGTCCCGAGCCGCGCGCTACGCCTGCCGGTACGCCCGGAGCACTTGGATCGTCACCAGCGAGTTCTGCGGGACGACGACGTTCTGACGCGCGTTCTTCGCGACGAGGAACCCGCCGACCAGACCGATCGGGCCGAGGATCGCGACGCCGATCGTCTTGGCGATCCAGTTCCCGAGCAGATCGCCGACGACCGCGCCGCCGGCTTCGCGCGCGGCGTTGCTCTTCGTCACGACGCGGATGTGCGTGGGCCGCGCGTTGAGCGCATACGTTCGGCCGCTGCGCAACACGATGCGGTCGAAGGAGAGCCGGACGCGCGCGTTGCGGCCGAGTCCGGGTTTCGTCACTCCGGTCACACGGCCGTAGACCGTCGCGCCGACGATGCGGCCCGTCCCCGCCGCGTCGGTGACGTTCGACACCGTGAAGGGCTCGCCGACGTACGCGTTCGCCGAGCTGATGGACTGGTTCATCGTCCCGGACAGCTCCATCCCGGGAACGACGGGCGAACTTTGCGCCGATGAGGCGAGCGGCGCAGCGCACATCGCCGCCGCGAGCAGGATCGAGGACAACACTTTCATGGACGTGTCGTTCCCGGCGACGACGCTCCGCTCGGCGGTCGGCCGAACGGAGCGTCGCACCGGGAAGCTACGCGGACGGCGGCTCGCCGGTGATGTCGGCGACGCGCTTCGTCTGCACGCCGAGGTTCGCGATCGCGATGACTTCGTCGCCCTCGGCGAGGCGCTGCAGGCGCACGCCTTTCGTCGAGCGGCCGGCGCGGCGAATCTGGCTGACCGGGATGCGGATCACCTGATTGCCGCTCGTGATCATCAGCAGCTCGTCGCTCGGCGCGACGAGGATCTGATCGACGACGTAGCCGATCTCTTTCTCCTTCGCGAACGCCTTCACGCCTTTGCCGCCGCGCGCGGTGTGGCGATAGTCCTCGATCGGCGTGCGCTTCCCGTACGCCTGCGAGGTGACGATCAGCACTTCGCTGCGGTCGTCCTCGACGATGTCCATCGCCACGACCTCGTCGCCGGGCGCGAGGGTGATCGCCTTCACGCCGCGCGCCGGGCGCCCCATCGGGCGGACGTCGCGCTCGCTGAAGTGCACGGCCATCCCGTCGTGCGTCGCGAGAAGGACGTCGCGGTCGCCGGTGCTGAGATCGACCGCGAGGAGCTCGTCGCCTTCGTCGAGCCCGATCGCGATGAGCCCGTTGCGGCGCACGTTCTCGAAGTCGGAAAGGTTCGTCTTCTTGATGACGCCGCGCCGGGTCACCATCACGAGATATTCCTCGGTGTCGAACTTGCGCACCGGGAACACCGCGGTCACGATCTCGCCCGGAGGCAGCTGGAGCAGGTTCACGAGCGCGGTCCCGCGCGCTTGGCGCGTCGAGTCCGGGATCTCGTAGGCGCGCAGCCGGAACGCCCGGCCTTTGTTGGTGAAGAAGAGGACGTGCTGGTGCGTCGTCGCGACGAAGAAGTTGCGGACGACGTCCTCCTTCTTCAGGTTCGATATCCCGGTGACGCCGCGGCCGCCGCGGTTCTGCGCGCGGAACGTGTCGACCGAGACGCGCTTGATGTAGCCGCCGACGGTCGCGGTCACGACGACTTCGGTGTCGGCGATGATGTCCTCGATCGCCAGCTCGCCTTCGAGCGCCTCGACCGGGGTGCGCCGCTTGTCCGCGAAGCGCTTCTTCAGATCGTCGGTCTCGCGCCCGATCTCGCGGTCGATCAGCGTGTTCGACCCTTTCAACTCGATGAGGTGCGCGATCTGGTCGAGCAGCTCGCCGTACTCGTTCTCGAGCTTCTGCCGTTCGAGCCCGACCAGCGTGCGAAGCCGCATGTCGACGATCGCCGCCGCCTGCGTGGCGTCGAGCCGGAACGCGTCGAGGTTGGCCGGGACGATCGCCTCCGGAAACTCGCGCCCCGCCGCGCGCCCGATCATCGTGCGGAACGAGGCCGAGAGCACGAACGGCTCGGCGACCAGCGCGTCGCGCGCCACTTCGACCGTGTCGCTCTCGCGGATGATCGTGATGACGCGGTCGATGTTGTCGAGAGCCGTCAGGAAGCCGAGCAGGACGTGCGCGCGCTCCTCGGCGCGGCGCAGGTCGTACACCGTGCGGCGGTAGACGACGCTGCGGCGGTGCTCGATGAAGTGGCGCAGCATGTCGCGCAGCGAGAGCACTTGCGGCTCGAGCGGCGTCGACGTCCCGGTCGTGCGCTCCATCCGGAAGTCGCCGGAGGGCGGCACGAGGGCGAGCATGTTGAACGCGAAGCTCGACTGCAGCGGCGTCTGCTTGTAGAGCTGGTTCAGCACGACTTGCGGCGTGGCGCTGCGGTGCAGCTCGACGACGATCCGCATCCCTTTGCGGTTGGACTCGTTGTGGAGCGCGGTGATCCCGGTGATCCGCTTCTCCTGATACGCCTCGGTGATCGACTCGAGGATGCGGTTCACCGAGACCTGGAACGGCACTTCGCTGATGACGATGCGGTAGCGGCCCCGGTCTTCGACGATCTCCGCCTTTCCGCGCAAGGTGACGGAGCCGCGTCCGGTCTTGTACGCCTGACGGATCGCCTCGCGCCCCAGCAGCACGCCGCCGGTCGGGAAATCGGGTCCGTGCACGCGCGCGAGGATTCCCTCCTCGATCTCTTCGTCGTTCAGCTTGCGCGTCGCGGGATCGAGCAGGAACGTCACGGCGTCGCAGATCTCCGCGACGTTGTGGGGCGGGATGTTCGTCGCCATCCCGACCGCGATCCCGGAGCTGCCGTTCACCAGCAGCTGCGGAAGACGCGCCGGCAGCACGACCGGCTCTTCCGTCTGATTGTCGAAGTTGGGGACGAAGGGAACGGTCTCTTTGTCGATGTCCGCGAGCATCTCGAGCGCGATCCGCGCGAGACGCGCTTCCGTGTAGCGGTACGCCGCCGGCGGATCCGGGTCGATCGAGCCGAAGTTTCCGTGCCCGTCGACGAGCGGGTAGCGCAGCGTGAAATCCTGCGCCATGCGGACGAGCGCGTCGTACACCGAGGAGTCGCCGTGCGGGTGGAAGCTCTTCAGCACCTCGCCGATGACGCCGGCGCACTTCCGGTGCTGCTTCGAAGGGTCGAGTCCCATCTCGCGCATCGCGTAGAGGATGCGCCGCTGCACGGGCTTCATGCCGTCGCGGACGTCCGGGAGCGCTCGCGACGCAATGACGGACATCGCATACGAAAGGTAGCTCTCCCGCATCTCGTCTTCGACGGCGATTGCGGACATCCGGGAGTCGTTGTTCACGCGTTCTTTCTATTCAGGGTTCTGGTCGTCGGGGTTCAGCGTTCGGGCGAGCGCGTCGGCATCGGCGCCGGCGCTCTCCCGCAGACGTTCTGCGCGCGCCCGCACGGCGGCAAGATGGCTTTCGTAGCGCGCTTCGAGCCCCGCGACGTGCCGAGCGCCGCGCTCGAAGGCGCCGGTCCGCTCGGCGTCGTTCTCCGGGCTCACCGCACCGGGTCGCGTTGCTTGAAGAGCGCGCCGACGAGGAACCCGACGAGCCCGCCGACCACGGCGCCGACGAGCGCGATGAGCAGCAGCTTGCTTCCCAGCCCGCCGCCGACCCGACCCAAGGTGAAGAAGCGCAGCGTCAGGACCGACGCCTCGAACAAGGCGGCGATCACCGAACAGACGGCTCCGGCGACGACCCCGACGAGGACGTCGCTCATGCGCAGAAGCACCTACCGCTATTCTGACTTCCGACGAGCACGTCCTCGATGATCGCGCGGCGTTCGACGCGTACGCGGCGCGTTTCGCGCGCACGCTTCGCCCGGGCGACGTCGTGGCGCTGCGGGGCCCGCTGGGCGCCGGAAAGACGGCGTTCGTGCGGGCCGCGGTCCGCGCGCTGCACGGCTCGGACGAGCTCGTGACCAGCCCGACCTTCGTGTTCCGGCAGCGCTACCCGGGCCGGCCGCCGGTCGAGCACGTCGACCTCTACCGCATCGGGCGGGACGAGGAGCTGGACGAGATCGCCTTCGACGAGGCTTTCGATCCGCAGGCGGTCGTCTTCGTGGAATGGCCCGAGCGCGCCGAGTCGCGGCTGCCGGCGAGCCGTTTCGAGGTGGCGATCGCCGGGGCGGGCGACGGTCCGCGCATCGTCCGCGTCGGGCGCCTCCCGAGCCGATGAAGATCCTCGCCCTCGACGCCGCGCTCGGCGGCTTCTCCGCGGCCGTGGACGACGACACGACCGTGCGCGCGCGCGCCACCGGCCGCCAAGACGCCTTGGAGGACGGGATTCCGCTGATCGACGAGCTGCTCCGGGAGGCCGGGCTGCGGCTGCGCGACCTCGACCGCATCGCGGTCGGTGTCGGGCCCGGATCGTTCACCGGCGTCCGGATCGCGGTCGCCTACGCGAAGTCGCTCGCCTACGGGGCGGGCGTCCCGCTGGTGGGGGTGTCCTCGTACGACGCGCTCGAGCCGGAAGACGCCGAACCGCCGGTGCTGACCGTGGTCCACGGCCGGCGCGGCGTCGTCTGCGCCCGCCTGCGAACGCCCGTCGCGGCAACGGTCGCCTGCGGCCCGGTCGGCGAGGTGCTCAGCCGCCTCCTGAGCGGTCCGCCGCGCGCCCTCGCCGCGGCGGGGAACACGGAGGACGTGTTCTCGCAGATCGCCGAACGCGGCTGGACCGTGCGAGCGCTCCCGCCCCGGAGGGCCGTCCCCGCCGCCGCGATCGCCGACCTGGCCAGGACTCGGGAGCCGGCCTCGACCCCGCATGCGCTCGCGCCCGATTACGGCGAAGCTCCCGTCGTGACGAGCCCTCCATCGCGCGCGGCGAACCGTTCGTGAAGGCGCGCCTCTACGACGCGGCGGCCGACGACTCGCGCCGCATGGCGATCGAGCCGATGACGCAAGCCGACCTGCCCGCGGTGCTGCGCATCGAGTCGCTCTCGTTCAGCACGTCGTGGCCCGTCAACGCGTTCGCGAACGAGATCCGCGACAACAAGCTCGCGCACTACTTCGTCGGCCGCCGCGACGGGCGCATCGTCGCGTACGGCGGGATTTGGGTGATCCTCGAAGACTCGCACATCACCACGATCGCGGTCGATCCGGAGCGCCGCGGCCTGAAGCTCGGCGAGGAGATGCTGCAGCGGCTGCTCGACGAGGCGATCGCGCAAGGCGCGTCGTGGATCACGCTCGAGGTACGCGAGTCGAACGACGTCGCGCAGAAGCTGTACCGGAAATACGGGTTCACGACCGTCTCGACGCGACGCGGCTACTACAGCGACAACGGTGAGAACGCGCTCGTCATGTGGGCCGGCAACTTGAAGGGCGAGCTGTACGCGGCGCGGCTGCGCGTGCTGCGCGCCGCGCTCGACGCGGAGATCGCACGCCGAGAGTGATCCCGCCGCCTGCGTCCGAGGTGCTGCACGGGCCGGTCGCGGCGCTGGTGCAGCGCTGCGGAGCCCCGACCGCGGCCGCCTCGCGCGACGACGGGCAGCACGTCGTCTTCAGGTCCGGCGGCGCGACGCTCGACGCGATCGTCGACGACCACGCGACCGTGCACGCGATCGAGCTGACGTTCCCGGACGGTACGCCGTACGCGACGACGGTGGAAGGGACGCCGCACCGCTTCGTGTTCGGAGAGACGACCTCGAACGCCGCGCGCGACGAGCTGAGCGCGTCGGCCGAGACCGACGGGGCGAACTTTCGGACGTTCCGGCGCGATGCCGGATCGGATCTCGTGCTCGTCTTCGACGCGCGCACGTCCGCGCTCGCGCACGTCATCGTCGGCGACCGCGCGACGCTGCTTCGTCTCGGCTACGTCCCCGATCCCTCGCCGGTGCAGCAGCGGTTTCCGTACGTCGCGCCCGTGCTGCGGCATACCGCGGTTCCCGACGGGAGCGGTCCGCGCGCGACGATCGTGCGCGTCGACGTCGACCGGCGCGGAGGCGTGCGCGACGTCGCGGTGATGATCGGGAGCGGCGATCCCGCGTTCGACGCCGGCCTGCCGGCGCGGCTCGCGCACGACCGCTACGCGCCGGCGACGCTGGCGGGACGCGCCATCGCGGCCGGAGCGCTGCGCGAGATGCGGCATTGATCCGCGACGGCGTGGCCTTCGCGCGCGCCGCCCGCGACGTTCGGCACGCGCTCGAGCAGCGGCACCGCAGCGCGCACGTGCTGCGCGTCGCGCGGATGGCCGAAGCGCTCGCGCGCGCGCACGGCGTCGATCCGCACCGTGCGCGCGTCGCGGGATTGCTGCACGATCTCGCGCGGCTGTACGACGACGCGCGGCTGATCGCGGAGTGCGAGCGGCGCGGGATGCCGATCGACGACTTCGAGCGCGCGAACCCCATCGTGCTCCACGCGCGGCTCGGCGCCGAGCTGGCGCGCGAGCGCTTCGGCATCGACGACGAAGGCGTGCTCTCGGCGATTCGCAAGCACACCGTCGCGGCCGCCGCGATGTCGCCGCTCGACGAGGTGGTCTACCTCGCCGACGGCCTGGAGCCGGGGCGCGGCTTTCCCCAGCGCGCCGAGCTGGCCGCCCTGGCGTTCCGGGACCGCCGGGCCGCGATGCGTGCAACCCTCGCGTCGTCGATGGCATACCTGCGCGCACGGAGACTCGCCGTCGCGCCGCAAACCTTGGCCGCAGCGGGCACCTATGAGGTCAGCCTGCCGATGGAGGAACCGACCACTGCCTGAGCTCGACCTGATCTCGCTCGTCCGTGACGCCGCCGAGGACAAGAAGGGCGAGGACATCGCCGTCCTCGACCTGACGGGGCGCACCATCGTCGCCGACGCCTTCGTCGTCGTGACGGGGCGCTCGCCGATCCAGACCCGCTCGATCGCTGACGCGATCGTCGAGAAGGCGCAGGAGGCACGGCTCTCCCCGCGCGTCGAGGGCTACGCGGACGGCGGCTGGATCCTGATCGATCTCGGGTCCGTCGTCGTCCACGTCTTCACGCCCGAGCAGCGGCAGTTCTACAACCTCGAGCGGCTGTGGGGACGCGTCGCGGAAGTGCGCGCCGAGGCGCAGTGAGGCCGAAGCCGTACCGGCGCCAGGGCCGCGCGTTCAAGGGGATCGTGAAAGGCTTCGTCTGGATCGTCCTGGCGATCTTCGTGCTGACCTCGGTCGGCGTGGTCTTCATCGCGACGAGCGGCCGATAGGCCGCGCTGTCCGCCGCGTCGCAACTTCGGTCTCGGGGCCCGGTATCTCGCAGCGGAGGACACGCTCGACCATGAAAACGCCGGCGGCGCTCGCCGCCCTTCTCGTCGCCGTCTCGGCGACCGTCGGCCCGGCGCTCGCGCGCAGCAGCTACGTCGTCGACGATGCGCACCTGCTCTCGTCGAGCGCGATCTCGACGATCGACTCGGAGGTCGGGCAGCTCCAGTCGCAGACCGGCAAGGAGGTCGTCGTGGTGACGACCCCCTCGCTCAACGGCGTCGCGCCCGACGCGGCGATCGAGCGGAGCTTCTCGCAGCTCGCGGTCAACGGCGTCGAGATCTTCATCGCGAAGGACGAACACGTCATCCGCATCGCCGGTGACCGCGCATCCTCGCAGTTCTTCCCGAGCGGCACGTACCAGTCGATCGCGCAGTCGATGCGCGCCTCGTTCCGCGCCGGCGACTACGACGGCGGCGTCGAGAACGCGGTCGGCACGATCGTCGGCACGTATCGCGGCCATCTTTCCTCGCTGCGCCGGTCCGGGCGTCCGGCCGGCGTGACGTCCACCTACGTCCGGACGCGCTCGACGGGAGGTTCCGGCTTGCACTGGATCTTGTGGCTCGTGATCCTCGCGGTGATCTTCTTCATCATCCGCGGAATCTTCCGGGCGCTGGTCGGACCGCGCTACTACGGCGGCGGTCCGGGTTACGGCGGCCCCGGCTACGGCGGCGGCCCGGGATACGGGCCCGGCTACGGCGGCCCCGGCTACTACGGCGGCGGAGGCGGCGGCTTCTGGAGCGGGCTCCTCGGCGGGCTCGGCGGCGCTTGGCTCGGCAACGAGATGTTCGGCGGCAATCGCACGACCGTGATCGACAACAACCCCGGCGGCACCTACGTCGGGGGCGCCGACGCGGGCAACGCCGGCGGCGACGCCGGGGGCTGGCAGAACGACGCCGGTCAGATCGATTCGTCGAACATCGGCGGCGCATCGTGGGGCGACGGCGGCGGTGACGCCGGCGGCGGCGGCTGGGGCGGCGGCGACGGCGGAGGCTGGGGCGGCGGCGACGCCGGCGGCGGCGGAGGCGGAGACTCCGGCGGCGGCTGGTAGCGGCCCGGAGCCGCGCCCGGCGGAGCTGCGGCCTTCGGAGACGCTGCGGCCTTCGGAGACGCGGCGGGGTTCGGCGACGCGGCGGGGCTTGGCAATGCGGCGGGGCTTGGCGACGCGGCGGGGTTCGGCGATGCGGCGGGGTTCGGCGACGCGTGCGCGCCGTACGGGTTCGGCGTCGGCGCGACCGGCGGCTCGTCGTGCAGCGGCGGAAAGCCCTGCTGGAGACGCAGCCGCGCCAGATGCGCCTGCTTCGTGTTCGGGAACGTACGCGCGACGTATTCGAACATCGCCTTCGCTTGGGCGCGCGCCTCGGGCGTTTGAATCTCCATGTACAGCTGCGCGAGGTGGAACGCGGTCGGCGGCAGCCAGCTGTCCTTCGGATAGCGTTTCGCCCAGTCGAAGAGCGACGACTGCACCATCCCGGCGTCGTGGACCAGCGACGCGTCGTCTTCCCACCGCTGCTGGTACGCGCGGCCGAGCGCGTCGATCTTCGTGCGCGTCGAGATCGCGCTGTACTTGAACGGCCCGAAGTAGACGTCGGCCGGCGCGTTGAGCGCCACCGGCCCCGCGATCGCGGCCGCCGCGGCGACGGTGAACAGCGGCACGAACACGCGATCCATCGTCTTGCCACCTACCCGGAACCGGGCTGCGCCTAGCCGCTTCTCAGCGGTTCCTCACGCACCGCGACCGCTCGTGCTTCCGCGCCTCCGCGCGCCGACCGCGCGCGACGCCAGCTCAGCGCGCTACGACGTACGGCAGGATCGCGTCGAGGCGGCGGTCGGTGATCCCCGAGACGTCGAGCAGCTCGTCGACCGCGGCGAACGGGCCGTTCGCTTGACGGAAGGCGACGATCCGCTCCGCGAGCCCCGGCCCGATCCCGGGGATCGTCGCGAGCGTCGCAGCATCCGCCGCGTTGATGTCGACGCGACCGGCGGGCGGCAGCGCCCCGCCGGCTTCGATCGTGCGGATGCCGCCCGTCACGGCCCCGCGGTGGCGCTTCGCCCCGCGCCGCTTGCCGCTGCGCGCCGTTTTCGAGCCGCCCACGCCCGGGTCGGCATCCGCGTCCACACGTGCATCCGCGGCATCGGCCGATCGCGGCCACGTCGCGATCCGGCTTCTCGAACGCCGCCCACGCGGCGCGGCCGCGGGGGCCTCGCCGAGCTTCGGGACGACGATCTCGTCGCCGTCGGCGACGTGCGCCGCGAGGTTGACCGCGACGAGGTCGGCGTCCGCCTTGGCGCCGCCGGCCAAGGAGATCGCATCGCGGGCCCGCGCATCAGGCGCGAGCGCGTACACGCCCGGACGGGCGACGTCGCCCGCGACGTACACGAGCTCGGCCTCGCGCGCCGCTCGGCCGTCCGCGAGCGATGTGCCTCCGTCCCGCGCGGCCGCGGCGCGTCGCGGCGCTCGTGACGCCGGCGGACCGGCCGCCGACCCCCAAGCGTGCCGGCTCGTACTGTCCGCAGCGCTTTCGGCCGCGCTCGCGCCTTCGGCCGCGCTCCCGTCGTGCGACCAGCCGGGGCGAGGAGCCTCGTCCGGTCCGACGCCGTGACCGGGCCGGAAGAACAGGAGGGCCGCAACGGCGACCGCCGCGGCGGCGAGAGCAATCCGCTTCATGCCCTGGTGTTCACGCGCGCGCTGGTCGCGGCAAGCCCCCGCCGCGAAAACGCGGGCGAACGGCGTTCCTCCGGGACCGTCGTCCGGAACGGCCCAATGCGACCGCGGCGTCAGGTTCGCGGAGTTCGGGCGTGGTAGACTGGAGCTTCGATGCCCGAGGAGAGAACGTACGACTTCCGCTCGGTCGAGCGGGCGTGGCAGCGGCGCTGGGAAGACGAGCGCATCTACGTCGCCCGCGACGACGATCCGCGCCCGAAATACTACGCGCTCGAGATG
Source organism: Vulcanimicrobiaceae bacterium (assembly GCA_035650875.1). Taxonomy (GTDB): domain Bacteria; phylum Vulcanimicrobiota; class Vulcanimicrobiia; order Vulcanimicrobiales; family Vulcanimicrobiaceae; genus Vulcanimicrobium. The sequence continues at coordinate 657,214 of DASRGU010000016.1, forward strand.
CTGCCGTATCCGTCGGGCGATCTCCACGTCGGACATGCGAAGAACTACACGTTGGGCGACGCGATCGCGCGGATGCAGCGGATGCGCGGCTACAACGTCGTGCACCCGATGGGCTGGGACGCCTTCGGTCTCCCGGCGGAGAACGCGGCGATCCAGCGCGGAGCCGATCCGGAGACGTGGACGCGTTCGAACATCGAGAACATGCGCCGTCAGATCCGCCTCATGGGGACGGGCTACGACTGGACGCGCGAGTTCGCGACCTGCGATCCGTCGTACTATCGCTGGAATCAGTGGTTCTTCATCCGGCTCTTCGAGAAGGGGCTCGCGTACAAGCGCGAGGCGCCGGTGAACTGGTGCCCGGTCGACCGCACCGTGCTCGCCAACGAGCAGGTCGAGGACGGGAAATGCTGGCGCTGCGGCGCCGAGGTCGAGCGCCGCAACCTCGCGCAGTGGAACTTCAAGATCACCGACTACGCGGACCGTCTGCTGGCGGGGCTCGACCGTCTCGACGGCTGGCCGGAGCGGATCCGCGCGATGCAGCGGAACTGGATCGGGCGCAGCGAGGGCGTGACGTTCTCGCTCGACGTCGAGAACGTCGACGCGCGGATCGAGGTGTTCACGACGCGCGTCGACACGATCTACGGCGTCACGTTCGTCGCGGTCGCGCCCGAGCATCCGGTCGTCGCCAAGATCGTCGAGCGCTTCCCGAAGACGCGCCGCCGCATCGAGGACTTCACCGCGACGCTCCGCGGCAAGGGCGAGCTCGAGCGCACGCAGCTGATGGAGAAGACCGGCGTCCCCACCGGCGCATACGCGATCAACCCGCTCTCGCGCGAGCGCGTCCCGATCTGGGTGACGAACTACGTGCTCGCCGAATACGGGACCGGCGCCGTGATGGGCGTTCCCGCCCACGACGAGCGCGATTTCGATTTCGCGAAGAAGCACGGGCTGTCGATCGCGCAGGTGATCACGACGCCCGACGGCTCGCTGCGCGCGCCGCTCGCGCAAGCGTACGTCGAGGACGGCAAGCTCATGGCGTCCGAGGAGTACAGCGGGATGAAGTCCGCGCCCGCACGCCGCGCGATCGCGGCGCGGCTCGAAGCGATGGGCCGCGGCACGACGACGATCAACTACCGCATCCGCGATTGGCTCGTCTCGCGCCAGCGCTACTGGGGCACGCCCATCCCGATCGTGTCGTGCGAGCGCGACGGTCTCGTGCCGGTCCCCGACGACCAGCTTCCCGTGCTGCTGCCGAGAGGAGTAGCGTTCACCGGACAGGGCTCGCCGCTGGCGAACGACCCCGCGTTCGTGAACACGACGTGTCCGCGCTGCGGCGGCCCGGCGCAGCGCGATCCCGACACGATGGACACGTTCGTGGACTCGTCGTGGTACTTCGTCCGCTATCTCGACCCGCACGACGCGAAGGCGTCGTTCGACCGCGCGATCGCGTCGCGCTGGATGCCGGTCGATCAGTACATCGGCGGCGCGGAGCACGCCGTGATGCACCTGCTCTACGCGCGCTTCTTCTACAAGTTCCTCGTCGACGAAGGCTACGTCGACGGCGACGACGAGCCGTTCACGCGGCTCTTCAACCAGGGGACGCTGCTCTACGGCGGCGAGAAGATGTCGAAGTCGCGCGGCAACGTCGTCGGCATCGACGACACCGTCGAAAAGTACGGCGTCGACGCGATGCGGCTGTTTCTGCTGAAGGCCGCGCCGCCGGAAGACGCGCTCGAGTGGACCGACGAAGGGATCGTCGGCCGCGTGCGCTTCGTGCAGCGCGTCTGGCGCGGCGCGGAGCCGCTCGCGGGCGTCGCGCGCGCGATCCCCCTCGACCGGCTGCCCGAGATGCGCGGCGAGCGGCAGCGCGAGCTCGTGCGCGCGCTGCACGTCGCGCTGGAGTCCGGCAAGAACGAGACGGAGACGCGGCGCTTCCACTACAACGTCACGACGGCGAAGCTCGACGAGGTCGTGAACCTGCTGACCGCGGCGGTGCGCGAGGCGGACGCGGCGTCCGACCCGGCGGTCCTGTACGTCGTGCACGCGCTGCCGATCGTGCTCGCGCCGTTCGCGCCCCATCTCGCCGACGAGCTGTGGTCGAAGCTGGGCTACGAGCGCAGCGTGCACCTCGAGCGCTGGCTCGATCCCGACCCGCAGGCGCTCGCGACCGACGCGATCACGCTCGTCGTGCAGGTGAACGGCAAGGTGCGCGCGCGCATCCCGGTCGCGCCTGGTATCGCCGAAGACGCCGCGTACGAGCTGGCAATGGCGCAGTCCACCGTCACCGCACAAATCGACGGGAAGCAGGTGCGCAAGCGCATCTTCGTCCCCGACAAGCTTCTGAACATCGTCGCCGCATGAGGTGCAGGCCATGACGTACGAGATCCGGCCCGACGACGCGCTCGTCGTCGTCGACGTGCAGCACGACTTTCTTCCCGGCGGCGCGCTCGCCGTCGCCGAGGGCGAACGCATCTTCGCGCCGATCGCGGCGCTCGCGCCGCGCTTCCCGCGCGTGTACGCGACGCGCGACTGGCATCCGGCAGATCATTCCTCGTTCGCGCAACAGGGCGGGCCGTGGCCGGTCCACTGTGTCGCGGGGACGCACGGCGCGGCGTTCGACGAGCGGCTGAACATGGCGGACGTCGACGTGGTCGTCGACAAGGGCACCGATCGCGAGACCGACGGCTACAGCGGCTTCGCCGCGACGACGCTCGAGAACGATCTGCGCGCACACGGCGTGCGGCGCGTGTTCGTGTGCGGACTCGCGACGGACTACTGCGTGAAGGCGACCGCGCTCGACGCCCGGGCGGCCGGCTTCGACACGGTCGTGGTCGAAGACGCCGCCGCGGCGGTCAATGTGAACGCGGGCGACGAGGCGCGGGCGCTGCGGGAGCTGCGCGAGGCCGGGGTCTCCGTCGCCGCGAGCGCGGATGTCGCCGGCGGAACCGTCACCGTACGGCGCTAGCGTCGTCGCGGTCGAGCCCCACGGGCTCGACCCGATCGGCGACGCGGAGCGACACGGACGTCCGCGCGACCTGTTCTTCTTGTGGTTCGGCGCGAACGCGGAGACGGCGCCGTTCGCGGTCGGTATCCTCACCGTCGCGCTGTACGGGACGTCCCTCGCCGGCGCGGCGCTCGGCGTCGTCGCCGGAAACGTCCTCGCCTACCTGATCGTCGGGCTGCTCTCGCGTGCGGGTCCGCGGTACGGCGTGCCGCAGATGGTCGCGTCGCGTCTCACGTTCGGGCGCGACGGCAACCTCATCCCCGCGGTGCTGGCGTTTCTCGCCGGCGTCGGCTGGTTCGCGATCTCCAGCGCGTTCGGCGCGCAGGCGCTCGCGGCGCTCGCGCACCTGCGCTACCCGCTCGCGCTGACGATGGTGCTGGCCGCGCAAGTCCTCATCGCGGTGTACGGGCACAACGCGATCCACGTCTTCGAGCGCTACGCGAGCGCCGGCCTCGTCGCGGGCTTCGCCGTCATCTCGGTCGCGACGCTCGCGCTCGCGAAGCTCGCCGCGCCGTTCGATCCGGGCGCGCCGTTCGCGTCGGGCGGCGAGACGGGCGGGATCGTCTTCTCGGCGGCGCTGGCGTTCGCGTACGCGGTCGGCTGGGGGCCCGGCGCGTCCGACTACTCCCGCTATCTGCCGCGTGCGAGCGATCCGCGCGCCGTGACGGCATGGGCGTTTCTCGGCGGATTCGTCCCCTGCACGCTGCTCGAGATGGTCGGCGCCGCGGCGGTCGCGGCGACGCACGCGCCCGGTCTGGCGAGCGCGACGCCCGCCGACACGATCGTGCTGCTCGCGCACGGCAAAGCGCTCGTCGCGGCCATCGGGCTCGCGACCGTGCTGCTCGGGACGATCAGCGCCAACTCGCTGAACCTCTACTCGGGCGCGCTCGCCGCGCTCGTCGCCTGGGACGCGCGCCGCCGGCTCTCCAGCGCGCTCGGCGCCGCGGCGTTCCTGGCGGCGCTGACCGTCGCCGTGCTGGTGCTGGCGCGCGCGAACGATCCGACGGCCCGCTTCGGCGCCGGCGTCGTCGCCGTCGCCGCCGTCGCGGTCGGCGCGCTCGGGTTCGCGGTCGTTCGCTGGACGCTCGTGCGCTGGCAGTCGGCGATCGCGGTCGGCGCGCTCGGCGGCGCGCTCGCGTTCGGGGCCGGCGATCCGCGCGCGACCGCGCACCTCTACGAAAGCTTTCTGGGACTGCTGACGATGTGGGCCGCGCCGTGGGCGGGCGTGATGCTCGCGCGCCGCGCGCCCACCGCACTGCGCACCGACACGCGGGCGCTGTTGGCCTGGGCCGGGGGCATCGCGGTCTCGATCCCGTTCTGGCAGCAGAGCTGGTACACGGGCCCGCTCGCCGCGGCCCATCCGCAGTGGGGCGATCTGAGCTATTTCATCGCGTTCGCCGCGTCGTTCGCGCTCGCGGCGCAGAGGGAAGAGAGCAGTCGCGCGTCGGAGGCCACCGGATGACAATCACCGCGCTTCGCACCGCGGCCGTCGCCGGCGTCGCCTTCGCGGCGGGGCTCGCGGCCGCGTACCTCGTCCAGCCGGCGCGCGCCGCCGCGCCGCCGCTCCAGCCCGCCGTCGTCGACGTCGGCGCCATGACGCCCGCCGATCTTCCGCCCCCGTCGCCGGCGAGCCCGAACCTGCGCAGCAAGACGTTCGCCGTCGCCGACGGCGCGACGGTGCAAGTGCAGATCGGCACCGTGCAAAAGCACTATCACGCCGACGCGAACGAGATCCAGATCGTGATGGCGGGCAGCGGCACCGAATGGCTCGGCGACCGCCAAGTGTCGCTCCATCCGGGGCTCGTGCTGGTGATCCCCGCGGGGACGCCGCACGCCGGCACGACCGATCCGAACTTGAAGATCGTCGCGATCAAGACGCCGCCCCAAGCACCGACCGACATCCACCCCGTCCCGTAAGAGCGCCCGTAAGGGCGCCGCTGATTCGGCGTCTCGTCCCCTTGTCGCGCGCTTCGCCGCGCGTGATGGCGGGGCGAGATGCGATCTCACAACCGGCGTGACGTCGTCCGCGTGCTGCACGCGCTGGCCTTCGCATTGCTTCGCGCACGCGGGCGGCACGACGTCTTCGGGCACGCCGACGGGCGATTGACAGCAGTCCCGCGCCACGCTATCATCCCCGCCGGGACGTGTCGCGAGATCGCTCGCGAGATTCGCCTGATCCCCGAAACGTTCGACAAGATGGTGCGCCGATGAGCAACGTCAACGTCTCGATCCAGCGCGATCCCGAGACGCCCGGGAGATGGTGGCTCTCGAGGTTCACGTTTCGCGAGCGGCGCTACACGACGCAGGGCCGAACGGTGAACGAAGCGCGCTACATGGCCGCGGACCTCGCCTCGCTGGCTGGCGCGGACGACGAGACCACGCTGACGTTCGATCGCGGCGAAGCGGCGACGATCGGCGCGCTGCTGCGCGGCCGGCTGCGATCCCGGGAGCCGTCGGAGCCGTCGCCGTTCCAAGAGCCGAGCGCCGTCGCTGCGTACCGCCGCGCGATGTCCGGTTAGGCCGGCGACTTCTCCCGTTCGCGAAAGTACGCGTATGTCGCGCGCATACCGTCGACGAGACTCATCTGCGCTTCCCAGCCGAGTTCGCGGGCGGCCTTTGCCGGGTTGAAGTACACCTCGCGCGCGTCGCCGGGACGGCGTTCCGCGTGCGTCACGGGCGCCTCGAAGCCCGTCACCTCCACCATGCTGCGGTAGATCTCGTTCACCGACGTCTTCTTGCCGGTCCCGATGACGAAGATCTCGCCGGCGCCCTTGGCCAGGGCGGCCACGTTCGCGCGAACGACGTCGCCGACGTACACGTAGTCGCGCGTCTGCTCGCCGTCCCAGTCGATTCGCACGCCCTGTCGCTGCAGGAACTTCCCGAGGAAGATCGCGATCACGCCGGCCTCGCCGTTCGGGTCCTGGCGCGGCCCGTAGACGTTTCCGTAGCGCAGCGCCGTGAAGTCGAGCCCGCGATCCGACTTGAAGAAGCGGAGATAGTGCTCGGTCACCATCTTCGTGATGCCGTACGGGGAGACCGGGCGCTGCGGTGAGCGTTCGTCGACGGGCATCGCGTCGACGTCGCCGTACGTCGCGGCGCTGGACGCGAAGATCACCTTGCGCGTTCCGGCTTTGACGGCCGCTTCCAGCACGTTGAGCATCCCGATCACGTTCACGTTCGCGTCGTACTTCGGATCGCGCGAGCCGATCGCCACCGAATGCTGCGCGGCGTGATGCGAGACGATCTCCGGTTTGAAGTCGGAGAAGATGCGGTTGATTCCGTCGTCCCGGATGTCCATGTGCACGAAGGAGACGCCTTCCGGGATGTTCTCCCGGCGTCCGCCGCCGTGCGACCAGAGGCTGTCGAGCACGACGACCTCGTGGCCCGCGGCCACGTACGCGTCGACGATGTGCGACCCGATGAAGCCGGCGCCGCCGGTGACCACGATGCGCATGCGAGCCCGGTACGTTCGGCCTCGCCAAGCGCTCTCCCGCGCGCCCGGGCGAAGCCCCGATTCGGTCCGGTATCGCGCTCGCACGAAGGGCTTGCCGTCCGAGCGCGGTGTCGTGATGCAGAGGTGTGCGGAACGCACCTCTCCTGGCACCGGCGGCGGCGATCGTCGCCGCGATCGCCGCCGACGCGCACGACCGCGTCGGATTCGCGATCCTGTGCGCGCTCGCGATCGGTCTGCTATTCCGCCGGCGCCGCACGGCGCTTTGGATCCTCGCCGGGCTTCTCGCCGCGATGTTGCGCGGCCATCCTCCGATGCTGCAGACGGAGTCGCGCACGGAGCGGTTCGCCGTCACGGTCACGGGAGACGTCCGTCGCGACGAAGGCGGCGGAGCGACGTTCGACGCGCTCGTCGATCGCACGCCGGACGTCGCGCCGAACGCCCGCGGGCTGCGGGTTCGCGTGCACCTTCGCGCCGCGCATGTGCTTCCCGGCGAGCGGCTCGTCGTGCGCGGACGCCTGGAGCCCTTCGACGAGCCGCGAAACCCGGGCGAGCCGTCGCGGCGTGCGATCGCGCTCGGTGAAGGACTCGCCGGCGAGCTGATCGCGTCGCGCGTGCTCGCCCGCGCGCCGCCGGCGACCGGCGACGTGCGTACATGGGGTGCACGTCTGCGGGCGCGCCTGTCGGAACGTCTCCGCCGGCTCGTCCCGGAGCCGGAGGCGTCGGTGCTCGCGGGCGCGCTGTGGGGCGAGCGCGGGTCGCTGCCGCGCGCGGTGCGCGACGACTTTCAGGCCACCGGAACGGTGCACGTGCTCGTGACGGCCGGGCTCCATCTCGGCGTCATCGCGGCGCTCGTGCTCGGCGTGCTGCGTCTCGCGCGCGTTCCGCGCATCGCCGCTTCGCTGTCCGCGATCCCGTGCGTCGTCGCGTACGCCTGGCTGAGCGGCGCTCACCTTCCGTCGGAGCGCGCGGCCGTCATGGTGACGCTCGCGCTCGTCGCGCGCGCGTGCGGCGCGCGACTCGTCTCGTGGAACGCGCTCGCCGCCGCCGCGCTCGTCGTCGCGGTGCTGTGGCCGGCGTCGGTGACGACGGTGTCCTTCGCGCTGTCGTTCTCGTGCGTCGCTGCGATCGGCTTGTTCGCCGCGCCGCTGCAGCGGCTGCTGCGGCGGCTGGACGCACCGGCGCGCGTGCGCGAAGCGCTCGCGCTCACGATCGCGACGCAGGTCGGCGTGTGGCCGCTGAGCGCCGCGACATTCGGCCTCGTAGCGCCGTACGCGGTCGTGGCGAACGCGATCGTCGTCCCGACGACGGCGCTTGCGATGGTCGTCGCGATCGCGACGCTGGTCTGCAGCGGCGTCGTCGAGATGCTGAACGGCGCGGTCGCCTCGATCGCACACTGCTGCGTCGCGTCGGGAGCGGCGGCGCATTCTGCACTGCAGTCCGGCCCCTTGGATGCGGCCGTATCCCGGGCGGCCGGCTTAGGGGCGTCGGTCGACGTCGTGCTCGTCGACCTCGTGCTGCGAGCGGTGAGCGCCGTGGCGTCGCTCCCGGGCGCTCGCGTCAGCGTCGCTGCGCCGTCATGGCAAGCGATTGTCGTCTACGACGCCGTCGCCGTGTTGGCCGCGTCGCTGGTTCGCGACACGCCCCGGGTCGCCGTGCTGCTGCTCGGCGCCGCGAGCGCCATCGTGTTCGCCACAACGTTGCGGCCACCGGACGGGTCGCTGAGGATCGTCATGCTGGACGTCGGGCAGGGCGACGGCATCGTTATCCGCACGCCGCGCGGCCACACGATCCTGATCGACAGCGGCGGCCGTCTGGAACGCGGCGCCGACCGCGCCGAGCAGTCCCCGGCTGAGATCGTCGGCGAACGCGTGGTGCTCGCGTACCTGCGGCGCGAAGCGATACGGCGCGTGGACTTGCTGGTGAACACGCATCCGCATGGCGACCACGTCGGCGGTTTCGCGCCGATCGTGCGCGCTCTGCCGGTGCTCGCGGTTGCGGACAGCGGGCAGCGCTACGGCGGCCGTGCATTCGCGGACGGCATGCACGAAGCGGCCGCGCACCGCGTGCCGGTCCGCATCGCCCGCTGCGGCGACACCTGGTCGACTGGCGACGGCGTGCGTCTCAGCGTCCTATCGCCGTGCGGCGCACTCCTGGCAGACGGCAAGAACGACGTCAACGAGAACTCGGTGGTCGTGATGCTTACGTACCGAAACTTTCGGATGCTCTTCACCGGCGACGCAGGCTTCGAGACCGAGCGACGGCTCCTCGCACGCGGCGCGGATCTCCGAGCGGACGTCCTCAAGACCGGCCACCACGGCTCGGCCTACGCGACATCAGCGCAATTCCTCACCGCGGTTCGCCCGCGGCTCGCCCTGATCAGCGCCGGTCGCCACAACGTCTTCGGTCACCCCGCCGCGCGGACGCTCGACACGCTCCGGCAAGCAGGAGCGACAGTGTACCGCACGGACCGCTGCGGCGCCTTGACGCTCCGCGTCGGCACCACGACGAAGCTCTCCACGATGCTGCCGTGCTCACTCGAACCGCTTCCACCGAGGCTGGTCCGCTAGAGGTCGCCTGCAAACACGCGCTCGTCGCAGGATGCGAGCTAGGGACTCTACGGCTGAACGTAATGTTCATATAGGGCGATGTGTGGACTTCGACGTTCGTTTCCGCAGGCACGCGCTCTCGGCGGTCTCGGTCGGACGCCATCGCCGACGCCCGGCTCGGCGGACATTATGCAGAGTTCATGGTGAAGCCGCGGTACCAACAAACGCGTCTCCAACGCCGGACGTGCGTAAGTCGCCTACGACTACGTCGTCACGCGGCAATCCCGCCGCGAAGCGAATGACCTGCGAAAGCGCGATGGCCGCCACCGCCGTGCCCACGAAGGGGGCGCCCGACGCCGCGTCTGCCGCGTCAATCATGCCGCAGCGCTCTTCCGGCGTCGTAGCAAGGTCACCGAATGCAGTTCGCTCACGAGCGCGGGCGCGCGACGTTTCGAGATCCTCAGGCAGCTCGTAGAAGATCTCGCTCGGCAAGCGTGACTGTGGAAACACGTGGATGCGGAACGCGGTAAAGTCAGCTACGCGCCCACCAATCCCCATTTCGACAACCAGAGCCGGCAGCAGAACGTCTAGCGCTCGACGCCCCTCGCCATCGTCGAAACCGGCAAGAAATATAGGCGCGGACGGGGCCGACTCGCGTACACCGGCGACGAGGCGTTGATTCATTGCCGCGCCCCCGATACCGCGTGCCGCGAGCCATGACACGCAAGCCGACGTCTTCAGCCCGACCTGTTTCTTAGAGACAAGGAGCTGGGTCGAATAGTTCGCGGGGTCGATCTCCTGGTCGTCGAGCATGTCGTACCGACGATAACCGTCCAGCGAGCCGAGGAGCGAGGCGCAAAATAGGGAGGCCTGGCCGAGATGTCCGATACCAAGGAACGCCAGATGCGCCGGAAGTGCAGCGTCGAGATCGGCGACGGGACCCGTGTAATCGGCGGGTAGCATCTCGAATGCGTGCGAACGCCCATCGTCGGGTTCACGCAGGACGCGGCGGACGAAGATCGCCGTGACGGCCAGGGATGCGCCCAGAATCGCAGCGGGCGCAAAGCCTTCTACGTCAAATGAAGCGGGAACGTCGGCCGGGACGAACCCGCCTAAACCGCGATGAAGCAGTACACGGACGTCGTCTTCCGCGCAACTCGGAGCGCTAGCGGTCACGAAAATCGTCGGCCCGTTTACCGTACCGAACGTTGCGCCATTTGTCGCTAGCTCCTGGCGAAGATTCGACGTCGCCCCGCGCACCCGTAGTAATACATCGGGACAAACGAAGCCGACACTTCCGAACGCGCGCGCCGCGGTCGCTGTGGCGACGAGCGCGGCAATCTGTCCGACACGGCTCGATGCAGCAGCGATATCCAAGACGACGTTCACGGCGCTCGCCCCGATGACCGCCTCGGCTTCCGCCGCCCGCATTGATTTCTCCATCAGGAGCTTTTGATTTCGCGGCAGCGTCGCCCGAGTGATCATCAAACCCACCATCCGATATCGAGATACTTTCGTTGCCGGGCTGCGTCGATGGCGCGCCATTTGTGCCCGCCGAGGTATTCGAAAACGCCGAGCCCCGATCGCGAACCTCGACGGCGGCCGAAGTCCGGCACGATCAAGGCGATATGTCCGGGGAGCGCAACGGCGGGGTTTGCCTTGTCGATGGCGCTTTGTTCCGCGCATCCTGGATGTGAATGCAGATCAGCGACGATCTGCTTGCCGCGTTCTGAGGCGATGGACCACGCCTTCGCGAATGCGATGGACTCAAGCGCGATCGCTCCATACCGCGTACACCGTGGATCCAGGTCTTCGTAGTATATCACATCGTCGGCGACGCGCGCACCGTCCTCAGCAGTTGAGCCAAGCAAGAAGGCTCCCGACTCACGCTTCTCGTCCCCGCGGCGATGAATCTCCGCAATGACGTCGGCGAAGAAATGGCTGTTAAGCCGGAGGCGGGCTCGAGGAGCGATAATCGCCGAGATAGCGCGGCGAATGTAGCCGATCATAAATGACCTCAAGGTAACACGCGATGCCAACGTCCGGTCGCCATGCTTCGAGCTGGTGTTTCGGCAGCCACATCCCCGCTTTGGCCGCGTACGTCTGCGCGTCGGTGATTATGTAAAGGGAGCGCGGTCCGGTGGACGATGGTCCACGCCAATCGCGTCGGAAAGCCTGGTCGCCCGCGGTTTCCGCGAGCCGCGGCCAGCGATCTTCGGCTAACTCAGTGCCCGCTTCGGCGTCCCAGAAGACGCCCAACGGAAGCGACGTCGGGTAGCCCTCGCACAAAAGGCGTACCGCGTATTCGTTTGGCGCTCCCCGTCGCGGCTCAGCCGATATCGCGACAACCGCAGTCGTTCCCACGAGGTGAATCAAACGCCAACGGCCATGGTCACACCCCGTGAGGAAAGGGCCGTGGGCGAGGTCGTACGCGAGGCGCTCGGCTGCGTCCACGCCCTCTAACCCTGGAAGAACGACTTTGGCACCAGCCAGAGCTTCACACGATCGTCCGGACCAGCGATGTCGCCGATGTGGCTATCCACCTCGACGCGTTTCCACGAGGACGGCGGACTGCCCGTCGCGAGGACCAGCTCGGCCGCGTCGACCGGGTTGAAGTCGAAACCGTCTTTGCCCACTGCCCAGTCGTAGACGCGCTTCGCGCGCTTGTTCGGGCGGAAGCTGTGCATGATCGGGGTGCGCCCGGCGTACTCGACCGTCACGGCAACGAGATGGCGGCGATGGAAGTGCACGTGACGGCGGGGCTGCAGCACGTCTTCCGCGAGCGCGGCGACGTCGAGGTCCTCTTCAGCGTCCTCGATGGCGAGCGCGATGAGCGGACGTCCCGAGCTAGCGGCAAAACGCTCAATCACCTCACCGATCGTCTCGCCCTCGCCAACGACGATCAGTTCGAAGTCCGCTTCACAGAGCCCGTGGGCACGCAGGTCAATCGGCATAGTCAAGTTCCTTCGCAGTAGGGTCAGCCGACCGTTTCACGGCAGCCGACCGCCCTAGGATACCGCTCGCTGAGGGCGCTGTCAATCAGAATGACAATGTCCATGAATGGCAGCCAAGACGGGTACGACGCCGCGCTGGAGAAGCCGACGCGCCGCTCCAGGTCTCCTCCTCGTGGCCCGGCCAGTTATGCTAAAGTTTCTTTACACGACAGGTCGGTTCGCCGCGGCGCATAAATCACAGTTCTGATGAAATGCCCGAAAGTCAATCTGGATGACAGTGCTACACCCCTTTGACGTAAATAAGGCCTTTGGGGAACGGTTGCGGGCAGAGAGGGAACTGGCAGGCATCAGCCAGTCGGAATTGGCGAGCCGTTCTAAAATTGGCCGGACGACAATTGCTAACATGGAAGTCGGCGGTCAGGCCGCGACCGTATATCAAATGTTGGTTCTTGCCGATGCCCTCGGGGTCGAGCCGGCCACGTTGTTACCGCAGCCGTCCGCGACATCTACCGATGCTGGCATCGTCGAGCGCTTATTACGGCAACGACAAGCGATCTTGAACGGGTGAGCCTCCCACGCGCGCGACGCAATCCCGAATTACGAGCGGCCGAGGCGCTCCGCGCTCTCGGGCTCGGAACCGAAGCGCCCATCGATGTTAAATTCATTGCCGAGTCGCACCACGCCGAGGTCCGAGCGGCACCGCTCGACCAGGATCTGTCCGGAATACTAATACGCGATGGGCAGCGCAAGATTATCGCGGTCGCGGAGACCCATGCTTTGGTGCGCCAACGTTACACGATAGCGCACGAACTCGGCCATCTGCTGATGCATCCCGGCCGGCCGTACTTAGCTGAATCCAATCAGATCGTTAGAATAGATCGCAGAGGCGGCAGCGTTCCTGGGTTTGCCGATCAGCGGGAGGAGCGAGAAGCGAACCAGTTCGCCGCCGCATTGCTCATGCCGCCAGATCTCGTGCTCAAGCACTGGCTGGATTTGAACGGCACGCCAACGGTCTCGAGTCTGAGCGAAATGTCGCGCCGATTCGAGGTCAGCACTCTTGCGATGAAATACCGCCTCATCAACCTCGGATTGTTTAGCCCCGACGAGCCAGACGATTCTTAATCGCGTTGATCCATAACGATTGGGGATACAGGAGTCGCCCGTTTTGATCTCGAGAGAGTCAACGAAATACTGAGCTGAAGGGAGTTGGCGGGCCGGCGCTAAGCGGGGCGACCGCATTACCTCGCCGTTGACTCAGTGTGGTAGTGGCCAGTAGTTCCCCGCGATGTGGGGCAGTTCGTGCTGGCAACCGCTTCGGCTGCTTGGCGCGGTCGGTCCGCCCCAGCGACGCTTGTGGTGCCAAGCAGCGACCAGCGATCTGGCGCGCAGGCGTTCGCGACAAGCGCGACGCCGCCCCAGACGAGGCCCTCGTCCGCATACGCATCGTTTCTTGCTCAACGGCGCAAACGAAAATTTTAGTGCCGCAATTCAGAAACGCCAGGAGGGCCCGATCGACAGAGGAGGTCGACCTGCGAACATTGAGCTTCGCGCAGAGTCGCCGTTTTTCACAGGCGCACGTCGTGTTGGACCGTTCTGCTAACCTTGGCGCCACGGCCGAAGCGCGTGCGGCGTCCTTCGTCAGGCCAGCAGCTCGCTGAGCCGCAGCGCGTTGCCGGCGGCGACGCCGAACGCGGTGTTGTCGAAGATGCACCACGTCGGCACGGGTTCTTCGCGGAGCCTTACGGCGACCGCGGCGAGCGCGGCGTCGTCGTACGCGTCGTAGTACATCCGCGGCGAGCCGTGCAAGCGGATGTATGCGAACGAGCGAGAGCCGCCGGGCTGCGCAGCGCGCGGGACCACGGCGGGATCCGCGGCCACGCGCGCGACGTCCAGCTCGGCGAGGGCGCGGTCCGCGGCGTCTTCGAACCAGCTCGCGTGCCGCGGCTCGCACGCGATCCGGCCGTCGTAACGCCCGCGCATGCGCGTGAAGAAGCCGGTCACGACGCCGGCGTCGTACGCGAAGCTCGGCGGAAGCTGCACGAGCAGCACGTCGCGCTTTGCGCCGAGCGCCGCGGTTTCGGCGAGGAACGCGTCGAGCGGCGCATCGACGTCCACCAGGCGGCGCTCGTGCGTGATCGCCTTCGGAATTTTGAGGGCGAAGCGAAAATCGTCCGGGACGGTCGCCGCCCAGCGCGCATACGTCGACGTACGATGCGGCCGGTAGAACGACGAGTTGATCTCGACGCACGAGAAGCGGGTCGCGTAGCGTTCGAGCTGCGATGCGCCCGGCCCGAAGTGATCTCGAACGACGGCGGGCAGCACCCAGCCCGCCGTGCCGATGCGCGCCCGCTCGCGATCCATCGCCGATAATGTACCCGTCTAGGAGCGCTTCTCCAGGAACGCGGACATGCGGTCTTCGGCGGCGGGATCGCTCTGCACGAACACGGTCGTCAGCGCTTCGGCGTACAGGCCGTGCTCGGGCGGCATCGCGGCGATACGCGGCAGCGACTGCAGCATCGCGAACGTCGACGCGTCGCTGTTCTTCGCGACCGATTCCGCGAGCGCTTGGGCGCGCGCGTCGGCCTCGTTCGCCTCGGCGAGCTCGTGGACGATGCCGAGGCGGAGGCCGTCCTCCGCGCCGTAGCGTCTGCCGGTCAGCATCATCTCGCGCACGCGATCCATCCCGATCAGCCGCGTGATGCGGACCGACCCGCTGCCGCCGAGGAAGATGCCGCGCTGGCCCTCCGGGAGCGCAAAGAACGTCGTGCGATCGGCGAGACGGACGTGGCACGATGCGGCCAGCTCGAGCCCACCGCCGATGACGGCGCCCTTCAAGACCGCGACGACCGGGATCGTGCCGAGCTCAATCGCATCGAAGGCACGGTGCCACGCGCGCGAGCTCTCGAGTGCCTCCATCGGCGAGCGCCGGACATGTTCCGACAGGTCGAGCCCGGCGCAGAAGTGGTCGCCTTCCGCCGTCAGCACGGCGACGCGCACGCCGGCGGGCGGGCTCGCAAAGAACGCGTGCAGGCCGGCGATCGTCGCGGCGTCGAGCGCGTTCCGCTTGTGCGGGCGCGACAGGCGAACGCGCGCGACGACGCCGTCGACCGAAACGACGAGTCCTTCGGCGCTCATGGTTTTTCCGCCGCGAGCGCGGCGAGCATGCGCACGAAGCGGCGATCGCGCTCGCGCGAGAGCTCGCGCACCGTGCGGCCTTTCGTCTCTTCGCCGATGCCTTCGTTCATCTGCCGCTCGAACGCGGGCGTGATGTCCGGCTCCCCGAGCGTCTTCCACCAGCTCTGCACGGGTGCCGCGAGATGGTCCCAGAAATGCAGCAGGCCGGCGTCGCCGCCGCTGAGGTGCAGCAGCATGATCGGCCCGTACAGCGCCCAGCGCAAGCCCGGACCCTTGGAAATCGCCGTGTCGACGTCTTCCACCGATGCCACGCCTTGCTGCACGAGGTGGAACGCTTCGCGCCACAGCGCCGCCTGCAGCCGGTTGGCGATGTGTCCGGGAATCTCTTTGCGGACGTGGATCGGATGCTTTCCGATCGCGCGATAGAACGCGAGCGCGCGCGCGATGACCTCCGGCGACGTCAGCTCGCCCCCGACCACCTCGACCAGCGGAACGAAGTGCGGCGGATTGAACGGGTGCGCCACCACGCAGCGCTCCGGATGCGCGCACGCCGTCTGCAGGCGCGAGATCAGCAGCCCCGACGAGCTGGTCGCGACGATCGCATCGGCATCGGCGGCGGCGTCGATCGTCGCGAACACCTCGCGCTTCAGCGCTTCGTCTTCCGGCCCGTTCTCTTGGACGAGCTGAACGCTCGCGACCGCGTCGTCGACCGAAGCGCACCACGTCAGCCGCGGCTCCCAGCGCTCGTGCGTTCCGCCGAGCGCGAGGATGTCGTCCCACGCGTCCTCGACGAATGCGCGCAGGCGCTGCTCGGCGCCGGGCGCCGGGTCGGTCGCGCGCACCTCGAGCCCCCGGCTCAAGAAGTACGCCGCCCAGCTCATGCCGATCACGCCGGTGCCCACAACCGCGACGCTGCGAACGTTCGTCATCATCCGTCGACTCGAATCACGACCGCCGCGCCGACGTCGCCGGCGGCGCAGCCGGTGAAGAGACCGACACCGCCGCCGCGGTGCTCGAGCACGAGCGCCAGCTCGGCGAGCGCGCGCAATCCCGTCGGTCCCTGCGGGTGTCCCCACACGAGGCTGCAGCCGTACGCGTTCATCCGTTCGAGCGGCACGCCGGTCTCGCGCGAGAAGTACACGTCGTTGACCGCGAACGGATTGTGGGTCGTGACGGCGTCGAGCGCGTCGAACGCGATCCCCGCGTCGGCGAGCGCGCGGCGCGCCGCGGCGACCGGCGCCTTCGGCATCCGTCCGGCTTCGACGCGCGCCATGCCGTACGCGACGACGTGCGCGAGCGGTCGTCCGCGCCGGAACCGCGGCGCCGCAGAGGCGCTGCAGACGACCGCACCGGCCGTCCCGTCGGCCGGGTGCGTCTGCGCCGCGTACGACACGACGCCGCCTTCCGCGGCCGGGGGCAACGCGGCGAGCTCGTTGCGCGGCGTGGAGCGCACGCCGTGATCGCGCTCGAGCGCGACGTGCTTCTTGCCCGCCCGCACGTCCACTGGGACGCGCGCTTCGCGCACCGCGTCACGCGCCTCCGCGTCGGCGTACTGTGCGTGACGCAGCGCGACGACGTCGTCGATCGCCCCGCGCCCGATCGACGCCTCGCGCGCGACGCATTCGGCCGTCTGCAGCATCGAGGACCCCGCCCACGGATCGCGCTTGAAGTTGTCGAGCACCCAGTGCTCCGAAGCAGGCGCGCCGCCCGGCGCGTCGGCGCGCGGATACAGCAGCAGCGGCCCGTTGCTCGTGCGATCGGTGGTGACGACGAGCACCGCGTCGTCGCCGTGGTCGACGGCGCTGACGGCGGCCGCGACGCAGGCCGCGGACGTCGCACAGGCTTGCGCGATCGCGGGGCCGGCGACGCCGGTCGCGCCGATGCGCGCCGCGACGGTCGGCGGCGCGTAGAACGACGTCTCCTGCGGAATCGTCATCCCGAGGACGATCTGGTCGAACGACGACGCCGGATCGATCTGTGCTCGCCGGAGCGCGCGCGTCGTCACGTCGACCGCGAGATCGAGGCTCGACACGCCCGCGAGCGGCCCTTGCCATCGCGCGAACGGCGAAAACCACAGTGCGTCGAGCGGGATGCAGGCCCGGCCCAGCTTCACGCGACCGCCTCGCCCGCGACGATCACCGCCGCATCGTCCGCGGAGAACAGCCGATCGACGAGCGCTGCGCGGCGGGCCAGCACGCGGCGCTGGTTCACCGAGCCCTTGTCGGTGACTTCGCCGTCGGCCGGCGAAAGGGCGTCGAACACGACGAGCGCGCGCCCGACGCGGTGCGACGATCCGGTCGCGCCGGCGTTGTACGCGTGCAGCAGCCGCTGCAGCTCGCCGCGCAGCGCTTCGTCGTCGTACGCGTCGCGAACGCGCGGACCGACGAACAGCAGCACGCCGATCTCGTCGCGGTTTTCGCCCGCGACCACCGCTTCGTCGATGATCGTCCCCAGCGCGCCGAGCAGCGCGACGCGCACGGCTCCCGCGTCGACCCACGTCCCGGTCGTGAGCTTGAAATTCTCGGCGATCCGCCCGTCGAACAGCACACCGCGCACCGGGTCTTCGGGATCGGCGAACCGGAGCGCGTCTCCGGTGCGATAGAATCCTTCGTCGTCGAACGCCGCTGCGGTCAGATCGGGACGTCCCCAATATCCGGGCGTCACCATCGGCCCGCGCACGCGCACCTCGAGCTTGTTCTCGAACGGCGCGAGCAGCAGCTCGGCGCCAGGCGCCGGAACGCCGACGTCGGCGGGGTCGCGCAGCGGATAATGTACCGCGGTCACCATCGGCGCCGTCTCGGTGAGTCCCCACGAACCGGTCACCGGAATCTCCCCGCCGCCGTAGCGCGCGGCGAGCTCGCGCAGCGCGTTCCACGTCGTCGCGGGGAGCGCCGCCGCCGCGTTGCCGATGAGCAGCAGCCGTGAGAAGAACCGCTGCGCGAACGACTCATCGGCGTTCAGCGCGTCGACCAGCATCTTGTGCCCGCGCGGCACGTTGAAGTACACCGTCGGACGGTGCTCGGCGAGCGCCTCGACGGAACGCTCGAACCGGCCGGGCATCGGCTTGCCGTCGTCGAGGTACAGCGTGCCGCCGTGAAACAGCGCCATGTTGAAGTTGTGGTTCCCGCCGAACGTGTGGTGCCACGGCAGCCAGTCGACGAGCACGAAGTCATGCCGCGCGAGGAAGGGCCAGATCTGCACGAGGCTCTGCTGGTTCGAGCACAGCATGCGGTGCGTGTTCAGGACGCCTTTCGGCTCGCCCGTCGACCCGGACGTGAACAGGATCTTCGCCACGTCGTCGGGGCGCACGCGTTCGGCCGCGGCGTCCGCGTCCGCGACCGACGCAGCCGCGACGAGCCGGTCGAGCGTCAGCGCACCGGCACGCGGCGGCGCACCGCGCTCGAACGCGACCGGCGTCGCATCGTCGACGAGCCCGAGCGCGCCGCGATACGCGTCGGCGTCGGCGGCGAAGACCAAGCCCGGACGCAGTGCGTCCAGAACGAACTCGAGGCGCCGCAGATCGCCGAACGCGGTGCTGTACGCGGGTGAGATCGGTGCGACGGGGATGCCCGCATACAGCGCGCCGAGCGAGACGGTCGCGTGCGCGATCGACGCCTCGGAGAGGATCGCGACCGGCTTGTCGGGCCCGAGCCCGAGCTCGAGCAGCGCCGCGGCGACGTGCCGCACGCGATCGAGCATCTCGGCATACGTGACCGTACGCCAGCCGCGGCCCGCGCGATAGCCGATGAACGGCCGTTCGCCGCGCTCGCGCGCCCAGCGCCGGAGGATGGCGCCGATCGAGTCCGGATACGGCTCGAGCGCGACGCGCGAGCGGAGCAGCATCGCGCCGTCGCCGCGGTGGATCAGCTCGAGATCCGGTTCGCTGAAGAGCGGGCCGAGAGCCATTTGCGTCGCTGCGCGACCGCGGTTACGCGGCCCGCAGCGCGCGCAGGCTTTGTGCCGTCGCGACGAGCGCGTCCGCTGCCGGACGCGGCGTCCAGCCCAGCAGACGCTGCGCTTTCGCGCTCGTCGCGTTCCTCGGTTTGCCCAGCTCGGGAACGATCTGCTTCACCGCGGGATCGCGCAGCGCGGCGATCTTCACGAGCCAATCCGGCAGCTGCCGTGTCGGAACTTTGCGCGCCTCCTCACCGAGGCGCGCCCTCAAAATGAGCGCGATCTCCCGCACGGTGAGGAAGTCGCCGGCGACGGCGAGGAATCGTTCGCCGGCCGCTGCGGCGCTCGTCATCGCGCGGACGTGCAGATCGGCGACGTCGCGCACGTCGACCGCGCCGAACCACAGGCGCGGGCAGCCCGGCATCGCGCCGTCGAGCATGCGCTGCACCAGGAGAACCGACGTCGCGTAGTCGCGGCCCAGCAGCGGCCCGAAGATCCCGACCGGATTGACGACCGCGAGCTCGATCCCGCCTTGCGTCGCGACGAACTCCCATGCGGCGCGCTCCGCGATCGTCTTCGACTTCACGTACGGCGTCGCATCCGGCGCGTCGAGGTTCGTCCAGCTCGTTTCGTCGAACGGCTGCGCTTGCGGCGGATGGCCGTAGCCGATCGCCGCGAACGACGACGTCATCACGACCCGTTTCACGCGCGCCTCGCGCGCCGCACGCAGCACGCGCAGCGCGCCGTCGCGCGCCGGAACGATCAGCTCGTTCTCGTCCTTCGGCACGGTTGCGGGAAACGGCGAGGCGACGTGCAGCACGTATTCGCAGCCCGCGACCGCGTCGCCCCACCCGTCGTCGTGTTCGAGGTCGGCGATCGCGAACGCAACGCGGCCGGCGTCGCGCGCGCCCCCCGCGGCGAGCAGCGCGCGCACGTCGTCGGCGCGCTTCGCGCTGCGCACCGTCGTCCGGACGTCGTGACCCGCGTCGAGAAGCTGCAGGATCGCGTGGCTTCCGACGAACCCGGAGCCTCCGGTGACGAGCACGCTGCTCACGTTTGGCCTCGTATCAGCGGTAGAACGAGTAGATCGCGCTGTAATGGACCGCGGCTCGCGCGTTCGCCCGCGCCGCGCCCGCATCGCAGCCGGTCGCCGGCGCGACGCCGCCCTCGGTGTCCGAGCGGCGGATGAAGCGCACCCCGGTGAGCACGCCGTTTCCGTTCGACGAAGCGACGCTGAGCAGCAAGGCGGGGACGGCGTTCGGCCGGCGCACCACGTTCACGGGGTGCGCACCGTCGGCGACCACGCTGCTGCCGTCCGAAGCGGTCCATGTCGGCCCCGCGGTATGGGTGCCGAAGGTCGTTCCGTCCGCGTTCACGAGGACGGCGTTCGGGCCGACGAGGCTCCATCCGTAGCTGCCGTCCGCCGCTTGCCGGCACGCATAGACTTGAGCGCCGCCGGCCTGCACCTCGCGGACGAGCATGGCGCCCGCGGGCGCCGCGACGTCCGGCTCGGCGGCGGACGCCGCCCCGGCCGCGAGGCCGCCCGCCAGCAGCGCCCCGAACGTCATCGAAATCGCATGGCGTGTGATGCGCATGGCGCTCGCGTTCTCGGGACCCGACGCTCGCCCTGCAACACGGCGCGGGCCCGCTGTACCGGCGCGGCCGCCGCGTTCGATCCGCGGCTCGGCCGCTCGTCGCGCCGTCGCCGGGTACAACGCGCGAACGATGAGCGCGACGAGCACGACCCCGACGATCTCAGGCGACACCGCCTCCGCACCCGCCCCGTACGAACGGATCGAACGGCAGTTCATCGGCGGTGAGTGGCGTGAGGGCAGCGGCGAGAAAACGCTCGACGACGTCGACCCGTACACGGGCCGGACGCTGTTCTCCGTTCGGTCCGCGAGCGCGGACGACGTCGACGCGGCGTACCGCGCGGCGCGCGAGGCGCAGCCGGCCTGGACGGCGATGCTGCCGCAGGAACGGAGCGCGATCGTCGCGCGGGCCGCGACGATCTTGGACGCGCGCAAGGCCGAGGTCGTCGACTGGCTGATCCGGGAGGCCGGCTCGGCGCGCGTCAAAGCCGAGCTGGAAGTGCAGCTGGTGCGCGCCGGCATGCTCGAAGCGGCGACGTATCCCGCGAGAATCGAAGGCCGCATCCTGCCGACGGGTATCCCGGGCAAGGAAGGACGCGTCTACCGCTCGCCCGTCGGCGTCGTGTGCGTCATCAGTCCGTGGAACTTTCCGCTGCAGCTCACGAACCGCTCCGTCGCGCCCGCGCTCGCGTGCGGCAACGCGGTCGTCGTGAAGCCGGCCACGGACACGCCGGTCACCGGAGGAACGCTGCTGGCGAAGATCTACGAAGAGGCCGGCGTTCCGAAGGGCGTCTACAACGTCGTCGTCGGTTCGGGCAGCGAGATCGGCGACGCGGTCGTCGAACATCCGATCCCGCGCGTCGTCTCGTTCACCGGCTCGACGCCGGTGGGACAGCACATCGGCGAGCTGTGCGGCAAGCACGTGAAGCGCGTCTGCCTGGAGCTGGGCGGCAACGCGCCGTTCGTCGTCCTCGCCGACGCCGACGTCGAGCGCGCGGTCGACGCCGCGGTGTTCGGCAAGTTCATGCACCAAGGTCAGATCTGCATGGCGATCAATCGCATCGTGGTCGATCGCGCGGTGTACGACGAGTTCCTCGAGCGCTTCGTCGAGCGCGTTCGCGCGCTTCGCGTCGGCGACCCGAACGACGCCCGGACCGCGATCGGGCCCATCGTCAACGATCAGCAGCTGAAATCCGTCCTCGAAAACGTCGAGAAGGTCAAAGCGTCCGGGGCGCGCGTGGCGCTCGAGGGGCGCGCGGAGGGGCGCGTGCTCTCGCCGATCGTTCTCGCCGACGTTCGGAACGAGAACGCGCAGGAAGAGCTCTTCGGTCCGGTGGCGCTCGTGATCCCGGTCGACGGCGACGAGGAGGCGCTGCGCGTCGCGAACGACGTCCCGTACGGGCTGTCGAGCAGCGTGTTCACGCGCGATCTCGAGCGCGGTGTGCGCTTCGCGCAGCGCATGGAGGCGGGGATGACGCACGTCAACGACGCGCCGGTGAACGACGAGCCGAACAACCCGTTCGGCGGCGAGAAGGAGTCCGGGATCGGCCGCTTCGGCGGCGAGTGGGCGATCCGCGAGTTCACGACCGACCACTGGATCACGCTGCAGCACGAGCCGCGGCGGTATCCGATCTAGCGCGCGAGCGCGATCGTCAGCGTCTGCGCGCTCGGGAGCGTCGCGAGCGCCGCGCCGGGGAGGGCGAGCTTCGAGCGGCGCACGCCGCTGCCGACCACGACCCGCGCCGTCGCGACCACCGCCGAGTCGACCAGCAGCGGCCACTCGGGCGGCAGACCGATCGGCGTGATCCCGCCGTACTCCATGCCCGTCGCCGCCGTGGCGTCGTCCATCGACGCGAAGGAGAGCTTCGAGGCGCCCAAGTGCTTCTTCACCACGCCGTTCACGTCGACGCGCGCGGTGGCGAGGATCATGCACGCGACGTACCACGCGCGGCCTTCGCGCCGCGCCGCCAGTACGACGCAGTTCGCCGATTCGTCGAGCCGCACGCCGTAGCGCTCGCAGAACGCCGCCGTGTCGGCCAGCTGCGGATCGATCTCGGCCACGGACGTCTCCGCCGCGAGCGGAGGCGCAGCCTCGAGCGCGGCGCGCACGGGCTCGCCGAGCAGATCCGCGCGTGCGAGCGCGGGCTCGGCCCGCACGGTCCCGATCGTCACGCGCGAGGCGTCAGCGAACCGAGCAGGTGCCCGTCTTCGGGTTCGACGGCTTCGTGCCGGGGACCGGACCGATCGGAATGCGTGCGAACGCCGGCGGATTCGTCGTCGGGAACGGCCGCGCGCCCGCGGGATAGCAGTTCGACGCGAGCAAGAACGCCAGCACGTTCGCGTACTGCGCCGGCGTGAGCGAACCGGGATTCGAGAAGGGCATGTTCTCGAAGACGATCGCGCGCAGATCGCTGAGGTGCCACTTGTTGCCCTTCGCCGTCGTGAGGAAGTCCTTGCCCGCGACGGCCGGACCCGCGGTGCCTTGCAGATCGACGCCGTGGCACTGCACGCAATACTGCGCGTAGACCGCCTTCCCGGCGTGCGCCTGCGACGCCGTGTACGGAACGCTGGGCGCCGTCGCCGTCGCGGCCGCGAGGTCCAGATGCATCCGGCCGCGCAGTGCCGTCGAAGCGTGCGGGCACACGCGCGCGTCGCGCGCGGCGCTCGTGTACAGCACGACGTCCTCGCCGCGCACGACGACGCGGTCGATCGCCAAGTCCGCCGGAACGCGCGTCGACGCGGTGCGTCGCGGAAGCGCGACGTACGTCAGCCGCCCGCCCGCGATCCCGTACGCCGGTGCGCGCGACGGGGTCGCGCAGCCCGACGCGACCCGAATCCCGTCGGGCACGCCCAGCGCCGTCGTGCCGAGCGCGCCGGTGAGCCCTCCCAGGACGCCGTCCTGCGAGTCGCGTCCGACCACCAGCGCGATGTTGGCGAGCGCGCGCGTGAGGTCGGCCTGATAGTCTTCCATCTCGTGCTCGCCGATCGCGTCCTGCACGTTGGCGGCGGCGGCGAGCACGTTCGCCTTCGCACCCTCCACCGCCGGCGTCCACGGGTAGGTCTCGGTGCGGTCGAGCATGCGGTCGAGGTGCCCGAGCGTCCCGATCCCGTCGCCCGGATCGCCGAAGCTCCTGACGTAGCCGTCGTCGCGCCGTCCGACGAGCGCGTTGAGCACCCGGTGCGCCGCGCGCACGTACGCGGCGTGTCCGACGGCGTAGCCGTCCTCGATGCGCACGATCTCACCGACCGCGGCGTGCACGTCCTGCAGCGCGCCGAGCGCGTCCGCGCGCTCGCTGGTCGCCGCGCCGGACGGCACGGGGACGAGCAAGGCCGCCGCGGCGAGCATGAGCGCGAACGTGCGCATCGAGAACCTCCTGAGCGTTAGGGCAGTGCGAACGCGGTGATCGCCGCGTGCGTCGGGTGCGTGTAGCGCCCTTCGAGCGTCGGCGCGCCTTGCCCCATCCGCGGATCGGCGAAGTTGACGCCCGCCGGTCCCACCGCGACCGCGACGTACTGCTTGCCGCCCGCTTCGTACGTCATCGCCGGAGCCTGGATCGCCATCCCGCTCGCCCAGTGCCACAGCACGTTCCCCGTCTTCGCATCGTAGGCGGCGAAGTCGCCGTTGACGCCGCCGCTGAACACGACGCCGGAGCTCATCGAGAGCGCGCCGCCGATCTGCGGGAACGCCAAGTGCTTGCGCCACAGGAACTTGCCCGTTCCGATGTCGAGCGCTTGCATGTAGCCGGTGCTCGGCCCGACGAGCGTCGGGAACGAGCCGCCGAGGTAGAACTGCCCGGCGATGTACGTCGCCGTTCCGGGCGACTTCCAGCGCCCGCACTGGTCGACGCTCGGAATGTAGAACGCGTTCGTCTCCTTGAGGTAGCTCGCGCCGTTGAACTCGACGCCGCCGTTCGTGTTCGGGCACGCGATGTTGCCGGTGCGGCTGGGCTCGGTGTTCTGGCCCTTCTGCGTGCTGACCGCGACGTGATAGACGAGCGCTCCGGTCCCCGCGTCGAGAACCCAGAAGTTTCCGCCCTTGTCACCTGCGGCGACGAGCTTGCGCGACGCGCCGCCCACCGTGCCGGTGAAGAGCACCGGCGGCATCGCCGGATCCCAGTCGTGGGTGTCGTGCGGGATGTACTGGTGGTACCACTTCATCTTCGGCTTCGCGCCGCTGATGTCGAGCGCGATCGTCGAGTTCGTGTAGAGGTTCGCGCCCTTGCGGATCGTGCCGAGGAAGTCGGGCTGCGGATTGCCCGCGTCGACGTAGAGCATGTTCGTCGCCGGATCGATCGCGACGCCGCTCCAGATCGCGCCGCCGCCGCGCTTCCACGAGTCGCCGCTCCACGAGCTGTGGCCCGGCTGCCCGGGACCCGGCACGGTGTACCAGTCCCAGAGCCGTTTGCCGGTGGCCTGGTCGAAGGCGCTGATGTATCCGATCCCGCCCCAGTCGCCGTTCGACGCGCCGAGCAGCAGCATGTTCTTGTACGGCACCGGCTGCATCGTGTAGAACGTGTTCGTCGTGTCGTGCGCGGCGACGACGTTCCACACCGGCTTCCCGGTCGTCGCGTCGAGCGCGATGAGATGCCCGTCGAGCGTCGCCTCGTACACCTTGCCGTTGGCCAGCGCGACGCCGCGGTTCGCCGAGAACGCGATCACGTGCGGGTTGTCGTGGAAATGCCACTTCTGCGCACCGGTCGCGGCGTCGAGCGCGTAGACGTCGTTATGCGAGGACGTCACGTACATCACGCCGTTCCAGACGATCGGCGAGGTTTCGAGCGGCCCGCGCGCGTCGATGCTCGCGCTCCACATCTTCTTCAGCGTGCCGACGTTGCGCGGCGTGATCTGGGTGGTCTTGACGTAACGGTTCCCGCTGTAGCTGCGGGCCGGAAGAATCCAGTTCGCCGCATCGCCCGCGGCGTTCGTCCAGCTATCCGCCGTCGGCCACGCGTCCTGCGCCGCGATGCGCGGCGCGGTGGTCAGCGAGACGACGGCGATTCCAATGAGGGCGGCGAGCGCCAAGCTCGTCTTGCGCACCATGAATGCCTCCTCCACCGGGGCCCTGCCCGGGGGGAGGAGGTTATCGCGGGGCCACGCTTGCCCCTCTCCCCGGCGACGGACGGGATGCCGGAGGCCGAAACGACGAAAGCCCGGCGGCGTCCGCCGGGCCCTTCGTTCCGAGGAGGCGCCGTCTTAGAGCGGGACGCGGATGAAGACGTGGACGCCGTTCGACGGGGCCCAGTAGCCCCACACGCCGTTGTAGTACGTGACCTGGCGGCCGTTCCAGTAGCGATACCGATGGTGCATGCGCTGCCACGCATAGTAGCGCGCGTCGCGCTGCGCGTAGTATCCGCGATCGTGGCGGTCGTAGTGCCGATCGTAATGGCGATCGTACTGCTGCGCCATTGCCGGCGCCGCCGCGCCGAGCAGCGCGAGGGCGAAGGCGGATGCGAGGAGTCGTTTCATGCCGAGGTACGTACCCGCGGGCCGGGCGCGCGCGACGGCCTCTCAGCGTTCTCTCATCGCTCCGCAGGCGTTCGCCCGCCCTGCGTCGTGATCGTCCCCGGATGAACGTCGAGGCGGCGGTCGCGTACGCGGAGCGCCATGCGCTGCACGCGCTTGCCGTGCTGCACGGCGGGGAGATCGCCGAAGAGCGGTACGCCGCGGGCTGGAGCGCCGAGAAGCCGCACGCCCTCTACAGCGGCACGAAGAGCTTCTGGGGGACGCTCGCCGTCGCCGCCGAGGTCGACGGCCTCCTCGCGCTCGACGAGCGCGTCGCGGACACGATCGCGTCGTGGCGCGACGACGCCGAAAAGAGGCGTGTCACGCTGCGCGAGCTGCTGCAGCTCACGAGCGGGATCGGCTTCGGCGGCTTGGGCTCGGCCGTGCCGCCGTACGACGCGGCGCTCGCGACGCCGCTGAAGAATCCGCCCGGCGAACGCTTCACGTACGGCGGGATACCGCTGCAAGTCTTCGGCGCGGTGCTCGCGCGGAAGCTGGCGCCGCGCACGCCTCACGAGTATCTGCGCGAGCGCATCTTCGATCCTATCGGGATGCGCGTCGCCTCGTGGCGCACGCTGAAGGACGGGACGCAGCCGCTGCCGACCGGCGCGTTCGTCGCCGCGCGCGAGTGGCTCAAGTTCGGCCGGCTGGTGCGCGACCGCGGCCGGTGGAACGGCGCGCCCGTCGTTCCCGAGGACGCGCTCGCGCGCTGCTTCGTCGGATCCACGGCGAACCCGCGTTACGGTTTGGGCTGGTGGCTCAGCCCGCTCGCCGCACATCCCGACGTCGCGTACGCGAGCGGCGCCAGCGGGCAGGCGCTGTACGTCATCCCGTCGCGAAACGCGGTCGTCGTGAAGTTCGGTGCGTCGTCGTCGTACGACCACGCCGCGTTTCTGCGCCGGCTGCTGGGCTGACTCAGCGCGCCTGCTGCATCGAGAGATTGCGCGACGCCGGGTACGCGTCTTCGAAGCGCACGTTGTAGCGCTGCTGGACCTTGCAGTCTTCACCGGTGCGCGTCCCCGCCAAGCCGGGCTCGGTCGCGCAGCGCGCGAGCAGCGTGTTCGCTTCGCGAAGATCGGCGCGCCAATCGCCGATCTGCAGGTCGTGCTCGGCCGGCGCGCGCAGCGAGAGCAGGTACGCCTGGTTCACCAGCCGCCGCTGTTCGTCCGAGCATTGCTGGTTCGCGCGCAAACCGACGATCGCCATGTCGTACGCCTGCTGGCGCGGGATCTTGTCCTGCGCGGCCTGCTGCTCGTAGCCGAGCGCGGTGTCGCAGGCGTCGGCCGGCGCGACCGGCACCGCCGCCGCGACGAGCGGTGCGGGCGGATTCGGGCGCGACGGCGCGGGACGGCGCGGCGCCTGCGCCGTTCGCCTCGGCGCGCGCGGCGATCGCCGCGGCGGCGTCGACGCGATGCGGCGCGGCGGCCGGACGTTCGCGCGCTGCGCGAGCGCCAGCTCGCGGCGCGCTTCGGCGTTGGACGGCTGCAGCGCGAGCGCGCCGGAGGAGGAGAGCGCCGCTTCGACGCGCTGACCTTGGGCGCGCTGGGCGATCGCGCGCGCGACGTAGGCCTGCGCGTCGGTCGGGTCGGCACGCAGGGCCGCGTTCGCTTGCGCGACCGCGTCGCGGTACGCGCCGCGTCCCGCGTCGATCTCGGCCCGGCCGACGTACGCGTTCGCCGCGTCCTGACGCGCGCGGTCGGCCACGATCTCGTCGTGCGCGTGCAGCGACGGGGCGGCGACGGCCAGGGCGCGGCCGTAGTCCGCGAGCGCGTCCGCGTCGCGCGGCTGCGGCGCGTCGGCGAGGGCGTGACCGCGGGCGACGTACGCCGCCGCATCCGGGCGGATGGCGAGCGCGGCGTTCGCGTCGGCGAGCGCGCGCGCGCTCTGCCCCATCGCGTCCTCGGTGAGGCTCCGGTCGACGTAGGTGTCGACGTTGCGCGGGTCGAGGCGCAGCGCACGGGCGTACTCGGCGAGCGCGCGATCGTAGTCGCCGCGCAGCGCGGCGATCTGACCGCGCGCGGCGACGGCCGCCGCGGCGTGCCGGACGTCGCCGAGCGCGGTGTACGTCGCGATCGCGCGGTCGAGCGGCGGCAGGGCGGCGTCGTACTCACTGCGCGCCAGATATGCCAGCCCGGCGTCGTATTGCCCGTTCGCCGCGCTGCGCTGCGCGGCGAGCTTCGCCCGTTCCGCCGCCGTCTCGGCGCTGCGCTCGCTGCGCGCCGCCGCCAGCGCGCGAAGCTGCGCGCGATGCGCCGCCAGCGCGGCGCGGTGCTCCGCCTGCGCGAGCGCATCGGCTTTCCGCCGCGCCTGCGTCGCGTTCGCGGCGGCGACGGTCGCGCGCTGCGCCTCGGCGCGCGCGCGGTCGCGTTGCACCATCCCGTACCACGCGGCGATCGCGGCCACGACGAACAGTCCGCCGAGCACCGCCGCGAACGCGCGCAGCGACTGCACCTGACGGCGCCGCGCGCGCGCACGCATCTCGCGTTCGGCGTCGCGCGCCGCCGCACTCGCGTCGAGGAAACGCATCGCTTCGTCGAACGCGGGATCGTAGCGGCGGCCCCACGCCGCCGTTGGCGACGCCTGTTCGCGCCACGCCAGCGCGATCGAAAGGTCGGGGTCGCGCCACAGCGCGGCCTGCCCGCGCACGTGCAGCGCCGCCGACTGGGCGAGCCGGCGATAGATCCGCGCGGACTCCGCCTCGTCGGCGACCCAGCGCTGCAGCCGCTCCCACGTGCGCATCAGGCTCTCGTGCGAGACGTCGAGCACGGTGTCCGGATCGAGCGGCGTGCCCGCCGGCGGCATGAGGAACGAGCGCCCGGGAGCACGGAACGCGTCGACGACGGCGGTCACCTCGGCCGCGTCGGCGCCGGCGATCGCGCACGCGTCGGCGAAGCGCGTCGGGCGGCGGATCCCGCGATTGTCCGGCGCCAGCTCGGTCACGGCTTGGAAGAGCCGCTCCGCGATCGTGCGCGCGCGCGCGTCGGGAAGCGCGAGATAGATCTCGTCGGCGTGGTGCGAGAGCGCGTGCGCGAGGCCGCCGGCGTCGTCGAGATGCCGCACGTCGAGCGGCTCGCCCCGCGCGTGATCGCGCTGCCAGATCGCCCACGTGCGCATCAGCGCGTGCTGCAGCAGCGGAAGCTGATCGGGGTCGTCGCCCAGCTCGTTCAGCAGCCGCGTCGTGAGCCGCGCGGCGATCGGCGTCCCCGCCACGCCCGCCGGGCCTTCGATCGCGCGGCGCAGCTCGTCGCGCGTCATGCGCGGGAGCAGGAACAATCCGTCGTTGATCGCTTCGGGCAGATCGCGGAACTGCGCGCACTCGCCGAGGAAGTCCGAGCGCATCGTGAGGACGACGTAGATCGGCACCGACGGCGCGGCGGTGGCGGCGAGCAGCAGCTTCACGAACGCGGCCGCCTCGTCGGCGCGCTCGGCGCTCGCTCCCGCGGCGAACCGGAACAGCTCTTCGAACTGGTCGACGACGAGCAGGACGTTTTCGCCGGCGCCGATGTCGGCGCGCCGCACGACGTCGACGAGCCCGAGCGCGCCGCGCTCGAGCAGCGCGCGCGTCCGCCAGGGGTCGCCGCCGAGCCCCTGCGGCGCGGCGAGCGCTTCGGCGAGGTTCGCGATAGGGGCGAGGCCGGGCCGGACGACCGCGATCCGCCACCGGGAGCCCGCACCGGCCATGAAGCCGCCGTGAAGCGCGGGCAGGAGCCCGGCGCGCACGAGCGACGACTTCCCGCTGCCCGAGCCGCCCAGGACGGCGACGAAGCGCGAGCGGCGCAGCCGCCCGAGGAGATCGTCGATCTGCCCCTCGCGGCCGAAGAACAGATCGTCTTCGTCGGCCTGGAACGGACGCAGCCCCGGATACGGATTCGCCGCGGCGCGTCGCGCCGCGCTCATCCGGTGCGGCCCGACGCATTCGCGAGCTGCTCGACGAACGGCGCCAGCACCCAGCTCTCGAACGGCCCGAACGCGTCGATGACGATCGCCTCGTCGTCGGGGACGTGCGCTTTGTCCGGCGTGCGCGGGTCGGCGAGCACGACGGCGGCGGCGGCGAACGGCCGGCGGCGCCCGTAGCCGAACGCCTTGCGCAGGTCGCGCAGCTTCGTGCGCAGCCACAGCTCGCTCGTCGCGCCGTGGAAGATCAGCACGCCGTCGGCGCTGCGCAAGTTCTCTTCGTGGTCCTCGCGGAGCTGGCGTTCGTCGCCGTCCGTCAGCGGCCGGATCACGTCGAAGCCGCAGTCGTAGAGCGCGTCCTCGAGCGGGACCGAGGCGGCGGCGTCGACCGGATCGCACACGAGGTAGATGCTCGTCGGCCGCGAGGCGTCGAACGCGAGCCGCGGACCGGGCGCCGGCGCCGGACGCGCCGCGCGGAGCACGTCGAGGGCGGCGCTCTTCAGCGTTTCGAGCGACCCGACCAGCAGCTCCGGATCGTCCTGCAGGCGCTCGACGAACGCGCGCTGCGCGTCGTCCGCCGGGACCGTGTTCGGGCGCATCCACGGCAGCCGCCGGAACGTGCGGCGGCGCGCCGCCTCGCCGAGCGCGGCTTCGTATTGCAGCACCGCCGCCGGCCGGGCGTCCTCGCCGCCCGTGGGACCGGACTCACGGCCGACCGGATGGATGGCGAGCACGCACAGCGCGAGGTCGCGGCGCACCGCGTCGAGCCCGCGCGGCTCGTCGTGCGGCAACACCGTGTGCCCGAACTGCTCCAGTTCGCGTCGTATGCGTTCGCGCGCATCGTCCATGTCGGCACCCGCCGTCGCGACGTACACGGCGAACCCGCTCGGCGCAGCGGCCCGGCCGCGCTCGGCGCCTCGTCTCTTCCTGATGACGTCCTCCGGCAAGGGATGTACCCGGCGCTTGCCGCTTAGTGTCGCGAAAAACGCCGTCCTGCGATCACAATGGGCGGAATGTCCGGGGTCGGCGTGGGCGAAACGGCGGGCTGGGCGGGACCTGCGGGAGCGGGCGACGCGCCGGGTGCGGGCGACGCGGACGGCGCCGGCTGCGGTCGCGCGTTGCACAGATCGGCGGTGACCGGCACCGGCGGCGTCGCGGTCAGCCCGAACAGCAGCGGGAACGACGAGGTCCCGTCCGTCATGTACTCGCCGCCGACGGCGCGCGTCTCGCCCGGCGCGAGGGTCCACTGCTTGACGAGATAGCGCTGCGACGGATCGCTCACGCAATTGACCTGCGTCGGCGCGGGATCGCCGTCGAACCAGATCGTCGTCGTCGCGCCTCCGCCTTGCGGCGACTCGTAGAGGTAGACGTCTTGCGGCGCGGCCGTCGGGTTCGAAAGCGTCAGCTGGACCCGCCGCAGCACTCCGTAGTCGCCGGCCAGCGAACGGCCCCGCGGCTCGAGGTTCGGAAAGAGCGGTCTGCCGTCGGGCCCGTTTCCGACCCCGGCCTCGAACGGCTCGGGCTCCGGGCCGCCGACCGCGAAGGCGAGCGCGAGCGGCGCGACGTTCGCGATGTCGAAGGCGCCCCGGCGGCCGTGCCCGTCCCCGGGCAGCTCGGGCTGCGCGACGAGCGCGAACGGATCGGTGGCGCCGAGCACCGTGACGATCTGCGCCTGAACGGGGTCGCCGGCGAGCAGCCGGACGTCGTAGATCGCCGCGACGAGGTCGCCCGCGCTCATCGCCGCGACGTCGAGCGGGACCACCAGCGGAATCGACGCATCGAGGGCCGCGACGAAGCTCTCCTGCGGACGTTGCTCCTGCAGATACCGCACCGTCGCCATGTGGCCGACGAACGGGAAGGCGTTCGACGGTCCCGCCTGCGCGCCCAAGACCTGAACGCGGGACGCCCCGGTCGTGGTCAGCGCGAGGTAGAGCCGGCGCTGCGGCGTCGCGGAGACGTGGTAAACGTACGCGCGGGCGGGGTGCGCGGCGTCGATCGTGCCGCGGAAGAGCACGCCTTCGATCCCGGCCGGGACCGTTTCGGGATCGTCGCTGTAGAACAGCAGCGACGGGTCGAGCGGCGCGAGCGCCGCGACCGCGACGTGGACCGAGCTGCTGCCGGCGACGTCCGCGCTCAGCCCGTTTCCGGCGATCCGGACGGCGACTTGCGCGTCGAGGGCCGTGCCGGGCGTCAGCGGCGCCGTGCTCAGGCCCTGGATCGTGACGGTCGCGCCGGGACGCAGTTGCGCGGCGCGCGCGAGCGCCGCCTGAACCTGCGCGGCGACGAACGCCGCCGAGACGGAGCCGGCGAGATCGACCTCGATCGCGGGCGGCACCACGCCGGCGGGCGGCAGCGGCGGCGGCGACGGACTGGGGGATGCCGCCGGCCCGGGCGACGCGGCCGGCGGCGTGCCCGGGGCGGCCGGCGCCGGGGTCGCCGTCGCTTGCACTGCCGGCGCCGGAGGCGCTTGCGGCGACGGCAGCCCCGAGGGCGCCGCCGTTTCCGAAGGCGAGGGCTGCGGCGCGTTCCGCGGAGTGCCGGGCGGAGGCGGGGCGCTCTGTGCGAGCGCGGGGAGCGGGCCGAAGGCGAGCAGCGCGGCGAGCGCCAGACGTGCGACGAAGACGATCCGGCCGCGTACGGGCCGGGTCGCGAGCGTCCCTGCCGGATTGACGGCGCGATCCTTCAGCCGTAAATTGTTGAGGTCGCAAGCAGCGGCACGGGAGGCGCGGTGCGCATCGTCTGCATCGGCGGCGGCCCCGCCGGGCTCTTCTTCTCGATTCTGATGAAGAGCGCGCGGCCCGACGCCCGGATCGTGGTCCACGAACGCAACCGCGCCGACGACACCTTCGGGTGGGGCGTCGTCTTCTCGGATCAGACGCTCGGGAACATCGCCGCCGCCGATCCCGAGACGTACGCGCGGATCGTCGAGAGCTTCGTGCACTGGGACGACATCGACGTCCACTTCCGCGGGCGCACGCTGCGCGCCGGCGGCCAGGGCTTCGCCGGGATCGCGCGCAAGCGGCTGCTGCACATCCTGCAGGAACGCGCGAGCGCGCTCGGCGTCGAGCTGCGCTTTCAGAGCGAGACGCACGAAGACGCGCATCCCGGCGCCGACCTCGTCGTCGTCGCCGACGGCGCGAACAGCGCGGTGCGCGGGCGGCATGCGGAGCGCTTCGGGACGACGCTCGAACGCCGCTGCAACCGGTACGTGTGGCTCGGGACGCGCAAGCGCTTCGACGCGTTCACCTTCGCGTTCGAAGAGACGCCGCACGGCTGGTTTCAAGTCCACGCCTACCGCTTCGCCCGCGACCTCGGGACGGTGATCGTGGAGTGCCGCGAAGAGACGTGGCGCGCGGCCGGGCTCGATCGCGCCAGCACCGCGGAGACGCTGGCGTTCTGCGAGCGGCTCTTCGCGCCGTATCTCGACGGCGAGCCGCTGATGAGCAACGCGGCGCACCTCGCCAACCCGTGGATCGCCTTCGTGCAGGTCGCCAACGCGCGCTGGTTCGACGGGAACCGCGTGCTGATCGGCGACGCCGCGCACACCGCGCACTTCTCGATCGGCTCGGGGACGAAGCTCGCGCTCGAGGACGCCATCGGGCTCGTGCGCGCACTCGAGCGGAACCCCGAGCTCACGCGCGCGTTCGAGACGTACGAGGCGGAACGCCGCGTGGAGGTGCTGCGGCTGCAGAACGCGGCACGCAACAGCACCGAGTGGTTCGAGAACGTCGCGCGCTACGCGTCGCTGGAGCCGGAACAGTTCGCGTACAGTCTGCTCACGCGCAGCCAGCGGCTCTCGCACGACAGCCTGCGCGTGCGCGACCGCGAGTACGTCGACGCGTTGGAGCGCTGGCTCGCCGAGCGGGCCGGCGCGCCGAACCCCGTGCCGCCGATGTTCGCGCCGTTCCGGCTGCGCGCGCTGGAGCTGCCGAACCGGGTCGTCGTCTCGCCGATGGCGATGTACTCGTGCGTCGACGGAACGCCGAACGACTTCTACCTCGTCCATCTCGGCGCGCGCGCGCAAGGCGGCGCGGGGCTCGTCTTCACCGAGATGACGTGCGTCGCCGCCGACGCGCGCATCTCGCCGGGCTGCGCCGGCATGTACGCCGACGAGCACGTCGCCGCGTGGACGCGCATCGTCGATTTCGTGCATACGTGGACGCGCGCGAAGGTTGCGCTGCAACTCGGGCACGCCGGTCCGAAAGGCTCGACGCAGCGCGGCTGGGAGGAGGCCGACGAGCCGCTCCCGCGCGGCAACTGGCCGGTGATCGGTCCTTCGCCGATCGCGTACGGCGAGCGCAACCAGACGCCGCGCGCGATGACGGCCGACGACATGGAGCGCGTGCGGGCGCAGTTCGTGCGCGCCGCGCAGATGGGCGAGCGCTGCGGCTTCGACCTCCTCGAGCTGCACTGCGCGCACGGGTACCTGCTCTCGAGCTTCATCACGCCGCTGACGAATCGCCGCACCGACGAGTACGGCGGGTCGCTCGCGAACCGGCTGCGCTTTCCGCTCGAGGTGTTCGCCGCGGTGCGCGCGGTCTGGCCCGCGCACAAGCCGATGTCGGTCCGCATCTCGGCGACCGACTGGGTCGAGGGCGGGATCACGCCGGACGACGCCGTCGAGATCGCACGCGCGTTCCACGACGCGGGCGCCGATCTCATCGACGTCTCCGCCGGGCAGACCTCGCGCGCCGCGCGGCCGGTCTACGGACGGATGTTCCAGACCCCGTTCTCCGACAAGATCCGCAACGAGCTGCGGATCGCGACGATGGCGGTCGGCAACGTCACCGACGCCGACCAGGTGAACAGCATCGTCGCCGCCGGGCGCGCGGATCTCGTCGCGCTCGCGCGCCCGCACCTCGCCGATCCGTACTTCACGCTGCACGCCGCGGCGCAGCTCGGCTACGACGATCAGCCGTGGCCCGAGCAGTATCTGCCGGGGCGCGAGCAGCACCTGCGCATGCTGCGCCGCGCCGCGCAAGCCGCCGCGGAAGCGGCGGCCGAGGTGACGCGATGACGGGACGCCACGCGCTCGTCACCGGCGGCGGGCGCGGCATCGGCGCCGCGATCGCGACGGCGCTCGGCGCCGAGGGCGCGCGGCTCACCCTGCTCGGCCGCGACCGCACCGTGCTCGACGCGCACGCCGCCACGCTCGCCGCGTCGTCGCAGCCGTTCTGCGCCGTCGCCGATGTGACGGATGCGGAGGCGCTGGCGAACGCGTTCGCCGCGGCGCGCGCGCGGCACGGCGAGATCGAGATCCTGGTCTGTAATGCGGGCGCATCGCTCGGGCGCCCGTTCACCGCGCTCGATCGCGCGACGTGGGACGACATCCTGGCCGTGAATCTCACCGCGACGTACGCGTGCGCCCGCGAAGCGGTGCCCGCGATGCTCGCGGCCGGCTGGGGCCGGATCGTGAACGTCGCGAGCACGGCGGGCCTCGTCGGCGGCGCGTACATCGCCGCGTAC
Source organism: Vulcanimicrobiaceae bacterium (assembly GCA_035650875.1). Taxonomy (GTDB): domain Bacteria; phylum Vulcanimicrobiota; class Vulcanimicrobiia; order Vulcanimicrobiales; family Vulcanimicrobiaceae; genus Vulcanimicrobium. The sequence goes on from DASRGU010000016.1 coordinate 692,655, forward strand.
AGCGCGGCGAAGCACGGCGTCGTCGGGCTGACGCGCTCGCTCGCGGTCGAGCTGGGCCGCAAAGGGATCACCGTCAACGCCGTGTGCCCGGGGTTCACGGAAACCGAGATGCTGGACCGCGCGCTCGAGCGCATCGAGACCAGCACGGGACGCACCCGCGAGCAGGCCGTCGACGCGCTGATCGGACGCAACCCGCTGCAGCGCTTCGTGCGACCCGACGAGGTCGCGAGCATCGTCGTCTGGCTCTGTCGGGACGAGGCGTCGGCGATCAACGGACAAGCGATCGTCGTCGACGGCGGCGAGGTGCAGGGATGATCCAGCCGGTCGACCGTGAGTCGCGCGCCACCGACGACGACCATCTCGCCGTGCGGGTGTGGCTGCGCATGCTCGCCTGCGCGAATCTGATCGAGGGGCGCGTCGCGCGGGAGCTGCGCGCGCGCTTCGCGACGACGCTTCCGCGCTTCGACTTTCTCTCGCAGCTCGAGCGCGCTCCGGGCGGGCTGAAGATGAGCGAGATCTCGAAGCGGCTGATGGTGACCGGCGGAAACGTGACGCGGCTCGCCGACCAGCTCCTCGCCGAGGGGCTGATCGCGCGCACGACGCCGCCCGGCGACCGCCGCGCCTCGATCGTGCGGCTCACCGAGCGCGGGCGCAAGACGTTCAAGGCGATGGCGGGCCGGCACGAGCGCTGGATCGTCGCGATGTTCGGCGGTCTGAGCGACTCGGAGCGCGCGCAGCTCTACGCGATCCTCGCGAAGCTCAAGCGCCGGCTGACCGCCCTGGACGACGAGGAGATCGCATGAACCGCACGCGCTCGTTCGCGCAGTACGCGCCGCGCCACGTCCGCTGGTCGCTCGACGGCGGCGTCGCGACCGTCGCGCTCGACCGGCCGGAACGCAAGAACCCGCTGACGTTCGACTCGTACGCCGAGCTGCGCGATCTGTTCCGCGACCTCGCGTACGCGTCCGACGTTCACGCCGTCGTGCTCGCCGGCAGCGGCGGCAACTTCTCGTCGGGCGGCGACGTGCACGAGATCATCGCGCCGCTCACCCGGATGGCGATGCCCGAGCTGCTGGCGTTCACGCGGATGACCGGCGACGTCGTGAAAGCGATGCGTGCCTGTCCCCAGCCCATCGTCGCCGCCGTCGACGGGGTCTGCGCCGGCGCCGGCGCAATGCTGGCGCTCGCCTCGGACGTGCGCTACGGCACCGCACGGAGCGCGGTCGCGTTCCTCTTCACGCGCGTCGGGCTCGCCGGCGCCGACATGGGCGCGTGCGCGCTGCTCCCGCGCGCGATCGGGAGCGGCCGCGCCGCGGAGCTGCTCTTCACCGGCCGCACGATGCACGGCGACGAGGCGCAGGCGTGGGGGTTCTTCAACCGCCTCTGCGAGCCGGACGCCGTGGAAGACCAGGCGCGCGCGCTCGCGCGGACGCTCGCAGCCGGCCCCACGTTCGCGCACGCGATGACGAAGCGCATGCTGCACCAGGAGTGGGCGATGGGAGTCGACGAGGCGATCGAGTCCGAAGCGCAGGCGCAGGCGATCTGCATGGCGACGAACGATTTGCGGCGCGCCTACGAGGCGTTCGCGGCGAAGCGGGCGCCGGAGTTTCGCGGCGACTGATGCCCGACACGACGTTCCTGAGCTGGCCGTTCTTCGACGAGACGCATCGCGCGCTCGCGCCAGCGCTCGACGCCTGGGCCGCGCGCACCCTTTCCCCCGGCGAAGCGGACGACGTCGAGGAGGCGTGCCGCGCGCTCGTGCGCGATCTCGGGCGTGACGGGTGGCTGCGTTACGCCGTTCCGGCGGCGTACGGAGGTGCGTTCGACCAGGTCGACTCGCGGGCGGTGTGCCTCGTCCGCGAGACGCTGGCGCGGCACGACGCGCTCGCCGACTTCGCCTTCGCGATGCAAGGTCTCGGCGGCGCGCCGATCGTCATCGCCGGCGACGCGGCGTTACGGCAACGCTATCTGCCGCGCATCTGTTCGGGCGACGCGATCGCGGCGTTCGCCCTGTCGGAGCGCGACGCCGGATCGGACGTCGCCGCGATCGCGACGAGCGCCGAGCGCGACGGCGACGCCTACGTACTGGACGGCGAGAAGACGTGGATCTCGAACGGCGGGATCGCGGACGTCTACGTCGTGTTCGCGCGCACCGGCGAAGCGGCGGGCAGCCGCGGGCTCTCGGCATTCGTGGTCGAGGCGGAGACGCCGGGCTTCACGATCGCCGAGCGCATCGAGCTGATCGCGCCGCACCCGCTCGCCACGCTGCGCTTCGAGCGCTGCCGCGTCCCGGCGACCCAGCGCCTCGGCGTGGGGGGCGACGGCTTCGCGATCGCGATGCGCGCGCTCGACGTCTTCCGCGCGAGCGTCGCCGCGGCCGCCCTGGGGATCGCGCGCCGCGCCTTCGACGAAGCGCTCGCACACGCACGCCGCCGAACGATGTTCGGGACGACCCTCGCGTCGTTTCAGCTCACGCAGGCCGCGCTGGCCGAGATGGCGACCGCGATCGACGCCGCTGCGCTGCTGACGTACCGCGCGGCGTGGTCGCGCGACGTGCTCGGCGTTCGCACCACGCGCGAGGCTGCGATGGCCAAGCTGACTGCGACGGAGAGCGCGCAGCGCGTCGTCGACCGGACGGTGCAGCTGTTCGGCGCGCTCGGGCTCACGCGCGGATCCGTTCCCGAACGTCTCTACCGCGAGATCCGCGCTCTGCGCATCTACGAAGGAGCCAGCGAAGTGCAACAGCTCGTCATCGCCCGGCAGGTGCTCGGGTGACCGCGCACGTCGACCCGTTCGCGCGCGAGAATCTGCCGCCGCGCGAGGAATGGCCGGAGTTCTTGTTCACGCTACCCGGGCTGCAGTATCCCGCGCGGCTCAACTGCGCCGCCGAGCTGCTCGACGTCGCGCTCGCGCGCGGCTGCGGCGACCGCCCCGCAATCGTCGATGCGAGCGGGATGCTCACGTACGGGCAGCTCGCGTCCGAGGTGAACCGCATCGCAGGGATGCTGCGCGACGATCTGCACCTCGTTCCGGGAAACCGGCTGCTGCTGCGCGGGTTCAACAACGCGGTGACCGCGGCGTGCTGGCTCGCGGCCGTGAAGGCCGGGCTCGTCGTCGTGACGACGATGCCCCTGTTGCGCGCGAAGGAGCTGACCGACGTCGTGAACGCCGCGCAGATCGCGCACGCGCTGTGCGACGTGCGGCTGCGCGACGAGCTGGAAGCCGCGCTCCCGGCTTGCCCGACGCTGCGCGAGATCGTCTTCACGCACGACGACGGCCCGCGCGGACTCACGGCACGGACGAGGGACCGGACCGCCGTCTTCGATGCGTGCGACACCGCGGCGGACGACGTGTGCATGATCGCGTTCACCTCGGGGACGACCGGCCGCCCGAAGGGAACGATGCACTTTCATCGCGACGTGCTCGCGGTCTGCGACACCTTTCCGCCGTCGTCGTTCGCGCCCACGCCGGACGACGTGTTCATCGGCACGCCGCCGCTCGCGTTCACGTACGGCCTCGGCGCTGCGCTGCTCTTTCCGCTGCGCGCCGGCGCGTCGACCGTGCTGATCGAGAAGCCGTCGCCGGAAGCGCTTCTCGGAGCGATTCGCGACCACGGGGCGACGGTTTGCTTCACCGCGCCGACCTCGTACCGGGCGATGGCGCCGCTCGTCGAGCGCGACCGGATCCGCACGCTGCGCGCCTGCGTGTCGGCCGGCGAAACGCTGCCCGTCGCAACGCGCGCGCTGTGGGAGAACGCGACCGGGGTGCGCATCATCGACGGGATCGGTTCCACCGAGATGCTGCACATCTTCATCGCCGCGTCCGGCGACGAGATTCGCCCCGGCGCGACCGGAAAGCCGGTCCCCGGGTACGTCGCCTGCATCCTCGACGACGACGGAAAGCCGCTGCCGCCGGGCAACGTCGGGCGACTCGCGGTGAAGGGCCCGACCGGCTGCCGCTATCTCGCCGATTCGCGCCAGCGCGACTACGTGCAGCACGGCTGGAACGTCACCGGCGACGCGTATCTGCTCGACGAGGACGGCTACTACTGGTACCAGGCGCGGACGGACGACATGATCATCTCGTCGGGCTACAACATCGCCGGCCCCGAAGTCGAAGGCGCGCTGCTGGAGCACGCGCGCGTCCTGGAGTGCGCGGTCGTCGGCGTCCCGGACGAGGAGCGCGGTCACATCGTGAAAGCGTTCGTCGTGCTGCGCGAACGCGCCGCGGCGCCCGGGTCCGGCGCGAGCCCGGCGTCGACGGACGCCGAGCTCGTTCGCGAGCTGCAGGACTTCGTCAAGGCGCGCATCGCGCCGTACAAGTATCCGCGCGCGATCGAGTTCGTCGACGCGCTGCCGCGCACGCAGACCGGCAAGATCCAGCGCTACAAGCTGCGCACGGCGAAGGCGCCCGCGTGAGCGCGGACGCGAATCCCCGAGCCGGCGTGCCCGACGGCGCAGACCTGGGCGCCGAAGCGGCGGGAACGGCGGGCGCGGTGCTGCAGCCGGCGGGCTGGCCGCGCCCGAAGGGCTACGTGCACGGCGTGCGTGCGCAAGGTACGCTCGTGTTCGTCGCCGGCCAGGTCGGCTGGGACGAACGCGCGCGGTTCGCTTCGTCGGAGATCGCGGGACAGACGGAACGCGCGCTGCGCAACGTCGTGGCCGTGCTCGCGGAGGCCGGCGCGAAACCCGAGCACGTGACGCGCATGACCTGGTACGTCACCGACAAGCGCGCCTACCTCGACAACCAGCGCGCGATCGGCGAAGCGTACCGCGCGGTGATGGGCCGCTGGTTCCCCGCGATGTCCGTCGTCGCGGTCGCGGCGCTCGTCGAAGACGAAGCGCTCGTGGAGATCGAGGCGACAGCCGTCGTTCCGGGCGGCGGCTGACGCCCCACGAGGCGCGAGTTGCGCGCCGCGACGTTCTGCCGTTTATCTCGGCGTCCGGCGGTTACCAGCCGTAACGGCGGAACGCGGGCGGCGGACCCGGGGTGACCAGATCGATCTCGTCGGCGGCGAACGCGCCGTCGCGCGCGATGTGCCCGAACACCTGCACGTACATCCCGTTCTGCAGGTTCAGACCCGTCGGCTTGATCACCGTCCCGGGATGCAGCACGATGTGCGGTCCGCGGTCGAGCTGCAAATTCCAGGGCTTGAACTCGATGACGCGGCCGCTGAGGTGCTGCTCGTAGCCGCCGGCGGCGTAGCTGGGATACGCTTGCGCCGATGCCGCGGCCGGGCCGACGAGCAGCGCACAAGCCGTGAGCGCGATCGCGGTGCGTTTCATGAGACGACCTCCGAGTCGAAAGAAAACCGAGCCAGTGCGCTCATAACGCACGGCGCCGCCGTTTCCTCCGGCGAGCGCACGACCGCGTCCCGATTTTCACGCGTCTTTCATCGACGTGCCGCCCGGAAACGACGACGGCGCCGTCCCGCGGGACGGCGCCGAGCGTGCGTCGACGAAGCCGCGCCCAGCGCGGACCCGTTCAGTGGTGCGTGCGCGTGTCGCTCGAGGAGGACGAGCGAGACGTCCCGCGCGACTGCGCGGAAGCGCTGCGCTGAGGCGAGCTGTACGACCGGGACGGCGCGCTGTACGAACGTGAAGGCGCGCTGTACGAGCGGTTGTACGACGGCCGGCTGTACGACCGCTGCGCGCCGTACGACGGCTGGCTGTACGAACGCTGCGTGCCGTACGACGGCTGGCTGTACGAACGTTGCGTGCCGTACGAGGGCTGGCTGTACGACCGCTGCGCGCCGTACGACGGCTGGCTGTACGAACGTTGCGTGCCGTACGACGGCTGGCTGTACGAACGCTCCGTGCCGTACGACGGCGGGCTGTACGAACGCTGCGCGCCGTACGACGGCTGGCTGTACGAACGCTGCGTGCTGTACGACGGCTGACTGTACGAACGCTGCGCGTCGGACGAACGCTGCGTGCCGTACGAGGGCGAGCTCGTCCACGAACGCTGCTGCGTTCCCGTGCGCGATCCGTCGTAGGCCGGCACGCGGGACGCCGTTCCGCCGGTCTGACGGCTGCCGTCATAGGTCTCCACGCCACGGTTCGTCGTGGTGCGGTCGTACGTCGTGCCGCGCTCGTACGCGCCGTCGGACGTCGTGCCGCGCCCGTAGGCCGCTCCGGTGCCGCGGCTCGCGTTGAACCGCGACCACACGTCGCTCGACCCGCGCGCGGTCACGTCCGCACGCGCGCTCGCCGAGCTTCCCGCCTCGCGCTGCGCCGCGTAGCCCGAGCGCTGCTCGTTGGCGTAGCCCGAGCGCTGCTCGTTCGCATAGCCTTCGCGCGACGTGGTCGCGGCGCGGCCGGCGTATCCGGCAGCCGCCGTTGCGGGCAGGGCTGGACGCTCGATCGCGCGTCCGGCCGCGACGGCGGTCCGGGCTTCGGAGAACGGCACGCGTGCCACGGGCTGCGCGTGCCCGGCGAAGCTGCGTTCCGCGAACGTCGTGCGCGGGGAGACGCGCACCGAGGCGCTGCGGTCGGTGTAGCGGAGGTTCGCCGTCGTCGGGACGAGCGCGAGCCGGCCGCTCGTGAAGCGTGCGTCGCGCAGCCGTTCGGGCGACACGGCGACGTGCGCGCCGAACCGTCCGGCGAGGAAGTTCTCGCGCGTCACGCTCGTGACGCCCCAGCGGAAGTTGCGGTAGCCGGAGATCGCGTCGAAGCCGAGGACCGCGACGTCGCGGAAGGCGTATCCGCCGCCCCACCACGGATGGAACGCTTCGCGCGGTCCGATCGGGAGCCAGCCGACGTCGCCGAAGCCGAGATCGATTCCGACCCCGCCCAGGTTGAAGCCGAAGAACGCGACGTACGCGGGCGCCCACGGCGTGTACGCGCGCGGTCCCGGATACCAGCACCAGCCGTAGGCGGCGCTGCGGTACCAGCGGCCGTAGTGATACGGCGCCCAGCCCCACGGCTCCGCACCGACCCACGTCCAGCCGTACGCGTCTTCCCATACCCAGCGGCCGTCGCGATACGGCGCCCAGTCCGCCGGAACGTCGCTCGGGACCCATGCGTCGCCGTAGCCCGACGCGCTGTCGTCGACCCAACGTCCGTCGTTGTCGAGGTCGGCGACGCCCTGCACGTCCGGAGCGACGTGCGTGTCCTGCAGCGCCACTTGCTCGTGCGAGTCGCAGTCTTCGTTGAACGAGTCGAATCCGTCCATCGCGATCGCCTGCGTGGTGTCGATCTGCGGATCGGAGGCGGTGCCGGACGCAACGAGGGTCGTCCCGGGCTGCAGCGTCTGCTGACCCTGCGGCGTGAGGATCTGCGCGACGCCGTCGCGGACGGTCACGCTCGTGCGGCCGTCGGGATCGACGCTCACGCGATACGCGCCGCCGTCCTGCGCGCGTATCGAGATCGAAGGCGTGTCGACCGTCACGCTGCCGTCGTCGCCGCGCAGCAGCCGCGCTTCGACCGTGCCTTCGGCGAGCTGCAGCTCGCGGTCGTTCGGATCGATCTTCGTGAAGCGCATCTGGACGTTGTCACCGAGCCGGACGCTCGAGACTTCGTCGAACTGCACTTCGGCGCGCGAGCCGTCGCCGGTCGTGATGTAGTCGGCGCCGAGAACGGGCGCGTTCACGGCCGCTTCGACGGGCTGCGCGGAGTCGCCGCGCTGCACGGCGACCGACCCTTGCGCGATGCTGATGCGCGCCACGCCGGGCGCGTTCGGGTCGACCGCATCGTCGGCAAGCGCGACGCGCGGAAGGACCATGGGGAGCGAGAAGGCGGTCAAAGCGGCGATCGCCGCCAGGCGCCTTCCCAACGAGAATGATTGCACGGTGAGCCCTCGGGGATGAAGTGTCCTTCGAACGCGAGCATAGCCCCCCGGCGTCGCGCGGTCGAGCGGGCTTTAACCGGCCCTCAGCATCATTTAATCCGGCTCTGATGTTGCGTGGCCCAGGCGAGGCCGATGCTTGGGAAACGGGGCGGCCGCAAAGACCGCCCCGCGTCAACCGATACCTCCCTCGTAAGGAGCCCGCCATGGTGTCCCTTCGCTTCGCCGTTCTCTTGACGGCGCTCGGGTGTGCCGCGCTGCCTCTGGCCGCGGCCGCCCAAGACGTCCCGGTCAGCGCGATGGCGCCGGCCGACGAGTACTTCGGCCACGCGCGCTTGAGCGTGCTCGGCATCGCGAACACGATCCGCGACGCCGGCGCGCGGATCCGCGAAGGCGCCGATCCCTCCTCGATGACGAGCGGTCCGCTCTCGTTCATCCCGGAAGCGATCCACGACTGGCAGCGGCAGTATCCCGACGATCCGTGGATCGCGCGTGATCTGTACGGCCTCGAGGTCGTCTATCTGCGCGCGCGCACCCCGGAAGGCGACGCGCACGCCCGCGAGACGGCCGACTGGCTCGTCCGCGACTATCCCGACTCGGCGTCGGCGGAGCAGGCGCGGCTCGCGTTGCGCAGCGGCGCCCGCCGCGAGGCGGTCGCGCGCACCGCCGCCGGCGGCGACGCGTGGGAGCGCTGGAACGCGCTGCGCGCGCCGCTCCCGCCCGCACCGGAACGCTAAGGGCCGGTTCGGTCCGCTCGCCGCACGCGTTCAGGCACGTTCGAGAACGTACGTGCCCGGTGCATCGGCGAGCGGCGGGTACGCGTCGTTCCCGAGCCGTTCCGGAGCGGGGACCGTGTCCGGCGAGCGCTCCGCGAGCCATGCGGCCCAGTCGGGCCACCACGAGCCGTCGTGCTTCGGCGCCGCCTCCAGCCACGCGTCGGCGGACGGCGGGTTGGGCGTGCCGGGCGGCGGTCCCCACCACTGCGCCTTCTTCTTGCCGGGCGGCGAGATGATGCCGGCGATGTGGCCCGACGCGCCGAGGCGGAACGTCGTCTCGCCCCCGACGTGCCGCGCCATCGCGTACACCGAGCGCCACGGCGCGATGTGATCTTCCGACGTCGCGACACAGTAGATCGGAACGGTGACGCGCCGCAGGTCGAGCGGGACGCCGTCCACCTCGAGCGTGTCCGGCCGGACGAGGTCGTTCTGCACGTACATTCGCCGTAGATAGTAGGAGTGCAGCGTGCGCGGGATGCGCGTCGCGTCGTCGTTCCAGAACAGCAGATCGAATGCCGGCGCGTCCTTGCCGAGCAGATAGCGGTTCACCGCGACGCCCCAGATCAGATCGTTCGCGCGCAGCATGCTGAACGTGTCGGCCATCTCGCGCCCGCCGAGGACTCCCTCGCGCTCCATGCGCTCGTCGATGTGCGCGAGCGCTTCGTGCGAGACGAACGCCATCACTTCGCCGGGATCGGCGAAGTCGACGAGCGCCGCGAAGAACGTCGCGCTCCGAATGAGCGAGGCGCCCATGCGCGCCAGGTACGCGAGGCCGCTCGCCAGCAGCGTTCCGCCGATGCAGTAGCCGATCGCGTCGACGTCCTCGGTCCCGGTGATGTTCGCCGCGACGCGCGCGGCCGTGAGCGGCCCGAGCCGCAAGTAGTCGGCCCAGCCCAGCTCGGCGAGCGAGGCATCCGGGTTCCGCCAGGAGACCACGAAGACGTTGCGCCCGGCGTCGGTCGCGTACTTCACGAAGCTGTTCGCCGGCTGCAAGTCCAAGATGTAGAACTTGTTGATCCACGGCGGGACGACGATCAGCGGGCGCGCGTAGACCTGCGGCTGCGTCGGCGCGTACTGGATCAGCTCGATCAGCTCGTTGCGATACACCACCTTGCCCGGCGTGGTCGCGACGTTGCGCCCCACCTCGAACGCGCTCTGGTCGACGAGCGCCGGGCGTCCGGCGTTCTCCCGTGCGTCCTCGTGCAGGTTTTCGAGCCCGCGCCGGAAGTTCGCGCCGCCAGTGCGCAGCGTCTCTTCGAGCACGTCGGGATTGAACCACGGCACGTTCGTCGGGCTCATCGCATCGCAGAACTGCTTCGCGAAGAACTTCACCCGCCGGCGAGTCGCCTCGTCGATCCCCTCGGCCTCGTCGATCGATCGCAGCACCGCCTTCGTCGCGAGGAGATAGCCCTGCTTGAGCGCGTCGAAGTACGGGTTCGTCGACCAGACCGGGTTCGCGAAACGCTTGTCCGACGCGTCGGGCGCGATGACCGGCCGGGACGGCGCCTCGCCCGCGGCGAGCGCGGTCGCATCGCGCGTCAGCGCCTCGGCGAACGTGCTCGCCAGCTCCTGCTGCGCTTCGAGCACCGCGCCGGGGCTGGACATCATCGCCCGCCAGACTTCGAGCGACATCGCGCCGACGCCGAGCGGATCGAACGGGTTTTTCACGGCCCTTGGATCATACCACCGCTTCGCGGGCGCCTCCCGACGACGGGCCGAGGCGGTCGACGAAGTCGCCGACGCGCTCCACGATGAGGTCCGGGTCGTCGCGATGCGGGCTGTGCCCCGCGCCCGACACCACCAGGATGTCGGCCTGGGGGGCGCGTGCCGCGATCGCGTCGATCTGCGCGAGGGTGCCGTACTCGTCGTTCTCGCCCTGGATCAGCAGCAGCGGGACGCGAACGGCGCTCGCTGCGTCCTCGATATTCCAGTCGCGGAAGCGCGGATCGAGCCACACGTCGTTCCAGCCGTAGAAGGCGCCGTCGACGTCGGCGTGGTGGCGAGCCAGCTTCGCGCGCAGATCGGTGGTCTCGTATGCGCGGCGCGCCGTCTCGATGCTCCGTACGGAGAGGTCTTCGACGAACACGTGCGGCGCTTCGAGGATCAGCCCCGAGAGCGCGTCGGGAAAAGCGCCCGCGAACAGCAGCGCGATCGACGCGCCGTCGCTGTGCCCGAACACGATCGGGCGCTCGAGTCGCAGCTCGCGCAGCAGCGCGGGAAGCACGCGCGTCGCTTCGACGTGCATGAACGACGGCTCGCGCTTCGCGTCGAGCGGATCCGAGCCGCCGTAGCCGCGGCGCGAGTACGCGACGACGGTGCGGCCCGTGCGCGCGCGCAAGCGCTGCGGAACATCGCGCCACAGCGACACCGAGCCCAAGCCTTCATGCAGCAGCACGATCGCCGCCCGCGCAGGATCGCCGGCGAGCGTCGCCGTCTCCAGCCGTACGCCGTCGACGGCGACGTCGCGGCGGCGCGCTGGGCCGTCGACATCACGTTCGCTCGAGCGAGCCGGCGAACGCTCCTCATCGCCGACTTGGGCGGCCCGGGGGGAAACGCGATCCACCGCGGCTCCTTCGGTGGGGGGCCACCGTTTACGCTGCTTCCCGGGGTCGTGAACCTTGGACGCCCGCGGGCGCTTTGCCCGGTGAGAACGACGATCTTCGACGGGACCGGGGTCGCCGGGGCGACCGCGTCGGAACGCCGGGGGCTCGCCCGTCGCGGAAGTGCGCTATACTGCACGAGTGTCGCAGGCGAGCGATTCCGTAGGCGCGATCGTGCATTCGCTGGACGGCGCAGCGATCCTCAGCGCTCTGGCCGAGCGGGTCCGCGAGCTTCGCGCGCGCCGCGGGATGACGCGCCGGATCCTGGCCAAGGACTCGGGCGTGTCCGAACGCTATCTCGCGCAGCTGGAGGCCGGGCGCGCCAACGCTTCGCTCCTGGTGCTGCGGCAGATCGCCCGCGCGCTCGACGTGCCCGCCGAGGCGCTGCTCGCGGAGACGCCCGACGCCCCCGCCGAGCTGGCGGAGACCGTCGAGCTGCTGCGCCGGCTCACTCCGGCGCAGCTCGCCGAAGCGCAGGCGAATCTTCGCCGCAGGTACGGCGACGTCGACGAGGCGGTGCGGCGCCGGCGCATCGCCCTCATCGGGCTGCGCGGTGCGGGAAAGACGACGCTCGGAACCCGATTGGCGGAGCGGCTCGGCGTCCCGTTCATCGAGCTCGACCGCGAGATCGAGCGCGAGAGCGGCATCTCGCTCGCGACGATCTTCGATCTCTACGGCCAAGCGGGTTTCCGGCGCTTGGAACGTCGCTGTCTCGACCGGGTCATCGCCGAACACTCGCGATTCGTGCTCTCGACGGGCGGCAGCATCGTGTCGGAGCCCGCGACGTTCGAGCGGCTTCTCTCCGCCTGCTGGACGGTGTGGCTGCGGGCCGCGCCCGCCGAGCACATGCAGCGGGTCGTCGCCCAGGGCGACATGCGGCCGATGGCCGGCAACCCGGAGTCGATGGCCGACCTGCAGCGCATCCTGGCCGGGCGCGAGCCGCTCTACCGGCGTGCCGACGCCCAGGCCGACACGAGCGGGCGCGACGTGGAGTCCGCACTTCAGGCGCTGATCGACGTCGTGCCGAGCGACGCTGCAGTCGAATCGGCCGCTTCCTGACAGTGCAGCCTCGGCGTACGACCCCGACGAGAGGGTGACTGGTACAGTCGGCGAACAAAGCGTCCACGTCTTTTTTCGTTCTGTGAGGCGAGGGCGCCATGCTGTTCGACCGTCGTTCCGTTCGCAATCTTTCAGCTTGGGCGGTCGTTTCGATCGCCGTCGTGACCGCCGCGTGCAGCGGCAGCGGAGGGACCGCGAGGACGGTCCCCGCGCCTACGACGACCCCCTCACCAGCCGCGACGACGACGCCGACAACGGGCCCCACCCAGTCGCCGTCGCCGACACCGAAGGCGACCGCGACGCCCACGGCGACGCCGACCGCGAAGGCGACGCTCACGCCGACTCCGACGGCGACGGGAAGCCCGGGCGTGCCGACACCGACGCCGACGCCGACGCACACCCCGACCCCGGCGCCGACCGCAACGCCGTCGCCTACCGCGTCGCCGACGCCGACCCATACCCCGACGCCGTCGCCGACGCCGACTCACACGCCGACGCCGACGCCGGCACCGACCCCGACGCATACGCCGACGCCGGCACCGACCCCGAGCCACACACCGACGCCGTCGCCGACGCCGACCGGCCCCGTCGGTACGACGAGCTGCACGACGCCGATCGTCGCGCTGCCGTCGAACGCGCTCTCGATCACGTCCACCGGCACGGTGAGCGGCTCGACGTACACGATGGACGCGTCCTCGGCGGACAACATCTATCTCGTCGAGGGCTACTCTGCCGCGACGCCGAGCCCGACCCCGACCGCGACGCCGGTCGGAACCCCGACGCCGACGCCGGTCCCGACGGTCACCCCGACTCCCGGACCGCCGACGACGACGACGCTCTACTACGGAACGTATGCATGGAATCCGTTCAGCGGTACGGCGCTCATCGGCGGCGGAAGCTACTCCGTCAAGGCCGGGTCGGGATGCTTCGTGCTCCTCCTCCAGCAGCCGGCGGGTGTGACCGCGCGTCACTACGCGACGCCCCGGCGCCCGGCGCCTGCTGCTCCTTCGGACAATGCGACCGGCGTCGGCTTCCCGCGCCTTCCGACGCCGGCGCCGGCCGCGTCGATCCTCGACGAAGGCCCGTTGACCTCGCTCACGATCACCAACCTGACGCGCACCAGCGGCAGCGGCAGCTTCGGGTTCACGACCAGCGCGCAGAGCGTGACCGGCACCATCACGATCACCGGAAGCCAGACCTTCACCGGCACGACGCGCGCGCGGTTCGCCGCCGAGCACCGTCAGGCGATCCTTCGCGGAGCGAACGCCGCGAAAGCTCGCCGCCAGCATCGCAGGTGATGCGCTAACCGGCGGCAGCCCCGGTACGATGCGGCCGGGTCCTCGCAGGGCGAGGCCCGGCCGCATTCCTTTCTGAGCGCCCGGGCGGCTGCACCATACGGCTTGCGCTCTCGAGGTTGGCTGCAGTATAGTGCATCCCATGATCGCTCCGGACGCCCCGGCGGACGCCGGTCGCGTCGCGTTCGACACCTCGCCCGAGCGCTATCGGCATTGGCGGCTCGCGGTGGAGGGACGTGTCGCGACGCTGGCGCTCGACGTCGATGAGGACGCCGGGATCCGCCCGGGCTACAAGCTCAAGCTGAATTCGTACGACCTGGGCGTGGACATCGAGCTGCGCGACGCGCTCGATCGCATCCGCTTCGAGCACCCGCGGGTCGCGTGCGTCGTCGTGACCAGCGCGAAGGAGCGCTCGTTCTGCGCCGGCGCGAACATCTACATGCTGGGCACGTCGTCGCACGCGTGGAAAGTGAACTTCTGCAAGTTCACCAACGAGACGCGCGACGGCATGGAGGACTCCAGCCGTCACGACGGCCTGCGCTTCGTGGCGGCGGTGAACGGCGCGTGCGCCGGCGGCGGCTACGAGATCGCGCTGGCGTGCGACGAGATTCTCATGGTGGACGACCGCTCGACGGCGGTGAGCTTGCCGGAGGTGCCGCTCCTCGGCGTGCTGCCGGGCACCGGCGGGCTGACGCGGCTGGTCGACAAGCGGAAGGTGCGGCGCGACGTCGCCGATCTCTTCTGCACGAACGCCGACGGCGTTCGTGCCGAGCGCGCGAAAGCGTGGAAGCTGGTCGACCACATCGCGCCGCCGTCCGACTTTCCCGCGCTGGTCCGCGCGCGCGCCGAGGCGCTCGCCGCGGCGTCACCGCGCGACGCGAACGCGCGGGGCATCGCGCTTCGCCCCCTGCGTCGCACGATCGACGAGCGCGGCTATCATTACGAGCACGTCGACGTGACGTTCGACCGCGCGGCGCGCACGGCGACGATCCTCGTGCGCGCGCCGCGCGACCCTCAGCCCGCAGGCGCCGACGGAATCGTCGCGCTCGGCGACGCGTGGTGGCCGCTGGCCTTCGCGCGCGAGCTGGACGACGCGGTGCTGATGCTGCGCACGAACGAGCGCGAGCTGGGCCTGCTGCTGCTGCGCACCGAAGGCGACGCCGCCGCGGTGCAGGCGGTCGATGCAACGCTGCTCGGGCTGCGCGAGCACTGGCTCGTGCGCGAGACGATCGGCATGCTGCGCCGCACGCTCGCACGCCTCGACGTCACGTCGCGAAGCATGTACGCGATCGTCGAGCGTGGATCGTGCTTCGCCGGAACGCTTTTCGAGCTCGCGCTCGCGGCCGACCGCACGTACATGCTTTCGCTTCCGGATGAAGACGACGCGCCGTCCGTCGCAATCGGCGAGGCGAACGACGGTCTGTATCCGGCGGTCGACGGACGCTCGCGACTGGCGAGGCGGTTCGACGGCGATCCCGAAGCGCTCGCCCGCGTGCGGGCGGAGCTCGGACGCGTGTACGACGCCGATGCGGCGCTCGACGCGGGGCTCGTCACCGTCGCTCCCGACGACCTCGACTGGGACGACGAGGTCCGCCTCGCCATCGAAGAGCGCGCGTCGCTCTCGCCCGACGCGCTCACCGCGATGGAGGCGAACCTGCGCTTCCCCGGCGCCGAGACCATGGAGACGAAGATCTTCGGCCGTCTCTCGGCGTGGCAGAACTGGGTGTTCGTCCGACCCAACGCGACCGGCGCGCGCGGCGCGCTGACGATCTTCGGCAGCGGCTCCAAGCCGCAGTTCGACCAGGAACGAGTGTAACGAACGCCATGGCCATCGACTACACCGAGCGCATCCCGAACAACGTCGAGCTCTCGTCGAACCGCACGCTGCAGCGCGCGCTCGAGCACTGGCAGCCGGCGTTCCTGTCATGGTGGAAGGAGCTCGGGCCGAGCGACTTCAACGCGCTGGACGTCTACCTGCGCACGGCGATCTCGGTCGACGCGAAAGGCTGGGCGCACTACGACTACGTGCGGATGCCGGACTATCGCTGGGGGATCTTCCTCGCGGAGCCGGAGGAGAGCCGCACGATCGGCTTCGGAGACGACTTCGGAAAGCCGGTCTGGCAGCAGGTTCCGGGCGAGTACCGCAGCACGCTGCGCCGGCTCATCGTGACGCAGGGCGACACCGAGCCGGCGTCGGTCGAACAGCAGCGATTGCTCGGTCACACCGCGCCGTCGCTCTACGACCTGCGCAACCTGTTCCAAGTGAACGTCGAGGAAGGCCGCCATCTGTGGGCGATGGTGTACCTGCTGCACGCGTACTTCGGGCGCGACGGTCGCGAAGAAGCCGAAGAGCTGCTGGCGCGGCACTCCGGCGACGCGGACAATCCGCGGATCCTCGGCACCTTCAACGAGCCGATCACCGACTGGCTCTGCTTCTTCATGTTCACCTACTTCACCGATCGCGACGGCAAGTTCCAGCTGAAGTCGCTGGCCGAGAGCGGCTTCGATCCGCTCTCGCGCACCTGCAACTTCATGCTCACCGAGGAAGCGCACCACATGTTCGTGGGCGACACCGGCATCGCGCGGGTGGTGAAGCGCACGCTCGAGGTGATGAAGGAGCTCGGCACGGACGATCCCGAGGCCGTACGCAAGGCCGGCGCCATCGACCTGCCGACCTTGCAGCGGTATCTCAATTTCTGGTTCAGCTCCTCGCTCGACCTCTTCGGCTCGGAATCCTCCTCCAACGCCGCGAGTTATTTCGCCAGCGGCCTCAAGGGCCGGCCCGACGAGGCGCAATACGAGGATCACATGGCGCGCGACGCGAGCGCCGCGATCGAAGTGCCCGATGGACGCGGCGGGATTGCGACAGACTCCGTGCCGCTCCGCAACGCGCTCAACGAGACCGTGCGCGGCGCCTATGTCCGGGACTGCGAGATCGGCGTCAAACGCTGGAACCGGCTCATACAGAAGGCCGGCATCGGGCGCGAGCTGACATTGCCCAGTACCCGCTTCCGCCGCTCGATCGGCGCCTGGGCCGGCGTGCCCGTGACACCCGAGGGCGCGATCATCAGCCGCGCGGAATGGGACGCGCAGGC